>SWDH01000029.1:229535-256817 GCA_005116945.1 Nitrospira sp.
TGCGAATTACGATACGACCGTAACGGTCAGTGGGGTCAACGACGCGCCAACCGATCTGGCGCTCTCGGGCAACAGCGTTACGGAGAACGCGGCGACCGGGACGGTCGTGGGTACGGTCACCGGAACCGATCCTGACAGTGGGGATATCAAGACCTACAGCCTTACGGATACGGCGGGCGGGCGCTTCGCGATCAACAGCAGCACGGGTGTCATCACCGTGGCCAATGGGAGTTTGCTCAACTATGAGAGCGCCACCAGCCACACGGTGACCGTGCGGGTGACCGACAGCGGTGGGCTCACCTACGACGAAGCCTTTGCGATCAACCTGACGAACGTGAACGAAGCGCCGACCGGGGCCGATGCCACGGTCACGATCAATGAAGACACGTCGCACACGTTCACCTCGGCCAACTTTGGCTTCAGTGACGTCGATGTGGGTGATGCGCTGTCAGCCGTGCGGATCGATACGCTCCCGGGGTCCGGCACCCTGACCCTTTCGGGTGCAGCCGTTACGGCAGGCCAGGTCGTGACCGTTGCCGACATCACTGCGGGCAACGTGGTGTTTACACCCGCAGTCAATGCCAATGGGGTGGGTTATGCGACACTGACCTTTTCCGTTCGCGACAGCACTAACGGGTATGATGCCGCCCCCAACAGTCTCACCTTTGATGTCACCGCGGTCAACGACGCGCCGACTCTCACTGCCGGCACAGTCAGCAATCTTATCGTGTCGGAGGACGCGGGTCTGGCATCCTTAGGCTTAGGGGGCGTGGCCTACAGTCCGAGCGGAGGCGCCGACGAGAGCGGACAAACCCTGAGCTACGCAGTCACGGCGATCCCTTCAGCCAGCATTGGCAATGTGTTCTTGGCGGATGGGACCACGCGGGTGACAGTTGGTTCCTATTCGTTGGCCGACATCCAAGGCATGCAATTCAAGCCGACGGCAAATGCCAGCGGTGTCACGGCGTTTCAGTTTAATGTCTATGACTCGGGCGGGACGGCCAATGGTGGGGCAAACAATATCAGCCAGTTTATCTTGATTACGGTCAACGCGGTCAACGATGCCTCGACGATCACCAACTTGAGTGGCGATAGTCTGAGTTATAGCGAAGGCGACGGGGCGGTGGTGATTGAGCAGAGCGGCAATGCCCTGGTGGCCGATGTGGATTCAGCCAACCTCGATACTGGAACCTTGACCGTCTCGATTCCAGCGGGCGGGGACAGCGCCGAAGATGTGCTCAGCATCCAGAACCAAGGCACCGGGGCCGGCCAGATTGGTGTGAGTGGGTCGAGCATCACCTACGGCGGCGTGACCATCGGCACCTTTACCGGCGGCAGCAATGGCAGCGATCTCGTCATCACCTTGAACAGCACCGCCACGCCTACCCGCGTGACGGCCTTGGTCAAGAACATCACCTATGAGAACACGGATACCGCCGCGCCGACGACTGGGGCTCGCACGGTGCGCTACGTCCTGACCGATGGCGACGGCGGCACGAGTGCGAATTACGATACGACCGTGACGGTCAGTGGCGTCAACGATGCGCCGGCGTTCAGCAATCTCAACGGCATGCCCACCTATACTGAAGGCGGCGCTGCCGTGGTGCTCGATGCCGATGTTACCATTTATGATGGTGAACTCTCGACGCTGAACAACTTCAACGGCGCGACGCTCACGTTGGCACGGCATGGCGGCGCCGATGCGCAAGATGTCTTCTATTCCGGCGCTGGGACGTTGTCGCTATGGGGCGGCAATATGAATGTCAGCGGTATCACCATCGGCACCTACATCAGCGGCGCCGGCTCGCTGGAGCTGACGTTCAATAGCAACGCTACGCAGGCCCTGGTGAACTCGGCGATGCAGCAGATCACGTATCACAATACCAGCGATACGCCGCCGGCCTCAGTGCAAGTCGACTGGACGTTCGACGACGGCAACAGTGGCAGCCAAGGCAGCGGCGGGACGCTCACCGCGACCGGCAGCACTACCGTAACTATTACGGCCACGAACGACGCCCCAGTCATCACTCCGCTTGGGCCGGATGTGACCTTCGTCGAAGGGGGGATGCCGCAAGTCTTCGATGCGACGGGGAACATTGTCGATGCCGACTCAGCGAATTTCGACGGAGGAGTCCTGACGATCTCGATCTCCACCAATGGCACGGCTGATGACCGCTTAATAGTCGGGAATTGGGGAACTGGCCCAGGGCAAGTCGGCACCTCCGGTAGCAACGTCACCTATGAAGGCGTCGTGATCGGGACGGCCAGCGGCGGCACAAGCGGGTCCGATCCCTTGGTCGTGACGTTCAATACGAGTGCCACGCCGTCCGCCGTTCAGGAAGTCTATCGCAGCATCCAATTCGAGAACGTGAGCGACGCTCCCTCAACCGCCACCCGTCAACTCACCATTGGCCTTACTGATGGCGATGGTGGCACGGCCACTCCGCAAACCAAGCTGGTTTACGTTCAGGTCACCAACGATGCGCCGGTGATGACGTTTGGGGAGGGGGACAAAAACTTCACCGAAGGGGCGCTGGCGGTGATTATCGATGCCCTGCCGAACGTGAGCGACCTGGACTCCACGAACTTCGACACCGGGACCCTAACCATCACGATTAGCGCCAATCCCAGCGTGGATGATCGGGTCGAACTGCTCAACGCCGGGATGGGCGCCGGCCAGATCGGTGTCAGCGGGACCAATGTCTACTATGGCGGCACATTGATCGGGACGCAGGCCGGCGGGATCGGGGCTGTCCCGTTTGTCGTCACCTTCAATGCCAATGCCGATGCGAGCATCGTCGGCGAGGTGATGGCCAACATCCGCTTCTGGGTGGCCGGCGATGCGCCTTCCACCGCGACCCGCACGGTCGAGGCGGTGTTAATCGATGGGGACGGCGGCACGTCTCTCACCGCGTCTAAACAGATTACCGTGACCGGCGTGAACGACGCGCCCACGATCACAAGCCTGAGCGGCGATAGTCTGAGTTACAGCGAAGGCGACGGGGCGGTGGTGATTGAGCAGGGCGGCAATGCCCTGGTGGCCGATGTGGATTCAGCCAACCTCGATACTGGAACCTTGACCGTCTCGATTCCAGCGGGCGGGGACAGCGCCGAAGATGTGCTCAGCATCCAGAACCAAGGGACCGGGGCCGGCCAGATTGGTGTGAGTGGGTCGAACATCACCTACGGCGGCGTGACCATCGGCACCTTTACCGGCGGCAGCAACGGTAGCGATCTCGTCATCACCTTGAACAGCAGCGCCACGCCCGCCTGCGTGACGGCCTTGGTCAAGAACATCACCTATGAGAACACGGATACCGCCGCGCCGACGACTGGTGCTCGCACGGTGCGCTACGTCCTGACCGATGGCGACGGCGGCACGAGTGCGAATTACGATACGACCGTGACGGTCAGTGGCGTCAACGATGCGCCGGTGGCGGTGGCCGACACGCTGACGGTGGCGGAAGACAGCGGGACGACGAGCGGGACGCTCGCGACGAACGACACGCCTTCAGGCGATGGGGGCAACGTGTGGGCGCTGGCCACGGGGGCGACGAACGGCACGGCGGTGGTCAATGCCAACGGGAGCTACAGCTACACGCCGACCGCGAACTACAACGGCCCCGACTCCTTTACCTACACGCTGACCGATGCGGACGGCGACGTGTCGACGGCGACGGTGACGATCACGGTGACGGCGGTGGATGATGCGCCAACACTGACGGCCAATACCGGCAGCACAGTGGCAGAGGGAGGTTCTGACACCATTAATAGCGGCGAGTTATCGGTGGGAGACATAGACAATGTCGCGGCTCAACTGACTTTCTCCGTCGGCACCGGCCCCACATTCGGGCGATTGGAACTTACCACGTCGCCAGGGGTGTCTGCGACCTCCTTTACGCAGGCCGACATCATCGCTAACCGATTAGTGTACGTGCATGACGGATCCGAGACGGCCAGCGATACGTTCACCTTTACGGTGAACGATGGGGCGGGAGGGACAGTGGGCAGCACGACAGTCACCTTGACTATTACTCCGGTGAACGACGCCCCGACGATCATCAGTGGAGGTGGCGGAGCGACGGCGTCCGTCAATGTCGCTGAAAATGTGACGGGCATCATGGTCGTGACCGGAGCTGATGTGGACCTCCCCGCACAGACCCTGACCTATGGGATTAGCGGTGGCGCCGATCAGGCACTCTTTACAATCGATGTGGCGACGGGCGCCCTGAGCTTCGTGGCACCTCATGACTTTGAAGTGGCGACCGATGCGAATGGCGATAACGTGTATGTGGTTCAGGTTCGTGTTGTGGACAGTCAAGGCGGTGCGATCACACAGGCGATTCAGGTGACGGTGACAGATGTGACGGAGGGGATGAGCCCTGGCCCTGTGACGACATCGATTTTGCCCTCCCTGATTCCGACGACACTGCCGCCTATCCCGGGCACACCAACGTCTCGCCCTCTACCGGCAGGGCCTGAGAGTCCGACGGTGCCAGTTCCCAACAGTCTGACGCGAACGGGCGTGTCTGGTATTTTTTCTGTGCCTCCCGCCTCGCATCCTGATGAAGGACCTCCTGGCGCAGCGTTCAAGCCCGACGAACTCCGTCGTACCGATCTGCCCGTAAAAGATCACTCCCTGCCGCAGTGGAATGACGACCAACCTTCTTCCCCATTCACTATCATCCCGGTCGAGGTGGCCGGGAACCTCCAATTCGAAGAGCCTAACGTGCCCAACATAGTCAGTGATGTGTTGATGGCAAACCTGGATGCGATGGCGACGTCGTTGGAAGAGGCGCTTGGGGTGGATCAGGAACAGCATGCTCTGGTGGCCCGCGTCGCCGCGTTGACTGGCCTGACGCTCTCGGTCGGTTTCGTGGCCTGGGCGCTCCAAAGCAGTACGCTGCTGGCCAGTTGCTTGGCGACTCTTCCTGCCTGGAGGAGCTTCGATCCTCTTCCCGTGGTGAGCTTGGGCCGTCGTGAACGGAACCGTCTTCAGAAGGCTACAGATGCCTCCCAGCAGCATGAGCAGGCCGAATTCGACGGGCTTCAAGACCTGTTTGATATTGCCCCATCCCTCAAGCCGAAGGCCTAATCATCCGACAAGAAGAGTAGCATGAACCGGCTTTCTCCTATTGCCTTAATCAGTTTCTGTTTGGTCTGTGTGACGGTCGGCGCCATGCTCGCCGGGGATGCCATCGTGGGGTTAGCCCCCGATCAAGCTAGACAGGTGTTTGAGGCTCGCAAGGCGCTCTGCGAAAATCTGGCTGTACAGTATTCCTTGCTCGCGGCTTCTGGACAGGTCACGATCATTCAGACCGCCATGCAGGCATTGGTAGAGCGGAACTCCGATCTCCTCTCGGCGGCGCTCCAGGCTGCGGATGGGCAGCCGCTTGTCGTGGCGGGTCCACATGCGCAACATTGGGTTCAGCCGGCTGGACAGCAATCGACGTTGAATCATATCCAGGTTCCAATCTATAAAGGGACAATTCGTTGGGGCACCCTCCAGCTCTCTTTCCGCACCCAGCATTCCTCGTGGGAAGAAACATTCGTTCTGGGAGCGTGGCCCAGATTTGTCGCCCTCGTCGCCGTACTGGGGTTTTTCGGGTACTTCATCTTTATGCGACGCACCTTGCGTCAAATGGACCCGTCGCAGGTGATTCCTCCCCGCGTGAAATCGGCGCTCGACAGCCTTACCGACGGCGTCGTGATGCTGGACACGTCCGGGGCGGTCGTGTTGGCGAACGAAACCTTCTGCCGACTGACCGAGCGGCCACTGCCCTCATTGTTGGGAAAGTCGCTGTCTCGGGTCGAATGGGTTCAAGCTCAGGGTACGCCGCTGGCTGTGGTCTATACACATCCCTGGGAACGTGCCATCGATCAAAAGTTGCCACAACACGGATGCCGCCTCGGGTATTGGACACAGGAGAAAATACTGAGGACGTTTTCTGTGACCAGTACGCCGATCTTGGATGACCGCAGTGCGCTACGCGGCGTCTTGGCGTCGTTTCATGACGTGACGGAGGTTGATCGGGCAAACGCTCAGCTCCGTGATGCGATCGTGCAACTCGAACAGTCCCGCACGCAGGTGCTTTCACAGAATCAGATGCTTGAGCAGACGAACGAGACCCTCCAAACCGAAATCGAGCAGCGGAAGCGCGTACAAGAGGAGCGGGAAGAACTCAACCGGAAGCTGGTGGAGACCTCCCGTCGAGTCGGCATGGCTGATGTGGCCTCCACAGTGTTGCATAACGTCGGGAATGTGCTCACCAGTGTCAATGTCTCCGTCGACGTGGTCATTAGCACGTTGAAGCAGGCGCCGATCGGCGACGTCGGCTCGGTCGCCACCATGCTGCAATCTCACAGCCATGACCTGGCCGTTTTTCTATCTGAAGACCCTCAGGGGAAGCAAATCCCTTCGTATCTGGCCATGCTGGCTGAAGCCGTGAGCCAAAACTCCGCGCTCGTGGAACAGGAGTTGGGCGATCTCAGCCGGAATGTCGAACATATTCGACAGGTGGTATCCCGGCAGGTGGATTTGGCTCGTCCTGGTGGACTGATCCTGGAGCCGGTTCATTTCCGAGATTTGATAGAACAGGCGTTGGCCATCAATCGACCGGCACTCGATAGTTGCGCCTGCGAGATCGTGCAGGAGTACGGGAACTTACCGGACGGGATGACCGATCGGCACCAGGTCATTCAGATTCTGGTGAATCTGATCAGCAATGCCAAGAATGCCATGTCCATCGCCGATGGTCGGCCGCGCAGGCTGACTCTCTTTCTCGGGCCAGCCACCAATCGCCCAGGATTCATTCGGTTTCAGGTTATGGATACCGGTGTTGGTATTTCACGCGAGCACCTCTCCCTCATTTTCACCCAGGGTTTTACGACTCGGCCGGAGGGGCACGGTATCGGATTGCACAGTGCTGCGTTGGCAGCAAAAAGTATGGGCGGCACTCTGCAGGCACAGAGCGACGGCGAAGGCCGAGGGGCGACCTTTATCTTTGATCTTCCCCTTGAATCTGTGGAGGTTCCCGCATGACCCTGCCGATAATCGAATGCAATCGACGGATTATCATCATTGACGACAACCGAAAGATCCATGAGGATTTTCGGAAAATCCTCATGCCGGCAGCTGCGCCATTGGCCTTGCAGCAGGCTCGCGCGGCGCTGTTTGGCGGCGCGGCTCCGAAGGCGCCTGATGAGCCGTTCGAGCTGGATTTTGCTGATCAAGGGGAGCAGGGCTTCGAGGAGATTCGGTCTGCGCGAACGAAGGGGCAGCCGTATGCTCTTGCGGTCGTCGATATGCGTATGCCACCCGGGTGGGATGGGCTCAAGACGATCGAACATATCTTGAATGCCGATCCGGAAATCCAGATCGTGATTTGCACGGCTCACTCGGATTTTTCATGGGCTCAAATTGCCGAACGCCTGGGCGTGAGCGACCGATTATTGGTCTTGCGCAAGCCGTTCGACTCCATCGAGGTGCAGCAGATCGCCGCTTCGCTCACGCGAAAATGGGAATTGGGACGGGAGGCGCGTCTCAAAGTCGATGACCTTGCGGCGCTTGTCGATGAGCGTAATCGTGAACTCAAGGCTGCCAATCAACGTCTGGAGCAGGATGTGGAGGCCCGTACCGCTGAGCTGCAACGTCGTAACGAAGAGTTGCAACAGACGGTTGAGGCGCTCAAGGAAGCCAAGGCTGCCGCCGAAAGCGCCAACCACGCGAAATCGGAATTCCTTGCCCACATGAGTCATGAGATTCGCACGCCGATGAACGGCGTGCTGGGCATGGCGGAATTGCTGTTGTCGACCGGTTTGTCGGAGAAGCAACAGCACTATTCTAAAACCATTCACCAGTCTGGAGTGGCGTTGCTGCAAGTGATCAACGACATTCTCGACTTCTCGAAGATTGAGGCCAATAAGCTGGAACTCGAACTGGTCGAGTTCGACCTCGTGGAGTTACTCCATGGCGTGGCGGACCTATTTCTTGAACCGATTCAACGGAAGAAGCTCCGGTTGCGATGCGATATCGACGAGGATCTTCCGGCTCGGTGGCGAGGCGATGCTGGACGATTCCGGCAGATTCTCCTCAATCTCGCTGGGAATGCCTTGAAATTTACGGAACGGGGAGAAGTTGCAATCCACATCCAGCCCCACCAGGATGTGACCGGGCGCCCGATGGTGAAGGTGTCGGTCAGCGATACCGGAATCGGGATTTCCCCCGAGGCGCAAAAGAAAATCTTTCAGCCCTTTGCCCAGGCCGACGGGTCTACGACTAGGCGGTTTGGAGGGACTGGTCTAGGTCTCGCCATCGTCCAACGACTTGTGGAGATGATGGGTGGGCAGATCGGGGTTGAGAGTGTCCCTGGACAAGGTTCAACCTTCTGGTTTACGGCACGACTCGATAGGGTGTTAGGCGATGCGCATCCCATAGAACCCAGCCTCTCGGCTCCTCGCACGGCGAGCGGACGCATCACGGATAACAACGCGCAACCTGTCGTGGCAGGTCAGACGCAGGTGCGTGGGCGTATTCTCCTGGCCGAAGACGATCTGATCAATCAAGAAGTGGTTGTCGGTATGCTTGAAATATGTGGGGCATCCGTGACGGTTGTCGGCACGGGGCGAGAGGTCCTCCAGGCGCTCGACCAGTCCGCCTTCGATCTCATCTTGATGGATTGTGAAATGCCGGACATGGACGGATTGACCACCACGCGAGCCATACGTCAGCGCGGAGTCCTTCGATCAGATGGCACGCCGATTCCGATTGTCGCCTTAACCGCCCATGCATTGGATACGCATCGGGTGTTGTGTCTCGCTGCCGGCATGGATGACTATGCATCAAAACCGTTCCCGATCGAACAGTGCGCCGCGCTCCTTCGCCGTTGGGTTCCTGCGGTCGCTTCACGCGCCGCCTAGCGGGTGTTGAACCTGGGTCTTGTTTCACCTGCTCCCAGGCAGATACGGTACTCGCCTGCTCTGAGTCTGCCAAGACAGCCCTTCGCCAAGCGGCGCACATGTATCCCGTGTAGCGTCCTCGATCCTCGTGAACCGTATCTCGTAAGCGAAGAGGTTTTGCTTGCGAATGCACGACGAGGTACGAGGGGTAAACGACGTGTGCAGCCTTGCCCGTCCTTATTGCGGGGAACTCTCCGACGAACTGATAAACGACTTGCGGTAGCCGGTCACTTTTTCTAGGTAGTGGCGGGTCTCTTCGTAGGGGAGGTTTTTCCTCAACTGCTCATAGACGCCGGCCGGTTGGAGGCTGTTGATCTGATTGACCGCCGTGGTGCGGTCCCGTGAAAAGGTGCGGAAGACGTTGCTCGGGCCTGTATTATAGGCGGCAATCACACAGTATTCGCGTGACACATTGTGGTCCACGGCTTCCAGCTGCTTAAACATCAACACATTCAAGTAGGCGGTTCCCAATTCGACGTTGTTAGCCGGATCGAAGAGATATTCTCGTGAGGGGGCCACGTCCTGGCCTTTCGCCTTTCGGTAAGCCTCACGGCCTCCGCTGGTGGGGACGAGTTGCATAAGCCCATAGGCAGGGGCTGAGCTCACAGCATAGGGGTTGAAGTTGCTCTCTGTGCGGATGACCGCGAAGACCAGGCTGGGGCTGATGTTATATGCCTGTGCAAATTGGTGAACCAGCGTTCGGTATTTTTCCGCCTGCTTCATCGGGAGATTAGACACCATCCCCATGGTGACGTACTGAACCGTCTTCTTGGTTCCCTCTTGGTCCACGGTCCGCGTGCCCGATTTCTTTTCGAGAAGATACGCGGCGAATGGTTCGGCTTCTGCCGGTGTGCGTATCGGTTTATTTTGCTGATCAAGGACAAGGCCGAGGAGGTAGGGCTCCTTGTCATTCGTCAGGACGATTTCCTTGTCGGAAAATAAATCGACGGATCGTGGATCTTGCGGGGTCAGGAGCGTGGTGACGACGGCGTTCTTGAGACTGCGTTGAGGGTCCTGATCGTCCAACGTCTCGACCAGGATCTCGCCTGAATCGAAATCGACGATGGCCCGACTCTTGTAGTTTTGCGTGTACTTCACATATTTCTTGGCTTCGGGCAGTTGAACTTCCTTCTTCCCCCAGGTCTTTCCGACGTTCACTCCAAGGACGGCGAGGATGGATTCAAAGTCTCTTTTTGCCTCGCGCAGGTCTCTAAGCACCGCTTCGGGGTCGCGCGCGTATTGGTCCAGCCGCCTCTTGGCGATCTGTGCCGGATCTTTCCCTGATGCAAGATCGATGATGGCCTGTCCGGTCTGGCCCCTCGCGACTCGTCCAGCCGCTGTCAGGGCTCGATCGGTTGTCTCACAGCCGGAAGCGAACAAGGTGAAGGAGAGGATCGACAGTATCGAGAGCGAGGTTGAGAGGCGCATGGGCGCATTGTACAGGTTTTCCTATGGCCTGAAAAGCACCTATAGGAAACACAGCATGAGGTCTAGGGCTGGCCGGCGGACTGTGTCTGTTTGCCCTCGAGTTCGGTCCAGCGGTTATAGAGCCGTTCGGCGGCTGTGCGGGCGGCGTCCAGGGCCTCGGATCGTTCTTGCAGCGCTGCTGCGTTGGAGGCGATGGCGGGATTTTCCACTGCGGCTTGGCAGGCGGCGATGGTTTCCTCGGCCTGGAGAATTCTTTGCTCCATCTTCGCCCACTCCTTTTGCTCTCGATAGGAGAGGCCTGTTTTTTTGGTCTTCGGTGTCGTTTCCGACTCAGCACGGGATGCCTTGGACGGTCGTGACGAAGACGTGCGACTGAGCTCTGTCGACTTCCGTTCTTGTGCGGCCTCCCATTGTGCATAGTCGGCAAACCATTCGGTTTGTCCTGTGCCGTCCAGCGCTAGCAGCATGGTAGATACACGGTCTAAGAGCCATCGATCGTGCGTGACCAGCATCAACGCGCCGGGAAATTCCAGCAGACTGTCTTCCAATACATCGAGTGTTGGAATGTCCAAGTCGTTCGTCGGTTCGTCGAGGATCAAGAGATCAGCCGGTTGCAGCATGAGCCGTGCGATGAGGAGACGTGCCTGTTCGCCTCCGGAGAGGCGGGAGACTGGGAGATCCAGTTGCTCCGGTCTGAAGAGAAACCGTTTGGCCCAGGAGACCAGATGTATGGAACGATCTTGATAGACAACTGAGTCCCCGTGTGGGGCGAGGGCTCGGCGGAGCGAGGAGGATTGATCTAGTGATTCGCGATGCTGCTCGAATGTGACGACGCGCAGTTTGTCTGCGCGGGTGATGGTGCCTGCGTCCGGCTTCAGTGTTCCGGCTATGAGCTTCAGCAGCGTGCTCTTTCCGCTTCCATTCGGACCCAGTAACCCAATCCGCTGGCCCGGGCCGAGTAGGAGGTCCAGATCCTTCACGATCGGTCGTCCGCCGAGTGATTTGCAGAGTTGCGTGGCCTCGACCAACTGTTTCGATCGGCGTCCCGATGCGGTGAAATTGATACCAGCGGTGCCTTGGTCTTTCCGAGCATCGGCGCTGTTGAGTTCCTCGATTAACCGACCAGCCGAGTCGATCCGCGATTTGGCTTTTGTCGTGCGGGCTTTGGGCCCGCGCCGGAGCCATTCCACTTCTCGGCGGACGCGGTTGGCTAAGGAGGCTTCATAGTTCGCTTGTGCGTGCAGCGCGGCATCCCGCTGTTCCAAGAAATCGCTGTAGTTCCCTTTGGCTTCGAAAACCCCGGTGGGATAACTGCGATTCAACTCAATCATTCGCGATGTCACGGCTTCGAGAAAACGTCGATCGTGGCTCACGACGAGAAACGCTCGGGCTTCAGCACGGAGTAGTCGCTCTAGCCACAGGATGCCTTCGACATCCAAATGGTTGGTCGGCTCGTCCATCAATAAGACGTCCGGTTCCAGCATGAGTGACCGGACGATGGCCAGGCGTTTCTTCCATCCTCCGGAGAGCGTGGCTGTGGATTGGTCGGTTGCGGGAAACTCTCCCAGGCTGAGTGCTGCGGAGGTACGACTGCTATGGTCATGGGGGTCATGACCGTCGTCGCTCAGGACCTGTGCGAGGACTTCCTCGATCGTCAGTGTCCCATCAAATGACGGGTCTTGCGGCACGTAGCCGATGCGGAGCTGCCGGCGCATCGACCTGGTTCCCTCATCGGGCTCTTCGAGCCCGGCCATGATCTTCAGCAGGGTTGATTTGCCGGAGCCATTAGGCCCGACCAATCCGACATGATCGCCCTCAGCCAACCCGATCGATAGATCGGCAAACAGCGGTTTCACCCCGTAACTTTTACTGATGGATTCGCAACTTAGGAGTATGGTTGGTGGCATTGCTCGACCGGATGAGAGGCTGAAAAATGGCAGAGTTATTTGGTAGCGACGATCTCTTGGAGTTCGATATCGAATACTAACGTGGCGCCTGGCTTGATGAGAGGAGGAAGGCCTTTGTCGCGAAAGGCAAGATTCGACGGGCACACCAACTTGCTCCTGCCGCCAACTTTTATCTGCTGTATAGCTTCGACCCAACACTTGCTCATTTCATTCACTCTCAGCGAGGCAGGTTCGCTTTGCTTGGTGGAATTATCAAACAGGGTTCCATCGATCAGCGCTCCTTGATAGTGTACCTTTACCATATCTGTGATTTTCGGGGTGGCCCCATTCCCCTCCTTGATGGTCTTGAGGATCGCGCCGGACTCCGTTTTCTTGGCGCCGGGCTCTGCTGCGACTTTGGCGAGGAATGCGGCTCCCGCCTTTTTCTCCACTTCTGCGACGACCGATGCGCGAGCCTCTTGCAGTTGTGAAATCTTCTCGCGAAAGGCTTGAAGGTCCACTTTGGCGGGCCGTTTGAGAAACCCGTCGGTGATGCCGGACTTCACAATTTCAAATTCAGGCTCGCTGAGGCCGAAGTTGCCGAGCGACTGGTTGACGGCGAGTCCTAACGCATAGAGGGTTTTTTGTTCATCGGTCGTGGGCTCTTGGGCTGCCGCGAATGATGCCGTGGCTCCGAGGCTAAGTAGGGTCACCAAACAGGAGACAACGAAACGCATGAGCTGCCCTTTCTTTGTATGTGACGACGATGAATTCGATATCGCAAGATCCTAAGCTCTACAAGATATGCGATGTTGTGCATGGGGATCAAGACAAATTTGACAGTCTGGGGAAGCGAAGGCTGCTCGCTCGCCATCAAGAGAGAAGGTGGCAGGACCTGGTTGCTTGATGCGCGCGGAAAGGGGCACGAGGCCGAGCGGGATATGTTCCCGCTCGGCCGCGTGAAGACTTCAGTGGGGGGCGTCCTTGGTCACGATTTCAAGGAGTTCGACTTCAAACACTAACGTCGCACCGGGCTTGATCATAGGGGGCGCGCCTTTGTCGCCATAGGCGATACTGGATGGGCAGACTAACTTATTTTTGCTGCCGACTTTCATCTGCTGGACCCCTTCCGTCCAACATTTGATCACTTGATTCAATCCAAACGTGGCCGGCTCGCCCCGCTTGACGGAACTGTCGAACACTGTCCCGTCGGTCAGAGTTCCGTGGTAGTGCACCTTCACGGTATCCGTGACTTTCGGGGTCGCGCCCTTCCCTTCCTTGATGGTCGTAAGGATTGCGCCGGACTCGGTTTTTTTGGCACCGGATTCTGCTGCGGCTTTCGCGAGGAACGAGGCCCCTGCTTTTTTCTCCGCATCTAAAACGGCCGGGGCGCGGGCTTGTTGCAGCTGTTGAATCTTCGGGCCGAATGTCTGGAGGTCTACCTTGGGGGTCTTTTTGAAGACCCCATCGGCAATGCCGGATTTTACAAGTTCGAGTTCAGACTCGTTCAGGCTGAACGATCCGAGTGACTGGCTGATCGCTAATCCCAAGGCATACAGGGTTTTTTGTTCATCGGTTGTGGGCTCTTGGGCCGTGGCGAATGCCGCTGTAGTCCCAAGGCAGAGCAGGGTGATCAAGCAGGAGACAATGACGCGCATGAGGTTTCCTTTCTTTTGTGTGTGACTGCCACGGATTGATATCATCAGGGTTTGAACAGCTGTAGGGTATGCGATATTCCGGCAAGGCTCAAGACAAATATGCCTGAAGACAAAAAGGCGGATCGGACTCAGTATGGCCGGTTACCAAGGGTACCCCCAGTAGCGCGGTCCATAGTAGCGTGGGCCGAAGATGTATGGGCGATCAAAAAACGGAGACCCGTAGAGCCAGGGGCTTCCCAAGGAAAAGCTGAGTCCCACAGAGGGATAGGTATAGAAGGGAGGAGCCATCTGCACGACAGCGGGTGGGCGCGTCAATTGACGTTGCAGCTCGGCATTCGTCGATGCCTGGCGGTCGAGCTGGCCTTTCAAGAGATTGACGGTCTCTTGTTGCGCTTGCACCTTTCCTTGGAGTGCGGCGATCTGGTCGCGTTGCCATTCCGCGAAGGTCTCCACACAGCGAGTGTGGGCGTCACCGGTATAACTTGAACATTCCCATGGTGTATGTGACTCGTCCGCCTGAGCCGGTAGTCCGGCCAACACGATTCCCAGTCCTATCGCTCCGATGAAGAGCTGGGACCACAGCCCTACACTTTTCCGAGGAGAGTCTCGCCGATAGATTGGAAGATCCCTCATAGGTTTCCTCTCTTGAGAGCCACGAATATTAGACTAACATGCAATTGTTCAAAGGGACAGGGGTGCAAGCAGGAGGCTGAACAGCCTGTTGAGGACTGAACCATACCATTGACTTCATTTTGCATCTGTCGTTGCGCCCTTGCCAAAGCCTCGTTAGAATTCTCCCACACCTATGTCGAAACCGCCCGCATGATTCTCGGGTTCGTCATCCTCTATCTACTCCTCTCGGTGGGGGTCGGACTGGCTGCCGCCAGGCGAGTCCATACCGCGAAGGATTTTGCGGTAGCCGGTCGAAGCCTACCGCTCCCGATCGTCATCGCCACGGTCTTTGCCACCTGGTTCGGCGCAGAAGCCGTCCTCGGAATTTCAGCCACATTTGTGAAGGAAGGGTTACGCGGCGTTGTCGCCGATCCCTTTGGGTCGAGCCTTGCCCTGATTCTGGTTGGGTTGTTCTTTGCCCCCCGTTTCTATCGGATGAATCTCTTGACCGTCGGCGACTTCTATCGTCTGCGGTACAACCGCGTCGTCGAGGTTGTCTGTGCCGTGTGTATTGCCATGTCCTATCTCGGATGGGTGGCTGCGCAGTTCAAAGTGTTCGGACTCGTGCTGAACACGGTCACGGAGGGCGCCGTGAGTCAGCCGGTCGGGATGGTGATCGGTGCAGTGATCGTCCTGGTCTATACGACGTTCGGCGGCATGTTCTCCGTCGCCATTCTGGACTTTGTCCAAATCTCTGTGATCATGGGAGGGCTGCTCTATATTGCCTCCGTGGTGAGTGGGTTGGCCGGAGGTGTAGACGTGGTCATCAGCCATGCAGCCCAAGCCGGCAAGCTGGATGTATTTCCGCCGGCGACGTTCGCGGCTTGGGTACCTTTCATCGGAGCCTGGATCACAATGATGTTGGGGTCGATTCCCCAACAAGACGTGTTTCAACGCATCACCTCGGCGAACTCGTGGTGATTCCGATTTCCATGATGGGAGTGTTGCTGGCACGAGAAGCGAGTACTGCAGAGCAGGCCATTCGCGAGTGGATCGCGAGCGGGGCACTCCAGAGGCTGCCGGAGCAAATACGCACGTGGCCGGTCATTGGAGGACTGCTTCGGCAGTTTGGTGATAGCACAGTATTAACGCCTGATTCCCTGGAGCAGGGGCTTCTCTCGGCTGCGACGTTCCTCAGTCGTTTCTTTCTTGATCAGGTCGGCGATCTGCTGAAGAACGCCTTTCTGCTGGTGACCGATTTCTTCCTCATGCTCTTTGCCCTGTTTTTTCTCTTCAAGGATGGGAAGCAATGGTTGGCGTCTCTTCAGGAAGTGATTCCTCTGGAGGCGTCCCATAAGCAGCGAATCATCGATCGCGTGGATCAGACCATTCGTGCCGTGGTGAAGGGGATCGGCGTGACTGCGGTGGTTCAGGGTTTGTTGGCAGGGCTGGCCTATGGGGCCCTCGGAGTGCCGTTTCCCGTCGTACTGACCGCGGTGACGGTCATTCTTGCGCCGCTGCCCTTCGGCGGGACGGCATTGGTCTGGGGGCCGATTGTGCTGTACTTTCTCATGGCGGGTCCGATGTGGAAAGGGCTGGTCATGTTGGGCTGGGGAGTCGGCGTCGTGTCGATGATCGATCAGTTTCTTCGACCCTGGCTGATCGGGCAAGCGGTCCAGATCCCCGTGCTCTTCCTCGTATTCAGCGTCCTCGGCGGGCTGGCATTGTATGGCATCATCGGACTTTTCATCGGGCCGGTTCTGGTCAGTCTGTTGATGACCACGATCCAGATTTACCGGGAGGAATATCACCGCACTGAAACCGATACACCATCTGGTCCAGCCACTCCATCCTAATTCAGAAAAACCGCCGTTCATGAAACGTGAAGCGTCTCTCGCAAGCCGAGAAGTTCTCTGTCTGCGAACGACGATTCATGAGTGACGAGGGTGGTCCTGCTCTCTCGATATGTTCATTCCAGTGGAATCGTAATCGCGATTCCGCCCATCACATCATGGAGTTTAAAGTCCCGTTTCGGGCTGAGTAGATGTCCGTTGTGGCAGTCGATACAGGCTTGTGAGACGGCGAGGTCGGGATAGATCGCCTGAAAGTATTGTTTTTGCCCGCTGCTCACGATTCCGGTGACAGGTAGGTCTGGATTTTTCCTCAGAGACTCCAGTGCGTTGCGCTCCAGGTCGCTCGCCGGCGCGTTGCGTCGGTAAATGGGCCAGAGACCGATCAATCGAAACCGGACTCCGCTTCCGTTCTCGGCTGCCAGCTTGCCCGAATGCTGGAGAAATTGAGCCGGCAACATGAGGGCATTCTCCAACTCCCAATGTTCGGACGCCGTCGTGATCCCTTTCGCCTGGAGTCGGTTGACGATTTCTGTGGTGTAGAGCGTGCGATCGGCCTTGATGACGGCGTAGATATAGGCCGCCGCTTTCTCCGGAGGAATGCCGGGCGATGTCGTGCGCTCTTTCGCGGAAAGAACGGAGGGCCCCCACCCCAGCCCTGAGATTAGGATGGTGAGGGCTGTGGCGAAGAGCGCGACGTTGACTCGGTGCATGAAGCCTCCTGTGTGGGTGGCCGGTGAGAGATGACCGGGAGGGTGACGATGCAGGAGGTGCCGTTCCCCTCCTGGCTCTCGATTCTGATATCCCCTCCGAATTTCTTGAAAAGGCGGCGTGCGACAGTCAAGCCGAGTCCGGATCCCTCGCCCTGGCCTTTGGTGGTAAAGAACGGGTCGAAAATCTTCGACAGATGCTGTTGGGGAATACCGGGGCCTGAATCCGCGATCGTGGTGATGACGGATGTATCGGCCAGGGAGGTCGAAAGGCCTAAGACCCCTCGCCCTTTCATCGCATGCAGGGCATTCGTCAACAGATTTGTGAAGGCCTGTCTCAGCTGATCGGGGAGCGCCGACACACAGGTATCTCCCGCGTAGGATTTTTGGATGACAAGTTCTGAGCGGTCCATACCGTCTGTGAGTGTGGTGATGGCTCGATCGAGTTCTTGTTCGAGGTGAACCGGTTGCCGCTGGTCTGATGTCTCGCGAGCGGTGACGCCGGTGAAGTCTCGAATGATCGAGGCCATTCGACGCCCGTGCTGGACGATGTCGCGGGCATAGGATCGGACTCGGTCAAGGTTGGGTTCTTCTTCGATGGCTTCTCCCAGTCCGAGAATGCCAAAAAGCGGATTGTTGAGCTCATGCCCAATTCCGGCCGTGAGGGTTCCAAGGCTGCCTGATTTCTCGGCCTGGATGAGCTGGTCTTGGAGGCGGCTCTCGTCAGTCGTATCCCTGAAGACAAGGCCGATCCGATCCTCCCCCTGATTTCTCCCTGCCATGTGGAACCACTGATAGTGATACCGCCGGGGGCCAATCTGAATGTCTTGTCGGTGACCTGGTCCCGCCGTACCCATCAGAGGGGCCAACGGGTCACGGGCAGTATTGGTGACTGCGGCATCCTCTTCCCCGGATGCCGTCGTGTAATGGGAAGCGAGATGCTGATGACATAGCTCTGGACGCGATCGTCGAAGTGCACATCTTCGATGAACAACTGGCCGACCCCGCGATGGGAGGCCCCTTTCCACCAGGTCGCGTCTTTATTGGCAAAAGGCGGCAGCGTGGTCGACGAGGCAATCAAGTGGCCTTCACTGTCGGTGATGTACAGCATTTTGGTGGCAGACCGGACCACTTGCGGGATCAGCTGATCGGCCTCGTTCTTGGCTCCCGAAAGATAGTCCTGAATCGTGCCGGCAATTTTTCCTTCTGTGATCGTGCGGACTGTTGCGGGATCTTTCGCCTCCCACCCACTCTTGAGTCTGTCCACGGTCAGGCGGCGCTGATCTTCTGTCATGCTCAGCAGGGCATCGCGCCGTTGCTCAAGCTCGAAGATAATCGAGGGGTCTGTCGCGATTCGTGATGTGCGTCCGACCTCATCCGACATTAAGAGATCGACTTTCCGTGCCGTCTCTTCGGCTAGGGCTTTGAAGTTTTCGCCGTTGACAACCTGGATTTCGCGAGAGCCTTGCCAAAAGGCGAGACCGAGACCCACCATCAATGGCACCACCCCCACGAGCAACATGGAGAGAATCAGTTTGGGTTGGAGTCCCCACCTCGTTTCAGAGTGAGATGGGGCGCGTGCGGGATTCATGACAGATATCCTTGTCCGGCGGGCTCAGCCTTGGGAAAGGTCAAGGTAAAGGTCGTTCCCCGATCGATGTGACTGTCAATGGCGATGGCGCCGTGCATTTTATTGACAATGGTTTTGACGTTATACAGTCCTAGCCCCGTGCCTTTTCCCGGGGCTTTTGTGGTGAAAAACGGCTCGAAAATTTCATCGAGCTTGTCCAGGGCGATTCCGCATCCCGTATCGGAGATCCGGACGTGGACCTGTCCGTCGTGCACGGTCGTCTCAAGTGTCAGTGTGCCGCCTCCGTGCTCCATGGCATGGACCGCATTGGTGATGAGATTGACGAAGACATGGAGCAACTCATCCGGATTGCCTGTAACGGCGGCGCGGGGCTGGTATTGTTTGATCATCCCGATATCGTGAAGACTTGCCGCGTAGCGAGCGATTTTCAGAGCCTCGTCGAGCTTTTCGTTGACAGACACCAGCACATCTTGGTGGGGAGATGCGCGCCGTGAGTAGCGGGTGAGGTCCCGACAGATGGCGCTCGTTCGTTTGACGGCTTCAATAATGTCCTGGGCTTGGTCATGGACGGTGGTCAGGTCGCGTTCCTCTGCGAGGTTTTCCGCCAGGCCCAAAATGAGTTGCAGAGGGTTGTTGATATCATGCGCAATTCCTGCAGCAAATGAACCGATTCCAGCAAGTTTTTCTGATTGGAGGAGTTCGGCTTCGAGCTTGGATTCATGCTGAATCAGTTTCCACAGCAGCCGGGAGGCCGATCCACTGAGGATGTTGGCCCCAGGAAGTTTGTTGGCATGCAGAGATGCTTCCATCTCTGGATCACCCGTGGCATCCAAAATCAGGTTTACGCCATGGTTACCGATCAGATCCGGCACATTGATGATCACAGGAATCTGAAGCTCACGCGCGCGCTGCAGCCCTGGTGCAGCAGGATTACGGTCTGTAATGCCGACGATCTCAATCGATGGGATGTGGTGGAGCAGATCTAACAGCGCGATGCCGTCACGGCCCGCTCCCAGAATGGCGACTTTGGTCGAGTCAGAGCATTCCATTCAGGTGGTCTTTCTGTGGCAGGGTTGCGCCCCTCTGGTCTGAGGAGATAATGGAGAGGGATGTCTCTCCCCCGGACAGAGAGGATGAAGGTTCATTGTCACAGCTTTGCAAGTTCCCTCTGTTCTATGGCTCGTGCGACGGCTGATCGTAGTTTCTCTCCTTCGACCGGCTTGACGAGATAATCCACGACACCTTGCCGGAGGAAGGAGGTCGCCATGTCGGTGTCCGGGAAGCCAGTCAGTACGATGAGCGGGACGCGAGGGTAATGGCTTCGGAAATAGGCAACGGCTTCGGCGCCGTTGATTTTCGGCATACGAATATCGCAGATGACGACGTCGAGGAGAAGCCGGTTTTCGCCAGAGTTGATGACTTCGATCGCTTTCTCGCCGTTTTCCGCTTCGAGAACTTCATAGCCGGCCTTCTGCAGCGTCATCTTCACGACTTTGCGAATATCGGGCTCGTCGTCTACCACGAGCACCCGTCCCTCGCAAGCTTCCCCCCCGACAAAAAACCCAGATTTGAACTCATCCATGGCACCCTCCTTGGTTGATAGATAGATGTGGTTGCGTCATGGTCGGCTCGTGCGTTCTTATTTCACGTGAAGCGCAAGGCTCGTGCCATCATGGACATGCGGCAATGGCTTAAATTTTCCAGTACAGTGGCGTCTTGTCGTGCCGCGACAAGAGCAGATGTGGTGGCTATCCACCAGCATGTGCTGAAATCCACCACCAGGCCGGGCTTGTTGCTTTGGTTTATGTGGTTTGTTTCGTTGAACTAAATAAACCAGAGAAACCACATGAACCAGACAGACCAGATAGATCGCGAATTGCCTTTGGCCTAGAGGCTGGAGTATTCTGACGATGAAATGAGATTGGAGGGGGTATGATTACGCCGGATGTGCTGACAGAATATGTGCGCAAGACGATGCCGGATGCCGCGGTGACGGTTTCGGATCGCACTGGCACGATGGATCATCTCAAAGTGGTGGTGATCTCGGCATCCTTTGCAGGGAAGAATTTGCTGGATCGACATCGAATGATTTATCAGGCGTTGGATGCTCCGATGAAAGACGGGCGGATTCATGCGCTCGAAATCACCGCTAAAACCACAGACGAAAACTAGGAGGCCGACCCATGGCAGATCCCATTCAAGAAGAAATTGACAAGGAAGTTGCCACGCACAAGATTTTGATCTACGGCAAAGGCACCAAGCAGATGCCGATGTGCGGATTCACGAGAGAGACGATTCAGTTTTTTGACAAGTACGGGTACCCGTTTGAACTCATCGACGTCTTGTCTCAACCTACCAAGCGAGAGGCGCTCGCAAAAATGACCAACTGGCCGACCCTTCCCAAGGTGTTCATCGACGGGCAGTTTTACGGCGACACCGATGTGCTCGATCCGATGGCAGCCAAAGGCGAGATAGAGCCGCTGCTGAAAAAAGCGTTCGGAAAGTAGGCCAACGGGCGGAACTCCGCCGCCTGCACCTTCGAGGGCACCCAACTAACCCTTGCTGGCTCGAAGCCCGTCAACTCGTCCAAAGCGACTCAAACAGTACGTGCTTCGCCGTTGCTCACGAAGAGCAACGGTCGCGAGCTGCGGCAAGTTGTGTCCCGCCCTCTCCGGTGAGGGCGGCCTCCGTTTCCGCCCATCAGCCTACTCTTGCGGTTTCAGCAGCGGTGGGGAGAGGAAAAAGAAGAGGTTCTGGTCGCGCAACGCGCGGCCTCGGAAGGCCCTCGCCCGGGCTCATGGCACGTCTCGGCGTGCCAGTGGGTGGCGGGTGAGAAAGTTGCGCGCAGTGAGAGTATAACCGTCGCCCTCGTCCTTTTTGTCACTTGCGGCTTGGAGGGGGAGAGAAGATGGCCTGGCTCGATCCTCACCTGCTCGTGGAATCCTCACGATGGAGCAGTGGTTACTCGATGTGCGCAGGTGAGGACCAACTCAGGCCACCGCGTACTCATTGACAAGCTGTATCCACATGGCTACAGTACTTCATGTCCAGATTCGTAAGACTGAGACATATAGCCGGTGGCTCGACGGATTACGCGACATTCATGCAAGGGCGCGTGTGCAGGTCCGGGTCGAGCGCCTTGCGGCAGGAAACCCGGGGGATGTGAGGCCAGTGGGTGAGGGCGTCTCCGAAATGCGAATCGATTGCGGGCCAGGCTACCGTGTGTATTACACACAGCGCGGGCGCGAAGTGGTAGTTCTACTAGCTGGCGGTGATAAACGCACACAGGTTACTGACATTAAAACTGCTTTGCGCCTCGCGCGCAATCTATAGGAGCGCACGATGAGTAAAACTGTGACCACTCGTTACGATGTCGCCGAGCACCTTCGTACTCCGGAGGAAATGGCTGCGTATTTGGAGGCGTGCCTGGAGGAGGCCGATGGCGACGCAGCGTTTATTGCCAAGGCGCTGGGCGATATTGCCCGGGCCAAAGGCATGGCCCAGGTTGCGCAGGATGCCGGTCTGTGTCGCGAAAGCCTGTACAAGGCACTTTCCGGTGAAAGGAGCCCCGACTTTGACACCATCCTCAAGGTTGTCGGAGCGCTGGGACTGAAATTGCATGCCGAAGCACCCCGTAGCAGCTTCCGGGGACCAACCTCTCGCTCACGCGGCCGCACGACAAAGCGGCGTGCCGCGTAGAGTGCCTCTGTTCGAGTTGGCGCGGATGCATTACCGACAGATTGAAGCCCGATCATGAAAGAGAAAATGACCAAATCCAGCGGCAATATTTTTGTCGACATTGGCTTTGATCCAGCTGAGGCCACCGTGCTTCAAATGCGCACGAATTTGATGAGCGATCTTCGCCTCTACATCGAGAAGCACAAGCTCACCCAATCTGATGCAGCCAAGCGCTTCGGCATTACACAATGCCACGCCTCCGACCTCGTGCGAGGCAAATGGGACACGTTCAGTCTCGAAATGCTGACCACGCTTGAAGCGCGGATTGGGCGCATAGTTCGCGTAGAATTCGCGGCGTGATGTTTCCCTGAACTTGCACCTGACATCAACATGCTTCAGCGCAGCAGGAAATTTCAGATACCAAGTCAATCAACGACCTTCACGGAGGTTCCTTGCACTCAATAGTTAGGGGCTCAAGATGCCAATCTGTCGCTTGAGCCAGTTTGATCGAGAACTACGTAACTCTCACATAGTTCCGGAATTCCTCTATAAAGAACTCTACAACGACAAGAATCACATGATGGGGGTTACCGGACACGGCAATCTCGGATGGAAGCCTCTTCAGCAGGGAGCGAAAGAACGACTCTTCTGTGAATCGTGCGAGCAACACTTCAATAAACATTGTGAAGAGCCATTCTTGGCTCAGTGGGTCAACGCTGCGCCTCTACCGAACCCCTGGAATGTCACAGACATCCACTGGGCAAAGTTTGATTACATCTCATTTAAGCTTTTCCATTTGAGTGTTTTGTTTCGTGCATCTGTGAGTTCCTTGCCAACATTCGCTGCTGTATCGCTTGGCCCGCATGAGGAGAGGCTACGAAGGCTTCTTCAAGTTAACGATCCTGGACCATACTGGCAGTATCCGGTCTTCGGCCATGCAGTAGTGCATCAAGAGACAAAAGCTTTGGTCCCTATGGTGTCACAAGCGGTGCAGTCTAGTTTCAACGGTCATCGCTGTTACGGGATGATCTACGGTGGG
This sequence comes from Nitrospira sp., assembly GCA_005116945.1. Lineage (GTDB taxonomy): Bacteria > Nitrospirota > Nitrospiria > Nitrospirales > Nitrospiraceae > Palsa-1315. Next base: position 252,946 of record SWDH01000029.1, read on the forward strand.
GTTCAGTGGTGGTTGTGTGTCTCATCGCACCGTAACCCAGAATTTGAGCTCGCCTGTTTGCAGGAAGACGGTCGAATGCCCTTTGACGCTGTGCCTTGGAACGAAGTCTCAGTAATACAATCCGCTGCAGAGGCATTACGTCACCCAGGCCCTTGGAATGCCTCGGTTAGGTCAGGCGGTTAGTTGTAATATAAGTGGGAACAAGGGGTCTGAATCCGCGGCCGTCGAGCGAGATTACAAATGCTCCTTCCAAGCTCGCTCGTTATCTCTTCAGGGGTGGGGCCTGATTGAGCTCCCACTGCGCGCGTCCAACGTGGGCCATATAAATGGTCCGTCCAAGCTTGCTAGTTTTTCCTCCCGGAACGACACCCATGTTTGGTTCGACTGCGGCCGTCGAACGAGGCCCTTCCCAGGGCGCGCGTTCCGGGAGCAAAGAACCAACATGGGTGCCGTTCCTACCTCTTGGCTTCCGCCGGCGGCCAATTCAATTCGGCATGTCTGCCGCAGTAGAAGCAGGAGAGGCGGTAACGGGCTTTGCGCCGGGGATTCGGCATGGATGTGAAGGTGATGGGGGTGTCGTCGAAGGGGCATGTGGGTTGTTCGTGCAGGAGATGCACCTCGGCCATCATCGTGATCGAGGCGCCGTCCCACGGTGGGGTTGGCTGTTCTTTGCCGGTAATCTGTTCCTTCGTATGACACTGTTTGCATTCGGCCTCATACGTCTTGATACGGGCGAGATGGGGGGTGTGGTCGGTGATGTTCATCGCTCCACCGCATCCGGGCTTTGTACAGGTGAGATGTTCGTGCTGTAAAGCCTGGACAAACCGACCGTGTGCTGTCCGTTCTTGTTCTGTTTTCATGATACCTCCCTCAAGGTCTTCTCTTCATTGCTTCTTCTGACTCCTCAAAGGGTGACCTGAGGTGCCCTTTGACTGCGCGCATCCATATAAATGATCCCTCCAAGCTCGCTCGTTTCTCTTCAAGGAGTGGCCTGGTTTGGTTTCCAACTGCGCACGTCGAACGACCACCGTTTCATCGTGGGGGTTCCGTGAGCACGGGGAACCAGCCAGGCCACTCCTCATATTCCCCACGCTCCGCTGATTTGAATGTTGGCCCCGTTCACGTACCTCGCGTCATCGCTGAGGAGATAGCGTACTGCCGCCACGGTGTCATTTACAGTTCCAATATAACCGGCGGGGATGCGTTTGGTCATGCCGGTGAGTTCTTCCGGCGGCGCGCTGCCGGAATCGATGAAGCCGGGCGAAATCGCATTGACGGTAATGCCGTGGGGCGCCAACAATTTGGCCAACGTGCGAGTCAGAATCAAAACGCCGGCCTTGGCGATGTAATGGGCCGTCACGTCCGGCTGTGAAATCATTTGATCGGCGTTGGCCATACTGAAGCTAATGATTCGGCCGGATTTGCGAGCTTTCATTCCCGGCGCCACTGCTTTGGCGAGATAGAAAATAGGATGGAGATTGCCGTCGAACATCTCGTTCCAACCTGCGACTGTTTCCTCAAACAGGTTGACACGATGGTAGGGGCCGGCGCCGTTGATCAGCGCATCGATCCGTCCCCACTGTTGTTCAACTTGAGTGACGAGCTCTTTGGCCGCTTGGGGGTCCGATACGTCACAGCGAATCGACAGCGCTCGCCCGCCCTGTTTGGTGATCGCATCGGCTGTGGCCCTTGCCTCTGCTTCGCTCGTGCGGTAGCAGATGGCGACCGACCATTGTTTTGCCGCCAGGTCGAGCGCGATCCCTCGCCCGATGCCTTTGGCCCCACCTGTGATGAGTGCCACTCGCTCAGCCATCGGTGATCCCTTTCCTGGTCGGTATGGTTGCCGGCGATCTTATCGAGTTTTGAGCCTGGTCGCGAGGAGCTGCAAGGCTCCAGCTGTTCGCATGGAGAAAGACCGGTCCTGCTTGGGTTTCTTATTGTCTTCTTCGCATTCTGTGATGAGCGAATGCAAGTCTGCAAGGGTATCCACGTCGCGCCAGGGAGTGGTCAGCCCAACAGACAGCCCCAGTGTTTTGGCATGCTGTTGCGTGACGGCGAGGACTTGCTTGGTGGACCAGGGAACTTCGTGAAAGAGTTGTTCTGCCGGTTTCGTGAGGCCGATGAGGTAATACCCGCCATCGAGGGCCGGTCCTAAGACGACGTCGGATTTGCCGAGCAGTGTCAGCGCGTCTTGATAGATCGACAGGGGCAAGGTTGGAACATCGGTTCCCACCAGGAGTACCCGTTCATAACCTTTGGCGAAGAGGCTGACGAAGGTGTGGTGCATACGTTGACCAAGATCCGTTCCGACTTGATCCAACAAGCGGACGCCTTGCCGTTCTTCCATAATCTTGAAGAACACCAGTTCGGAGGAAGGCGCACAGGCCAAGTATCGATGGAAGGGAAGCTGCAGTTTGGCAACGGCGAGTTTGGTCCGTTCCAACATGTCGAGGACAAAGCTGCCGTGCAGGGTCGCCGCCTCGTCCGGTGTCAACGGCGGACAGAGTCGTGTTTTTACCTCGCCTGGAATCGGAGCCTTAGCGAAGATGACGAGTGCAGCTTGGCGAGGGGTGAGGGCTGAAGGGTGAGAGGATGGAGAGGGAGGTTGCTTCATGAGTTATCGTACCGATCCATACCATCGACTCAATGTATGAGGGCTCATTCCGACCCAATACAGGAATCGTAACGCCCACATCAAGAGAATTGTCTGCAAAGGACCCTGTTGTTCCCAGCGACGAAACGAGGTGGTGACGGTTGCGGTGAGGGCTGCGGTCGCTCCCTTCCGTTTGAGCCTGCGGGAGAACTCGATGTCCTCCATTAACGGCATGTCAGTGAAGCCTCCCATTTGTTCGAAGATAGATCGGCGCACAAACAGGGCCTGATCACCCGTGGCGAGGCCGCTCAGTCTCGAACGCCAGTTCATCGTCCTGCTGATCATGGTTCCCCACATCGAAGGGCGATCGAACTGGATATCGAACCGTCCCCCCACCATCTGTGGATCAGCCAGTACCCTGTCGATCACTGCTTTGGCATTGCGTGGAAGCCGTGTGTCGGCATGGAGGAAGAGAAAGACTTCTCCTCGGCCGGCCTTTGCGCCCTCATTCATCTGCCGGGCGCGTCCAGGTGGCGTGGTCACCCAGGAGACAGGGCTGAGGGCTGATGACTGTGTGCTGAGTCGGTATGATTCGAGGAGTGTGGGCGTTGTATCGGTGCTTCCTCCATCGACCACGATGAGTTCATCGAGGCCGAGTGCGGCAGTGTGCATGAGTGTCGCGGTGATGGTGCGTTCTTCGTTCAGTGTGGGGATGATGACCGAAATCGGCATCGCCATGACAGCGCTAGGCGCGTTTTTTTGGTTCGTAAAACATGAAATACATGACGACCACCACGGTGGACCAAAACAACACTTGCTTATGCCAAAAGAGCACTTCCCCATAATGATAGAAGAGCGCGGCGAGCAGGAGGGCTCCCCCGATGAGGCTGTAGCGGAACGTCACATTTTCAACGACTGAGTTGGCCCATACGGCGACGCCTGCGAAATAAATCATGAATGGAATAACATCGATCTCGAATCCGCCGCTGATTGAGAGAAACACGTCGAGGAAGCCGAGGAAAATGAGGGCAATGCCCACAATCATCCCGGCAACGCGCATTTGGTTGTCGCCTCCGGAGTCGTCTTCTCGCTCGCGGCGCTCCGGCTCTTCGGTCGGTTCTGGCGGCATGGTCACGCGGTTCCTATCTGTTCGTGAAAGGTCAGAATTCTAAAGAACGGCTTGCCGGATGATCAAAATGGCCGTCCAGCGCGGCCGCAGCGAGTGAAGAGGCGAGGAGGTACCATCCGCACTTTGTGTGGCCGTTCACCCGTAGAATGG
>SWDH01000029.1:256917-271953 GCA_005116945.1 Nitrospira sp.
CTTTTTCAGCATCCTGCTACACCTTAAAATGTTTGCTCAATGTCAGCCCTTGGCGCTGATACGAGGAGCCGAGCGCTGTGCCATATAGCTGACTGGGGCGTGCAAGCATCCTGTCGTATACAACCTTAAAAAATGTTTGTCCATCATGGATCAGGAAGGGCACGTCGTGGGGGCGGACCTCCAGCACCACTTGGGTGCCGTGCAGCTCGCCGTGGCCGTACCCAAACCCAGGATCGAAAAACCCGGCGTAGTGGGTCCGTAACTCGCCACAGGCTGCTTCAAAGGCGACCATTTCAGCTGCGTAGCCGGCAGGAACACGAATCCGTTCTTTCGATGCGAGAATGTAAAACTCCTCCGGCTCCAATAGGAGACTGTTCTGCCGGTGGCGGTACAGGGGTTCCCAAAAATCGAGCGCGGCATAATGGCCGATCTTCGACAGGTCGATCACGTGGCTATTTTTCTTGGCCCGATACCCGATAATCGGTGAGCTGTCCCGGTCGTCGCCCTTCAGATCGATGCGGAGAAACAGACCACGGTCCGTCCGGAGATCGCGGCTTCCCATCGCGGGATTTGCGGGAAGATTGTGGTAGAGCAAGGGTTCTCGGGTATGGAGCGTCTGAAGTGATCGGTCCGACATCGTCGCGTCGCCTCTGACGAAGCGAATTTGATTGAGGGAGTAGCCGGTTTTTACCTTGATTGCGAACGAGCGTGGGACGATCTCCAGATAGAGGGGCCCGGAATAGCCGGCTCGGATTTCATCGAACCCGGTGTTGAGATCTGTCACGACACGGGTAAAGACGTCTAACCGCCCGGTCGTGCTCTTGGGATTGGTCCGTGCCCGGATGGCTTTTGGGAGCGTGACACGTTCTAGTAGCGGCACCAGATAGACATGGCCTTTTTCGAGGATCGCGCCGTCGGTCAAGTCCATCTCGTACATCACGAGGTCGGATTGGTAGAAGTCCAGAACATTCAGTCGGCTCGTGATCTCGGACAGCTCCGGCAGAAAGCTGCTGATCAGTCGATAGGCTTTACGCCCGAGCCGTAGATCGAGACTGGCCGGCTGGATTTGGCGATCTTCGATCGGGATGTCGGCGTGGATTGCGCCCTGTGCGATCAGCTGCGCGATCTGTTGGTAGGGCAAAATGCCTTGCGTGGTGCGGGTGCTCACAGGTCGTCGTGCGCTCCATTACTGCACGACTCCAGTGCAGGCGCTGTGCTGACCATCGGCAGCTCTCGCGCAGATCCTTGCGGCGGTTGCGGATAGTGGAACGCTTTGTTCTCATAGTTCTTCAAGAGGACTCCTTCGGCATCCATGTGGACCATGTAGTCGCCGGGGAGCAAGGGGATCTTGCCTCCTCCACCCGGCGCATCGATGACGAAGTGCGGGACCGCCATCCCGCTGGTGTGGCCCTGCAACGACTTAATAATGTTCAGCCCCGTTTCGACTGTGGTGCGGAAGTGATTGGTGCCCTTAGTCAGGTCTGCTTGGTAGAGATAGTAGGGCTTGATACGGGCAAGCAGGAGCTGATGCATCAACCGTCTCATAATTTCCGGATCGTCGTTGACCCCTTTGAGCAGCACGGTTTGTGCTCCGAGCGGCACTCCGGCATCGGCCAACATGCCGCAGGCTGCTTTCACTGCCGGGGTGAGTTCGTCCGGGTGATTAAAATGTAAGTTCATGTAGATAGGGTGGTATTTTTTCACGATCGCGCACAGTTCCGGGGTGATCCGTTCTGGTAATGTGCCGGGCACCCGGGAACCGAGACGAATGAGTTCCAGATGTGGGATCGTCCGCAGGGCCTTGAGGATCCGCTCCAAGAGATGATCCGGCAGAAGCAGAGGGTCGCCGCCTGAAAGAATGACGTCGCGCACCTCAGTGTGTTCGCGCAGATAAGCGATGGCTTGGTCGAGTTCGCCTTTCTTCAGAAATCCCGGTTTTCCGACCAGCCGTTTTCTTGTGCAAAATCGGCAATAAATCGGACATTGATTCGTGACCATCAACAGGACGCGATCTGGATAGCGATGGACGAGATGCGGGACCGGACTCATCAGATCTTCTTCGAGCGGATCGTCTGCGGCTTCGAAGTCGTCCATCTCGGCGATGTCCGGCACCACCTGCTTCCAGATGGCGTCGCCTTTTTCTTTGATCGTGGCCATCACTGTAGGGGTGATGCGCATCGGATAGTCGCCGACGATGGCTTCGATTTCTTTCGCATCGACACCGAGCCGGTCCGCCAAGTCTTTGGGTTTGACGATGCTGTCGGCGAGTATGCGTCTCCATGCTTCCATACCGGTCTCCTTTAGCAGGATGCTGAAAAAGTCCGTCAGCATCGTTCTCGCATCGCTCAGAGGCTCAACGTACCGAAGCGTACGCCGCGCCTTTTCGCTCGCTGCGGCCTTGCCGAACGGCCTTTTTGAGCATCCCGCGGGCTGCTCCTCAATGGGTTATCGATAGCCTGTCAGTTCCCTGCGATCCGTTCCTGACCATAGGTCTTGCCGAGATAATCGAGGATGTCGTTGGTTTCCGTCAGCACGATGTCTCCATCTTTGAGGACCGGAACATAATATTGGCCTGAGACCTCGTGGACTACTTTGCGCATCGGGCGAAAGTCTGGCACAACGATCTGCTCGTATTCGATATCAAGTTCAGCCAGTTTCCGGCGCACCACGTCACAGTCAGGACACCAGGCGACGTGATACAAAGTTAGTGCCATAGAACTGAGTGCTCAGTGCTGAGATTGAAACAGTCGTCGAGCATTTCCATAGGTGCTTCTCAATAGCTCGCTCAGCACTCAGCGCTCAGGTCTTTCGTCTGGCGCGCCTCTCGCGCGATGGCGCACGGCACCATGACGGCGTCTTTCATTCCGTGAATCACTTTCTTATCCGCCGGGCAGACCGTCGCCAGGATACCAGCCAGCTCAACCTTTTCGCCACTCACGAAATAATAGGGGGAAAGCCTGGCGCGACCGGACATCCGGTTCATGTCGCCGTTCACCGGATCAAAGTAGTCGAGTTCATACAGGCGTCCCTTGTGAAACTCCTGCAAGATATAGGGTGTTCGAGGAAAGGACGCCAAGGCGTTATCGATGGCGCTGACCCAGTCGTGTTGCGGCATATCGTGCCCGACCGACACGCCTCGGCTTCCCCATGCGAGTTCGGAAAATCCCGATGGCTTGATCACCAAGTGCCGTTCCTTTTGAGTCGCTGTGGCCAGATCGTGCCAGCTCATCACGCCTCGCCCGCCGATTGCCAAGCCTGGAATGGTCGCAGAGGGAGGAATCGGCGCAGGATCAAGAATCCAGGTGCGAGGCATAAGGGTTGTCAGGTGTAGGAACAGGTCTCGACCCAATGCCTGCTCCCAAAATGGTCGCAATACCGGGTGATGCAGAAGGGCAAAGGCGAGTTTTTCTTCCAGTGCCGGCTTATACGGGGGGGTGACGGCGACTCGGCCCTTCTTGATCGCATATTGGACGAGCTCAGATTTGGGAATGTTCAGAAGATCGAATAACTCATAGAAGCGATAAATCAAAGCGACTGGCTGGTCCATCCCCTCGCCGGTGATCCTGAGGCCTTCTTCGGTGAATCGAATATCACGCGGTTCTACGCAGTAGATATCGAGGCCGATCGCCCGAAGGCGGGCTGCGAGCCACGTCATTTCAGGCCGATAATCTTTGGCTTCTTCCGAGATCAGAATCGCGACGCATCCGTGCTGCGGCGAGAGTTGGCTTTTTATCATCTCTGCAAATCCGCGAACTATCCCCTCGGAGCCCCCCACAAGGGTGAGATTCTCGCCGTCGTCCATTTCGGTGTAGAGCGCGGAGAGGCATGCGGTGATCCCGATTCCTCCGGGGACTGAATCGAGTTCGGTGATGACCATGCCGTCTTGGGTCGGGATGATGTCAGGTCTGATGACCGCGGGAAGCTGGTCTCGAAACCGTTTCATACGGCTATACGTCAGCAGACCTTCAGGCTTTCCGCGGTCGAGGTATTCCGCGACCCAGGATGGTTGGAGGCCACGGAGACTGTCGGCGTAGAGGCGGTTCAAGGCTCGATAGAAAGCAAGGAGTTGTGGTCCGAGTTGGCGGAAAAATTCGAATTGATCGTGCGTGAGAGAAAACGGGGTCACGGCAATACGCCACGTCGTCGTGCTTGTGGCGGCATCTGGGGCTAGCGCCTGCTCGGACACAGCGGGAAAGAGCCCGGCTTGACTGAGCTGGCCGCGGATGGTGTTGTAGCGTTGTTGAAGGTCGGAGGTAGTCAAGTCAGACAGAGGCAGTATCCGTGTGAATGAGTGCCTCTCATGTGAGGCCACAGAACTGTAACATGGGTTTTGGAGGCGTACAAGGGGCTAGGAAAGTGGGAAGGTGGGGCGTCCTGCACGCTCGAAGGATCTCTCGCCTGTTCCGTGGATGTCAGGATGGGAAATGTTGTGGTGTGTATTGAGAGGGGAGTTGGTGAAAAGTTGTTCACCCCCTGGGAACCCCTGCGGAAAAGTGCTAGGATGGGCGCACATTGAACGGATTCCTTCTATGCCAGTAGATACCGATGAGCAGATCGGTGTGTTCGTGACACCACCGAGCGCGTTTCCCCAACTTGTTTCGAGCCGTGCGTGTCTCCAGTGCGATGTCTGTTGTCGGTTTCCGGACCCCGATAGCGCCCTCCGTCCTTATTTTACTGAGAACGAAATAGCGAGGGCTTTGGCTGGGGGCATTGGGGAAACGGCTTTTCCCGATCGGCGAGGGTCACAAGTCATCCTCGTTCCCGCTCCCGATGGAGAGGGGTATCTCTGCCCGGCATTCGATGCAACAACCTCAGCCTGTCGCATCTACGCACAGCGGCCGCTTGATTGTCAGCTCTATCCCTTGGCGCTGATGTGGGATGAGCGACACGACCAGGTGTTGTTGGGGTGGGATACAAAGTGCCCCTTCATGCGAGAAGAGGTTCCGGGGGAGATTCAGCGGCATGCTGATCGAGTGATAGCCTTGCTTGATCAACCGGACATCCGCGACGAGATTGTTGCGTATCCTCGCCTTATTGGGTCATTTCAAGAGGACGTGGTTGTACTTTCCCGTCTTCCGCGCCTCACTGTTGCTGTGGCTAGTCAATGGGGGCCTACACCGCTGCATCGGTTTACATTGGACGATATCCCACGCATGACGACGGCCTTGGATCGGTCAGGGTGGTGTGGCGCTCAGTCGCTTGCAGCCCATTCGCCGGTCTATCACTACATATGGAATGGATTATTGGCCTATAGCTGGATGGAACTTCAGGGGGCCTTGTGTCTCTTCGCGCAATCGCCGGACGGCTGGTTCATGCCGCTGCCTCCGATCGGGGACGGCCCGATCGACGCCCCTCTCTCGGTGGCGATGGGGTTGCTGCGTCGCTGGAACGGCAACTCGCCGGTCAGTCGAGTCGAGAACGTGACTTCTCAGTTGGTTCCAGAGTTCGAACGGCTGGGCTATCGTGTGACGCTCAAGGAACCGGACTATCTCTATCGTGCGGCAGACCTCGTATCCTTGGCGGGCGACCGGTATAAATCCCAACGCGCTCTGTGCAATCGATTCGAACGAGAGCACTCTTTTAAGATGGACTTCTATCAGGTCAGCGACCGTCAGGACTGTCGCGCTCTTCTCGCGGATTGGTCGCGGCAGAAGCAGGCAGAAGGGCTTGAATCGTTCGGGGCAATGTTACTGGCCGATGCGGCGTCGGCTCACGAAGTCGTCTGGTCGCAGGCGGCGGCTTTTCGACTGGTGGGAAGAGTCGTCAGGATTCACGGTCGGCTATGTGCCTATACCTTCGGCTATTGGTTGACGAACGCAACATTTTGTGTCCTCTTAGAGGTGGCAGACCGTACAGTTCCAGGTCTGGCGCAGTATGTGTTTCGTGAAACCTGTCGGGCGGCCCTCGCGGAAGGGGCCGAGTATATCAATGCGATGGACGACGCGGGTCTTTCGGGGCTGCGCGCATCGAAGCAGGCCTATCATCCCATCATGCTGATTCCGAATTTCGTTGCCACCCCGGCGCGTGAACTATGAAGACCTCAACTCCCACATCAGTACTCGGCCCTCGCCGCTATCGGTGGTTGCCCTATCTCCTGATCGGCATCACCCTCTGTGCGATCCCAGGCGGTATCGTCCTGATTCGTGTCATTGAGGCACAATTTGTGGAGGCGGCGGGAGGAGAACTCAAGCTGGCTGCGACAGAAGTGGCAGAGAAACTCGATCGGACACTGTTCGAACGCAAGGGCGACGTGCTCATGATGGCTCGCGTCGCTTCGCTTCGAACCTCCGATCAGAAATATCTCTCCGACTATCTGAAGTGGATGAAGACAATGTATGCCCCGGTCTACCAATCATTAGCGGTCACGGACATGCAGGGTAAGGTCAAGGCGGCGACGGAGTCCTCGCTGGTAGGGCGCGATTATAGCAGGACCGGATCGTTTATCGCTGCGCGTGAAACACGACGACTCGACATTGCCGACGTCGAGGGGTTGGAAGTGGAGAGCGACGTCGATACGATCGTGTTTACGGCTCCGATTCTCGATGCGCAAGATACGTTCCATGGTGTCGTAATTTCGCAGATAGGGGTTCCATTTTTAGAGGAGGTCACCACCGGGACTGTTCATTCACTTGAAGCTCTACCAGACATGGGCGGGCGAGCCGAGTATCAAATGTTGACGAAGGAAGGCAAGATATTTGTCGACTCGTATTCGCCACGCACAAGGGATGTCAACCTCAAAGACCTCGGGTTGCCTTCGGCGCTGCGGAGCCTGACTGGGGTACCGGGGTTTCTTGAAGAAGAGCATCTGCGCCGACATGTTCAGGTGGTGACCGGCTATGCACAAACCAAAGGCTATGGAGGATTCCCTGGGCTGAAGTGGTCGGTCCTGGTGCGGATGGATCGACAGGACATTCTGGCGCCGATTCATGCCTTTTTCTGGAAAGTCGGAATCATAGGCGGGGCGATCTGGCTTCCCATTCTGGGATTGTTGCTGTGGGCGACGACTCGATTGAGCGTAGAACATCGGCAGGCCCGACAGGAAAGTACCTGGGCGAAAGCTGCTGAGGCCGCGTTGCTCCAGAGTCAGGAACGAAATCGGGCCATCGTCGACAACGCGCTTGACGGAGTGATTACCATCGATTCGACCGGGATTGTGACCGATTGGAATGCACAGGCCACGACGATTTTCGGATGGTCTCGCGAAGAGACATTGGGTCGTCCCCTTGCCGACACGATTATTCCTGGGCGGGATCGCCAGGCGCACGAACAGGGCATCCGTGAATTTCTGCGGACAGGGACCGGCGTCATATTAAACCGCCGGATTGAAATTGTCGCTCGACACAAGAGTGGGCGAGAGTTTCCCGTTGAGTTGGCCGTGTCACCGGCAAAAATCGGGGATGCGTTCATCTTCAGCGCCTTTATCAGGGATATTACCGCGCGCCGTCGAGCTGAACGGCGCCTCGTTTGTCAGTATGCCGTGACCCAAGCGCTTTCCGAATCGACGACCCTGGAAGAGGCGGTTCCGAAAGTTCTCCATGCCGTCGGGGAGACGTTGGAATGGGATCTCTGCGTATTCTGGCGGGTGGACAAGGGGAGCGGGGTGCTGCGCTGTCTTGATCTGTGGAGTGCCCCGTCCGTGCCGCCAGACCCCTTTATCCAAGCCACGTGGCAGCGTGTCCTCACACGCGGCCAGGGTTTGCCAGGAAGTATTTGGGCCAGTGGCAAGTCAGCCTGGGCGACGGATGCCGAGACTGAGGCCAATTCTTCTCGTCAAGCGCAGGCCCAATATATTGGATTCCACGGGGCGTTCGGATTTCCTATTCTCGTAGGGAGTGAGGTAGGGGGTGTGATCGAATTCTGTAGCCGACAGGTGCAAGAGCCGGATGACGAGTTGTTGAAGATGATGAAAGACATCGGCCTCAAGATCGGTCAATTTGCCGAGGGGGCCCGCACGGAGGGGGTGTTACGGGAAACCGAGGCGCAATTGCGACAAGCGCAGAGGATGGAAGCGGTGGGACGGTTGGCCGGCGGTATGGCGCACGATTTTAATAATCTCCTTACCGTCATTCGAGGATACAGCGAGCTGCTTCTGGGCCGTCTGGGACCTGCCGACGCTATGCGGAAAGATACGGAAGAGATCAAAAAAGCGGCAGATCGTGCGACCGGACTGACCCGTCAATTGCTCTCATTCAGCCGTCGACAATTCGTTGAAACGAAGGTCCTCGATCTCAACACAATCGTGGCCAATATGGATGGCATGCTGCGTCGCCTGATCGGCGAAGATCTGGTCGAACTCAGTAGTGAACTCGATCCATCGACCTGTTTTATAAAGGCGGATCCTGGACAGATTGAGCAGGTCGTCATGAATCTGGTGGTGAACGCGCGTGATGCGATGCCCAATGGCGGGCGCCTGATGGTCGAGACCCGGAATGTGACGGTTGGGGAAGAAGTGCGCCTCGATGCGGTGGGGGTGGTGCCAGGATCGTATGTATTGCTGGCGGTGCGTGATACAGGTCAAGGGATGGATGCGGAGGTTCGATCGCACCTGTTTGAGCCGTTCTTTACGACAAAGGAAAAAGGCAGAGGAACAGGATTGGGACTGTCGACCGTCTATGGCATTGTCCAGCAGAGTGGGGGGAGCATCACGGTGGAGAGCGAGCCTGGTCAGGGCGCTATATTCCGGATTTATTTTCCTCGGGTCGAACAAGAGGTTTCGGAGGTCCGGGCGGGTGTCGAAAGGACGGGTCCGCTACCCGGCCACGAAACGATTCTGTTGGTCGAGGATGAGCCGGCGGTTCGTGGTCTCGTGCATGAGACCTTGCGGCTTCAGGGCTATACGGTGCTGGTTGCGCGCCATGGCATCGAAGCCCTCCTCGCCAGCGCAAAATGCGTGGGGCCGATCCATCTGCTACTGACAGATGTGGTGATGCCTCAAATGAGCGGACCTGAAGTTGCAGAAAAGATTCAGATCGCTCGCCCAGAGATCAAAGTGCTCTACATGTCAGGATATCCGGACCACCCGGTCTTTGACCAGGATGGCGTGAGCCACCTGACGGGATTTCTACAGAAGCCGTTCTCGCCCCCCGCCTTGGTACAAAAAGTGCGCGAAGTGTTGGACAGTGTGAAAGTCGCTTAACTAGGATGCTGAAAAAGTCCGCCCGCGGCGTTCTCTCCTCGAAAGCATCCTCAACGTAGCCCAGAGGCTACGCCTTCGGTGCTTTCATCGGCTGCGGCCTTGCTTGGGAAAAGGCGCGTCTCGGCGCGCCGGGGTTGGGCGGGTGAGAAGTCTGGCCATTTTGAGCATCCTGAGGGAACGTTTTCTTACTCGTCCGCGCTCGGTTATTCCAACCCGAATCGCTTGATCTTCAGCCTCGGTTCCGTTTATCGTGCTCCCCAACGTGCGTGAAATGTTAGACGTGAATGTGAAAAGTAACGCGACAAAGATGGCTCATCAGGTGAACACGAGATGACGACGCAGGGACGCGAACTCGACATTGGGCACTATCGAATTACGCAGGAGCCGTTCTATGCGGAGGTGCGAGGCGAGATCGGATTATTCACGATCGCGGCGAACAGCAAGATGCCGGTTATGCTCAAGGGGCCGACCGGGTGTGGCAAAACCCGATTCGTCCAACATATGGCATACCGACTTGGCCGCCCTCTCATTACGGTGGCCTGTCACGAGGATCTCACAGCATCAGATCTTGTGGGACGGTATCTGCTCAAGGGGCAAGAGACGGTGTGGGCCGATGGGCCTCTGACGCTCGGCGTGAAGCATGGCGCGATCGTCTATTTGGACGAAATCGTTGAGGCGCGGAAGGACACGACGGTCATCATCCATCCCCTGAGTGACGATCGCCGTTTCCTGCCGATTGAAAAGAAAGGTCAGATTCTTGAAGCCTCTGACGATTTCACCCTGGTGATTTCCTATAACCCGGGGTATCAGAGTGTGCTCAAGGATTTGAAGCAAAGCACGAAGCAGCGCTTCATGGCGATTGAGTTCGACTATCCGGCGGCCGATATCGAAACCACTGTCGTCGAGCGGGAGGCGGGGGTCAGTCGCGAGCTTGCGGCCAGCTTGGTCAAACTCGGCGGAAAGGTGCGGAACCTCAAGAACCATGGTTTGGATGAAGGGGTCAGTACGAGATTGCTGATCTATGCCGGGACACTCATCAGGCAAGGGGTGGCCACCGACCGAGCCTGCGACGTTGCAATTGCCCGTCCAATCACCGACGATCCCGATATGCAGCGCAGCATTCTAGAATTGGTGAAGGCCATCTTCTGATTCCTTCGCAGTTATTCCCTCTCACGAATGAACTCGCTGATTGCACGGGACACCAAAGACGGCGCGATCCTGACCGTTCATATTCAACCAAAAGCTTCTACGACAGAGTGCGTGGGCATTCACGGCAACGCGATCAAAATTAGAGTGGCTGCCCCACCGGTCGATGGCGCAGCCAATGATGAGTTGATCCGATTTTTAGCGCAGACGTTGGTTCTTCCACTCGCTGCGGTGCACATTGAATCTGGGAATGGCGGACGACATAAGCGGGTGCGTCTGCGCGGAGTGATGGCAGAACGCGTCATCGCTCGCCTCATGCAGAAAGGACCGGTGGCAGAATGAAACGTTCGATTGCGTATCTTGTCTGTGGAATGTTCCTCCTCAGCGCTTGCTCCAGTGCCCATCCTGTTCTGTATCCCAATGAACATATGCAGTCGGTAGGGAAAGAGGCAGCGGCCCAGGATATTGAAGCCTGTAAACAATTGGCTGAATCGGCAGGGGCTGAAGAAGGTAGTGGGAAGGCCGGTCGTGTCGCGACGGGCACTGTCGTCGGTGGCGGAATCGGCGCGGCAGCGGGAGCCGTCGGCGGAGCCATTTCCGGTTCGGTAGGCAGCGGTTCCATGATCGGCGCGGCGACCGGAGCGGTGTGGGGATTGTTGACCGGACTCTACCACGTCTTCGCTGGCCCGTCGCAGCCGAATCAGGCCTACACAAATTTTGTGAATCGGTGTTTGCAAGAAAAAGGATATGAGGTGACGGGCTGGCAATGAGGAAGAGGGTCTCACAGCCAGGGCATCCCTTTGCTCCCGGAACGCGCACGCTCAGAAGGTGCTCGTTCGACGGCCGCAGTCGGGATTACCCTGACTGTGAGACCTGAGAGGGCGACAGTATAAGAAGTGTTCATGAAATCATGCCATGAGCTGGTAGGAGGAGAGGAAGATGACTGACAATAACTGTCGGTGTTGTAGTTGATGTGGCGGTATGGGGTCGTGCTAATCCTGGGGATGAGTCTCGTGGCTTGTGCGGGGCCGGAGCCTTTGTTGCGGTCGAATGCCAAGGTTCAATTACAGGGAAGAGAGGCGGCAAAGCTTGAAGTGGCCGCTTGCCAGCACAAGGCCGAAGCAGCCGGGTTAAAGCCTGGTACCGGTAGCCGAAGTGGCAACGTGGCAGCTGGAGCGGGGCTGGGTCTCATTAGCGGCGCTGCCGTGGGGGCATCAGCTGGACTTATCGGTGGAGTGGCGGGCGTGACGATTGGGGCGGCAGCCGGTGGCGCGCTCGGCGTCATCATCGGTTCAATAGGTGGCGCCTATCGGCCGCTGGAACCGGACCCTCCGTACGGCGATGCGGTGGTGCGGTGTTTAATTGAGAAGGGATATGACGTGACGGGGTGGCAGTGAAGGGGAAGGTCTCACAGCCAGGGCATCCCTTTGCTCCCGGAACGCGCACGATAAGAATGTGCTCGTTCGACGGCCGCAGTTGGGATTGCCCTGGCTGCGAGACCTGGAGAGTGCGCGGATTAAGAATGTGCTCGCTTGGGTGAAGAGCGCGTTTTGGACTTCGGCGAGCGCAGTCGAGCCGCGCGCTCAGGCGGATGGGTGAGAATGTGGCGCGTAGTCGGTCCCAGCCACTCCTAGGTTGTAATGGGATGGGTTCTAGGGCTGGAAATTTTGACAGGATGATAGGACAGCTTTAGAATTCGATTTGGCATAAGGCGTCAAACCGTTTTTCAGATGGTCAGAAAACTGAGTGACTAAATCAGATAAACTTCTCGAACGCGTATTGCGGGGGACATCGGACGCCAATATTCCGTTCGAGGGACTACGGCATTTACTGGTGCAGCTAGGCTTTGAGGAACGAATTCGAGGGAGCCACCATATTTTCACGAAATCAGGGGTCGAAGAGATTTTGAATCTACAGCCCAAAGGTTCCCATGCCAAACCCTATCAGGTGAAACAGGTCCGCCAGGTGATTCTTCAGCATAAGTTGGGAGGTGATGTGAATGAGTAAATATGAAGTAATCATCTATTGGAGTAAGGACGATCAGGCATTTATTGCCGAAGTGCCTGAGCTGCCTGGTTGTGCGGCGGATGGGGCCACATACCAAGAAGCTTTGGCGAACGTGGAAACCATAATTCAGGAATGGATCGAGACCGCGAAAGACCTCGGCCGCACAATTCCTGAGCCAAAAGGGCGATTGGCGTTTGCGTGAGCAAGTTGGAAAGGGATTCAGTGACGGCTGCCTTTACCAAATGTCCTACGTGTGGCAGCAATAGTATTAAGAGGTGTGGGGCAGTGAGAGACGGTCTCGCAGCCAGGGCATTCCTTTGTTCCCGGACCGCGCGCCCTAAGAAGGGTCTCGTTCGACGGCCGCAGTCGGGATTGCCTCTCTTGGATTCAGTTGAGATTCAATGGTAGTTGTCGGAAAGGGTTCAAAAGTACTATTAAAGAACACGAAAAGAAGGTTCCAAGCGTCCTTGGCCATTATAACTGCGCCATTCCTTGATCCCCAAGGAAACTGGTACAACCGTGTAGATAGCGAATACAGCGACGGGAATAAATAGTTCTCCAATGGAGAACCCATGGTTGGAATTCAGATTGGAGAACATTACCATAGCGAAGAAAGCAAGGCTCGGCACCGATAGTAGGCATTCCGACACAATATAGAGTCGAATTACTGACTTCCCAAAAGTAAACAGTAGCCCCAAACTGAGTATCCATGCTGCTGATGCCCAGCGGATCAGCTGGGAAACCCCTGTCACCGTAGTTCGGGTCTCGGTATCCATCGCTCCTCCAGAAAGCCACGCATCGATCCCAATTCGCGGATCCAAATATACGGCTGCACCCATGCCAGCTGGGCCGAACGACGAAAAGTAGAGTCCACTCTGGTAAAGAGCGATCACAGTGAGGTACACAGCCAGAATTTATCGCTTAGTCATAGTGTGACGCTAGCTAACATGATTGCAATCTCGGGCTTAGGTACAGCTAGATTTATATGGAACCTATCATGAGGGTAAGAGAAGCCGTAGCTATTTCCTTCTTACCGCGCTGACCTGGGTTGTGGACTGGCTGGTGAACAGTTGGAGCAATCGGTGGCTAGAAGTTTTACTTCGAAAAATCACGATGCCGCAATCATTCGTTTTTGACCCGGCGACAGGATAATTCAAATCAAATGAGGAAATCGACCTGCACTCCCTGCGATTTCAAATAGAGGTTTTGGAAGAAGGCTGGTTCAGCAGAGGCCGGTTTTGCAGTCGGTCACTACGAGATTGGTGAGTTTTTCGCCTGCGTCGAGTTCGAGAGTGAGCCAGGCTAGGACTGCTTGTTGTTCTTCGTTGTGGGAGCCCGGTCCTTCTTCGATCAGGCTGACGATGTAGTAGCGGCCGGCGGGGATTTTGGTAAATCAGAAATGTCTGGTGGGGTTGGCTCTGGTGCGGAGGTAGGGAACCAACTGCTTTTCCATCTGAAGCCGAGGCAATGCTTCTTTAGGACAGTCGGTCTGAGTGCGGGGAGTCGCGCCAACACGTTCATCCTAGGTTTGACCGGCCTGTTCAGAAAGGTGTTTCATTCGTGCTGGACCAAGCCCTCTTTGACTTGCCACGGTCAGATGGGCGACAATTATCTGATGCGCCCTGTATCGTGTTGCTACACATGAGGCCTTCATTGCGATCAGATATGGCACATAACGACATCGGCCCGATGAAGGGACTGCTGTATCAGCGACAGATGAATGGCATGATACGACAGAGGGTGTCTAACACGAGCCTACGAACAACAAGACTCGTAATGATTCGACGCGGCGGCAATTTTTCTTCTTTCAGTCCGGCGAGACTTCTCCAATTATTATGTTTCAAACCGTCGCACTGAGCGGCAGTCGCGGGGAGCGCAGGCTGTTCTCTGACGTCAATGTGACGGTCAAGCCCGGGACTCTGCTGGCCGTGGTCGGCGAGAACGGTAGTGGAAAAACTAGCTTCCTTCGCATGCTGTGTGGCCTGCTCTCTCCAGATGGAGGCGAGATTCTTTGGCAGGGGAATAACATCCGCAAGCTGAAGGAATTATACAGTGCCCAGCTCACCTATGTCGGGCATCTCAATGGCATTAAGGATGAGCTCACCCCGGTCGAAAACCTCAAGGTTTCCGCAAGCCTGGCTGGCGATGACAGCTCCGGTGGAGTTGTGCAAAAGGCGTTGGAGGCCGTTGGCCTGGGGCGATCGATTCATCGCCTGCCGACGAGGGTGCTCTCGCAAGGACAAAAGCGCCGTGTGGCGCTGGCGCGTCTCTGGCTTTCTACACGTCCGTTATGGCTCTTAGATGAACCGTTTGCGGCACTCGATACTGCGGCGACAACCTACTTGACCCAGCTCCTCCAGTCGCATCTGAGTCGTGGCGGTATGGTGGTCGTCGCGACGCATCAGGAGATCGACCTCCCACCCGATTGCATCCAGCATTTGAGGCTGACTCAATGAGTCAGCCCAGCTTGAGTGAGGCATTGCGCGGGGTTGTCCGGCGGGATCTTCTGCTGGCCATGCGACATCGGTCGGATGTGGCGATGTCGGTGTTCTTCGTCGTCATCGTTGCGAGCCTCTTTCCGTTGGGGGTCGGACCAGAGCCGGCGGTGCTGAGGACGATCGCGTCCGGTGTATTGTGGGTGACAGCCTTGTTGGCCTGTCTGTTGTCATTGGGGCGTTTGTTCACCGCAGATTATCTCGACGGTGTGCTGGAGCAGACGCTCTTAATACCGCAACCTCTGGCCGTCC
>SWDH01000029.1:272053-317627 GCA_005116945.1 Nitrospira sp.
CTTTGGCCGGCAGGTGCACGACTGTGATGGCCTGAAGATCCTGCTCCGACCCCGTATCCTTGATGATTCGCACCTCGGTGGGCATCGGGCGGAGTTCATCTTCCATATAATCGAGCACCACGACTGTGCGACCGGTCGCCGGAATATCTTCGCAGAATTCCTTATTGCGCGTGTTGTCAGGCTGGTAGCCGGTAAAGTGCATGTTATACGGGCCGATCGTGAGTCTGCACATATCCTCGGCCAGTGCCAACCCTCCGTGAGCCTGAGCCTGCGAGGAGAGGAATGGCACCCCGATTGCCACCATCAACATGCACACCCCGAAAGGTTTGAGTAATTGCTTCACCATTGCCAGAATCCTCCCTCTCGAATATTGAATCATATGCTCACGGGCTGGAATGCTCGGTTCCCTATGAACGGAGGGCGGTCCACCAAGTGCGTATCCACTTCGATCGTAGGAGTTTGTACAAGAGCCAAATTCCCAGCAGCACGCCCAGTGCTGGGACGACTGTGGATTGCACCAGCTTCTGATAATCGACCATATTCACTCGCAAGAGATACTGGGGGCGCTTCATCAGATTCTGCTTTTCTGCAGAAATGATCACGGTATAGACGCCTTGAGCCAGCCTGGCTTCACCCCGGAGTACACCGTCTGGATGGGTGGTTGGGCGAATATCTGCCACAATCTGATCCTCTGCCTCGCTGCTCCCGTTTCCTTTCACGATCCGCATTCCGACCAGCTCTTTGCGCAGCATCGGGTCGACAAGGTCTATGACCAGAAACGTGTCGCCTTCTTTGGGAATGTCGGTGCAGTATTCTTCTTTCAACTCATATTGCGGCTGATAGGCGCTGAGATGGATCAGCCGCTCTCCGATCCGGCGCAGGCACGGGTCGTCCTCTCCACTGGAGGCTCCATGGGCAATAACGACCTCCGGGTCGTACAATGCGGCAAGAAGCATGAGCACCGTAAGGCCTGCGCCTGTTACCTGCCTAATCATAAATATGCTGCGCCTTCCATGTGTGAGAGCGTGCGATGAATCCCTGCCCCGTATGGCGAACCCATTGCCAGCTCAACGTCTTGCTACATGACCCGATCTATGGGATCACTATATGATGCCACTAAAGCAGGGCAAGATTCTAGTCCCCCTCGCGCTGTATCGTGTCTAAGAACCCTAGAAATGTGTTTCCGTTGGGTTTGTTCGTGTGAGGTTTCGAGAAATTGTCGTGACGCAATGAATTCACGAAGATTCGTTTTGAACAGGCGAGAGGATCATTCAAATCTTCAGCAGAGACCGGCTTTGCAATCGGTCACTACGAGATTTGTGAGTTTTTCGCCTGCGTCGAGTTCGAGAATTAACCAGGCTAGGCCTGCTTGTTGTTCTTCTTTGTGAGGCCCTGATCCTTCTTCGATCAGGCTGACGAGATAGTAACGCCCGGCGGGGATTTTGGTGAACCAGAAATGTCCGGTCGGGTTGGCTCTGGTTGTGCGGAGATAGGGAATGAGGCGTTTTTCTGTCTGGAGCTTGGTCAGCGCCTCCTGCGGGCAATTGGCCGGAGTGCGTGGCGCTACGGTGCCGTCAGGGGAAGCAGTGGGCTCTGTCGTTGCACAGGATGTGGCTCTGACGTTGTGGTCAAACCAATAGTGGGTGTAGGGAGTGATAGGAACGAGATGGACTGGAGTACCTGGTTGAGTGATCGCCTTCCCGGAGGGAGATACGAGAAAGGCTTGTCCGGTCAGAGACCCTCGCCCTTTTTGTTTGTACGAGAATAAATCTTTTTCGTTCAGGATGGGAGGCTGTGTGGTCTTGGCAGGAGATGCGGTGCTCGGTTCGGCGGCCTGTGCATAGTTGGAGCACAAGCTTCCTAGCAAGAGCGCGATGGCTACGGCACATTGGAGTTGGTTATGCAGTGGCATTGCCGTTACGAAGTCGTAGATGAGGATGATGACTCTGTTTCATCAGAGGATAGCGGCGCAACTGCGGCTTTATGTCTGAGGGCGCGGCCTTTATCGGGGGTCGGGTCGGTGACGATCCCGTAGACTTCACGGCCTTCGTGGCCTTCCGGGAGATATTCCGTGATCGGCAAGCCGTCTTCACGCACAAATAATAGGCAGTGGCAGTATTTGTAGATCTGCATTTCGTCGCAGGCGCACATCCAGCGGCGGAGTTTGGCTTCTGCTGGCTTGTCCTTGTAGAAGTTGCAGGGGCAGAGTGGTTTGCCAAGTTCGTCCACATGCATCGCGAGCCCCTTGACCACGGCTTCGGTGACGGCAGGCATGGGATGCATAGTTGTCCCGCTCTTTTCCGCGAATCCCTTTGCAAACTTCCACATCTTGTCGAGACTCTCTTGCTTAGGCTCGGCCATTGCAACTCCTTTCGCAGGATGCTGAAAAAGCCCGCAAGCGGCGTTCTCGCATCGCTCAGAGGCTCAACATTGAGAGGCACGCCTCGGATATTCGAAATACTGAAGGGGCTTATCCGTTCGCTAAGATTCATTGCACGGGCGAACGGTTACACGAAGTGCGGTCCGTACCTCCTCGCCTCTTCGCTCGCTGCGGCCTTGCCGGCCGGTCTTTTTGAGCATCCTGACCCATCGTGGCATCAGTGCCATTTTGTGATATTTCTTCGCTGTTTTCCGTATGAGCCGAGTTTTCCATAAGCAGTTGGTCAAAGATATTGGGCGAGAGGCTAAAAAAGCCTGCGCCGCTGAGACGCAGTTTACAAGCGGCAGGTCGTCCTTTACAATCCAACACTTCCTGCAAATTCTATTGGACTGGTTCAAGGATGGAGATATCAAATACCCGTCAGCGATTGATTGCCAAGTTGGCAGAGGAACTGGGGTTGGCCACAGGCCAGCAACTCGTGTCTTGTCTTGCCGGCTCCACGACGGAGCCGAACCAGGTGGACGGTATCTCTCTGTTGCTGGATGAATTGATGGAGATCTCCCCCAAAGTAGTTCGTGCCGCAATCGAGTCGTTTCCCGATTTGCAACAGCGGGGCTGCCTCAGCGATGCGGTGGCCTGGCTGGATCTGGGAATTGTGTTGGCCGAATCTTCCGGTGCGATCGGATTGAAGTATTTTAAAGAGAGCCCGCTGGTTCTGGGGATGATCGAGCCATTATCGGTTCGATCGGTGGTGCTGAATAGGGCTCTGGAGTTAGCCGAGCGCGATGCGAATGTCGCGCTGGAGTTTCTCCGCATATCACCGGACATGGTGAGGGTGATTCCGTCGGATCAGCTCGAGGCCTGGTTGGAAATCGGGCTTGAGCTGACGCAGGTCGATTTCGTCGTGGCACTGGAGTACATTCGCCAAATTCCTGCAGTGGCCCGAGTGTTGCCGATTCAGCAGGCCAGAGCTTGGGCGATGTTCGGGTTGAAACTGATTTCCCGGAACAGTTTTGGCAAGACGGACTATTTTGGGACTGTCGAATTCCTCCGCACCAGCCCCCTCATTCTCGGCGATCACGACGATCTCTCGGTGCGGGCCAAGGTCCTCACGGTTGGGTCGTTGCTGGCCGAACGTGATCCTGGGGCTGGCATTGCCTGGTTATCGGAGTCGCCGCGCCTGTTGCGGGCCGTGTCGAATGAAGGCTGGCGATTAAAAATATTGCAGTACGGGGCGCTGGTAGCAGAGCGCGACGCAGACACGGCGCTGGCCTATTTGCGGCGTGCGCCTGAACTGGTTTGCGTGATCGGCGAGTCTGCTGAAGCCATGGCTCGCTTCGAGGCCTGGTTTACCGCCGGGATGGAAGTTCTGGCCTATAGTGTCGAAGGAGCCAGAGCCTACTTTGCGCTGGAGTCTCAGAAGGCACTGAGGTCGGTGGAAGCGGCGTTAAGCGGGGTGCCGCTTCGGCAGGTAGCCCGCACGGTGAAGCTCTTTGTGCAGGGGCTTTGCGGAACGGATCTGACGATTCAGGCGCTCCCTGATTCGCTGAATCAGGAGATGCCGATGCGGGCCACAGTGAGCCAAGACGGGCGCATCATCTCACTGCCTGCACTCCTCCGTCGTTACCCCACGGTCGAGGAGAATACGCGCTTGTACTTGGTGATGGCGGCGCACGAAGCGGGACACGTGGAGTTTGGAACCTACCGGCTGACCCTTGAACCGTTCGCGGACTTGGTCCTGGCTCTGCGCCAGAAGTATGGCAAGTTGAGGGAGGCTGCACCGGACACCTTGGCGGCGCTGTTTCGGCTGTATCCCCATCCGGGATTGATTCAAGATCTGTGGATGCTTGCAGAGGATGCACGGGTGGAATTTTTACTTCAGCGAGAGTACCCGGGGCTTCAACGTGACTTGCAGAGATTGGCGTTGGAGGCGGTTGCGACACGATCGCTGACACACGGGCTGACGGTCAAAGAGCTTGTTGTCGATCAATTGCTCCAGCTCTCGACCGCTGCCTCGCAGCCCGTCGCCATTCACGAAACCATCAAGGATGAGATTGCCGTCCTCTGGCCGATGTGCCAGAGGATTCTTTCTCCAGCCGCAACGGCAGAAGAGGCTGTGCGCGTGGCTCATGCTCTCTATCTTCGGCTCGAAGAGTTGCTGGCACCAAAGGGCGCGATGATCCAAGCCGATACGAAGGATGAGGCATCAAAGGAACTGGGTGTTGGTCCATCTGCGTCCGAACAGACAGGTGAAGATTATCGCCCTGTGACCAACTGGGTCTATCGTGGGGCGATGAATCCTGAGTTCATTCGTCAGCACGATCAGGACGGACAAGCATCAGACGATCAAAAACAGTCAGAGGACATTGAGCACATGGCGAGTGCCGCTGGAGGAGCACAGGAGTCGTCAGCGCAGGGGCAACGGAATCGAGAAGGCACGCATACGGAAGCTGAAAGTGGCAGACTTGCTGGGGGGCGGCAGTTGTCCTCACATGTGGAAGAACTCCTGGCCTTAGAGGTCGAACAGCCGAGGCTAGTTGATTATGCTGGGCCAGGCGATCATGCGGTGCGGTATCCGGAATGGGATCAAGGGATCGATGACTATCGCCTCAACTGGTGTCGCGTCGTCGGGCGCGCCGCGGAGGAGGGCAGCGGGGATATCGTGGGGGCCACATTGAGTGCGCATGGGAGTGCAGTCTCGGCCCTTCGACGATTTTTCGAAGGTCTGAGGCCGCCGGGGCTGCGGCGTGTGTCGGGCCAATCTGACGGTGACGATCTTGATGTGGACGCGGCGGTTCGTCTGTGCGCTGAGCGGGTGGCGGGAGCAGATCTGTCGGACAGAATTTTCGTGAGGCGGGAGAGAAAAGAACGGGATGTTGCCGCCGCATTTCTCGTTGACGTGAGTGGGTCAACCAGCCGCCAATTGGCCAGTGGCCGTCGTGTCATCGATTTGGAGAAGGAGGGGCTGGTGCTCTTGTGTGAGGCGCTCGAAGCGGTTGGAGATTGCTATGCACTCTACGGCTATTCGGGCCAAGGCCGCGGGCACGTGGATTTCCTGGTGATCAAAGATTTTGACGATCGGTTGAGTGGGAAAGCGGCGCAGCGTTTGGGTGGCCTGGCTCCGATGCGGCAAAACCGTGATGGAGCGGCTATTCGCCACGCCACTGCCAAATTGCTGGAGCGAGAGGCTCGGACGCGGTTGCTCGTTCTTATCAGCGATGGGCGTCCGCTTGACGATGGCTATAAAGATGAGTACTCGCTGGAAGATACCAAAGTTGCATTACGGGAGGCGCGTCAGCGAGGAGTGCATCCGTTCTGTATCACGATTGATCGGGAGGCCGATGGCTATGTCCGGAGAATGTATGGAGATGTACAGTTCGCGGTCATCGATCATCTCGAAGCGTTACCGACGCGATTGCCCTGGATCTATCAACGGCTGACGACGTAAAACGTGAAAGGTAAAAAGTGAGAAGGAGAAGAATGGTTACGCGGCAATCTGGAGCCAGACATTTCACCTGTAACGTTTCACTTTTTACACGCGAGAGAAGATGGCGAATTCAATAGAGCGACCCACAGTTCCACCTTGGCTGTACAAACTGTTTACGGGGCATCAGTATCCCTATGTCCGTCGATTGGCAAAGTTTGCCCAGCCGATCAAACCGGGAGAAGATCGCCAGGAGCCGACGAAGGATCTGATCGAGGCCAAGTTTTGGGAAGTCTATCCCCGCTGTTGGGCCAAGATTCTTCAGGAAGTGAAAGTAGGGATGATCGTGGTCTTTCACGACCTTGGTGAGTATCCCGCCGGAGGGTATCAAGAATTGGTCGATGATCCGGACGCGTTTCTGGCAAAGACGTATGGTAAGAAGAAGATCAAAGTGAATTTCTATGATGGGGATAATTTCGTCTGCACGATCAACTTTAAAGTCGCAGGCTGGACAGAGCATGAACATTCGTGAGGGGTGAGGCGTAAGGGGGTACTACGTTTTACATTTCACGTTTCACGAGGAGTCGATAATGGGGAGACCGAAGATTACGGTGGTGGGTGCAGGGAACGTCGGAGGCACGACGGCGCAGCGGCTGGCCGAGAAGGACGAGTACGAGGTGGTGCTTGTCGATATTGCCGAGGGTGTCCCGCAAGGCAAGGCGCTCGATATCACACAGGCTGGGCCAGTTTGCGGCTATAGTACCCGCGTGGTGGGTACGAACGGCTATGATGAAACGGCGGGCTCGTCAGTGGCGGTGATCACCTCCGGAATCCCGCGCAAGCCCGGGATGAGCCGTGACGAGTTGTTGACCACGAACGCGAAGATCGTGAAGTCAGTCGTGTCTGCGCTGGTGTCTCGATCGCCGAATATCATTCTGATTCTCGTCACCAACCCGCTTGATGCGATGGTCCATGTGGCGCGTCGCGTGAGTGGATTGCCGAAGTCTCGGATCTTGGGTATGGCGGGAGTGCTTGATTCCGCCCGCATGCGTGCATTTATCGCCGCGGAATTGAGTGTGTCGGGTTCTGACGTGGCTGCGATGGTTCTGGGTGGGCATGGCGATACGATGGTGCCGTTGTCACGCTATACGATGGTCAAGGGGAAGCCGGTCTCGGAGTTGATGTCAAACGACCGGTTGGAGGCGGTGGTAAAGCGGACACGCGAGGGGGGCGCTGAAATCGTAGGCCTGTTAAAAACGGGCAGCGCGTTCTATGCGCCGTCAGCCTCGGCGGTCGATATGGTCGAGGCGATCATGAAGGACCAGAAGCGGGTGGTGCCCTGTGCGGTGCTCTGCGAGGGCGAGTATGGATTGCAGGATGTCATCGTTGGGGTGCCGGTTAAGTTGGGCCGAGGCGGGGCGGAACAGATTGTCGAGTATGAGTTGACGGCGGAGGAGCGAGCGGCATTGGAAACTTCTGCCGGTGCGGTGCGCGAGCTTTGCGCGGCGGTCGATCGTCTCATGGCGTAAGTAGTTTCAGCCAGGATTCGTTCACAAGAATCGGTTGGATGCATCGCCGTTCTGGTGTTTGACAGGAGTAGAGCGACTGCTGTACAGAAAGCAGTGTAGTTGTGCGCTAAACGAGGAGATGTCATGAAATTTCTTGAAGATCCGATGCAGACGATCGCCGTAGGGTTTGGGCTCGCGATGATCTTGATTATGGGGTATCTGGCCATGGTTGGCATACCAGTCGGCGATGCCGATTGGTTTGGCCTGATGCTCCGATGGGTCCATTTCCTGGCAGGAATCGTGTGGATCGGGATGCTGTATTTTTTCAACCTGGTCAATGCGGCGTTCTTGAAGAGCTTGGATGGCCCTACAAAGAACATTGTGATTCCCAAGTTGATGCCTGCCGCGCTGGGTTGGTTCCGTCATGGTGCCACGATTACGGTGCTTGCGGGGATTGTGCTGTATCTCTATATGTATCAAAGAGGCGGGACTGGGGCGATTGCATTGGGAATCGGCGGCCTATTGGGTATCATCATGATGGCCAATGTTCACGCGATTATTTGGCCGAATCAACGAAGGATTATTGCGGCCGTGACGGCAGCCGCTCAGGGGACTCCTGCGCCGCCGGAAATGGCACAGTGGGGTCGGACCGCGCTCCTTGCTTCACGAGTCAACTTTATGTTGTCGATCCCCATGCTGTTATTCATGGGGGCTGGCAGCCACCTCAGGTAAGATGCTGGTCGATATGCCGGCGGGAAGTCCCGCCGGTAATCAGATGAGTGCCCACCGCTGTTTTCACCCTCTTGAATTTGGCCGCTGAAGCGTATTTTTGGCAACAACTTCGACGGCCTGGATACAGAATGCTCAAAAATCCGTTCAGCAAGGCCGCAGCGAGTGACGTGCCGAGGAGGTACCCACCGCACTTCGTGGGGCCGTTCGCCCATTCAATCAATGGATCTTGGCGAACGGAAAACCCCTCCAGCACTTCAGACATCCGAGAATCTCATCGGTACGTTGAGGATCTGAACGATGCGAGAACGATGCATGGGAATAGGCGCGTCTTGGCGCGCTAGGGCTGGGAGGGTGAGAAGGGCGGCTTTTTCAGCATTCTGTTGGTGGCCCATATGGCCAGTTTCTTTATAGGGCCGTGGCCCTAAGTCATTGAGATTCAGGCCTATTGTCCTGTCATTGCCTTGACGATTACCGGCCAGGCACTCTATAGTGTAGTTTCATTCGTTGAAATAAACAGGTAAGGAAGGACGCATGACGACTGCGACCCAACCACGGGTGCTCCAAACACTTGATGGCGCTCCATGGGATATCGAGGCCTACCGGAAGATCGGGGGCTACGAGGCATGGGAAAAGTGTGTCAAAGAGTTGAGTGCGATCAACATCGTCAATCAACTGAAGAAAGCTGGCCTGCGCGGGCGAGGGGGGGCGGGTTTTCCCACGGGCATCAAGTGGGAAAAGGTTCTGAATCATCGGGTGAAAGAACATTATTTTGTCTGCAATGCCGGCGAACATGAGCCAGGGACGTTTAAAGATCGTTATTTACTCAAGCATGCGCCACACCAACTTATCGAGGGCTGTCTCATCGCCGCCTACACGGTGCAAGCGAAGGCAGCGTTTATCTACGTGAATCATGAGTACCACGAAGAGCGGGAGAATCTAAAGAAAGCCTTGGCGCAGACGAAGGCTCAAGGGTTTTTGGGCAATAATATTCTGGGGAGCGGAGTCGATCTGGACCTTCAAGTTTTTGAAGGCCACGGGAGTTACGTGGCTGGTGAAGAAACGGCGATGCTCGAATCGATGCAAGGGCGTCCGGCGATGCCGAGGCAGAAGCCCCCTTTTTATCCGACAGACTTCGGCCTCTATGGCAAGCCGACGTTAGTCAATAATGTCGAAACGTTGTGCAATATCCCTCGGATTCTTCTCAAAGGCGTGGATTGGTTCACACAGGTCGGCACAGAAAAGTGTCCGGGCACGATGATGTTCTCTCTGAGCGGTGCGGTGAATCGGCCTGGTGTATACGAAATGCCGATGGGCACGACCATCCGGGAACTTGTGGATTCATGTGGCGGAGGGGTGCCTGGCGGCCGCAAGGTCAAAGCGGTATTCCCAGGTGGGCCGGCGTTTTCGATGGTGACTGCGGATCAGCTCGACCTGTCGATGGATTTCGATTCGTTGAAAAAAGCGGGAACAGGACTTGGATCGGCTGGCGTGATCGTGGTCGATGATGCGACATGTATGGTGGCCCTGACGCTCAAGTTCTCCAATTTCTTCAAGGCCGAGAGTTGCGGGCAATGTCCGCCCTGTCGAATGGGGACCATCAATCTGGCCGGGCTGATGACGAAGATCGAGCAGGGAGAGGGGACGGAGAAAGATATGGAGAGTCTCCTCCAGCTCTGTGGATTTGTGAAGGGGACGGGCTACTGTACACTGGTAACTGGGGCTGCCGTGTTGGTTCAGAGCAGCATCAAACTGTTTCGCCACGAGTTCGAAGAACATATCCGATTGCGGCGCTGTCCGTATCAGCCACTGACGGTTGGCGCCACGGTGCATTGAGGAGCGAATTACGATGCCGCATGTGACGTTTCTTCTTCCTGAAGTCAGGAGTGGAGAGGTTGAAATCAATACGTCGCTGTTGGAGGCGTCGAAGCTGCTTGGGTGTCGGTTGAATCACGATTGTGGCGGGAATGCTTCTTGTACCACCTGTCGGGTCGAAGTGCAGATGGGCGTCGAGAACCTGTCTGACATTGACTTCGATGAGCAAGATCTCCTCGATCGGGAAGCCCTCAGCGAGCCCTGGCATCGTCTTGGATGTCAGGCCAAAGTGCTTGGAGACGTGGTGGTTCGGGTGCCGGATGGCAAGTGGGATGCACCCACGATGCCGCAGTCGGAGTCACAGGGACTTGAAATCCAGTAAAGAGATGTTACACTAAACCATTCCAGGCAGGTCTTTGAAGGACGGCTTGGCCACAACGAGGAGGAGCACCATGCTGACGATTACACCAGTGGCAGAACAAAAGATCAAGGAGTTGATGGTCGAGGAGAAGGATATCGTCGGCCTGCGCGTCTATGTCAAGGGCGGTGGGTGCCACGGATATCAATATGGGATGGCCTTTGAGTCGAAAATGGGTGATGACGACACGGTGGTGGAAAAGGGCATCGTGAAGGTCATCATGGATTCCCAGAGTGCTCCGCTTCTTCAGGGAGCCGAAGTCGACTACGTGGATAGCCTCCAAGGGTCCGGGTTCTCGATCAAGAACCCTCAAGCGAAGACGACGTGCGGTTGTGGCAGCTCTTTCAGCGCCTAATGAACGTGCGTGGCAAGAGTGTGAGTCGTTCGGTCGCGTAAGTAAGAGGGAGAGCCAGGATTGTCCGAATACCGCGGCAATCCTGGCTTCTCTATTTCTGCACCGGATATGAGTTGGATGTACAAATGGGACAGGCGAGTGTCACGCGGCGATATCGGTTCTGCGCCGCGCATCGACTGCACACGGATTTTCTGTCACCCCAGGAAAACAAGGCTGTATTTGGGAAGTGCAATAATCCTAATGGACACGGCCATAACTATGTGGTGCTGGTAACCGTAAGGAATAGGGTGCAGCCTGAGGCTGGTGGAGGTGTGGACCTCAGTCGGCTGGATCAGATTGTGGGAGAACACGTCATCACGCGATTCGACCATTGCGACCTTAATCAAGATCCTGAGTTTGCCGATCGCACCACGACGGGAGAAAATTTGGTGATGCTGATCTGGGATTTGCTTGTACCGTACCTTCCAGATGGGCAACT
Source organism: Nitrospira sp. (assembly GCA_005116945.1). Lineage (GTDB taxonomy): Bacteria > Nitrospirota > Nitrospiria > Nitrospirales > Nitrospiraceae > Palsa-1315. The sequence goes on from SWDH01000029.1 coordinate 283,161, forward strand.
GGAAAAGGTCGGGCTCATTGAAACACGCGACAACTATTTCGAGTATGCGGGGGCGACGAATCAAGCCCCGGTGCTTAGAGAGGGGCGTCATGGCTAAGCAAGGAGCCAAGCGGCAGGGCCGGCAGCCTGGCGAAGATTGTAATGGGAGCGGCAGGCCGGCAGATCTGGCAGTGTTGCAATCCCTGGTCACAGAGATGTTGCTTGCCCTCGGCGAAAAGCCGGGCCGGAACGGGCTGCTCAAGACTCCGGAGCGGGTCGCCAAGGCCCTCGCCTTCATGACCCAGGGCTATCATCGCGACATCGATCATCTCCTGAACGGCGCCCTCTTCCCGATCGAGTACGATGAGATGGTGATCGTGAAAGATATCGATTTCTTCAGCATGTGTGAACATCATCTCCTGCCATTTTATGGCAGAGTCCATGTCGGGTACTTGCCGAATAAGAAAGTGGTGGGGCTCAGCAAGATTCCACGCATCGTGGACGTCTTTGCGCGCCGGCTGCAAGTCCAGGAGCGACTCACTGTCCAAATAGCCGAAACCTTGAAATCCAAGCTCAACGCGCATGGAGTGGGCGTGGTCGTCGAAGCGCGACACCTCTGCATGATGATGCGGGGCGTCGAAAAGCAGAACACCGTCGCGGTCAGCAGCTCGATGTTAGGCGCTTTCCGTAGTCAGCCGCAAACTAGGCTGGAGTTTCTCAAGCTCATACGGCGAGGCAGCGTAGGCGACTCCGATTAACCGGACGTTGAAAAAGTCCCCCAGCCACGTTCTCGCCTCGAAAGCATCCTCAACCTAGCCTCCGGGGTTTCCATCGGCTGCGGCCTTGCTGGATGAACTTTTTGATCACCCTGCCGCTCTTTCATCATCCCAACCATTCCATTCTTCAACTTTTAGAAATCAGGCTTCGGGTCTTCATTGCTTCAGCCTTGACTTGGGAGTGGCGCGCCTATGCGTATGGGGCTGAACGGATCACTGGAGCTGGCGGTCAGTGATGCTTGTATTTGCCAAGTTCCGAGGCGAAAGAGGCGACGATCTGGTTGAAGGCTTCTGGCTGTTCCATGTTCGTCAGGTGTGCGGCGTTGGAGATGATGGCTAGGCGGGCATTGGGGATGTGGTCGGCCATGAGTTTGGCGTCTGACGGTGGGGTGGCTTGGTCCAGTTCGCCGACGATGATCTGAGTGGGGCAGGTGATCTGGGACAAGAGGGGGGTTGAATCTGGCCGTTCGGCCATTGCCATGAGGTTCCCGGCAATTCCGCTGATCTGGCTATTCTCGATTATGATTCTCACTTGTTGGACAAGACCCGGCCTCGTCTTGATGGTTGCGGGGCTGAGGAGTTTGGAAAGCATGGTATCGACAATGGCAAACGGACCCTTCTTATAGGCTGACTGCGCCATCTGAAACCGCCCGACTTTTCCTTCTGCTGTATCTGGCTGGGCCCTCGTGTCTGCCAGGACCAATCCCTTCACGCGAGCGGCGTATTTCCGATAGAACACAAAGAGGACATAGCCGCCCATTGAGAGGCCCACGAACAGGGCTTGCTGGATTGCGAGATGGTCCAGTATTGCGTTCACATCGTCGGCAGATTGTTCCAGTGTATAGCGCCAGAGTGGCGCATCTGATTCGCCGTGGCCTCGCAAGTCGATTGTGATGATCCGGAACTGTAAGGAGAGCGCCTGCTCCTGAGGCTCCCACATCGTTCTATTCAGGGGAAACGCATGAAGAAAGACGATAGGGAGTCCGGTTCCCCGGTCACTATAGGCGAGGGTGATGCCGTTAACGTGGGTCTGCATGCTGATTCCTTTCTCGACTGTTCGTAACATTGGTATGTCTGAGGGTCAAGGGTCCGTTTGCGATCATGCGGACCGACGTATACAATTCACCCTATTCTTGAAGGTACAACATGGCTGCTTCACGCGATCAGACATCTGACTTATTTGGGACTCCAGAGGGAGAGATACCCATTGAGGCTCCATTGGCCGAGCGTATGCGGCCACGCGAGTTTGTCGATTTTGTTGGGCAAGAGGATATCACGGCGGTTGATCGGCCGTTGCGCCGGGCGATCGAGGCGGATCAACTCTCCTCCGTCATTTTCTGGGGCCCGCCCGGTTCTGGCAAGACAACGCTGGCGCATCTTATTGCGCGCCGTACGAAGGCGCAGTTCGTGCCATTCTCGGCGGTCACAGGGGGTGTTCCCGAGTTGCGGGCTCTGATCAAGACGGCGGAGCAACGCCAGTCGATCAACGGTCAACGGACCATTCTGTTCGTCGACGAGATTCATCGCTTCAACAAAGCGCAGCAGGATGCCTTTCTGCCTCACGTGGAGCGAGGGACGATTATTCTTGTCGGTGCGACGACGGAGAATCCTTCATTTGAAGTGATTGCTCCGCTTCTGTCTCGTTCCTTGGTCATTGTGCTCAAGCCCCTTTCAGGTGAAGCGCTTGGGCAGATTCTGGACCGGGCGCTTGTGGATTCTGCGATTGGGTTAGGGCAGTGGAACGCCAGCCTGTCGACAGACGCCAGACAACGATTGATGGCCTACGGCAACGGCGATGCGAGGGCGCTCTTGACCGCGCTGGATTTTGTGGTCAGGCAACAACCAGTTGGGCCTGACGGTACTCGTCTGATCGATGGGGCCGCGCTCGAGGCCGCACTGATGAAGAAATCAATCCGCTACGACAAGTCCGGTGAGGAACATTACAATGTCATCTCTGCCTACATTAAGAGCCTGCGCGATTCTGATCCTGACGGCGCCCTCTACTGGCTTGCCCGTATGTTGGAAGGGGGGGAGGATCCGAAATTCATTGCCAGGCGCCTTGTTGTTTTTGCTTCCGAGGACGTGGGGAATGCCGATCCCATGGGGCTGGTTGTCGCGGCTGCGGTGGCTCAGGCTGTCCAGTTTGTGGGGCTTCCGGAGGCGCAGATCAATTTGGCCCAAGGGACAACCTACCTCGCGACCAGACAGAAAGATAACGCCTCCTATGTCGGACTGCTGGAGGCCATGGAAGACGCGAAAACCCAAGGAAATATAGGGGTTCCACTCCATTTGCGAAATGCCGTGACCTCGATGATGAAAGGGCTTGGGTATGGGAAAGGTTATCGCTATGTCCACGACGATCCCCAGGCCAAGACACAAGACCACCTCCCGGAAGCACTCAAGGGGCACCGGTACTACAGACCTAAAGACGCTTAATTAGAGCACAATTGACTGTTGGACAAAGATTTCCTATCGGTTATACTCAGGCTCATGAAACGGCAGTCACAGAAAACGGTGACCTCCATCGCCTCCACGAACGAACGGCGAAAGTTTGTTCGTTCGACGTTGGTTGGTTCCTCGTTGATTTCACCGAAGAGTGGCGCCAAGGCGATTACGGCTGTGTTGGATAACGTCAATAAAGTCGGCGCAGGGTTGCACACGAAAGAAAAGCTGGCGATGGCTCAGCCGGTGACGGTGTCGATTGCGTTTCTCGATTCGGATGGCGCGGAACAGATGGAAAAGCTCGACGGGAAAGTCGTCTGGATGAAGCCCTGGGAAAAGGGGTTTCTGATCGGCGTGATCTGGGAGGAACTGGTCACCAAAGAGAAGAACCGCTGGTTGTATTATTACTTGGAAGAAACGGCCAAGTCCTCCGTGTAGCGAATTGCTGAAAACGATCCCCAACTTCGTTCTCGAATCGAAATAATCCTCAACGTACCCGAGAGGGTACGCCTCCGGTTATTTCTCTCCTGCGGCCTTGTTGTATGATCGTTTTGAGCTGTTCGCTGGACTGTTCTCCTGTCGTGTCGGAAAAAATCTCGTGCACATTTTGCTACGCGAAGGCTGTCAACTTCTGTTTGACCTCTTCTAGTTCGGCCGAGAGCGTTTCCCACCTGGCGGTGAGCCGCGCAAGATCTTTTTTCCACCCATCGTATTCAATCTGCAGTGCGCCCCACTTGGTGGATTCATTTTTGTAGAGTGCAGGATCTGCCAGTTCAAGGTCTCGCGTTTTTATTTTGGTTTCATATTCGGCAATCTCGGCCTCAGCCCGTGCCACCTGCTTCTCTAGACGGGCCTGGGTCTTGTTCAAATCGCGGCGATCTCCGGCTGAGGGTTTCGGTTGAGATTGCGAGGCCATCGCCCTGGTCGGTCCGACATCCTTCCCGCGATCCACACCTTTCAGGTCATCACTTGATTCCTTGATGGATTCGACTTCCTGCGCTTTCTTCCAGAGATAATACTCGTAGTCGCCGGAGAAGCTGCGGGCTTTGCCCTCTTCGATTTCAATGACACGCGTGCAGACTCTGGTCAAAAATGTAGGGTCGTGAGAAATAAAGATGATGGTGCCTGGAAAGTCAGACAGTGCGTCGGTGAGCATATCGACCGATGCTGGGTCGAGATGATTGGTCGGTTCGTCGAGTAACAGGGTATTGGCTGGTTCGACCAACATTCGTGCAAGCGCGACGCGATTGCGTTCCCCTCCGCTCAGGGCCTTGATCGGTTTCTTTTGATCGTCACCGGTAAACAAAAATGCGCCGGCAATCCCGCGGAGGAAGTTCATTTCCGCTTGGTTGGATACTTCAGAGAGAGATTCGAGAATAGTATGTTCGGGGTTCAGGGTCTCTGCCTGGTGTTGGGCGAAGTAGTGCAGCGTGACACCATGGCCGACCGTCCTGGTGCCTTTATCAGGCTCCAGCACCCCCGCCAGCATCTTGAGCAACGTGCTTTTCCCGGCGCCGTTTTCTCCTACCAGCGCGATGCGCTGACCCCGTTCGACCGAGCAATCTACTCGCTCATAGACGACTTTTTCACCATAGCGCTTGGCTGCGCTTTCGAGTTCCAGGACCTGCCGACCGCTCGCTGCTGGCAGAGGGAACTTGAATTTCACTCGTTTGGGGTCGCGCTTCACCTCAATCATCTTGACCTTCTCAAGCGCCTTGATACGCGATTGGACCTGGCTGGCTTTGTTCGCTTGGTAGCGGAAGCGATCGACAAAGGTTTGGACCCGCGCGACCTCTTTGGCCTGCCGCCCTGCGGCAGCCTCACGCTGCGCATCCCGCTCTGCGCGGATCTTGATGAACGAGGTGTAGTTGCCCCGGTATTCTTCGATCTTATGGTGCCGGAGATCCCAGATATGCGTGACGACACGATCGAGAAACGCCGTGTCGTGGCTGATAATCAACAGCGTCATTTCCGAGTTCAATAGGAAGTGCTCGAACCAGCGCTGCGTGGGTTTGTCCAAGTGGTTGGTTGGCTCATCGAGCAGCAGGACATCAGGGTTGGTGAGCAATAGATGCGCCAAGGCGACACGCATCCTATAGCCGCCGGACAGTTTTTCGATTTCGCGGCTGAAGTCGATCTTTGAAAATCCCAGCCCCATGAGAATACGTTCGGCTTCATGTTCGGGGTACAGATCGCGATGCGTGGCGTCCAGCACGGTCTTGCCCGTGATAGTTTCGAGCTCCTGCGGGAGGTAGCCGATGCGGAGACGAGGACGCTTACGGATGGTTCCCTTGTCCGGCGATTCCTCTTCAAGAATCATTCGGAAAAGCGTGGTCTTGCCTGCGCCGTTGGGTCCCACTAAGCCGACTCGTGAGCCGGGGCGAAGATGCGCCGACGTATCCTTCAGCAGAACTCTCGTGGAGTATTGTTTGTGAACTGACTCGACTTGGAGCATGGATGTTTGGACAGGCTAGGGGAGCAAGGCGACAGTGGAGAAATGAAAGAGGTCAGTTCGGCGTGAGATCAGGATCCAAATCCGAAAACTGCTTCTATTGCGAGCCCCGAGCCGCGTGCCTCCTAACCTACGGATGAAATTTGGTGGAGCTGGCCGGGATTGAACCGGCGACCTCGTGAATGCCATTCACGCGCGCTCCCAACTGCGCTACAGCCCCATGTGTCAGTTGATTTTAAAAACGCAAAAATCCTTATGAAACCGCGGTCATGCTAACACGGCCCCCCGTGGCAGTCAAGAAAAGGAGGGTGAACAGGGAGTGGCCAGGTGCCCTTCTTGCTCGCAGAACGCGCACGATAGGAATGTGCTCGTTCGATGCGCGCAGTCAAGGGCAGCCTTGGCCACTCCCTTAACGAGAGGTGAAAAGGATTGGAAGGCCCTCGCTCGGGTTAATGGCACGTCTCGGCGTGCCGGTGGGTGGGCGGGTGAGAAAGTCGTGCGCAATCGAGGATCAACCAGGCCACCCTTGAAAATGAATTGGGAGATTGGAAAGACGCGCGCAGCGGGAGAGCAATTTAATACCTATTGTAGAGGGCGGAAGGCCAATGCTGTAGACCTCGGTTTGTCCCACGGCCGCGGTGGTTGCACCACACTCATGTTTCGCACGTCACGATCATCCGTGTGCTTCGGGCCTTTGCTTAAGGTAGCGCCATGGGAATCAGATCCCGTAGATTTGGTCTCAGTTGGGGGGCTACACCCGCTGACCTGCCCACCTCGACCACACCAACCAGTTGAGATTTCATGAATAGGCCTTCGGTGTGGTTGATATTGACCACCTATAGGGGGTTGAAAGAACTTTGTGAATTTAGAAGAATGTCTTCGATAGTTCATGAGAATGATCACCAGTCGTTGTGAAGGAATTCCCTTGCCACTGTATGCCATGGGATACAGTGGCAAGATCCTTGTGAAATCGACGCGATACAATCGCGCCACTCTCTAGGGTGTGGTCATTTCCCTTCATCGAGATGTGTCTTCTGAGGGATAGAAGGGGGACATCCATCAAAATACTCCTCCATATCGTTGGAGGCCCTTCTTCCTCCAACGGTACGGCGCTTGCTTTCTCATCTCCACAGAATCCTCTGATAGCCAAGGATAGTTGAGATTGGAGGCCTGGCCATGGCGACGCACACCGGTGAAGAAGTGCTTGCAGATTCCGCAGCTGTCGTCCAGGAGGGACGGAACGTAGACAGTGGAAATATTGACCACGCGTCTGCCGGGATATCGATTACGGCTATCCCTCAAGGACGCCGGTCTGAGGCGCGCGTGGATGAGCGGCGCAAGTGCTCGTATGAGGTGCTCAAAGCCATTGAGGGAGAGTCGATCGTCATAGGGCACGGAGAAGCCGTCACACTCAATCAGAGCACGGAAGGGATGCTTCTCCTCATTCCCCTGGCCCCTCACGCGAATCGGATAATCGAAGTACACACCTCCCGTCCTGGGTGGAAGAGGACCGTAGATATCGTTGAAACCCGATGGACCAGGCCTCTAGAGGTAGAGACGGAGGGAAATCTCTATCTAGTTGGATGCCGACGTGTAGTCGGCCCCTGTCATTACTTGTCGTTCTAAGAGCTTGTCCGACATTGACTGTTCTGTTGCAGCGAATGGTCTTGTGACCATCTATGCCGTATCTTGCGCCAGGCGCTCAATAATCCTCAACGCCTTCCACCGAATATACCCCCGGTTTTTTCGGGGCTGCGGCTTCGCTAAGGATCAATAGGGTCATATCTTGTAATAGGATACTGGCTTGGTGCAGTATAGGCCATGGCTCGTCCTCTCCGCATTGAATTCCCTGGTGCGCTCTATCACGTCACCTCGCGCGGCAACGCACGGCAGCGAGTCTTTCGTGATGACGAGGACCGCGAGACGTTCCTGGTCACCCTGGCCTGGGTGGTCGCACGCTTTGGGTGGCGCTGTCACGCATATTGCCTGATGGACAACCACGTGCACCTCTTGATTGAAACTCCTCAACCCAATCTCTCCCGCGGCATGCGCCAATTGAATGGCGTCTATACCCAACGCTTCAATCGTCGCCACAGAAAAGTGGGGCATCTGTTCCAGGGGCGGTTTAAGGCTATCCTAGTCGAAAAGGAAGGATATTTGCTGGAGCTGGCTCGCTATATTGTCCTCAATCCGGTGCGAGCCAAGATGGTGAAGACGCCGGAACGCTACCCTTGGAGTAGCTACCGTGCGATGGTGGGATTAGCCCCTGTGCCGCATGCCTTGGCCACTGATTGGATTTTGAATCAGCTCGCCGACACCAGAGCCACCGCTCGGCGCCGCTATGCGAAGTTTGTGCATGACGGGATCGGTGTGCCTGGACCTTGGGAGGACGTCAAAGGGCAGGTGCTCTTAGGGAGCGAGGCCTTCGTCGAGCGTTTGACGCCGTTGCTTCAGGAATGTTCGACGACGGAAATCCCCAAGCGGCAGCGCTTGGTCCATCGTCCGTCCCTCAAGAAGCTCCTGGCTGGAGTGGATTCAAAAACGGCGCGCAATGTCGCCATGGTTCAGGCCTATCTCACGCATGGGTATACGCTCAGTGAGATCAGCCGGGCTGTCGGCTTGCACTATGCCACGATTAGTCGCCTGATCAAGGCGTTGGAGTAGATGTAGCAATACAAGATGTGACCCCTATGGTTTTCTTTGCGCGGGATTATAGACTTCGCAGAGGAGCGTCCCATGATAACGGAATGGAGTGACCTTTTTCGGCCAGGTGAGGCCTCGAGTTTTTTGGACCGAAGGCCGCTGCCACTGTTCCGCCCGCAGGCAACCGCGTTTGATGCCAACAACGCTTGGTGGCTTGCCGAGTTAAGCCGACTTGTGTATCGCCACGACATCGAGGAAAGCTCCTTCTTACCTCAACCTCGCCGCACGGAGTTTCTTGCTCAGGCTGGCCTGCGCCAGGTTGCCTTCTTCAATGCGAAACATGAGGGGGCCCAAGGATTCCTCGTTGAGTCCTTCGAGGGGCCTCCCTTCGCTGCCTTGGTGTTTCGTGGTACCGAGAACATCCGAGATTGGCTGACGAACCTCAACGTCCCTTTCGATACGGGCCACAATATTCCGGGACTGGTCCACAAGGGTTTCCTCAGAGCCTTGGACGCAGTCTGGTCGGATGTCGCATCCGCCCTTGCCCGCATCACCGTCCCCGTCTTCTATGCCGGGCACAGCATGGGCGCCGCATTGGCGACGCTCGCGGCTGCTCGAAAACCTCCCCAAGCGCTCTACGCCTTTGGGAGCCCACGGATCGGAGACGACGTGTTCGCACAGGCGTTCACGACCATTCCGGCCTACCGCCTCGTTCACAATGACGATCCTGTGGTCGATCACCCGTCGGGGAGCTTTGACTATACTCACATCGGTGAGTTATACGCGCTGCACTCTTCTCCCACTCCACCTCCAACTGAATGGCAGGATTGGTTCTCGACGCTCCGTAGCGTTCCCGCACCATTGGCGGATCATGCACCGATACACTATTCCCGATGTCTTGCAGCCATGGAGTCGTTCTCTGGGTAAAGATGGCTGACGAAAAAATAGATCAGGCCTTGTCATCACCTATGTTACGAAACAGAAGGGGTCACATTGAGGTGGCCCCTTTGCGTTACCTGCGACCCCTGTGATTTGCGCGTACGGTAATAAAAACTGGGAGTACGACAATCAATCAGGGCTACCCCCGGTTTCGTATCGCCAGCATCGATGATCTGTCTATCAAGGAAGCAGAACGGATGTTTCACTGGCCACTAGGCAGCCGGCCTGATGAGCATCCGGAGTTCTTGGATCTTGAACTGTAAATGCGCTGGGGCTGATAATATCCCAGAGCCTTGATTGTTTGGAGCCTGCCACGGTGCAGTGGGTCGCAGAGATGGACGGAACTGATCGTTCGGTGATGTCATGTTGAAGCAGATCCTGCTCATGGCCATGTTCATCCTGCTTTCATGCGGCACCGTGATGGCGGAATGGGTGCGGGCAGGTGGGACGCACAAGTACGATGGGTATACGGATCTGTCGACGATCGGCGCCAATGCTCAACGGGTGACGATGTGGACCATGAAGGATTTTAAGGTGACCAGGCAGATTCCACTCGGAGCCTTTCGTTCTGTGAAAATCAAGAAACAATATGATTGCCGAGGCAACAAGAGCCGCCTGTTGCTCTTGAAGTACTTTACGGAGCCGATGGGGAAGGGCCGTGTGTTGTTCTCGGGAAAGGGGACTCAGCAGTGGTCGCGTGTGACTCCCGAGAGCGATAACGAAATCGAATGGAAGATCGCCTGTAAGCGGAAATAAGGGAAGACCGTCTGCCGTATTCTCCTTCGCCTCCTGCCTCATTGATGGGCTCAGCCTGGTAACGATCGTCTCGATCGGACTTGTAGGCGAGGATCCTCACGGGCCGTCCCAGTGTGTTTCGACATGCCACTGTACTGTGACCGATGACCGTGGGTAGCTCGAACTACTTGACCCATGGTTGTGAAAACGATTGCCATGGAAGGATAGCGCAAGGTCTGGCCTTATATATTCATCCGATTGACATTTCACACCCTTGTAGTTAGGGTCCGGCCTGTTCAGTGAATGGTCGTTGCGAGGAGGGGAGGGGTGATTCATGCAGATTCAAGTGAATACTGACCATAACATCACAGGGCGTGAAGATGTTGTGCGCCTCGTCCAGTCCACTGTCGAGGGGGCTGTCGGCCGATTTGCCGACCGGATTACTCGAGTGGAGGCGCACCTCAGTGACACAAATAATCACAAGTCGAAGGGTGACGACAAACGGTGTTTGCTCGAAGCCCGATTGGCCGGTCTCCAGCCTATCGCAGTGAGTCATCTGGCGCCCACTATCGAGATTGCCGTGACCGAGGCCGCAGACAAACTACAGCGGGCGATCGAAAGCAAAGTTGGACGGATGCAGGCTCGCTAGCGCGGCTTGTTTCGGCGCGATAATCGTAGTGGAATTTTTCGCCCTATTTTGCGTACTATGGCGGTGAGCACATGCAGGCGCTGGGCGTCTAATATTGGAGGATGGAAACAATGACCACACGTTTTGTCATACCTATTACCGCTGCGCTAGGGTGCATCATATTCATTGCGGCATGTGATTCAAAAAAGCCTCCTACTCCGGCGTGTGTTGAGGCCGCCCGCCTCTGGGCAGAAGCGTTAGACACAGACGTGCGCGCTCCTGAGGGTGAGAAGGCGTCGGAGATAAAAATTCGAAAGGAAGCGCTTTCAGCATTAGAAAGTCGGAAGACCCAAGCGTGTGGGGAGTAGTCGGATCGAGCCGCATGTATCTGGGTGGAAAATGGTACGGACTCTGGCGGATGCTCTCACGGAGGGAAACTCCCCCTCTCGTTGAGCATGCCTATCCTGTCGTGTGGGAATTGTTGAAAGGCCTTTGAACGCACAGAAATAGTTGGAGGCGCATCATGGTCAAGGTTGCGTTGTTCGTTCGCCTGGAAGCAAAGCCCGGGAAAGAGAAAGAGGTCGAGAGTTTTCTCTTATCCGGACTTCCCATCGTGCAGGCAGAGCCTGCCACCACGGCCTGGTTCGGACTCCGCCTGGGGCCGTCTACCTTCGGCATCTTTGACGCCTTTCCCGACGAGGCCGGCCGTCAGGCTCATCTGACGGGCCGGGTCGCAGCGGCACTGATGGCCAAGGCCGGTGAGTTGTTGGCGACACCCCCGTCTATCGAGAAAGTCGATGTTCTTGCGGCAAAGTTGCCAGTCTAGCCAGAGTTATTCTGACTGTTTCCGTTGTGCTGGTAGATGTTGTGGCGAGGGGAACAGCTGGAATATTCTCCCTCTCGTTTCCTCCCACTCGCCCCTCGTTCGGTTTCTCTGACATTTCTCCACGAACCCCCATGATTAGTGCTGATTAGGGCATTGTCTTTGCTGTCGGCTGAGGGAGCAGGTCTCCCAGCGAGCGAAAGCTGAGCTTCAGCCCATGACAGACCTCGACTTGCCGATCGAAGCGATTCTTCGTCCGAATTATCTTGCGCAGCGTGCCGAAGGCCACCCGCCCCCAGGCGGCGATATGGAACACAGACAGAGGGTAGTCGGTGCCGAAGAGGAGGCGTTCATGAATCTCCGGATAATGGCGAAGATGCAGTAGCATGCGCATTCGATTGGGCAGCGTCAGTGCGGAGATGTCGGCGTAGAAGTTGGGGTAGCGCTTGGCGAACTCGTGAAACGTAGGGATGAATTTTTCATAGAGCATCAGGCCGTAGCTGCAGGCATGAGCGGCGATAACTGTCACGCCTTCATCCAGTGCAAGGCGGAGCCGATCAGGATCTCCTACCGATTGATCCTTGCCGATCAAACTGAATTCGTATCCGACGTGACTCAGGAATGGAAGCTTCCGTTCAGCGAGCGCCCGATAGAAGGCTTTGTAACGCGGGTCGGACGGATTGAATTGCTGTGCGTTGGGCAACACTTTCACCAATGTGGCTCCGGCGTCGGCGCAACGGTGCACTTCTTCGATCGCATCTTGCCGCTGGGGGTTGATCGAGACGCCGGCAAGGAATTCATCGGGGTGGGCCTGCGCAGTCTTGAGCACATAATCGTTGCCGATCAGAAAGTCTGTGTGCGCTCGATCGAGACGCCCCATGTGGTCGTAGGCTCCATCCATGCCGAGGAGAACGGATTTATTAACATAATGCGATAAACGAAGTTCATCAAGTAAGTCGCTGATATATTTCTTATTAGCCTCACACGGTGTGTCAGGGTTAAGTTGGTGTTTCCAGAGCAAGAAGCGAAACAATGGACTCTTGAGCATCTTCGGGGAGATATAGCAGCCGTTGTCACCGTCAGGCAGCGCGGCGAGGTGCACATGGCAGTCGATCAGGGTTTTGCCTGTCATTGGCGAACTATCATGTTGGCAATCAGCTTCCAGATTTCCAATAACTCAGCACCCAGCACTCAGGACTCAGCACTGCTCCCGAGTCGTTCCATGGCAATCCGTTTGAGGCCACGCAGGTCCATCTTGCCGGTTCCCAGCACGGGCAAGGCTTCGACTTTGACGAAGTTGGCTCGGGAAGGGATGAAGAGGTTGGGGAGGCCATTAGAGGCTAGCTGAACAAGAATCTCTGGGATACGAGCTTCATCCAGTGTGTGTAGTACAGCCAGTCGCTCACCTTTTTTTTCATCCGGTAGACCAGTAACGGCAAAGACTTGCGTGTCGATGTTTGCAGCAAGATGCAAGGCTTCTTCGACCTTGCCATGCGGGACCATTTCGCCGCCGATTTTGGAAAACCGCGAGAGCCGATCGGTGATCGTCAAGAATCCGTCTTCATCCAACATCGCAATGTCGCCGGTGATGTACCAGCCATCGCGCAGGGCGTTGGCCGTCAGATCCTCGCGTCCTAGGTACCCCTTCATGACGTTGGGCCCTTTGATCAGCAACATGCCAGGTGTATCAGGAGGCAGTGCGGCAAAGCTGTCGGGATCGACGATGTGCACAGAGACGCCTGGCAGTGGTTGGCCGACCGTTCCTCGCCGCGAAGCCGGTTGGAAGTATCCGGCGGCCCGGAAGTCAGGACAATTAACCGCAACAACGGGCGCACATTCAGTGATGCCGTAGCCCTCGATCGGCTCGATGCCGAACCGGTCTTTAAACCCCTCCACAAGCCGGCGTGGAAGTTTTTCAGCGCCGGTCAGGACTATGCGCAGCGAGCTGAATTGCTCCGGGGTGCAACGGCGATGGTACAGCTGAAGAAAGGTTGGCGTGGTGACGAGGAACGTGATGCGGTAACGGCGCACGAGTTCGCCGATAGCAGCGACATCGAGCGGGGACGGATGAAAGACCATGCCCGCGTTATTGAACATGACGAGCCAAAAGACGAGATAGCCGAACGAATGGAAGAACGGAAGAATGCCGAGCACTCGCTCGTCGTGGTAGAGATGAAGAATCTGACTGGCCCCCTGCTCATTGGCGTCGACATTGAAGTGAGAGAGCATCACACCTTTCGGTTCTCCTGTACTGCCGCTGCTGAAGATGATGGTGGCCAAGTCGTCCATGGTCAGGGGGGTGTGCTGTCCGCAGGCCCGTTCGATCACGCGCGCAGGCGCGCAGAGGGCCAGGAGACTCGCAGCGAGTTTCTGTCCTGTGCCGATGGCGCGCGCGATGTCCTCCAGCCACACGATCGACGGTCCGTCCGGCAACTCCAGCTTGGCCTTCTCGACAAAGACTCGGCTAGTGACGATGGTGCGAAGGCCGGCAAGTCGTACGGCGGCTTCGAGGCCTGATTTACCGACTGTGTAATTGAGATTCACGCTGGTTTTTCCGCACAGGGGCGCAGCTACGTTGACCAATGCGCCGGCGACGGTTGGCGGGAGCAGGATGCCGACACGGGGCTGGTCTTTCCAATGTGGCCGAAGCATTCTGGCGAGCACGATGGACCCGATCAGGGCTTGGAGCGACGACACCTGTGGGCGAGTCTGGTCTGCCATGGCGAAGCGGAAAGGATGCCGCCTCATGGCATGGATGAATTCACGGTGCAGTGGCCGGCGAGAGGATTTCCGCAGGCGCCAGGCCTCCTCTCCGAGTGTGCGAACCGCGTCGCGGAGTGTGTGCGCCGGCGTATCCGATGACAGGGGCGCGCCGAAGGATACGGTCAGCGGATAGGGAATTCGCTCAGGCCATTTTCTGAGGAAACGACCTCGCTCAAAGCTGAAGATGCTGCCCCAGACGCGATCCAAGTGTGTGGGGATGACTGGCACCTGCCGTCCCTTCACGATCCGTTCGAAGCCGCGGCGGAACGGCAACAGTGTGCCGGTTCGAGTGATCTGTCCTTCAGGGAAGATGCAGACGATTTCTCCGTCGTCGAGGGCCTGCCCCGCACTGCGCAGCGCCCGAAGAACCATGCGCGGGCCGCCGGTCGAAGCAATTGGGATGACCTTCATGGCCGTCATCAGCCATTGAAGCAATGGGTGGGTGGCATAGGCCGCATCCACCACGAATCGTATAGGCCGATCAATGCTGGCCATGAGCAAGAAACCATCCACAAACGACATGTGATTCGGGACGAGCAATGCCCCACCGGATTGTGGGATGTGGTGCAGGCCGATGATGCGGAGTCGATAGAGCGTGTTCGTGAACATGATGAGCAGCAGCCGCAGGAACACATCGGGCATTAGCCAAAGGGCCCACGCGGTGCCGCCTATGGTCACTCCGGCGGTGACGAGGAAAATGTTGCTCGTCGAGAGACCGGCATTCGCGAGCGAGCCGCCGGCGAGCGAGCCCAACAGAATTCCGGTGAAGACACAGGTGTTGGAAAACGAAATGACGGCACCGCGCCGATCGGGTGGCGATCTCCATTGGAGAATGGCGTTCAAGGGCACGAAGATGAATGAACAACAGATTCCGAGGAGTCCCAGTATCAGGAATGTTCCGACCAACTGTGGCGTCAGTCCGCCGAGCAAGGACAGAGCGATGGAGGCGCCGACGGCTCCCAATGGGACTAGTCCGTACTCAATCCGGCTCTTGGAAAGCCGTCCGACCAGCATGGCGCCGACGCCGATACCGATGGACAACAGCGTAAGCGGGAGCCCCGCCTTTGCATCCGAGAGAAGCAGAACGGCTTTCGCATAGACGAGGATGTTTTGAGCGAAGAGGCTCGCAATCGTCCAAAAAAATATTTCTCCTGGAATGGCAAGGCGCAACAGTCGTTCTGACTGAATGGCCGACCAGGCGACGCGGATCGTCGAGCCTATGCCGCCGGACGTGCGCGCCGGCGAGACCTGGGGAATGGCAAAGGCTGCGACCAAACCGATTACTGACAAGGCGGCTAGAACGAGGGGCGCTATCCAGGCTTGGTCGCCAGCGCTCTGCAAGAGAAACCCTCCGGCTGCCGTGCCGGTCAGGATGGCTGCAAATGTCCACATCTCCAACAGGCCGTTACCGGAGGCGAGACGTTCGTGTGGAATCAACTCCGGGAGTATGCCGTATTTTGACGGGCCGAAGAGCGCGCTGTGAGCGCCCATCCCGCAGAGAACGATCAATGGCAGGATACCGCCGGCGGGATTCAACCAGAGAGCCAAGGCGCCGGCGCTCATGAGCAGTACTTCGACGACTTTGATCGAGATGATGACCGTGCGTTTACTCAGGCGATCGGCCAAGGTGCCGCCGACCAACGACAGCAATACGAGCGGCAAGGTGAAGATGATGAAGGTCAGCGCGGTTTGCGTCTGCGCCGCAGCTTCCAGTTCAGGGCCTTGGGCCATCCCTGCGGTGGCTTGTCGGATAGCCAGCAAGGCCACCATCAGCTTCCATGCATTGTCGTTGAACGCGCCGAAGAATTGCGCGATGAGGAGGCCGCGAAGAGGATGCGATGCCGTATTAGCCATGAAGAACGGTAGCCGTCGATATCATTCTGTTCTTAATATGCTGAAATGTTATCGAAAGATCAAAGGAAACAAAGATGATGTCTAGTTGACAACCGATGGAAGATTGATAGCCTGAGGGTGAATAGGACCTCTGACCGTATCGATGATGGAGAAACAGACTGAGGAACGGCCATGATCTCTCGAAGACAATTTCTGAAGCTGGCTGGTGTTGCGGCCTTGATGCCATGGGGTTGCGCCCGTTGGCAGGTTGCACCAGCCGGTGTGCTCTTGAACGATGTGCACTCGGGACTGAATCCGACGACCGTTCGCGAGGTGATTTCTGTACGATCGCATGAGGACATTCGGCGTATCCTTGAGCGCGCGATTCGTGAGCGAACGGCCATTTCTGTCGCCGGTGGTCGTCATGCGATGGGGACTCAGCAGTTCGGAACCGACACGTTGCATCTCGATATGCGACCGTTCAATCGTGTGCTGAATTTCGATCCACGTTCAGGACTGATCGAGGTAGAAGCGGGAATTCAATGGCCTGAGTTGATCCAGGCTTCTCTGGCCGCGCAGGAAGGTGCCGCCAAGCAATGGGGCATTGTCCAGAAACAAACCGGCGCGGATCGACTAAGCATCGGTGGCGGCTTGTCGGCCAACATCCACGGACGAGGGCTGAAGCTCAAGCCCTTCGTCGGAGACATCGAGTCGTTCACGCTTATCTCAGCGGATGGACAGGCCATGACGTGCAGCCGGTCGCAGAATTCCGATCTGTTCAAGCTCGCGGTAGGTGGGTATGGTCTCTTTGGCGTCGTGTCGTCGGTGACGCTCCGACTCAGTCAGCGGCAGAAGCTTCAGCGTGTGGTCGAGCTGGTCCGAATCGACGATGTGATGCAACGGTTCGAGCAACGGATTGCCGAGGGATTTCTTTACGGGGATTGTCAGTTTGCCCTCGACCCGGCCTCCGAGGATTTTCTCAGTCGAGGTATTTTTTCTTGCTACAAGCCGGTCGATCCGGCCATGCCGATTCCTGCCCAGCAGCGGGAAATCTCCGAAGGACAATGGCTGCGCCTGCTCTATTTGGCCCATGCGGATAAGACGAAGGCGTTCGAGGTCTATTCTAGCGAGTATCTGACGACGAATGGCCAGATCTACTGGTCCGATACACATCAAGCGAGTTATTACCCGGAAGGGTATCACCGATCGCTCGACAGCAAAATGAAGGCTGGAACTTCTGGGTCGGAAATGATTTCAGAACTCTATGTGCCTCGGCGTGAATTAGCGTCGTTCTTTGCGGACATGCGGGATGATTTCCGGAGGCACAAGGTCGAAGCTATTTACGGCACGATTCGCCTGATCGAACGGGATGATGAATCGTTCCTCGCCTGGGCAAAGGAGCCATGGGCCTGCACCGTCTTGAATCTTCACGTGTCCCACACCGCGGACGGTATTGAGCGGGCAGCGGCATCGTTCCGCCGACTAATCGACCTGGCGAGGAAGCGAGGCGGCAGCTACTTTTTGACCTATCACAAATGGGCGACTCGCCCGCAAGTCGAGGCCTGCTATCCGCAGTTTTCCGAGTTCCTCCGGTTGAAGCGGCGATACGATCCTCAAGAACGATTCCAAAGCGACTGGTACCGGCACTACAGAGCTATGTTTTCCGATCGCCTATGATCAATCCATCACGCCGATTGGTTTGGTTGTTGTGGATGCTCCTGTTCGCTTTCTGCTGCCGCGTGCTTGGTCAGGCCTTGGTCGCCTTTCTTCAGGTTACATGGTTGCCGCCGATGGAGGAATGGTATTCCGGCCTGATGGCCTATCCTCTGTTGCTTCCGGCGCAGCTGCTCATCATCGCGATTTTTACGAAGGTCTGTTGGGACTTTACGCGAAGGGATGGCTACTTTGTGCAGACGCGGCCTCTATTTGGACGAGGCGTGCTTTGGTTCGGCTACGTGTATCTCGCTGCGATGATCCTTCGCTACGTCATTCGCATGAGTCTCTATCCAGAAGAGCGCTGGTTCGGCGGGGCGATCCCAATCTTTTTTCATTGGGTCCTGGCGAGCTTCATGATTGCCTTCGGCCGATTTCACAAGGATAGGCTTACGCACCCTTCACAGCCATCATAACCAGTCCATGTCTTTTTCCGAACCGACCACGATGGCCACAGACTATGTGCTTGTCGTGCTGTGCGGGTTTTTTGCATGGCGGCTATGGAAAGTAGGAAAAGGGACTGCGCAGGTGAGTGTCTGTTCCTGGGCTGCAGGGTTTGTGTGCTTTGGACTGGCTTCGCTTGCAGGCGGGACGGTTCATGGCTTCTCGACATTGCTCAGCGAGACTGCGCTTCAGTCATTGTGGAAGGTCACCATCTATGTTGTCGGGCTAGCGAGCTTCTTTTTGCTGACCGGCACCTTCAGTGCTTGCATCATGCCGTCTGTGCGCCGGTTCGCGATGCTGATTCCCTATGTCCAACTGATTGTCTATGCGCTGTGGATGGCAACCCATGATGACTTTCGCTATGTCATCTATGATTACGCATTGACGAACCTGTGCATATTGGCATTACAGTGTCATGCTGGCATTTCCCGCAGAGCCGTGAGTGCCCCGTGGCTAATCGGAGGCGTGCTAGTGAGTTTCCTGGCGGCGGGCGTTCAGTTCAACGAGATCGCGCTCCATCAGCATTTCAATCACAATGACCTCTATCACGTAATCCAGATGGGCGGAATGTACCTCTTCTATCGAGGTGCGCTCTTACTCAAGGATCGATAACTTTCCCGTCCGTCTCTCCTTTGGGCACCGGCAACCCCTCCAATTCCATAATCCTCAATGCGTTGGTGGTGGGGCAGGGGCCGGGCCTGAGCTTGTAGTCGAATTGCAGTGCGCCGGCTGCGACTGTTTCTTGAAAGTGGGCGTTCCGCAACCCAGGTACCGTCTTCTCGAGATCGGTCAACTCCAAATCATGGGTGGTCACTAAGCCAAACCCGTTGCCTTGCGCGAGCGCGGCAATGAAGGCACGGCTTCCGATTAACCGTTCCCGATTGTTGGTGCCTTTGAATATCTCGTCGATCAGAAAGACTACAGGCGCGCGGGATCGATCCGTTGCCGCGTCGAGTAGGCTTTTGAGGCGTTTCACCTCGGCATAGAAAAAAGACAAGCCTGCTTCGAGCGAGTCATCCACGCGGATACAGGTGGCGAGGCGTATCCACGTCCATTCGAACAGATCGGCGCAGACTGGTGCCCCCGCCTGGGCCAGGCAGAGATTGATGCCCAGAGTTCGCAGGAAGGTGCTTTTCCCTGACATGTTGGATCCGGTCACTAAGAGTACGGTTCCCAACGTGTTGAGGGTGACATCGTTGGAGATCCTGTGTGTCTCCGGAATAAGTGGATGGGCGAGCTTGTTTGCCGAGAGCCCGGCCTGGGCTCCGTTACGACTGTGGTCTGCAGCGATCGGGGCTGGCCAGTGATACGATGGATGCAGCGCGGCAAACGTCGCGAGTGCTGACGCGGCCTCGACTTCGGCGACTCGATCCAGCCAGGTCGGAAGATGGGAGGCGACCTGAGCTTGGATCTGTTGGAGTCGATGGGTGAACCACAAGTCCCAGGGGCAGAACGCGTTGATGATCAGATGAATGAGTGGGTGGGCTTTCACGCTGATGGCATGCAGAATGCGAGCGGCTTGCCGGACGAGCTGGGGAGGATTCACTCCCGGTACAAGCAGCGGCGCCCACAAATCGGCGAGCGCTGTATGGCGAGGCCGAGCGTGTCGTTCAACAAAGCCCAGCACGGCGCCCAGTTTCTCCAGTTCGAAGTGCACGCCCACTGCATGTTCCAATAATTCCTCACCCTGATCCGTCCAGAAATAGAGCAGGGCATAGGCCGCAAAGGACCACATCCAATAATTCGGGAGCCAGTCAAGCAGCGCACTCAATCCGAGCCCCATGGTGGCGACGGCTAGCAGGGTTTGAATTGCTAAGACGGTGGTGAGATGAGGGAACCCGACCGCATGTTGCAGGACCGCCTCCAGCCGTCGTCCGTTGATTTCCTGTTCGCCAATGAGCTGGGCTTCGAGCCCCAGCCGATCTCGAAGCAGCGATCTCGGAATGAGCTCCTGTACGAGTCGACGGCGCATGAGCCATCGGTCCAGTTCAGGCGGTTGCTCAAGCAACCATGATGCCAATCGTGCGTGCCCATGTGAGGAGACGGTGGTGTCGAGCAGATGGAGAAGCGAGTGAGGGCCGACCAGGTCTAAGTCTTTCGCATAGGGATGCTGTTCGGGAGCGCTCGAGGGGCGAGGAGGAATGTGCGGCCAATCCAGCCGAAGACGTGCGAGGTGCACGAGCTTGATCTGCTTCCAGAGACGAAGGCGATGCAAGCGACTTTCGAGCCTGTTATGATACAGAGCCACGATGAAAAACAGGGCGACGAAGGTGAGGAGTGCCCCATTACCGATTTGATACCATCCCATTTTATAGAAGCCAACCGTACAGATCGCTCCGACAATGAACAAGACGAGACGCCATCGTGTCAGTGCGGAGCTAGACCCGGTGGCCAAGGCGATCGTCCGATCAAGTTTTGCGACGAGGCGTGTCAGTACATGGGTTTTCGTCATAGTCGGTACAGACTGGTTCCGAGGCATAAAGCCGACCTTACTGGAAGGGGGAGAGTGCGTCAACTCTAGCCCATTATGAAGTCAGAAGGATGGATCGATGTCCAGATTCGCACCGTTGTCGATCCGGCAGAGTTGCTTGGTCTGTTAGCTGATCCTGCGATCCAAGGAGGATGGGAGGACCGGGGGCTGGTCCATCTCTATTGGCCGAAACCACAATGGAGCCTAGAGGCGCGCGCTCGTCTATGCCGCGTGCTACAAGAATTTGATCCGAATGTGTCCGGCGAGGAAGATATTCGTGTTGAGGAATTGCCCGATCAGGACTGGAACCGGCAGTGGGCAGAATCGGTGAGACCGATCAGGATCGGCCGGCGAATTGTGATCAGGCCAAGCTGGGAATCCGTGGCGTTGGAGGCACAGGATATTGAGATTGTGCTCGATCCGAAGCAGGCCTTTGGGACGGGTCATCATGCGACGACGAGGATGTTGTTGGAATGGCTTGAAGACCTCATCCACGGGGGTGAATCCGTGCTGGATGTGGGGACGGGGAGCGGGATTCTGGCGATGGTCGCGTTACGGCTTGGGGCCGTGTCGGCTTTGGGAGTGGAATGCGATCCTGTTGCGGTGGATTGCGCACGAGACTATGCCCGAGAAAATGGGTTTGGGAGCGCTCTCGAAGTTCGGTGTGGGAGGTTACAGGATGTAGACCGACAGGGTACGCTGCGGCCGGATGTCGTTCTTGCCAATCTCGATCGCGAGACGCTGGTGCAACTGAGCGATGCATTGGCGCGATACGTGGGTTACGGGGCGCGGCTCTTGTTGTCCGGTATTCTGCTTGAGCAGGAGGAAGAGGTGATCGAGATGTTCTCTAAGGTGGGGGCTCTGGTTGTGCAACGGCGTGAGCAAGAGGGCTGGGTGGCGGTGGACTTGCTTATGGCGGAATCGTGCGAGGGGTGCGTCGATGTCTGAGCATGGACGACCACCCTATCCCCACGTGTGCCAGATAAGTGTGTCGGACGGCGGTGTGCCGAAACGTCCGGTGCTGGAAGCCCTGATTACCAAAGCCGGAGTCGAGGGAGATCGGCAGCAGAATCTCAAATTCCATGGCGGGCCAGATCGGGCAATTTGTCTGTATTCGCAAGAACTGATCGAGCGCTTGCAGGACGAGGGCCACTCGATTGAGGCTGGTTCCTCCGGAGAAAATCTGACGTTTGCCGGGCTTGAGTGGGAGAAGTTGAGACCGGGGGATCGGCTTCAGATCGGCCCAGAGGTCCAGATAGAAATCATGAGTTATACGACTCCCTGTGAGAAGAATGCGCAGTGGTTCCGGGACAGAGACTACAAACGCGTATCCCAGAAATTGAATCCGGGATGGAGTCGGCTGTACGCGAAAGTACTGTGCGAGGGTTTAGTCAGGCCGGGAGACGAAGTGGTAGTGACGCCTGGTGAGAATGTCGAAGGGTGAATGACGATGGATCGAATACTTGAACCGGAGTTGATGGACGATCCTGAGCAGGCGCTCATCTATGCACAGGCAGATTTCGAACAAGAGAACCAGGGGTTCGTCGATCGTTTCCGCGACTATTTCCCCGATTTTTCCGAGGGGCAGGTGTTTGACCTTGGCTGTGGCCCTGGCGACATCCCTATCCGCTTCGCTCGATTGTTTCCCTCTTGTCGTATCACTGGTGTCGACGCATCGGCTCCGATGGTGCGATTGGCTGAAGACGCTGCCCGGAAAGCCGGGCTGTCCGATCGTATGACGTTCCGCTGTGAACGATTTCAGGACCTCGCCGGGGTCAGTGTCGCCGATGCCGCTATTTCCAACAGCTTGTTACATCATGTGCCGAACCCGCTGCAGTTTTGGCACAAGTTACGATTGGTCGTGAAACCAGGCTCTCCAGTGCTTGTGATGGACCTATTGAGGCCGGACTCGCCAGAAGACGCGCAGGCTATCGTCGATCGATATGCCATCGATGCTCCGGATATTCTCAGGAGAGATTTCTATCATTCGCTGCTCGCGGCATTTACGGAAGATGAAATCGGCGCGCAGTTGGCGCAGATGAATCTGACGCGCCTGTTGATAGATGTCATTGATGATCGGCATTGGGTGGTCGGTGGAATCATCCACTGAGAAGGATACTGAAAAAGGCCCCCAACTTTGTTCTTGGCTCGACAAAATCCTCAACGTAGCCCAGAGGCTACGCCTCCGGTTTTCTCTTGTCTGCGGCCGCGTTGGGTGGCCTTTTTGAGCAGCCTTCTGTTTCTGATCACTGCAATTCCTTCAAGCGAAGCTCAACTTGAACGGCTTAAAAAATCCAAAGCGCTCGATCTGACGACTCGTACAGAAACTCCTATGGTTGAGATTCCGGCTGGTGAGTTCTCCATGGGATTGGATGGGATGCAGGCCCTGGAGGATGAGCGCCCCCAGCATCGAGTCTGGCTGCAGGCCTTTTTGATAGACCTCCATGAAGTTACCACTGGGCAGTATGCATCATTTCTTGCTGCGACAAATCGAGTTGCTCCATGGCAATGGGAAACAGTTGATCGTACTCAGCATGGCGATCAGCCGGTGATCGGCGTGGACTGGTCCGACGCCGATGCCTATTGTCGATGGAAGGGAAAGCGGCTTCCCACCGAAGCGGAATGGGAGAAGTCGGCTCGAGGAACGGACGGACGGCTCTATCCCTGGGGCAATCGGGTTCCCAACAAGGATCTGGCAAATTTCGCGTTGGGTGCGCGGTTCAGCTACAGTCAGGTCTTGATGCCCGCGCAGTCCGATGAACAGGGCAAGAGTCCCTACGGGCTCTATCACATGGCTGGGAATGTTTGGGAATGGGTGCAGGATTGGTACGCTGTGAACTATTACGATGTCTCGCCGGGACAGGATCCGCAAGGCCCCGAGCTGGGGCAGTTCAAAGTGCTACGTGGAGGGTCGTGGTCAGACCTGCCGAAGTATTTGCTGACCTATGGCCGCTTCAAGCTCCCACCTGAGACGCGCAACAGTTATACGGGCTTCCGCTGCGCCAAATCTTAACAGGATGCTGAAAACGGCCCCCAGCTTTGTTCTCGGATCGAAATAATCCTCAACGTACCTCAGAGGGTACGATTCCGGTTATTTCTCTCCTGCGGCCGCGCTGGATGACCGTTTTGAGCATCCTGCCGGGATTCTCTTAGTGCAATGAACTCCACAGCCCGTCTCATCAAAGCGACCGCTCAAAATCGTTGTCCAACAAGGCCCGAGGCGAATGGAAACCGGAGGCGTACCCTCTGGGGTACGTTGAGGATTTCGATGAGCCGAGAACGCAGTTGGCAGCGATTTTCAGCGGTCGCTAATAGAGGCTCTTGCTGATTTCGGCGGATAGCACGCTTTCGTTGCCAGCGGTGTCGAGTGCGGACAAGGCGAAGAAATACGTTTGGCCCTTTGGAAGATTGGAGGCGATATAGCTCGTGGCGATATTGATCGAGAACGGCGATCCAGCGAAATTGTATATGCCGGACGCCGTGCCGATATAAAGTTTGTAGCCAGCCAGGTCTGGTTCCTGATTGCCCCTCCATGTGAGTCTCACATTCCCTGTCGATCCCTTGGGAGGAGGAGACGTTGATGATGGAGTAGACCGGGGAGGGGGTGAGGGGGGTATGGTGATCACAGGTGCCGGTGGTTGCAACAAGCTCGCGATGGCAGAGTTTCTGAACAGGTTCACTGTCGATCGTGAGCTGCCAAAGGAGGCTTTCCCGCCTCCTGCTGAGGCCATCGAGTGAAAATCTGTTGCTCCGGCGGCCAACGGAGTGGGAGTGGGCGGGGTGGCCACAGGAGAGTTCGTTGAAGCCATCCCAGCAGGAAGTGCCGCTATTGGTGTTGTGATGGGTGGCGCTGTCGTAGGAATGGTGCCTTTCCCGGCGTTGGTTGTCGTCGGTGTGTCCTGCCCAGCTGCAATGTTTGACATTGGTGCGGCATGAGGTATGTGAGTCGGTGGTACAGGGGCGCTAATTGAAGCCATGACCGGAGGTTTGGCCAATGTCCGGCGATACGGTAATTCGATAGCCGGCGGAACAATTACAGCAATGGGTGGTTCGATTGGAGTTGTTATACGAGTCGGCTGATCGCTGGACGATTGGAGGATCGTTCCGTGAGTTGTGGCAGAAGGAAGAGTGGATTCAACGGCTGAATGATGAATTAAGCTATGACGGCGGGGCATCTCTTGGCTTTCAGCTGAAACCATAGCAGGCGTCGCTGCAGCGTGAAGAGCCTGGATGAGTATTATTGCAGTCACGCTATGGTAGAACCGGGGCAGTGCCATGTGTATCACGGGAATTGTTCCTGGCAGATTACTCTCTATCCGGTCAAAAGGAGACGATTGCTCCTCGTGTATGTTCATTCGTCTATTCGTTGCACTCCTGCATTGTCTCGTGGAGGTGCATGATACGCCAGAAAAATATGAATTGAATCCGGGCGCGCTCATGATCGGCGGCCGCGCGCGTGCTTGCCCCTCCTTTGCGTCGCGATGGGGGAACGGCCGAGCCGTTTCTTGGATGCATGGGTTCTGTGAGAGCAGCAGATGATCGGAATTACGAGCAGAGGAGGGCGAGAAGGAATAGTACTGCCAACGAGCAGAGCGAGGTAAAGTAGAGGATGCCGGTTCGATCGCTCAGCCAGGCGGTCCTCCATCCATGCGGGTAGAGTGCGTGATGTTCTTCGACGAGGCCTTCTTCATAAAACCCTAGTGCTTGTTCGAGCTGAACCAGAACTTGTTTGGCCTGCCGGTGACGGTATTGCTGTTGAAAGATCAAGCCACAGAACAAGCCGCACCAGATCAGGCCCGCGAGCAAGATGAAGACGGTGTCGAAGGATGTCAGTCGATTCTTGTATGGACTTAAGAGAAATGCAAACAGCATTGTGATCAGACCCAATGAACCTATGACTGTCAGCCGCATCATCTGCTCACGTCGTTGGTAGACCTCCTCTTTATAGAGAGGGTAGAGCACCGTCAAGACCTGTTGGACGCTTTCTGTAATCATGGGCTATCTCGTATAGCAAGATATTGAAAGGACTGGCTTGTTCTCGAATGCGTGTCAGCCGGTTTCGTTGCTCGATCATCTCTAAGTTCTGATCATAAGATGGCTCACGAGCCAATCACTAATCGATGTGGTCATCTGATGAAAGTCTTCCCTCCGAGTGAACTGGTGATCGGCGTCCGGTAGACGGTCCAGCCTCTTTACCCCTCCAAGACTGTCGTGCAATCGCCGGCTCTGATGAAGGGGGACACATTCATCCTGCTCGCCCTGGACGATCAAGGTTGGTACGGTGATCTGTTTGGCCGGCTCATAGGCAATCTGCTGGAGGCAGTCTTCGTAAAAGCCATATCGCAACCGGACTCGATCCGACCCTCCCATCATATTTGGAATCGTGTTGGTGGCTTGCCACTGTGCCAATTCTTCCAGTCCAAATGTTATACGAAGCTCTTCCGCAAAGTCCACCACCGGACACTTGAGGGCCAAACAGGCGATATCGCGGCGCTGGGCTGCCGTGAGGATGGCAACCAGCCCTCCGAAGCTGGATCCGACAAGGCCGATTCGTGAGAAACCCTTCGCCGTCATGAGGTCGAGTGCGGCAGTCGCCTGTTCTACTGCGAGGGAGGTCGTGAGATCCTCGAACGGGCCTTGGCTGTCCCCCTGCCCAAAGAAGTCGAAGCAGAATGTGGCAATGCCGTGACTGTTTAGAAGGCGGGTCAAGGTCCTGTTGGTCGTGCTATTTTTGCCGGAGAGAAATCCATGACAGAGCACGGCGAGCCGCGTTGTTGGTTCGTCAGGCGCGCTCAGTATTGCAGAGATGCGGTGTCCATGCGAATCATGAAAGATGAGACGTTGTTCCATAAGGTCCTCATTCGATCAACGGGCTGTAGAAAACCTATTTTGAAATGCTGGAACTTCGTTGGCCCAAACGTGTGGCTAACAGGAAAACGCTCTCGCAGGATGCTCAAAAAGGCCGTTCAGCAAGGCCGCAGGCGAGTCGAAACCGGAGGCGTACCCTCGGGGGTACGTTGAGGATTTCGATGAGTCGAGAACGCTGCTGGCGGGCTTTTTCAGCATCCTGTTACTAGGATTGAAGAAAATAGAAATGATTTGTGGGTCCAGTTCCGTGACCGATCGCGAGACTATGGCGAAGGGTTTCGGTGAGATAGGTCTTGGCTTTTTGCACGGCGTCGTTCATGGAATTACCCCGTGCGAGATGGGCCGCGATGGCTGAGGCGAAGGTGCAGCCGGTGCCATGGGTGTGGGGCGTATCAATGAACTCCCCTTTAAATACATTGAAAAAATTTCCGTCATAGAGCAGGTCGGTGGCTCGGTCTGCCGGAAGATGGCCGCCCTTGATCAACACATATTTGCAGCCAAACTTATGAATGACTTTGGCCGCGCGGCGTGCATCCGCGAGTGTTTTGATTTCTAGACCAGACAATTGTTGCGCTTCATGGATGTTCGGCGTGACGAGCAGTGCCAAAGGGAAGAGCTGTGTCTTCATGGCGTCAATCGCCTCCGGCTTGAGCAGCGCATGGCCGGTTTTCGAGATCATGACCGGATCCACCACGAGATTCGTCACATTCTGAGGCTTCAGCAATTTCGCAACGACCTCGACGATGGCTGTGGAGGACAACATCCCGGTCTTCACCGCAGCGACATCAAAATCATCGAACACGGCATCGATTTGCGCCGCGATGCTTGAGATCGGCAACTCGAAGACGTCAGTAACCTCTTCCGTATTCTGCGCCGTGATGGCGGTAATCGCCGACATCGCAAACACGCCATTAGCCGACATAGCTTTAATGTCAGCCTGAATCCCAGCCCCCCCGCCAGAATCCGATCCCGCAATCGTCAAGACCTGTTTCAATACCATGCGTGCTCCTGAATCAGTAAAGCAAAGATGTGCAGATTATACTCAGCAGATAGAGACTGTCCAGCGGGTGAATCTAGTAATCCAAGCCCCGTCAGAGGCTTGGTCCGTGCGCTGCTAGTAGGTTAGCCTCAGTAAGGCAATTAGCACCCCCAACCCACAAGATTCAGCAAGATTTGGCGACGGGTCATGGCTCTTGGCAAGATAACAACATCATGACTTTTTGTTGATCGTTTTTGCCTGTGTGCTTGTTTTGAGTATCGACTCTACTCGCTTTAGAAATTGGTCTGTCGCGATGACCGATTGGTAGTAAAAGGGGAGAAGTCTTATTGAGAGAATGGCCCCCGATGGGTCAATGCTGAAGAGTGGCTCGCCAAGGGCTCCCACCTCCAACCCGCGCCCGGGGGCAAGACTCGCATTGTGAGAAAGCAAGCACCTGTAGTAGTCATAAATTTTCTTAATTTGGGCCTCTGTCAGTGCTTGGCTGTAGTAGGAGGTGTTCAAGATGAAGTAGTGCTTGAAGCCGTCCCCATCGATTAAACGATTCTTGCCGTCGATACAAGACGAAAAGCTCTTATCCCCTCTGTGGAATGATCCAATCGTGTCGAGAATGGTAAAGAGAAGTAGGGCGGCAGGGAATCCGTAAACGCCACCTTCTGCTTTCTGGTGAGTTAGGCATTCATGAGCAACATGCAAGTACTCAGAAACTGATTCCTTCAGGAGACCTGCAAGATCCTGGTGGATTGCCATCTGCTTAGAGCTGGAATAGGGTTAGGTTCATGTTCTTTGACAGATCCATAGTTCTTCCTCTCTTTCCCGATCTGGCACGTTGTGACTTGACGGGGTTATGCTGTCCTTTAGTCTCTTTCCCCCCCCCCTCCCTCTGGTGGCCGGGGTTCTCTTCGGGCAGGCAGCAGAGCAGGGCCAAACTACGCGCGTCCAACGAGGGCTTTCCCTTTCTCTCATCCTCACTGTGGCTGGTCTCGACTTTAGGGCGAGGGGCAGGATTGTCTCGAACTGCGCGCATCGAGCGACCACTGTTTTATCGTGGGGGCTCTGCGAGCACACGAGACGGTCCTGCCCCTTGCCCTCTCCCAATTACACCGGCCACCTCTCTTCATTCCACGCCATCTCCCAAAACATCCACTCATAGCGCGAGCTGATGACGAACGATTCTTCCATCCGCCGCTTCTCTTCTTTTCCCGCCGTCTTGGCCCACTGGTCCACTTTCTTGCGCATCCATTGCTGGACTTGGGCGAATTCCGGCGAGGCGTAAAGCATGAGCCAGTCTCGATAGGGGTGATCGTTTTTTGGTGGGCCATGCTTTAAGAGATGCTGGCCGACGACACAGTAGATCCAGGCGCAGGGCAGGGCGACGACGGTGATCTCCGCTGCTGAGCCTGTGTGGGCAACCGTGAGCATATGCCGCGTGTAGGCGTAGTTCGTCGGCGCCATCGGTACGGCAGTCATCTCCTTTGCGGTCATGCTCCACCGCGATCCGTATCCCTCATGGAGGCTGCGCTCGACGACGATGGTGTCTTCGGCGAGCTTCGTCAGGCGCAGAGCCGACTCTGAGTCCGGCGCTCTCAGCGCTCCGGCAGAAAACACACGGGCAAGGTCACTGAGGAATCTAGCGTCCTGCAGAATGTAGTACTTGAATTTATGCTCCGGCAAGGTCCCCTTACCCAATGCTACGACAAATGGATGAATGAGTTGGGCATCCCATATGGGTGTGGCGAGCTGTCTTAAACGGTCCGTAAACGACATGGGGTTTCTCCCGGTTGGGCGTGAAATGTGAGGTGAAAGATTTCAGATGATTAGAGGTGACGATTGTACCAGCGGAGCTATTCCCATGTGTTGAGTCCCGTCCCCTATCCCCTCACGGTTCACGTTTCACGCCTAACGTCTTCCCAGGCCAGGGTCTGGGCAAGCGATTGATCCCGTCGAGTGCGGCGACCTTGTAACATTCCGCTAGGGTTGGGTAGTTGAAGACGGTGTCGATGAAGTAATCGATTTTCCCTTGATAGGCCATAACGGCCTGACCTATGTGAATAAGCTCCGTTGCTCCTTCTCCAATGGCATGCACACCCAGGAGTGCATGAGTGTGGCGATGGAATAGCAGCTTCAACATGCCGGTTTGATCGCCAATGAGCTGCCCGCGGGCGATTTCACGATAGTGGGCGATGCCGGACGCATACGGGATTTCCGCCTTGGCCAGTTCTTCCTCATTCCGTCCCACCGTGGAGATTTCAGGAATAGCATAGATGCCGTAGGGCAGGAGGTCCGTGTCGGTATGGTCGGGATGGCCAAAGGCATGGCACGCAGCATGGCGCCCTTGCTGCATGGAGGTGGACGCCAAGGCGGGAAAACCGATGACGTCGCCGGCGGCGTAGATATGGGGGATGGCTGTTTGAAAATGCTCGTTCACGATCATGCGGCCTCGCACATCCGGTGTGATGCCGACGGTCGCCAGGTTCAAGCGCTGTGTCGCGCCGATTCGGCCTATGGCATACAGGAGCGTCGTGGCGGTGATTGGTGGCCGGTGTGTCAACGAGACCGTGACTTGTCCGTCGGATTCTTTCCGGATCGCGACGACTTCTTCCTCATGGTAGAGCGTCACGCCGATATCTGTCATCTGTCGTTGCAAGGCGTCAATGATCTGCGCGTCGACAAATTCGAGCAAGCGCGGACGCTTGTCGATCAGCACGACCTTCACGCCGATCATGGCTAAGATCGATGCGTATTCTGTGCCGATCACGCCACCGCCGACAATGATGATCGATGTCGGAAGGCGTTTGAGCGTGATGAGACCGTCGGTATCGATGATGGTGTGACCGTCGAATGGAATATCGGCTGGTCTAGTTGGCACTGTTCCCACGGCGATGACGATCACATGGGCATAATGTTCGGTTGCCGTGTCGGCCTGTTGAACGAGGAGCCGGTGAGGATCGACGAAACAGGCTTCTCCAAAAATCAGGTCGATGCGGTTACGTGCCATCTGATCCTTGACGATCTCAATTTCGCTCTTGATGATGTGGTTGGAGCGAAACGCGAGATCTTCGATTGTGACCGCCTCTTTCAGACGATAGCCGGTTCCATACAGGTTGCGTTGGCGGAACCCCGAAAGATAGAGCACCGCTTCGCGGAGGGCTTTGCTGGGGATGGTGCCGGTGTTGGTAGACACGCCGCCGATGCCGGCTTTGCGCTCGATGATACCAACGGTCTTGCCAAGCTTGGCGGCCTGGACCGCAGCCTTCTGGCCGGCAGGTCCGCTCCCTATGACGAGAAGATCGTATTGAGCCATCTCTTCATTCTAAAGCAAGACTGAGGTTGAGGCTAAGGTTAAGGAGAAGTATGCATCTCCCTTCTCCTCAGCCTCAATCAGGACCTCAGCCTTTTCGTTGGTCTAGCTTGCGGTGATCAATGATTTGGCCACGGCGAAGGCCTTATCCAGGTCCGGCAATTGGACCAGTTCGGGGGTGATTTGCAGATGCCGCACAGTGTTGTTGGCATCAATCACCATAATTGTGCGAGCCAGAATGTGGGGCCCCTTGATAAAGAGTCCGTAGGCTTTTCCGAATTCAGCATCTTTGTAGTCTGAGAGGAATGTGACATTGTCGATCTGGGCTTCTTTGGCAAATCGCTTTTGTGCAAAAGGCGTATCGACGCTCACGGTGACCAGTTCAATCATCTTATCGAGGCCCTTATTTTTCTCGCTTAGATAATGGGTCTGCTCTTCGCACACCGGAGTATCGAGCGACGGGACGACACTGATGATCCGGACCTTGCCCTTGCCCTTGGTGTCGGTGATGGCTAATGGTGAAAGATCTGTCTGTGTCAGCATCACGTCTCTGAGGGTGTCCCCGACTTTGATGCCGGCTCCAGCGAGAACCAGGGGGTTTCCGTGAAAGAGGACCGTGCGGCCCTCACCAGCCACAGCGCTGCCGTCAGCGACGGGGTAGTTTTTGTAGGGAAAACTGGAACTGCCGGTGCTTGCGCATCCAGCGAACCCGAGCGCCATGCACAGTGTAGCCCCAATGAGTATTCGATGCGATGTCTTCATAATTGTACCCTCCTATGGTGAAGCGATGGTATATGGTTTCCCCAGAATACGAGGTCTGGGCTTGTGCCGTCAGAAGGCGGTAGATGCACTCTGCCGTCACTGCAACGCCTCGACGATCGTCCTGCCTGCAAGTAGATACGCACGGTTTGCGTGCCCAGCACAACATACCATCTCTGTCAGTGGCGAATAAAGGTGATGAGCGCCTGGTTGACCACATCCGGTCGTTCCCATTGTGGAATGTGCCCTGCCTTGGGGATCCGGATGAATTGTGATCCCTTGATGGTCCGGTGGAGTTCTTCGCCTACGGCGACCGGGAACACTCGATCTTCTTCACCCCAGAGCACCAGCGTCGGATGGGTGATTGTGCCGAGGCGTGTGGCAAATCCGGCTTCCCATAACGGAACGTTTTCTCTGACGGCCATAATAGGTTTGATGAGTCCGGGGAGCTGTCGATTGCGATTGGACCGCTCGAGGACGGCGGGTGTGAGGAGTGCCGGGTCATGTACCATTTCATGTAAGACGGACTCGATCATCAGGCCGCCGAACAGCGTATTGCCGAATGAAACGAGCCAGAATGGCGCATTGCTTTCCAAGGCGTGCCTCACCGATGGACTGGTGAGCTTCTCCATGACGTGTTGCGGTAGCCCGCCGATAAGAACGAGCTTGGTAACGAGTGTGGGGTGTGTCAGCGCCATGCCAATGGCCAAGCCGGCGCCCATGGAATTGCCGACTAACGTCGCCTGAGAAATCTTGACGGCATCCATGAACCTGACCAAGAAGTCCAGCATCTGATCCGGCCGGTAGTC
This sequence comes from Nitrospira sp., assembly GCA_005116945.1. Classification (GTDB taxonomy): domain Bacteria; phylum Nitrospirota; class Nitrospiria; order Nitrospirales; family Nitrospiraceae; genus Palsa-1315. The sequence goes on from SWDH01000029.1 coordinate 315,535, forward strand.
GATGTCAGGTTTATCGGAGAGTCCGGCACCGGGTAAGTCGAGGGTGAGTACGCGGAAGTGTTGCGACAGCTGGTGCTGCTGGTATTCCCATTGCCACATCGATCCCCCGAATCCGTGGATCAGAATGACCGGCGGGCCTGCGCCGACGTCGAGATAGGCGATTCGCTGTCCGTGGACGAGAACGGTGTGGACGGGCATGCGTTCAATCGCGTCGAACTGTGTTGGAATCGACGACGGAGACGAGCAGGCGGTCATGATGTGACACAACAGGATGAGGATGAGTAGCGCAGCATACGGCTGTCTGCATGCATGAACGGAGGCACGCGGGTCTATGGGGTTACTCCAGCTGGATGACCGTTTCATCCGTTTTCACATTGTCGCCTTCAGCGACCAGGATGGCCGTGACGGTCCCATCGATCGGGGCTGGGACCTGGCTTTCCATCTTCATGGCTTCGATGATCAGGAGGGGGGCTCCGGCTTTGACTCTGGCATTGACCGCGACGAGCACTTTGACGACACGGCCTGGCATCGGCGGCGCCACATCTCCCGGCTTGGACGGCCTGGGTCGTTTGGGTTTGGCGCTGCTGCCGGCATCGGGAGCTTCCGGCACGCCGGCGAGGATCTCCTGGATCGGCTCCAACGAGACTTCTTCAAGTTTGTCGTTGACTCGGATGTAATAGGGTTTGCGGCCGTCTACCTTCCTCCCGGAACCGGACACCTCTATATGATAGGTTTCGCCGTGGACAGTGACGTTGAATTCGGCCGGGGCCAAATGGAGTTCGGTGGCCGCAGCCGATCCGCTGGCTGAGAAGATTTCGAGAGGTTCCAGCGCAAGGTCCCCCTTCTCGCGCGCCTCGAAGAAGTCTCGCGCGATAGAGGGAAATAGGGTGAATGACAGTTGATCTTCCACCGAGGTGGCTGAGTCTGGCAGATCTTTTCTGGCTGCTTCCAGTTCAGGCTCCAACCGATCAGCGGGTCGAGTCTTGATCGGATGGTCATCCCCGATCGCGCGGGCCATGATGTCGTGATCGAGGGGACCCGGCGCCCGCCCATAGAGTCCGAGGAAGTAGTTCTTGGTTTCCGTCGTGATGACTTTGTACCGTTCGCCGGTCAGGACGTTCAGGGTGGCTTGGGTGCCCACGATCTGGCTCGTCGGAGTGACGAGCGGGGGATAGCCCATTTCCTTTCGGACGCGCGGTACTTCATCCAGCACTTCTTTGATCCGATCGAGCGCATTTTGTTCGGTCAGTTGCGCGGCAAGATTCGAAAGCATGCCACCGGGAATCTGCGAGGTGAGGATCTCGGCATCGACCCCGGTGAACTCGCTTTCGAACTGCCGATACTTTCGCCGAACGGTGCGGAAGTGTTCAGTGATTGGGAGGAACGAGGCCAGATCCAGTCCGGTGTCGTATCCCACCATGCCGCAGCCGGAGTCCCAGGGTATTGAAATTCAGTAAAGAGATGTTATACTAAACCATCCCAGGCAAGTCTTCGAAGGACGGCCCGGTCACACGAGGAGGATCACGATGCTGACGATTACGGCGATTGCAGAACAGAAGATCAAGGAGTTGATGGTGGAAGAGAAGGACATTGTCGGCCTGCGCGTCTATGTCAAGGGCGGCGGGTGCCACGGGTATCAATACGGGATGGCCTTCGAGTCGAAGATGGGCGATGACGACACCGTGGTGGAAAAGGGTATCGTCAAGGTCATCATGGATTCGCAGAGCGCTCCTCTCTTGCAGGGAGCCGAAGTGGATTACGTGGACAGCCTCCAAGGGTCCGGGTTCTCGATTAAGAACCCGCAAGCGAAGACCACCTGTGGCTGTGGCAGCTCCTTCAGCGCCTAAGGCATCGGCGCTGCGGTGGCGCAAGTTGATCAGTCGAACGAGTGACAGAGAGAGCCAGGATTGTCCGAATTGAGCGGCGGTCCTGGCTTCTTTATTTGTATTCCGGATGTGAATGGAATTGACGATGGCACAGGCGAGCGTGACAAAACGGTACCGGTTCTGTGCGGCGCACAGACTGCATACGGACTATCTGTCATCCGAAGACAACCGAGCTGCATTTGGGAAGTGCAATAATCCCAATGGGCA
>SWDH01000029.1:317727-318340 GCA_005116945.1 Nitrospira sp.
GAGTCGCGTTGCGAGACGGGCACGCGGAGCCGTTTGGCCCCGAGTCGTACTTGAACAGTACGTCGAGGGGACAAGCGGCGAGCCTGCCCGCCAAAGGCTTGTCGTAGCAGCGAATCCTCGATTGCAGCAGAAGTGCTCATGAATAATGCGGGCTAGATCACACTGTACGATTATGCTTGTTGAAGGGGTAGTCCCTTCAACATACCACCCTTATGAGGACTGTCTTTCATCGGGCCGCCGGTACCGCCATGAGGGTTGCCGTAACCCTTGCCGGCATCCTTGTGCTGCTGCATCACTTTCTCATGCTCGGTCTTTTCCTTGGTACGCTGTTCCGGAGTCAACAGGGCGTACACATCCCGGCGAGCCTTGATGGAGACCATGCGTAATGCGACTTGCAGATCTGCGCTCTGTTTCAACTTGGCTTCGATCGCTCCCAGGTCAGACTTCTCTTCTTCGGTCAGGGATTTCAACTCGCGTTCTGCTACCTGGATGTCGGCTTCGCTCTTGATACGGGTCTTGTCCAGGTTGAGCTGCATATCCTTGAGCTTTGTCACTTGCTCTGCGGTGAGCCCAAGGTCTTTTTCGTGCTTGAGCAGATGCCGAATCAGCTGGC
>SWDH01000029.1:318440-349412 GCA_005116945.1 Nitrospira sp.
GAATGGTACATGCATCCCAACGGACAGATTCCGGCCTACGAATGGGCGTTCGGCGATGTGAATCCGCCGGTCCATGCCTGGGCCGCCTGGCGCATCTATAAAATTGATAAGAAGCGCAAAGGTGTCGGCGATCGACGGTTCTTAGAGCGCGTCTTCCACAAGTTGCTGTTGAACTTTACCTGGTGGGTGAACCGTAAAGACGCCGATGGAAAGAACATCTTCCAGGGAGGTTTTCTCGGCCTCGACAACATCGGAGTATTCGATCGGAGCGCGCCATTGCCGACCGGCGGCCACATTGAACAGTCGGATGCCACCAGTTGGATGGGCATGTATTGCCTCAACATGCTGACGATTGCGCTGGAGCTTGCTCGTGACAATCGGGCCTATGAAGACGTGGCCAGCAAATTCTTCGAACATTTCGTCTATATCTGCCGCGCCATGAACAACATCGGCGGCGAGAAGATCGAGTTGTGGGATCGCAAGGACGGTTTCTTCTATGACGTGCTGCATCTGCCGAACGGGGACACGACACATATGAAGGTCCGTTCGATGGTCGGCCTGATTCCTCTCTTCGCGGTCGAGACGCTCGATTCAGAACTCGTGGATAGTCTGCCGAGGTTCAAGCACCGCATGCAGTGGTTTATCGAAAACCGTCCGGACTTTGCGCAGCATTTGGAAACGCAGTCATACGACGGTGGCGTGCGGCGATTTCTCTCGCTCGTGAGCCGTGATCGGTTGAAGTCTGTGTTGGGGTACCTGCTGGATGAAGAGGAATTCCTGTCTCCCTATGGTATTCGCGCGCTCTCGCGTTATCACAAAGACCATCCGTATATCGTCTCGGTCATGGGCCATGAACATCGTGTGGACTACGAACCGGCGGAATCCAGCACTGGGCTATTCGGCGGCAATTCGAATTGGCGCGGACCAATCTGGTTTCCGGTCAACTATCTCTTGATCGAGTCGTTGCAGAAATTTCACTACTATCTCGGCGATCAGTATAAGGTGGAGTGTCCAACAGGATCGGGCCGTCAATCCACGCTCTGGCAAGTGGCAGCTGAGATCTCACGCCGTTTGACGCACATCTTCCTCTTGAATGCCGAGGGGAAACGTCCGGTGTTCGGTGGGACGAATCGACTACAAGACGATCCGCATTGGCGCAATAACATTTTGTTCTATGAATACTTCCACGGGGACAACGGGGCCGGTATCGGGGCCAGCCATCAGACTGGATGGACAGGATTGGTGGCGAAGTTGATTCAGCAATCCGGGGAGTGACGAAGCTGTCAGCCTTCAGCTATCAGCAATCAAGCAGAGAGAGAATTGGAGTTGATCTTTCTGACGCTGAAAGCTGACTGTTGATAGCTAATAGCTGGGAGCTTCAGGATGAAGATCAGCACCCAAGACTGCCAAAACCTCGATAGGGCGCTGAGCCTCGAATGGCTTGAGACGAACGGAAGAGGGGGATTCGCTTCCGGTACGATTGCAGGCGCTAATACCCGCCGATACCATGCGCTCTTGCTGACGGCCCGCAAGCCGCCGAGTGAACGGGTCGTTCTTGTGAATCACCTTGAAGAATGGCTCGACATCGACGGCCAGATGATTCCACTTTCGACGAATCTGTATCCGGGTGCCGTCCATCCGACCGGGTATGAGCACTGTCTCCAATTTTCAACAGATCCCTGGCCGACCTGGACCTTCGACTGCAATGGAATGACGATTCAGCGGGAGATCCTGTCGATTCACGGCCGCGATATGGTGATAGTGCGATGGAGGCTGGTTAGTAAGAAGCCAACGAAGGCTGCGCTGCGTGTGAGACCGAAGCTGACCGGGCGTGACTATCATGGGACACATCACGAGAATGGCCACCTCTCGACGGAAGCCCATGCTGGGAGTGGAATGGTTATGTGGCACGGGTATGCCGATCTGCCTCCAGTGCGGGCCTTCCACTCCGGAGCATATCGGCATGAACCGGCTTGGTATCAGCACATACAATTCTCCGTTGAACAGCAACGTGGGCTCGATGCCGAAGAGGATTGGTGGTCGCCCGGAGAGTTCACATTCGAGCTTGAGTCAGGGTCCATCAGGACCTTAGTCTTCACCAGCGAGAGCATCGACCGGCTCGACGTCGCGGCCCTTGTGAAACGCGAGAAGTCTCGCCGAGACACAATTCGACAAGCAGCCTCAACCGATGATTCTTTGGGCAGTCAACTCTGGTGCGCGGCGGACATGTATCTCTCCGTGCGAGGGGCACAGCACACCGTCATCGCCGGGTATCCCTGGTTTACCGATTGGGGTCGCGACACATTCATCTCGTTGCCCGGCCTCTGTCTAGTAACCGGTCGATTGGATGTGGCGTGGCAGGTTATCGCTTCTTTCGCCGAGCATGTGTCCGAAGGCATGGTGCCGAATCGTTTCCCCGATGTCGGCGAGCAGCCTGAATACAACACGATCGACGCCTCGCTGTGGTTTATCCATGCGATTGATCGCTATCTCACGGCGTCACGAGATGAGGTCCGGGTGCAAGAGACTGCGTGGCCTGCGGTGAAGCAGATTCTCGACGGTTATCGCCGGGGCACTCGGTATGGGATCACGATGGGCGAAGATGGTCTCATTGCGGGTGGAATGCCCGGCATCCAATTGACTTGGATGGATGCGAAGGTCGGCGACTGGGTCGTTACGCCGCGCCATGGAAAGCCGGTCGAGATTCAAGCGTTGTGGGTTCGATCGCTGGAAGTCGGCGAAGCTCTTGCGCGGAAATTTGGTGAAGCGGACTATGCCGATCGGTGTCAACATGACCGCAGCAATGCGATCGCGTCCTTCCGCAAACGGTTTTGGTATGAAGATGGTGGCTATTTGTACGACGTGATCGATGGACCGGAAGGGAACGATGCCTCAGTGCGGCCGAATCAACTCTATGCCATTTCGTTGGTTGACGAGCTCGTCCCGCACGACCGGGCGATGAAAATCCTTCGCCTCGTCCAAGAACAACTCCTGACGCCGGTGGGACTTCGGACGTTGTCGCCACACGATCCTCGCTATCGTCCGAGGTACGAAGGCGGTGTGCTTGAACGCGACGGCGCCTATCATCAGGGCACGGTCTGGCCTTTTTTACTGGGTCCGTTTGTGACAGCCTGGATCAAGGTTCATGGAAAGAATCCCTCCACGCTGAAGCAGGCGCGTTCGTTCCTGGATGGGATCAGCGCGCATGTGAAAGAAGCGTGCCTTGGCCAAGTTTCAGAGATTTTCGATGCCGAAGCGCCTCACACTCCGCGCGGCTGTTATGCCCAGGCTTGGTCGGTTGCAGAACCTCTACGAGCCTTGATGGAAGATCTCGGCACCCATGTCGATACGCAGAAAGTCACGGTAAAAGGCGCAGTTGTAGGGAGGCGTAAGGAATCGGCTCTTCAATCGACTCAGAGGCAGGAAGGCAAGAGCCTGTCGAGAGGAGAACAGGCCACACGTAATCCGTGATGTCTTAATAATAGGAGCGAAAGAACCACACGGTTCAGCACCACATGATTTCGACATTACTCGCGCAGATCACACCACCTTGCAAAGACGTCACCCAATTGGTGTCGCAAGCCATGGATCGCCCGCTGCCTTGGTCGACGAGGTTCACCCTCCAGCTTCACTATTGGATCTGCGAAGCTTGTGCACGGTATCGAGACCAATTGCGTACGATACGCCAAGTTCTACGCAGCTCGACTGACACAACAGGGGATCGCAAACTCGAATCCTCGTCACCTGCGCCCGCAATCAAAGCTCGCCTGACAGAAGCCTTCCGTGCCAAGCACGAATAGCTGCTCTACTTCTCCATTGCTCGGCCTGTGCGTCGTATGGGTCCTTGAAAATTCCTTGTAGCTTGCGGCGAGGGGAGTGTTTATTCTCCTTCGCCGAATACCTCGTAGCTCGCTACGAGGATGAAGGCGCGGAGAACCCTCCGTAGCCTTGACGAAGGAGGGTAACGGCTTCTGAGAATTTCGCAAGATACCCCGCAGCTTCCGGCCTTCGTAGCCGAAGTGGCTACTTCGGCGGAGTAGGCTGCTACGGCGAACTTTATTGGAGTGCGTCAGGAGGCGTCTTGAGCAGCTTGGCGAACCGATTCTTGTCGATAGACTTCTCATAGGCTTCCTCGGGCGAGATCCACTTCTTCGTCAGAAGATCCTGAATCGCATCGTCTAAGGTCTGCATTCCGGCGGCTTTTCCCGTCTGCATGGCCGATGCGATCTGGACAGTCTTGGCATCGCGAATGAGGTTGCCAATGGCGGCCGTACAGACCAAGATCTCTAGCGCCGCACAGCGTCCTTTCTGGTCGATCCGCTTAAACAGATTTTGCGCGACCACGACTCGTAACGCCGTTGACAGTGTGTTCCGGATCTGCGGTTGTTCCCCATGGGGGAAGACTTCCACAATTCGATCGACCGTCTTGGCTGCATTCTCGGTGTGGAGCGTTCCGAAGACCAAGTGTCCGGTGGCTGCCGCTTCAACGGCCAGGGAAATCGTTTCGAGATCTCGCATTTCTCCGACAAGAATAATGTCAGGATCTTCCCGTAATGCGCCGCGCAATGCCGACGCGAACGTCATCGTATGCAGCCCCACCTCTCGATGGTTCACGATGCAGCCCTGACTCTGGTGCACGAACTCGATTGGATCTTCGACGGTCAGGATATGATCCTTTCGATTTTTGTTGGCATAGTCGACCATTGCCGCCAAGGTCGTGGATTTACCGCTGCCGGTCGGACCCGTGACCAGGACCAGCCCTTTTTTCAACATGGCCGCCCGTGTCAGAATCGGAGGCAGTCCGAGCGTCTCAGCAGTCAAGACCTTGCTGGGAATCTTCCGGAACACCGCTCCGATGCCGTACTTGTGATTGAAGAGGTTGGAACGAAATCTGGCGAGCCCCGGAATTTCATAGCCAAAGTCTACGTCGCCTGTTGACTCAAACTGATCCATCTTCGATCCCGGCAAGATTTCATGCAACAATGGTTGGAGGGTGTTCTGGGTGAGAACAGCCTGTCCGGGAATCCGCTCCAGCTCGCCGTCGATCCTCAGGGCAGGTGGTTGTCCAGAAATCAAGTGCAGGTCGGACGCGCCCTGTTCCGCCATCATTCGAAAGAGTTCATCAATCTTGGCCATGCTGCTGCACACCTCTATTTATAAAATGAGGACCGTGTCTCAGTGTTGAAGTATACGTGCTTATGTGCCGGTTACAAGAAAAACCGCAGGACAATCCACGCGCATCGGCGGTGGGCGATTAGAGAATGTGTTTGTGGGTTGACGTGGCATGCAACGACAGCTCATGCAGATTGTCCGAGGCCATGCATGACGTGTTGGGTAGGCACACACCACGTCCTCACGTGATGGCGTGAAAGTGGTCAGGTGGCTTCTTAGCGAAACTGCAGGCTGATCGGAAACGTCGCTGCATAGCCGTCAGCCGTTGTCGTCGTATCAAGCACGAGTCGATCACCACCACGGCGAAAGATCCAATCGTGCTGATTTCGCGCGGTGCGCGGGCCTTTCGCGGCGTATGGACTGGCAGCATGGGCGCGATCCGTCACCGCATCGTTGAAATACAATTGCGAGGTGAACTCGAAGCTCCGCTTGGGCGCAGCGGCAGTGCGAATTTTGAAGTGAATATGCACTGTCCGGCCAGGATACCAGCCAGGGTACACCGTGACAAACCGCGCTTCCCCGTGTGCATCGGTGACCTGATAGCCGCGTAGAAATTTCTTGCCGATCGTGTCGAACCCAGGATCCTGTACATCCGAATAGACCCCCTGCGCATCGCAATGCCAGAGGTCTACCTGAGCATCCGGTAACGGCTGACAGTCTCCCGCGTTGAGGCGCGAGACCAGTAGCGTGAGAGCTAGTGGCGTACCGAGACTCACTCGTCCATTGGTCGGATCAGCCCGAATATCGGAGCGATTCAAGCGCTCGTCTACGAAGTACGGGCCTTCGGTTTGTTCCGGTCGGACCACACAAGAGGGTTCACGTGTCCCCGCAATCGCCCATTTGGGAAAGAGATTGGCACCCGCCAGCCAGACCGCCCCAGTGGCGCCGAGATATGCCATCACTTCACGGCGGGAAAGGAGTCGCCCCATAGGTCGGTCTTCATCCGTCATCGTGGTTCTCCTTCTTTAGAGTGGGCCTGCGTATTGAACATATCGGCAGTTGCTCACCGGGCGTGAGCATTGCAGGGATTGCATCAGGTCATCAGCAACTTTGAGCCTCCATCATACCGCCGAAACTAGTCGAGACACCATCGGATTGGGCTGGCAAAGGCGGAATATCCTGCGTCGAGAAGTCGAGGCTCTTGCTTCATCCTGGCATACCGCAACAGACCCATTCCAAATATGGAAATAATTCGATACAAGAAGGTATTGAGGCGAGTGGGTTTCTAGGCTTGGTTACGGCGCCAGGCTCAAATCTTTGCCTTGCTAAGTTGAAAGTCTGTTCGGGTCGGTGGGAGATGCCACTTGGTATGAGAGAAAGGACCTCGATATTCGATGAACGACGTGGAGTGCGGGCTGAGGGATGTAGTATCCGGACAGGTGCTTGCCAGGAATGTATCCGAGAACTCCGGTCCGCGTGTTATCGAACCCACATTGGCGATACCGGAGTTCCGACGTCTTTCAGCCCCTGCGCTACACGGTGGCCGTTTCGGCTTCTTTCGTGGCCTTGGCCGCGAGGCTGTTTCTCCGATTTTTGGCGATTGTCCGATCGATGACTGCTCCGCAGTTGACGCATTTCCAGGCATAGAAGGCCAGGAAAAAATCCGAGAATCGTTCCAACATCATCAATCCTTTGCACTTCGGGCAATCCATGATTATTTTCTCCCTTGTTATGAAACCGAACGTGCACAAGGGAATAGCAATTAATGGTCCAGCACGACTCTGCCGTATTATCAATAGCTTAGCATTGTGGCAACTACTTATACGTACAAATTTGCACGCTCCATTGTCTGTATGTTTTCAATTTTGTGCAGTATCGTGAGGACGAGAGGAGTAAGGCGTGAAGGGTAAGGGAGAAGGGCGATGAAACGTGAGGTGTATGCAGTAATGGGTGGGAGTAGGTGAGGGGTGGGGTAGGCGATAAGAAGGAAAAATCTCCCTACAGCCCTGACGCCGCGAAACGGGGAGTGTCCGCCTGTATTCGTTTTGACTCTTCAACTCGTGGTTTCCCGTATCACGCTACAGGCGATCATAAGTTGAAGATGGCCGGTTGTGGTGTTACTGCACGTCGACCGTGATGGTGTGGGTGGCCGTGACAGCTGCGTGATCCTCGTTGGCCGCTTTCACGGTGATTTGGTGCTCCCCTTTGCTTAGGCCCTTCAGCGTTCCTTTAAAACCCCTCTGATACTCATCATCCACAAACACATGGGCATGCCCGCCATGGGAGCCATTGGACAACTCGTACTTCAGCTCGAAGCTGTCGCCGACCTTGTCCCCGTTCTTGGGAGACGTAATCATCACCTTCGATTCGCCCGCGATGTGTTTATCGTGTTTCTCTCCTGCGAAGACTGGGGCTCCGCTGAGGCAGCCCACGAATGCGATTCCCAATCCCATGAACCCGATGTGCTTCATGATATCCATCACGACCTCCTTATTCGAACCAGTTGAATGAATGTACCACCGTCCCGGCTTCTACGGAAGACCCGCTCTCTCAACTTCAGTTGTTCTCCCTTGCTGATATAGGTTCTTATCGTTGGCTATAGAGGGTTTTCGTCTCGCTCAGAATCGCCGCCCTCCTGCACCTCTTCATATTTCGATATTGTTGTAAGACGTCGCATCCCTGCTCGACTACCAGCCATGGCTATCCATTATGACGTCATCATTATCGGTACCGGTCCTGGTGGCGGCTCCCTTGCGTATAGGCTCGCGCCATCTGGAAAGAAAATCCTCCTGTTAGAGCGGGGCGATTATCTTCCGCGCGAGAAGGACAATTGGAGCTCCAAGACCGTCTTCATTGACAACAAATACAAGGCCAAAGAAACCTGGAAAGACAAGGACGGCGGTACGTTTCACCCTGGTATTCATTACAACGTCGGCGGAAATTCAAAAGTCTATGGTGCCGCGCTGCTGCGTATGCGCCAGGAAGATTTTGGTGAGGTGAAGCACTATGGCGGTATTTCTCCGGAATGGCCAATCCGCTATGACGATCTCGAACCCTATTACACGCAGGCTGAACATCTGTACTACGTGCATGGAAATCGTGGCGAGGATCCCACCGAACCAAAAGCCAGTGCGCCCTACAAGTATCCGGCCCTCACGCACGAACCTCGTATTCAGGAATTGCACGAGGATTGGCAGAGGTGCGGCCACAAGCCGTTTCACCTGCCGGTCGGCGTGATGCTGAACGAGGAGCAGAAGGAAAAGAGCGCCTGCATTCGCTGCAATACCTGTGACGGTTTTCCCTGTTTGGTGAATGCCAAGGCTGATTCGCAGGTGGTCTGTGTCGATCCGGCATTGCAATACCCCAATGTGTCGATGGTCACCGGTGCATTGGTCACCCGGTTAGAAACGAGTGGATCAGGACGAGAGATTTCGGGCGTTGTTGTTGAACGAAACGGGCAACAAGAAATCTACAAGGGCAACATTGTCGTCGTCTCGGCGGGTGCGATCAATTCCGCAGCACTGTTATTGCGCTCCACGGATGACAAACATCCGAACGGACTCGCGAATTCATCCGATCTCGTCGGCCGCCACTACATGTGCCACAACAACTCGGCGATGCTTGCGATCTCCAAACGGCCGAATCCGACCGTGTTTCAGAAGACCATCGGGCTGAACGATTTCTACTATCAGTCGGCTAACTGGGAGTATCCGATGGGCCACATTTCGATGATTGGTAAGTCGGACTTGGATACGCTACGAGCAGGGGCGCCGGCCTTTGCTCCCGGCAAGGCCCTCGATGCGATGGCCAAACACTCGCTCGACTTCTGGATGACCTCGGAGGATTTGCCTGATCCCAATAATCGCGTGCTTGTCGGCAAGGACGGCGGCATCACGCTGGCCTATACGGAGAACAATCTGGAAGCGCATCAGCGCCTCGCTGCCAAGCTCAAAAGCATGCTCAACCACATCGGCTGCGAAGATCGTTTGCTGCCGACGCATCTCTATCTTGGCAAGAAAATCCCGATTGCCGGGACGGCGCACCAGTGCGGGACGGTCCGGTTCGGGCGTGATCCAAAGACGTCCGTGCTCGATGTGAACTGCAAGGCGCACGATCTGGACAATCTCTATGTGGTCGATGCGAGCTTCTTTGTGTCGAGCTCAGCGGTGAATCCCTCGCTGACGATTATCGCCAACGCGTTGCGGGTGGGAGACCATCTCCTGGAAAGGTTGCACGGATGATCCCTCGAATGGATGGAGCCGAACATGAAGGGTCTTGCCAGGCGATCCCTGGGCGGAAACATGTCGTGATCCTCGGGGGAGGCTTCGGGGGAGTGTACGCCGCGATTGAGTTTGAAAAGACGCTGGCTCGGGATTCGAACGTCTGCATCACACTCGTGAACCGCGAGAATTTCTTTCTCTTTACTCCGATGTTGCACGAAGTGGCTTCCGGCGATCTGGACATGACCAACATCGTCAATCCGATTCGCAAGCTCTTGCGCCGCGTGGAGTTCTTCCACGGCGAAGTGGAATCGATCGATTTGAAACAGAAACAGGTCAGTCTTATCCACGGGGAGACGCATCACGGGCATATCATGCCGTACGATCATCTGGTGCTGGCCTGCGGATCGGTCACGAATTTCTACGGCTTGCCAGGGCTGGAGGAACGGGCCCTCACGATGAAGACGCTCGGCGATGCCATCTATCTCCGCAATCGCATGATCGCCCATCTGGAAGAAGCCAATTTTGAGTGTGCGGCTCCAGAACGGGAGATGCTTCTGACCTTTGTGGTCGCAGGCGGCGGGTTTGCCGGGGTGGAAACGATTGCCGGGATGAACGATTTTCTCCGGGAGGCGCTGCCGTTCTATCCTCATTTGCGGGCCGATATGCTGCGCTTGGTACTCGTGCATTCCGGCCAGGAGATTCTTCCAGAGCTCGGCGAGCAATTAGGCCGGTATGCGCATGAGAAATTGTCGGAGCGAGGAGTTGAAATTAGGACCAACGTCAAAGTCGCCGAGATGTCGGATGACCACGTTCGCTTGAGCGATGGAACCGACCTGACAACGACCACGCTGGTGTGGACGGCCGGGACTGCGCCCAATCCATTGTTGGCGACGTTAGCTTGTAAGACGAAAGGGGGGCGCCTGCTCGTGAACGAGTCTTTGGAAGTGCCGGACTGGCCGGGCGTCTGGGCGTTGGGCGACTGCGCGTTGATTCCGGATCAGCTGACGGGCGGCTACCACCCGCCGACGGGGCAACATGCGATGCGCGAAGCCGCGGTGGCGGCGCGCAATATCACGGCGGCCTTTCATGGGACGGCGAAGCAACCCTTTCGGTTCAAGACCATCGGCCTTCTTGCCGCCATTGGGCGACGCACGGGCGTGGCAAGAATTCTGGGGTTCAATTTCTCGGGGGTGATTGCCTGGTCTTTGTGGCGGGCGGTCTATCTCAGCAAATTGCCGCGCATTGAAAAGAAGGTCCGTGTGGTGCTCGAATGGTTGCTCGATATCATTTTCACAAAGGATCTCGTTCAATTCCAAACCGTCCGTGGTCATACCCCTGGCTATGCCGCTGTTGCTCAACCGGCTGCCGCACTGACGGCAGAACCGGTGGCCTCGGGTCAGGGGTAAGCCATGCCGTTTACGAGCCAGCTTATTCGAATCTGCCTAATTGTCGCCGTGCTTATACAGGTGCCTGCGATGCAGGTCCTGGCGGGAGAAAGTCGCTCGGCATCAGCGACAGCCGTGGGCTCAGTCGGCTTCACCGTCTCGGACATGGACCGGTCCGTCGCATTCTATGCTGATGTATTGACCTTCAAGCTCGTCAGCGATGTGGAGGTGGATGGGTCGGAATACGACCAACTCTGGGGCGTCTTCGGCGTACGGGCTCGCGTGGTTCGGATGCAGCTCGGCGGGCAACAACTTGAACTGATCGAGTTTCTGGCGCCTCCTGATGTACGGACGATTCCCGTGCCCTCCTACAGCAACGACCTCTGGTTCCAACACATCGCCATCGTCGTGCGCGATATGGATGAGGCCTGGGCTCAACTACGCACACATCACGTCCGGCAGATCTCGCCGCGCCCGCAAACAATTCCGATTTCCAACCAGGCTGCCGCCGGCATCAAGGCCATCAAATTCCGCGACCCGGATGGACATAATCTGGAGCTGCTCTGGTTTCCAGAAGGGAAAGGTCATACACGCTGGCATCAGCCCGGTTCAAATCTCTTTCTTGGCATCGATCACACGGCGATGACGGTGCGGAGCACGGAGAACAGCACCAAGTTTTACCGCGATCTGCTCGGCCTGACCATCGCCGGCTGCACGTTGAACATGGGAGATGAACAGGAACATCTCGATAGCCTCCCTGGTGCGAGGGCCCGTGTGACCGGTCTGACTCCAAAGATGGGTCCGCCTGGCGTGGAATTTTTGGAGTATGAATTGCCGACGGCGGGACGGCCATTCCCCACAGATTCGCATCCGACCGACCTCTGGCACTGGCAGACGACGCTGGTCGTTCCAGATGTGGAGACCGCCGCAGCGATCTTACGGGGAACGGCACAGTTCGTCTCGTCCTCTGTCGTCACCTTTCCGGACAAGACGTTAGGATTCAGTAAGGGGGTGCAAGTGCGTGATCCAGATGGACACGCCATGCAAATCGTATCGCCATGAGCACCGCCGCGTTGACTGCCATGGGAATGCCCCGCACGATGACGGACTGGATTGAGGTAGACCTCTCGAAACAGATATCCGCACCTTGACAGGCTTCGTACCGACTCACTACACTTCTCTCCCTTTTCAATTTACTCATTTGCCAAGAGGCTTGATGATGTACAGCCTCGCCTCCTTCTCGATCTCGGACATGACCGAATGCTCTTCGGACCTCCGCAAGCTGGGCGCAGGGGTCTCGTCCGCGCAGGACGTCGCCCAACGGATTGCTTCCTATCTCTATCGGCGGTTTGGGAATGACCAGACTGGCCGTCAGGATTGCGTCCTGGTCCGCTGTTTTCTCACTCGCTCCTATCGGGAACTTGATCCTCAGTCCCAGGACTGTGCCAGGCGAGCCTTGAGTTGTGGGCCAGGCTCTTTGGACATGAAATGTCTGACGCTGTTTGGGACGGCTGGCGAACGACCTGAGTGGAACGATCGCAATCGTTCCAGGCGCTATCGATCTATTCCCATAACCGATAAACAGGTTCTGTCCCAGTTCCCCATGGTGTCGCAGTTGTTGCAACAGCTCGGTGTAGAAGTCGAATCAAAGATGCAACCGAAATCAGACACCCGTGCCGATCGGACCGAGCGCACACTCAATGTTTTTTATGTGGCAGAGGCCAAGGGCAGCCCCTTTGTGCCGGCTCAAGAGGAGTTTGTCATTCCCTTCGGTATCGAATCGATTTTAGGATTCGGCGGAGTGTTTCCATCCAAAGAGTTCTTCACAATCATTCTGTTCTCGAGGGAGAAGATTTCCCGCGAAACGGCGGAACTGTTCAAGCCGCTGGCAGTGAGCGTCAGATCAGCCTTGGTGCCCTTCGATGGAGCCAGGCCGTAACAGCATAGCCTGCCGGCGCTTGTTCGTTGCCGAACAGTGTCCTTAGCCGGATTGTTGGTTGCAGCGCAATTTGAGAGAGTGCTAGACTCCTTCCCTCGAACCTGCCATTCCTCAGTACGAAAGAAGTCCTAGGTCGGTATTGACGGGAAAAGTCGTCATGACCCAAGAGGCAACCACGCTGGACGATCCGAAACGGTTGGATGCGCTCCGCGCCTACGAGATCCTCGACACCCTGCCCGAGCCGGCCTTCGATCGGCTGGCCAAATTGGCCGCGCAGATCTGTGGGACCCCCTACGCCGCCATCACGTTCATCGTCCGTGAGCGTGCGTTCTATAAATCGAAAATCGGATTCACCGATGGGGATGCGCCGGGCGTCCTGGGGTTTTGTCACTATGGGGCTCTGCATCAGGATTTCTTCATCGTGCCGGATGCGATGCAGGATGAACGATTCGCCTCGAATCAGCTGGTCATCGGAGATGCCCAGGTGCGTTTTTATGCCGGCATGCCGCTGATGACCGCGGAGGGCCACGCCCTCGGCATGCTCTGCGTGCTCGACCAAACCCCTCGTCAACTCTCGAAAGAACAGGGCGATGCGTTGCGAGTACTTGCCTCCGAGGTCGTGACCGAGTTGGAATTGCGGCGTACGCGCAAGAGCCTGGAAGAGGGCACGTTCCGGCAAGATCCGGTTCTCAGTGCGCGATATAAGGCGGACGAGTTCCTCCGTTCGCTTGTAGAAGGCACAGTCGCTTCCACCGGCGGAGACTTTCTCCGCGAACTCGTCAAACACGTCGCGGCCGCGCTAGGCCTTCGCTATGCCTTCGTCGGCTTTCTGCTTCCCGAGTCGCGCATCCGCACACTTGCCTTCTGGAAGGGCGACGGTTACCTCGATCAGGTTGAGTACAGCCTCGACGGCACGCCTTGCACCAAGGTCATCAACGGCGAGACCTGCCACTATGCGCAAGGTGTTCAGCAGCTCTTCCCGCGCGATCAGGATCTGGTGACGTTGGGCGTCACCAGCTACCTGGCCGTCCCGTTGAAAGATCCAAAAGGCCAGGTCCTGGGCCATTTAGTCGCGATGGATGTGAAACCGATGACGCTGACGGCGGAAGAAATCGACGTCTTCAAGTTGTTCGGTGAACGGGCTGGTGTTGAAATCTACCGCCAGGTGATGGAAGCCTCCCTCCGAGAGCGCGAAGCCACGATGCGTGCCATCGCGGAAGGGACAGCGGCGCATGTCGGTGCGGAGTTTTTTCACTCCCTCGTGAGAAATCTCGCAGCAGCCCTCAGCGTGGAGTACGCATTCGTGTCGGAATTTTGTGTGGATCGGAGCAAAGTCCGCACGCTTGCCTTCTGGGCCAGGGATCGGTTCATGGACAACTTCGAATACACAATCGCCGGGACCCCTTGTGAAAAAGTGCTGGCCGGCGAGTTGTATCACTGCGCCGACAAGGTCTCCGAGCGGTTTCCGCTTCATAAAGAAGACCTGGAGAAGCTCGACGTGCAGAGCTATCTCGCGATTCCGGTGACGAATGCTGGAGGGCAGGTATTAGGACATCTTGCCGTGATGGACCGAAAGCCGATGGCTCTGGATCAACTCGATCTCTCCGTGTTCAAGATTTTCGGTGCTCGAGCGGGGGCGGAACTCGAACGCTCGCATTTGGACGCGATCCTGAAGCAAAACGAGGAGCGGCTCCAGGACCTGTTCGATGAAGCACCGATTCCATATGTGTATGAAGGGCTTGATTCGAAGTTGATCCGCGTGAACCGCACGGGATTGAAGGCATTAGGCATCACGGCGGATCAGGTTGAGGGTCTCTACGGCAGAGATTTCGTGCCCAATACGCCCGATGCGCAACGGAGGCTGAAAGAAGCCTTCGATTCGATCGGTAAGGGCATAGACACGAGTGGTGTGGTGCTCGAACTGCGCCGCAGAGACAACGGCAAGCCGCTCTGGATGAAGTGGTGGTCGCGGCCCGATCCCAGCGGCACCTATACCCGCACCATGTTCATCGACATTACCGAGCAAGTTTTGATGGAGCAGGAAAAGGCGCGGCTCGAAGCGCAGAACGTCTACTTACAGGAAGAGATTAAAGGCACACACAATTTCGAAGAGTTGATCGGTGGTTCGACTTCGCTGAAAAAGGTCCTCAAGAATGTCGAACGGGTGGCCCCAACCGACTCGACCGTGCTCCTCACCGGCGAGACCGGCACCGGCAAGGAGTTGATCGCGCGGGCGATCCATAACTTGAGTCCACGGAAGAGTCGCCCCCTCGTCAAAGTCAATTGCGCGGCTATCCCAGCCGGCTTGATCGAAAGCGAGCTGTTCGGCCATGAAAAAGGTGCCTTCACCGGCGCGTTGACCAAGAAGATGGGCCGCTTCGAAGTGGCCGATAAAGGCACGATCTTTTTGGATGAGATCGGCGAGTTGCCGTTGGATCTCCAGTCGAAACTGCTGCGCGTACTTCAAGAAGGCGAATTCGAGCGCGTGGGCGGGACTCAGACGTTCAAAGTCAACGTGCGGGTTATCGCGGCGACGAACCGGGACCTCGAACAGCAGTCGAAGACCGGGCACTATCGGCCAGATCTCTATTACCGTCTCAATGTCTTTCCGATTCACATGCCGGCATTGCGTGAGCGAGAAGGCGACATCCCCCTGCTGGTGCAATATTTCGTGCGCAAGTTTGCGGTGAACCTCGGCAAGAAGATCGACCGAATTCCAGAACGGATGATGACGGTGCTTCAACGCTATCCCTGGCCGGGCAATATTCGCGAGTTGGAACATGTGATCGAGCGGGCCGTGATCCTGAGCGAAGGGCCTGAATTAGAGCCGATCGACTGGCTTTCCCAGCCGGGCAGCAAGGCTGGATCGGGAAAGACGCTGACGCTCGAAGAAATAGAACACCAGCATATCGTCGACGTGTTGGAACAAACCAACTGGCGCGTGAGCGGAGAAAAAGGCGCAGCCAAAATCCTCGGCCTCAATCCCACCACACTCGAAGCTCGTATGAAGAAGCTGGGCATCACCAGGGTAAAAGGTGAAACGTGAACGGTGAAACGTTGAGGAAAATGGGCATCAAGGTGTAGGTTCTGGACCTCGTCATCGTTTTTTCCTGCCATAAGCGATCAACCATCTGTCGCTAGCTCATATCCCATCGAATATTCCCAACTAATTGGGGCGCTCCCAATATTTTGGGAATTGATTCCTGCTGGTTATCCGCGCCTCTGCCTTAAAAAATCAGCATCTCATCTTTCTACATCAA
Source organism: Nitrospira sp. (assembly GCA_005116945.1). GTDB lineage: Bacteria > Nitrospirota > Nitrospiria > Nitrospirales > Nitrospiraceae > Palsa-1315. Next base: position 334,360 of record SWDH01000029.1, read on the forward strand.
GTACTTACGCTGTTCTGCCTGCTACGTAATTAGCCTGGCATTGCTATTGCCATATACCCGGTCATCAAGACGAACACAAAGGAGTGATGGAGATGATGCTCAAGATTACAAAAATTCAAGAAAGCAGGAGCGACGTACTCATCAAGCTCGAAGGAAAAATCACGGATCAGTGGGCTGTTCTGTTGGATGGTGAGTGCCGCTCGTATCTCCTGCAGAAGAAAGCCGTGCATTTGGATTGTTCCCATGTCGATTTTATCGATGCCAGGGGAGTCGAGGTTCTGAATAACCTACCCCAGACTCAAGTCAATCTCATGAGCGCACCCGGCTTTATCACGGAGTTGCTGCAGATTGGAGACCGGTCATGAACGCAGATACTGTCACCTCTATAGAGTCCATGAGTCACAACCCATCGATCAGCCCAAAGCTGCAGGTGGTCAAACCGTCCGGCCTCACGAAGGCGGAAGATACCATCCTCGCGAGGCTCAAACATGGTGACGAGGGGGCCTTCGATGAGCTGGTGAATCAACACCATAGCGCACTCATCCGAATGGCCATGAACTATGTGGCAGATCGAGAAGTGGCTGAGGAAGTGGTGCAGGACACCTGGATGGCGGTGATTGAAAGCCTGAATCGGTTCGAAGGCAGGTCGTCCCTTCGCACTTGGATCTGCGGGATTCTGATCCACAAGGCCAAGGATCGTGGCGTGCGCGAAAAGCGGCATACGACCTTCTCAGCCTTTGAGTCTTCCGATGACGACAACGACGAAGCAGTCGATCCGTCCCGCTTTCAGCAGACAGGTGATTGGGCCGGTCACTGGGCCTTTCCCCCCCAGCCCTGGGACGACCAGACGCCGGAGAAACTCTTGGCGTCGAAGCAGGCCGTGGACTCAATGCAGCGTGCGATCGAGACGTTGCCGGCAACATTAAAAGAAGTCCTGATTCTCCGCGATGTGGAAGGCGTAGAGGCCAAGGAAGTCTGTGAATTGCTGAAGATTACGGAAACCAATCTCTATGTCCGGCTTCATAGGGCGCGGGAGCGGGTGAGGGCTGCAGTCGAAACGGCTCTCGGATAAGATCGAAATCGAGGCGAAGCGCGGCCAGTGTAAGAAGCCTCAGAACTGGGAGACTCAGGGGTGAGATCAGTTCACCCCTGAGGCTCCGCCGATGAAAGATCATAGGCCACAATGGATTCAGAGTGGACCGAGTTGCCGTAACGTTGCGGGTCTTGCCTCTGAATATCTCGATGACTGTCTGCCGGTGCTGACCAACGTCCGCGTCGGCCTTCATCTGGCTTCCTGTGCCGATTGCCGAATCTACATGAAACAGATGGCGTTGGTGTGTGAAGTAGCAGCAGGCCTGCCGAAACAATATCCCTCTCCCATCACTCGCCTACGCTTGCGGCAACACTTCGCCTGTTGTCATTCGCCCTCATCGTAAGAGTCTAGATCATCACACTGGCTCCGCACGCTGACACGGTCGCGTTGTAAGACCCTCCCTCAACGGACGACAGATCACCATGGGGCGCAGGCTCTCTTTGCCTAGCCCGCATTATTCATGACGGTTCGTTGCGAAATCGCGCAGTCGCGTTGCGAGACGGGCACGCGGAGCCGTGAATTCCCGAGGCGTACTTGAACAGTACGTCGAGGGAGTGAGCGGCGAGCCTGCCCGCCGAAGGCGTGTCAGAGCAGTGAATCCGCGATTGCAGCAGAAGTGCTCATGAATAATGCGGGCTAGATCGGTCATACGGGGGTGTTATGCCGAGTGCGATGCTGTACGACCGTCTGCAATTCGCGTTCACCTGCACCTTTCACTATCTTTTCCCCCAATTGACGATGGGGCTGGCCCTGCTGCTGCTCTATCTACGAAGCCGAGCCCTCATCACCGGCGACGACCACTACCATCAGGTCGCGCGGTTCTGGACCAAAGTTTTTGCCTTGAGCTTTGCCTTTGGCGTCGTCACGGGCATTCCATTGGAGTTTCAGTTCGGCACCAACTGGGCGAAGTTCTCAAATTTCGCCGGTGGGGTCATCGGCCACGTGCTGGCGATGGAGGGCATGTTTGCCTTCTTTCTGGAATCGTCGTTCCTCGGTATCTTGTTGTTCGGCGACAAACGATTCGGCCAGCGCATGCAATGGTTTGCCGCGCTGATGCTTTTCCTCGGCTCCTGGCTCTCAGGCTATTTCATACTGGCGACAAACGCCTGGATGCAGCACCCCGTTGCCTATTCTGTCGCTCCCGATGGCCGTCTGTTTGTGGACAGCCTTTCCGGGTTGCTCACCAACCCCTGGCTCCTCTGGCAATATACCCACAACATGACGGCGGCGGTCGTGACCGCCTCGTTCGTCATGGCGGCGGTTGGGGCGTTCTATCTGCTGTCAGGCCAACATGCCGCGCATGCCAGGACATTCCTCCGCACCGGCGTCGTGGCCGGGGCGATCGCCGCAGTACTGATGGGGTTTCCTACAGGCCACGGGAATGCGCGACAGGTGTTCGAGCATCAGCCGATCAAGGGCGCGGCCTTTGAAGGGTTGTTCAAGACCGAGCGAGGCGCAGGCTTACTTCTGATCGGCCAGCCGAATATCGAAACGATGACGATCGACAATCCTCTGATCGTGCCGGATGCGCTCAGCGTTGTGGTCTATGATGAGCTCTATGCCGAGGTGAAAGGGCTTGATGCCTTCCCGCGCGAGGACTGGCCGGACAATTTGCCGCTGCTCTATTATTCGTACCATGTCATGGTTGGTCTCGGGACAATACTTGTATCTGTCATGGGGCTGGCATCGCTTTGGCTTTGGCGGGGGCGATTGTTTACGGCGCAGTGGCTGCTCTGGTTGCTCATGTTGTCCGCGCCGTTTCCCTACATCGCGACGACTGCCGGTTGGATGACCGCTGAAATAGGGCGTCAGCCATGGCTCGTCTACGGCTTGCTGCGCACGGCAGACGGGGCGTCGCCGCTCGTCCATTCGGGCAACGCGCTGTTCACGTTGCTCGGATTTCTTGGCCTCTATCTGGTGCTGGGGCTGCTCTTTCTATTTCTGATGGGGGAAACCATTCGCCATGGACCCTCCGGACATTCGGTGTCGCCGGAGCACGCGTGATGAAAACATTTTGGTACTGCGCCCTGACGCTGATGCTGGCCGTCTATGTCGTCCTCGACGGATTCGACTTTGGCCTGGGCATTATCTATCGTTTCGTCGCGCGGACCGAAGCGGATCGGCGTGCCGCCCTGGCCTCGATCGGACCGGTCTGGAACGGTAACGAAGTGTGGTTGATTGCCGCTGGTGGCCTGCTCTTTTTTGCCTTTCCGAAAGCCTATGCGGCTGGGTTCAGCGGATTCTACCTGGCCCTCATCATCGTGTTGTGGCTGTTGATCGTCCGCGGGCTTGCGCTCGAACTGCGCTCGCACCTGGCTCATGTCTTGTGGCGGCAGTTCTGGGACGCGGCATTTGCCGGCGCCAGTACGTTGCTGGCCATCGTGCTCGGCGCAACGCTCGGCAATCTCATTCTCGGCGTCCCGCTCAACCAAGACGGCTATTTCTTCATGGCGCTCTGGGCCGACTTCATGATGGGACCTGATACGGGAATTCTCAATTGGTTCACGATCCTCATGGGAGTCACGAGCGCAGCGATCCTCGCGTTCCACGGCGCCAATTATCTGGCGATGAAAACAGAGGGCCAGTTGCGCGGGCGAGCTCGCGACGCAGCCTGGCTGACAGGGTCGGTGGCAGTTGTCCTGGTCGGACTGGCGCTGGCTGCCGTACCCTTTGTGCAACCCTCTTTCCGTCTCAACTATGATGCCCATCCAATCGGGTATGTTTTCCCCTTCATCGGACTGACTGCGCTGGTGGCGGCGCTCGGACTGCGAAGACGCGAATGGGATGCAGGATCGTTCTACTCGACCAGTCTCATGATCCTGGCGATACTGGCCAGCACAGCTTGGGGATCTTACCCGAACATTTTGATCGCGACGAATGATCCCGCAAACAGTTTGACCGTCACCAACGCCACTGCCGGTTCCTACGGGATGCAGGCCGGGCTCTGGTGGTTTCCCATCGGCTTCGGTCTGATCGTCGCCTATCAGGTCTGCGCGCATCGGGCTTTCTGGGGGAAGGTTCAACTATAAACAGGATGCTGAAAAAGTCCGCCAGCTTTGTTCTCGGCTCATCGAAATCCTCAACGTACCCCAGAGGGTACGCCTCCGGTTTCGATTCGCCTGCGGCCGCGCTGGACGGCCTTTTTGAGCATTCTGATTCTATTCTTGCATCAGGGCCATCTGTAAGACGCCCAACGGCGTATTGTGTCTAAACCGAACTGATGAATCGCCGTGCCCCGAGAACAGAAACAGTGGGAGCCGGACAATGATACAAGCCAACAATTGCAGACTTGATCAGTCGACGAATGCCATGAGACGGATATTTCGCTGCGGCATCCTGATGGTCTCTCTCACCATCGGCCTCACTGGATGCCAGTCTTTCGGTAAACACGAAGCCGACGTCAAAATCATCTACGAACGGTCTGCGCAGTATCACATGCCCGACCGTAATCCCGTGATTGTGATTCCCGGTATATTGGGCAGCAAGCTCATCGATCGTGACTCTCGCCGTATGGTGTGGGGCGCCTTCGATCCAGAATCTGTCGATCCCACCACGCCTGAAGGGGCCCGGTTGATCTCACTTCCCGTCGAGGGGAATCGTCCGCTGAGCGAACTACGGGACGGGGTTGAACCGAACGGGGTGTTGGACAAAGTCCATATCAATCTGTTCGGCATCCCACTGGATATCCGCGCGTATGTAGGAATATTGACGACGCTGGGCGCCGGCGGATACAGGGACGAAGCGCTGGGACTGCATGCCATCGACTACGGCGACGATCACTTCACCTGTTTCCAATTCGACTATGACTGGCGGCGTGACAATGTGGAGAATGCAAAACGGCTGAAGAAGTTCATCGAAGAGAAGCGCGCATACGTTCAACAAGCCTACAAGAAGCGCTACGGCATCGAACAGGCTTCGGTGAAATTCGATATTGTTGCGCATTCGATGGGCAGCCTCGTCGCACGTTATTTCTTGATGTACGGCGACGCGGATTTGCCCGAACAGAGCCAAGACGCGGTCGTCACGTGGGCGGGAGCCGACTATGTCGATCGCCTGATCCTCGTCGGACCGCCCAATGCCGGATCAATCAATGCCCTGACCCAGCTTATCGAAGGATTTGATGTAGGCCGCCCGATCCTTCCGTACTACCAGTCGGCGCTCTTGGGCACATTTCCAGCGCTCTATGAGCTGCTTCCGCGCCCCCGGCATGGCGCAATTGTCTGGGACGGCGACAAATCTGGGGCCGTCCTCGATCTGTACGATCCTGCGCTGTGGGACCGATATGAATGGGGACTCGCCTCACGGGAGGAACGGAATGTCTCGTTTCTGCGTTCGGTGTTGCCTGATGTCGCCAACGACATGGAGCGCCGTCGCATCGCCCTGGCGCTGCAGACCACGATTCTTCGAAGAACCAAGGCGTTTCACGAAGCCATGGATAAGCCGGCCCGCTTGCCGTCCGGGGTCGACATGTTTCTCGTCGCCGGAGATGCGGCGGATACGCCCCGGAGGGCTTCGGTCGATCGTCAGACCGGTACATTCAAAATCATCGAGTATGGAGCGGGTGATGGCACCGTGTTGCGCTCAAGCGCGCTTCTCGATGAACGGATAGGAGGCGAGTGGCGCCCATCGTTGGTCTCTCCGATCGATTGGTCATCCGTCCTGTTTTTGTTCTCGGATCATCTGGGGCTTACCCAGGATTGAGGCATTTGCGGACAACGTCTTGTACTGGTTATTGGAAGACCCAAGAACTCGAAAGGCACAGGGTAGCCGCCGTGCCGGACGTACGCTCAGCGCACCCGGAAGGTTCGAGTAGCAGGAGAAAGGCTAGGCTCACGGCCGGTGGGGAAATATGGCGTGACCTCTCGGATACGTCAGAAGAATTGCATGTAAGGCCGGGAAGACTCGGGCGACTACTCGGTAGCAGCAACAAAAGCAACTAGGGACGACAGAGACTTGGTTGCAACAACAATCATAACTCAGATCAATAAAGGAAACGTACCATGATAAGAACAGCCACCGCCACGATGCCAATCGAGAGTGATACCGATTTAGCCTTGAGCGAGAAACTGCAGGGCCTGGGGACGTTCATGACCCGCTACGGACTTGTTGTGGTTTTTGCCTGGATCGGGGCGATGAAGTTTACCGCCTACGAAGCGAGCGGCATTCAACCGCTGGTCGCTAATAGTCCCTTGATGAGCTGGCTCTACAACATTTTCACGGTGGAGGCCTTCTCGAACTGGCTTGGCGTGCTGGAAATCGCCATCGCCGTGATGATCGCAGCCAAGCCGATCTCCGCACGGATCTCAGCCGCCGGCAGCGCGCTGGCAGCGGTGCTGTTTTTGGGCACTCTCAGTTTCATGCTCTCCACGGCCCCTGTATGGGAGGCCAGCTTGGGCGGGTTCCCCGCTCTATCGGTCGCCCCGGGACAATTCTTATTGAAGGATCTGGCACTGTTGGGAGCATCGATCTGGACGTTGGCCGAAGCGCTCACCAGTATGCGTCGCGATGCATAGGATCAATCTGTAGATCACGAAGGAGAATATGCGATGAGAGCCATAGCAGTGCTTCCCGGACAAGCCGACTCGATCCATCTCGCCGAATTACCCAAGCCTTCGGTTCACGAAATCCCCAACGGTCGAGGCGTGTTGGTGCAAGTGCTGCGAGTTGGGGTCGATGGCACGGATAAGGAAATCAATGCGGCGGAATATGGTCAGGCGCCTCCCGGCTATGACTTCCTCGTGATCGGCCACGAGTGTTTTGGCCGTGTGCTGGAAGTCGGCCCCAACGTCACAGAGTTCGTGCCGGGCGACTATGTGGTGCCGACCGTGCGACGCCCTGGCGGCAGTTTTTACGACCAAATCGGCCAGTACGACATGACCAGCGAAGACGTCTACTACGAGCGGGGAATCAACCTCCGCCACGGATATCTCACCGAGCTGTTCGTCGATGATCCTGAATATCTTGTCAAAATTCCAAAAGGACTCAAAGACGTCGCGGTGTTGTTGGAACCGACGTCCATTATCGAAAAGGGCATCATTCAGGCCTACGAAGCGCAGCGACGGTTTAAAGTGTGGCGACCGAAGAAAGCGGCGGTGCTGGGGGCGGGAACTGTAGGACTACTCGCAGCCCTCTCGCTGAAAATGAAGGGTTTCGACGTCACGAGTTTTGGGAAAGAGCGCAAGCCGTCGCGCAATCTCGACCTCCTGGAGGAATTGGGCGTGCGGTATATCTCAACGAACGACCTGTCTATCCGTGAAGCTGCGAAGCGTTTTGGCCCATTCGACCTCATGTTCGAAGCGACCGGCTATTCGCCTGTGGTGTTCGAAGCCATGGAATGTCTCGGCAAAAACGGTGTGTTGGTGTTGGCGAGCGTGACAGGAGGCGACCGTGAGCATTCCGTCCCCGCAGACAAAATCAACCTGGATTTTGTGCTCGGGAACAAACTGGTCGTCGGGACCGTCAATGCCAACCGCGAATACTTCGAAGCCGGCGTCTACGATTTCGCGCGAGCGGAACTGGAGTTCCCTGGCTGGCTCCCGAAGTTGTTGACCCATCCGGTGACAGGGCTGGAGAATTATCAAGAGATGATGCAGATACTTACAACGGAGCGAAGCGCGATTAAGGTGTTTGTGAATGTCGCGTACGAGTAATCGCGACGACTGGGGCTAGTAGATCCTGTTTAGTGTATCGAACGCTGTGTTGACTTAGAAGTTCGGAGGGGCCAGGCTGTGTCAGATCACTTATTTCTCACAATCACATGGGAGGTCTTCGATGAAAAAGATCATGTTGTCGGCCATCGCAGTCATGTGTCTGGTCGGGTTCAGCGCGCTTTCCTTTGCTGCAGATATGGGGAAAATGAAGGATGAGATGAAGGGTGAGATGAAGGAAATGAAGGGCGACATGAAAGGTGAGATGAAGGGCGACAAGAAGGGCGAGATGAAGGAAAAGATGGGGGAGATGAAAGGCGATAAGACGGGCGAGATGAAGGATGATGGAATGAAGGACGATGGGATGAAGGACGATGGGATGAAGGGCAAAATGAAGGAGAAAATGGGCGAGATGAAGGAGAAGATGGGTGAGATGAAGGGAAAAATGGGGAAGTAGACATCGATCACGTCTCCGCGTATTCGATTCTCACGGCCTGCGCTCGGTGTCACCGACCGCAGGCCGGTCTGTTTCTGCGACAGCCTGTAAGATTCGAGGCCGGGCGCCGACCAACCAATAGGCAGGTCATTACAGCTAGAGGAGACATGAGCATGGCCTCACTCATTTATGAAGGAGCCGGAACCAGTCCAGGCCAAGAAGGCGGACCGATCTCGGAATTTGCGATGAGGTCTGAACCGTTTCCACTCAAAGAACCCTTGGCTCCCGCGCATCTCATTGCCGACCAGGGGGATATTCCAGCGGCCCGATCTGTTTCAGCCTCTGTGGTCGAGAGAGTCTACCGTCATCGACTACCGGTACGAATTAGCCATTGGCTCAACGTGCCCATTCTCATCATTCTGATTATGAGCGGGCTCCAAATTTTCAACGCGCATCCCGCACTCTATTGGGATGACCGTTCCGATCGGGAGCACCCATTCATCTCGATTCGTCCCATGAAGACCGAGAGCGGCGAGATGCGTGGCATCACGACTATTTTAGGCTATAAGTTCGACACGACAGGAGTGCTCGGCTATTCGGACGGCAAGCGCCGTGCCTTTCCTGCTTGGGCGACCATCCCGAGCGCTAAAGTTCTGGCGATGGGACGACAGTGGCACCTGTTCTTCGCGTGGGCTCTCGTCATCAACGGGCTGTTCTTCATGACCTATGCGTGGTTGAGCCGACATGTCACGCGCGATCTGGCTCCGACCGGCAAGGACCTACGCGGCATCGGCCAGGCAGTCAAAGATCACGTCGTTCTCCGGCATCCTAAAGGCGAGGAGGCCAAGCGATACAATGTGCTGCAGAAACTCGCCTACGTCGTCATTCTGTTTATGGTGGCGCCACTGATTGTGCTGACGGGCCTCACGATGTCGCCGACGATCGATACAGCGTTCCCCTGGCTGCTTACGCTCTTCGGCGGGCGGCAGGCGGCTCGGACGGTTCACTTTATCGCCTGTTTCACCTTCGTCGGGTTCATTGTGATTCATGTGTTGGAAGTGATCCTGACCGGATTCTTCAACAACATTCGCTCGATGGTGACAGGATGGTTTGTTGTCAAGCATGAGGCAGGACGTTGAAAAGAGCCGCCAGCGTCGTTCTCGGCTCATCGAAATCCTCAACGTACCCCTGAGGGTACGCCTCCGGTTTCGATTCACCTGCGGCCTTGCTGGACGACTCCTTTGAACGTCCTGCGAGAGAATCGTCTGGCACTTGCTCTGGCATCGCATTGACACATTGAGGAGGCACCATGATTCCGCATGAACGAGCAATGGAACGTCGACAGTTTCTGAAAGGGACTTTGGGCGCCGCAAGTCTAGTGGCTCTGGCAGGCTGCGACAACCTGTCGCAAACCAGCTGGTTTCCTTCGATCCTCAGCAAGGCCGAAAAGTTGACCGAACGAGTGCAACGGGCCGTCACGCCTGCGAATGCCCTTGCCAAAGAATATGGGGAGGCCGACATTTCAAAGGTGTTTCCAGCAAATGGGAATACCGATCCGGGCACGGAAGAGTATGCCGAGCATGTGGCGAAGAATTATTCTGAATGGACGGTGGATGTCGTCGGCATGGTTCAGACGCCGATAAGTTGGTCGCTGGCAGCGCTGAAAGAATTGCCGTCGCGGACGCAAATCACCCGCCACGACTGTGTTGAAGGGTGGAGTGCAATCGGCAAGTGGACCGGCGTCCCGCTCGGCGAACTGCTACGACAAGTCGAGCCGTTGCCGAATGCTAAATATGCGGTCTTCCATTGCGCCGACGTGGATGAAGACGGGATACCGTATTACGAGAGCATGGCCCTGGCCGACTGCTATCATCCGCAAACGATCCTGGCCTACGAATTAAACGACACTCCGCTGGATATTCCGCATGGCGCGCCGATTCGACTGCGCTTTGAACAGCAGCTTGGCTACAAACAGGCCAAGTATGTGATGATGATCGAATTGGTGGAGACCCTGTCCGGCATCGCCGGCGGGAAGGGTGGGTATTGGGAGGACGATCAGGGGTATGAATGGTATGCCGGTATTTAGCAGGGCGCTGAACAAGTCGGTTTTCTCGCTAATCTAAACCCGGCGGCTACACCACCCTCCAGCTCTGTGGCCGCCAAGGCAGCCTCTTTGCCCAGGGACATACCTGTTCTCGTGAATCGTTCAGATCCTCAACAGGGCGTCCTCCTCACTCACTCGGCGGCAGAGATAGACGTGGTGTCTCTTTTGAGTATCCTGCCACAATAGCTTTTCTGCAGTCTGCTAGCTCTGAGATCGGTTGAATCATCGGCATCGGCTTCTCTTTACATGCGCGGTAGATGGTAGTGGCAGGATGTCGCGAGTTGCGGTATTGTTGCGACCTTACGGCCGGGTTAAGGCCAAGCGTCGTGGCGCACTAGGTATGAGTGCAACAAGAGGTTTTCCCCTCGCCGTCGGAAGGCTGCGGAAGTACGCCACTTAGCAGAGTTGAAGCTGACGGATTTTTCAGCATCCTGCTAGGAAGGGGTTATGATCGCGATTATCGACTACGGCATGGGCAATCTCCGCAGTGTCTCCAAAGCCTTCGAGGCGGTGGGGCATCAGGCGGTGGTCACACGGGATTCGCACGTGATCGGCGATGCGAGCCATGTGGTTCTGCCTGGCGTGGGAGCCTTTGGCGATTGCATGGCCAACGTTGAGCGCTATGGGCTGGAGGAACCGATTCGTATCGCGATTCAATCGGGAAAACCATTTCTGGGAATCTGTTTGGGGCTCCAACTGTTGTTCACGGAGAGCGAAGAGTTTGGCATGCACAAAGGACTTGGCATCATTCCGGGCAGCGTCAGGCGGTTTAAGATCGATCCAACGCTGAAAGTTCCTCACATGGGCTGGAATCAGGTTGCCATTCAGCGGGCCTGTCCCTTGTTCGAGGGGATTGCGGATGGAGACCATTGGTATTTTGTGCATTCGTATTTTGTTGAGCCAGTCGATCGGCAGATTGCCGCGACAACCACCACATATGGACTCCCGTTTGTGTCAAGTATCTGGAGAGATAATGTCGTGGCTTGTCAGTTCCATCCTGAAAAGAGCCAAGCCGTGGGGTTGCGGTTGATCAAAAACTTTGGATCCTGGAAATGAGCATGATGAGTAATACGAGTCGGTCGATGGCCTTGATGGGATTGGCTGTGCTGTTGGTTGTCGGCTGTAGTGGGTCGAAAGTGACCACGAAGGCGTCTGCGGAATTATCACGTTATCAGATTCGCACCATGGCGTTGGTGCCGTTCACGACTCTCGCGACGCCACAAGTCAGGGATGTCTCCGATCAGCATTTCTCGGTGCCGCCGGAGGTTCGCAGGTCCGATATGGCGATGGCGGTACCGCCGAATATCGAACACCCGCTCAGGCAAACAGTCACCGTGCCGACTGGCGCTGGGGATATCGTCACGCAATTGCTCTGGAACAGGTTGAAGACACGGCAGGGTATGACCGTGCTGTCGCCAGGGGAGGCGGCTAGAGCGCTGACGTCTCAAGCGGCGCTGCAACCTTCTCCCGGTCAATCACAGGCGGTGACGGTGGCGAAACAGCTCAAGGCGGATGCCTCGCTGATTGGGCAAGTGCGGGTGTATCGGGAACGAGTGGGTGGTCGTTTTGGCGCCAGCCCACCGGCGACGGTGGGGTTTGAGGCCAAGGTGGTCGCAGCTGATGGGCAAGTGCTCTGGGAAGGGAATTACTACGAAAAGCAGCGGCCGATGACAGAAGACTTGATGGGATTCATTCAGCGGCGTGGAGTGTTTGTGACGGCGGAAGAGTTGGCGGCGTATGGAGTCGAGCACATGCTCAACGAATTTCCATTTGGAACGGCAGTGGAACATTAAGAGGACGCGGTTCTTTGTATGCTCGTTATTCCTGCGATTGACCTGAAAGATGGCCGCTGTGTGCGGTTGCGTCAGGGTGACATGGCGGCTGAAACAGTCTACTCCGACGACGTACCGGCTGTCGCGAGGCAATGGCAACAGGGCGGTGCGGCACTGATTCATGTGGTGGATCTCAATGGAGCCGTTGAGGGAGAGCCGCGCAATCTTCCTCAGATCGAAACGATCATTCGCACCGTGAGTGTAAAGGTGCAGGTCGGGGGTGGAATCCGGTCGATCGAGACGGTGCGTCGCTATTTGGGAGCGGGTGTGGCCAGGGTAGTCCTTGGTACCGCAGCATTAACCGATCGGTCTTTTTTGGAGAAGGCCTGCCGGGAGTTTCCTCGTCAGATTCTGTTGGGGCTGGATGCTCGTGATGGGAAGGTGGCAGTCAAGGGTTGGACATCGGTGTCGGAGACCAAGGCGACAGATCTGCTCAAGGAATTAGCGGACCATTCCCTGGGCGCCGTGATTTATACCGACATTGCCCGCGATGGTATGTTGGGTGGGCCGAATTTGGCGGCGTTGCGGGAAGTGGTGGAGTTGTCGTCTTTTCCCGTCATTGCCTCTGGGGGGATTTCTCGGGTTGAGGATCTTCGGGCCGTGCAGGCGCTCGGCCCAAGGGTTGAAGGTGCAATCGTGGGGAAGGCGTTGTACGACGGCAAACTCGATTATCGAGCCGCGGTCGCGGCCCTTCGTGAAGCATGATGAATTCTTTTCTCACATGGTCGTTTCACGTTTCACGTTTCACGTTTCACATGCTGCGATGTTGACCAAACGCATTATTCCCTGCCTCGACGTCAAAGACGGTCGCGTCGTCAAAGGGGTGAGTTTTGTGAACTTGCGCGATGCGGGAGATCCGGTCGAAGTGGCAACTGTGTACGATCGTGAAGGGGCCGATGAACTCTGTTTCCTGGATATCACCGCCTCGCATGAGAATCGCAAGACCATCATCGACGTGGTCGAACAGACGGCAGCGCGGGTGTTTATGCCACTGACTGTGGGCGGCGGGGTGAGAACAATTGACGACATTCGGGCGCTGTTGAGCGCGGGCGCGGATAAGGTGAGCATCAATACGGCAGCGGTCCAACGGCCGGAATTTGTGAAAGAGGCGGCGGAGCGATTCGGGACACAATGTATTGTGGTGGCTATAGACGCCAAGCATCGCATAGCCCCGGCAAGAGGATGGGAAGTGTTCACCCATGGTGGCCGCAAGCCCACCGGTCTCGACGTTGTCGAATGGGCGAAGACGATGGCGCAGTATGGGGCAGGTGAGATTTTACTCACGAGCATGGATCAAGATGGCCAACAACGGGGCTACGACCTTGCGTTGACGGCGACGGTGTCGGAGGCTGTGTCGATTCCGGTGATTGCGTCGGGCGGCGTGGGAAGTTTGGACCACCTCTACGACGGATTCGTCAAGGGGAAGGCCGATGCGGTGCTTGCCGCGTCCATTTTTCATTTCCGGACTCACACGATTCAGGAGGCGAAAGCCTATCTTCGGCAGAAGGGAGTGGCGGTTCGATAATGGATACGGGGCGATTAAAATTTGATGCGCAGGGGCTGATTCCAGCGGTCATCCAGGATTGGCGGGATGGCACCGTCCTGATGGTGGCCTTTATGAACCAGGAGGCACTGCAAAAGACCATTGAGACGAAGTCGGTGCATTTCTGGAGCCGGTCGCGCCAGACGTTATGGGAAAAGGGTGAGACTTCCGGCCACACGCTGCAACTGAAAGACTTGTTTCTCGATTGTGACGGCGATGCCCTTCTTGTGAAGGTCGAACCGGTCGGCCCGACCTGTCACACGGGAGAGCGGGCCTGCTTCTTTTCTCGTTTGGACTCGCCTGAGACGACGACGTCCGAGTCCTGGGGGGGGATTCTCGAACGTCTTTACCAGATGATCCAAGAGCGGAAGCGCCAGCCGTCGAGCGAGTCCTATACCTCCAAACTTCTGGAAGGCGGGGTGGATCGAATACTCAAGAAAGTAGTGGAAGAAGCCGGAGAGGTCGCAATCGCTGGCAAGGGTGGGAAGAAGGACGAGATTGTCTATGAAACGGCGGATTTGTTGTTCCATACCGTGGTGGCGTTGGGATACCATAACATTACGCCGCAAGAGGTCTACCAGGAACTGGCAACCAGGTTCGGTAAATCTGGATTGAGAAAAGGACCCACCTCATGAGCGACTGCCTCTTTTGCAAGATCGTGGCGAGGACCATTCCTGCGACGATGCAGCGAAGGCGAGGGAAAGACGCAACATGATCATCACACCACTGGCTCATATCACGCCACCCTGCAAAGACGTCGCCCATTTGGCGTCGCAAGCATTGGATCGACCCTTGCCTTGGTCGACGAGGTTCAATCTCCAACTCCATTATTGGATCTGCGAAGCCTGCGCTCGGTACCGAGACCAATTGCGTACCCTACGCCAAGTCCTGCGCCGTTCACCCGAACAGGATCATACACACGAGATATCGTCACCCTCTCCTGCGACCAAAGCTCGCCTGACAGAAGCCTTCCGCGCTAAGCGCGTATAGCCGCCACACTCCTCCACTTCTGGCAATGTGTATAAGAGTCTACTTCCGTTGCTATGACACGGAACTTCTGAGGTTAGGTTGGGGAGAAGAAGGGGAGTCCCTCATGGGGTAAGTTCCGACAATGCGCGGGCATCCCACTGCGCAGGTCGATCATTGGAGCGCGTCAGGAGGTGTCTTGAGCAGCTTGGCGAACCGAGTCTTGTCGATGGATTTCTCGTAGGCTTCTTCAGGCGAGATCCACTTCCAGCTTAAGAGTTCCTGAATCGCATCGTCCAACGTCTGCATCCCGACGGCTTTTCCCGTCTGCATGGCTGATGGAATCTGGACCGTCTTGGCATCGCGAATGAGATTGCCGACAGCGGACGTGCAGATCAAGATCTCCAGCGCCGCGCAACGTCCTTTCCGGTC
>SWDH01000029.1:349512-355831 GCA_005116945.1 Nitrospira sp.
GAGACCGTATTTGTGGTTGAAACAGTTACAACGAAACCTGTCCAGCCCTGGAATTTCATAACCAAAATCGACATCGCCTGTGGACTCAAATTGGTCTTTCTTCGACCCTGGCATGATTTCGTCCAGCAATGGGTGGAGAGTATCCTGGGTGAGAACAGCCTGCCCGGCAATTCGCTCCAACTCGCCATCGACCCGCAGGACGGGCTGCTGACCTGATATCATGTGCAGGTCGGACGCGCCCTGTTCCGCCATCATTCGAAAGAACTCGTCGATCTTGGCCATACGCTGTCTCTCTTGTCTATATTGAGGATTCAGACACTATCTGTATGTTGGAGTATACGTATTTGTGAGGAGATTACAAGGAAAACGACGATGCGGAAAACAAGCACATCGTGCCATCAGGAGGGGTGACTGTTTCCTTGCACCTCAGCCTTCCCTTCCTAAGGAGGAGTCGAGTTTTGCAGGCATCGTAGTACATTTCAATCAACAACATGATGGCTTTTCACGGGAGCTGCAGGCCGATGGCGAACGATGCCGCGTAGCCGTCAGCCACAGTCGTCGGAACCAGCATGAGGCGATCGCCACCACGGCGGAAGATCCAATCGTGCTGGTTTCGTGCAGTGCGCGGTCCGCTGCCTTGATCGAGATGCTCTCGATGTTCGACGCTCCATGATTGTCGGTTACTTTAAGCCGCACGTTGTAGAGATTCGCTTGTGTATAGATAAAGGAGGTCTGGGCGGTTATTGCATCGCCAAAGAGTCCGTCGCCGTTCAGGTCCCAGGAATACGTCAGGGTATCGCCGGCGTTTGGATCGCTGGAGGCGCTCCCATCGAAAGTAACGTTAAGAGGGAGTGCCCCAGCTAACGGCGTGGCCTGAATGACGACATTTGGGGCTTGGTTGCCGCTGGTGTATTGGATCCGTCTGATGGCCCCTCCGGTGAAGTCCACATAGAACAGATCGCCCCCTGGTCCGATTTGCAGGTCGACCGGACCTGCGGCGCCAGCGACAAAGGTGCCTTTGGTCGCCGGGTCGGGCAAGCCGTTCGCCCCTATGAACATACTCCAAATACACTGCCGGGAATAGTCCGCGAAAAACAGCGCGCCCTGATATGAGGCGGGATAGGTGCCTCCCTGGTTGAATGCCAGTCCCGTGATGCCCGAGCTCCCGGTGGGGCAAGTTTCTCCGGCCACCACTGGCTGGTTGTGACTGTAGGCAAAGTAGGGAGCCGTGTGACCCCCAGCCATGGCATAAAGGGTCTCACAGATGTTCAGGTTAATCGCGTCGTAACTTGCCTGACGGTTGGGGCCTTCATAGCAGGGCCAGCCGAAGTTGTGCACCAGGGACGTAAGGGGATTGGGGATCCGATCAATCTCCTCCCAGGTGTTCCATCCCACATCACCGATCCACACTTCATTAGTGCCCGGTCGGAACGTAAACCGAAAGGGATTACGGAACCCGTAGCCCACGATGCGGCGGGCGTTGGGGTCGGCACTGGAGAAAAGGGGATTATCGGCTAAGGCCGCACCAGTGAACGGATCCACCCGGATGATGGTGCCATTTAAGACGGCTGGCCCGTTGACTCGGCGTAGACTCTGGGCTCTGGTTGCGCCCCCTTCCGCCGTGGGCGGGGTCTGCACCCCGCCAATGCCTACCGGTGTGTCACCTAATGGATTCAGCGGGTTACCGTCCTGCCCGTAATCGGCGAACGAAAAACTGGCTCCATCACCCGCCGACGCGTACAGCGCCCCATCTGGGCCAAACATGACGGTGTCTATCGTGTGACTGGGATACTGTTGGCCCCACCCTTCGACCAAGACTATTTCTGTTCCCGTCGAGATATTGCTGCCGGAGGACAGTTCAAGCTGGGACAGCCGGCCACTCACGACGCATCCGTCGGAGGTTGCTCCCGGAGGATTCGGACACCCATCTGATGTAGCTCCAGGTGTGCCCCACCGTGGAACTTGGGGGTTCGAGGGGTCTTTGTCATAGGTGTACACGACGTAGACATAGGGAATTGTTGGAAAGTTGGGGTGGAGTTCAAGCCCCATCAGCCCTCGATCCCAAAAATTATGCACATTCGTCCGCAAGTCATGAAAAATAGTTGGCGTGGTGGCAGAAAGATTGGCGAAGACCTTGATCAGCCCGCTTTTTTCCGCGACAAAGACCCGCCCATCCGGAGAAAAGCGGACAGTTGTCGGTTGAGTCAACCCTGAGAACGCAACGGACTCTGAGAAGCCCGCCGGCAAGGTCGCTGCCTGGACTGTGTGGGTGATCAAGCCAAGGAGGCAAGTTAATGCAGTACAGGCTCCAACCCAAAGGAAAACGAGCTTGTCCAATTTTCTCATTTTGCTGCACCTAAGTAAAAGAGTAAAAGTATCGGGTACCCATGTGTGGCGTGTCGTTGAGCAACTGCCTTGTCAGGGTTGACACAGTAGAATTGAAGCGTGCTTTCCCTCGACCTCCAGCCACTTTACGTGGTGAACCATACACGGGTGCATTCTGTACAAATGGCTGCGTAATGACAAGCACCCATAAGGGGGGACATCGCAGCAGAGTGTATTTCGAGGTTGTTGGTATTTCATGATGAGCGACAACAAGTTCGGGCCGGTTTTTCTATGACGATCGCTTCAATTTAGAAGTGGATCGGGAGTGTTCAACCTCTCGATAATTCGAACGAACTAGCCCGTGATTGCTTAGCGTGGTCAAAGTTTTCTGAGGAGCAGGTCATCTATACCCATCTACGATTGGCGCAGCAGTTCCATTTATTATTTCTTCATATTCAACTCGCCGGTTCAGTCTTTTGATTCCGTTGAGATTATCGTGTGCGCTGGATACACTGACCTGCAATGGCGACCGCAATGGATGTACAACAGACAATATTGTGGATCTCGATGAGCGTAATGACAGGGGCGACCTGTCTGGGCGCGACAGAGCCACTGCCTTCAAAGGTCGAGCCGGTGACGTCGTCGGTCGAGGCTAGTCGAGGTGTTGCATGGCGCATCTCCGACATGGGGCGATGAGACCGCAACGTCGGTCAGAGATCGGTTGGCAATCGGGATGCGATGGGATGCTGCCTATTGTCGATGGGTCGGGAAGCGCTTTCCGACGGAGGCTGAGTGGGAGAAGGCGGCTCGGGGAGCGCACGGGCGTCGGTATCCGCGGGGAGAGATGCAGCCGTTCATCGATAGTACCAACTATAACCGAGGTCTGTGGGTGAGGGAAGCGATCGCGTTAATGACGGTCACCGGCGCTCTTGAGGGCATGAGCGTGCGGCATGGATTGAAAGAGGGTGGGAAAAGCCCGTTTGGCGTCGCTTACATGGTGGGGAATGCCGCAGAGTGGGTCGCGAATGATATGAGCGAGATTACTATCATAAAAGTCCCGAGAGGAACCCGTCCGGTCCTCTGATTGGTGAGAAGCGTGTTCTGCAAGGAGGGTCGTGGGTGGATGCTCCGACTGCGCTACGGACGACGCACGGTTTTCAGCGGACCCGAATTTCGAGGATCTGACGATCGGATTTCGCTGCGCGATGGATAGGCTGAAGTGAGTGACGCCGGCCGTTGGCGCAGGCTCGAGGATATCAGCCCTATGATGGAGGGTCAGGCTCAGTCGGCCATGGCGCTGCGTTGAATGACAACCCTGCTGAACTGTTTCTGTGACCGGCTCTATGGCTGAACGTTCTATTACACCGCTCATCGTGGTTGCGCTATTACTGGGGACAGTATTCGCTCTCCGTTCCCTCACGCCCTCTCCAGTCACGCCGCCGACTGGTGCACCTCCCGTCGCGCTGACTGCTGATATGGTGTCGTTGGTGACGGGCGATGAGCCGATTACAGAGATCTTTACAAAGGCCGGCTGTCCGGTATGCCACGTGGTTCCAGGTATTTCTGGGGCCGATGGACGCGTAGGACCGCCCCTTGTATTGGGGACCACGGGGCCTGCGCGATTGGCTGATCCGGCATACCGGGGTCAGGCAAAAACGGTGCACGAGTATGTGGTCGAATCGGTCATTGAACCGGGGCTATTCGTCGTGCCGGGATATCCAGCGGGGACGATGCCGACATGGTATGGCGCGAAACTCAGTGCGCTTGCGCTGGAAAAGATCGCGTCGTATCTTGAGCGACAGGGCAGTGGTGTGGGTCAGGATGTGCGGTGATCCTCGTCGGATTGGTCAGGGAGTGCGTGGGTGGTGCGGTGAGCGACTATCGCTTGCGCAGAGGGGTCACATTGCCCTGTGCTCCTCCCTGGATCTTGAAGGCTCCGGTGCTGGATTCGCCTGATTTCTTGTCGAGGAGTGCGCTGATCGCATCGTCCCCTCTGAGGCCCTCAAGCTTGATTTTGAGCCGGAGATTATTGGCGCTGTCGGCATTGATCAAGGCTTGTTCGAGTGAAATTCGCTCTGCCTTATAGAGCTGGAATAGGACATGGTCGAATGTCTGGCACCCTTCGTCGACCCCTTGTTCCATCGCCTCTTTGAGCAAATCGACTTCGGCTTTCTTGATGAGATCCTTGACGCGGGGCGTATCGAGCATGATTTCCAGCGCCGGAGCCCGCTTTCCGTCTACAGATGGCACGAGCCGCTGCGAGATGATGGCGCGAAGATTGAGCGATAACTGGAGATAGATTTGCGCGTGCCGTTCTACCGGGAAAAAATTCATGATGCGTTCGATGGCCTGGTTTGCGTTGTTCGAGTGGAGGGTGGCAATACACAGGTGTCCGGTTTCCGCAAAGGTGATCGCCGCTTCCATCGTTTCCGTGTCCCGAACTTCACCGATCAGAATCACATCCGGCGCCTGCCGGAGGGTATTCTTCAGCGCATTTTGAAATGAGAGGGTGTCGAAGCCGACTTCTCGCTGGGTGATGAGTGATCGCTTATGATTGTGGACGAACTCGATCGGATCTTCCACTGTTACGATATGACCGGGATGGATGGAATTGCGGTGATCGATCATGGCCGCCAGAGTGGTGGATTTTCCGGAACCGGTGGCTCCGACCACCAGCACCAGCCCGCGCTTCGTCATGGCGATATCGTTGACGATCGGAGGCAAGCCGAGCTGCTCGGCGGTCTGGATCTCGGCTTTGATATGCCGAAAGACCAAGCCGACGTTCCCTCGCTGCCGGAAAATATTCACACGGAAACGGCCGAGCTCCTTGTAGTAGAGAGCCAGGTTCATTTCCATTTTCTCCTCGAATTCTCCGCGCTGCTGGCCGCGCATCAGCGCGAGTGCGAGAGCTTCGAGCTGTTCATTGGTAAACGGCGGCGTGTCGGTTTGCTGTGTCGAACCGTGGACGCGATAGGCGGGGGCTGAATCGACGGTGAGGTACAGGTCTGAGGCTTCCTGATCCACCATAACTTTCAAAAGACTGCGAACGTCCATGCTGCCCCCGGGCGTCTTGTCAGGTGCGTTACGCTGCGCCGCTCATTGCGGATCCAAACAAATTGGGATTCATGCTGCGCGACTGGGCTTCGCCTTTCGTGACGATTCCGCGAGTCGCCAAATCGAACAGTGCCATGTCCATCGTTTGCATGCCGTCTTTCTGGCTGGCCTGCATGATGCCTGGAATCTGGTGCAACTTACCCTCGCGAACCAGATTTCTGACCGCGGTCGTGGCGACCATGATTTCGAGAGCGGCGACTCGCCCGCCTGTTTTCTTCTTCAAGAGGGTTTGGGTTATGACCGCTTCCAACGCTTCGGCGAGCTGTGTGCGGACCTGGGACTGTTGGTTCGGAGGAAACGCGTCGATGATGCGGTCGATGGTTTTCGGCGCGCTGGACGTATGGAGGGTGCCAAACACCAAGTGGCCTGTTTCCGCAGCCGTTAACGCGAGCTGGATGGTTTCCAGGTCGCGCATTTCGCCCACGAGAATGATGTCTGGGTCTTCGCGAAGTGCAGCCCTCAGCGCATTTGCAAAGGAGAGGGTATGGACGCCCAGCTCCCGTTGATTGACGAGACACTTCTTCGACTTATGGACGAATTCCACCGGATCTTCGATCGTGAGGATATGTCCTTCGAAGGTGTTGTTCAAATAGTCGACCATGGAGGCCAACGTCGTCGATTTGCCCGATCCAGTTGGGCCGGTGACAAGGATCAATCCCTTTTCCCGATCGCAGAGCTGTCGCACGATCGGAGGCATACCGAGCTTTTCCATTGGAATGATTTGAGTGGGAATGTTCCGGAAGACGGCCCCAAGCCCACGACTTTGGACAAAGACATTGACGCGGAATCGGGCGATGTCACCCAATTCAAAGGAAAAATCGCATTCGCGTTTTTCCTCAAAATTCTTCCGCTGGGTATCGCTCATCATGTCATAGATCAG
>SWDH01000029.1:355931-360571 GCA_005116945.1 Nitrospira sp.
TTGGAGATATCCATGAAGGGGACTCCTCGATAAGAGAGACTAGTAAAATGATGGTCTGTCGAGCGTCAAGACTACTTGGGAGCATCATGCCACAGGGTGAAGGGAAAGCAAGGAAATAGGCGGAAGCGGCGTGTGAAATCTCTGGTGGTCGGTTGTGGAGAGGTGAGACCTTCGATCAAATGAGTCTAGTCGATTCCCCCGCGCGTTGAAACGCGATGAGGGCCTGGTCGATATGGCTGGAGGTATGTTCGGAGGTCACCGTCACGCGGATGCGGCTGGTGGCGTCCGGAACGGTCGGTGGTCGAATCGCCGGGGCATATACGCCTTCCGCGAACAGAGATTCGGCAAACGAGAGTGCCGTGTCGGCATTGCCGACGAGAATCGGCATGATCGGACTGGCACTGGAGGTCAGAGTGAATCCCAACTGAGTCAATCCTGAGAACAACCGTTCACGGTTCGCCCACAAGCGAGCTCGTCGCTCCGGCTCTCGTTGCAGGATGCGCAATGCTGCCGTGGCGGCAGCAGCCGAACTCGGTGGGGGCGCCGTCGTAAACATAAAAGACCGGCTCGTGTTCAGGAGGTAGCGGACCAACATCGAGGTTCCAGCAAGGTAGGCGCCGCTACTGCCGAAGGCTTTGCCCAAGGTTCCCATCTGAAACGAGATCTGTGCCTCGATGCCGAAATGTTCGACCGTTCCTCGTCCGTGCGGTCCCATCACGCCTGTGCCATGGGCATCGTCAATATAGAGGTCTGCCTCATACTCCTGAGCTAACCGACTGAGTTCTGGCAACGGGGCGAGGTCTCCGTCCATACTGAACAGGCCGTCGGTCACAATCAGCGCGCGTCGTGCCTGGCGTTTTTTGGCCAGAAGGGACCGCAGATGATCAGTATCGTTGTGGCGATAGATGCGGAAGTCGGCTGCGCTGAGACGGCAGCCGTCGATGAGGCTGGCATGGCACAGGCGATCCGCCAGGATCAATCCGCCTTGTTCAACCAGTGCTGGGATCGCGCCAATGTTCGCAAGGTAGCCGGAGCTAAACGTCAGTGCGGCTTCGGTGCTTTTGAACTGCGCCAGGGCCGACTCGAGCTCCTGATGCGGCGGCAATGAACCTGAGACCAACCGAGAGGCTCCTGTGCCGGCGCCAAACCGTTGTGTGGCCTCAATGGCAGACTGAATGACTTCTGGGTGCGTGGCCAGTCCCAAATAGTCGTTTGAGGCGAGCAAGAGGATCTGGCGTCCTGCCATCTCAACGACCGGGCCGACGCCAGAATGGAGCGGAGTCAGGCGCCTGGTCAGATGTCGCGCAGCCAATTCGTTGAGCCGTTGTTCAAACATGTATGGTGGCCTATCTGTCACAAATGGGAAATGCGCACGTCCTACACGGCAATCGGCAGATGCCTCATTGACAAAATCGTGAGATCCTGAGTAAGTATAAGGCGCGTACACAACTTGAGGAAACCGTCTCTGCTCTCTCCGACGATCCATCCATGAGCTATCGTATCAAGGTTCCTCCCAAGACTCTTTCGGTCGATGAAGCTCATTTGTCGAGCTGGGTGGACCATACGCTCCATGGGCCACGGACATATCTCCGCCCCCTGCTCATCGGCCTAGGAGTGGTGCTGCTTGCAGCAGCCGTGGTCGGCGGAGTGTTGTACGTCGACCGTCAGGCGACACAGAAAGCCCAAGGCCTTGAGCACGAGGCCCTGGGTTTCTTGACCGCTCCCTCTGCCAACGACCCTCAGAAGGCCGATCACGCGCGCAAGGAAGCAATCACGAGATATCGGCAGATCGTCGATCAATATCCACGCACCGCATCCGCGCCACTCGCCTTGTACCATTTGGGAAATACGTTGGTCCAGGCCAATGAGTTGGGTCCGGCGATTGAGGCCTACCAGCGCTTTCTTTCTTTATACGGTTCGAATCCGGCAATGGCTGGGTTAGTGCAGCAACGCCTGGCCTATGTGTACTTGCACAAGGGAGACCGAGATCAGGCGGTGAAGGCCCTCACCGGTATTTTGGAGACCCCCGGTACGTTGAATCGGGACCAGGCGTTATTTGAACTGGCGCGGCTGGAAGAATCTCAATCCCGGCCTGATGCGGCGTTGGCTCGCTATCAAGAACTGATCAAGGCCTATCCGAACTCTCCCTTCACCAGCGAGACCACGATTCGGACCAAGATCTTGGAGACGAAGAAATCGCTAGAGTCATCGCCTTCCTCGACGTCGACAGCTCCAGCGAGTGCGTCGCCACAAAAACTTCCTCCAGCTCCTCCTCCTGCTTCAAACAAGAAAAAATCCTAGCAGGCTGCTGAAAAAGTTCGACAGCGTCGTGCTCTCCTCGAACGCATCTTCAACGTAGCCCAGAGGCTGCGCCTCTGGCACACCAGGGTTGGGTGGGTGAGTCGTTCGTTCGGTGGATCAGCAGAGTGGGAAATTGAGCTTAGCGGCTGATGATAAGAAAGTCGCCCGGTCGAATCGTCGGACCGGAAAGGCTATTCTTCGTCTTCAGGGTCTTGAGCGGGACGCGAAACCGCTTGGATACTTTGGCAAGCGTGTCGCCGATGCGGACTTTATACCAGTGAGAGGACCCGGCGGTGACGAACTGAGCTTTTGCCGGAAGCGGGGGGAACCTGTGCGTCGGGATCTGATCAAGTTCCTGTTCCACATTTTCTTTTGTCCCCACCGGAACCTTTAGGTGGTAGGTGTCGTCGCCGGGAGGGGTCGCGTCTCGCCGGAGCTCAGGATTTAAGAGCCGGAGGTCTTCATAAGAAATGTTGGTGGCCTTGGCGATCGCGCGAAGATGGAGTGGCCGGGTGACGATCACCTCATCGAATTGATGTGGCTCGGCAGACTCTTGACTGAAGCCGTATCGATCCGGGTTTCTCGCGATAATTGTGGCAGCCATAAATCGCGGCACATACTCTTTCGTCTCGCGACGAATCAATCGTGTCTTTGAAATTTCGGAAAAGCTTTCAGCCTTGGCCTTATGGAGGGCTCGCATCACCTTGCCTTCTCCGGCATTGTAGGCGGCCATTGCGAGCGGCCAGGCGCCGAAGAGGTCGTAGAGATCGCGGAGGTAGCGTGCCGCAGCCACCGTTGACTTAATGGGGTCACGGCGTTCGTCGACATAGGTGTCGACACGGAGCCCGTAAGCCTTGGCCGTGCCTTTCATGAACTGCCAAGGGCCGGTGGCTTTGGCTCGTGAATAGGCGTAGGGGTTGAATCCACTTTCCACCAAGGAGAGGTAGACCAGATCACTGGGAAGGTGAAATTCCGAGAAAATCGTCTCGACCAGGGGCTGGTAGCGACTGAGTCGCAGCAGCCATTGTCCGAAGCGATCGTGGATGGCCGTATTAAAGTAGCGGATGTGGGCCTGGACTGAAGGGTCCATGACAATTGGAACATTGTAGTTTGCATATTCCGTCTGACCTGCGTCAGTTCCGGACGGATCTTGTGTCTGCGTCAGCTCGGCCGGAGGATTGAAGGCGTCTGAAAACCGCGCCGTTGCCGGAGAGTTTCCGCTTGGGTTTGGCTGTAAGAGGTCTTCAGCTCTCGGAACGCTGCTCGTTGTTGAGGTGTTTGGGTCGGCGGCTTCCGATGGCGGACCGTCGGTATCGAGTGGGACAAGATTTGGGTCTGGATCGTCGTCTTCTGATGCGTCGTTCTCTCCTATCGGTGCAGGCGGGTCGGTCGTCTTGGGTGCAGAAGGAGTGGCAGTCTGCGCCATGAGAATGGTAGGGGCAAAGAGGCTGAACCACACACTGAGGAGGATGGTTATTGGGAGGATGGTGTACCCTGGCCCATGAGGTTTTTTCACGGTTCGGCCGCTATCAGTATTGAGTGGAACATGTGTCATGTTGTGTGAGGCTAGACTATCGACGGACTCTATTCGTGTCAAGGAATTGCCAAAGGTCTGACGTGCCTTCGTTGGTGGCACAGGAGTAGCCGCTTCAGCCGTCGCCCGAAATTGTCACGAGAAGTCTCGTGGATTCGACATGACTCAACAGTCTGAAAACACCTGTGTCTGTGCGGTTCCTCGCCTTGACAGCTTTTAAGGGGCAATGGTATCGTCCGGCTTTCCCGCGTACGATCGTTCACGCTTTATCCGCTAGGAGGTTCAGTCGATGCTGAAACGGTATTTGCTGGCTCCGGGTCCGACGCCTGTGCCACCTGAAGTGCTGTTGGCCATGGCACGGCCCATGTTCCACCATCGCGCCCCTGAGTTCGACAAAGTGTTCGCTGAGGTCCGTGATGGACTCAAGTGGCTCTACCAAACGAAAAACAATGTGCTCATGCTGGCGGCTTCCGGAACTGGAGGCATGGAAGGCGCCGTGTCGAACTTTCTCTCGCCCGGAGACAAGGCGCTGACCATTAATGGAGGGAAGTTTGGGGAACGATGGACCAAGCTGTGCCGGACGTTCGGCGCTCAGGCGACGGAAATCAAGGTAGAATGGGGGTATGCCGTCGATCCTCAATCGGTGGCCGATGCGCTTAAAAAAGATCCAGGAATCAAAGCGGTCTATGTGCAAGCGAGCGAAACATCTACCGGTGTCGCGCACGACGTCAAGGCGCTTGCGGAGATCGTCAAACCCTATAGCGAGACCATTCTTGTGGTGGACGCCATTACTGCGCTCGGCGTG
>SWDH01000029.1:360671-420385 GCA_005116945.1 Nitrospira sp.
TGATGAACACGCCGGGCGGCAATACCGTGACGACTGCAGAACATACGATGTCGATGATCTGCGCGATGAGCCGGCGTATTCCTCAAGCCACCGCGTCCGTGAAGGCAGGTAAGTGGGAAAAAGACAAGTTCATGGGAGTCGAACTCTATAATAAGGTGCTTGGCATTGTCGGTGCGGGACAAATCGGCAGCCATCTCACGAAACTCGCGCAGGGAATCGGCATGAGTGTGGTGGCCTACGATCCCTATCTGGCTGAAGAGCGGGCCCAGAAGATGGGCATCACCATGATGCCGCTGGATGAACTGTTCAAGCATGCCGATATCATCTCCGTTCACACGCCGTTGACGCCTGAGACCAAGGGCCTCATCAATGCGCAAGTGATCTCGACGATGAAGCCGGGGGTCATGATTGTGAATTGTGCCCGCGGCGGAATTATTCATGAGGGAGATTTATTTGACGCGCTGAAAGCAAAGCGTGTGGCAGCGGCTGCATTTGATGTATTTGAAGAAGAGCCGGTGAAGGCGGATCATCCGTTGTTGACGCTGGATAACTTTATCTGTACGCCGCACATCGGGGCCCAGACGACCGAGGCGCAAGAGAATGTCGCGGTTGGGATTGCGGAACAGATCGTCGATTATTTCACCAAAGGCATTGCCCGAGGGGCGGTCAATATTCCATCGGTCTCTCCGGAGTTGCTCCCACGGCTCCAGCCCTACCTGTCGTTAGCCGAGCAGCTCGGGAAATTTTTAACGCAGCTATGCGAGGGCGGGCTTGAGCGTGTGACCGTTGAATATAGTGGAGAGGTGGCCAGTCTGTCGGTCGCACCGCTCACGATCGCCGTGTTGAAGGGACTGTTGGGCCCGGTGATGGAAGCGCCGGTGAATTATGTGAACGCGCCGATTGTCGCGAAGGAACGTGGAATCGAAGTGAAGGAAATCAAGAGTTCCGACGCAGGTGATTTCACGAGCTTGATTCGCGTTCGAGTAGAGGCTGCAAAGAAGTCGTACCAGGTGGCCGGTACGCTTTTTCATAAGAAGGACCCCCGTGTGGTGGAGATCGATCAGTTCAATGTTGAGGTGGTGCCGGAGGGACACATGCTTCTGATCCACAACATCGATCGCCCTGGGGTAATCGGGATGGTGGGGAAGGTGCTCGGCGATAACCAGATCAATATCGTTCGGATGCAATGTGCGCTCGAAAAACGTGGGGGGAACGCGCTGCTCATTATTGGCTCCGATGCAGTGTTCCCGAATATAGCCCTTGAGACGATCAAGTCCAGTAAAGAGATTCTCTCAGTCAAAGTCGCGGCTCTGTCTTAATCCCGCGCCCTACCCATCAGGTTGCCATGGTTTCCGCTCCTCTGAAGCCCCATTCTTCGGGTCAGGTCCCGTCGTCCCGCGAGCGTTCGCTGGTCCCCGTGGGCATGGCGACGATTCTTCCTCACGCGGCGAAGCAGGTCCGTCGCTTTGAAGAACAGCTGCTCGGTCAAATCAACCAGTGGGGCTATGACGAGATCATTCTTCCCACGTTCGAGTATCTCGACGTCTTGGCGCCTGGGCTTGAGCCGGAGCTGATCGAGCATTGCTATCAATTCGTCGATCGTACGACGGGGCGGACGCTCCTCCTTCGCCCGGATGCCACGGCGCAGATTGCCAGGACGGTGGCCATGGGGCTGACGGGCGTGACAGTACCGCTGCGCCTTTCCTATCGCACATCTGTATTTCGCTATGAACAGGAACATGCCGGGCGTGGCCGGGAAATATTTCAGGTCGGAGCCGAGCTGATCGGCCTCAATGATGTTGCGAGCGACAGTGAGGTCATCGATTTGATGATCGAGTGCCTCCATGCGATTGGGCTTCAGTCCTTCAAGGTGGCTCTCGGACATGTGGGGTTCATTAAGGGACTGCTGTTGCGATCAGGACTGTCTGTGCAGGGGCAGAAGTTGGCTGAGCAGGCTGCCGCGCGGAAGGATCTGCCGAGACTTGAGGAGATCCTCGCAAGCGAGCCTATTTCAAAGACAGCAGCCCGCGCCATACGGGAAGCGCCTGAGTTGTATGGTCAAGAGGAAGTGCTGGCACGCGGGCGAGTGCTCGCAGCCGGCAATCAGGCATTGACGGCTCCTCTCGAACGGCTTGCACAAGTGTATCGGCTGCTTTGTGAGGCAGGTCATCGGGATTCGTTGCTTCTTGATCTGGGAGAGTTCCGGGGATTCGACTATTACGATGGTGTGGTGTTTGACGTGTTTGCTGAAGGGATGGGGGCGGAATTAGGCGGTGGCGGACGGTATGATCACTTGATTGGTCGATTCGGCAGGCCGTTGCCCTCAACCGGCTTTGCGTTGGACGTCGATCGGCTTTTTCGTACGATCGAGTTTCCCGAGGAGGGATCGGCCTCAGCTCGGGTGGACTATCTTGTCGCCGCGCCAAGCCGGGCTACCCGTCGATTGACGGCGGTTGCAGCCCAGTTGCGTAGAACTCGCGTCCGAGTGGTGCAACAGACGATGAAGGGGAGCGACACGGCACTTGTCTCTGCTGCCGTGAAGGCTGGGTTGGCTCAGCAGGCAGCAACAGTGGTGGTGGTTGGTGCACCGGGTGTGGGTCCTGATGAGGTGTTGGTGGTTGAGTCTTTCGCGACCCTGCGGCAGGGCCAACGAACCGGCAATCTGGGTCGTCTCTCGAAGAAGATGGGCCTTGCCGAACTAGTGGCATCAGCTCGCCGACAGGTTAAGGAGCGGTCATGAAATCGTTGTCAGCGGCCGATCTGTCCCAGCCTAAGCTGCCTCCTCAGAATCTGGAGGCCGAGCAGTCGGTGCTCGGCGCAGTCCTCCTCGATAATAGTGCGATGGCCAAGGCGATGGAATTGCTGGTTGAAGAGAATTTCTATCGCACGTCAAATCGGAAGATCTATCGTGCGATGCTGGAGCTGTCGGACGTGGGGGAAGTCATCGATCAGATTACGCTGACGGAACGGTTGAAGGCGCAGGGAGAAATAGAAGCCGTCGGTGGTGCCGCGTATTTAGCGGAACTTGTCCAGAGCGTCGCCAGCTCCGCCAATATCCGCTACCACTGCAAGATCGTGCGCGACAAGGCGTTGCTGAGAGAGCTGATCCATACGTCCACCGAAGTGCTCACGCGCGGGTACGAAGGCACGTCTTCAGTCGATGACCTGCTCGATTTTGCGGAACGGTCGGTGTTCAGCATCGTCCAGGGGAAACTGGACCGGTCGTTCACTCCCATTAATTCCATCATTAAGGAAAGTCTCGACCTTGTCGACAAACTGTCGAAGCGAAAAGAACATATCACCGGTGTTCCCACAGGATTTTACGATCTCGACGACATCACGGCGGGACTCCAGCCCTCCGATCTCGTGGTGATCGCGGGTCGACCCAGCATGGGAAAGACCAGCCTGGCGCTGGGGATGGCAGCCTATGCCTCCATCCACGCGGGCACCGTGGTCGGAATTTTCAGTCTGGAAATGTCCAAGCCGCAGATTGTCCTTCGCATGTTGAGTTCAGAAGCACGAGTCGATTCGCATGGTCTACGAACCGGTAAGCTTCAGAAAGAGGACTGGTGGCGTCTTGCGGAAGCGGCTGGCCGACTGGAGCAAGCGCCGATCTTTATCGACGATACCGGCGGTATCACGGTGCAGCAGATGCGGGGTAAAGCGCGCCGGTTGAAAGCGGAACGAGGGCTGGATCTCTTGATCGTCGACTACCTCCAGCTGATGCAGGGGCGAAGCGACTCGGAGTCCCGTCAGCAGGAAATCTCCGATATCTCCCGCTCGCTCAAGGCGTTGGCAAAAGAACTCAACGTGCCGGTCATCGCGCTGTCGCAGCTCAGCCGCGCAGTGGAAGCGCGGAAGCCGCCGATTCCCATGCTGGCGGATCTTCGCGAAAGCGGCGCGATCGAGCAGGATGCCGACGTCGTCATGTTCATCTATCGTGAGGACGTGTATAATCAGGATTCAGAACGGAAGGGCATTGCCGATATTCTCGTGCTCAAACATCGCAACGGCCCGATCGGGAGAAAGGAGCTCTTTTTCCACGACCGCTTCGCGAAGTTCGAGAGCCTCGACAACCGAGAAGTCGTTTGACCCCGTGCCACCCCACTCGTATAATCTTTCTCACTACCACCGGATCTGCGTCTGCCAAGAGGAATGTGTAATTGTTCACGACACGAGTCATTCTGAGCCGCACGGCGAACAGTCGAGCTTCCGCATTGATCTCCCGCGTCATGTGCTGGTTACTTCCACTGATGGTGGTGGCCTGCGCGAGTGCGCCTCAGACGCCTGACAAGATATCTGCCTCTGCCGATACGCCGAAGTCGGCTTCTTCGACTCATTCCCCCAATGCAACTGCGGCCTATCATTTTATGCTGGGGTACCAAGCCGAGCTTGCACAGGACATGGATCGTGCGATTCAAGAATATCAAGCCGCACTGAAGGCGGATCAGTCGTCTCAGTCTGTGAAGGCCAGGCTGGCCAGTCTGTATTTTTCCCTGGGCGATATGCCGAATGCTGTCAATTATGCGGATCAGGCGGCGGAGGGTTTGAGCCAAGATGGTCAGTTGCTCACACAGATGGCAGGGATTCTTGCCAGCGCGGGACAAGGGGAACGTGCAGTGAAACTATTGGATCGTGCGATCGAGATTGATCAGACCTCCGGCGATCCCTATTTTACGAAGGGACTGTTGCTGCTGAGTTTGAAACGGCGACCTGAAGCGGAGCAGGCCATTCGAGCCGGGTTGGCGCGGGCGCCCGAGTCCGCTGTCGGGTATTATCACTTGGGGCGCGTCCTACTTGATGCGGAGAAAGGGGAGGAGGCTGCAGCGAGTTTGGAACGGGCGATTGCGGTGAACGCTTCGTTTGAACCAGCCTACCTTGCGTTGGCTTCGGTGTATGAATCGCAGAAGACTCCAGATCGAGCAGTTGCCGTGCTGCGAAAATATCTCCAGACGGTGAACTCTCGGAGCCGGGATATCCGGCATCAGTTGGTTCGGCTCTATGTCGCGACCAAAGATTATCAGGGAGCCAGGAAAGAGTTGACTGATTTGCTGGCGGAGGACCCGTCGGATACTGATGCGCAGCTTCGACTCGCGCTTCTGTACGGAGAGGAAAAGGAGTATCCCAAGGCGATCGACCAACTGACCAAGATTCTGAAGGCGCGCCCGACGGAACTCAAAATTAGAGATTACCTTGGGTACCTCTACGAGGAGTCCAAAGATACGAAGAAAGCCATCGAGACGTATACGTTTAACGTCCAACTCGAGCCGTCGTATTTCGAGGGGCATTTGCATCTTGGCCTGTTGTTCTATCGATTGAAGCAATTCCCCGATGCCGTGACGCACTTGACGAAGGCCATCACGATTAACCCCAAGGCCCCTGAAGCCCACATTGTTCTGGGGTTGACTTATTTTCAGAAGGATCAGTTCGATGATGCGGCAAAGGTGTTGGAGGAAGGCATCGACCATAACCCCAAGAATGCCGATTTGCACTTCAATCTCGGCACGGTCTACGACAAGCTCAATCGATTCGATGACGTCGTGCGCGTGATGGAGACGGCCATCAAGCTGGACCCCCATCACGCCGATGCACTCAATTATCTGGGGTATAGCTACGCCGAGCGGGGGGTCAAGATCGACCAGGCCTTATCTTTGACCAAGCGGGCTGTCGCACTCAAACCGAGCAATGGGTATTATATCGATAGTCTCGCCTGGGCCTTGTTTAAATCCGGAATGCTCACTGAAGCGTTAACGGAAATAAAGCGCGCCGTGGCGCTTACCGAAGATGATCCGGTGCTCCATGAGCACCTCGGTGATATTTATGCCACGCAACGAAACCTCTCAGAAGCCCGTGAGTCCTGGCTTCGTGCCCTGGAGCTTGACCCATCCAATAGTAAGTTGATGGACCGGTTCCGTGAACTGGGAATGGGAGACCCGGCACAAGAAGAGCGTATCCAACAGGCCAAACGACGTGTATCTGAGAAGACTCAATCTCGCTAGGACATCCCGCAGCGCGTCACAGAGTCCTGATCCTACCCACTGCTTCAATAGTGATCTCGATTAAGTAAGCCCATCTGCCCGAACCCTCTTCTCGGCATCTGACGGGCTGATTCGACTCACTCTACTCACGCCAAACTGTTGTCTTTACGTGCCATTTCTCTCTGAAAGAAGGTGCTTCCCACGAACCGACCTCCTCTGTGGAGAGCAAGTGGAAGGGACCAAGACCCGCACTGTGGATGACAAATTTTGGCAGATCGCAGCAAAAGCTGGAGAGACACCAGCTCAACCATGGATTACTGCGCTGTACGTCAGAGTCATAACTATCTGATTTTTCATCAGACAGAGCGCTTCCAGGCTTAGCGCATGTATCAGGCATCGAACCTGCTAGAGGGGTAGGTAACAACAATCGGACGTGAGTTCCGATAAGAGAAAGAAGCAAAGGTGTGAAGGGCCGTCAGTGAACAATCAACAAGGAGGCAGGACGATGCGTAAGCAGTTGAAGGCATTCCGTAAACAAGAGGGTTTCACCCTTATCGAGTTGATGATCGTCGTGGCGATCATCGGGATCTTGGCGGCCATCGCCATTCCGAACTTCATCGCCTATCAGGCGAAGTCGAAGCAGGCAGAATCGAAAGTCGCCCTTGGTGCAATTTTCACCTCAGCAGTAGCCTTCCAGGCAGAGACGGCTCCCCAGACTTATGCCCCCGCGGCCATTGGTCTGATCGGGTACTCACCCTCGGGAAATCCCCGCTACTCTTTCTGGTTTGCAGTTGACACAGCTGCCGGTGGCCCTGGTCCTGGGACTGCCACAGTATTTCCCGGTGCTCCTGCTGTCGTGACTGGTTCTTGTAACACAGCTACTGCTCCTACTGTCGGTGCGGCTGTTGCGGCAAGTCCCACTGGATTTACCACAGCAGCGAAGGGGAACGTCGACGGTGACATTGCCTGCGACGAGTGGACCATGAATGACCAGCGGGCTTTGGTCAACTCGAAGAACGACGTGTCGGAAACACTCTAACGGCTAGCCTAGACGGCAAGGGTTCTCCGTTACGGCAGAGGGGGAGAGGGGCCATGGTGGTCTCTCTCCTCTTTCTGTTTTGGGATAGAACGGCGGAATATGTTGACAGGATTTGAGGTGACTTCTAGGTTGGTCTTGTCCTAACTATTCGAGCAAAAGCAAAGTCAGTTTGGTCCGGTAGCAACCACACAGAGTTCAATTGAACTGCGGTCTCGATGATCGAACATTGCGAGAGAGAACAGTTGGTTCATGCCAAAACGGGGGAAGGTCAAGCCGCCTCCAGCCCCTTGGAAGGGTTCGATAGGAATCCCGGTGCAATCCTCAAACATCTCTTATTTTCTCAGCCTTTTTCTTCGGCGATACTTCTTCTCGGGGGCCTCATCATCTTTTCTCCCTTAATCGAAGGAGGGACTACGCAGTTGCCTGTTTTGATTATGCGGCTGATCCTGCTCGGAACGCTCATTGTGTGGGTGACGTATCGGATGAAGTTGGAGGCGATCGTTCTCATCCGGAGTCGTCTCATTCCCGTCCTGGTGTTGTTCTTGGGATGGGCAGGTCTGTCTTTATGGTGGGCGCCCTACAAGAACCCAAGTGTCCAGTGGTTCATCAGCCTCCTGATGTATGCCGTCTTGTTCGGTGTGGTTCTCCAAGGTGTCAAGGCGAAACGACAGGTATGGCAAGTCGCTATCGTAATAATGGGAATGGGACTCTGTGAAGGGGTGTTCGGTATCGTTCAGTACGTCTGGCTTGGTGAAGCCCGGGCAAAAGGCACATTCTTTAATCCAAACTTCTTTGCGACGTACGAGGTCGTAGGACTGTCTATTGCGCTTGCTCTATTGAGCAGTGTCCATCGGAGCGAGATGAAAAGATGGCAGAGTGTATTCTTATGGAGCATTGTCGCCGTCACGTTTAGCGCATTCATGGTCGCCCAGTCTCGAGGAGCGTTGCTGGCATTAGTCACTGCCGCCATATTCATCGGCTGCTACCGATTCGGAAAGATTGCTCTGCTGATCCTCATCGTGTGTCTCGCAGCAGGCGCTGTGATCCCCAATCCTCTCAAGCAGCGGATGAGTGACGTCGCTACGCAGGACCCCTATGCCTTCAGCCGAATAGATATTTGGAAGAACTCGATGGAGCGCCTTGCCGATCGACCATTGGGCGTAGGGCTGGGAATGTATAAATACTCCTCGTTCCAATATCGTTTTCCCATTGAGTCAAACATCGTTCGGTATGGGAAAAGGGCTGAGTCAGCGCATAACGAGTATTTACAGATGGCGGTCGAATTAGGCGTGGGAGGGTTAGCGATCTTCTTGCTCGGCATTGGGCTATGGGGGAGGGAAGTAACCGTTGCGTTGCGCAGCAAGTTGGAGCCATGGGAGAGGG
This sequence comes from Nitrospira sp., assembly GCA_005116945.1. Lineage (GTDB taxonomy): Bacteria > Nitrospirota > Nitrospiria > Nitrospirales > Nitrospiraceae > Palsa-1315. The sequence goes on from SWDH01000029.1 coordinate 369,072, forward strand.
GGCTGGTCACGGGGCTGACCGGCGCCGCGCTAGGAATCTTAGCGCATGGTGCGGTGGATTCTGTGTTCCATGAGCCAGCGCTGGTCGTTCTACTGATTGTGTGTGGAGGCCTCGTCATGGTGTTTCAACCAATCAAGATGCCGGATATATCGCGGCGGAGTCTGCCATTTTCGTACCATCCGGTGCGGCTCTTTTTTATTTTAGTCTGCGGGGTCGCACTTGCGATTCTCACCATTCAGCCGGCTGCTGGATGGTATGCCCATGAGCGAGGGCAAGCTGAGGCTCAATCTGGGAAGCGGGATCTAGCGTTAGATTGGTTTCGCCTGGCATCGCGGATCGACCCTGGAACAACCGGGTATCATGACGCCATTGCACGGACACTCGTCCAGTTTTTCCATCAGTCTGGCGATCCGCAGTGGCTGGTGAAGGCAGTTGAGGAGGAAGGGCAGGCCATTGCGTTGAATCCGTTAGATGGACGGTTTCCGTATCGATTGGGGACGATCTATGGTGTATTGGCCGAGCAACATCCTTCAAAAGATCAGCATGATCTCCTGCTGAATCAAGCCGTACAGGCGTACAAACAAGCCATTCATGCCGATCCCTACTCTCCTCTGAGCTATATGGCATTGGCGAACATTCGGCTGCCACAAGGACGAGTCGAGGAAGCGAAATTATGGTTGCAGCGAGCTGTAGGCACCGAGCCAAACTATCTTCCGGCTCGCGCGGTTCTTGCGGAACTCTCGCTGAAGGCCGGTGAACACGAAGTTGCGCAATTGGAATTCGCTGCGATCGTTGCCGTCCAGCGAAAATATGAGCGGGAGGTCCTGAGTGATATCGAACGTCAGTTTATCACCGTCGATCTTTCCCCGCTAGGAAGGGCGTTGACTCTGGAGTCTAAGCCATGAGCACGATGCGACGACCTATGACGCTGTTGGCTACGGGGACAGTGTTGGCGGCTTCCTTGGTGGCGCTTCAAATACCATTGACCCATTGGGTCGATTCCAAGCCAAAACTCCATCAGTTGACGTATTTACCAAGCGGGGACTATCTGCGGATGGCCTCGTTGGGGTATCGGGAGATGGTTGCCGATGTGCTCTGGCTACAGGCGATCCAGGTGATGGGTGAGCGGAAACTTTCAGCGGAAGAAGGTCATTGGCTCTACGATGCGGTGGACCGGATCACAACGCTTGATCCAAAGTTCGTGCGCGCGTACGAAGCCGGAAGCCATGCACTCTGTATACTTGTCGTGATGCCCGAGGAAAGTAACCGTCTTTTGGAAAAGGGTATACAGCACAATCCCCTAGAGTGGAAATTGCCGTTCCTATTAGGGATCAATTATTACTTTGAGTTGGCAGATGATGAAAAGGCGGCAGAGGCTATGGCTAAGGCGGCTCGTCTCCCAGGAGCCCCGGACGGGATCGCTCGTCTGGCTGCCAAACTGTTTGTGTCGGCCAAATCTCCCCAACAGGCTGTCGAACTGTTAGCAAAGGTGTATGAGGAAACCTCGGATGAGAATGTGCGAAAGGCGCTGGAGGTTCGCCTGAAGGAATCTCTTGTGGAACGAGACATCCAGATCCTGGAGCAAGTGATCAGCCGATATCAAGCGATGTATTCGCGTCGACCTGAGCGATTAGAGAATGTAGTCGAACAGGGCTTGCTTCAGGAATTGCCGAAGGAGCCGTTCGGAGGGCACTATCTCTATGAGCCTGAGACGGGGGCAGTCCGCAGTAGCGAAGTGACAGAGCGCATGCGAATTACGGCTCGTAGACGAGGCCAGTACCAATGAAGGTGGGTGAGCCAGGGCAAGTACACAATGTGGGGTGTGAAGGGAGCCATTCTCTCTTGTTGCAGAGAAATCTAGAAAACTTGAAGAACGCAAGGGGATTGCTATCATCGAAATGATGATCTGGTGTCTCGATGGAGGTCACATTGCGCGTGAGGCGTATTCCAAGACGAACAGTATTTCTTCTGCATGGTTATAGCGGGGGACACGGAGCCAATGGACGCAATCGTTGTTAAAAGGCTGACCAAAACCTATAAGCCATTGTGGCCATGGGAGAAACCCGCCACAGTGCTCTCCGATGTGTCGCTTTCTGTGAGAGAAGGAGAGATTTTTGGGTTCTTGGGGCACAATGGTGCAGGAAAAACGACGACGATGAAGATCCTCCTAGGGCTACTTCGAGCGACGAATGGCCAGGTCGAGCTTCTCGGTTCTCCTGCTGAAAATGTAGCGGTTCGTGCCAGGATTGGATATTTGCCGGAATCCCCCTATTTTTACGATTATCTCACGGCAGAGGAATTTCTCTGTTTCTATGGAAAGCTTGCTGGGTTGGATCGAGAGACGATTCAGAAGCGGATTCCTCAGTTGCTGGAACGTGTGAGCCTTACTGAAGCCCGCCATAGGCAGCTGCGGAAATTCTCGAAGGGAATGTTGCAGCGGATAGGTCTTGCGCAGGCCCTCATCCATGACCCGGAACTTGTCATCCTGGATGAGCCTATGTCCGGGCTTGACCCCATTGGTCGCAAAGAGGTTCGTGACCTTATTCTTGGGCTTCGTGATCAAGGCAAAACGGTGTTCTTTAGCACGCACATTATCTCTGATGTTGAGATGATCTGTGACAGGGTAGGTATTTTATCGAGAGGAAAGATGCTTGCGTTGGGGCGCATTGAAGATCTTGTCGACGCACATACGGCACGGTCTGTCGAGGTCGTCTGTGACGGAGTGGTCGGCGATGATCTCCATGATGTCAAAAAACTGGCAGTACGGATTCTGCAGAGAGGAGAGCGATGCCTCATTATTCTCTCCGGCCAGGATCACTTGGAGAAGGTACTCGCGGCACTCCGCCAGGCGGGAGGCAGGCTTGTTTCGGTGATCCCTCATAAAGGCTCACTCGAGGAGATCTTTCTTGAACAGACCAGTCGGAAGGCGTGAGATGAAGCTCCTGATGGTTGTCGCTGGAAATACGTTTCGAGAGACGATTCGAGACAAGATCCTCTACAACCTTGTGTTGTTTGCTGTTCTTCTTATTGGGGCATCGGTTCTTCTGGGAACACTCACGATTGGGGAGCAGGCTCGCATTGTCAACGATCTAGGGTTGGCTGCGATCAATCTGGTTGCAGTCATCATCGCAATCTTTGTCGGGATTGGACTTGTCACGAAAGAGATCGAGCGTCGTACGGTCTATACGATTCTAGCGAGGCCGATTACGCGTGTGCAGTTTGTTTTGGGAAAGTACATGGGGCTCGGACTGATCGTGATGGTGAACATCGCGATCATGTTTGTCATGTTCCTCGGGACAATAGTGTTGACCGGCAACGCGATTCACGGTTCGTTATTTCAGGCGGTGGAACTGATTCTTGTGGAAACGTTGCTTGTCATGGCGATGGCCCTCTTCTTCTCGACGTTCAGTTCTTCGACTCTCAGCGCCACAATGACACTGGGCCTTTTCGTCATTGGGCATCTCACAAGTGACCTCAAGGGCATTGCGGAGAAGAGTCAAAGCCAGCTCATGGAAGCCGCACTGACCGCGTTATATTATATTTGCCCAAACCTAGAGATGTTGAACATCAAGGGGCAAGCGGCGAGCGGCCTTCTTGTAGAGTTTGGATATCAGGCGACTGCAACCGCCTACGGGTTATTGTATGCCGGACTCTTATTGACAGGCGCTTGTGTGATCTTCCAGCGACGCGACTTCTAACGGTTCTTCCGATACAGGAAAATATAGAATGAGAGCCCTCGCGGTACTCCCTCCGGACCGATGGATGGAGATCAATCTCCTGGACACTCTGCGCCAGCATTATTGCGATGAATTACATGTATTCACTTATCCTGGTGGCATGGGGCAGCTGGGGTCGAAACAATGGAGGAGCCAGCGGAATGAATTGAACCATCACTTGGTGAAATTGGCGCGCGTGCTTAAAACGGCCGGGAAACTCGATCTGATCTTTTGTATTGTCTACGATGACTTTCTCTTGGTTGAGACGGCTAAACTGCTGCGCAGTCTTGGGGTTCCGATGGTCAACTACCATGTGGACATGGCATTCCAGTGGTACCGAGTCATTCGTACCGCTCCATACTTTGACGTGTTGGCGGTTGCTCAGCTTACCAATGCCGAAAGTCTTCGACCGTACAACCTCAATATTGAATGGATGCCGATGGCGGCAAATCCGGACTTCTATTTTCGTCATGCGGTGCCTAGGTCAAGTTATGAGCATGCCGTTTCCTTTATCGGAAGCTTCAATCCCTTTCGCCGGGCCTTACTTGCCGAATGTGTGAGGAAGGGGATTAGGCCGGCTGTGTTTGGGCGTGGATGGAATTCAGAGAGTTCGAGCCCCTACCGGTTTGCCTGGGATCCCTACAAGATTGTTCACGATCTTCGATACTACGCAGCTGCGCGATTCAAGGCTGAAGGGAGTGAAAGCATACTTGGCCCATTGCGCCGAAAGCATGCCAGACGATCCTCCTTTCAAGAACTTGAAGGGGCTGACTTCCGAGGCCCATGTGACGACGCATCCCTCCCATCAATCTTCAACGAAAGTCAGGTAAATCTGGGATTTTCTGATACAGGGTGGCATAGTGAAACGAAGGTACGTCGATCGAAGAATCTCCAGTGCCGCCTTCGTGACTTTGAGGTGCCGATGGCAGGGGGATTCTATCTTGTGCAAGAAGCCCCTGATCACTCCCAGTACTATAAGCTAGGGGAAGAAATTGTTGTGTGGTCAGAACCCGGAGACTTTATCGACAAGATGATTTTTTATTCGCGCCATGAGCGAGCAGCAGCGAGAATTCGTGAGGCAGGACAAAAGCGGGTTCTTGGGGAGCATACGTGGAAGCATAGGTTTGACCGTCTGTTTGCCAGTCTCCGGTCACAAGGGAAATTGTCATGAGTTCTCGAGCACCTGACAATCACACGATTCTGATCAAGCCGTTACAGGGTTGGGAACCATTGAGACTGAGAGACATTTGGGAGCACCGGGAACTTTTGTACTTCCTCATCTGGCGGGATATCAAGGTGTCCTATGCTCGAACAAATTTGGGGGTAGGATGGGCTCTATTGAAGCCTGTGCTGACGATGATTGTCTTTACCTTCATATTTGGCTGGCTGACTCAGCTTCCCTCAGATGGGGTGCCGTATCCCATCTTTGTATACGCAGGGTTACTTCCCTGGCAGTTATTTGCCCGATTGGTGTCAGGGGCAGGATCGAGCATGGTCGCAAACGAGAGTCTTGTGACTAAGGTGTACTTTCCTCGCTTGATTGCTCCCCTCTCGATCACAGTGGTCGGTACGCTGGATTTTGTGATCGCCGTTGGCGTGCTCCTGGGAATGATGTGGTACTACCAAATCGCGCTCACGGCCGGTGTGTGGGTATTGCCATTGCTCGTGGCTGTGACGATTGCGGCCGGACTCGGGCTAGGGTTGTGGATCGCAGCTCTCAATGTGCTGTGTCGGGATATCGGGCACGCTCAACCGTTTCTGATTCAATGCTGGATGTTCGCAACGCCGATTATCTACCCAACGAGTCTGATCCCTGAAGCATGGCGAACGCTGTATGCGCTCAATCCGATGGTTGGGGTGGTGGAAGGTTTTCGTGAGGCGCTGTTTAGGACAGGGGGTCAATCTGATTCCATGATGGGGATGTCGCTGATTGTGGCCGGAGTCCTGTTGGTTTCGGGACTATACGTTTTCAACCGCATAGAACAATCTATCGCGGATACGGTGTAACTGATGGGTGAAGTGGCTATACGTGTCGAGAACCTGGGTAAGCGGTATAAGATCGGTCAGCGGGTCCGGCCGAAATCATTTGGAGAGATGCTGACAGGTCTCATCCGCACGCCATTCAACGAGGCCAAACTTGGTCTGCGGAAGCCGCCTGCCCAAGATGGTTTCCGCCAATGTGAGGGCATGGTTTGGGCATTGAAGGATCTGACATTCGAAGTTGCAAAGGGAGAGATCCTCGGGGTTATTGGGCGAAATGGCGCAGGCAAGAGTACTTTGTTGAAGATCCTGTCACGCATCACTCGGCCTACTAGGGGATACGCAGTGATCTCTGGTCGAGTTGGTTCTCTCCTCGAAGTGGGGACTGGATTTCACGGGGATCTCACAGGGCGTGAGAATATTTACTTGAACGGAGCTTTCCTTGGAATGAGGAAGACCGAGATTGATCGGAAGTTCGATGAAATCATCGCCTTCGCTGAGACCGAGCGATTTCTTGACACTCCGGTAAAGCATTACTCAAGTGGTATGTACATGAGGCTCGCATTCGCCGTGGCTGCGCATCTCGAGACGGAAATCCTATTTGTAGATGAAGTGCTGGCCGTCGGTGATGTCGCGTTCCAGAAAAAGTGCCTGGGAAGGATCGGGGAAGTTGCGAAAGACGGGCGAACGGTCGTATTTGTGAGCCACAATATGGCAGCCATAGAAAGGCTATGCACGAAGGGGCTCTATATCGATAAGGGCGTCGGCCTATCCACTAGCAGTGTCCGAGAAGCCATCGGATTGTACCTGGGTGACAGCTGCAATGAGGTCAATTGGGATAATGAGATCATCTCCAAGGCCAGCATCAGGCAAAATGGGGAGCAGATTGAGATAGATGCTGACTATAAATTCAAACAAAATTTGGAGATACCGTGCCTAGGTTTCGTGATCAGTGATTATCTCGGGAATCCTATTTGCGGGACGAATCCTCTTATCGATGCCGTGCCGATACCTATGACATCGACAAATGCCGGTCGGGTACACATTACCTTGGAGTCTCCTAAGTTATTAAACGGGACGTATCGACTCTCTTTATGGTTTGGAGACGGCAGAGTGGATTATTTCCATCGCCAAGATTGCATAACATTTGACGTGGTGAACATGGCAGGGCTTAAACAGTTGCCGGCGTCATCAGTTGGGCCCGTGGCTCCAAAGTGCCACTGGCACTTTTCCTGAGCGAGGTCGCGAGGCGTTCGATGGGCTACAGGAACGTTTTCCAGTTTCTTGAATCACTACCCATCGTGTTGAAGGTATGGAGAGAGTTATTGGCCGAAGATTCGTCGGTCGGTAACTGTATCAGGCTTATGTCTCGGCTCGACTTGCGCTGTGGGAATCAAGCGGCGAAACGTGCGATTGCGACGGAGTGGGTGAATGGATTGCCGATCATCATGCAGTTGTCTGAGAAACTGCCGACTCGTACCGAAGCGATATGCCAATACATCAAGGCTTTGCCCATGCTCATGCAAATAAGTCGCAATCTCCCAGAGAATAATTCGATCTTTGTGCAGCAATTCCGAGAGTTGTCGCGCCAGTCTGTCGACCGGGAAGAATACTTGGTGGACGCATCAAGAGGGAAGAAGGTTCTTCATTTTGGCTTTCTCGATTCCCCGTTTTCTGAAGAAAGAATTCGATCTGGGGAATTGCTGCATCTCAAGCTTAAACGTGCAGCAATCCAACTGTACGGCATTGATAACGATCAAGTGTCGCTGGATCGGTACAGACAGCTCACGGGTGACAGAAACAATGATATAGGGGATGTGCAGAAGGAACTGCAAAATGGGATTGATTCGCATGCATACGATATCATCATGTTTCCTGAAATTTTGGAGCACCTCAGAAACCCCGGTCTAGCGTTGGCGAATCTGAAACAGCTCTGTGTGAAGGGCGATAGGACAAAATTATGCGTAACCGTCCCCAATGCGTATTATACAGGGAGCCTTCTTGTGGCTTTGGGGGGAGACGAGATCGTGCACCCGGAACATTATTATTATTTTTCACCGGCGACATTGCGCAAGCTGCTACATGATGTCGGCTTCACCATTGTGGAGATGGCACTGTACGCAAGTAGGGACACAGCTGTTCTTCCTGGAATAACGAAAAACGGCGTTATTGCGATGTGCGAAGTAGCTTAGGCACTCAGGAAGCTTTGGGCATGAATCACTTAGTTAGTATTTTACTTCCGGTTTATAATGGAGCTACCTATCTGCGGGAATGTCTCGATAGCATGCTCCGGCAATCGTACCAAGACTTTGAGTTGATCATTATAGATGATGGCTCTCGAGATGAATCCGCTCGGATCATTCAGAGTGTGAACGATGACAGGATACGGTTCTATAGGCAGGAAAATCGTGGGCTTGCCGCAACGCTTAACCGTGCTATTGCTTTGTCCCGAGGCGAATATCTGGCGAGGCAAGACCAGGATGATATGTCTTTGCCAGACAGATTGGGAAAACAACTACGCTATTTGGCCGCACATCCGCAATGTGGCTTGGTGGGGACATGGGCAGAAATCGTGTCAGGAACCGACAAGACCGGGAGAGTCCATCAACATGCGGCCGAAGATTACTGTTTGAAGTTTGACCTTTTGTTCGATAATCCATTTGTTCATAGTTCGGTCATGTTGAGGAAGGTGGCAGTGGAGGGGGTCGGAATGTATTCGACTGATCCCTTCAGGCAACCGCCTGAAGATTTTGAACTGTGGTCCCGTCTTTCTCGAAAATGGGATGTTGCGAATATTCCTGAGGTTCTGCACATTTATCGAGAGATCCCGACAAGCATGTCCCGCGACGGTGTGAGTCCGTTTCGCAATCGGGTGATCGAGATCAGTGTGGAAAATCTGGAATGCCTAGTGGGAGATATCGCTGTTGGTTCTGCAATCCACGATCTTGCTGCGCTCAATCATGCGGCGTATTTGAGGGTTAGCTCTCACGCCCGCTGGAGAGATATCTCGCGGTTGGTTATTGATGCGGCAGATCGGCTAGCCGGTGTATGCAACGGATCTCACTCTGTCCTCCGTGAGAGAGCTGAAGCCCAACTCGCTGAAATCAAGCCACATTACCATCGATTCAGGAACGGTCGGGGGGTTCGCCGTTACATCAAGGGTATCTCCGGGGCGGTCGGACGGCTTGTGCCAGGATGGCGATAAAAGTTTGGAAGGTGCACATCAGCTATGAACCATTGTTGTCTCATCGGTGGCGGAGGATTCATCGGCGTACATGTCGCTCATGCCTTGCTGTCACAGGGAATGACAATTACCGTGCTCGACGCACGACCGGCACCGATCCATCTGTCGAAGGCTGTCGGGTATGTGGTCGGAGATTACGGCGATAAAGAGACTCTCAAGAGAACGCTGATAGATGTCGATACGGTCATCAATCTTTCCTATGCGAGCGTCCCGAGTACCAGCATAGAGGATCCTATTCAGGATATTCTATGCAATTTGCCGGCTGCGGTAAGGCTTTTTGAAACAGCCTCTGACTATGCGATTCGAAAGATTGTTGTGATCTCCTCTGGAGGTACCGTGTATGGCCCGGCACAAGGGCTGCCACTGACAGAAGACCATGCTACCAACCCAATTTCCCCCTATGGTGTGACAAAGCTAGCAATCGAAAAATATGGGCATATGTTTCACAGGTTGAAAGAGTTGCCGGTCGTCACTGTCCGACCTGCCAATGCGTTCGGCGAGCGTCAAAATCCATTTGTTGGACAGGGGTTCATCGCGACGGCGATTGCCGCGATTCTGAGTCGGAAGGGGGTCACTCTCTACGGTCCTCATGGGACGATCCGAGACTATGTTCATGTTGAAGATGTCGCCGGCGGTATTGTGGCGGCGTTAGAGTATGGTCAAGCAGGAACCATATACAACATTGGGAGTGGTAAGGGCAGAAGCAATAAAGAAGTGCTCGACGAAATTCGCCCATATGCCGAGTCTCTTGGGCTCCCACTGCAGATCGAGACCTTGCCTGCACGGCGATTTGATGTCGAGGCCAATGTGTTGGATAGCACGAAACTGCACGATGATACTGGGTGGAATATCCGCATCACGTTTAGAGAAGGAATCAAACGGACATGGGATTGGTTTGCCATGAATAAGGACCTGTGGACAGAGCGAAGAGATACTAAGAGATGAACATCCTGTTTTGCTGCGAGTTTTATGCGCCAAGCGTAGGTGGAGTCCAGGAGGTTATGCGGCAACTTGCCGAACGGTTAGTTGTGCGTGGTCACTCTGTGACGGTTGCAACCACGGCCATTCCAATTCGAGGATTTAAAGAGCTGAATGGTGTTCACATTCGGGAATTTTCCATTTCAGGAAATCTTGCCAATGGAATGAAGGGAGACCTGGAGAGCTATCGGCAATTCGTTGCGGATACCGACTTTGATGTGGTGATGATTAAGGCCGCTCAGCAATGGACGTTCGATGCTCTTTGGCCGGTATTATCGCGGATTCCTGGCAAGAAAGTCTTTATCCCATGCGGATTTTCTTGCCTCTACGAGCCTGACTATGCCAACTATTTTCGAGAGCTGCCTGCGATCCTCAGACAATTCGAGCACCTTATTTTCTATGCATCCGAGTATCGCGACATTCGTTTCGCGAGACAGCACGGACTCACAGATTTCTCCATCATCCCAAATGGAGCCAGTGAAGTAGAGTTTAGTATCACGCCTGACCCCTCGTTCCGGCACCGATATAGTTTGTGCGACGAGGACCTTCTTTTCCTGACCGTAGGAAGTCCAGCTCGAATGAAAGGGCATTGTGAAATCGCAGAGGCGTTTTTAAGAGCCGACTTCTCCGGGCGTCCAGCAACCCTTCTTTTGAATTCGAGTACTCATCTAGTGAGGCAAACAAGTTCCATTGCCTCATCGATAGGCGTTAAGTCGCGCGAATACTGGCGTGTCGTGCGAGAAATAGGCGGGAGGGATGGATTGATGCCTATGGCAATGCATGTCGGGCATGGGGTTCTCAATAAAATGGGCATCCGTGTCGGAGGATATGCACGTATCAGCGAGGAGCCCCAGAATGTTGTCATGGACGATATGCCAGATCTCATAGCCAAGATTCACAGCCAGCAGAGTTGCAAACGGGTTGTGCTGACGGACCTCCCTCGCGCTGACTTGGTACAGGCCTATGTGAATGCGGATCTGTTCGTGTTTGCCTCCTATGTGGAATATTCCCCTCTTGTACTGTTTGAATCAGCTGCGGGCGGAACTCCATTTCTGTCTGTTCCGGTGGGGAACGCTGCAGAAATAGCTGAGTGGACGGGTGGGGGTGTGATCTGTCCGGCATCGCAGGACGAACGCGGATATACCAAGGTGAACCCTGAAATATTTGCTGAGCAGTGGGCACAGCTAGCCAGCAACAGAGCGTATCTGCGTCAGCTGGGTGGAGTCGGGAAGCAGAATTGGGCTGCCCGTTTCACATGGGAGAAAATTACGGGCCAATATGAAAACGTATTTCGAAAGGTCGCCACCTATGCACAGGCTTAGACGCCTTTTCAGGGTACAGTCTGATTCTCTTCCAACAATACCGGCCCAGGACCCAGCGGTGAATATTGATTGCGACGAATTCGAGGTGAACAATTGGATTGTCTCGGAGTTTGTCGCAAACACACTGGTTCCCATTGTCGGGGTGCATCCGTTTCCTCTCAATGAGCTGTTTTTGATGGTATCCGCGGTCTGTAGGCTTAAGCCGAATTTCATTGTTGAGTGGGGAACCCATCTTGGGAAGTCCGCCAGAATCTTCTATGAAACCTCGAAGCGGTTTGGGTTAGACATCGCGATCCATTCAGTGGATTTGCCTGATGACACAGCCCACCAGGAGCACCCTGGACTGCAACGAGGGGTGTTGGTGAAAGGATTGCACGAGGTGACACTTCACCAAGGAGATGGGCTGACGGTTTGCCTTGAAATCCATAACCGTATTGGAAAACCCAATTCGATGCTTGTGTTTATTGATGGTGACCATACCCATGCCTCTGTAAAACGAGAGTTGACTGGTGTGATGGCACATATGCCAGACGCGAACATCCTCTTGCACGATACGTTCTATCAGTCTGAAAAGTCCGGTTACAACGTTGGGCCGTATACGGCTATTGCCGAGGCCATGGCTGTTGCCCCCAATCGCTATCGCAGACTCTCGACTGACACGGGATTGCCTGGGATGACCTTGCTGTATCAACTCACCACGGTGCCTGGTTTGTGAGAGAAGTAGAATAGTCATGCGTATTCTTTATGCTGCGATGAAATATGACTATGGCAAGCCGGAACAAGGATTCAGTTTTGAGCATTACAATTTCTACCACTCTCTCCTCCATATGGGGCACGACATCCTATACTTCGATTATATGACGCTCATGCAGCAGCATGGGCGAGACAGGATGAACCGACGATTGAAGGAAGTGGTCGCATTGGAAAAGCCTGATCTGTTGTTCGCGGTCCTGTTCACGGATCAATTTGATCCATTGGTGCTGCACGAACTCACAGAGACTGGTCTTCAGACCGTGAACTGGTTTTGTGACGACCATTGGCGATTTGATAACTACTCCCGCGAATGGGCACCTTGTTTTACGTGGGTTGTCACGACGGCGGCCAGCGCGCTATCCAAGTATGCAAGTCTCGGCTATCGCAACGTGATTAAGAGTCAGTGGGGGTGTAACGACGTGTTGTACCGCAAGATGAATATGCCGATGAAGTACGATGTGTCGTTTGTTGGCCAGCCCCATGGCAACCGCCGACAGGTGATTGACGCTTTACGCAAGGCAGGTATCAACGTTTCTGTCTGGGGCGGGGGGTGGGAATCCGGTCGTTTATCACAGGAAGAAATGATTCGCGTATTCAATCAGAGTCGCATCAATCTTAATCTGAGTAATGCCTCGAAGCCGACTGAGGTATCATTGCCGATCATCACCCCCGCAGTTTTTTGGAGCGATACGGTTCGCAGCCGGCTTTCTCGCTCTCTGGACGTGGTTCCATTCGGATCGCAGGCGAAGGCAATAGGGAAGGGCTGGCTCTCGGGACTGAGCGGCCCACTTGCTACCTCAGTCGAATCAGAGCCAACGGAGACTCCTGATGTGCACTACAGTGATCAGATCAAGGGGCGCAATTTTGAAGTTCCCGGTTGTGGAGGATTTCTGTTAACGGGAAGGGCCGAAAACCTGGGACAGTATTATGAAATTGGGAAAGAAGTTGCGTGCTTTGACGATCGCCATGATCTTATTGATAAGGTTCGCTATTATCTAAAGCATGAGGATGAGCGAGAGGCGATTGCTCAGGCCGGCTACGAACGGACATTGCGTGAGCATACCTATGCCCGTAGATTCAGCGACGTATTTGGGCAAATGGGAGCGCCAAGCCTTCAATTTCTTAACAGGGTAGATCAAGGAGTGCCTCCAGGCTGGACCATAGAGGTGCAATGAATGAAGCCTGCACCTCGTGTCAGTTTCCTCATGGCGGTCTACGATGGGGATATGTATCTGGAGGAGGCGATTCAAAGCGTTTTGAATCAATCATTCACCGATTTTGAGTTTATTGTCATTAATGACGGATCCATCGATGAGACGTCCCAGATCATTGAGCGCTATCGGCAACTGGATGGTCGTATCCGTGCATATGAGCAACCCAATTGCGGGCTAGTGGCGGCGCTCAATCGTGGATTGGAGTTGGCTTGTGGTGAGTATGTTGCTCGGATGGATGCCGACGATATCAGTGTCACCGAGCGAACTGCCGCACAGGTCGCGTTCATGGACGCGCATCCGGAGGTGGGAATTTGCGGGACATGGATTGAGACGTTTGGGAGTAATGGGGCCGTAGTGCGGCGGTATCCCGCCGACGATGCCACCATTCGCAGTTGGCTGCTGTTTGAGTCTGTTCTGGCGCATCCCTCGATCATGATGCGCAGGGAACTGCTTGTGAAAGCAGACCTTTCCTATGACGTGGGCTCTGTTCATGCCGAGGATTATGACCTGTGGGTCCGAGCGGCTCGTCACATGGTTCTGGCCAATATCCCGGAAGTGTTACTTCGCTATCGGCTCCATTCACAACAAGTGGTGCAAAAGCATGAAGCTGAGAAACTCGCTTCTGCTCGGCTTGTCCGCCTTGCTCAGCTGGAATATCTTGGAATCCAACCCACCAAGGAAGAGCTAGCGCTCCATCAAGCATTAAGTGCATGGCAGTTTCAGGCAACCTCAGACTTCATCAATGCCAGTCTCGCGTGGTTGCACAAGCTTAAGGCTGCGAACGACGTAGCCGGCATTTACCCGGAGCCGGCCTTGCTGAGGGTATTGGGCCAACGGTGGTTTGCATTATGCGCTACGGCGACCCCCTTGGGCCTATGGACATTGAAGACGTTCCAGTGCACGCCGCTCAGCGCAGGGGCTGGCTTGACATGGATACAAATGCTTAAGTTTGCGGTCAAGTGTGGGATTAGGCGTAGAGCGTATGTCTAAAAAGATCGCAATCGTATCGAGCTCGTGCCCTCCTGTCAGCGCCGGAGGAGTGGCCAGCGCGCATTACCACTTATACCGTGCGCTGGCACAAAAGGGATTTCAAGTACGGCTCTATACGTTTGAGGATTACCAGGTAGCATTGACTGAAAAAGATGTCATGCGTGTGGGGATGTCTCCCAGCCTCGTGAATGGGCTACGACGTCTGATCGGGTGGTACTTTCGAATCGCCGATCCGTCGAAAATCGTCTATCACTTTGCAGATGTCGCAGTCTCTGCCTGGCCCTGCATGAGGCTCAATTCAGCCATCAGCGATTTTCAGCCGGATGTCCTGATCCTTCCGGACCACGGATGCCCCGGTTTGTTTATCGCCAAACCAAAGGGATGTCGGACCATTTTGATCTCCCATCACAATCCGGCTCGGTTTTTGAATAATCCCCTGTGGGGCATTCACTCCGAACGCGACGCCAGGCTGGCAGTGGCTTGCGAGAATAAGGTCTTGCGGAAAGTTGATGCGGTGGTGTGCCCGTCGCAATATATGCAGGAGATGTTCAAGAAGACGTATGTCTATCCCGGCCCGATCACGGTCATTCCCAATATGGTCGATAGCGAATTGATTGCGTCGATTCCATCTCATGATATTCGAGGCACGCTCGGTCTTCCAGACGATTCCGTGGTGATTTATATTCCTTCTGCCGGAAGTGTGTACAAAGGTGCCCGCTTTGTATTTGAGATTGTAAGGAGAATTGCCTCTTATACTGCCAAGGACATCGGATTCTACCTGTCAGGGAACATTCCCACCTTGATGGCGTATGAGCTTCGGTTTGTCCCGTCTAATGCCAAAATCTATGCTCCTGGGCAGGTCGGCTATACGGAGAATCTGGCGACCGTAAAGGCCTGTTCATTCGGGGTATCGCCTACGCTTATCGAAAACTTTGGGATGGCACTTCTTGAAGCGAGCATCTGCGGTGTGCCGATGGTTGCCTTTGATGTCGGCGGTAACGCCGACGTGGTGAGCAATGGCAGGACTGGCGTTCTCGTCCCTTTTCTCGACATCGAAACACTGATCCAATCGGCCTGTCGCCTCCTCGATAGGGATTACTGTGCGAATTTGCGGTCCGAGGCGGCATCGTATTCCGCCGATAGATTCAGTAGTGATCTGACGGTTGAAAAGTTTGTCAGCTTGATGCAATAGCGCCTCCCATGAAATTTCTGATTATCAACACCGACTACCCCGACTTTCTGCATTGGCTCTATGCGCAGCATCCAGGATTGAAAGATCGGTCGTACAAAGAACAGTTCGATGTTCGAGCAGAGAGCCTCTTCGGGGTGGCCGACTTCTATTCGACAAACTTAATCCAGCTTGGACACGAGGCTGGAGAAGTTCATGCCAATAATGAATGGATTCAGAGAGCCTGGGCCAGAGAACATCGCATCATGGTTGATGAGCCCGCTACCGCCGTTCGGCAAGGCGCTAGCTTGCTGCGGCGTGTTCCCGCATTTGCCGCGAGTGCCCCGGTTCGCTGGTTAAAATCCTGTGCCAGACCGCTGCTGCGCCAACGTATGGAGCAGGATGACAGTTGGTTTTACGCGATTCTTTCTGCGCAGATCAAACATTGCAGGCCTGATGTTATCTTGAATCAAGATATGACGGGAGTCAGCGCCACATTTCTCGAAGAAATGAAGCCGTACTATCGAATTCTCATTGGTCAACATGCTGCGACACGGCTCACGATCGATTCTAGTTTTCAGTGTTATGACCTGATGATTTCCTCGTTTCCTCCGACGGTTGAATTGTTTCGACGCCAAGGATTTTCAGCGGCGCTGAACCGCCTCGGATTCGATCCGCGTATTCTGGCGAGACTTCGCCCTACTCAACGGAAGTGTGACGTAGCGCTAGTAGGGAGCTTCTCCGATGTCCATAGTAGTCGGGTCGCCCTTTTGAACGAACTCTATGCAAAGTTGGATAGGCCAGAAGCGCTAAAGATATGGGCTCCCTCGGTCGATCATCTCCCTATGGAGTCACCCATTAGACGTCATTACATGGGGCCTGCGTGGGGATGCACCATGTACGAGATTCTGAATGGTTCAAAATTGACCCTCAATCATCATGGGGATGTCCTGCCGTATGCGAACAATATGCGTTTGTTCGAATCGACAGGAACCGGTACGTTGCTACTCACCGATTGGAAGCAGAATCTTCACGAGATGTTTGAGCCGGGCAAAGAGGTCGTGACCTATCGGACCCCAGAAGAATGTGCTGAGAAAATTCAGCACTATTTAACTCATGAAGCAGAGCGGCAGACCATTGCGTCTGCAGGCCAGGTCCGGACTCTGCGCGATCATACCTATCAACATCGCCTGCAAGAGCTCCTGGGCCTGGTCGGCAGATATCTTTGAAAAACTTGCTAAAAGCTTAGTCATCCTGCAGGCTTACCCTATTCATGCGTCACCCATGTGTCGCTGTGGCTATCCCAAGCTTCGTGAGTAAATCCGATCTACCTTTTCTATCTTGAGCGCTCAGCGGTCGTTTCATCGGAAGCAGGGCTCGGGTTGGGTTTGTGATCTTCGAGCACGAGATTTAAGCCGAACTCTCCAATGGTTTCAATTGCATAGAGGGTCAGAGTTATTCAGCGATTTCTGACGAGCGTTCTGTGATCTTTTCAAAAAGAATATATCTGAAACGTAGTCGCTGTGTGTTGGTCTGATGGATTTCATAATGATGCCCTTGTCTTTGCGGTGTAGGTCCACATTAGCAAGATGAAAAGAGCATCAGTTTCTGGAGTCTTCTACCGATGCGTGCAATGCTGAAAGCCGCCTTGCCTGTACGCACCCAACAGCTTCTGAGCCGATGGTTCAGGCAGCCGGCTTGCCACAAACAGCTCAAGATACCGGTGGAAGTGTATGAGATTCTGAAGGGACACATTCCGAGAGAACCGAACCATGGATGGCAGGCCCCAGAGACAGCAGGGCGGCAACTTGCAGCCTTTGCTCCCATCTTGCAACAGATGCGGGAAGGCAAGCTGCGCGAAGATTTCGCCGCTCTTGTCGAAGCGGTGCGACTGACTCGTATGGACAACCCGCTCGTGGTTGAGGTGGGTTGTGGAAGTGCTTGGAATAGAGAGGTGTTAGGGAGATTTTCCAACACCGCAGTGCGGTATGTGGGGCTCGACTACGGAGTTGAGATGCTCAAGACGGCACACGCAACGTATCCGGGCGTTGTCACGTTGGTGGGGGATGCAACTGACTTGCCGTTTCGAAATGAGTCGGTAGACATTCTTGTTTCAGGAACCCTCCTGATGCATCTGATGTCGTATCAAAGAGCAGTTGAAGAAAGTCGTCGTGTCTCGAGGCGCTGGTGTATTTTTCATACGGTCCCACTGCTACAGACTCGGGAGACGACTGTGCTGCGAAAAGATGCCTATGGGCAACCGACGCTTGAGATTATTTTCAATAATGCTGAGCTCCAAGCTGTCTTCACTGCAAATGGTTTGAGGGTCCGTGCCGCCATCGACAGCTTGCCATACGATCTGGAGCCTGTGCTCGGGGAGCCGACCGTCACAAAAACCTTTGTATGTGAAGTTGTAGAGCGCTGATGCGTGCCAATTTAGGATGCGGGAGTCAGATTTGCGCAGGCTGGATAAACGTCGACATCGTACGCACCGGTCCCGGCGTCGTGGCTCACGACCTATCGACGGGTATTCCACTGCCGGATGCGAGTTGTGAGGTGGTCTATCATTCGGCTGTTCTGGAGCATCTGAAGCGATCGGATGCACATTTCTTTATGCGTGAATGTGTCCGCGTGCTGCAGCCTGGCGGCATTCTCAGGGTCGCGGTCCCGGATCTTGAGCAGATATGTCGTCAGTACCTCCTGACGCTGGATCGGGCGTTGGCTCAGGAGGCTCATGCCGCATATGACTATGAGTGGATCATGCTGGAACTCTTTGACCAGATGGTTCGACCGCAGAGCGGTGGGGGGATGCGCGCATATCTACAGCAGAATCCCTTGCCAAATGAAGCGTTCGTGTATCAGCGGATCGGCGAAGTGGGTCGCCAAATAGTTTCATCACTTCGTACCTCTGTCGGCCAAGTGGAGCATCCATCGGGCCGTCTTGGTTGTGGCATCGCGGCGTTTCTGAGGGAAATGGGGTGGCGTGCGGGAGTGAAACTCGCCGAGAAGCTAATCTTTTTGACCGGCGGACGTCGATTTATAGAGGCGTACCGACTTGGACGTTTTCGTATGGGAGGAGAAGTTCATCAGTGGATGTACGATCGGTATTCTCTTGCGCAGCTGATGATCTCTGTCGGTTTGAGGGATCCACGTCAAGAGTCAGCGTTGACCAGTAGGATTTCCGGATGGGCAGATATACCGATCGATGTTCTTCCTGATCGGACGGTGAGAAAACCGGACTCACTCTTTATGGAAGCGCTGAGGCCCAAGTGATTCTTGCAAGCGGTCGTCATAGCGGGTAGCGGCATTGTAACAATCGAGCGATAAGGAACAACTGGGTTTAACGATGATGGAGAATATCTTTCGGGGTCGGAACATCATGATTACCGGGGGGCTTGGCTTTATTGGGTCGAATCTGGCGAAGCGGTTGGTCGATTTGGGCGGCCAGGTGACGGTCGTCGATAGTTTAGTGCCTGAGTATGGGGGGAATCTCTATAACGTCGACGGATTCAGAGATCGTCTGCGCATCAATATTTCCGATATCCGAGATCGCCATAGCCTGCAATATCTGGTGGAAGGGCAAGACTATCTGTTCAATTTGGCCGGGCAGACGAGTCACATGGATTCGATGGAGGATCCAGATACAGATTTGGAAATTAATTGTCGCGCACAACTGTCGATCCTTGAGATCTGTCGGCATCATAATCCTCGGATCAAGATCGTCTTTGCGAGTACGAGGCAGATATATGGCAAGCCAGATTACCTGCCTGTGGATGAGGCCCACCCGTCGCGACCTACGGACGTCAATGGCATCAACAAGATGGCGGGAGAGTGGTACCACATTCTGTACAGTAACGTGTATGGCCTTCGGACTTGCGCGCTACGTTTGACGAATACGATAGGCCCCCGTATGCGAATCAAGGATGCGCGTCAAACGTTCTTGGGGATGTGGATACGTCTGCTGCTTGAACGCAAGCCTTTTGAAGTATGGGGTGGGGAGCAATTGAGAGATTTCACATATGTGGACGATGTTGTTGATGCCTGTCTGATGAGCGCGTCCAGCGAGGAGACCAATGGCCAGGTATTCAATCTCGGAAGCCGCGAAGTTATCAGCTTGAAGGATTTGGCTGAGATGCTTGTCGAGGTCAATGGCGAGGGGCAGTACACACTCAGAGCATTTCCTCCAGACCGTAAACGAATCGATATCGGCGACTACTACGCAGATTTCAGTCGCATTCGGACCGTGGTTCAGTGGGAGCCCACGGTGTCTCTTCGGGACAGCCTTGCCAACACAATCTCCTATTACCGTAAACATCGTGAGCACTATGTGTGAAGAATTCGAGAGCGAGACGCACGAATCATGATTCCGCAGACCAGCCCCGGTGCAAACTATCGTGCGCATCAGAGAGAGATTGATGAGGCCGTGACTCGTGTCATGCAGAGTGGGACGTACATCCTTGGAAAAGAAGTCTCGGCATTTGAGAAAGAGTGGTCCACCTATCTGGGAGCCCAGCACGGGATCGGTGTCGGGAGCGGCACTGACGCGCTTCACATCGCGCTCCGAGCGTGTGGCATTGGGATCGGTGACAGAGTGGCGACGACTCCGCTGACCGCGTCGGCTACTGCAGCGGCCATCGAGATGGCAGGAGCGATCCCCATGTTTGTCGACGTAGATCCACGCACCGGCCTTCTCGACCCTGAGCGGCTTGAATTGGCAATCAAGGGTGCTGGGTTTCGACGACTGAAAGCGATCATCCCCGTTCATCTCTATGGCAATCCAACCGATATGGAATCGATCATGGCACTGGCTGATCGATATGAGCTGATGGTGATTGAGGACTGTGCCCAATCTCATGGCGCGTCGATTAGCCTGAGGAAAACAGGTACATGGGGGCATATGGCGGCGTTCAGTTTCTATCCCACGAAAAACCTGGGTGCACTGGGCGACGGCGGGGCAGTGATCACGAATGATCGGAGTCTGGCAGAGAAGGCATTGCTCCTGCGCGAATACGGGTGGCGTGAGCGGTATGTGAGCGAGCGAGCGGGGTTGAACTCTCGGCTGGATGAGATGCAAGCCGCAATTCTTCGAGTCAAACTGCCATATCTCGATCATGAGAATAGCAGGCGGCGCGAGATAGCCGAACTGTACGCGGATGCTCTGTCAGGGTCGACTTTTGAGACGATCCAGCCAGTCCCCAAGGTGCAACATGTGTATCACCAATATGTGGTGATGAGCGAGCGACGGCATGAAGTTCTGGCGTTTCTGAAAAAGGAGGGCGTAGGGGCGTTGATTCACTACCCGGTACCTCTTCACCGGCAGCCGGCCTATCACTCACACATGCCTCCGCAGGATGATGCTTTGGCCAATAGTGAAAGACTTTGTGGGCGAGTTCTGAGCCTTCCCATGTTCCCTGAACTGACGAACGAACAGGTGAGCAAGGTTATTCAAGCAGTCAAACAATGGGAGACGACTGTCAGGATACCCGCATGACGCGCTATTTTTGTACCTATTTTGACAGGAATTATCTGTCGAGAGGGATCGCTCTCTACCGGTCCCTTCAACAGACGTGCCCATCTTTTGAGCTCTGGGTTCTCTGCTTGGATAGTGCATGCCATACAGTGCTTTCAGAATTTCGGCTGCCCGGGATCCATCTTATCCCTCTGGAAGAGCTTGAAGAGAATGATCACCAGTTGGGGGCGGTGAAAAGCACCAGGTCCCTGCTCGAATACTATTTCACGTGCTCACCGTGCTTGCCGTCGTTTGTACTGAGTCACTATACGCATGTGGATCGGATCACGTATCTGGACGCGGATCTGTATTTCTTTCGCGATCCGTCGGATGTATTTGATGAGATCGAGGATTCGTCCATTGCCATTATCCCCCATCGGTTTCATCCCACATTCTTAGGTAGAGAACAGTTCGGGATTTATAATGTGGGATGGGTCTCATTCAGGCGCGATGAACCAGGTATGGCGTGTCTATCAAAATGGAGGGAGCAGTGTTTGGACTGGTGCTATGTCCGGTGTGAGACTGATCGATTCGCCGATCAGAAGTACCTTGATCGATGGCCAGCTGACTTCTCGAACGTTGCGGTGATTCAGCATAAAGGCGCCAATCTCGCTCCTTGGAACGTGGCGAACTATCATCTTCGGCATACTGAGAGTGGAGTATGTGTGGAGAATGAGCCACTCATTTTTTATCATTTTCACTATCTGAAGCAAGTGAATAAGTGGGTCTATAACCCCGGTCTCTCCGAATATAAAACCTCCTTGGTGAGTGTGTTACGCAACGATATCTACGTGCCATATATTCGTGCGCTACGAGAGGCTGAAGCAGAGGTCCGGGCGGTGCTCCCTCCTGGCGACATTCGTAGTCGGGGGGATTGGAGGGATTCAACGGATGAGCCCGAGGCGCAAGCCCAGGGGACGGTTTCCGGCGTCGCACATTCGATAAGGAATGTTGTTGGATTTTGGCGTGGTGTGGTGGCCGGCGACTATGTGGTGGTGACACATGAGTAAGACGAATGCTGGCAGTACGGGAACAGGCAAGGCACAGAGCTCTGCGCGGAGAGCTAGTTCTCGAAGGAGAGCGTGAATGGACTCTGGTTCGCTGAAGAAGGCAATCCGTGCGATGTTGTCCTGGCTCAACCTCGACATCTATCGGCTTGATTCGGCAAAAGCAGTTTCACTATCGCGGAGTGGGCTCGATGGTCTCTTGCTCCAGGCCCGCGCAATGGGATTCACTCCGACGACGGTGGTGGATGTAGGTGCTGCCTATGGTTCGTTCGCACGCCAATGTTTCTCTGTATTTCCAAAGGCCCGGTTTCTCTTGCTTGAACCGCTCGTTGAATATCAGCCGCTCCTGAATACACTGATAGATGCGATGCCTTCCGCACAGTGCATTATGGCTGCGGCTTCGGCCCATCAAGGAGAGGTGGTTTTCAACGTCCATCCAGACCTTGTAGGCTCTTCTCTCTTTCGCGAAGTCGAGAAGGATACTTGTGTCAATGGTGTGGCAAGAACTGTTCAAGCCATAACCATTGATAGTCTTGTCAAAGAGACAGGGGCAACGGGGCCTTTCTTGCTCAAGGTGGATGTGCAAGGGGCAGAGCTGGACGTGCTTCGCGGTGCGGAAAGGATGCTGGCAGACACCGAATACATTCTATTAGAAGTATCGTTGTTCAATTTTTTCCAAGATGGCCCAGACTTTCATGATGTAGTCATGTACATGAAAAACCGAGGATTTGTGGCCAATGATATTTCCGGGCTGCAGTACAGACCATTAGACAACGCGCTCTCTCAGGTCGATATCGCGTTTGTGAAAGAGCGAGGTCTGTTCCGTCAACGACATTTCTACGCAACTCCGGAACAACGCGAGGCGCAGGACAGGCGAATCCGTACTCACATGGAGGAGCTGTTCGCTCGAACGCGATAAATGGACAAACCATTTCCCACCATTTCCGTTGTGACTCCTTCCTATAACCAAGGGCAGTTTCTTGAGGAAACGATCTGCTCCGTACTCACACAGACTTACCCTAGCGTTGAATACGTCGTGATTGATGGAGCGTCTTCAGATGGCAGTAAAGAGATCATCCGGAAGTATGCGGATGAGTTGACCTATTGGGTGAGTGAAACGGACAAAGGGCAATACGACGCGATTAATAAAGGGTTTGCCAGAACGACCGGAGAGATTATGGCGTGGATCAACAGCGATGACAAGTATACGCCATGGGCGTTGACCGTCGTCGCAGATATTTTTCGGGCGTTTCCCCACGTTGAATGGATTACCAGTGTGAACCCAATTCGTTGGAATGCAAGAGGGCAAGTTGTTCATGTTGACTTTACCGGTGGGTTTAATCGGCACTCATTTTTGCGTGGAGGGAATTTCCCTGTGAGCGGATCGCACGGGCGAAGGTGGATCCAGCAGGAATCAACCTTTTGGAGGCGTTCATTGTGGGAGCGGGCAGGCGGACGTCTAGATTGCTCATTGGGTCTCGCGGCTGACTTCGAATTGTGGGCCAGGCTATTCCAGCACGCAGATCTCTACGGAGTGAGTGCGATTCTTGGAGGGTTTCGAGAACATGGGGAACAGAAGTCGATTCATCAGCGTGAGCAGTATATGCGCGAGGCTGATCAGACACTGCGGAGTTACGGGAAGTGGCCTTGTAGTGTAGGGCAAAGACTCTTGCGCGACAGTATCTGGAAAGTATTTCGGCAACATTCGCTCGCCTCCATTTCCCCGCAGCTCCGTTCGCTCTTGCATCAGACAGGACTATTTTATCCTGCTTCCGTTGCTGTCTGGAAGGGGAAAGAATGGGAAATGATTACCGGCTTTGTCGTCTAGCCATGTATCCTATCCTTGGAGTGGCATGTTGCTGTGAATCATCCAATCAAATTGTTGTTCCTTGTGGTCGGTCTTGGGGTGGGAGGGACTGAGTCACATCTGCTTGAACTTGCCTCACGCATCGACCGAAAGAAGTTTGAGGTGGTAGTCGTTTCTCTCAAGTCAGGTGGGGCGTTGGTATCGGAGTTACAGTCTCGCGGGGTTCGAGTCCTTTCTTTAAATGGGAAGGGGAAACTGGACATTAGGGTCCTTTTCAGGTTGCGGGAAATTTTTAGGTCAGAACGGCCTGATGTGGTGCAGTCTTTTCTATTTTGGGCCAACGTGGCATCGCGGCTTGTACGACAAGCCGGCAAGAAGGTGTATGTGGTCTCTGCCTATCATGACCAAGTGGCGCAGGAAGGGTGGCTGAACCGTCTTGTCGATCGAGTAACCATGAGATGGACCAATCGATTGGTGTGCTGCTCGCATGCGGTGCGTCGTTCGGTCAAGTCTCGGATTGGCGGGCGCGAGGAACAATTCGTCGTTATTCCATTTGGGGTCGAGGCTGGTCGCTTTCGAGGCGTGGCGTCTCTGTTGAGAAATGAATTAGGTCTGCAGGAAGGAGTGCCGATTATTGGCACTGTCTGCCGGTTAGTTGAGCCGAAGAAAGGGCTGCGATTTCTCCTGGAGGCAGTCGTACAGTTAGAGAAAGAAGTTGATGGCCCTTCCTGTCAGGTATTGATTGTGGGTGATGGGCCAGCAGAGGAGCACCTTCGAGTGATGGCTCAGCAGTTGGGCATCGCTTCGCGCGTCATATTCGCCGGAGTACGACGGGATATCCCGCAACTGTTGCCACTACTGGACGCATTCGTACTGCCCTCGCTGTATGAGGGGTTTGGCATTGCCATTCTTGAAGCGATGGCCGCGGGTCGGCCGGTCGTAGCGACGACAGTGGGAGGGATCCCTGAGTTTGTGACACATGGCGAGACAGGTATTCTTGTCGAACCGGGTGATGCGACGGCGTTGGCTCGCGCGATACAGACGATATTAGCGAACCCTGAGGATGCATGCCAGATGGGGTTAAGGGGGCAACGTCACGTCCAGGAAAACTTTGAAATAGCTACAGTCGTTCGTCGGCATGAGGAGATTTACGAGGCCTGCCTTGTCGAGTCATAGCGGAGTCTGGTCGGCAAGTACGGAGTATGGGAAATGGTTATAGCGTAGAGTGAGGTCGCTGTAGTGTATTTGTATCCTCTCACATTTATCCTGGCTTTCGCCGTCGCATGGTATGGCGTCCCGATTGCTCGGCAGGCGGCGCTGAAGTACGGCATTGTGGATGCGCCGGATGGCCGTCTGAAGCATCAGAAGGAGCCGGTCCCATACTTTGGTGGGCTTGCGATATATCTCGCCTTTCTCATGAGCTTGGCCTTTACCTTCGAGTTTCGCCAGGATGTGCTTGGCATTATTCTCGGTGGGACGATTGTTGTGATGCTTGGGCTCATTGACGATTTCGGTGTACTGACACCTTGGACAAAGCTTACTGGACAACTCCTTGCTATCTTTGTGTTGATCAAGAGTGGGATTAGGATCGAGATTGCCGCGCTGCCTGAATGGGTCGACCTCACGCTGACAGTGTTTTGGATGGTGGGATTGATCAACGCATTCAATTTACTCGACATCATGGATGGCCTTTCGGCAGGTGTGGGGGCGGCCAGCGCAACCTGTCTGCTTGTCGTCGCCTTACTGCAAGGCGATCAAACAATCGCCGTGATGCTTGTCGCGTTGATCGGAAGCTTGCTGGGATTTCTGAAATACAACTGGCATCCGGCTCGGATCTACATGGGCGACACGGGCGCGATGTTTATTGGGTTACTTCTTGGAGCGATGGCGATGATCGGGAAGTATCCCAGCGACCATCCTCTCTCGCTCCTCACCCCTGTGTTTATTTTAGGGTTTCCAATATTTGACACCCTGTTTGTGATGTACATTCGATACAGGCGTGGGCTGCCCATCCTTTGGGGAAGTCCGGATCACATCGCGATTAGACTGCGTCATTGGGGGATGTCAGTCCCACAGATCGTGATTACGAGCTATGTGGCTACGGCAGTCGTGGGAGTAATCGGCCTTATGATGTTGTCAGTCAGCCTGGAAGTGGGGTGGGTGCTCTGTGCGGGGACAGCTGGCGCCTTCTTACTCTTCACCATGTTATTGAAAAAGGTCGATACCCGCCGGCCTGGGCAGGCTGATGTCTCATCATCACACAGTGAGGAAAGAAAGGCCGCATGATCCTTATCGTCGGCGCCGGTTTAGCAGGCCTCAGTGCGGCCTATCATCTTTCCGGATTTCCCTATCGTCTCTTTGAGCGAGAGCAGGAGGTCGGTGGCTTATGCCGCTCCTACAAAAAGGATGGCTTTACCTTCGATTACACCGGACATCTGCTCCATTTTCGCCAAGCTGAAATCAAGGCGTTAGTGGAAACGCTTTTGGCTGGAAAACTTCAGAAGCATGCCCGGCAATCGTTCATCTATTCTCACCGGACCTATACGGAGTATCCATTTCAGGTCAATACATTCGGGCTTCCGCCAGAAGTGGTGCGAGAGTGCTTAATGGGATTTATCGCCACGCTCACGAATCAGCACGCCGGCCCTGCACCCAAAGATCGATCGTTCAAAGAATGGATTCTCGATAATCTCGGTGAGGGCATGGCCAAGCATTTCATGCTGCCGTTCAATGAAAAACTGTGGCAGATCTCGCTGGACGAACTGACGTCGGACTGGGTGTCGTGGCTGGTGCCGAAGCCTGAGCTGAAGGATGTGGTGAACGGCGCCTTAGGTATCAAAGACAAAGCCTTTGGCTATAACCCATCGTTTCTCTATCCTGCGCAGGGTGGCATCAACGTGCTTCCAGAGTCGTTTGTGCCAGGGATCGCGGGTATTACTCATAGCGCGGAACTTGTAGAAGTGGACACCAAGCGACGACGCGCGATCTTTCATGATCATACAAATGGTGGTACCAAAGAAGAGCGATATGAGTCGTTGATCTCGACGATACCGATCCCCGAACTGATTCACCGCTGTATTGATTTCCCTGCTCCATTGAAAGACGCTGCGGCCGCGTTACGTTGGGTCTCGGTCTACAATATCAATTTGGGGATCGGCCGTGAGCAGGTATCGGATAAACATTGGATTTATTTCCCTGAAGCCGCATATCCCTTCTACCGCGCTGGATTCCCCATGAACTTTTCTCCTTCACTGGGGCGTCCCGGCTGCAGCTCGATGTATGTGGAGATGTCGCACAAGCCGACTGAGCACCAGTCTGCAGAGCAGTTGATCGGTCGAGTGCGTTCCGGTCTAGAGCAGGCCAACATCCTTCGCCCTGACGATGAGCTGGTGGTCTCGGATGTGAAAGATCTTCAGTATGCCTATGTCTATTTCGATCAGCATCGTGCGCAGGCGATACCGGCTATCCTCACCGAGCTTGAGCGCCGTGGAATTTACTCGGTCGGTCGCTATGGGCGCTGGGAACATACGTCGATGGAAGATGCCATCGGGCAAGGGAAACAGGTCGCGGAGCGTCTGAGAACCCAATACGGGTATTTAGCCTCAGCTTGAGGAATGTAGTGTGGAGACTGTTTGTCATGTCATCACCAAGCTGGAGTTGGGTGGCGCGCAGGAAGTGGCGCTGTATGCAGTGTCGCATCTTGACCGGAAAAAATTCCGTCCCCTCCTTGTCACAGGTCCTGGGGGCCTTCTCACGGATGAAGCGAAGACTCTCCCCGGTGTCGATGTTCACGTCCTGTCCTCGCTCGCCCGTCACGTTCATGTCCTAGCGGATCTCGCTGCATTCGTTGAACTCATACGCCTGTTTCGGCGTCTGCATCCGACGATTGTCCATACGCATAGTTCGAAGGCAGGTATTCTCGGTCGGTGGGCGGCATGGTGTGCGAGAGTGCCCGTGATTATTCATACCATTCATGGGTATGGCATCACGCCGGCTCAGCCTCCTTGGCTACGTCGTACCTTGATTCTTCTTGAACGGATGACAGGATGGATCACGACGCATTGGATTGCGGTCGCCCAGGCCGACGTTGAGAAGGGGATTGAATGGCGGTTGTTTAATCGAACGCAGGCTTCGGTCGTGAGGCCTGGGATTGACCCGCATCCGTTCCAAACCGGTATCGACGCGATGACGCGTGATGCGTTGCGGGCACAGTTTGGAGTGGGGCCTGCTGACTATCTGGTGGGAACGGTTGCCTGTCTCAAGCCGCAGAAAGCCCCAGAGGATTTCGTGGCTGTGGCTAAACAGGTATGTGAGACAGTGCCTAATGCTCGGTTCGCTTTGATTGGGGATGGAGATCTGCGTCCAAAGATTGAGTCGCTGATCGAAGTGAATGGACTTCATGCGCGGCTGCACCTCGCCGGATGGAGGCGCGATATCCCGACCGTCATGAAAATATTCGATGCGTTTCTGCTCACGTCGCATTGGGAAGGGTTGCCGCGTGTGCTCTTGGAAGCACGGGCCATTGGCCTGCCGGTCGTGGCCACGAAGGTCGGAGGGGTTGAGGAAGCGATTGTCCAGGGCCGCCATGGGTGGCTCAGCAACGCGGGGGATATTGCCGGTTTATCAGCACACGTGATTCGAGTATTGAAGAGTCGAGATGGTCAACCCCAAGGACGTTCACAGCCTGTGGAGGCGCTCCCGAAAGAATTTCTCCTGGAGGAAATGGTTAAACAGTACGAATTTCTGTATGATAGGTTTGTAGATGACCGGCGAGGTGGAAAGGCTCCTCGTTCAGTCTGGTCAGCGTCACACCCGTAGCCCAAGGAGCTGTTGTGAACGTTCCCCTTTTGGACCTCAAAGCCCAATATCGTGTCATTAAACCGGAAGTGATGTCGGCCATCGAGGCTGTGTGTGACGAGCAGGGCTTCGTGCTCGGACCTCGCGTCGTGGCCTTCGAGGAAGCGGCGGCGCAGTATATCGGCAGCCGCTATGCGATCGGCTGCGCCTCAGGGAGCGATGCGCTGCTGCTGTCCCTCATGGCGATGGACGTGAAGGCCGGCGATGAGGTCATCACGATTCCGTTCACGTTTTTTGCTACAGCGAGCGTGATTTCACGGCTGGGTGCGAAGCCAGTGTTTGTCGATATTCAGCCGGATACGTTTAATATCGACCCGGCACTCATTGAACGAGCGATCACCCCTCGCACAAAAGCCATTATTCCCGTTCATCTCTTCGGGCAGTGTGCGGATATGGCTGCGATCAACGAGATTGCGAAGCGGAAAAATATTTATGTTATTGAGGATGCCTGCCAAGCGATTGGGGCCAGCCAGGGAAACAAGCGTGCGGGGATACTTGGAGATACCGGATGTTTCAGTTTTTTCCCCAGCAAGAACTTGGGCGGCTTTGGAGATGGGGGGCTCATTACGACCAACGATAAGGCCCTTGCCGATTCCATGTCCATGCTCCGTGTTCATGGGAGCCAGGTTCGCTATCTTCACGAGGCGATAGGATTCAATAGTCGGCTAGATGCACTCCAGGCTGCCGTGCTCCAGGTCAAACTGAAGTATCTCGACCAGTGGACCGAGGGGCGTCGCCGGAACGCCGAACGATATCAACAGTTGTTTGCCCAAGCAAGGGTTGATGGGTGGGTTACGGTGCCGCCAACGGTTGCTGGAAACTTCCATGTGTATAATCAGTACACGGTGAGAGTGCAGAAACGGGATGAGCTGAGAAACTTTTTAAAAGACAATGGTGTCGGGTCAGAGGTGTATTACCCCCTGCCGATGCATCTCCAGCAGTGCTACCGAGATCTTGGATATCAGAAAGGCGCGTTCCCTATATCCGAGAAGGCTGCAGACGAAGTCCTGTCACTCCCGGTCTATCCAGAGCTCACTGAACCACAACTGCGCTATGTCGTAGAGGTCATCGAGTCATTCTGTAAGCGCGGCTAGCTTCCTTTCCTGCCCGAAGACCATTTTCACTGGATATTCAGACGGTTTCATTAATACTAGGAAGAGATCATCTTCCCCTGAGGATATGTGTTGCCTTGGCGTATGAAGATGACACGACTTATGGAATGTCTTCGTGAGGCATGAAGCGACGTATGCAAGTTTTTGGATGGACTCATGTATCAAGAAACCTTAATAAGGAACTACCAACTAACCTGCTTCGGGTAACAACTCTGCGAGGAGTTGCGGCGTTGATGGTCGCAGTTGGACATAGCCTTATGGTGTTCGCTGTCGACGGCCTTCCCACGTTATGGAATGTTCCTTTTGCCGAGGTCCCTGGAATTGAATCCTTGGCAACCAAGGCGTTGCTGGTGCTGTTCAATGGAAACTCGGCGGTCACACTCTTTTTCGTAATCAGTGGATTTGTTCTTGGCCTCTCTCTTGATCGCGTGAAAGGTGGGCTAATCTCAACCTATTTGACGTTCGTTATTCGCCGCGCATTCAGGGTTTACCCTGCTCTTATCCTGTCACTCCTTGTTGTCGGAGCATTGATGCCATGGATTGTGAGCATAGACAAAACAGTCCTGGGGTCTGAGTGGTTCAATTCTCTCTATCGAACCACGTTCGGGATCGCGGACCTTTGGGATAATGTCCTATTGGTTAACACCGACATGAATCCAGTCTCCTGGACGCTCAGAATTGAACTATTGATAGCATTGTTTTTCCCGGTGCTACATGCATATACGCGAAAAACCGGGCCATGGTGCGACGTGGCGATGCTTGTCGGACTTATCTGGATTTCCAGTGAGTACACACGCGCAGACAGCCAGCAATGGATAGTCGCATTCTATTTTGGTTTGGTCTTGCCACGTTGGGGGGGATGGATTGAACAGATCACGAGGACATCTCCAGCGGGAGAGAATGCCGGAATTCTTTTAGCGATAGCGACTTTTCTCTCGTCAACTCATATCGTTTTTGAGGCAGCGAGTGCCAGTGTGGTGATTGCCTGTCTCATCTACGGCCCAGAGTTGCGATGGTTTCACTGGCTTGACCTGATGTGGTTACGGCTAGTTGGCCGAGTATCCTACAGTTTTTATCTCATTCATTTAATCATCTTGTATTGTTTGGTGCGAGCGACTATGCAGATTCCTGATGCATGGATTGCCTCTATTCCTCCAATAGCCATGAATGTGTTGCTGGCGTGCACGTCCATCTTGGCGGCCACCTTGCTAGCGCAGCTCATGTTCGTATGGATTGAAACTCCTTTCATGGCCTTGGGGAAGCATGTATCACAGCGCCTAACAGGATTAGGTTGTTCTCCGCATCTCCATCGTTCAAAGGACGGGGCAGCGTAATTGAGACGCACTTCTGAGAGAAGGAAAAAATCGAAGCGAAGCAAGAATCAATTGGCCGTCGGCTCGCTCGAACTGTGCAGTGAATATCCTTGGCTGGTGACGCGTAAAGACATCCCATTGCCTAGGTCTATGAGCTTGGCCAGAGGGCGCGCAACAAAGCTGGTTTCACTGCCAGGCAGATCTTCGTAAGTTCGTCGCCATCTTTGAGTTCTCCCATGTAGGGGTTGGGTCAACGAAACAGTTTCAGCGTGGTCTAATGAAAATGGATTCGTAAATGGAATGAAACGGTCATGAGTCGAGTGTGAACGATCACGTATTACTGAAGCTGATCGTACAATTGGATAATTCCAACCGATGTCCGTTCCGGTCGAAGTGCTTCAAAATATTATAATGAGGTTTGGGCCAGTGGCGAAGTATGCCCAACGATATCATTCGACAGGGGTGAATGCTGATCCCGGCCAGGTCCGTCGAGTATTTGAACGGTACAGACAGTTTGCGCCTGTCGCAGGCAAGGACATTCTAGAAATTGGTCCCGGTCATACTCTCGAAGTATTGGAATGTGCGAAGACGGAGGGAGCCAGAAATTGCACGGCGATCGATGTAGTGGACTATCGTTCGCCTGAACAGAAGGGCCGCACACGCGTGATCTATGCCCTCTATGATGGGAAAACATTCCCGCTCGAAGATGCCTGCGTTGACCTGATTTGGTCCTATACGGCATTTGAGCACCTTCGCTATCCTGCGATGACGGTGCAGGAATGTTTCCGGGTGTTACGGCCTGGAGGGATGTTGATGTCGTTGATCGACCTGGGAGACCATTCGTTTTATGGAATGAATCCGCCGCATCCAGATAAGCTGTTTCACTGTTTACGGTATCCAGAATGGCTCTGGAATCTCATGCGGTGGAACCGGAGTTCGTATGTCAATCGACTTAGACAGTCAGACTGGGTACGACTCTTTACTGAAGCAGGGTTTGTGATGCGTGTGCACGAAGCAACGGTGAGCGACCATACGGTCCGATTCCTCCCGCAACTCCGCTACTTGCACAAGTATCACTATGATGACGCCGTGACCTCTGTGTTGACGGTCTGCATGGAGAAGCCCGCCTTGAGTGGTGTCCCAACGGAAGCTAAGTTGTAATGGCTCCTTCCGAGGCAGACGAGACATGCCGGGCGTATTTCCCCATCACGCCGGAGGTATAGCGGGGTAACGGCTGTTTCACTTTCTTGAGCCGGGTCTTGATCTCCTTCTGCGAAAGCTCTACGGTCAGCGTGCGTTTGGCGATATCGAAGACGATTATGTCGCCGTTCTTCACTGCGCCGATCGGACCGCCCTTGATGGCTTCCGGTGCGACATGGCCGGCCATGAGCCCATGGGTGGCGCCGGAGAAGCGGCCGTCGGTGAGGAGCGCGACGGAGTCACCCAGGCCTGCGCCGACGATGGCCGCGGTTACGCCGAGCATTTCTCTCATGCCTGGTCCGCCTGATGGACCTTCATACCGAATCACGACAACATCGCCCGCTTTGATCTGACGGGATTGTACGGCGACAAAGGCATCCTCTTCCCGGTCATAGACCTTCGCTGGGCCGCGGAAAGTCATGATCGAGTGCCCGGCCACCTTCACGACGCAGCCCTCTGGAGCAAGGTTTCCTCGTAATATCACCAGCCCGCCAGTCTGCTTGATCGGATTCGACAGAGGCCTGAGGACCTGTTGCCCGGATGTTTCCTGGGCCGTCTTGGCCTCTTCTCCGATCGTTCGACCGGTCACGGTTGGTTGAGCCGCGTGTAACAGACCGGCATCGAGCAGTCGCTTGGCGACTAAGGTGGTCCCTCCAGCTGCAAAGAGATCTGCGGCTGTAAATCGCCCACCTGGTTTGAGGTCTGCGAGCAACGGCACCTTCCGATTGATCTTGTCAAAGTCGTCGATGCTCAATTTGATGTTGGCTTCGCGTGCGATGGCGAGCAGATGTAGCACGGCATTCGTCGAACCCCCGGTCGTCGCCACTGCAGCGATCGCGTTTTCCAGCGATTTTCGCGTGATGATCTGGCGAGGCCGCAGATCTCGCTTCAGCAGATCCATGACCATCTTCCCGCACTCGAAGGCCACGTCGTCTTTCTTCTGATCCATGGCCGGCACCCCGTTTCGCCCCATCGGCGAGATGCCGAGGAACTCAAACGCAATTGCCATGGTATTGGCCGTGAACTGGCCGCCGCAGGCGCCAGGACCCGGGCAAGCATGGTCTTCGAGGTCTTTGAGTTCGGCGCTGGTCATTGTGCCTGACGCATATTTCCCGACCGCTTCGAACACGTCTTGAATGGTCACATCATGGCCTTGGAACTGGCCCGGCATAATCGAACCGCCATAGAGCATCACAGACGGCAGATTCAGGCGAGCAAGAGCCATCACAGTACCGGGAATGGTTTTATCGCAACCAGATAATGCCACTACGCCGTCAAACAGATGCCCGCGGGCTACGAGTTCGATTGAATCAGCAATCACTTCCCGGCTGATCAACGACGCCTTCATTCCCTCGGTGCCCATCGAAATGCCATCCGACACCGCGATGGTGTTGTACTCGATGGGGGTGCCGCCTGCGGCTCTGATGCCGGCTTTCACTCGTTCCGACAGTCGGCGCAGGTGGAAGTTGCAGGGCATGACCTCGATCCAGGTATTGGCGACGCCGATGATTGGGCGCGACAAATCCTCATCCGTGAACCCCACAGCTTTTAGCATTGCGCGGGCCGGCGCCCGATCGGGACCGACCAGTAAATCATGACTGGTCAATTTCAACTCTTTCGGCATGACATCCTTCTCACTAGACGGCTGAAGATGACCGTTCGTCCTTCTTTGAGGTGTATAAGACCGAAGGCTCAGGCTTGTTGGAGGCGCATGCCTGGCAGCATGCCGCCTTTATGCGGATTGTCTTTCATCGGCCCGCCATGGGGGCTTCCGTGAGGATTATTCCCATAGCCTTTCCCGGCATCCTTGTGCTGCTGCATGGCTTTATCGTGCTCGCTCTTTTCCTTGGCACGCTGCTCCGGCGTCAAGAGGGCGTACACATCCCGACGGGCTTTGACGGAGACCATGCGTAAGCCGACTTGCAAATCCCCGCTTTGCTTCAACTTGGCTTCGATTGCACCCAGGTCGGATTTTTCATCCTCGGTGAGGGCTTTCAACTCGCGCTCCGCAACCTGGATATCAGCCTCAGTTTTGATACGGGTCTTATCCAGATTGAGCTGCATGTCTTTGAGTTTTGCGACCTGCTCCGCGGTGAGCCCGATGTCTTTTTCATGTTTGAGCAGATGCCGGATCAAATGGCCCGTGCTGTTGTGCATCATGTCTTTGCCATGTCCGCCTATCGAGCTATGCCCGCCGCCTCCGTGTCCTTCTTTGCCGTAGTAGCCCGGTTCATTGGCCCAGGCCGTAGCCATCCCCACGCTCAACGCAAATACCGATGCGACGCTTAGCGTCACGATTGTTCGTGTTCCCTGCTTCATACTTGCCTCCTTAGGTTGAACCGAATGAAGACGTCTGACTTGACAATGACGAACGCCCTATAACTCCTACCTGCACGTTATCTCCGGACAGGCGATCTATGCTGCGCATGCAGTCTGCCTCATCATGCACATCATCATTTCTTATCAGTCGATGTAGCCGCTGGGGTCTCCGACGCCAAACGCCAGATTTCCGTAGCTTGCCAGATCACCCCACGCAACGCAAGCCAACAACACCGCATCAGGGGTCCATGAGTTGGTTGCTATTGACTCCCAAGATGATGGTGGAAATCTGTCCCTCTCAGCATTGACGGGGGGTAGTGGGAATCGTACTGAGGTATCCCACTGGCAGTTTCTTCTGCCGTGTCTCGGGCCGAAGGCCGTCAGGTACGCAAGTGTTAGAGGTGCGATCGACGTTGAGCTTGGGCGAGCAGCTCGGCGCGCGGGTCTTGGTGCGGGATGGCCCTGAGTTGGTCGTAGAGTTTGCACTCTTCTCCAGTGGAAGAGACCGGCATCACGATTTGGATGGTCAGAAACAAGTCGCCATGGCCGCCGGCTGCGGCCGGGAGCCCTTTGCCTTTCAATCGCAGCTTACTGTCAGCGCGGCTCCCAGGCGGAACTTTCACCCGCACCGGTTCCATCAGTGTGGGGGCCATCACATCGGCTCCCAGGGCTGCTTCCCACGGAAAGACTGGGAGAGACACATGAATGTCGCTCCCTTGTCGGCGAAAGACGTTGTCCGGGGCGATCGCGACACGCAGATATAAGTCGCCGGGCTTGCCGCCGTTGGCGCCGGCTTGTCCCTTGCCTGCCACGCGTACCCTCGTCCCATCCTGGACTCCTGCGGGGATTCGGACTTCGATCGTATTGGGTTGCAGTGTGGCGCCCTGTCCCTGGCAGGTTGGACAGGGGCGTCCGCGAAAGGCTCCGCTTCCGTTGCAGATGGAGCACGGCACCGGCGTTTGCAGCGTCACGCGCTTCGTCACGCCGGTGAACACTTCGGCGAGCGCGAGGTGGACCTCCGTTTCAAGATCCTCGCCCTGCATGGCAAATCCACGGCTGTTGCCGGTGTGCCCTCGTCCTTTGAATAGATTCTCGAAGATGTCTGAAAAACCTTCTCCGCCGAATGAACCCCCCGGGCCGCTTCCTGCCTGAGGGCCAGCCTGCCGGCGCGCCTGTTCGTAGGCCTCGGCTTGTTCCCAGTTCGCTCCATATTGATCGTATTTCTTTCGCTTGTCTGGCTCGCCCAAGACTTCGTGCGCCGCGTTCAACTCCTTGAACTTTTTCTCCATCTCGGACTTCTTGGCGCCGCTGTGCATGTCGGGATGGAATTGGCGCGCAAGACGGCGATAGGCCTTCTTAATGTCGTCCGCCGAGGCGGACTTGGGGAGACCAAGAATCTGATAGAGGTCGCGTGAATTCGTAGCCATGGAGGAGGATGTTACCCGTCAATCGTCATTCGTTCCCAATAACTCAGAACCCAGCACTTCTAAAATGCAGCTTACGGGGACGGTCGGAGCTTTGCAAGAGCGGAGAGACCGGGTACGACCCACAGGATGCTCTAGCAGTCTACGGTTCTCACCCGCCCAGCCCCAGCGCGCCAAGACGCGCCGTTCCGCAGGCAAGGCCGCAGCGAGAACCGTCCAACTCCTTTTATCTCACTTAAGGGGAGTGGCCGAGGTTGCCCTTTACTGCGCGCATCGAACGATATGCATGCTCCCTCCAAGCTTGCTCGTTCTCTCTCGAGGGATGGGGGCTGATGGATCTTCCACTGCGCGCGTCTTCCAATTCCCCATTTCATTTTCAAGGGCAGCCTGGTCGATCCTCGATTGCGCACGTCGAACGAGCACATTCTGATCGTGCGCGTTCCGCGAGCAGGAGGACGGCCGGGCTGCCCTTCCCATCCTTCTGAGGCCGCGCGTTGCGCGAGCACAGAAGATCATCAGGCTCCATCCCCCTCTGCTCTGCGAGCAAGAAGGGGTCCTGGCTGCTCCCAACTCCATTTTTCAGCATTCTGTCTAGCGAGGGATGACGGTCTTGGCCCGCGCCATCATCTTGCAGTAGGAGCAGACCTCGGCAGTGGTAGGTTGGCTACATGAGGCGCAGGGGTGGAGGACGGCCCGGTCTTTCTCCGTCATTGTGGTCGCCGTGGGTTGCTTCTTTTTTTGTTTCTCAAGGAACCCCCAATAGAATGTCTGCTTCGTCCCCGGGGACTCGGTCTCCAGGCGATTCAAGACTTCCTTGTACTGGAGCATCTTGGAGCCCTTGGCCATGGGGCATTCTTCAACGATGTAATCGATCCGATTCAAGACGGCATAGGCGGCGAGTTCTCGTTCCGAGAGCCGGTAGAGGGGCTTCACCTTCTTGGCAAACCCTGCCACTGAAGCCGGCAGCGAGGGACCCTGCTTGTCGAGATATTCTTCTTGCCAATGCAGCACGTTGCCCAGGAGTCTGGCCGCTTCGTCATCGAGGTTGTGGCCGGTCGCCATCACATCATATTGCTGTTCGATCGCCACACGGTTGAATTGGTAGCGCTTGATGGTGCCGCACGTCGAGCAGGTCGGGCGATGGATAAGCTGGGCCAGTTCCTTGATTCCCGCTCCGGCTTCCTGTTCGACGGTATGGAGGTGCAAGGTAGCGCCATGCGAAGCCGCCACGGCTTCGGCGAACTTCGTCACCTTGGTATGCGACTGCTCAGAGTAGGCTCCGATGCCGAGGTCCACATAGAGCCCGTCGGCGCGGTAGCCGAGCGTGAGCAGAATGTTCCAGAGTGCCAGACTATCCTTCCCGCCTGACACCGCGACGAGAATCCGTTCGTCCTTCCCGAACATCCACTCCGACTTGATCGCCCGCGCAACCTGATCGTGGACGAAGCCGTTAAAACAGCCTTTGCAGAAAGCCGCATTGTGCCGCGGAAGGTCGATGACTGCTTTGGTTTTACATTTAGTGCAATTCATTCTTCCTCAAGCGATTAGCTCTCAGTTGTCAGCTATCCTCCAGATATCACCGGTCGGATTTCGATCTGATCCCCATCGTAGAGCATCTCGTCTTCGGTCACGAGATCGTCGCCTTTGATTACGAGATGCGCTTCGACGACGAGATTCAGCTCGCGCAAGAGGTCTTTGACTTTCTTGGGGCCTTTGACTTCGACGGTTCTGGCTGGATGACTCAGTTGGACTTGCATGAGAGGATGATAAGGCCGGGATTGGCAGGATTGCAAGAAAGTGTTCAGCTGTCAGCCATCAGCACCGGACCATGAATCGTTTCGCTGCTGAATGCTTTATATCCCCGCTTCCCGCAGAAATTTTGCCGATTCTTCCGGCGCCACAGGGTTGATGTAGAACCCGGTGCCCCATTCGAAGCCGGCGACTTGCGTGAGCTTGGGAATGATCTCGATGTGCCAATGGTAGAAATCCCCGGTTTTCTCGTGGAGGGGAGAGCTATGGAGTATGAAGTTGTAGGAGGGCTTTGCGAGGACCTTATCCATCCGTCGCAGCGCTTCCGAAAGAATCGGCGCAAGAAACTCGAATTGTGTTTTCTGGCTCTCTTCGAAGTGGCCGGCGTGGCGCTTTGGGAGTATCCACATTTCAAAGGGAAAGCGTGGAGCATAGGGAGTGACGCAGAGGAACTCGGGATTTTCCGCCACGATACGATCGCCGTCTGCGAGGTCCTGCCTGATAATATCGCAGTAGATACAGCGTTCTTTCTGTTCATAATGGGCCCGACACCCATCGATTTCTTCGAACATGCTGGTCGGGATGATCGGCAGGGCGATGAGTTGTGAGTGGCTGTGCTCCAGTGTGGCGCCGGCTGACGCGCCGTGGTTCTTGAAAATCAAAATATAACGGAACCGCACGTCGTTCTTGAGATCGATCATGCGATCACGATAGGCCCACAGCACGTCCTCGATCCGCTTGGTGGGCATGTCAGCCAGGCTCTCTGTGTGGTTCGGGGTTTCGATAATGACTTCATGGGCGCCGATCCCATTCATGCGATCGTAGAGGCCGTGGCCTTGGCGGTCGAGATTGCCCTCGATCTGGAGCGCAGGGAATTTGTTCGGGACGACCCGCACGGTCCAGTTCGGGTTATTGGGCTCCACCGGCTGTGGCCGATAGGCCATAATTTCTTTCGGCGTCAGTCGTTCTTGCCCTGGGCAAAAGGGGCAGAGCGTTGCGGCTAAAGGCCGGGTGGTTTGCACGGGAACGAAGTCGTGAGGTCGAGCGCTACGTTCCGTCGAAATAATCACCCACCGACCGACTATCGGATCACGTCTGAGATCGGGCATTTCCACCTCCAAATTCGTGAAAGGTAAAAGGTAAAAGGTAAAACGTAAAACGTCAGATGTAAAATATCAGTCCTTGTCCCAGTGCTGGATCGTTTCACGTCTCACGTTTCACCTTTCGCGCGTATAATCAGACTCGCCACAGGTTCGCCTCAAATTCCGGACCTGGCACGTTGAAAGTCGCAGGCTTGTGGTGCGGATAACGTGCGATTTCCAAATGATGTTCCAATACCAGAATGGTCATGCGAAGTTCCTGCCTGACTGTGAGTTGCAAGTCCTTGAACGGCACAGCCAGTTCGATAATCTTCTGATGACAGATCGATGGGTAGGATCCAATCTCTTGCCCCTGTCCGTTTGCCAGTTTCTGCGAGAGCGTAAACTGGTTCGGCCTTGACGGTTCGAGCGAGAACGACAGGTGATAGAGGTGCTCAGGAGTCTGCAATTGCAGCTCGACTGTGAGCCCTGCCAGGCGCGGCTGCGATTGCTCGTCAGGGTCCAGCCGGAGATACAATTGGTCGAGACTCCAGCCAAACTGGATATCGGTGAAGATCCCTTCAGCTTTCCACATGGCGCCGAGTGGCGGCTGAGTCGTGATCCTGCCTGCTCCGCGCCATTCAAAAAAGTCTGTCACCTGTCCATCGATGGAGGGGGTGAGCAAGGCAAGGGGCATGGTGACGAGGTCGGCATCCGGCACACCGCGGAGCTGACAGATTGGCTGATTCAACTGCTCTGGTGGCGTGAGGCCCGCGATCGTCCACACGTTTCGAAGGTGGGTTCGAAAGAGCCGGTCGAACTCTGCTTTGTAGTCGGTATCGAAATCGTCCCCATACCACCAGAACCAATCGCTGCCTTCGGCGGCATAGAGTTCGTCCCAGGCAGCTTGTGCGCGATCCGAGGGGAGAGAGGAGGTAATCTCGGTGAGGCGGGATCGAGTTTGGCCCACCAGGTCCCACCCCCGATTGTCTTCCTGGTGGCCGATCCAG
The DNA here is from genome assembly GCA_005116945.1 of Nitrospira sp. Taxonomy (GTDB): domain Bacteria; phylum Nitrospirota; class Nitrospiria; order Nitrospirales; family Nitrospiraceae; genus Palsa-1315. The sequence continues at coordinate 408,823 of SWDH01000029.1, forward strand.
ATTTTATAGTCCTGATTGATCCAGGATCCTGAATGAAGGTGACTGATCCGATGTGTGGCGGGCGAGGCTTGGAGCGCTTCGGAGATCGTGGCGGTGGTGGCGCGAACGGCATCGCTATCGAGAGCGCCGGTTGAGCAGGCCTTGTAGAGGAGTGAGAGAAACTGCTCGCCTCCCTCGTGGTAGTGCTCCCATGGGTTTTCCCCGTCCAGCACAATCGCGATAGTAACCTGTTCCTGCGGCGTGTCGCATATGATCTGGCGCAGCCGGCGAAGCACATCCTCGGCTGCCATCTCAGGGGTGGTCTTGTGGTAGACGAACCCGAAGGCATCGGAGATCTCCCGATCGCGAAACAGTATCGTGACGTCTTGGTTTTCCGATCCGACCTGGTACGGTTGATAGAGATCCCGGTGGCGTTCCCAGGGTTGCTGGGCTGCAGCAAGCGAGCGAGCGAGGATGCCTTCGTCGGTTGCCAGCCAGCGCAGTCCGACCTTCGGCAACATCGGAATCAGCTCTGGACAGACGGAGCCCTCCGACGGCCAGAGGCCCACAGGAGCCCGGCCGAATGTGGCGGTATGAAATTCGACGGCTCGTTGCAGCTGTGTCTCCGCATCGTCCGGCGCATGGAATCGCGAGGGGAGTGGGAGATCCGGTCTGGCGCGGCGGGTCAAGTCGGTATCGATGACGAGCGGCAGGATCGGATGAAAGAAGGGGGTCGTCGTCAGCTCGATTTGTTCCCGCTCCATCAGTCGTCGATAGAGTGGCACAATGTCCTGCACCGCCACGAGTTGGAGTGCCAACACCTCTTGTTTCTCTTCTTCCGTGAAGCCTCGGTTCTTCTGACGCAACGCAGCCAGGCGGGGATAACGACTGACGGCGCCGTAGCCGAACCAGGCGAGGTTGTGCCACGTTTGCAAATCAAGAAAGTCCTGCGTAGAAAACTGCCGCGCAATCCGTTCTAAGTCCTGGCCATAGACGTCGGTCCCGCGCTTCACCAGTAATTCATGATAGCGAGGGTATGGGCGCACCATCGTCGCCCAATTGGCGGAGAAAAAGTGCCGAATGAGAAAAGCTTTCTCTTCCGGGCGAAGGTCTGCCGCGGGGCGTTGCGCATATTCCAGAAAGAGATCGCGCACCGCTCCCGATCCGATTTCTTGAAGCTGCCGAAGGAGCGAGGGTGTAAAGTTGAATGTGGCTTTGACTGAGGGAAACTTTTCCAGTCCATAGGCCATATCATAATAGGCTTTGGTGGCATGCAGCCGCACCCAGGGCATGCTGGCAGACCCTGCGACAGGGTCCGTGTAATAGGGTTGATGCATATGCCAGAGAAAACAGATTTGGGCAGTCTTCATAGTCGAATGCTTTAGCAGAAGGCTGAAAAAGTCGCTCTTCTCACCCGCCCAACCCCGGCGTGCTGAGACACGCCTTTTCCCGGGCTTCGTTCTCGGTTCATCAAAATCCTCACCGTACCGATGAAACTTTCAGATGTGGGAAGCACTGGAGGGGTTTTCCCGTTCGCCAAGATCTATTGTACGCGCGAACGGCCCCACGAAGTGCGGTGGGTATCTCCTCCGGTTTCGACTCGCCTGCGGCCTTGCTAGACAGCCTTTTTGAGCCTCCTGCGGGATAGTTTTACTGGTGGCCAAATCACCGATGCGGATTATTGAAGTTTTCGTATGGCGATATAGTCTTTCCGCAACTTGTCGGATATAAGTATGGCATAGGGTAAGAAATTGAGCGAGAGGAAATTAATGTGTGAGGCAACTCGGCAAGGTGTGACCGTTCAGGTGTTTTGGTACTGGTTGCCGGCAGTGCTGTATGCCGGAATGATTTTTTATTTGTCGGCTCAGTCGCACCCGGATGAGCAACTGCCATCGTTCGTGCTCAAAGACGTCAGCGACAAAGTCTTGCATGCAGTGGAATATGCTGTTCTGGCCGTACTGTGCTACCGAGCCTTTCGATGGGCCGCAGGGCCTTCTGTCGCTCGGCAGGCACTCGTGCTGGCGATTGTCACGGCTTCGATCTATGGCATCACGGACGAAGTGCATCAATTCTTTGTTCCCTTCCGTGAATCAAGCTGGCTGGATTGGCTGGCCGATACAGCCGGCGCATCCATTGGAGCGCTGAGTTGGAAGTTCATCAGGTCGGAGTAATGTGCCATGTAACGGGCAACGTCTAGAAGGTGTTGCATGCCCCTGTACGTCACTCCGTCGCCAGACTGCCCCATGTGGCGCGCATTGAGCGCGCCACATGGATCTAATTGACTCATCCACATTTGTTTGTTTTCTGGGTTTGGACGCACATTCTTGCTAGCCTAGGTATGGCCGTTGAACGAAGTACACGTGATCCTTCAGGTCTTGCCCTGTATCTTTTTAGTGGTGAGGGTTGATTGACGTTCCACTCGTTTCATACACCGCTGGGCACTCATTCAATTGAGGAGAGGCAATACCATTACATCAGCTTCAACAGCCGGAGAAGGTGACGCACCATGACGCACCAGCAGCGAAACACTGCTACGCAGTTCTTGACGTCTAAAATCAAGACTGCCAGACTGTATCGACCATTACTCGATGCAAGGCAGAGGCTTCGAAGGGCGAGGTTGTGGTTTAAAGAGTTGTGGGAGAATGCCAAGTGGCACGGTGGTCTTAAACCATCCGGTTTCTATGTTGCCTCCTTGCAACAATCACCGGGATCCCTTGAGACTTGGATTTCGCTAGCTGGAGCGTTGAGACGTGAAAATACACTGGACTGCGATATGGTCGGACTCTTGAAAAATCATAAAATATTAGGACCAAATAGCACGGCAATGCGGTATGAGGATGAATTATCTAAAACACTGACAGCCGATCTTCGTCATGCAGCAGGCATCTTAACGCAAACGAATAAACGGGATATAGCTATAGAAGTGATGCAGAAACTTGTTGCGAAAAAAACAATACTGCAGTGTCGGGATGCTCATACCGTGGGCGGATATTATGCAGATGCCGAGCCGTACATGGATCGGCAATGGGACAAGATTATCTATCCGCTCATTAAAGGGCATGATTTTTCTACTGTTTTAGAACTGGCGCCGGGACATGGTCGCAATACAGAAAAGCTGCGGCATCTAGCTAAGGAGATTCACCTCGTCGATGTGAATGCGACCTGTATTGAGGCATGCAGAGCAAGGTTCGGAATAGAAAAAGATGGGTGCGATTTTTTTTATTATGTCAATGATGGCAACTTTTTATCAGCAATTCAGTCAGCCTCAATTAGCTTCATCTATTCGTTCGATTCAATGGTGCATTTCGACAAGCTGGTTGTTAAGGACTATCTGGGAGAATTTAAGAGAGTGATGCTGCCGAATGCATTGGGATTTGTTCATCATTCAAATTACGGAGCGATAAGACCGAATAGCGACTGGGCGACAAATTATGGAACGCGAAGCGATATGTCGGCAAAATTGTTCTCAGGGTATTGCGAGGAAATTGGCCTAAGGGTCGTGTCTCAGAGATTGCTTGGATTGCAGGACTGGATCGGCATGGAAGGGCTGGACTGTATATCCATTTTTCGGAAACCGTCATGATTCGGGGGGGCTGCCCTGGCAAGGATGAGTTGGTGCATCCATGAGAAAACCACGAACTTGAACGAACTGACTTTCGAGTCGCAGACATCTTCACCGAAAGCCTCATGCGCCTGACCGCCTGGGAGTAGTCGGCCGTCAGAGCTCAACTCAGTATTGAACTGTAATCGATGCCGTGGTTTGTGGGGGAGAGTACGATTTCAAGCTTCCAGATATCTACTAACGGGAGTAGGTGAGGTTAGTCATTTACCGCGCGCATAGTCTCTTTGTCTTTTTCATCCCTTAGGGAGGGTCGTCAGGGTGACTCCGACTGCGGCCGTCGAAGGTGCGCATCCCAATTCTCTTGCCTCTCTATAAGAGGAGTGGCCGAGGCGGCCCTTTACTGCGCGCAACCTTCTCACCCGCCCAACCCTAATCGCGCCGAGACGCGCTCTTGTCCCAAGCGAGCACATTCTTATCGTGCGCGTTCTGCGAGGAAGAAGAGCACCTGGCCGCTCCTTTCCCATCCTTTGAGTGACAAGGTTTTCTTCCACCAGTATAATGCACAGCCAATGGCCACTGTGAATCCTGCCGCTCCGAAACAGCCACTCGCCTTACCGGATCGTACTCTCGTGGCTGCTACGGTTGAGGCGCGGCTTCCCTTCAAGGGACAATTCAAAGCCCTCACACCGTTAGCGGGAGATGCCTCCAACCGCCGATACTTTCGCATCGAGTTGACCGGGGGCGCTGCTCGCTCGGTGATTCTCATGCAGTTGGCCGAGCCGGAGGCCTTCAAGCAATCGGAAGAAGCGGTCAGCGGGGCGGCTCATCAGGTCACCGAACTACCGTTTCTGAACATCCTCTCCCATTTGTCCAAAGCCGGCGCCTCCGTTCCTCGACTCTATCACTACGATCAATCGGCGGGGCTGCTGTATCTTGAAGACTTTGGCGATCTCACCCTGGCGGAAGCCTGTCGTGAAGTAAGCGCAGCAGATGTGGAAGCGCGGTATACCCAGGCCGTCGATGCTCTCGTCCAGATGCAATCGAAGGCCACCTCACTGGCCGACCCGAATTGTCTCGCTTTCCACCGGAGTTTCGATGCGCCGCTCCTCATGTGGGAGTTCGACCATTTTCTGGAGTATGGGATTGTCGCAAGGCAGGGGAAACCGATGTGTGCCGACGATTACCTGCCCATCCGAGGCGAATTCGAAAAAATCGCCGAATTGCTTGCAGGCCAACCACGGGTGTTTGTTCACCGGGACTACCACTCGCGAAATTTGATGGTGGATGGCGAACGATTGGGGGTGATCGATTTTCAAGATGCGTTGATGGGGCCGGTCACGTACGATCTCGCCTCGCTGTTGCGCGATGCCTATATCGAACTCGATGAGGCGCTGATCGACCGCTTGATCGACCGCTATCTCGATGGATTGGCAAGGCATCGGCAGGTATTGACAGACCGAGAGGCCTTCTGCCGCCTATTTGACTTCACCAGCATCCAACGAAACCTCAAGGCAGCAGGGCGATTTGTCTACATCGATCGTGTCAAAGGCAATCCCAAGTTCCTTGCCGACATCCCGCGTGTCTTGGGTTATGTCAAACGCAATCTCCAGAAGTATCCCGAGTTGGATCAGCTTCGAAAACATCTCACTCCCTACGTGTTGGAGCTGCAGTGATAGTGATGCGTGATCTGTGATGAGTGGCATGCGGAGGGCCAAAGTGATTCCCATCGAGTCTGACCCATCACTCATCACTCATCACCGTTCACTTTCGTTATGAAAGCTATGATCCTTGCAGCGGGCTTGGGGACTCGCCTGAGACCACTGACGAATACGATTCCGAAGCCGCTTCTCCCTATCGCGGGCACGCCGCTCCTTCTTGCTCGCAGAACGCGCACGATCAGAATGTGCTCGTTCGATGCGCGCAGTCAAGGACAACCTTGGCCACTCCCCTTCAGTGAGGTATAAGGAGTTGGAAGGTTCTCGCCTGCGGCCTTGCCTGTGGAACGGCGTGTCTTGGCGCGCCGGGGTTGGGCGGGTGAGAAGCCTGAGCTTTTTGAGCATCCTGCGGGAATGTTTCCCCGTTATGCCGCGCCTGCGGACCATTGAATGTTGAGAGTGCCACAGTAGACTTTCTGTAGCCTCCTGGAGTTATTCCGGCTCCTCTTTCTCTTTCTGTTGCTTGAGTAATCGGGCTAGGTAGGTGCGTTGGAGTTTGAGGCGGTCTGCGGCTTTGCTCTGGTTGCCACCCGCTTCCTCGATCGCTCGCTCGATAATGTAGCGGCTATGGGCTTCTAACGACTCATGGTACGGGAGTGAGAGGTGGGGAGGGAGTTCGCCCGGCATGGTGCGGCCCATGGCATCTAACGAGAGCATGTCGGTTTCGATGGTGTCCGATTGGTTCAAGACGACGGCTCGTGCGACCACGTTTTCCAATTCGCGAATGTTTCCTGGCCAAGGGTATCGGCTCATGGCCTCCATGGCTGCGAGGCTGAACATCATCCCGGGGCGTTTCGCCTCCCTCGCATGCCGGTTCAAGAAAAACTTGGCCAGAGCAGGGAGGTCATCGGGTCGTTCGCGGAGTGGAGGAAGGGTCAGGCTGATGACATTCAGCCGGAAAAAGAGGTCCTCGCGAAACTGACCGGCCTTCACAGCTTGTTGGAGGTTTTTGTTCGTGGCGGCAATGATTCGAATATTGACCGATACGAGACGTGTGCCGCCAACTCGATGGAACTCTCTATCCTGGAGCACGCGCAAGAGCTTGGCTTGTAGCGGGAACGACATGTCTCCGATCTCGTCCAGGAAGATCGTACCTCCCTCCGCCATTTCCAATTTGCCCTTTTGTAGGCGATCCGCGCCGGTGAAGGCGCCGCGCTCATGTCCGAAGAGTTCATTCTCGAGCAGCGTTTCCGTGAGGGCGACACAGTTGATGACCACCAGCGGCAGGTTCTGCCGCAGACTCCACTGGTGGATCGAACGAGCGAAGAGTTCTTTCCCTGTCCCGCTTTCCCCAAGCAACAACACGCTGGCATCGGACTTCGCGGCGCGTTGGGCGGACTCCATCACCGTACGGATCTTCGCGCTCATCCCCACAATCGACGCGTAGCGGCCGTCGACTTCTGATTTGAGACAGGCCACCTGCCGTTTGAGGCTGTCCCGTTCTATGGCCTTGGCGATGACGATGAGGAGGTGGTCTTTGTCCAGCGGTTTGGTTAGAAAATCGTAGGCGCCGGCTTTCATGGCTTCGACGGCGGCATCGATCGAGGCATGGGCGGTCATCACGATCACAGGGAGATCGTCAGCCGGCCTGACTTTCTGGAGCCGTTTGAGGACCTCAAGGCCAGTCAATCTCGGCATATCCAGATCGAGTAGCATGAGGTGCGGAGTTTCCTGCTCAATCAGCTCGAGCGCTTCGACCCCATCGCGCGCGATCACGGTTCCATAGTCGGAAGCCTGCAGACGATCTTCCAGCATCGTGGCAATATCGGGATCGTCGTCGACGATGAGAATTTTAGCCTTCACAGACCTTCCTCGCTTTTTCGCGATGGCGTAGGGAGGTGCTCATCACTGCGCGCGTCGAACGAGCACATTCTGATCGTGCGCGTTCCGCGAGCACAATGAGCGCCTCTCTATGCCGTACGCTTACCCTTCCATGACGTTTACGACCAAACCCGTCAGCGGTTTCGGGAAGAAGTATGTCGATTTGTGGGGCATACGTTCACCGGCCGTGGCGACGGCTTGCACTTCGCTGACTTTGGTTGCATTGAGCAGCAGTGCCCCGGTTCCCGTTCCCTTTGCCACCCAATCCAAGGCTTCATGGTCGTCCTTCGTATAGAGGATGGCTTCCTGTTCCTGTGGCGTCGGACAGAGTGTTGCGACGACGAGTTGTTGGAGCAACGACACATCGAGCTTGGCGCGGGGAGAGGCTTGTGCGGATGGACGATGGGCCGGTTTCAGGCTGAGTGTGACGTAGCGATGGTCGCCCTTCAGTGCCAGCCCGAAGACCGGGATGGTTCGTCCTGTCGAACGCATTGCTTCGATAAACTTCGCGCGAGTGGCTGCCTGCGTAGCCGTCGTATAGGGAAATTCCTGCAGATCGAACGTGGCGCCTAACAGTGATTGCACATGGTCATACGGAGGCAGGGGTGTGGTCGTGACTCGATGCGTCGGGAGGACGGTTAAGCCTGGATCTTCGAGGGCAGTCAAGAGCATCAGCACGTTGTCATATGGTTGCCGGTCGGCCGGCGATCCACTCTGTTGTCGGCGGAGTTTCTGATAGTTCAATGCGGTCTCGTAGCGATGGTGGCCATCTGCAATAAACAGCGGAGTGTTGCGCAGGGTCTCGGTGACCTGCTTCAGCACGGATGGATCGGTTACGGCCCAGAGTTGCTGACGGAGCCCCACATCATCACGAAAATCGACCTGTGCGGGTTTCCCCTTCACGGCCCCTTCCAGTAAGCCCATCACGGCCCCTCGAGGGTCGGAGTAGAGTGACCAAATAGGGCTGAAGTTCGATCTACATGCTTCGAGCAGATTCAGCCGGTCTGTTTTGGCTGCCGAACGGGTATTCTCGTGCGGGTAGATATGCCCCGAATCAAGCGCTTCCAGTTTGACCGTGGTGAGAATGCCCCTGAGAGTTTTGGTCGGTGAGCCGGGCGGAGCATAGGGCGCGGTGTATTCGATCGTATGATAGTAGAGGGTCGGCTCTGTGTCGCGTTTCAGCGCCCCGCTCGTTAGCCAGTCACGAAGGGTCGATGCGGCACGAGTATATCGATTCTGCGTTGGACCGTCGCCGGTTTGATCGAGTCCCAATTCGAGTCGAATGATGTTCTGTTGATGGCGATCGTGTAAGGCTTTCTGCCCGGCCGCATCGATAATGTCGTAGGGTGGAGCCACGACCTGTGTGATATCTCCAACAACTGTCGTATCATATCGCACGCCATGAAACGGAATGATCGTCGACATAGCAAAGTCCTCTACTGCGGTAAGTGGTTGAAGTCGTGGTGGTGTAATGCCTGAAGGGTGAACCCTTTTCTTCTGCGCGTGTCTTCCGATGGCTCCGGAGGCATAGAACTCGCGGGGAGGGAAATTATCGATCGCGGGTGACCATATAATCGGCGGCCACCGAGAGGGCTCGTTTGGCCGTACTGTCTTCGAACTGATTGAGATCTTGCTGGGCCATGGCGATGTAGGATCGTGCGCAATCCATCGCATAGGTGATTGAGCCGAATTCCTCCATCAATCGAATGAACCGCCCGAGGTCTTCCTCTGTCATGGTCCTGGTTTCCATCCGGTCGATAATCATCTGCCGGTCTTGTTCCGAACAATGATGCAGCAGATGTAGCAACGGAAGCGTGGCCTTGCCTTGGCGGAGGTCCTGTCCCAAAGATTTGCCCAAGTGTTCTCCGTTGGCCGTATAGTCGAGCGTGTCGTCAGCCACTTGGAAGGCGATCCCAAGGTGTCGTCCGAACCGGAAGAGCGCTTCCTGCTGGGGCTCTGAGGCGTCTGCGAGCATGGCGCCCATGCGACAAGCGGCGGCAATCAGTCCTGCAGTTTTGTATTCGACGATTTTCAGATATTCCGCCTCCGACATCGAAGGGTTGCCGTTGTAATAGAGCTGAAGGACTTCGCCTTCCGCCATCTTCTTGCAGGCCTCGCCGAGTACGTCGTTAATGCCATGGTTCCGAAAGTCGACGATCTGACAGAAGGCTTTGGAGTAGAGGTAGTCACCTACGAGGATGCTGATCTGGTTGCCCCACACTTTTCTGGCAGTTGGCCGGCCCCTGCGGATATCGGCTTCATCGACCACATCGTCGTGGAGCAGGGACGCCGTATGAATGAACTCTACGAGGCTGGCGAGTTGATGATGGTCGCGACCGGCATAGCCACAGAGACGTGCAGAGAGTACAAGGAAGAATGGTCGAATCCGTTTCCCACCGCTGTTGAGAATGTGCGCTGCGACGGTATTGACGAGGGCCACACTAGAATCGAGGTTTGTACGAGCCTGTCGTTCCATTCCTTCCAACTCATCGCGATACGCCTCCCAGACGTCCGCCATGCTGTTGATCGTAGAGGTAATAATTGGGCTCTGGGACATGGGCGGATGGTAGGGCAGAAAAGGAAACAAAGTCAAGCTGTTGACCCCTTTAGGGGGCATGTCGGCATGGATTATGTGTGCAGAGGGAATCTTGACAGAAGAATCGTGCTTCTATTAAGGTAATCAAAGTGGATACGAGTGGAATTTTCCTTGTGAGTGACGGAGTTATCCATCGTGGTTGCCTTTCTGGTGTAGCCTCAGTCCAGTAGCATACACGCCTCCATTTCTAACGAGATACGAACAATGAGCATCCCCGGGCTTCCACCGAAGCAAGGCCTCTACGACCCTGAACAGGAAAAAGACTCCTGCGGGATCGGGTTTGTCGTCAATATCACAGGCCAAAAATCTCATACGATCGTTCAGCAAGGGCTTCAGATTCTTGAAAATCTCAGTCATCGGGGCGCACAGGGCTGTGATCCATGCACGGGAGATGGCGCCGGGATTCTCCTGCAAGTCCCGCACGAATTTCTCAAGCGCGCGGCCGACGATGTGGGGGTGTTGCTTCCCAATGCCGGGGAGTATGGAGTCGGGATGGTGTTTCTTCCCCCTCAGTTCGATGCACGACAACAATGTGAGGCGCTCTTTTCCAGAATAGTCGAGGAGGAGGGTACGCGACTTCTTGGGTGGCGCGATGTGCCAGTCAAGAGCGATGCGATCGGTGTTGTGGCGCGCAGCACCGAGCCGTTTATGCGGCAAGTGTTCATCGCCCGCGATGTCCTCAATGAGGGGCAGTTTGAGCGCAAGCTGTATGTCATTCGCAAGCGAGTCGAAACGGCCATTCGTGAATCGGCGATTCAGGGGCGTGACTATTTTTATATCTCAAGCCTATCGGCGAACACCATGGTCTACAAGGGGTTGCTGCTTCCGGAGCAGATGTCCGCGTACTATCAGGATCTGAAGGATGAGCGTCTGATGAGCGCGCTCGCCCTTGTGCACTCCCGCTTCAGCACGAACACATTCCCCACGTGGCCGTTGGCACATCCCTATCGCTACATTTGCCATAACGGTGAGATTAATACGCTCAAGGGCAACGTGAATTGGATGCGCGCCAGGCAAGGGCGGCTCAACTCCGAGTTATTTGGCCAGGATCTCGCCAAGCTTTATCCGATCGTCTCCGAGCAGCAAAGCGACTCGGCTTGTCTGGACAATGCCGTGGAATTTCTGACCATGGGAGGCCGGTCCCTTCCGCACGCGATGATGATGTTGATTCCTGAGCCCTGGGTTGCGAATCCGCAAATGGATCTCGATCGGCGAGGGTTCTACGAGTATCACGCGGCGATGCAGGAACCCTGGGATGGTCCTGCGGCGGTCTGTTTCACCGATGGGAAACTTATCGGCGCCACACTCGACCGCAACGGGCTCCGGCCTTGTCGCTATCAGGTGACGACAGATGGTTTAGTGATTTTAGCCTCGGAAGCGGGTGTGCTGCCGATGGATGCCCGGAAGATCCGGCAGAAGGGGCGCCTCATGCCGGGCCGGATGTTCATGGTCGATACGGTGCAAGGCCGCATCATCGATGATGAAGAGGTGAAGGCCGAGATCGCAAGCCGCAAGCCCTATCGCTCCTGGGTCACCCAATATCGGATTTCACTCGACGAGTTGCCCGATCCGAGCAATGTGCCACAGCCGGACCACTTGACGATTCGCCAGCGCCAGCAGGCATTTAACTACACCATTGAAGAGTTGAAGATGGTGATCACCCCCATGGTGGTGGAGGGGCAGGAGACGACGTCTTCGATGGGTACGGATACGCCGTTAGCGGTGCTGTCAGAGCGGCCGCAACTGCTCTTCAAATATTTCAAGCAGCTGTTTGCCCAGGTGACCAATCCGCCGATCGATCCGATCCGTGAAGAGCTGGTGATGTCGCTGACGACCAGCATCGGGCCTAAGCCGAATTTGATGGATGAGCATCCGGAGGCCTGCCGCCGT
>SWDH01000029.1:420395-429741 GCA_005116945.1 Nitrospira sp.
GTCAAACAGCCGATTCTGACGAATGCCGAGCTGCAGAAGATCCGCGAGATTGCCGATCCGCACTTTACGAGCAAGACGCTCAAAATGCTTTTTCGGGTGGCTGAGGGATCTGATGGACTCGGAGCAGCAGTTGACGATCTCTGCCGGCAAGCCTCCCAGGCGATTAAAGACGGCTTTAAGTTCCTGATTCTCAGCGATCGCGGGGTGAACGAAGAATGGGCGCCGATTCCGAGTCTTCTCGGCATCGCATCTGTCCACCATCATCTGGTCCGCGATTGCACGAGGACGGAAGTCGGTCTCATCGTGGAAACAGGCGAACCGCGGGATGTGCATCATTTCGCCTGCTTGATCGGCTATGGAGCTGGGGCCGTGAATCCTTATCTGGCCTTCGAGACCATCGTGGACCTGGACCGCGAGAGCTATTTCCCCGAGGGGTTGGATGCGCAGACCGCGGAAGGTAAATTAGACCATGGCGATTGCGATGAACCGCTTGGGCGCCAAGAGCAACACCGGCGAGGGTGGAGAAGACCCGGCTCGATTCGTTCCCCTGCCGAACGGCGATTCGAAGAACAGCTACATCAAGCAGGTGGCCTCGGCACGGTTCGGTGTCACGAGCCACTATTTGGTGAATGCGAGAGAATTGCAGATCAAGATGGCGCAGGGCGCCAAGCCGGGCGAGGGCGGTCAATTGCCTGGCCATAAGGTCGATGAGAACATTGCGAAGTTCCGCTATGCGACGCCGGGTGTACAGCTCATTTCGCCGCCTCCGCACCACGATATCTATTCCATTGAGGACCTGGCCCAGCTCATTTTCGATTTGAAGAATTCTAATCCGGACGCGGCGGTATCGGTCAAGCTCGTGTCGGAAGTGGGCGTCGGCACGATCGCGGCCGGAGTGGCCAAAGCCCATGCAGACAAGGTGCTCATCAGCGGCGATTCAGGCGGTACCGGCGCCTCTCCGCTCTCCTCTATCAAGTATGCGGGGGTCCCATGGGAATTGGGCCTGGCTGAAACGCATCAGACGCTGGTGTTGAACGATCTGCGAGGGCGCATCCGGGTGGAGACCGATGGGCAGATGAAAACCGGGCGCGACGTGGCGATCGCCACCTTGTTGGGCGCTGAGGAGTTCGGGTTTGCCACCGCGCCATTGATCGTCGAAGGCTGCATCATGATGCGGAAGTGCCACCTCAATACCTGCCCCGTTGGCATTGCGACGCAGGATCCGGCCTTGCGAAAGAAATTTGCAGGGCAGCCGGAACATATCGTGAATTTCTTTTTCTTCGTCGCGGAAGAACTACGCCAGATCATGGCCAGACTGGGCTTCCGGACCATCAACGAGATGGTCGGGCGAGTGGATAAGTTGAAAGTACACAAGGCCATCGACCACTGGAAGGCGAAGGGGCTGGATCTGACCCCTCTCTTGCAAACCCCGGATGTGGGGCCGGAGATTCCTCGCTATTGCGTGCAGAAGCAGGATCACGGTCTCACGGACGTGCTCGATAATAAGCTGATCGAGCTGTGCAATCCGGCATTGGAGAAAAAAGACAAGGTGACCCTCGATCTGCCGATCAGAAATGTGAACCGCACGACCGGGACGATGCTCTCCAGCCGCGTCGCAAAACAGTACGGACTTGAGGGTTTGCCGGAGGACACCATCACGATCAAGTTCTCCGGTTCCGCAGGACAGTCGTTCGGCGCATTCCTCTCCCGTGGCATCACACTCATTCTCGAAGGCGAATCCAACGACTATCTAGGCAAGGGACTGTCCGGCGGGAAGATTATTGTATTCCCCCCGAAGCAAGCGCTCTATGCGCCGGAAGAGACGATTCTGATCGGCAACACGTCGCTTTATGGCGGAACGCAAGGCGAAGCCTATTGTTATGGTATGGCGGGCGAGCGGTTTGCAGTCCGGAACAGCGGTGTTAGGGCGGTCGTCGAAGGGACCGGCGATCATGGCTGTGAGTACATGACCGGGGGAGTGGTTGTCGTCTTAGGCCAGACGGGGCGAAATTTTGCGGCCGGGATGTCAGGCGGTGTGGCGTTTGTGCTGAATGAGTTCGACAAATTCCAATCGCGTTGCAACTTCGGCATGGTGGAGCTGGAAAAGGTCAAGAGCGCAGACGACAAGAAGACGCTGCACCAGATGATCACGTCGCACTTCATGCATACCGGTAGCCGGAACGCGAAGCGTATCCTCGACAGCTGGGACTCGATGCTGCCGAAGTTCGAGAAGGTGATGCCGGTGGACTATAAGCGTGTCTTAGAAGAACGGAAAAAGAAGAAAGCAGCCGCGAGCAAGTAAGGGGTAGCGGAGAAGATGAATTCTCTGTGCTTTGGTCGAAAGCTGAGTGCTGATAACTGAGAGCTGAAAGCTACGAGATGGGTGATATCAAGGGTTTCATGAAATATGCCCGTGAGGGTCCCAAGCGGAAACCGGTCGAGTTGCGTGTGCTCGATTGGAAGGAGATGTATGAACCCATCTCCGAAGACAAGCTCAAGGCACAGGGTGCCCGCTGTATGGACTGTGGCGTGCCATTTTGCCAGGGTAATACCGGCTGCCCAGTTGTGAACTTGATTCCAGACTGGAACGACCTCGTCTATCGTGGCCGTTGGAAAGACGCGCTCAAGGCACTCCATACCACCAATAATTTTCCTGAGTTTACCGGAAGGCTCTGTCCGGCGCCCTGCGAAGGGGCTTGCGTGCTCGGCATCAACGAAGACCCGGTGTCCATTCGCATCATCGAGTGGAATGTCGTTGACCGTGGTTTCAACGAGGGCTATGTCGAACCGATGCCGCCTGTCATCAATACAGGGAAGACCGTCGCCATTGTCGGGTCGGGTCCGTCGGGTATGGCGGCAGCGCAGCAATTGGCGCGTGCGGGGCACAGTGTCACCCTCTTTGAAAAATCCGATCGCATCGGCGGCCTGTTGCGTTACGGCATCCCCGATTTCAAAATGGAAAAGTGGGTCATCGACCGTCGGCTGGAGCAGATGAAGGCCGAGGGCGTCGAGTTCAAGACCGGTGTGACGATCGGGAAAGACATCACGGGTGAACAACTACGAGCGCAGTTCGACGCGGTGGGGTTGACTATGGGTGCTGAGCAGGCTCGTGAGCTGCCGATTCTCGGACGTGAACTCAAAGGCGTGCATCTGGCGATGGAATACCTGACTCAACAGAATAAACGCACCGCCGGAATTTCCGTGACGGACGAGCCGATTACGGCGAAGGGCAAGCGCGTCGTTATTATCGGCGGTGGCGACACAGGCTCGGATTGTCTCGGCACGGCGCACCGGCAGGGCTGTATTGAAGCGCATCAGTTCGAATTACTTCCGGAGCCACCGCCGACTCGTGCTAGCTCGACGCCCTGGCCGCTCTGGCCCATGCAGCTCCGCACCTCGCATGCGCACGAAGAAGGGTGTGACCGTCAGTGGAGTGTGTCGACCACGAAGCTCACCGGCCACAATGGCCAGGTCACGAAGCTTCACGGCAACAGGGTGAAGTTCGAAGGCGGCAAGTTCACGGCAATCCCTAATAGCGATTTCGAAATGGATGCAGATCTGGTGTTGCTCGCCATGGGCTTCACCGGCCCGGTCAAGAATGGCCTCCTGGACAGCCTCGGCGTGAAGTACGACGCTCGTGGGGCCGTGGTTGCCGATGAACACTTCATGACCAACCTCGACGGCGTCTTTGCCGGCGGCGACACCAAACGCGGCGCCTCGCTCATCGTCTGGGCTATTGCCGAAGGGCGCAAGATGGCGGCGGGGATTGATAAGTATCTCCAAACTGGGAAATCCTCAAAGAAGTCAGCTTCCTAAAATACTCCCTCTCGATCAAACCTACGACCAGCTTAGTCATCCCCTTTGCTTGCAGAACGCGGAAGGGATGGAGCCTGATGATCTTCTGTGCTCGCGCAACGCGCGGTCGCGGACTCCCCTCGTTGGACGCGCGCAGTGGAAGATCAATCAGCCCCCATCCCTGGAGAGATAACGAGCAAGCGTGGAGGAGATAGGGCAGGCTAAAGGGTCTCCTGTGCTCGTGCAACGCGCGGTCTCAGAAGGATGGGAAGGGTAGCATGGCCGTCCTCCTGCTCGCGGAACGCGCACGATCAGAATGTGCTCGTTCAACGCGCGCAATCGAGGATCGACCAGGCTACCCTTGAAAATGAAATGGAGAAGTGGGAAGACGCGAGTAGTAAAGGGCAGACTTGGCCATTCCTCTAAAGAGTGGTAGTACCTCGCTTCTTCGGCAAAACTCGCTCTGCGTCCCGACACACCTATTGCAGTCTGAAACAGTTCCAGACACCATTCGAATCTTCGCAGACTGGTTAGGGTTGGGCAAACTGTGCGTCTGGCCCTGCAGAAATAGGCTGCGGGCCAATAGGGAGATAGGCCGCGCGAATGGCAGTGTTTTCTTGTGGGCGGTTATTGACACAGATCCTCGAAATGCGGATGATCTCCCAGCTTTTCAGTCACCAGAGTTCTGGCACGGTCAGGGATAGGCTGCCTGTAGCCATGTCCTTGCCTCTGCTCACTTAATAGTTAGCCGACAGCAACTCCGGTCATGGCCTATAAGATCACCAGCACTTTAAACTTTCCTGTCGATCCAAAGTTCTGGCAGGATTGGTTCGCACAAGACGTAAATCGCTCTAGCGCATGGATCTTGAGCGCGCACGACCTACTGGAGCATATTCGATCCATGGCAGATGCTCTGCGGGTTTTCTGGATCGATTTTCACGCCAACATATCCTCGTCCCGCTTAGCGCCACCCCGCGGCCTGCATCGTGTGTATCTATTCCTATCAGCAATAGCCATCGAAAACTTGCTGAAGGCCGTTATCGTTGAGCATGCAAAGTGGCCGGACTCGGACGTTTCAAGGAAGATCCCTGTCGAACTGATAAGCCACGATCTGTTGGATCTCGCCACCGTCGCGGGCATTACCTTGAAAACCAATGACATCGAACTATTGGAGCGACTGACTCAGTTCGGCATCTGGCTCGGTCGATATCCTGCGCCAACCAAGCTAGACCACCTGAAACCAAAGAAGCTGAAGAGTGGCATTGTAAACCTGGCGGGCTACATGCACGGCTCCGATCTTCGCGAAGTTGAGGACCTCGTCAACAAGCTCATCGACATGCTTCAAGGCGTCCAAGGCATCGAGCACCTTGTTCGGTTTCCATCTCGAGCTGCCGAAGCCTTTGAGGGAGTATCCATAAGTCCAAATGTTCGCGCCTGGTAAAACCATAGTCGTCATCGCAGGCTGTTGGCTAACCCTTCGCTGCAGCCGACCTGCTACGGCTGGCGCCGCGAGCCTGCGCAGGCGGCTGATCTCAAACGTTGGACCTCTTCGTTTGCTGTTTTACATGGTGGGCGCTAAATGATCCCGACCCGACTTTCCGAATGGAACCTCGAAGCCGTTCGGAGTGTCGCTGCGAGCGGTATTGCAGAGAACGACCTGTTCGATCTCAAGGCAGACCTTCAGCCTGCGGAACATCAGCGAAAGATAGTCGCGGCCTTCGCCAACACGCGAGGTGGATACCTTGTGTTTGGCGTAACCAACGATAGGCAAGTCGTCGGCGTATCCAATGATGAGCTTCTACGGGATTTCGGAAGCAAGCTAAGCACTGGTATCGAACCCTCAGTGGAGTTCCGAGTTGGGGCAGCAATTCCTGTATCGGTCGGTAGGAACGTCTTCGTAGTTGAGGTTCCGCGAAGCACTAGGGTTCCGCACGCCGTTCTACAGAACGGCAACTGGGCTTTTCTCAAGCGGTCGGCGTCAGGAAGCAACTATCCAATGTCGTACGAGGAGATTCGATTGGCCTTTCAGGAGACAGACATGAAACGATCAAAACTTGCTCTAGTAGCATCTGAGCTTGATCTGATTGAGGCAGTTGCGGGTAGGGTTCTCCAGGGAGTGCCCGAGGATTTCGAATCCAAGAACTTGTATCCGATCAACAAATGGGGTCACATCTTGTTGTATGACAACGTCTTGGCGCTGAACCGAGATTGAGGGTCAGGCATGACTATTGACTTATGGGAGATGAGTAAATAGGGACCTTCTGATTTTCTTGACGCCTGACTCGATCAACAGTCAGCAACAATTCGGAATGTCTGCATTCCCGTGCCGCCATATACTTCGACTGCGGACATGCTGCTTCGCGACCTCACCGGAAGAACGGGGACCCACCGAGGCTTGGTTGAGAAGGAAAGCTGGAGCTGACTGAAGCGCTGCGATCGAAGGATCGCAGCTGAAGGAATTCCAGAAGGCTTCCGCTCGGCCAAGCCCGGAAGGGGCGCACGATCCGACGAATAAGGAGGATCACGTCTGTGCGCGCCGCCGAGATGGTGAGGCGGCCGGACCGTTCTGGGAGGTGGAGAGTAGCGGCGGCATGCCAGCGCTCGTCGGCCCTCCTAGACTTTTCTCGCCCTCGTCTGTATGTTTTGAGCAATCACAACGCGGGAGAAAGATTTCAATGACACAACAAACTTATCCTCGCAGCCCCAAAGCTCTTCTCGGTGGCATTGCCCACTTGGGGCGGTTTATCGATAAGATTCGGCTGCGGCATGAAGGCAAGATTCAGGATTACAACTACATTACGGTGGGGTTCGATAAGTACCTGGTCGATTTTCTCCAGATCGATTCGAAGGCGTTCGAGCAGCGCGTGTTGGCTGGCGGAACGGATGACGAACTGCTTGCTTGGGTAAAAACCAACAGTCGAAAGCCGTCAGACCAAGAGATCGCGCAATGGAGCCAGGGACTCCTGACTTCAGGCCCCAAAGACGATGCGGCGCGGGAACGGTTTCAGGGGCGGCTGCAAGGAGTGGCGACACAACGTGGCGTCTCGGTCAGTTCCCTCCCTCCTGTTTCCACTTGGGTTGATGTGATCGAGCTCGACGAAGGCCGATTATAGCCAGACTTGGCAATGGAGCAGTCTGGCTGGTCTGCCTCCGTCTTGTCTCTGCATTCGAGTAGAGGAATCTACCCACACAACAATCCTTCCACGTTCGTGAAAAGTAGACATGTTCTCCCCTCGTAGCGTTGGGCTTGCCTACGACGGGGTTCCTCTAGGAGCAGGGGCTGTATGACAGAAAAGGTTAAGAGCCGACAGCGCTGAGGGTCGATGTCGCGTGATCAGGATGAGTAGGGATCGGCATTGGTGGCAGGTCCGCTACAAGATTGGACACTCGTTCACGGTCTCCCTGACTGTACCGCAGAAACTCCACTCCGAAGTGCCCGTCTTTGCACCAGCGAACCACCGAGACTTCTACTGCCAGAGGGGTCGGTTCCTGGGCCACAGCAATCCGGAGTGTGAGATAGCTTCCCGCATTCAGCGCGATGTCGCTGCGCATTCGACAGCCGGCAGGTGAGAGATCGAACAAGACTCCCTCTCCGGCTTCGGTATCGCTTTGGATACTCGCAGGGTAGTGGACCGGCACTCGCATGCGACATCGTGGTTGCATAGTTATAATCTCTCCGTAGATGAGTCTACGTTAAGTATCGGCAGAGGCAAGAAAAACATGATTTTTTGAATGAGCAGGATGCTGAAAAAGAGATGGGGGGTAGCTGGGACGATCCCCGTGCTCGCGCAACGCGCGGCCTCAGAAGAATGCAAGGGAGCAGGCAGACCGTTCTTCTTGCTCGCAGAGCCCCCACGATAAAACGGTGGTCGCTCGATGCGCGCAGTGAAGAACAATCTGCCTACTCCCTCTGGGGAAGTTGGGGAATCAGAAGGCCCTCGTCTGGGCAAATGGCACGTCTCGGCGTGCCAGTGGGTGGGCGGGTGAGAACGTCGCGCGCAGTTGGGATTATCCCAGTCACCCCTTGGTAAGGTAGTAGGGCGTCACTCGCTGCGGCCTTGCTGAACAGACTTTTTGAGCATCCTGCGAGCGCGCACGCCTGCTCTGTCATAGCATGAGAACTATCGAAGTCTTAGCCTGCAAATATTGTTTTTCCGTGCCTGCTAAGAGCCTCTCTGGTATTGCGTTCGTGGCGAGATGAAGGAGGGGCGGCTAGGTGTTCGGCCACGGGCTTGGGAATCCAGAAGGTGTATTTTCGGGTAGAAGACAGAAAGCAGATGAGGCGTGAGTATTTCAGAACATTACGCGGCGACTTTGGTCAGAAGTCTCTTGACTTCAACGTGGGCGAAGATCACATCGGGCTCACGCTGAAGGGCTTCGTAGTAGCTTCGTTCAAATCCATCTCCTTCTTCAGAAGGGCGGATGAGGGATCGGGCTTCTATCAGAAAGTGCTCCACTTCAACAAGCGAGAGCTCGGACTTGTCGTCCAAGAGTTCATCAATACGGACGACCAGTTGAGAGAGCGGGTGAAGCCAGGTAAACCACGGATCGTTTAACACCAAGTGCAGGAGTTCGCTGGTTGACTCAACCCGGCCGTTGATCCGCTCATAGGTGACTTGTTCCGCCAGAATGAGGGCTTTGTGGAGACTCAAGAGACTTCCTCGCACGTCGAGAATTTTCTCGCGGAGGGGAGTGGATTTCTTGGTTGAGCTCTTGTGTGAGACAGACGCCATAAAATAACTGTAGCAGGTTATTGTGAAAATGGTGGCCCCTAACATGAGATTCGGGTTAGAGGTCGATCTCCACCGCTGTGTCGATATCGGCATATTCAGACCTGTGCTTTAGCAGGCTGTAGAAAGACCATCCGCCTGTCTTGTTCATATGGTCTATCTGGTTTATCCGGCTGTTTCGTTCAACCAAATAAACGCGACAAACCAAACAAACCAAATAACGGTCTTCTATTAATGTCTCACCCGGGAGGCGAACTGGGCGAAGAGTTGCCCTGTGAGGTGGGGGGTGTTGTCTGAGTCTCGCACATGCTTGCGGCGAAGGTAGTCGTTGAGGATTCGCCCGTCAGCGGTTTTGTGGACGTGGGGCAGACGGAGGTTCATATGGTAGCGTTCGACGGCGTGAGCCACGCGACTGATGAAGACGACTGTGCCATCCGGTTCCTGCCGCTCAACGATCCCGACGTGCGTCAGCGAGTCGTTCACCTTGCCGTCTCCGTTGTAGTCCCATGTATTATTGAAGAAAACCAGATCGCCGGGGTGGGCGTCCGGTCCCCGGTGGAACCTGCCTTGTTGCCGGATGTGGGCATGAATGATCCGGACGCCGTTGGCGTGCGGGGCGATGGGCTCAGCGTCATAGAGATCGATCCCGTGTTTGAGGAACACCGCACGGGTCACCCCTGCGCAATCATAGGCGATGTGCCGGCCGTTGCTTTCAATTGTGGTGGCGCCTACGAGTTGGGCTGCGGTCCGCACGATGGCATTCCGGCTCGGCGCTCGTTCGACGGATGGGCAACAGGGGCGCTCTGTTGGTCTTGATGTGT
>SWDH01000029.1:429751-430193 GCA_005116945.1 Nitrospira sp.
ACGATGGCGATAGTAGCTGTGATGAAGAGGAATCGCATCGACTCACCGTATGTTGATACAGCCATTGGAGTGAAATGCTAACACAAGGCTTGGGCCTCACCAAGAAAAGGAATCTTTGCTGCGGGCTCTTCCTCCTCAACCCATCACCGTACAGGTTTCACTTATCGATGAACTAGGGTGACGTTAGCAGGTTGCGGGAAAACTATGTCGGCGCCTGAGACGATTACTGTCGTCCACACCTATGGCACGGCAGGAATGCACGCTTTCAGAATGCTCAAAAAGGCCGTCCAGGAAGGCCGCAGGCGAATTGAACCCGGAGGCGTACCCTCTGGGGTACGTCGAGGATTTCGAGGAGCCGAGAACGAAGCTGGCGACCTTTTTCAGCATTCTGTTAGTTAGGTTTTGCTGGGAGCGGCTAGGGCCTTGTTGACTTCCCGGAGCA
>SWDH01000029.1:430293-445623 GCA_005116945.1 Nitrospira sp.
TCTGTTCTGCGAGCAAGAAGGGCACCTGGCTGCTCCCGTTCTTTTTTTCAGCATTCTGTTAGTTAGGTTTTGCTGGGGGAGGTCAGTGCCTTGTTGATTTCCCGGATGAGGCTCCGTTCGATTTCCGCGATCTCCTCCGCACTCACGCTGAGGATACGTCCACCCTGGGCCAGCTTTTCGAAGTCGGCCTTGACGTTGAGCTTGGTGATGTTTGAAGGGAGGCCATGAAGCGACAGCACGTATTGATTCCGTGAGCCGGAGACCTCCAGCGAGGCAGGCGGGGAGACTTTTCGCTCCGTCACGTAGACCGCTTTTTGGTCGGTCTTGATACTCACTTTGATGTGGTATCCATTGCGGCTGAGGGTGTCTTCCACCACCTTGGCGACGGTGCTCAAGGGGCGGGGAATGTCTTCAGTCTGTGTCCCTTTCTCTTCGACGTGGATTGTCTGTGCCGCTTGGGCTGCGACGGTTTTTTGGACATCCGCGCTCAGCTTTTTTGCCTGGACTGCTTGTATCGCCAAGTCGGCGGCGGCGGCTTTGGCTTCGGCCTTGGCGCTTTGGGCGGATTTCATCGCATCGCGCAATTCCTGGTTCAGTAGATCGATCTGTTGGTGCATGACCTTGTTCCCGTCCTGCAGCGAGGTGACCACCGACTCCTGCTTAGTCAGTTGCTTGCGAAGCGATTCATTTTCCGCCTTGAATGGTGAGTCGTCAGGCTTGCACCCGCTGGCGAAGGCACACAGCGCGATCGCTCCGATCCACAATCCCGCATTACTCATGACGGTTCGTTGCGAAATCGCGCAGTCGCGTTGCGAGACGGGCATGCGGAGCCGCGAGATCCCGAGGCGTACTTGAACAGTACGTCGAGGGTGCGAGCGGCGAGCCTGCCAGCCGAAGGCGCGTCGCAGTAGCGAATCCGCGATTGCAGCAGAAGCGCTCGTGAGTAATGCGGGCAAGGGCCACTGGTTTGATTGATTCTTGTCGCGCACGGTACGTCCCTCCAGTTGTTCGGATTATCCACGCTTCAGGGAAGCTTGTCCACGCTAGATTGACCCTATTCCTTTCCTGACGCTATGCTCGATCTACGATGACTCGCACGACAATTGTTCTTTTTCTTGTGCTGCTCTTGACTAGCAGCATGGGGGCGTCAGGGGCTGCGGCTGAATCAGGTCGGCAGGCCGAATCCATTTCTGCTGACGACTATGCCTTGTACGACCAGGTCGTGACGAGTAAGTTTCTCACGTCAACCACTCAGTTGGTCGTGATCGAACGCATGACCAGGCTTCGCCTTTCTCCAGATCAAGAGGTTCCGACGACAATCGGAGCCTTTCAGGAGCAGGACTATTTTGATGGTGAACTGCCGGCGGACCTCGTTCGGGAATTCGTCACAGTCAATCGGAGCGAAAGCCGGCTCGAAGGGCGATTTCACTTTGCTGCCGACTATCGGTTTGCCACAGGGGATGCCGTTGAAGAGCCGGAGGTGTCCCTGGCCTATCCAGTCACGGTAGCGTATGCAAGACTGGTTCAGGCGCCGTCGATTTTGAACCGTTTGGCCTTCTCTCGTGTGGCGCGAAGCCTGCGCAACGATCATGCGCTGCTGTATGTCGAAGCCCTTCGCCCCGACGGCAGCGGAGCGGGATTTCTCGTGTGGTGCCGCCGTCAAGGGCGAAGCTGGACGTTGTTCGATACGGAAGTTGTGTGGACCATTCAGGTTCAAGCAGAACCAGAAGGGGGTTGACTAACAGTTCGAAATGAGGAAAGCAGGGAGTAGGCGGTCGCGGGTGGTTCCCACTCAGCCCGCAGGCGATTCGGAACCGGAGGCGTACCCTCGGAGGGTACGTTGAGGATTTCGATGAGCCGAGAACGAAGCTGGCGGACTTTTTCAACAGCCTGCCGGATGAAGAGCCGCTGCTTGCGCCATGATGGGCGTGGACGGTAGCATGCATCCATGTTGACGACCATAATCAGAAAAACTTTTTCCGTCCCGCCTCTCGGTTGCAATTGCTCGATCATCGGCGATCCGGTGACGAAACAGGCGATCGTGATTGATCCGGGCGGCGCCTACGAGCGAATTTTGCACGAGGTGCAACAACTCGGATTGACGGTCACACATATCCTTCACACCCACGCCCACTTCGACCATTTTCTCGCGTCCGGAGAAATGAAGAAGGCGACAGGGGCGACGATCTGTCTGCATCAAAATGATCTTGATCTGTGGAAGAATCTCGAAGTGCAGTGCCGGATGTTCGGCGTGGCCTATGTGCCGGTTCCGATGCCTGACTATTGGCTCAAAGATGAGGAGAAGCTCTTGGTCGGTCAGGTCTCCGCTGTGGCCCTCCATACGCCAGGCCATACTCCTGGGTCCATGAGTTTTCATTTTCCAGGCGAGAACATTGTATTGGCAGGCGATACGCTCTTTCGCGGCAGCATCGGGCGCACCGATCTCTGGGGTGGAGACTTCGAGGCCATCGAGCAATCCATTCGAGAGCGGCTGTACAGCTTGGAAGATAGGACCATCGTGGTGACGGGGCATGGGCCGGAAACTGAAATTGGGGTGGAGAAAACGACGAATCAGTTTGTCCGAGCCTAGCAGGATGCTGAAAAAGACCGCCAGCTTTGTTCTCGGCTCATCGAAACCCTCAACGTACCCCTGAGGGTACGCCTCCGGTTTCAATTCGCCTGCGGCCTCGCTGGACGGCCTTTTTGAGCATCCTGAGGGGATGTTTTTCTGTTGGTAGGTGTGGATCACTGAAGCTCTCACGCACCGACATAGTTTTTCGCAGACTCACAGCTCGCTGCAGGAGGTGTGACCATGATGGCATGCAAGCAGTTTGTCCTCTCTCTCTTTTTTCTCGGTGTGCTCGCGCTGCCGATTGCGCAAGCCTGCGCATCCCCCTCCGCAACTTCGGAGCAAGTGACAATTACGGATGTGAAGGTTCGCATGTCGGATCATGGTCCGGTCGTGCTTTTGCAGGCGGAAGGCAAGGCGATTCCGATCTTTGTAGACGTCACGGTCGCCGTATCCATCCAAGGCGCATTGAATGGTGACCGCTTGCCCCGCCCGATGTCGCACGATCTCATGCATACGATTCTTGAGTCGTACGGCGGCAAAGTCACGCAGACCGTCATCACGCTGAAAAGCGGGATCTACTATGGGGCGTTGACTGTGGCGTTCCAGGAGAATGTGAAAGTGTTCGATAGCAGGTCGTCCGACTCGATTGCGTTGGCCATTCACTTTAAGGCGCCGATCATCGTCGGGCGTGATGTGTTGAACTCAGCAGGAAAGGTGCTGGAGGAGCGGAAACCCGACACGCTCTAAGGCGTTACTCTTTGGCCATCCGTTCTTTCAATCGTGCGAGGCGTTTTTCGGTGGACTGTTTGATGAAGGCCATGTTTTCTCCGAGGTGTTGCTCGGCGTTGATTTTCCCTTCCTCGCGCCGTTTCTGCTGGTCTAGGCCGAACTGCGCAATGATCGGCCCGTCTTCCTGGTACAGCGATTTCCAGATTGCCGCACATTTGGTTTGCAGTAGAACGGGGTACGTATCGCAGGGTGGATCGGCTGCCCACACAGTGCTCCAGCTCGCAGCCAGTAGGATGAATACCAATGCCAGGGCAGTTCGTCCACCTACTCGCAGCATGAATGCTCTCCTCTCAACGTGATTCACGATAACACAACGCAATGTGTTTTGCAGACGACCGACGCATATGAACGGTCGGCGAAGGAGTGCATGGCCCGCTGGGACAAGAGGCGGCATCGCCGGCCACGCTTGTTGGTCGAATGGCTCCAATATCTCCCTGCCGGTGCGAGCCTGTTGGACCTTGGCTGTGGTGGAGGACAGGATGCAGGCGATCTCGCTCGGCGCGGGTATCGTATTGTGGGCGTGGATCGGACCAGCGCGTTACTCTCAGCAGGGCGACGTCGATATCCTTCATTACCGCTGGTCCGTGCCGATCTACGCGACCTTCCCTTTCAAGCCATGTCGTTTGATGGCCTCTGGGCTGCTGCCTCGTTAATGCATCTTCCGAAATCGGAAGCGCGTCAGATCCTGGCTGATTTGTACCGACTCATCCGCCCAGGCGGCCTGTTGGCTGCGACGGTGACCTATGGCACAAAGAGCCGCCTCGTAACCGATGGATGGGTCCCCGGGCGCTATTTCGCTCGCTGGAGAAAGGACGAACTCGCTCGCGCGGCTCGTCGAGCTGGATGGACTATTCTTGAGTTGAATGTGGTGGCCAACCGAGAGCGCAAGGGGCGGTGGGTGAATCTTCTCGCGCAGAAGCAGAGCTGAGTATTACTTCGATAAAGCCGGGCTTGATGCCGAGCTGCGATTCAACGTCACATACACTTTGTCGTCGAACGTGTAGTAGCCGCCCTGCTCGATGTCGTTCATGATGCAAATAGGTGAAAAAATAATGAAGCAGCCGAAAATATCTCCGAGGACCCACCAGGACCAGGTCCGGTCAATTTTGAGCGAGGCCGGCTCATAGCCGTTCTTGTTTGCCTGGGCAAGATGGTCGCCCTTACGGCTGAGTGTGACGGTGCCCGGGGCGGTGAGGTGCAGGTAGTCGTCAATAACGACCGCGGCCTCCGGCGGGTTGGTGAAAATGGTGACCGACTGTTTGTCGGAATGCATCCAGGTCCCGCAGCCGGTGAGGCCCAAGAGACATCCGATGACTGCTGCACCGAGCCAACGTTGTGCTTGTTTCATGAGAACCTCTTGCTCGCTGGTGTGGACGAGATCATCCAGCGAGGTCTGATGGTGAATAGCTGTCGGCATTTTTCCATGCCACCAGTCTTTCTTCTAGCGTTTTCAGCAATTCTACAGAGGGGGCTGTTAGATCTTCATCGCGTCATTCACTTCGGCGAGGGTGGCCGTCGCGACTTTCGCGGCGCGCTGGCTGCCGTCCTGTACGATTTCGTCAATGCGTGAGGGTTGGCTCACCATCGCTGCACGCGCGTCCCACATCGGTATCATACGTTCGACAATTCGATCGGCCACGAGTTTCTTGCAATCGATGCAGCCGATGGCGGCCGTCCGGCATTCGGTATTCATCTGCTCCTGAATCATTGGCAATGAAAATATTTTGTGAAAATCGTATACGGGGCAGAGGTCGGGATTTCCTGGATCGTGGCGTCGGACTCGGGCAGGGTCTGTGACCATGGTTTTCAGTTTTTGTCGTACAACCGGTTCGGAATCGGAGAGATTGATCGTATTACCGTAGCTCTTGCTCATCTTCCTCCCATCGGTCCCCATCACCTTTGGAAACTTTGTGAGATGCTCTTTGGGTTCAGGGAAGACCGGCGTTTTATAGATATCGTTGAATCGCCGGGCCAGCTCCCTCGTGAGTTCGAGATGGGGGAGCTGGTCTTTTCCTACCGGGACAAAATCAGGTTTATATAACAAGATATCGGCTGCTTGCAGAACCGGGTAGCCCAGAAATCCGTAGGTACTGAGGTCTTTTTCTTTAATCTCTTCCTGCTTTTCTTTGTAGGTCGGATTGCGTTCCAGCCAGGAGATAGGCGTCATCATCGAGAGGAGCAGATGCAACACCGCATGTTCCGGGATGCGAGACTGGATGAACACCGTGGACCGTTCTGGATCGATACCGGCGGCGAGCCAATCAATGAGCAGTTCCCGTGAGAATTCACGGATACGGCTGGTATCGGCATAGTTCGTCGACAGCGCATGCCAGTCTGCGACAAAGAAATAGCACTCGAACTCATGCTGAAGGCTTTTCCAATTTTCCAACGCGCCGAGATAATTGCCGAGGTGGAGTAGCCCGCTTGGCTGCATGCCGCTGAGGACTCGTTTCTTGGGTATGGTCATGGGGTGTTTCCTGTTCCTCCGAGGCCGATGGCGGTGGAGAGAATAGAGTTAGAGAGACTGTGGGTCAAGGTGCTCGTGATGGTATGGATGAGGTGGATCTGCGGGTCTAAGATGATCAGCCCCATCAGGATGAACATGCCATAGGGTTCCACGCGCCTGAGCGCCATCGCCGCGGTGTCTGGGAGAAGGCTCGTGAGAATTCTTCCACCATCCAACGGAGGAAGCGGCAAAAGATTGAACAGCATGAGGAGCACGTTAATCAAGACGGAGTAGATCGACATGGCGGCGATCGGCTGGAGAAACATTTGGCGCCACGTGTTCGAGAGCGAGGCCTCTTCCGATGTCGACTGTGAGCCTCCAATGGTGGGATCGATCGACAGGATGAGCGCGAAGAGCAGGGCGCTGCCGACGGCCAGCGCGAGATTCATCGCCGGACCTGCCGCCGCAACGAGCGCCATGTCGCGGCGCGGTTGGCCCATATTGCGCGGATCGACAGGGATCGGTTTGGCCCAGCCGAGAAAGAACCCTCCCGGCATCAGTAGGCAGAGCAGCGGCAAAATGATGGTTCCGAAGGGATCGATGTGTGCCAGCGGGTTCATCGTGAGCCGGCCTTGGAGCTTGGCGGTGGGATCGCCGCATCGATTGGCGACCCAGCCATGGGCGTATTCGTGCAAGACCATGGCGAAGAGGAGCGGAAGCCCCATATAGGAAATCGTGTGGAGGATTTGCGGTAAGGAGTTCATGCGGTCGGCTTTCCTAGCAGGCTGCGGGAAACCCGGTTTATGCAGGATACACCATTGGAACTTTTCATCATGATGCCGCTCTCGAAATGTCCTCAGGATGCTCAGAAAGGCTGTGGTTCTCACCCGCCCAACCCCGGCGCGCCAAGACGCGCCGTTCCGCGGGCAAGGCCGCAGCGACTGTCTTAAATGTCAAGCGACCGCAATAGCGATCTCTCGCCACGAGGTCCGATGTTTGAGCATGGCATTCAACATCGTCAGCAGTTTCCGCATACAGGCTGTCAGTGCGACCTTGGGCGCTTTGCCGGCCTGACGCAATCGTTGGTAGAAGGCTTTCAGGACACGATTATGACGAGCCGCCACCAACGCGCCCATATACAGGACGGCCCGCACGGTCGCGCGGCCACCCCAGACCCTCCGTTTTCCACGGAAGGTGCCGCTGTCTCGATTGAGCGGGGCGACGCCGACCAAGGCCGCGATTTGCTTGTGCGTCAAGGTCCCCAACTCCGGCAACTCCGCGAGCAGCGTCCGAGTGACAACGGGGCCAATGCCGGGGACGCTCTGCAACAGCTCGTCATGTTCCCGCCAAATCGGGCTCGCCTGGACCGCGGTGGTCAGCTCCTGATCCAATTGCGCCAGGTGCTGTTGGAGCCACTCGATGTGCTGTTGGATGTTGGTGCGCATCACGCGCGGGGCACTGCCTCGGCGATTTTTCTCCGCCGTGAGCATCTCGACGAGCTGGCGTCGCCGCGTAATCAGCGCCGCCAACTGCTGCGTACTCGCATCCGGCAGAGGGCGGCACGCGGGCCGCACCGCTTCCGCAAACTGGGCCAAGATCTGGGCATCGAGGGCATCGGTCTTCGCCAGACGCCCGGTCGCGCGGGCGAAGTCGCGCACTTGGCGGGGATTCACCACCGCCACCGGCAAGCCGGCCGTGGCCAGCGCCCCACTGAGCAACACCTCCAAGCCCCCCGTGGCTTCCAGGACAATCCCGACGGGCGACAGGGGCCTCAAGCGTTGGACCACGGTCGTGATCCCCGTTTCGTCGTACGACACCGTAAAGGCACTCCCGGTCGGACGCACCGCTACGTCCAAGCGGGTCTTCGAGATATCGATGCCGACAAAGACTGCTGCGTCCGTCATCACTACCCTCCTTGTTCGTGGCCCGTCCTTGCGCGATGCGGGCTCGACGGCCCAGGCGACTGTGCGGGCTCTCAGATGATGGGAGGTGTCGACCCGCGCTGCGGCACGGTCTCATCAGACCTCAGGCGAAACGGTCTGGCACATCCCTGTTTAGGCACGACGCTATCAAGCTTCCTCGTCCAAACCAAGATACAAGGCGAGTCGAAACCGGAGGCGTACCCTCTGGGGCGCACGGTGCGACGAATAAGGAGCACCACGTCTGTGCGCGTCCTTTGACAGGTTTCGCAGGCCGGTCAAAATCGGCAGGGCAAGATCGAGGTTCCCCATTGCCGCATGGACTCGGGCTTGCATGAGCTTGCCTCGGTCCGTCACCTCTGAGTCGGGAAACTCCGTTTGCAGCAACAGCAAGTATTGTAACGCCTCCCCATGTTGCTTGGTGCCATGGAGCGCAGCACCGAGGAGAAGATAGGTGTCATCGCGCAGCTCGGGCTTTGGAGCGGTGGCCAGAAAACGACGAAGTATGGTGACGGCTTCTTCAGCCTTCCCTGCGTCGGTCAAGCGTTTCGCCTGGTTCAGCGTGGGATGGCTCGCCGGTTTCGCGGGCCCCGTTTCTGCGTAGACGGGCGCAGTGTGCTCGAATCCAGCACCTGGCCAGAGCAGGATCGAGCCAAGCGCAAGCGCATAGCACCAGCGTCCTGAAAGAGCGTGCGTGCGATGTGCAGATAGAGATAGTAACGGGCGGGCCATGAGCTCCTGGCGGTCTGACGACGCTGTCATTCTTATGTGACTACTATCGGAAACCCTGGAGGGTGTCAAGGTAAACTCCGTCCGTAGTTCATTGTGTTCATCTGAGCGATTGGCTATCATGACACAGATGATGTTGCACCCGCTGGCTGAGCGATATTTGAGTCGTCTCCGGGTGGAGGGTGGTCTCTCCCTCAACACGATCGAAGCCTATCGTCGCGACCTGACGAAATTTCATTCCTACTTGCATCGAATCGGGGTTGCCCCGATCGGGCCTCTGACGTCTGAGACGTTAACAGGATTCCTCCGTTCCATGCAGGAGGCGCAGTTGTCTCGCGCCTCCTCGTTGCGTTGTCTCTCGGCCATTCGTGGATGGCTCCAGTTTCTGATGCGGGAACGGATCATCGAAGAGAACCCTACCATCGGATTGGTGCCGATCTCACGCGGTGTCCGACTACCCAAAACATTGTCGCAGCAGGACGTCACGACATTGTTGGATCTGGGGGCCATTCCGACCCCTGAAGACCTGCGTGATCGTGCGATGTTGGAGTTGCTCTACGCGACGGGGCTTCGTGTGTCGGAATTGGTGATGGCTGAAGTGGCGCTGGTGCATCTCGATGTCGGGTATCTCCGGGTCACGGGCAAGGGCGCAAAGCAGCGCCTCGTGCCGATGGGTGAGCGGGCCCGGCAACTGTTGGGACAGTATGTGAATGAGGCGCGGCCACGGCTGCTGAAAAAACGGGCGTCACGGTACATGTTTGTGTCGAGGCGAGGAGGGCCGTTGACCCGGCAAGCCTTTTGGAAGTTGCTACGACAGCGTGCGCTACGGGCTGGGATCAGACAGATCATTTCGCCGCACATGCTTCGGCATTCATTCGCGACGCATCTGCTTGAAGGCGGCGCCGATCTTCGGTCTGTTCAGGTCATGCTTGGCCATGCGGATATTGCGACCACGCAGATCTATACACATATAGAACGGGGACGCCTGAAGCGGGTTCATGACACGTATTTCCCTCGGGCGGGCCGGCAGTCAGGGAGAAAAGTCTAATCGAGGAGGTGTGACCTAACTGAGCGGTGTTCGTCATATGCGACAAACGACAAAGAGCGTGTGAGATTCGATTGACATGGGCATGTGGAGTTGGTAGCATCCCGCCTAGGTTGCTAGGAAAATCGGGCGGATAGCTCAGTTGGCAGAGCGCCACCTTTACACGGTGGATGTCGCAGGTTCGATCCCTGTTCCGCCTACCAGAGCAGAGGCTGGCCTAAGGGGAACAGGACAGATCATTGAGCTATAATCATGAAATTTTAATGGGACCGACCACTAGATATAGTCTTGTCCCTCACATCTTCCGCTATACGTAGAGTTTTATGGGGCCGTCGTTCAGCTGGTTAGGACGCCAGATTGTCAATCTGGAGGTCGCGGGTTCAAATCCCGTCGGCCCCGCCATTTTCTCTTTATGTGCATTTGACTCCGCTGGCAGAGCTGTGAGTGCTTCCTCGCAGGCTGCGGAGCAATGCTGTTGACATGCCAACATTTCGCGTTCGCATGAGTGGAATCACAGAAGTACACCGCGCGGGAAACTAAAAAAACCGTTTAATTACGTGTGCCGTGGGACGCGTGTCGTATGTTCTCATACGGCGTGCTGGGTGGAGTGGGTGAGCAGGGCGACATGTTCGTATCCTGCTAGAGTTTGGAAAGGGTAGTGCCGCATGTTTCAAACGGGTCTTACAGGATTAATGGGCTCGCTCGGAGTGGTGTCGAAAATTGTGCTGGTGATCCTGTTTATTTTCTCCGTCATTTCGTGGGGGATTATCTTCTCAAAATGGCGGGCGTTTCGTGTGGCAGACCGGGAAGACAAGCTATTCTTAGCTCTCCTTGTGAAGGCGCATAGTCTCGACGAGTTGTATCGGCAAGTTCGACGAATCGAAGGGAGTCCCAGCGCCTGTGTGTTCGAAGGGGTGATGGAGCGCATGGGCTCTGGGCGGGTTGAAGGGAGAGATGGTGTCGGTGCGGGACCAGTTGATCAACATGTGGTAGAGCGGGCAGCATCCCATCTCGCACAGAGTCAGCTCTCACGCCTTGAGAGCTATCTGCCGTTTCTTGCCACGACAGGAAATATTACTCCGTTTATCGGACTGCTCGGAACCGTGATGGGAATCATCGATGCATTTCGAGAGATAGGCACCCAAGGGACGGCCAGTATTTCTGCCGTCGCTCCCGGCGTTTCAGAGGCTCTTATCGCGACGGCAGCAGGTCTGTTCGCTGCGATCCCCGCGGTGATTGCCTATAATTACTTTCTGACTCGGATTCGTACAACGGCGTTTCGCTTGGATTCGGTCACGATTGAGCTCTTGTCGTCCCTCTCGACCACGGCGCCCAAGGTGAAGAAGTCAGTTCCGGTCGGAGTCCAAGGATGATCCTTGAGTCCCGTCACCGCCGGTTTCTGGCAGAAATCAACGTCATTCCCCTCGTCGATGTCGTTTTCGTCCTCTTGATAATTTTTATGGTCACCGCCCCGATGTTGTATCGAGGGATGGATATCAAACTTCCGACGTCTGCGACGAATTCTATCAAACCGGAGATGCGTACGGTGCTTACCATCGAAAAGGATCAACGATTGTATCTCGACAAGGATCCGGTTGGCGTGGCTCAGCTCGAACAGAAATTGAAGGTCTTGAAGCAGGATCACCCCGATGTCTCGCTGTATCTCCGGGCCGATCGCGACGTCCCCTATGGGATCGTGGTGCAAGTGATGGACGGCGTCAAGAAAGCCGGGATCGAGAAGATCGGGATGGTGACGGAACCGATGGGGCCTGAGCGCGTGGGAGCACCACAACTCCCTGGTCCAACACCGCGAAAAAGTTGAGGCAACGTACGCGAGGGGGCTGGTTGTCATGGCATCCCAGGCGTCGCACTTTTCAAGATCGTGGTTCGATCAGGGCGATCAATCCAAGCTGTCCGCTCGGCTCATGCGAACACTAGTGTTGATGGGTTTTCGTGGCGAGGCATTACCGAGTATCGCGTCCGTTTCTCATGTGCTCGTGACGACGGCGACGAGGCAGGATACGATGGGATCGCAGTGTACCCTGATCGCGGGAACAGGCGGGCCGATCCTGGACGCACCCCCTATCCCTGGCACCAGAATCGAAGTCTCCAACCTGTTTTTTAATCAACCGGCCAGGAAGAAGTTTCTGAAATCTCCCGTGACCGAGTTCTCACACATCAGCCATGTCGTGCAGCTTGCAGGTCTTGCCTGGCCGGCGGTGCATGTCCGCCTGACCCATAACAGTCAGGAGATTCTCAACTATCCCGCCGTGACAGCAGATCGCGATCGAGTTCTTCAGGTGTATGGCCAAACCTTTCTTAACCGAACCATCGAGGTCCGAGGCAGGACTGGAGGATTGTCGATCCGTGGGGTCATGGTCAATCCGATCCATGCGCGGTCTTCTAGAACGCCGCAGGAATTGTTCGTGAACAGGCGTCCTATCCGCAATGCGACAGTGTTTCATGCGGTCATGGAGGGGTATGGATCGTTCCTGCCTAAAGGGGCTCACCCGACGTTCGTACTGTCTCTGGATATTGAGCCGAGCCGACTCGATGTCAACGTGCATCCGACGAAGCGAGAGGTCCGTTTTGCGGAAACTGACATGCTGCATGAATTGGTGCGTCAGTCGGTCCGCCACGCACTCGGTGGTTCAGGGCAGGAGGCCCTGTTGGGCAATTCGCACACAGCGTCAGATGGTTCCCTCACGGCCGAGGGACAGATCTCGTCGTCTCCGGATTCTCGCCCGGCAGCCTCGAGTGCAACGTATGGGCAGGATTCTCAGGTTCGAGACCGTGATAGAGGTGTGTTGTCCAGTCTCGCCGAGGGGAATCAATTGGCCTTCGCTCACGAGGCAGCCGGAGCGTATCGGCAAGCCGAGCAGGTCGACATCGTGCCGCTCGGACAAATCCTCCGCACGTATCTCGTGGCGCAGGTCGGTGAAGAACTCCAAGTGATCGATCAACATACGGCGCACGAACGTGTGCTCTTCCAGCGGCTCTGGCGCAGGTGGGAGAGCCGTGATATGCCCTCGCAGCCGTTGCTGATTCCTGAGCCGGTCGAACTGTCGGTGGCTCAGAGCATGTTGCTGCTTAAGCACAGTGATGAGCTGGAGAAACTCGGCCTTCTGATTGAACCATTTGGCGCCACGGCTGTGGCCATTCGCGGGGTGCCGGTTGGGATTGGCAAGGTGGATGCTGCGATCCTGGTGCAGGATCTGCTCGATGACGTCACGAAGTGGGATCGCGCATCGTCGTTGGCGATGCGGATTCAACCTGTGCTGGCCTCGCTGGCTTGCCATGGAGCGGTACGGGCAGGACGCGCCTTGGCTCTTCCTGAAATTCAACAGCTGATTCGCGATTGGGTACAAGAAGGGCTCATCATGACCTGCCCACATGGGCGCCGCACGGCATTTCGTCTTTCAACCGATGAGCTTGCCAAGCTGTTCGGGCGGGTCGGATGGACCTGATGGCCGTTCCTGCAAAGATGATGCGCCGCCTCTCGGAATCGCAGATCCCTTGTAAACCGGTGGTCGTGATTGTGGGGCCGACCGCTGTGGGAAAGAGCCGCGTCGCCGTCGAGGTTGCAAAGGTGTTCGAGACCGACGTGCTCACGGCGGATTCACGGCAAGTCTATCGGGGCATGGATGTCGGGACAGACAAGCCGTCTCCGAAAGAGCGTCAGGCGGTCCCTCATCGGTTGATCGATCTCGTCGATCCAGGCGAATCGTTTAACACGGGGATGTATCGCCGCCTGGCGATTGATGAGATTGAGCGCCTCTATCGAGATGGCCGTCTTCCGTTGGTGGTGGGTGGCACAGGGCTGTATGTGCGGACTCTCCTCCAGGGTTTGTGCCATGCGCCACAGTCAGATCCGACTATGCGGATGGCGTTGAGACGGGAAGCCGAGGATCAGGGGCATGATCGTCTCTATGCACGGCTTGTAGATGTCGACCCTGAGACTGCGGCGCGGCTGCATCCACGAGACGAATCGAAAGTAATCCGTGCGCTGGAGGTGTACCAGCTATCCGGACGTCGGATGTCGGCGTTTCAGCAGGAACACGGGTTTGCCGAGCGGCCATTTTCGGCCTTGGTCATTGGATTGAACCGAGACCGCGCCGCCCTGTATCGCCGCATCGAAGAGCGGATCGATTGGCAGCTGTCTCACGGCTTGATTGAAGAGACGCGGCAACTCCTGGCTCAGGGGTGTTCGCGTATGAGTGCGGCAATGAAGGGCTTGGGGTATCGGCAGGTGGCCGAGCATTTGGCCGGCGACTATGATGCGGCTGAAATGGTCCGACGGTTCAAACGGGACACGCGACATTTTTCCAAACGGCAAATGACGTGGTTTCGAAAAGAGCCAGGGATTCAGTGGCTGATGGTTGAGGAGTCGGAATCCGCACAGCACACGGCAACGAAGGTGATTGAACAGGTGGATCAATTTCTCGCCACACTTGGGAGTCAAGGATGACGCGGCAAGGGAATCGGGCGCGCGCTGACATCGGGATCATCGGCGGTAGCGGGTTATACGACGTCGAAGGGCTTCAGAAGGTCAAGGAACTGTCGGTGAAGACTCCCTTCGGGGCAGCCTCCGACAAAGTCGTGCTCGGTGAATTGGACGGAATTCGCATCGCCTTTCTCTCGCGGCATGGACGCGGCCATCGGGTCAATCCTTCCGAAATCAACTATCGCGCGAATATCTATGCACTGAAGTCGTTGGGTGTTCGGCGGGTGATTTCAGTCAGTGCGGTCGGCAGCATGAAGGAATCGATCAAGCCCGGTGATGTGGTGTTGCCGGATCAATTTATCGATCTCACCAAGCGGCGGGTGTCGACTTTCTTTGAGGGAGGGATTGTTGCCCATGTGGCGTTCGGCGATCCGGTCTGCGCCTCGCTTAGTGCGGCATTGTTGGATGCCGCCCACACGGTCGGTGCCACAGTTCATCGGGGTGGCGTCTATCTCTGCATCGAAGGCCCGCAGTTTTCGACTAAAGGGGAGTCGCGGTTGTATCGCCAGTGGGGTGTGAGTGTGATCGGGATGACGAATCTCCCTGAAGCGAAACTCGCACGCGAGGCAGAACTGTGTTACGCCACGGTGGCCTTGGCGACTGATTACGATTGTTGGCATGAGACGGAGCAGGCCGTCACTGTTGATTCAATCTTGACCACGCTTCGTCAGAATGTCACGCTGGCGAAGCAACTCTTGCGGACGGCGATGCGCGCGGTGGCCGACGTCAAGGCGTGTGGGTGCCATCGTGCG
Source organism: Nitrospira sp. (assembly GCA_005116945.1). Classification (GTDB taxonomy): domain Bacteria; phylum Nitrospirota; class Nitrospiria; order Nitrospirales; family Nitrospiraceae; genus Palsa-1315. Next base: position 445,050 of record SWDH01000029.1, read on the forward strand.
TTGCAGGATGCCATTATCACAGCTCCGGAGCGGATGCCGACCTCGATCCGACGGAAGCTGGCCTTGTTGATGGATCGGGTTATTCTGGAGAAGAAAGGAGCTCGGTAAGCCATGGGGAAGCTGCTTGTCGTCGGATCAGTCGCATTAGATACGGTGAAAACACCGTTCGGGGAAGTGAGTGAGGTCCTCGGAGGTTCGGCCACATTTTTTTCCACTGCGGCCAGCTATTTTACCAGTGTGGATCTCATTGCCGTGGTGGGAGAAGATTTTCCTCAGCAGCATCTGACTTTTCTCAAGAGCCGCGGCATTGACTTAACCGGGTTGGAGCATAGGCCTGGGGCAACGTTCCGATGGAAAGGGGAGTACACGCATCAGTTGAACGAAGCCCGCACGCTCGATACGAAACTCAATGTCTTTGAAACCTTTCGCCCGAAGATTCCTGAGTCCTATCGATCTCCGGAGCTCTTATTCTTAGGCAATATCGACCCGGAGCTGCAGTTTGATGTGTTGCAAAAGCTCCCCCGTCCGCCGTTGGTCGCATGCGATACGATGAATTTTTGGATCAATGGCAAGC
>SWDH01000029.1:445723-482731 GCA_005116945.1 Nitrospira sp.
TGTTGCTAAGTTCCTGGGAATCAGCGCAGCGCTGATTATGCTATCGGCCTCAATGGTGGGAGCCGAAGAGAAGGATCCACTCAAGGCGCGTGTTCCGCCTGATCAGATGGCCGACGCGAAGGCCAACAAGAATCCGGTTGCCGCGACCCCGGAGAGTATTGCCAAAGGAAAGGCGCTGTACGAGGGGAAGGGCACCTGCTTCAATTGTCATGGTAAGGAGGGGAATGGTCAGGGCGAGGCCGGTAAGGTGCTGAATCCGAGCCCCCGCGATTTCTCGAACTGCAAATTCCATAAGAAGCGGAAAGATGGCGAACTCTTCTGGATCATCAAGAACGGGAGCGCAGGCACAGGCATGATCTCCTTGACCCCAGCAATCATTTCAGAAGAAGAAGCCTGGACGATCATCAACTACGAGCGCACCTTCTGTAAAGGCGAGTAGTTTCGTCGTCGCGATACGTGTCAAGAAAAGAGGGTGGAGGATTCGATCCTCCACCCTCTTTCTTTTTGCGATCGTGTGGTTCTGTCAGGATGCTCAAAAAGGTCGTCCAGCAAGGCCGCAGCGAGTGAAGACCTGAGGCGTACCCTTGCGGTACGTTGAGGGTCTGAACGATGCGAGAACGCCGCTGGCGGACTTTTTCAGCATCCTGTTAGTCAGTGGGCTTCGGTGCCCTGGATCGCAGCTTGTTTCGTCAATATTAAGGCAGCAGAAGGATCGGTTGGGCTGATTGTTGGTGCAACGAGTGGGCGTTGTTCTTGGTTTCTATAGGTTTTGGAGGCCCAACGTACTTTCTGGCTGAGATAGGTGACCGCTTCACCGAGTGTCACGTCGCCATTCCGATTTGTGTCGGCTTCGCCACGCAGGGCCCGCAGTAGATAATAGGTGAAGAGGCCATGCCGATGCTGGTCGTCTTCCAACCCCTGCCCGATGCCACTGGTTCCAATGACATGGAGCGTCGAGCTTCCCGTAGGGTTCCATTGTGGGAGCGTGCCCAGGGCAGTTTTGGCTCGGCTGTCTGGTTCCATGCGCGACACAGCGCCATCGAATAGGAACACCGTCTGTCTTGCATGTAGGCGAGACAGGGCTGCTTCAAAATCCTTGATCGGATAGGCCCGTGAAGCGGTCGTGTCGGTTCCATCGTACGGAACCAAGAACGTCTCTCCCGTCAAAGAGACCGAAGCCAGACCAGCGAAATAGATGATGACGACTGCGTCTTTGTGTATGCGAGACGGCATCCAGTCCAGCAACGCTTCATCGATGTCCGAGCGTATCGCTTTCCTGTCTTGCAGGAGAAGAATGTTGGAGGCGGGTACACCACCAAGGGTCTGAAAGTAGTGGGCGACTGATTGAGCATCCGAGGAAGCGAATTTTCTGGATGGGACTTGTCGGCTTCGGTACGAGCCGATCCCAATTGAGATCAAGTAGGTATGGGGTTGCCTGAATTCGGTGACGGTAGCAGGGAGGTCGTCCACATCGTCGACGGTAATGCCGGTTGGTTGAATTGCCAGTGCTAGGGTTTGTGGCGGTGGCTGCGTATGAGTTCCAGAGTCAGAGACCGCCACATAGATTTCCGCTTTTTCCGGTTGGAGGGATTGAGGTATCGTCGCCGCAAATTCCATCGAGCGGGATTGGCCCGCTTGCAGTCGTCCGATCGACAGCGTCGTCGTTGGAAACTGGGCAAGTAGCGAGGCGGTTCCCGTTAGGACCGCCGTGATACCCTGAAGTTCCTGTTCTCCTCGGTTCATGAGATCGACGCGCACCCGAATGCGCTCGCCTCCTTCAAAGACTAAATTGCTGTTTTCATCCAGCACTGTGGCTTTAAACATGAGTGCCGATGGAGTGCCTTGGGCCGGTGTGGCCGTTGCCGGTGGAACCGGTCTGAGGGGTGCTGCTGCCACCGGTGCGGGACCGGATCCATCCGTCGCGGCCAACTGGGTTCTGATAGCGCGCATGACTTGTGTCGAGAGGGCGATTCCCGCGTCATGGACGAATTCCCTCATATTGCCATAATCGCATCGGCGCGGGGTCGGTTCGAGAATAAGGCGTTGGTTGTGCTCGATGGAAACATTTTGCCTGCCAAGCTCTCTTCCCCCGCCATCCTTCAGGGTGACAAGCGCCTCGATAGTCATGTCTGCGGGTACCCGATCGTAGACATGATCGGCCCAAAGTTTGAGGCCAGAGCGTTGGAGTGTGACGATGATCTCTTTGTCGGACAGGATCTGCGCGGGGGGTCCATCGTCGACGGTTACAGCCCTAAAGTTTTTGGAGGCCGCGTCAATCATCAGTGATTCAATTTCTTCACCCACGTTGAGTGCATGGGGGCTATTGCACCCATCAATGTATTGCATGGTGAGGTTCGTGAAGGAGGGGTCGAAGGTCAGCTTGACGGAGTTGGCCAGCCGTGGGCCCAAGTCCGGTAAAGGGGTCCGGTGCAGCACCGACGTCACCTTTTCGCATCCGGACAGTCCACCGGCTATGATGAGCAGAAACAAGAGGATGGCCCATCGTATGGTGAGTTGCTGCGGAAAGCCTGTTGGGTGCCGTTCAATGGCCATGATGAAACAGTCTGGCGTGACCGGAGTTCAAACCCGATTTCGAATCGATAGATGAGGCTGAATGTAGCAGGGCTTAGGGCGTTTTGCGAGCCGGTGAATCCATAGATATCGTGCAGAACAGCTGAAGTCCGTCGGGTGAATTTTTGGAGAACACACCTTTTGGTAGTGTTGCAAGGGGAGGGTTCCGCCCACTTGACAGATCTGCTGACGGGGGGCGAACGTACAACAGTGGAGAATGAAGCGGCGGAGGAAGCTCTGCAGGGTCTGAGGTGAGGAATGCGTCGTCGGCTTATTCAATTCAGCCTGATGCTCAGCGCAGTATTATTCGTGTCTTGTGCTTCCGCTGTTCCACCGGCACGGATTGGCGAGTATGTGTCCTCATGGCGTCAGGTCAGCAGCGAAGCGTTCACGAAGATCGAACAACGTCCCTTACAGGCAGGACTTGTCATGGTGTCAGATACGGCGGAGCCGGGCGCGGCTCCGAATCTGCCGGAAGAGGCGCTGGTTCGCCTCGGCGAAAGTTTGCGACGGGATCTTGGCCGTGCGATTCCTATTGCGATTACAGAGATACTCTCAGCGGACGGTATCGGGCCGCGGTCGCAGCGAAATGTGGCCCAGTTCGCAGAATTAGGGCAGCAACGTGGGTTCGACTATCTGGCTGTTGTGGTCGTCTCCAGCACTGAACAGGAATATCCCGTCACCCTCTCTCTCGGATTGACCACGCATGCACAGCCTGGATTTCGTCGAGACAACTGGTCGCTGCTGGAGTTCGTTCTATTGGATTTGAAGCAGCATCAGGTCGTCGCGCAGGCTGAGGGACGGGGTTGGGCTACCCTGGATCGCCCGAGTGCGCCAGGGATCGATCAATGGTACCCAGCGATCTTCTTGCGTCCACAGGATGAGCGGCGTATCTGGCCTCCGACGTATGAGGGCGCGCCGAATACGCTGCGAGTGGTGTCCTTTGAGCAAGCGGCTCAGCGGCTGGTGTTGAAACTGCGCAATGTGTGGCGTGGGGTATGAGAGTCCGAATCGGCGACTCGAAAGAATACATAGTAGCCAAGGTGCGTCAGGGCCCTGGTGAATCGTTCCCTTTGGACTGTGTCCGGTGAGGTTCTAACGGAGGCTATTAGTCTTTGAAGCCCTCGGAATGGATAGTGTACAATGCATCGTTCAGCTCATGTCCTGTTGGATAACCCTGTGGAGGAACGCTGATATGGTCATCCGGAGTCGCGTAAGGAATATTCGAGGTCTTGTGACAGGTATCGGTCTGATCATGAGTGTGGTGGCTTGTACAGGTTTGCCTAGTGAGCCGACAGCGTTGGCTGCCGGGGTTCCGGCCGGGGGGATGCAGGGGTTTTCAGACATTGTCAAAAAGGTGACGCCTGCGGTCGTGAATATTGCCGTCACCGGTGGTGGGGAAGGGAGGGGTCGAGGCCGAAAGTCGCCGGTACCGCCAGGTCCCTTTGGTGGACCCCCGGGTGAAGAGGCGCCGGAGGGTGAACTTCCGACTCCTCCGCCGATGCCTCCGGGTGGAGGCCATGGCCGTCCTGATCAAAGCGCCGGGTCCGGCGTGGTTTTCGATTCGAACGGATTTATCGTGACGAATAATCACGTCGTCGAGGGCGCCACGCAGATTACCGTCACGCTGAGCGATCGCCGAGAATTCAGTGCGAAAGTGGTAGGGACCGATCCGAAGACGGATTTGGCGGTGGTGAAGATCGAAGCGAAAGACCTCCCATCTTTAAAATGGGCTGAGTATGAGAAATTAGAGGTCGGTGATCTTGTATTGGCAGTCGGCAGTCCGTTTGGACTGAGTTCCACCGTGACGCTGGGCATCATCAGCGCCTTGGGGCGGGGCAATGTCGGGATTGCAGACTATGAAGATTTCATTCAGACCGACGCCGCGATTAATCCCGGCAATTCCGGCGGGGCGTTGGTCAATGTGAATGGCGAACTCATCGGAATCAATACTGCCATCTTCTCCAGGACGGGTGGGTCGGAGGGGATTGGGTTTGCCATTCCCAGCAGCATTGCGTTGGATATCGTCGACAGCCTACAGAAGACCGGCAAGGTTGTCCGGGGCTGGATGGGTGTCGCCATTCAAGAAATTACGCCGGCATTGGCCAAATCCTTCAAGCTCCCGGAACAGCGCAAAGGCGTATTGATCAGCGACGTGAATGAGAGTGGTCCTTCGCATGCTGCGGGTGTGAAGCGCGGTGATGTAGTGATCGCGTTCAACGGAAAAGAAGTCCAGAATGTGAGTCAGTTGCGCAACCTCGTCGCGCGTACGATGGTTGGTAAGGATGCGCAGGTCAAGGTGTTGCGAGACGGGAAGGAGCAGACAATCGCTGTGAAGGTGGCGGAGCGGCCGACGGATGAGATGTTGGCGAAAAAAGAGCCGGCATCTCCTAAGGAACCGGTCGAAACGGCGAAGTTGCCTGATAATGTCTTGGCGTCCATTCGAGTGCAGGGCTTGGATGCGGCCACGATGAGTCAATTGAATATCCCGGCGAAGATGACGGGTGTCGTTGTGACATCAGTCGAGGGCGGTGGCTCTGCAGAAGCAGCGGGCCTGCAGCGTGGCGATGTGATTCAGGAAGTGAACCATGAAGTCGTGAAGACACTCGAAGACTACCAGCGCGCTTCAAGTAAGCTGAAAAAAGATGAGTTGGCTGTCCTGCTTCTCAGCCGGCAGGGGAACAGCTTGTTTGTTGCAGTCAATCCCAAATAATAGGCATGACGCTAGCGGGGACCGCTCGGATACCGAGCGGTCCCCGCTAGCCATCGGATGAACGGATCGTATGTCCAACGGCCCGAATTCACTTTATCAGTGGCTGCAGGATACGATCTTCAAGCCGCTGGAAGATAAGAAAATGCCGGTCATGGAGCACCTCGTGGAGCTTCAAGTCCGGCTGACACGAGTGGCCATCATTACCGCTGTGGTGTTTGCCGGCACATTTTTCTATGCCGACACGTTGGTCAAGTGGCTTCGCATTCCCCTTCAAAACATGTTTATGTTGGGTTCTTTGTCGTGGGTGCCGACCGATCTGCCCACTGTCCCGTTCGTCTTCCTTGCGCCGGCTGAAGCGTTATGGCAGAACGTCAAGGTCGCCGGGCTCTTTGCCGTCGTTGCCGCGACCCCCTACATTTTGTTTGAGATCTGGCAATTCGTCGTGCCGGGCCTCCATGCCCAGGAGCGGCGCTTTGTCGCCCCGTTTGTGATGCTGACCGCCGTCGCCTTTTACGCAGGCGTCGGTTTTGCCTTTTTCTTCGTGCTGCCGTTTGCGCTGAATTTCTTGATCGCCTATGGCGTCAACGCCGGCTTCGTTCCTCAGATCTCCATCGCGCAGTATGTCGGGTTTGCTCTCTGGTTCTTGATGGTATTCGGGCTGATTTTTGAAGTCCCACTGGCGATCACACTCATGGCGAAACTAGGGTGGGTCGATGCGCCGTTTCTGATTCGATATTGGAAATGGGCGTTGCTGGGATCCTTTGTGATTGCCGCAATTCTGACACCGACGCCTGACCCGTTTAATCAAGCGCTCATGGCGGGCCCGATGTTTCTTCTGTACTGGGTTGGGATTTTCGGTGCGAAGTATTTCGGTAAGACTAAACCAGTCGCAGATGGTCAAGCTGGTGTTCCTGCAGTCGCAATGGCTACGGCAGGAGCCGGGACCGCGTCCCCAAGTGCGATGTCGAAGTCCTCAGGCGGGGACTATGTTGGCGTGCCGACAGATCGACGATGATGACCGGCCTTACAGGTAGATCGAACGTGATGTCTCACCAAAGGAACAAGCATGGCGCGTGAATTAAATGTGATTCAACCTCCCAGTTCCGGTGGCAGCGATGCCTGTGTGTATATGTGGGCCTGCGCGATCTGCGACGAAAATGAAACGTGTCAGAAGGACAAGGAGGGGCACAGTCGCTGGTTGGTGGCCAAACGGATGGAACGGATTGAATACAAAGTGCTCATCATGAGCAATAAGGGTGGAGTCGGAAAGAGTACCTGTACGACGAACCTTGCCGTGAGTCTCGCACTCAAAGGGTGGCATGTCGGCATTTGCGATATGGACATCCATGGCCCGAACATTCCCAAGATGGTGGGCGCCGAAGGGCAGAAGCTCAAGATCAGCAGCTCGGGCGGAATCATTCCCTTCCAGGCGTACAACCTCAAGATTGCATCGATGTCTTTCTTATTGCAGAATTCTGACGATCCGATCATCTGGCGCGATGCGTACAAGTATGAGTTCATCAACCAGCTCTTGGGCGGTGTCGAGTGGCAGGATCTCAATTTTTTGTTTGTCGACCTTCCTCCAGGGACCGGCAACGAATCGGTCACGACCATCGACCTGCTTGGCAATGTCAGCGGTGCGGTGATCGTGACGACGCCGCAGGAAGTGGCTCTCTTAGATTCACGCAAGTCGGTCACCTTCTGCAAAGACAGTGAAGTGCCGATTATTGGGATTGTTGAAAATATGAGCGGGCTCGAGTGTCCCCATTGCCACAATCATATTGAGGTGTTCAGAAAGGGAGGCGGAGAAGCGTCTGCATTGGATATGGGTGTGCCCTTCCTCGGGCGGATTCCGCTCGATCCCGATGTCGTGATCCAGTCCGATGCCGGTGAGCCGTTTGCGATGTTCAATTCCGATACGGCGACGGCCGAGTGTTATCACGAGATTGCAAACAAGGTCGAAGCGTTCTGCAAGAAGCGCGGGTCCCTCGTGAATGTTGGATCTCGGCAGGCGCACTGAGAAGGGGAAAAGGTGAAAGCGATAGACGCAACACAGGGGCTTACGCAGTTGGAGGAGGCGCAACGGATTGTGTTGGAGTCTACGCCGATCCTGGGCTTGGAGAAAATTTCGATCCTTGATGGGCTGGGTCGTGTCCTTGGCGAGGATATTGTGGCGGAACGGGACAATCCACCCTGGGACAACAGCGCGATGGATGGATTCGCGGTGCGGTGGGAGGATATCAAGCAGGAGCATGCCATTCAGAAAACGGTCACGCTCACAGTCATCGAGGATGTGGCGGCGGGAAAGATGCCGTCAAAATCCGTCGGCGCGAGGCAGGCGATTCGCATCATGACCGGGGCTCCGCTCCCGAAGGGGGCAGATACGGTTTTGAAGGTGGAGGATACTGAGCATACACCGGACTCCGTGCGCGTCTTCAAACTGGAACAACAGGGCGCCAACGTTCGGCCTCAAGGTGAAGACGTCAAGAAGGGTGAGTGTATTATCGGCAAGGGGACCAGAATTCGTCCTGGTGAAGCGGGGATGTTGGCGATCCTCGCCAAGTCGTTCATCTTTGCCTATCAACGACCTCGTGTGGCGATTCTTTCGACCGGTGACGAACTGGCTGACTTGGACGAGCGATTCAGCGAGGAGAAAATCATCAACTCCAATAGCTATGGGATTGCGGCAGCGGTGCAGGAGGCGGGTGGCATTCCCCTGCTACTGGGGATTGCGCGGGATACGCCTGCTGCGTTGAAAGACAAGATTTCGCAGGGGCTAACGGCGGATATTCTCGTGCTGTCCGGTGGTGTGTCGATGGGCGACTACGATTTCACGAAAGCAGTGTTCCAGGAGCTGGGTGCAGCCATGAATTTCTGGAAGTTAGCGATCCGGCCTGGACAGCCGCTTGCCTTCGGCAAGATTCAGGGCAAGCTGGCGTTCGGCTTGCCGGGGAATCCCGTGTCCTCCATGGTGACGTTCGAACAACTAGTCCGACCGGCCATGCTGAAAATGAGCGGGCACCGGAGCTATGGTCGTCCGGTTGTGCAGGCGATCTTCCAGGAGAAATTTTCCAAACGGACGGATCGGCGTCACTTTCTCCGCGGGGTGCTTACACGAGAAGAGGGGGTTTTCAAGGTTCGCACGACCGGGGCGCAGGGATCCGGGATATTGACGTCTATGGTGAAGGCCAATTGTTTGATCGATATACCGGTCGAAGTCGAACGCGTGAATCCGGGTGATCTTGTCTCGGTGCAACTGCTGAGCGGGGAAGCGTGGATCACCCATGCCGATCCGGCCCAGACGAGTGGGCATCCCCTTTCATGTTGCTGAAGATAACGGTGAGCAGCGCTGAGGGGCTTCCGTATATGGTTGATCGGTCCTGACAACGAAGGGCTCTTTTTGTATGGCCGTACCCATTGTGTGTTTTGTCGGTCGGTCGAACAGCGGGAAAACTACGCTGATCGAGCGAGTGATTCCTCAGTTAGTCCAGGCTGGCTACAAAGTGGCGACGGTCAAGCACGCCGGCCATGGATTCGATCTCGATACGGAAGGGAAAGACAGTTGGCGCCATAAGCGAGCTGGGGCCAGTAGTGTGATGGTGCTCTCCAAGGGCAGTATGGCGATGTTTGCCGACGTGCCTGATCAGTTGAACGTCGAGGCCGTGCGGGATCGGTTTCTCGATGACACCTACGACTTGATCATTGCCGAAGGATGGAAGCACGAACGCTATCCGAAGATCGTTATCGTTCGCGAGCAGATCGGTGAAATTCCTGTGTCGACGGAAGGGCTTCTTGCGGTGGTATCGGACAAACCCGTGGATCTCGCGGTTCCGTTGTTTGGACTGGACGATGTCGTTGGTGTGGCGGCGTTGATTATGAAGCACTTCCCACGGTCACTCTCTTGCACAGAGCGAGGGATGGAAGCCTAGCACGGGCTCACTCCCATCGCTGGTGCTCCCGCGCGGTCACTATCCTGCTCAGTCGTTGATCATGGATAAGCCCCACTAGTGTTTCTGCCCTCCGAGGACCCTAATCGGTACGTTGAGGGTCTGAACGATGCGAGAAGGACGCTGGCGGACTTTTTCAGCATCCTGCTGAGGCTTGGATTGCCATTTTCAAGAGGGCTATGATAGCCTAGAATGACCTTGCCGCAGGGGCCTGGCGGCAAGGTAGAACGAAATATACAGGTCTGCAGCATCGATGTTGCCTTGCCCGAGAATCTCGCCGGAAGTCAGACCTAAGCCGCCGCATCTTTCGCGTCTTCGGCCCGCTCCTTCCTCCGTTCCTCGTGTACAAGACAATATCATCATACTCATAAGGAGGAACCCCAGATGGGTTCGAAGATTTATGTCGGTGGGTTGCCCTATTCGGCAACTGAGCAGGAGATGAGTGATCTGTTCGGGCGGCATGGCGCCGTCGCGTCTGCGCGGATCATTACGGATAAGTTCACGGGACAGTCACGCGGCTTCGGCTTCGTTGAGATGTCTTCCGATACGGAAGCGCAGGCGGCCATTACCGCTCTCAACGGTGCGGAAATGGGGCCCGATTGAGACGTGACACATCGTATCGAGCCTTGACCAGGCTCTCTCGTGATGTTTTGGACCCCCTGCTTACATCGTGTGTATCGGGTGGATCACGTTGCAGGCAACGGGTGACGACTCTCACGCGCCGGCTGGTTTTTGACCGAGCCTCGACACGTCCTAATCAAACCACTCGTCACCGACTCTGGGAGCTTTTGGCAGGTCTTCCGTCAGACTCTCGGCTGAGGGTGGCGATGCATGAAGTGCCTGCTGCACAAGTGCGACCAAGGCTTGTGGTTCAAACGGTTTTTGAAGAAATAAAAGGCTACCCCGGCGTAAGCCGTACCCTGCCAAATCCTGATCGATCTTGCCGGACATAATGATGACTCGCAGGTTTTTTCGTATGCGGAGCGCTCGGACAGCCAGTTCATGGCCGTGTACATGGGGGAATTGATTGGCGCTTGAGGCCAATTGAAAGCCCGGAGGGGGAAGGACGAGGTCTGTCACCAGCAGATCGATGGACCCATCGTGCTGTGTACAGACTCTGAGGGCTTCTGAGCTGCCCTCGGCATTGAGGACGGAATAGCCTGCCTGCTGAAGGATCAGCTTGCACATCTTTGCGATAGATGGTTCGTCATCGACCACCAGAATGGTCGGAGGCAGGGATTGAGGTGTAGCGTGTTGTTGTTCTGACATAGGGTGGCTACCTAGCGACAGCATAGTACCTGGCAACGTCTATGGCTAGAGAATCCACACTTTTGGCAAGACCGATACAGAGTGGGTCTGGCAGGACTTCTAGTCAGGATCATTCGTGAATGGTTCCGGCTAGATGAGGGCTCATACTGGGTTAGGAGGGGTGTCATGGGAAGAGGCGGAGGGTTTCAGCGGAGTATACGCGTGAGCGGTGGGAATGCTTGATGCCCCGGTATGACGCTGAATCAGGGCACCGTGAAACTGGAGAAAGGGTGGCGGTGTTCGGACGATAGCTGTTCGAAACTCGAATGGCTACTCGTGAGTTGACCGGGCCTTGAGTGCATCCAGTCGTGTTTTCTCCAGACTGACATGCAACGACTTCTCCTGCGTGACGATGACGGCTCCCGGCGCCTGGCCCTTTGCCTTCTTGACCCACTTGCGTCTCGTGTAGATGACGTCGCCTTTGCCGCTTTTCTTTAAATCGCTATAGAGCAGTGCCAGCGTGGCGGCATCTCGTATCGTCTCGATCGGCGGATCGGCTCCTTTCCCCAGCCGCACGACGACATGCGAACCGGGTGTGCCTCGGGCATGGAGCCAGAGGTCATCGCTTTTGGCCAGACCGAACGTCAGCTCGTCGTTCTCCCGCGCGTTTTTCCCGACAAAAATCGCTAAACCGTCTGACGAGGTGAAGCGGCGGAACGGACCTTGACGTTCTGCCTGGCGACCCTTTCCCCTGCTTTCCCGCTGCCGGATTGTCGTTCTCGCGATCTGGCTCGGTCTCTCGGGCGGTTGCCAGGTGCCTTGTTCGATGGCGGTGAGCTCTCCCTTCAGCGTCTCCAGCTCTCGGTTACCTTCTTCGATGCGTGGCCGCAGCTCCCGTTGTGCCGCCAGGTACTTCCGATGCTTTCGGAAGTAGTCGTCCATATTGCCTTGGGGAGTTTTGGCTTGGTCGAGTGGGATCGTCAGGGTAGGAAGTTCCTCATCGAAATAATCCACCACGGCGACGTCGGTCTGGCCCTTGCGCATGGTTCCCAGGTTTGCCTTGATCAATTCGCCGTAGCGATCGTAGGTTGTGTATTTCTCTGCCTTAGCGAGGTCTTCATGCCAGGCTTCAATACGACGGCGGAGTTTCTTGATGGATTTTCTCAGTATTCCCGCCCTGATATTTCGTGCAGTTTCGATGTTTGAAACACCCTCGGCCGTGCGGTAGTGAATTTCGATGGCAGCGGACAAAGGAAATGGCGACTCCGGGAGGTCCTGACTGAATCGCGCCTGGTCGGCAGCACCTCGTTCTCGCTGCGGATGAGGGGGAGGCACGTACAGCTGTCCCACCAGATCTTTTTCCCTGTTCAGGTCTCTTCGGACAAGGCTTGCCTCATCGAGGACAAGGAGATTCGATGTTTTCCCTGTCAGTTCTGCCACCAAGTTGCAGGGACCTTCTTTGGCAGTCAGTGCAAGCTGAATGATTCGGTCTCCGTGAAGCTGTTCGATCTTGTCGATGCGTGCTCCTTGCAGATGGGCGCGGAGGAATTGGCAAAAAGGCGGAGGAGTCGGTGGATTCTGAAAGGCTGCCGTGGTGATGTGAATCCGGGTGGCGTCAGGGTGGCATGAGATGAGGAGTCGGTGCGTCCGTCCTGGCGTGCGAATCTCAAGCACCAGGGTGCGATCTGTCGGCTGATACACTTTTTGAATCCAGCCTCCAGCCAAAACTGGGGCACATTCGCCGGTCACCTTCGCAATTTCTGTCGCAGTCAATGACACCATTCGTCTCCGATTGACTCCGAGGAACGTTCTTCACTCATGCTGTCTGCTGGATCAAGTCGTGAACCCGTGCATTTTTGCCGCATGAGACCAATCTGTCACATCTATCATCAGTTGAGGGCGAATGCTGTTCGTCAGTACTCTACGATTCATTGGGAAAACACGCAAGCCGTCGCCACAACACCGTGGCATTGCGATTGCTAGCATTAGGAGGCAAGCGGTTGGTCACGCGTCTGCTAGGCTTAAAAGGGGAGTGTGCATGGTGTCGTTGGTGTCAGCCTTAACAGAGGAGGGTTCCATGGAGTGCGCACGATGTGATGGTCTCATGGTTACCGACAGCCTTCTCGACATTCAAGAGAGCAGTATTCCGATGTGGATGAAAGGATGGCGATGTGTGTCCTGCGGGAACATTGTCGATCCGCTCATTCAGCAGCATCGGATGATCCAACGGGCGGGAGCAGGGCGATTGCTCGAAACAGAAGCGGCCAAGCCGCAGCTCCGTCACGTCGCGTAATGCGATGAGCTAGGCGTCTGCCCCTTTTGCTGAATGCAAAGGGTTCTGATTTCTGCACTTGCGATTGGGGCAGAACCGTTCATGAATCCTGCGGGCTAAACGGCGTCTTTCGTCGTTTGTTCCTCGATAGTCGTAAGCGAGCCAAGCGCGACTCGCATAGATGAAACAGCCGGTCAACTCGCCTTCCTTGCACACCCCACTTGAACAGTGAATTCTCTTTCTACGTTCGACGAACAACCGCTCATCGTTCACATTACATAATCGCCCAATGGAAGAAATTAGGGTCGCATCTTGTAATCCAATATTGTGGATCCGGTCGGATTGTTGGTTGATCTTCTGCCTTGAGGTTTGATGGTTTTCGGATGGTGCTCTCGCCTTGTTCTCGCGTGAGGCGTTTGCGGCACTATCAGGTCACGTGGTCGCATGTGAATAACAGAGTCGTACAAGACACGACATTCGCTTGTGCCGTTCTTTTTTGCCTACCCTTTGCCCATAATCCTTGCTGTCATAGATCCTTTGCGATGTTTCATTCATGCCACGCAGCGGCACACATCTATCTGCTTTTTGCCACAGTCGATGGCTGTTATGACAGGTGAGTGCCCAGACACAGTTCAGGAAACAACACGATACCTGAACATTATTGATATCTGTGGTGCGCGGTATTGTTTTTGCTGATGCCTGCATGGGTTTCGTTCGTCGATCAGGCGCATAGGATGAGGTGCGAAGAGATTTTTCTTGGAGTAGTCGGTGCAGTTTCACAACTTAGGAGGAGTTATCGATGAAGGTGGGGAAATTCACTGTGGGAATCTGTGGACTGATTGGGTTGCTCGCCGGCGTTGGCCAGGTTTGGGCGGATGAGGCGGCTGTGCCAGACTCGTCGGCTTAAGGGAAGGTGGCTGTTCAGCGGCTTGTTCCTCAAAGTTGGCCGATTTCTGTGAGGGGATGGGTCGACGGAGGCTATACGTTTAACGGATCGAGTCCTACCTCCCATTTTAACGGACCCTACAATGCGATCGATCGCGACAGACCGGTGCTCAATCAGTTGTACCTGGTTGTGGAGAAGGCTCTGAAAGTCACGAGCGGGATCGATGTGGGATTCCGAGTCGATGCCATGTATGGACATGATTACTTTTTGGCTCAAAGCAATGGGATCGAGCGGAATCAATCCGGTTCGCCCAAGTGGAACCGTGAGGAGCACGGATTCGCGCTTCCGCAGATGTATGCCGAGGCAGGCAACAAGACCTTCTCGGTGAAAGCAGGGCACTTTTATACGATTATCGGGTATGAAGGAGTACCGGCTCCGGCGAATTTCTTTTATTCAAAATCATACTCCTATCAGTTTGCAGGCCCATTCACCCATTGGGGCGGTCTCGCCACCTGGAATGTCACGCCGCAACTGACATTCCAGGGAGGCGTGGTGAATGGATGGGATGCGTTCGATCGGCGGAGCGACAAGCCTGCGTACGTATTGAAAGCTCAATACGCGATGGAGAATAATTTCTTAACGGCCTCGTTTGGAGTGATTACGGGAGAAGAACCGACGGCGATTGCCGAAAGAACCGGGCAACGGACCCGCTATAGCGCGATCATAGGCGTGAATCCTACCGACGATCTTGAATATGTTTTCCATCATCACTACGCCTATCAAGAAGATGGGAAAATCGGTGGGGGAACTGCGCGATGGTATGGCATCGATCAATATCTCTATTACCGGCTGCATCAAAAAGTGAAAGCGGGACTCCGGTTCGAATGGATGCGGGATGAAGCGGGCACCAGAGTTGGAGGTTCCCCTGATCGAGGGAATCCCAACTTCGCTCCGTTCGCCGGGAGTTTCTACTCGCTCACCGGCGGAGTGAACTACTCCCTGCATCCGAACGTGACAATTCGTCCGGAAGTCCGGTACGACTGGTTTGCGGGTGGCCGGAATCCTTATAACGATGGGCAGAAAGACAATCAGGTTCTTGTTGCCATCAATGCCTATCTACAGTTTTAGTGGGGGGAGCACGTGGGGTCGAGGCCGACTCGCATAGGCGAGTCGGCTGATGCCATGAAACTTTGAGCTGGAGAATGAGGGCTGAGATCGATCAGTGGGACGTTCGATGTCTCTACGCTTTCAACTTCCCAAAGACGCCAAGTGGGCTATAGAGGGAAAAGCGCCAACTACTTGGACCAAAGGAGTAAAATGTGTACGCCCAGATCGCGAGGTCGGCCAGGTTACCCATTTCGACTTTCCCATTCCATGCACGATAGATTACGAGCAAGATGCCTATGAGGGCCACGAAACGAAGGAAGTGACAACCTATCGAGAGCCGAAGAAGCGAAAGCGCTGTGGCGAGTAGGAGAGCGCCGGCGAACAGGTCAGACACGAATAGGCCTCCATCGGCAAGATTTCTAGACAAAAAATGCCAGGCGCCTATCCACACGAGAAGGCCGTGAAAGCCCCACCACGTAATCGTTCCAAGAAGCTCATCTCTCTTCGAGGTCTCCATCAAACAGTCCTCATGTAACAGGGTGTTGAACAATTGCTATTTTCAGCCGCTAATATAGCAGAAACCGATTGTGAAAAGCGGTAAGTCGTATGCATGCGCTGGGAGGAGAAGCCGGCTATTGTTGTGTGGAGAAGTTTCCACGTGATGTACAGACAGGAGAAGGATGTACACATCAAGGAAGTGGACATCCTTTCTCCTCGCCTGGTAGTGGTCTATACTCCGTACTCCTCCAGTGTTGTGGCCCATCGATCTTCTGTTTGACATTGAGGGCGAGGTTGTCGCGTGCCTGAATCGGCGTATGTCTTTCAGCGAGTTGACGATCAACGGGAACTGGAACGGCTTCGAATGATCGAGCAGGTGTTCGATCCTGCGAGTCAGAGGCGGCTTCTGGCCACTGGTCTGCAAGCCGGCTGGCGCTGTCTTGAGGTTGGGCCTGGTGCTGGGTCCATTATGAACTGGATGGGTGAAGTGGTTGGTGTGACGGGGCGAGTTGTGGCGGTGGATCTCGATCCGAAGTTTCTGCGTGAAGTGGAACGACCCAATGTGAGCGTTGTGCGATCCGACATTCGCACGGCTCAGTTGTCGCAGCAATCGTTCGATGTGGTGCATGCGCGGTACGTCTTGATCCATCTCGCTGACTATGAAGTGGCGTTGACGAAGATGCTTGACTGCCTCAAGCCGGGAGGCTGGCTTGTGCTGGAGGAGCCAGACTTTTCTGCGTCGCGTGGGATTGTCGGCGATGAGCGTGAACTTGGATCTGTACACAAGGTCAATCAGGCGATCGCGAAGATGTACGCAACATTGAGGATGGACCACGCGCTGGGTCTGAAGTTGCCTGCCTTGCTGCAACGGCGCGGACTACAAGACCTCATTGTAGAGAACGATGCTCCGCTCTGTGCCGGCAGGTCGGGTATGGCCATGGTAATGAAGATGTCGGCTGAGCAATTATCTGAAAAGTATTTGGATACAGGAGTGGTTAAAGAGTCGGATCTTGAACGGTATTGCCGATTCGCCGACGATCCCAGCGCATGGGCTATCTACTACGCCACCATTGCCGTGAGTGGCAGAAAGGCCGGAGGATGAGATGTCGGTAGCTACTCCGGTGTTAGTACTCCCGGGTCATGGCAACTCCGGGCCGCAACATTGGCAAACGCTCTGGCAGCGGCGCCATCCACAATGGCAGCGCGTGAACTTGGGAGATTGGGACCGCCCGGTATGCGACGATTGGGTTCGTGCGTTGGATATTGCTGTGCGAGTGTGCCCTTCTCCACCGATGCTGATAGCTCATAGCCTCGCCTGCCTTCTCGTGGCTCATTGGGCTCATCGTTCAGCGTTGCGTCCGAAGGGCGCGTTTCTCGTGGCGGTCCCCGATCCGCAGAGTGCAAGCTTTCCTGCCAAGGCACATGGGTTTGCACCGGTGCCAATGCGGCCTCACGGGTTTCCTTCCATCGTAGTCGCGAGTGCCAACGATCCGTTCGGGTCATCGGCGTTTGCGCAGCACTGTGCACAGGTCTGGGGCAGCCGCTTTGTTGATATTGGAGAGGCCGGCCACATCAATGCCGACAGCGGTCACGGTGAATGGAACGAAGGCCACGCGATCTTTCAACAACTGGCTGGGTAATCGATGTCCATTCAGATTGTTCAGGCTCGACGGGATGATGCTGATATCGCCGCTTGCTAGAGGTAGACGGTCTGATAGTCCTGCTTCGCCAACGTCTGTGTCTTCATATCCCACTCGATTACGAATATCGCAGAACGTGCTGAAGACAAGGACAGCAGGCGCTGCCCGTCCTTGGCCACGACACTCTCGGCTTGACGAAAGTCGAGGGTCTTGTCTGGCCCTGTCCGATTGCACACCAGGAGCGGAAGACCTGCATCGCGGGTGCATCGTTCCCATTCCCCATTCGGGCCATGCAGGCCTGGGGCCCATGCGGCGGATGAGACCAGCAGTTGCGCTCCTTGGGCCTGTAGGTTTCGTGCGATCTCTGACGTATACGCATCTGCACAGATCAGCATCCCGACCCGTGTGAATGGAGGAACTGGAACGGCGACTGCCTGCGTACCGGGCGTCGACCAGGCTTCCGATCCCACTCGCAGCGTATGAATTTTTCGATGGGCGCCGACGATGGTGCCATCCGCTGCGATCGCAAACAGGCTGTTGTAGAACTTGCGAGATGTTCGGTCCTGTTCGGGACAGGAGAGGAACAAGGTCACGCGCAGTCTGGCGGCGAGTCGGGACATGTGCGTCATCCACGGGTCTGGCTGAGGCACAATCCACGTCGTTCCGATGTGATCGGCAAAGGTATAGCCGGTGACGATGAGTTCGGGTGTGATGATCCAAGTCGCGCCGAGTCGTGCGGCAGCGTTGACGGCCTTCTCGACAAGCCGGCGGTTCTTTGTGATGTCGCCGGGGATCGGCGCGAGATGGAGCAAGGCGATGCGTAAGGTGTGTGCCGACATAGTCTCGCGCTGTCAGGATGAGATATGCTGACCTGCGAACCTATCACAGGTGAAGTGATGGGTGATACCCTGACCGGCGCCACCATCTTCTTGACAAGGTGTCATGATATGGCAAAGATGCACGGAAGGTCTAATATCCAATGGACGAACGTTGAAACGAGAGTGGTCATGAAGCCGGTTGTGCAACTTGAGCGCACTGGGTGTGGCATTGCGAGCGTCGCGGCGCTCGCCGGTGTGAGTTATCGGGAGGCACGGCGTGTGGCGAACCGGCTCGGCATTTTCTCTGGCGATCCGACGTTATGGTCCGAGACACACCACGTTCGTAGGTTGCTCACGCAATTCGGAATCAGGCCGGCAAGCACCGAAGTGCCCTTCACCTCATGGGAGGCTCTGCCGGATCGTGCGTTACTTGCCGTTAAATGGCACAGAGAACGGGATTGCGCTTTCTGGCATTGGGTGGTGTTTTGGAGAGGGCCTCACGGACCTGTCGTGTTCGACTCGAAGCGCGCACTTCGCCGACATGTACGGACCGATTTCGGTCGCATCAAGCCGAAATGGTTTATTTCTGTTAGTCAGATATAGAAGGCGGCTCCGTTCTTGAGCCGAATGCGCTACCGATGACCAAACAACTCCAACCAATCTCCGATGGCAAGATCCGCTGCGGGTGGGTCGGTGGCAAACCGCATTTCATTGCGTATCATGACCAAGAGTGGGGTGTGCCGATTCACGATGATCGGAAGCACTTCGAGATGCTGCTGTTGGAAGGCGCGCAGGCTGGTCTGACCTGGGAAACCATCTTGCTGCGGCGAGAGGGCTATCGTCTGGCGTTTGAGGGGTTCGATCCGAAGAAAGTGGCGCGATTCACGGCGAAAAAGAAAGCCCAGCTACTGAAGAATCCCGGCATCATCCGCAACCGGCTCAAAATCGACTCAGCGGTGACAAATGCGCAGGCCTTTCTCGCAGTCCAAGAAGAGTTCGGTTCGTTCGATCGCTACGTCTGGCAGTGTGTCGGTGGGAAGCCGAAAGTGAATCGTTGGGCGCGTATGTCTCAGGTTCCTGCCACGAGCCCAGAAAGCGACGCCCTGTCGAAGGATCTCAAGAAACGCGGCTTCCGGTTTGTCGGCAGCACGATCGTCTATGCCTATATGCAGGCGGCTGGACTAGTGGACGATCATACGACGGATTGCTTTGTGCGCGGTCGGCGTTAGAGGTTATGTATGAGCTGGGCGGGTTAGAGAGCCTTCTTGCCCTGCCCCATTAGAACATGATGCGGATCAAGGGTCAGCTCGGCAATCTAACACTGATGGTGGCAGATTTTGCCTATCTACGGACCCGCGGTCAAAATTCTAGCCTTCATTCCACAATGAGAATTCATGCGCGAATCGTGTAACCAAGAGCGGGAGTATTGCCGCAATAACCCGCGGTTCAACAGCGACATGAGCCTAGTTGACCGATCTTCTCCCTCGTGACCTGTTCCGGACCACATATTCGCATTGTCCTCTACCCTCCCGGTCCTGCTCCATCTCTTCCCGTTCCGTTCAGTTTGTCCCCACTCTAACCGATATGACAGGTGAGCCAGTGTCCTAGTGCGGGGGGCTCGATCTCTGCCCACATTGGTCTGGAATGTGACGACGATGATGCTTCAACGCATAGCGGTCGCGATGGGGACTCTGCTCATGCTGACCGGGTGTATGGTCAAGCCGTACGTGTTGACCATGCAAGAGGTACAAACACGAGCGACGAAGGATCTCCAGACTGTGACGACCATTCAGGAGCCGGTTTCAGGACCGATTAATCTCTACGAAGCCATCGCTCGCGCGCTGAAATACAACTTGGATGCCAGGGTGAAGGCCATGCAGGCGCAATTGGCCCACCAACAGCTCAACGTCGCGCACTATTCTTTGCTGCCGCAGCTGTCGGCCAATGCCGGGTTCGATGGACGCAATAACTTCACCGGTGGTGTCGGACAATCGCTTGTGACAGGCCGCCAAGCGGTGGAGGCGTTTACCTCTTCTGAGAAGAATGTCACCTCCGGCAATTTGGCGTTGAGTTGGGATGTGTTGGATTTCGGGTTGTCGTTTGTGCGTGCGCAGCAGGCGGCGGACAACGTTATGATTGCGGAGGAAGAAAAGCGTCGAATTGCCGTGCGGCTGGCTCAGGATGTTCGGAGCGCGTACTGGCGGGCAGTCAGTGCCGAGCGTGTGCTTCACCGGGTAGAGTTTCTCAATGAATCTGTGCCAAAGGCATTAGAGAGCGCTCAACAGATCGTCGACAAGAAGCTGCAGTCTCCGCTCACCCCGCTCAACTACCGCCGTGATTTACTCAATATCCAGCGCGAGGTT
This sequence comes from Nitrospira sp., assembly GCA_005116945.1. GTDB lineage: Bacteria > Nitrospirota > Nitrospiria > Nitrospirales > Nitrospiraceae > Palsa-1315. The sequence continues at coordinate 465,787 of SWDH01000029.1, forward strand.
CAGCGGCTCTATCGTGAACTCAGTACTGCGAGAACCCAACTGGCCTCGATGATGGGGTTACCACCGGGGGCGCTCTACGAACTCGCGGTGCCGACGAGGACGAGCACGGTACCGACTGTCAATCTGGATACAGAGAGCATGGAACAACAGGCTTTGCTGTTCCGGGCAGAGTTGCGCTCGATCGATTATCAAAAGAGGATCAATGCCAAGGAGGCCCGGGCCGTGTTCCTGGAATTGTTTCCCAGCCTGAGGCTCAGCGCAGGTGGGTACTACAACAGCAACAGCTTTTTATTCAATCAAAACTGGCTGGGCTATGCCTCTCAGGCGAGTTACAACTTGCTCTCTGCGTTTCGCACTCCCGCCAAGTTGAAAGCGGTGGACGCTCAGCGTCAAGTCCTGGATGCCCAAAGCATGGCGTTGACCATGGCCATCCTGACCGAAGTGCATGTGGGGGCCGTCCAGTTTGCCCAAACGAAACAGGAGTACGAGAACGCGAAGAATTACCACGATACCCAAACGGCCATCACGGACTACACGAAGAGTTTGTGGCTCACGCACAGCACGAGCGACCTCACGCTCATCCGCGAACGGGTCAACGATGTGCTCGCCGAAGTGCGAATGGACAGCGCACAATCCGGCGTAGAAACAGCCTATGCCACGTTGATGGGATCGTTGGGACAAGATGCCGTGCCGAATGGCATCGGGGGCCAGACGGTTGCACAGCTGGCCGAGACACTTCGGAATATCTGGGAGTCAATCCCTGTAAGGGCGTCCGACGAAGAAGGGAGGGTGGACAATCATGCGGCATCTTTGGCGCACTAGCGGGGTGTTCGGACTGTTATTGGTTGGCATGGTGGTCGTGGGCCCTCAAGCGGGCTGGTCGAAAGGCGAGCGCCCGTCGCACGTCATGCGATTGGAAAATGGGGTCATGCGCGGGGTGGTCAAAGCCGCGACGCAGGCCGTGCTCTATGCCCAAATCCAAGGCCGTGTGAGTCGGGTGCCATTTAAAGAAGGACAGCGATTTGAAAAGGGAAGTACGCTGGTGCAAATCGATTGTGACAAGTATCGCGCGGAGTTGGCTGTGGCGTTGGCAGAACATGAGGCGAAAGACAAAACATTTCAGAACAACAAAGAACTCACCAAACTGAAGGCGGTCAGTACGCTGGATTTGGAAATCTCCGAAGCCGAAGCGAAGAAGGCCTATGCTGCGATTCGGATTGCCGAGATCAGTGTGCAGGGCTGCCACATCGCAGCCCCGTTTTCAGGCCGCGTTGTCGGGGTCATGGTCAACGAGCATGAAAACGTCTTTCCAAACGACAAGCTCCTGAGCCTGCTCGACGACACGAGTCTCGAAATCGAGCTGGTGCTGCCCTCCTCGTCGTTAGCGTGGCTGAAACGGAAATCCCCCTTCACATTCGCCGTCGATGAAACGCACCATGAGTATGCGGCCAAGGTCAAGGAGATCGGTGCGAACGTGGATTCGGCGAGTCAGACGATCAAGGTCATCGGCACTTTCGGTAAGCTGCCGGCCGATGTGCTGGCCGGGATGAGCGGCACGGCGCAATTTGCATCGAGGCAACCCTAACGTCATGGCCACGACCACCGAACCGACCTCGCAGCAACTGACCACCCTGATCCACCTCGCGGCCCTCACGCATCTCGAAGGGCAGGTCCGCGCGGCAAAAACCGTTCAGGAACTGCAGTTTCTCTCCGTGAACGAGACGCGACGGCTCGTGCCCTACCAGCAGGCGTATCTGTTCAGTGCAGCCGAGTCGGAGTCTGTGCCATGGCAGGTGGCCTCCGCATCGAGTGTGGCGGTGGTCGATCGCGATGCGCCGATGATTCGCTGGCTTGAACAGGCCATCCAGGCGCTCCGTGTGGAGCATCCGGACGCCATCCCGATGGTTGTCACGGAAGAGACCTGTCCGGAGTCTTGCCGTGAAGGATGGCGCGAGCACGTCCAGGGATATGTCTTTTGGTGTCCGTTGAAGCACCCGGATGAAACAGTGCTCGGAGGCTGGTGGTTCGAACGGGAATTTCCATGGGAAGAGAATGATATCACGATCGTCCATCGATTAGCCGGGAGTTTTGCCTATGCGTGGAAGGCGTTGTCGAAACGCACCAGAAGCTGGTCCGCGACCATCAAAAAGCCTTCGTACTGGTTGATCGGTGCCGCGATTGTTGCGGGGTTATGCATACCGATCCGCGTGTCGACGATGGCGCCGGTCAAGGTCTTGGCGAAGGATCCCATTGTTGTGAGCGCTCCGATGGATGGGGTGATTGCCGATGTGGTGGTGTCGCCGAATACGATGGTGCTGAAGGACCGTCTCTTGTTCCGTTACGAAGACACCAACGTGCGTAACCAGTTCCAGGTGGCGGAGAAACAACTGGCGGTGGCGAGAGCTGAACATTCGCAAGCCGTCCAGGGCGGCTTTTCGGATCCGCAACGGAAGGCCGACGCGCCGCTGAAGGAGGCTGAGGCCTCGCTCAAGGAAACGGAGCTCGCCTATGCCAAGGAGATGTTGGCGCAGATCGAGGTGCGGGCGCCGCAAGCCGGTCTGTTGCTCTATACCGACAAGGCCGATTGGGTGGGCAAGCCGGTCTCCGTCGGCGAGCGGATCATGGAAATTGCCGACCCGCAGCGTATCGAACTTCGGATCGATCTGCCCGTGAGCGATGCACTGTTGCTGAAAGAGGGCGCAGAGGTGGTTGCATTTTTTGACGCACTGTCGCTGGAATCATTTGCGGCGTCGGTGAGCCGAGCCAGCTACCATGCCGAGGTGCTGCCAGGCGACGTGTTGGCCTATCGGGTGACGGCGGAACTGGCCGCGACCGATCCGCGTATCCGTATCGGCTGGCAAGGTTCTGCTAAAGTCTACGGTGAGCGAGGTCCACTCGCGTTCTTGCTCTTCCGCCGTCCATTCGCTGCCCTACGCCAACTGCTGGGAGTGTAATCCATGGCCGGACCTCCTCCTGCCCAGGTACCGAAGGAACGTAAGCTCCCTCCGCTCAGAAAGAATCTGCAATTCCTGCGTGGCGCTCCCACCAACGAAGGGGTTCCCACCTGGACCGTCGTCGATCCGGTCCGCAATAAGTACTTTCAAATCGAGTGGAACGTCTATCAACTCCTGCAGCGCTGGCCATGTGGGACGATCGAGAAGCTGGTCGATGTCATCGCGCGCGAGACCACGTCCCGTATTGGGATGGAAGATGTGGAAGACCTCGTCAAATTTCTCTATGCGAACAACCTGACCGAGCAGTCGGCGAGCGGGGAGACCAAGGACTACGTTCAGCAAGAGGCAGCACGCCATCAGGTGTGGTGGCAATGGCTGCTGCACCATTACCTCTTCATCAAAATTCCGCTCGTACACCCGCATCAGTTTCTCCACGCCACGTTGCCACTGGTGGCGCCGTTCTATACGGCGGCGGCGGCCTGGCTCTTCGGCACGATCGGGGTCGTGGGGCTGTTCCTCGTGGGTCGGCAGTGGGACACGTTTGTCTCGACGTTCCTCCATTTCTTCAACTGGCGCGGGGCTGTCATGTATGGCGCGGTCCTCTGCGTTGTGAAGGTCGTGCACGAACTCGGCCATGCCTACACAGCGACCCGGTTCGGGTGTCGCGTGCCGACCATCGGTGTGGCCTTGATGGTCATGATGCCGGTGCTCTATTCCGACGTGAGCGATTCGTATCGACTGAGTTCCAAGCGCAAGCGGTTGGCCATCGCCGCGGCCGGGGTCGTGGCGGAGCTGGGACTCGCTACGATCGCGACCGTGTTGTGGGCCTTCTTGCCTGATGGGACGCTACGGAGCATGGCCTTTGTCGTCGCGACCAGCAGTTGGATCATGAGCCTGACGGTGAACTTGAATCCACTCATGCGATTCGACGGCTACTATTTACTGGCGGATGGACTCGGACTTCCCAATCTGCAAGATCGTGCCTGTGCGTTCGGCCAGTGGAAACTCCGCGAGCTATTATTTGCCGCTGGCTCGCCACCGCCCGAAGCAGTCGGCCCCTCGACCCGCCGGATCATGATTGCCTATGCCTGGGCGATGTGGGCCTATAGGTTGATACTCTTCACCGGTATTGCGGTGATGGTCTATCAGCATTTTTTCAAAGCACTGGGGATCGTCCTGTTCCTTGTCGAGATTATTTTTTTCATCTGCCTGCCCATTTGGCGAGAACTCATGGCATGGTGGAGTCGACGTGCGGCCTTCACTAGGACGAGCCGGTTCGCCGTCACGATGGCTGTCGTGGCCCTGCTGCTGACACTCACATTCATTCCGTGGTCCAGTCGTGTGGCGATTCCCGGAGTCTTGCAAGCGAGGTCGTACGCGACCCTGTACCCTCCCGCCGCAGGTAGGATCGTGACGGTGTCGGTACGTCCAGGCCAGCATGTGCGGAAAGGCGATACCTTGCTCGTCATGGAAAGCTCCAAGTTGGCCAAAGACGCGGCCCTTGTGCAGACCCAGGTGGATCAATTGGACTTCCGACAGCAACGCCAAGCCGGGCATGCCGATGATCGGGCCCAAGGGCGGGTGATCGCCGAGTCGCTGAAGGCCAAGGCGCTTCACAGAAAAGCAGTCCTCGCCTCCCAATTCGGCCCAGCCCTTAGACGTCATATGAAGGAACTCCAGCAAGCCCGTGAAAATTACGGGCCAGTGCGGTTGAGCAAGGCATAATCCGGATTGTTCTTCTGCCAGCTCTTCGATATCATCAAGCTATGAAAACCAAGAGGGTGAGACAGAAGAAAGCGAAGATTGGGATTGGCTCGTCACGGATCAATGCTGTGATCAAAGAGCTGCGCAAACAGTATGGGCCGATGCTGAAACGGCTAGCAGAGTAATGAGTTAGCGGGCTACGAAAGACGCCGGTAGAGTTCAGTGTTCTTTTCCATCACCCGCTTGGCAGCGGCACGAAATGTGTCGTCGGGCTGGCCAATGAAGTCGTGAATAGCGAGGTGCACCATCTGCTCGACGGTCAAATCCTCGCGCTTGCCCAGCATTTCCAACCGACGCATTTCTTCATCTGAGAGGGAGATCGTGAGCGTTGCCATGATCGGATCCTTTGCGTAGGAGATGCTGCGTTTAGTCATGGAGTCAGTGTAGGGGAAAGGACTTCTGAGGCCAAACCCCTGCAACTAATCCGCCACCACGGTAAGGAACTTCTACAAGCGCCAAGCCTATGGATCAGTATGACTGCCCAAGCCTAGATGTGTGATGCAAAGCGTTTAGTCTTCGCTGTTGCTCGAATCCATGAAACGGCATAGGGATGGGCACCAAGTGTTTTAGAGGATTGCACATATTCCTTCAGCTGCAGGAATGACACGGAAGGGTTTATCCTTCGAGGCCCCCATGACAATTGCCTATCGATCTCAGACAGGTTCGCTGATTCTTCGGGTTGTTTGATAAGTTGGCCGGCTAGTTCTCTAGCATCGGACTTTGGATCGTTGCCTCTGATGAACTGATCTGTTTCAATGAATAGCAGAGCAGTTGGCGAGAGAGTCGAGAACCCTGCCTTCCCCATCCCCATTGTTTTGATCAGCCTGACCCATCCATGTTCCTAGAGCTCGTCTGCGGCTAGAGCCAAGATATCTTCTGTGAAACTTAGTTCGTTGCAAAGTGATGTTGGATCGATCATGGGATCGTGGTCTAGGAGCCTGTCCGAGTAATGTGCACTTTGGACTGGACAGCCAGCGCGTACTGTGGTTTCTAGGCAGGGCCGTCGAGCAGATTGAGCGGCAGGTGCAGACCAAAGGGCCGTTCCAGGGCGCTGGAGCCCATGCGATGCAGCAGGGCATTCTGCTCGTCGCGGAAGATCAGGATAAGGTGAAGGTTACGCAAGGCGCTCGCTGTCCGGCGCAAGCCCCTGTCCGTGCCTTCGATATTTCCACGATCAACGTGGAAATCACCGTGAATCGATTCGGAGATTTCTATCCAGGGTACATGTACACGCTGACCGAGAATGTGGCAGGTGTGCGGGCAGAAGAGGAAAAGAACAAGGCAGCGCGGGAAAGCGAGGATCCGACGTTCGCCGCCGGCGCAGTGTCAAACGGTTTGCAGGGCGATCTGATTCAACCATTGGTCATTCGGGCGAACCAAGGGGATTGTCTCCGGATCACATTGCGCAATCAGATTGCCGACGAACCGACCAACATGATCATCAACGGATCGCAGATGCTCGTCGCCAGCACGGGCAAGCCGGCGACCGCCAATAATCCTGATGCATTGGTGCCGACAGGGAAGCAGGGCGAATTCGAGTGGTACATCCCCAATGATCTTCAGGTAGGCGGGCGCGCGTTCCACAGCCATGCGACCAGAGAGCAGTATTCCCTGGGCCTGTTGGGTTCACTGGTGGTCGAGCAGCGAGGGTCTCGGCATCTGAGCCCCTTTACAGGTGAGGAAATGAAGAGTGGCTGGGAGGCGATGATCGATCTCGCGAACGCCTCGGACTTCCGTGAATTTGTCATTTTCTATCATGAGGCCGGTGACGAGACGTTCCGATTGTTGAATCGCAAAGGCGACATGTTGCCGCAGCGTGATCCGCACACGGACACCTATCGGCCGGCCGCTCGGTTGCTCAACTATCGCAGTGAACCTCATGGCACGAGACTTGAGATGCAGGAGCACCTCGTCGGGTTCGCCGATGAGTCGCAGGGCTATGGCTCCTATACGTTCGGCGATCCCGCCACCACGGTTCCCCGCTCATACTTGGGGGATCCGGCTACGTTCCGGATGGTCGGTGGGTCTGAAATCGTCCATTCACACCATCTGCATGGCGGTTCGATCCGCTGGGCCAGACAGCCTGGCACGAGCAGAGTCGATCCGACCTTGTCGAAGAACGGCCCTGTGAAGTTTCCGCCCATCAGTGACCCGTCGGATCGGCTAGACGTTCAGTCCATCGGTCCGTCGGAAATTTATGATGAGGTCACTGAGGGTGGGTCAGGCGGCTTGCAGGCCTTGGCCGGTGAGTTCGTGTTTCACTGCCACATCCCGCAGCATTATGTGACGGGAATGTGGGGGTTCTGGCGTGTCTACAACACGTTGCAGTCGACCGGGTTCCAAACCGACGTGATGAAGCCGCTCGTCGAGCTGCCTGATCGTAAGGGGAAAATCAAGCTCGCGGTCAGCTCGGACAAGCTGGTAGGGACCACAGTGGATTGGTATGGCGGGAAGAAGTGGGAGATCACCAAGGATAAGACAGATTGGAAAGCCAATCCGGTCAAGGTTTCCATCAAGGATTGGGTCGAGTACATGTTGCCGCCGCAGGGCTTGCCCGGCAAGACCGAAGATCAGGTGAAGCAGGCTCAGGCGAATGATGCGACGGTGGTGAATTGGAAGTGGGAAGGTGCACTGGCGCTGAATGAGCCTGAGACGCCGCACAAGTGGGCGGATTATGAATCTCCAACTCCTTTGAAGCGTCCGGCCATTACGTTCGATCCACAAACCGGGAAACTGGCGTTCCCCTGGCTGCGCCCACATCTTGGAAAGCGGCCTCCATTTGCACCGAATCATGGTGGAGCGCCGTGGTTAGAGCCGTTCCATGTGCGCGAAGATGGAACCAAGAGTACAGAACAGGCCAGGCCGGGCGAGCAGGGACCGTGGAGCTTGTGTCCGGAAAATTCTCCGCGCAAGTTCTACACGACTCATGCCATTACGCTGCCGATTACGCTCAAGCCGGCGACGGCTAACTCACCCGCGCTGGTTGATCCCATTGGAATGATTTATGTGTTGCACGAGGAAGAGGCCGAGGTTCGCAAGAATCCCAAAAAGCAGCTTCCGTTGGTGATTCGCGGAAATGTCTACGATTGTGTCGACATCATTTACAAAAACGAAATACCGGACGATGCGCGGACGGGATGGGCGAATAAGGTCAATCTTCATCCACATTTCTTCCAATTCGATACCAGCGCATCCGATGGTCCGACGATCGGATTTTCGTACGACATGTCGTTGCGCGCCTTCACCATGTTGACGGATCCGCAGCCTACTAAGGGGATGCCTCTTCCTGGAAACACGGTGCAGACAGCAGATTCGAAGGCCGGCGCGCGCAGTATTACGGTGGCCGATGCGTCAAAATTCCACGTGAACATAGAACTGGGCGTCGCGATGGACGATCCAAAGTATTTTGAAGTCGCGCGGATTAAGACCATTGCCGGAAAGACCATCACATTCGATGCACCGTTGAAGTACGACCATAAGAAGAATGATATTGCCAGTGTCGAATTCATCCGTGAGCGCTGGTATGTCGATGCCGATTTCGGCACGGTGTATTGGCATGACCATGTCTTCGGAACTGATACCTGGGGGCATGGGCTATTCTCAGCCTTCATCACCGAGCCACCGCGTTCGACCTATCACGATCCGGTCACAGGGAAAGAAATCCGGAGCGGCCCCATTGCGGACATCCATACTTTGGAGCCGGTCTCGGCCCATATCCGGGGCAGTTTCCGTGAAGTCATGATGCATATCATGGACAGCAATGCCCGGACGGCAGAACTCATCACAACCGATAATCCGCAAGCGAGAGTGGGGGCAACCACGGTAGATGGGCCTCCGTCTCATCAGTTCCCAGCGCGTATCAATAAGTCTCCGATGTGGTTTCTGAATGGTGGCGAAGCGACAACCGGAAGCGGCTACAGCATGCGTGTGGAGCCGTTGAGTGTGCGTCTAGCCCAGAATCCTGATCCATCGAAACTCTTTGTATCCGGTATTCATGGCGATCCTGGCACTCCGTTGTTGCGGGCCTATCTTGGCGACCCGATTCTGGTGCGTGCACTGGTTGGGTCTGCAAACGAAGTGCATACCTGGCATGTGACGGGCCATTGGTTCCCGATGGAACGGTATTCGACTACCGCCATGCCACGGAGCACGATCCACCTGGCGATTGGAGAGCGATACGATCCAGCGATTCCAGCCGCGGGGGGACCGCAAAAGCAAGCCGGCGACTATCTCTATTATAGTGGCCGCGCTTCCCACTTCGCGGAAGGCAGTTGGGGAATTTTCCGGGTCTTCGATGAACTGCAGGGAGATCTGAAGCCCTTGCCGAGCCGTGAGCAGATTCAAAAGTCCGCTCCGTCGGTCTGTCCTGCTGACGCTCCAGTAAAGACCTTCAATGTGTCGGCGATCGACCAGAACATCCGGTACCATGAAGGGACGCCGGGTGTGATGGAAGTCGATTTGGAACGGAAGATGGTGTTTGGGAACGAGCAGGGCAAGATGTATGTGCTCGATGGCGATCGCGGCAAGGTCAAGGCCGGTGAACTCAGGCCGAGCCCACTGACCCTGCACGTCAACGTCGGCGATTGTATGAAGATCAATCTTAAAAATGAGATGGCAAAAGAACGAGCCGGATTCCACGTCGATATGATGGCGTTCGATCCGAAGGATTCGTTCGGCGCTAATGTCGGCAACAATCCTGGCGATCAAACGATCGGTCCGGGCCAGAGCAAAACGTACACCTATTTTGCTCACCCGGAGTACGGAGAGCTGGCAGCCCTCATTCAAGATTGGGGGAATGTGGTCGAGAATCCACGCAATGGCCTGTTCGGCTCGATCATTGTCGGCCCCAAGGGGTCGCGCTACCGCGATCCGATGACGGGCGCCGATCTGGCGATGAAGAGCAGCTGGCGTGCCGACGTGCTCGTGGACCGGACGATCCCTGGGAACGAAAACAGGAAAAACTATAGGTCATTCTCGCTGATGTTCCAGGATGAAGATAACATCGTAGGCGTGAGCTTCATGCCTTATATCCAACAGGTGGCCGGCATCACGGCCGTGAATTATCAGTCGGAACCGACTGCCTGGCGGATAGAAAAGGGCTGTGATCTGTCGGAGCTCTTCAGCTGTGTCAAAGCCGGGTCTACTGGTCCAGCAACACCCCTGCTGCAGGCACATGTTGGAGATCCGGTGGCCATTCACGTGCTCGGCGCGTTCAGTGAGCAGGTTCAGCTGTTCACTGTCGACGGTCACGAGTGGCCGCATGAGCCGTATTCCCAAGGCGCCGACCAGGTCAGCACTATGGAGTTCGGTGGGTCTGAAGTGATCAATGCCTACCTCACGGGCGGCGCAGGCGGTCCAAATAAGATTGTCGGCGACTATATGTGGAAAAACCAACGTCCGGCATTTGCCAACGCCGGGCAGTGGGGCCTCTTCAAGGTCCTGCCAGTTGACGATTCACGGATCCTTCCGTTGATGCCACAGGTCCCGCCGACAAAGACGGCCGAGAGTGAGAATGGTCAAGGGGCCGTTTCACGAACATCGATGGGTGGACGGTAAGACCGACGAAGGCGTCGGCCTATTGAAGAAACGAAGATCCTAATCTGAACGAGTGCGAGGCCGGTGAGGATCGCCCTGACTGTGGGGGGAGTATTTATACTCCCCCCATCTATTTTGTTTCGAGTTGCTCAGAAATGGTGGTGATAGCATGACTATACATGGATGGCGCATAGTGGCTTCTATCTGTCGTTCAATCGTTTTCAGCGCTCTTGTAATATGGCCGATTACAGCATGGGCCTATGAGGAAGCGACGGTATCGAATGGTGGCATGGTCACTGGGACAGTGCAATTTTCAGGCGAACTTCCACCGCCCACACCGTTTGAGCTTCGCCGGTATTATGATCGAGTCTATTGCGGGGCAATATCTGACGGGTCTGGCTATCGGCTGCTTCGAGAAGTCTCAGTTGGAGCACAGCAAGGGTTGAAAGATGTCATTGTGACAGTCGAAGGCGTCGAAAAAGGGAAACCGTTCGATTTTGCCGAAACGAATTTGGAGGCGAATATCTGTCAATTCGTTCCGTTCGTGTCGGTCATGCGGGAGAACCATCCCCTGATTGTGAAAAACCTGGATCAGGTCTCACACGATTTGCAGTTTTATGAACGGGATCAAGAGCATGTGTTTATCATGTTCCATCGGCCGGCGTTGACCAAGGCCGGGACCAGCGATATCATTAAATTTACGGGGAGCCGCCGCGACGTGACCATGCAATGCGGCATGCATCCATTCATGCAAGGACACGGGCTTGCTGTCGACAATCCGTATTATGCGATCACCGGTTTAGAGGGAACCTTCGCGATCAAGGATCTTCCGGCCGGGAAGTATCGGATCAAGGCGTGGCATCCGACTCTTGGAGAGAAAGTGCAAGACGTGACAGTGGCGGCGAATGGAACTGCCTCATTAGGATTTAGTTTTGAGGCGAAATAGCCATGGGGTGTTCTCGGTTTCTTCATGTGGTGATGATGGCCCTGTGTGCGGGCGTGATGGGTGTGCATGCCGTTGCTGCCGAAGTTGTAGTGATACCTCCGGTTAGCCGCGTCGAAGTCGTACTGGCGAGGGAGTACAAAAATCAGATTGCCACAGTGACGGAAGAGTTTGTCCAGGCGGGGATGCCCAACGTCCATTTTCAGTTTTTTAGACAGGGGCAGCCTCCGCAAAACATCGGTCTGGGCCGGGATGTTCCAGCTGATAAGGCACGAGAAGCGATCCGGTTGGCACTCAAGTACAACCTCGGTGTGGGAATTCTTCTACCTGAGAGACTGTTCCCTCCTCGATTTGTCACGATCGCATCATCCAACTACGACGACACTGTGGAGTATCCCATCGACCAGGCCACCCTTGCCCAATTACAAAATGAAACCCTCACGACTGAAGAGTTTCACCGCCTCTATCATGGTCTGACCTCTGTCCCGTTGCCGCCAAAGGGCCGATATAATCCGTAGACCCGCAGAGACTTTTTTAACATGTCCCGCTCCTCCTTCACCTAAGCCCACTCTCACTTGAACTGAGCCTATTCGGCTGCGGGATCGGTTTGCCGACCGGAGCCTGGGAATGCCTCGACAGGCGTGGCCCCTTCCTTCTGCCATTACGGATGCGATTGCGTGGAACGCCGAGTTTCCTGGCAATCTTAGCGGTGGGCTGCTGGTTTGCATTCAGCAGCAGCAAGGCTTGTCGCTTAAATTCAGAGGTGAGCCGTCGTCGTTGGCCCATGCCGCCCCCTCGATGGCTATCGTGCCTCTTGAGATGTCCGTCAACCTTGGGCTAGCTTGCCTGTCCCGATACGCCCCAGATCTTCAACGGAAGCGTCCAAGGAACTAGACAGTCTATGTGATTGAAATTGCAGCGGTGAATTCGGTCTACTCGCGATGGCTGTCTAGTTTTGTGGAAGTTTGACCAATCCAGACATATCAAGTTCCCGCTACTGTGAAGTGCGAATCATGAAGACTGGAGCGGATTCGCTGGTCCATTCCTTCCTCTGCCTGCTTCTCGGCATATAAGTTGCGCATCCGTAATACCGCTGGTGGAGGTCTGGGTGATTAGGACCGGCCTCCGAATGACCCTCTTCTCCGAGAGGAGGAAGCCTTCACCAGCTCTTAGCCCCGCTCAGAAATGAGGCCGAGTGTGTGTCGGAGGCCGGTTCTCTTTTTCAAGTAGACACAGTGAGCCGTGAGTCGGGCGATCGGTATAGGTAGTGCGTTCAAGTCATTCAAACAGTCCGCCCATGATGGCGGGCACATCCGAGGAGGCCGTGTCATGAGATCTTTTCATACTCAACCGGGACGCAAGCTGAAGCGTTCCGGCGTTGTGCTGATATTGCAAAGTATCCCGCTGGCCGGCAGCCTGCTGATGGCCCCGATGGGGCTGGCCGCAGACCAGCACAGCCATCAAGGCGACGTAGGGGAAGCCTCGGCGGAGAAGGTGATTTATCGCGAAGGCGGAGCGATGCTTCACGACCGCATGATGGAGGAGGTCAAGCGCCAGCAGGAAGCCATGGGGCAGAAGGGCGGGTATAGCACTGGCGCGAACAGTCACATGTTACAGCAGGGCGTTCTGCTAGTCGCGGAGGATCCGGCAAAGATCGCCGTCACGGCCGGGCAGCGTTGCCCGGCGAATGCGCCGTTGAAGGAGTATCACGTCTCGGCGATCAACGTCGAGATCACACTGAGTCGGTTTCTCGACTATTTCCCCGGGTACATGTATGTGCTGAAAGAGAATGTTGAGAAGGTCCGCGGGGAAGAAGCCGCGAACAGGGAAGCGCGGGAGAAGGAGAACGATCCCGGCGCCGTGTCAAACGGGTTGCAGGGCGATGCCATTCAGCCGCTCGTCATCCGAGCCAACCAGGGCGATTGTCTCAAGCTTACACTCCACAACGAAATCACAGATGAACCGACCAACTTGATTGTCAACGGTTCCTCCATGGTGGTCGCGTCTAACGGCAAGCCCGCAACCCCCTCAAATCCAGAAGGTACGATTGCACCAGGCGGGCAGCAGGCGTTCGAGTGGTATATCAATCCGGATACGCAGGAGGGTGCGCGATTTTTCCGGTCGCATGCATCGCGTGAACAGTTCAACCAGGGGTTGATCGGCATGCTCGTCGTGGAACCGCGTGGCTCACGCTATCTCAGCCCCTTCGACGGCAAGCCGATGGCGAGTGGTTGGGAGGCGATGATCGAAGATCCAAAGGGAGCGGACTTCCGGGAATTCGCGATTTTCTATCATGAGGCCGGTGATGAAGCGTTCCGCCTCTTGAATAAGAAGGGCGAAATGTTGCCCCAACGCGATCCACATACCGATTCCTATCGGCCTGGCGCGCGGTTGCTAAATTACCGCAGTGAACCGCATGGCACACGCATCGAGCTTCAGGCCCATATGGGTTTTTACGGCGACGAGTCCATGGCCTATGGGTCTTATACGTTCGGCGATCCGGCCACGACCATTCCTCGATCCTATCTTGGCGATCCAGCCAAGTTCCGGATGGCAGGCGGGTCGGAAATCGTGCACTCGCATCACCTCCATGGTGGCTCAATTCGCTGGGCACGCCAGCCGGGGAACAGCAATCTGGACTTTGCAGTATCGAAGAATGGCCCGGTGAAGTTCCCTCCGATCAGCGACCCCTCCGACCGTTTGGATGTGCAGTCCATCGGGCCGACAGAGGTCTACGATCAGGTGATCGAGGGTGGGTCAGGGGGCTTGCAAGCTCTGGCCGGTGAGTTCGTGTTCCATTGCCACATCCCGCAGCATTATGTGACGGGCATGTGGGGGTTCTGGCGTGTGTATAACACATTGCAAGCAGCTGGTTCCCAGACCGATGTCATGAAGCCGCTGGTCGAGCTGCCGGATCGTGTCGGCAAGATCAAGCCAGGCACTCCGTCGGACAAGCTTGTCGGCACCACGGTGGACTGGTATGGCGGCAAGAAGTACGAGATCACCCAGGACAAGACCGATTGGAAATCCGATCCGGTGAAGGTCTCCATCAAAGATTGGGTGGAGATGATGCTCACGCCGCAAGGCAAGCCTGGCAAGAAGAACAGCGAGAAAGAGCAGACCTTGGCCTACGACTCGACCGTCAACGACTGGGCGTGGGATGGTCGCAAGGCGCTCAGCGAACCCGAGACGACGTATGAATGGGTCAACTACAAGTCGGCGACACCCGGTAAGCGGCAGGAGATTCTCTTCGATCCGCAATCCGGCAAGATCGCCTGGCCGTGGTTACGACCGCACCTGGGTCGGCGCGTGCCGTTCTCTCCGAGCCACAGCGGCGCACCGTGGCTGGAGCCGATCCATCGCCGCGACGACGGCAGCAACTCGACTGAACCACCGAAACCGGGCGAGCAGGGGCCATGGAGCCTGTGCCCAGAAGGGGCGCCGCAGAAGTACTTCAATATTCACGCAATCGCGCTGCCGATCACATTGAAGAAAGCGACGGCCAAGACGCCGGCGATTGTGGATCCGGGTGGATTGCTCTACGTGCTGCATGAAGAGGAGCAGGAAGTTCGGAAGAATCCCGCCAAACAGATGCCGCTGGTGATCCGCGGCAACGTGCAGGATTGCATCGACGTCGTGTACAAGAGCGAGTTGAAAGACGATGTGCGGCAAGGGTTCTCCAGCAAGACGAACCTGCATCCGCACATGTTCCAGTTCGACACGCAGGCGTCTGACGGACCAATCATCGGCTTCTCCTACGAGATGTCGTTGCGGCCGTTCACCATTCTGAAGGACGAGCATCCCGGCAAGGGCATGCCTGTGCCGATGAATACGACGATGGAGGCCGATGTGGCCAAGGGGGCGACCAGTATCAAGGTGAAGGACGCCTCACGTTACCACGTCAAGACTGAGTTGGGCGTGGGCATGGACGAAGTGGGCGGATTCGAGTCCGCACGGATCAGCAAGATCGAAGGCAATACGATCACGTTCGAGCGCCCGCTGAAGTATAGCCATAAGAAGGGCGAGATCGTGTCGGTAGAATGGATCCGCGAGCGATGGTATGTGGACGCCGATTTCGGTACCACCTTCTGGCACGACCATGTGTTCGGATTGGACGGGTGGGGCCACGGTTTCTATTCCACGTTCATTGCCGAACCGCCTCGTTCCACCTATCATGACCCGGTGACCGGCAAAGAAGTGCGCAGCGGGCCGGTGGCCGACATTCACACCCTTGAACCGGTATCCGCGCATATCAAAGGATCGTTCCGTGAAATTGTGACCCAGGTTATGGATTCCAATCCCCGCACCTCGGAACTCATCACGGCCGATAATCCCCAGGCGAGGGTTGGGGCCGTTTCGGTGGACGGCACTCCGTCTGCGGTCTATCCAGCCAAACTCAACATGTCGCCGTTGAGGTTTTTGAACGGTGGTGAAGCGACAACGGGCGGCGGCTACAACATGCGTGTGGAGCCCTTGTCTGTGCGGCTGGCGAACAATCCAGATCCGTCGCAGCTGTTCAGCAGCCTGATCCACGGCGATCCCGAGACTCCGATGTTGCGGGCATATTTGGGTGATCCGATCGTGGTCCGGTTAATCGAGGGATCGGCCAACGAAGTGCATTCCTGGCACATCAGCGGCCACTGGTTCCCGATGGAACGGTACAGCAAGAATTCGATTCCTCGGAGTTCGCTGCACGTCGTGATTGGAGAACGGTACGATGCGGCCATTCCGGCCG
This sequence comes from Nitrospira sp., assembly GCA_005116945.1. Classification (GTDB taxonomy): domain Bacteria; phylum Nitrospirota; class Nitrospiria; order Nitrospirales; family Nitrospiraceae; genus Palsa-1315. The sequence continues at coordinate 481,718 of SWDH01000029.1, forward strand.
CAGGAGGACCGCAACAGATGGCGGGCGACTACCCGTACTACAGCGGTCGCGCGTCGCACTTTGCGGAAGGCAGCTGGGGGCTTTTCCGGGTGTTGGACAAAGCGGATGCGACACTGAAGCCACTGCCGGGCCGGGGAGAGATTCCGCAGTCGGCCAAGTCTGTCTGTCCAGCCGAGGCGCCGGTGAAAACGTTCAACGTGGCAGCCATCGACAAGGCGATTCGCTATAACAAGGGAACGCCCGGTGTGATGGAAGTGGACATGGAGCGGAAGATGGTGTTGGGCAACGAGACCGGCAAAATGTACGTGCTCGAAGGCGAGAAGACTAAGGTTGCCGCGGGCGGTATTGAACCGAGCCCGTTGACCCTGCACGTGAACGTGGGCGATTGCATCAAGGTGAATCTCAGGAACGAGATGGCCAAGGACCGGGCCGGGTTCCACGTGGACCATGTGGCGTTCGATCCCAAGGAGTCGATGGGGATCAACGCAGGGAATAATCCAGGCGATCAGACAGTGGCGCCGGGGCAGAGCCGGACTTACACGTTCTTCGCCCATCCGGAGTTCGGGGAGAACGCTGCCCTGATTCAGGATTGGGGGAATGTGATCGAGAATCCGCGGAACGGACTCTTCGGAGCGATCATCATCGGCCCGAGAGGATCTCAGTATCGCGATCCGGTGACTGGTGAAGATCTGGCTCAGAAGAACTCTTGGCGCGCGGATGTGATCGTGAATCGGAACCTGCCGGGTAATGAGACTCGACAGAACTATCGGTCTTTCGCTCTTCTATTCCAAGACGAAGACAACATCATCGGTACCAGCTTCATGCCCTACATCCAAAAGGTAGCTGGTGTCACGGCGGTGAATTACCGGTCAGAGCCGACCGATTACCGGATTGAGAAGGGCTGTGCGTACAGTGAGGTCCTCGTCTGCGTCAAGGCGGGCGATCAGCCGGTGACTCCGAGCATTGCGGCGCATGTGGGCGACCCGGTCGTGATTCATGTGCTGGGCGCCTTTA
>SWDH01000029.1:482831-492592 GCA_005116945.1 Nitrospira sp.
CTGGGGGTATGCGATCGACAACCCCTATTATGCCGTGACGAACTCTGACGGCTCATTTTCCATCGGCGACCTTCCTCCCGGCACCTACCGCATCAAGGCATGGCATCCGATTTTAGGTGTCCAAGAGCGTGAAGTTATGGCGAAGCCGAACGATACGGTCACGCTTGATCTACTGTTCGAAACGAAGTGATCGGCAAAAATGAGACTCAAACGAGCGCTCTGCGGAATGGTGCTGTGTTGTTCGATCGGAGTCTCCCTCGCGCAGGCGGAGTCGCCGAGGGATATTCAGGATCGCGGGAAGGCGATGCTGCGAGATGCCGAAGACATGGTCATGCACGGAGGGATGGGTGATGGGAAAGCCATTGTGCACCACTGTGGTGATGTGGCGAAACATGCGAACGCGATTCTCAAATCGTTACCGCGCACCGATGAGCATGGCAAGGAAGCCGTGCCTCATTTAGAGGAAGCGATCAAGCAGTGTCAGCGAGTGGCTGAGATGGGCGATAAGGTCGATCCTGGAGCCAGCTTGAATCCTGCCGCCAAAGCCCGTGCGGCGGTTAGGGAGGCGGTGAGGCATCTCAATGCGCTACGGGATAGTGGCGCATAGCGACGGTCTCAGTTCATGAGTGCGGCGTAGCCTGTGAAGAATCTGGCTTGGGCACGAGAGGGCTGACTGCATTCTGGTCTCGTCCCGGCTGATAGGTCTCCAGCATTCTGATGATCAGTGGAAGCACCCGTTCTTCTGCCGAGAGAGGTACTTTGATTCGTATCCCCCGACCCTCGTTGCGGCCGAGTGAAAAGATGTGGTGTTCGACCATCTGGCCCTGCTTGTCATCAGAATAGGTGAATGTCAATCGTTTTGCGGGGAACCCGGCCAGCGACATCTCCTGATCCTTTCGCCATGTCACCGTGATCGTTTTCTTGCTGTAGAGTTCAGTGATAATGCGGCGATGGGCCACGGCGAATTCATCGAGTGTTTGTCGTCCGTCCTGGCTCTTGCCCTCCAAGACATTCATGTGGCCGGATAATGCCACAAGGCTGTTGTCGATCGGCGGGTGGAGCGTGATGCCAACCCCGTCAGATATCGGATTGCCAAGCCGCCAGTTTTCTGGGTAACGGACGGAAAAGCCGAAGCGGGCATTCGTATAGACTTTCCATGCGCGCATTTCATCGTCCGACGCAGCGGCAAGCGGGGCCTGGGTTGTCAGGCCGAGGTTCATTGCAACAGCTATGATCAGGTAAGTCCAAATCAATGAGTCCTCTTAGGTTACAATTAATTGCCATTACTGCACGGAGCGTGCGCAGCGAAACCCGATTGTCGCGGCGCGCCGATCCGGCGATGCTCCGCTTCTGGTAGCCGTTCGCAGCAACGCCGGCGCACTCTTCCACGATCCTCCGCGCACCACTTTGTACCGGCCGTTGGCAGGTCCCTGTGGGTTGCGACCTGGCATGGTCGCATAATAGTCGATTCCAAACCAGTCTTTGACCCATTCTGCCGCGTTTCCAGCCATATGATGCAGCCCATAGGGGCTTCGCCCTTCTTCTCCATTGTCCACGGAAGCCACGATGGGAATCTCATGAATGTGATATTGCCCGAACATCGCCAACGCCGAAGTGGGAGGTTTCTGTCCCCAAGGAAAAAGCTTGCCGCTGTCGCCGCGAGCGGCTTTCTCCCATTCGGCTTCCGTTGGAAGCCGTTTCCCCTGTGCGCGACAAAAGTCCGAAGCCTCAGGCCAGGTGACGTAGAGTGCCGGCCAACGTGTCAATGTCTCGGGCTGCATGGCATGGATGGTCATGACATGGTCAATGAGTTTTTTCACTTCTTCTGGCGGGTGGCGTTCTTGCTGTCGCAGCCACAGCAGATACTCTCCCAGGCTCACTTCGTCCCGATCAATGTCATACTGACTGAGCCAGACGCGACGCTGTGGCTGCTCTGTATCGTCATACTGGAGATCAAAGCCGAACGGTTCGTGGCTTGCGCGGGCAGTGCCCATGAGAAAGGGCCCCTCGGCAACTGACAGCATCGGAGCGTTCTTGGCGAGCGCGGCAATGGCTTCGACAGGATCAATCGGTGCTGCCGTTGCGGGCCGAAGGAACGCTACACCCATGAGTGTCGCAATGAGGATATAGCCGAAAGCATGAAGAGATCTCGAAACTCGGTTGGTGTGTCGAATGATATGGCGGTTGTTTTGCATGACGATCGAACGCCGTGAATGGGAAGTGGTCCACTATAATGCGAGGCCATCATCAGCACAAGATTCAGACTACGCGCTGTGCGGGGTGACCATCAACCTGGTCAACCAGGTGTGGAGCCGGATAGGATCTACATCTCGATGGCCAAGGTGGTTATATGCCCGCTCGCCGTTGTAGGCTGGGTCAGCCGGATGGTGCTGGCAGCGAAGGTCGCCATCGCACTGGAGATCTGTCAGCCGTTGATGTGTTATACATGCCGTTGACTCATCATGGTAAACCCAAAATGGTGAATATCGATCAAGGCGCCAGCTCACCGCGCAGGAGTGTGTGAGGTCGTCAACGATCAGGGGTATCCCCTCAGCATGAGGCTGACTCTCTGTTAGTTTTTTTGCAGTGAAGTCTTTGCGAGCCATGTGGGTTAAGGAGGAGTGGTGAACCCTTTTCAGATGATGAAGAGCAGGAGATTGTTGGTTGTCATATTGGTAGGCTCTATCGCCTTGTGGTTTCCTATTGCTCCGGAAGGGGGCCAAGCACATGCAGTGGAACTCTCCAGTGCCAGTCTGCAAGAGCAAGGCGACGATCTGATGAGAAATGTTGAAGACATGGTGGCGCATGGCGGCATGGGGGATGCCAAGGCCATCATTCATCATTGCGGAGAGGCAGCGCGTATTGCAGGGACGATTATCAAACAGATTCCCGTGGGAGATCCTCATCGGATCGATGCAACGACGACCCTCAATGAAGTGATCCGGCAATGCAAGCGTGTGTCGGACATCGGCATCCATGCCGACCCTGGACAGCTGCTCAATCCTGCTACCAAAGCTCGTGCCGCTGCGCAGGAGTCAAGAAAGTTGCTGGGGTTGACCAAGGCAAACAAAGGCTAGGCTATCCGACAGTGACAGTCCACCGTGTTCCACTGAGGAGCCTTTTCACCCACTTGTTTCAGATTGACAGGATACGGTAGGATTTCATATATATACTCGGTCTTAGAACAGCCTCGCCAGCATGTCGTCGATCGAGCACACCAGAGAGGAAGTTATTCCCACCTTTCTCTCATCGGGCCGGTGGATAAAGGTAGGGAACAGCGCGCTAGCAATCAGCGGTTATCGTTAATCACAAGGAGGCAGTCCCATGAAGAGTGCATTATCAATCATGTTTGGCGTGGCAGCCGTCGCGTTTGTCGCGGCGCCTCTCACCTCGTTCGCAGGCGGAACGATTGCCGGCAAGGTGACCTTTGCTGGAAAGTCTGAGCAAAAGGAGTTTTTGTTTTCAAAATTCCCTAATCCCAAGTTTTGTCCCCAGAATCCCAACAAGTCGTTGATGGAAGGGGATAAGCGGTTCTTGAAGACCATCGAAGTCGGGAAGGATGGCGGCCTGAAGCATGCGGTGGTTGCCGTCATTGACGTCGAAGATAAGGCGTTCATGGATGGGTATAGTGGTACAGAAGTGACGGCGGCGTTCTGCGAATTTCTGCCGTTCGCTGGAATTGTGGTGAATAACAAGTCTTTCAAGGTTGAGAACACCGATGCCGATCCGGACGATCCAAAATCAGTCCAAGGTGTTCTGCATAATCCTCATAGCTTTGTGGTGAAGGGTACCAGTTCGGCCACCGGTTTCAACATCGGTTTGGCCAAGAAGGGTGACAAGCTCGACAAGCCCGTGGTGTTCCGCGGTGGAGCCGAAAAGGACGGGTTCTATCGTTTACAGTGCGATCAGCATGAGTTTATGCAGGGTTTCTTCCTCCCGGTGTCGAGCCCGCACTTTGCGGTCGTGAAGGACGATGGTTCCTTCGAGATCAAGGATGTGCCGGCCGGTAAGCACAAAGTGGTGGCCTGGCATCCGTTCGCCGCCAAGGGCAAGAAAGTGGAGTTCGAGGTCGATGTAGCCGATGGTGGAACTGCCAACCTCAAGGCTGAAATCAAGTAAGCTCGTACATATTTGAGCGGGGTAACCCGCAATCGAAGGGCAACGGAGCAATCCGTTGCCCTTTGTGTTTGTGCCGCATACTGCACCGAGTCAGCTGCCTTGCCTTTCAGTTTCCAATCTAGGTAGGATGGCGAGTTTCAAAGCGATTTGCTTGAAGGGAGTGGTGTGTCACGAGAACTCTCACTCGCGGAAATCTTCCAGCTGGGATACTACTGGGAGACCAAAATCCTACTCACAGCCGTCAGGATGGATGTATTTTCCGCTTTGGATGGGAAGCAGAGAACCCTCCATGATATGGCCGATCGTCTTAGCGCCCATGAACAGACACTGGGATTGCTGTTGAATGCCCTTGTTGCGATGCGATTGTTGGAGAAGGATGGGGAGTCCTATGGAAACTCGACGGCTGCAGCCACGCATCTGGTTCGCAATTCCGGCCAATATATCGGGCATCTCCTCCTACTTCACGATGCAGAATGGGATAACTGGGGCAAGCTGGAGCAGACGATTCGCACGGGACAGCGGTCGGTCGACCGACACGTCTTTGAGACTGACCCAGAATTAGGCGGTAACGTACTGGCGGTTCTTCATAGGATTGGACAGCAGAGTGGGCCAGACTTTGCTAAGCGTCTGCAGTTGAGCGGGCCGGTTCGATTCCTGGATTTGGGAGGTGGGGCCGGGACAAATGCAATTGCCTTTTGTCAGGCCTATCCGGAGCTGACCGCCACAGTGTTCGATTTGCCTGCGACCCTTCGACTCACAGAACGAACGGTGAAAGAAGCTGGTTTGGAATCGAGGATTGCGTTGTTTCCCGGAGATTTTAATAAGGATGGACTGGGTGGACCCTACGACGTCGTCCTGATGTCGGACATCCTGCACTATCAAGATTTTTCGACGAATGCGGCTCTGGTGAAAAAGGTTTGGACCCATTTGGCTCCGGGTGGACGCTTGGTCATCAAGGACCGATTCTTAAACGAGGCCGGAACCGGCCCGGCTTGGACCACCGCGTTCGCGATCCACATTCTTGTGAACACAGAGCGAGGCGGCTGTTACAAGACGGCAGATGCGATTCGTTGGATGGGGGAGGCGGGTTTCCCAACGGTGACAGAATTGGAACCGTCAGCGGTCGTGCAGGGGGTAAAGGCGTATGAAGCGTGAAGCCTATCTCGTGAAGCGTCGTTCGTTTCCGGATTCGGACGTTTCACGTTTCACGCTTCACGAACGGCGAGGGCGTTATGCTTGAGTGGCTGAAAGAGCCAGGGTTTTTTGGAACCCATGCCACGGTTGGGGCAGATATGAGCCAACTCATGGCGACGTTCTTTACGGGGCTCTTCGTGATCGGCTGGATTGGCTTCATCCTCAATCGTCATGGACTCAAGGGCTGTCGCACACAAAGCCGGGTGAATTGCTCAAGTATTGGTGGTGGCCGGGGCTTTCCTTTGCTGCGACATACTATCTCGTGGCGGCAGGCTGTGTAATTTTTTTCTTGAGGCAGCCAGGAATTCCCACTGCCTATGCGATGGCCTGTGGCGGATTCGTCACAGGGATGATGGCGTTGTATTGTTATTATCTCGGGTGTCGCCGGCAGGTAGAAGAGCAGCTGGGACACACGATGTCGAGTGCTTTGCTTCGATGCCCTTTCGTCATGGGGATTCTTGGCAAGTCAACGGGAGCAGGTGTGTCAATGACCGCTGGTTCCGGCTCGAAGGTGTAACAGGATGCTCACTTTGTTCGCAAGAGCCGTGAAAGGTAAAAGGTGAAACGTGAAACGTCGAGCCGCCAAGAGGTCTTCATCCGATACTTTTCACGTTTCACCTTTCACGAATGACGAGGACAGTCCATTGAGTCTATGGTCATAAAAATGAAGGCATTCAGAGCGGTCGGGTATTCCGTCTTATTGTTGGCTGTTCTCGCAGCCTTGGGGATTGGTTGGGGGCTTCAGAGCCAATCATTTGCCGAAGAGGCCACCGATCTGTATTTCAAGACACCAGGGACTCCCGAGGGGCCGCCGGCCCCTTCTCCTCAAGAGACGGTTTACTCGCGTTTTGGGGACATGGATAGTCGACTACTCGTGTGGTTCGTCACCCAGCTCCACACCTACTTCGGTGGATTTGTTCTCGCGTTACCGATTTTTTGTGTATTGCTGGAATTTCTTGGGCTCAGGAGCAAAAACCCCGAACTCGCCCTTCGCTACGACGGCCTTGCGCGGGATCTGGCAAAAGTCGCTCTCCTCGCCTTGTCGGTGACGGCTGTGGTTGGGAGTTGCATGCTGGGGATCTTTCTCTATTTCTATCCCAGCTTCATGAGGTACATGGGGGGGACATTCAAAACGTTTATGCCGGTCTACGCGTTCGTGTTTCTCGGAGAATCGCTGCTGCTCATCACCTACTACTATAGCTGGAATCGGCTGGCTGAGCCGGCTTCGAAGTGGGCTCATGCCTCGATCGGTCTGTTGAGTAATCTCTTCGGGACGGCACTGCTGCTGTTGGCAAACGCCTGGTCGGCTTTCATGATGGCGCCAGCTGGTGTTGATGCAAAGGGGCAGTTTTTGGGGAATGGATGGCATTTACTCCATTCGGCCTTGTGGAATCCACTGAATGTTCATCGTTTCCTGGCCAACATTATGTCCGGCGGCGCGGTGGTGATGGCCTACGCGTGCTACCGATTCTTTACGAGCAAGTCAGAAAAAGAGAGCGCCTATTTCGACTGGGTCGGGCATATATTTTTATTTGTCACGGTGATCGCATTGTTGCCCATGCCCTTTGCCGGCTATTGGTTGATGCGATCGGTCTACTCCTTCAGCCAGAGCATGGGTGTGACGATGATGGGCGGGTTGCTCACCTGGCTCTTCGTCGTACAGGCCATCTTGATCGGGGTCCTTTTTCTCGGAATCAATTTTTATCTGTGGCAGAGCATGGCACGTCTTCAAGGAGGCGAACGGTATCACCCCTATTACCAAGTGCTGCTCTCAGTGTTTATGGTGGCGTTGTTTGTGTGGCTGACACCCCATACCGTCTTTATGTCAGGGAGTGAAGTCAAGGCGATGGGCGGAGCGTCACATCCTGTGGTCGGCAACTACGGAGTCATGTCGGCAAAAAATGGCGCCGTCAACATCATGATTCTCGTGACCACCATGAGTTTTCTGTATTACCGTCGTGCCAATCGAACGATGGTCGTGCCCTGGGTCACGAAAGGGAACTTCCTCATCGGCGCACTGTTCTTCTTGGGGGCGCTTAACATTATCTGGCTCTCAGTCTATGGGTACTATCTGCCGGCGAAGCTTCGTGTCGGGTTGTCGTCGCCGCAGGCCGCCACAACATTGACCGTTCTTGTGGTTGGAATCATCATCAATCGCATGATGCTCAAGGGGGCGGTTCTTCACGGGCCGGTTCAGTGGGGAAAGATTTCTCTTAGGGGCATGGCGGGGTTGTTTGGACTGGCCGCAGCCTTCACATGGGTGATGGGTCTCATGGGTTATATCCGTTCATCCGGGCGGCTGGCATGGCATGTGAGCGAGTTGATGGCGGATGTCTCTCCTTGGGCCTTCACGCCGGATTTCGTGTTTGCGGCGAAGATGGTGACGCTCAACATGATGGTGTTCTGGGGCGCGGTGCTCGCTCTATTCTGGATGTGCCAGCGTAACCAGTCGTCTGCGATGGGAGAAGAGTCGACCAAGGAAGACACGAGGGTGCTTGCGCCGTCGTCGTCGCAAGAGGCGTAACAGGATGCTGAAAAAGTCCGCCAGCGGCGTTCTCGCATCGCTCAGAGGCTCAACGGCCTGAGTTCGCGGCGATGAGCATGACCTGGGATGAGGCATCGGCCTATTGTAAATGGGCAGGAAAGCGTCTTCCTACGGAGGCGGAATGGGAAAAGGCCGGCCGCGGTGAGGGAAGACGGAAATATGCGTGGGGTGATACCGTCAGGAATGGCCGGGCTAATGCGAACCTGGATGGGAACGAAGATGGCTATCGATATCTTGCGCCTCCCGGGTCCTTCGAGTCGGGGAGAAGTCCCTATGGCATTTACGACATGACAGGGAATGTCGCGGAATGGGTTGCCGATTCATACGATGAGCATTATTACCAGAAGGCGCCCTTTCGTGATCCGAAAGGTCCGGACCGTGCGGATTTGAAAGTGGTGCGTGGGGGGTCGTGGCGGGAGACCGAGCATACTGCGCGGCTGTCCAAGCGATTTGCCGCGAAGGCCTGGCGGACGGATATTACGATTGGGTTTCGTTGTGCTAGTGATATGGAGGCGAGCGATAGTCCCGCGGCGTCATAACCAACATGCTCGAAACCAAATTCAAGGTCATGTTTCTCATTGCTGTCCTTGCATTTGCTGCGATTCCTATCATGGGAATTCTTCGAGGCACCACGTTGACTCCATTTGAAGCGCCTCCTGCGGATTCCACAAATTCAACCCCACCTGAGTCACATGCTCCGTCTCAGGCAGCTCATGAAGAGCCGGTCTCGGAGGAAATGATTTCAATTCCGGCAGGACCCTTCATCCGCGGGACCGATCATGGTGGATTCGACGAGCGACCGCAACGAACGCTGGTGCTGGGTGCGTTTGCCATTGATCGCTATGAAACGACCAACTCTCAGTACCAGCAATTTGTCGATGCGACAGGGCATCGCAAATCTGGTCCGCCTGCTCGCTACGCCAAGAACATGAGCAAGATGTTGAGCATCAACCAGCCGGTGGTCTACGTATCATGGGAGGATGCGGAAGCCTATTGCCATTGGAAAGGGAAGCGGCTTCCAAGCGAGGCGGAGTGGGAAAAAGCCATGCGAGGATCGGATGGACGCCTGTGGCCTTGGGGTAATGTTGACCAGCCCAACGGAGCCAATTGGGCGAGGGTAGACGATGGCCATGAAGTCTCCGCAATTGTCGGGACAGTTCAGACAGATAAGAGCCCGTACGGTGTGATGGATGGAGCAGGTAATGTCATGGAGTGGGTAGATGATTGGTATGCGGAGCGCTACTACGAAGAGGCTCCGGATCAGAACCCCCCGAGCCCTGATCACGGCGTATTTCGAGTGCTTCGTGGGGGAGGCTATGCGACCACGGGAGCCGATATTCGCATTACCAGCAGAAGCAAGCTGGTTCAGGATTTTCGCGATGAGACGATCGGGTTTCGTTGTGCAGTTTCTGGTGTGAAATCAGAGAAAAAGTGAACGGGAAGACCATGTGAAACTTATAAGAAATCAAAGTAATAGAGAATGAGAAAGACGGCCAAAAGTATATTGACAACCATTCCGACCAAAACTATAATGTCGAACACTTTTGATTTTTTTTGCATCGAGTTTCCTCTGATTTTTCGTGTTTCGCAAGGAATTTTGAATAACATACGGGTATCTGTGTGTCAAGAAATTCGCTGAGCTGAGTCGGGATGGAGTGGTTGCCTCAGGAGAGAAGGAGACGCAATGGCCACGGCAGTACCAGATAGCGAGATAAAGGTCAGAGTTGGGAAGATGATTTTTTACATTACGTGTGCGTTGGGGCTGTGGTTTTTTTATTGGTTTGCTGGAATTCAGTGCCCCTGCTAAGCGGGGCCGATACAGCGCTATAGCTTCTTGGATGTCGGCTAAGGTTTAGGGAGGGAGTGCAATGGGTATGACAGTCGTATACGTGGTGGTGTCATT
>SWDH01000029.1:492692-505095 GCA_005116945.1 Nitrospira sp.
TGATGCGGTGAAGAAGGAGGGTGAGGCGAAAGTCGAGAAGGGACGAGACGTCTATTATAAGACGGAGGGTATTGTCGTCGGCGCCCCTGCTCCGAAGACTGTCGATGGCCCTCGGGACTATCCGCGGTACAACTTTGAGAGTCGTGTATTGCTCTGGTTTGCCAACCAACAGCATCTCTACTACGGGAGTTTCGTGCTCGCCGTGCCGATCTTCTGTATGGTGATCGAATTTATGGGGGTGGTGACGAAGGATAAAGCGATGGCGAAGCGGTACGATCAGCTCGCCTATGACTTCATTAAAATCAGTCTGACGGCCTATTCGTTGACCGCAATTCTGGGTGGTATTCTCATCTTCACGTTCTTGACGCTGTACCCCGCATTTTTCGGCTATTTATCCGGTATCTTCCGCCCAGTCATGCATATCTATGCCTTGATGTTTGTGGCGGAGAGCGGGACCCTCTACATCTATTACTACGGTTGGGACAAGATGAGAGACGGGTTCCTCAAGTGGATTCACTTGAGTATGTCCGTGATCTTGAACGTCATCGGCACCTTGCTCATGTTCCTGGCAAATTCCTGGATCGGATTCATGATGTCGCCTGCCGGCGTCGATGAGCAGGGTCGCTACCTGGGGAACATCTGGCACGTCATTCATACCGCCCTCTGGAACCCGCTCAATGTCCATCGCATTTTGGGAAATATGGCATTTGGCGGCGGTGTTGTGGCTGCCTATGCAGCATACAAGTTCTTGGCCTCCAAGACAGACGAGGATCGTGCGCACTATGACTGGATGGGGTATATCGCGATGGCGCTCGGCGTGGCGTTCTTAATTCCCTTGCCGTTTGCCGGCTACTGGTTGATGCGCGAGGTGTACGCCTATCGCCAACAGATGGGGATTACGCTCATGGGAGGCCTCTTGGCGTGGCTTTTCATTATTCAGGCCACCATGATCGGCATTCTTTTCTTGAGTACAAACTATTATCTGTGGCAGGCGCTGGGTCGGATGCGCGGGGCTGAGAAATATCAACGCTACATTAAGTATCTCGTATTCGTCCTCTGCTGCGGCTATCTCGTGTTCATTACTCCGCACACGATCGTCATGACTCCAGCGGAACTCAAGGCAATGGGTGGTCAACAGCACCCGGTGCTGGGAAACTACGGGGTTATGTCGGCCAAGAATGGTGGAATTAATGTGATCATCACCACCACCATTCTGAGCTTCGTGTGGTACATGCGAGGGAATAAAGTTTCGACGGTGTCCTGGTCGAAGTTCGGTAACATCTTCATGGGCGTGTTCTTCGCATGCGCCTATGTGAATATTATCTGGCTGGCCATTTATGGGTATTACATCCCGGCAAACGTGCGAGTGGGTCTGTCCGTGCCTCAAGTCGCCACAACACTGTCCTGTCTCTTCTTCATGTTTCCGTTGAACGCAGCCATGATGAAGGGCGCCAAACAGATGGGGGCGATTGAATGGGGAAAGATTTCTGTTCGATCGCAATATGCGTTGATTATGCTTGCAACGGCCTTTACCTGGATGATGGGATTGATGGGATACATCCGTTCTTCGGTCCGGTTATTCTGGCACGTCAATGAGATTATGCGTGATAATTCACCGTGGGCCTATACGCATACGGTAGGTTTTGCCGCGAACATGATTTCATTCAATGTGTTGTTCTTCTGGGTGAGTATCCTATTCGTCTTCTGGCTGGGAAGCCTCGGGATGAAGAAGGCGCCTGTTGAGGCGAAGGCAGGGGTTCCGGGCGGCGCACCGCAGCCGGCTGGGGGCCACTAATCATCTTTAAGGATCTTGGTTGGGGGGGGTGGAGTTGCTGAATACGCAGCTCCCTCTCACCCAAACTTCAGGAGGTTATATCTGTGGGCGATCTAGCTAAGGAAGCTATAACGATAGGGTGGCCGCTATTCGCGCTCATAGCCTGTCTCTTCGTGTATTCCGTGGTATCCATTAAAGATGGGGCTGCAAAGAAGCGCTCGTTGTTCAAGCTCTTAATCGGCACGGGTTGCGCCTTCTTGCTAATGCTGGCAATTGCACATTATAAGGGGAGCTTTTATGAAGCAAACCGGATGCTTCCCGTCTCCTTAGTGCTCATCACAACAACATGCTTCATGATGGGGATTTATTTCCCTAATCATGCGGCATTGTTTAAGATCGGTGGTTTTATGTTTTTGGTTGCCGCCGGCCTATCAGGATATGGGAATTGGTTGCCGCAGGTCGAGGGGGGATTTCCACCCGCAGAAGTGAAATTAGATTTTCAATCTATGTCCTCCCAACAACTTGCCGACGAAGGTGAGAAGATCATTTTTGGGGGAATTGGCAAAAATAAAGAGCAGGGCGCGGTAGGCAAAGGACAGTGCCCTCTTTGTCACGCATTCCACGCGGGAATGTTAGGTGAACGTGCTCCCAACCTACAGGGCCTTCCGGGACGAGCAGGGAAGGAGCGGTTAGAGGATCCGAAATATAGCAAGGGCAAGGCGGCAGCCAGAGACTTCGCGCAAAAAGAAGCGTTCCCAGGTTCAGGTACCGCAGAAAATGGCCAAGAGTATATTGCAGAATCCCATGCCTGCCCAAGCTGTTATGTAGTCGCGGGCTACGGTGTGAAGGGAACCAACGATAAAGAAAGTCCAATGCCGGCTATTCATAAGCCGCCAATTTCGTTGAGTCTTGAGGAATTAGCTGCTGTAGACACATGGCTGTATCTTCGCGAAGGGGTTGACGCTCCGACATACGAAGAGATGATCAAATCGTATGAGAAGTTTGTCCCGGAAGCCGATCGGCCTAAAAAACAGGAAGAGAAGGCAGGGGGTGGCGGGGGAGATCTATTGGCGGATGGAACTGAGACGGTGGATCAGATTTTTCAGAAGGCTCAGTGCGTGGCCTGCCACACGATTCCCGGTATTCCAGGAGCGAAGGGGACAATTGGTCCTGCGCTTGAAGAGGGTACGAATGCCCCGCTTCGCATGAAGGATAAAGATTACAAGGGATCGGCTAAGACCGTTCCGGACTACATCATGGAGTCAATCGTTGCGCCCAGCGTGTATGTAGTCAAGCCATTCCCTGATAATACGATGCCGAAAATATTTGGCCAGAAGTTGAGCGCAGGCGCCATTAAAAAGATCGTCGATTATCTGTCGCAGGTAAAGACAGGTTCACCGCCACCGAAGATTTCATGATCGTGGCTATTTATCTCTTTTATCGAGTAAACGGAGTTCACCGATGAAAGCATTAATGTCAGTCGCGGCACTGATGGGGGCAGCAGGAATCCTTCTGCTTGCTGCAATGACTGTAGGCATCGTTCCGTCAAATACCGTTCGTCTAATCGAAGGGTACATGCCGGTTCAAGTGATTGCGGAACTCACGTTGTTTGTCGCCGGTTTTACAGGCCTTAGTTATATGATGTCTGCCATGGGAATGGCCTTCCCACGGTTTTGGCAGGGGATCCTTTTTTGGGCATTCCTTCTTATTTATTTGAAGTTCCGCATCTATCCACCCATTCCGTTCAGCGTTCGCGCTATGTATGGGACGATCTCGCTAGTGGCTATCTTCATGTGGGTGTCTGCGAACGAAGAAGATTGGAAAAAATTCAAACAGCCAATCATGAACGTGTTGGATGCCAAGACCGGAGGCACCAAGGCATTGCGCATTGGCTATCTAGTCATTATCCCGCTCTTAATCGGTGGGTTTTCATACAATGCCATGGTCCCCAAATCGGAGGAGCCAATTGAGTTGCGGACCGTGCACCCTGCCCCGCCGGCCAGTACGAAGGTCCATGGGAAGACCTATACACTTCAAACATCGCAGAATCCCTATCGTGTTAATCCTGAGGGAAAATACGATCAAGAATATAGCAACGCCAATATTGTTGAACAAGGGATGGGCCGCTTGATGAAACCGAATGCCAACCCTTGGGATAAGGATGCGCAAGGATACCTCAAATATGTGCGTGAGGGCGGCGAGATTTTCTATCAAAATTGCCACTTCTGCCATGGCGATAATTTAAACGGACGTGGGCTCCATGCCTTCGCATTCAATCCGATCCCCGCAAACTTTACTGATCCAGGTACGATCGCGCAATTACAAGAAACATTCATCTTCTGGCGTGTATCCAAGGGTGGGATCGGCTTGCCAAATGAAGGGTTTCCCTGGGCCTCTGTAATGCCACCATGGGAACAGCATCTGACTGTCGATGAAATCTGGAAAGTCGTCTTATTTGAATATTGGCACACAGGGTATTACCCGAGAACCTGGGACTAGAGTTCATCGAGTGTATAGCTAACCTGGATTGATGACATGAGGGAAGCGATGAAGAATTCATTAAGGCTGAAGGCTGGGGCATTCCTCACGACTGCCTTCGGAGTGATCCTGGTCTCTGGAATCACAGGAGGCCTGACCTTTGCCGCAGAGACTCTTCCTGCGGGTTTCAAGAAGGGCGATTTAGCGCCTGCGCCTTCCGCCGATATGATCGAGGCAGGAAAGCGGGTATACTTCACCAAGTGTGTCTGGTGCCACGGGGTCGATGGAGCAGGCGATGGGCCGGGGGCCGATCGTCTCTGGCCACGCCCCCGCAACTTCAACCAAGGGACGTTCAAGATTCGGCACACAGCCAGCGGTGAGTTGCCATTATTCGATGCGAAGAAACCCACTCCCGGCCAGAACGATCTATTTGAAACCGTGACGCACGGTTTGCCAGGTTCCGCGATGCCGTCCTGGGAAGGTATTCTGACTGAAGAGCAACGGCTCCAAGTGTTGTCATTCGTCACCACCGAGCTTGTGAAAGATCGAAAATTTACGGACAAGCAGTCGGAAAGCCAGACTGTGTTGCAGTTGGGCGATTTGAAGCCGATTCCTGCGACAGAGGAGAGTTTGAAGAAGGGAGCAGAGCTCATTGTCGAGAAGAAGTGTGTTGAGTGTCACGGCGCTGATGGCCGTGGTGACGGCAATGCGTTCAATCTCAAAGACGATTGGGGCTTTTCAATACAGCCAGCCAACTGGCACAAGTGTTGGAACTTCAGAGGTAGCCGGCAAGATCCCTATAATGTCAAGAACATCTTCCGGACGTTTTCGACAGGAGTCAATGGTACTCCGATGCCTTCATTCGCCGATAATAGCACGGTCGAAGAGCGGTGGCATATTGCGAACTTTGTGAACTCCCTCTGTGAACGCGAGGCAGATGGGACACCACTCGCAATCGATCAATTGACAGACAAACCAAAGGTGAACTTTGTGTTGTCCTCAGGGGTGATCCTGGATAACGCAGAGATTCCAGCAGATCCTGAAAATGAGCTCTGGCAGAAGCGGGCCAGGAGAATTATCGCCATGGGTGGCCAGATTACCCATAAGCCCAGAAACTTCGTGAACAGGATCGACGACATCTGGGTGAAATCGCTCTATAATGATAAATATGTCGCATTCATGTTCCAGTGGGATGACCGTACAAAGAGCGTTGCTGAGGGGAAGTTGCCCTGGCCTCCGACCTCAGTCAATATTGATGTTAAGGAACAGGATCCGAAGACCGGTGAAGAGGGTTCCATTGCATCGCGTCAGAATAACTATGCCGTGTACAACGATGCAGTTGCCATTGAAACTGCGGTGAAGTGGAAGGAACTACCCGCACCGATTAAACCACGGTATCTGTTCGGAAGCAACGAGCAGTTCCCAATGGACATTATGAAGTGGGAGGCGGATGGGTCTCTCCGCGCCTTCAAGGGCACCGGATGGGATAAAGATTTTGAAGAGCGAGACAACTACGAAGAGAGCAGTAAGCTCCTTTTTTCTGAGTGGAAGAATGGCCGATGGACCGTGATCATTCAGCGGCCTTTGGGCAACAAGAAGGATCAGGATTACGACGAAGATACGTTTTTCGAAACGGGGCAATACATTCCCACAGTGTTCTTTGCTTGGGATGGGCACAATGGCGATGCGGGGAGGAAGATGGCCGTCTCAGCGTTCTATTATACCTTCCTGGAGCCCCCAACACCGCAAGAAGCCTATATCTATCCAATAGTGATTGCGGTAGGCGTTGTCTTTCTGGAAGGCTGGATCCTGATGAGACGAGCGAACAAGCGGAAGGGAAAGAACGTTTAACGTTCATTACAACTGAGAGAGTCTGAAGCATCAAGAGGGGGTGGGGTAACCCACCCCCTCTTTCTTTTTAGTCGGCTGCATGAAGGGATTATGGAGATTGAAGTAACCGGTGTCCTTCTCGCTGGTGGAAAAAGCAGAAGGATGGGAGAAGATAAACGATATCTCGTTGTCGGGGAGCAGACCCTCCTTCAAAGGGGGTTGAGCGTGCTTCACTCAATCTTTCAGGAGGTACTCGTCGTCATTGCGAAGGATAGCGATCCGCTTGGAGTCGATGCCAGAGTCGTGCGAGACCAGGTGCCTGATTGCGGCAGTCTCGGAGGATTGTACACCGGGCTCATACAGGCAACGACTCCTTGGATCTTTGTGGTCGCATGCGACATGCCGTTTCTCAATCATGCGGTCATTGCTCAGTTTATGAATCGAAGAGGAGCTGTGGATATTGTGATGGCGAAACTTTCAGGCCAGTTACATCCAATGCATGCATTGTATGGGAAACGTTGCCTGCCAGTTGTTGAACAGATGATTCATTCGCGGCAGCTCAAGATCCAAGGAATGGTTTCGCAATCGTCTCTCCGGGTACAGTATGTCACCGAAGCTGACCTGCATACCCTCGATCCCACCGGACGTTCCTTTTACAATGTGAATACAGTGGCCGAGCTTGAACAAGCACGGCGTCTATTGAGTCGTGTGCCTCCCTCAGGATAACCGGCCATGCCGACTTCGAGAAAGACGATCATAATGATGCATCCCGGCAGTCTTGGCGATGTGTTATTGGCAGTCCCGGCTATGGTTCGACTGCGGACTCGTTTCCCGGGCTATCGGCTGGCGCTCTTCGCAGAGGTTCCTGCCGCAAAACTGCTGTACGCCTGCGGTGTTGTCGATGCCTGGACCTCGATGCAGGGGGGCGACTGTGCGAGCTTATTCGTGGACGCACATACTGTTAATGGTCAGGTACGAACATGGCTGCTGGACTGTGACCTCGCAGTTGGCTGGATGCACGGCCACGATGGAACATTGAGCGAAACTCTTAAGGCGCTTGGAGTTCGAGAGGTGATCGTGAGGTCTCCATTCTCGACGGAGATTCTGGCGGCGCATCAACAAGACAGGTTTCTCGAGACGATCGATGAGGTCCCCTCCGAAGATGAGGGAGATGTTCTTCTGAAAGTAACAGAACCAGTCATCCAGTTTGGGCAAACTTGCCTGGAAGCGGCGGGCCACTCTATCGGACCGTCTCTTGTTGTTATTCATCCGGGGAGTGGCAGCCCCCATAAATGTGTGGCGCCAGAGACACTCCTGCCCGTAGTCGTCGCTGTTCAGCGTGTTGGCGCCATTCCGGTGATTCTTGAAGGGCCGGCAGATCGGGAACCGGTTGAGCGTCTACTCCAGTTATGCTCAAACCCACCAATTGTTTTGAAGAACCTTGATCTCCTCACGGTCGCCGGAGTACTTGCCCAATCACAGCTTTTTGTCGGGCAGGATTCTGGGATCACGCATATGGCAGGACTGATGGGGCTACGTATGGTGGCTCTATTTGGGCCGACTGATCCCGCTCGCTGGGCTCCTCGTGGCATCCACGTGACCGTCGTGCAGGGGGCATCGTGCCTCTGCCGATCATGGGACGAGGTGAGTCGATGTAAGGAGAAACCTTGTCTCGATCTACCAACGGATGATCTTGTGGAATTGTGTCTCACCCGCCTTGATGAAACAGCGACTCGACGGAGAATTCCATCCGGCCGCCTTGTCACTGATTATCCCGTATGCTAAAGTGACCAGTTGTTTTTCCCTTTCATTGGTAAGGACTTAGGAGCTATTTTCTTGTCCAGCGGGGTCGTTCAGGAAAAGGTCACCAGCGCATTGATTGGAGCGCTTGATGGGGCCAAAAAGAAGGGCCAGTTAAAGACGGAATCCTGGCCTCAGGTGAGTCTGGATACTCCCAAACGCCCTGAATGGGGAGACTTAGCTTCCACAGTCGCCATGTCCCTCGCCGTGTCTGAACAACGAGCCCCTCACGATATCGCCCAAATTATCATCGACAATCTTGCTCAACGCGATCAGCTTTTCGACCGGGTAGAAATTGCCAGGCCTGGATTTCTCAACCTCACGGTTAAACCAGCCATTTGGCAGGAGGTGCTCAGGGAAATTGAGCGGGAAGGGTCTGTCTACGGGCGAGCCGACATTGGGCAACGGCGGCGAGTGTTGGTGGAATATGTGAGTGCGAATCCGACCGGTCCATTGCATGTCGGGCACGGGAGAGGTGCGGCGGTTGGGCAAGCGGTGGCGAATATGCTCAAGGCAGTCGGCTATGACGTGGTGAGCGAGTACTACATCAACGACGCCGGTCGGCAGATGAAATTGCTGGGGACCTCCGTCTATGCGCGTTATGAGGAACTGTCAAACCGGCCTGTCGACTTTCCGGCGGAGGGGTATCACGGAGCCTACATCACGGCCGTCGCCGAGCGGATACAACAGGAGCTCGGATCTGAGCTGGTAGGACGTGCCGCTCCAGAGGTTGAGGAACGCTGTCGAACGTTTGCCAATCAGGAGCTACTGCGACTGATCCGGGAGGATCTGAAATCCTTCGGGATCGAGTTCGAGTCCTGGTTTAGCGAGGCTTCTCTTGTAAACTCAGGGGCGGTTCAACGGGTGTTGGATGAATTGAAATCGCAACAGTTCCTGTTTGAACAGGAAGGGGCCTGGTGGTTCAGGTCATCGGCGTTCGGGGACGAGAAGGATCGTGTTGTGCGGAAACAGGATGGTGAGTATACATATCTGGCCTCCGATATTGCCTACCACCAAGATAAATTGCAGCGCGGATACGATCTTCTCATCGACGTGTGGGGCGCGGACCACCATGGATACATTCCTCGGATGCAAGCGGTCGTACAGGCCTATGGGCATCCGAAAGATCGCCTTCAGGTCGTGCTGGTCCAGATGGTGAATTTGTTGCGCGGTGGAAAAAAAGTGGAAATGTCGAAGCGGGCCGGCGAGTTCATTACGATGCGGGAAGTGATCGATGAAGTCGGGGCCGATGCGGCGAAGTTTTTTTTCTTGATGCGCGATTCCAGTTCGCATCTGGACTTCGATTTGGAGCTGGCGAAGCAGCGGTCATCCGATAATCCCGTGTACTATGTGCAATACGCCCATGCGAGGATCGCCAGTCTGTGGCGTGTGGCCACTGATCGAGGTATCGCCTGCCCCTTGCCGAGCGAGACGGATTTGACGGTGTTGATTGATCCGGATGAATTGGGGCTGATTCGCAAGCTCTCGGCCTATCCCTCTGTTCTGCAGGGCAGTGCCATGGCCTATGAGCCCCATCGGATGACCTATTACCTCCAGCAATTGGCTGGTCTGCTGCACACGTTTTATAACAAGCATCGGATTCTGCCTCCTGCTGCAGACCGCGATCTGCTGTCGGTGACTCCTGACGGATTAGCTCCAGCCGAAGGGCTGCAGAAGGAGGCACCGACTCCCGAACGGACTGCGGCGAGGCTGGCGTTGATGAGTGGAATCCAGCAAGTCTTGAAGAATGGGCTCGGCGTGCTTGGGATTTCCGCGCCGGAGCAGATGTAGCGGCAAGAGGGATTGTGGATTTTTCAGTTCATCAGGTGGATCGTGAGACGAGTGCGCGGTTGGGGAGGCTCAGCACGGCTCATGGTGAGATCGACACGCCCGCCTTTATGCCGGTCGGCACGCTAGGACCGGTGAAGGGGATTGATCCTGTCGATTTAGAACAGCTTGGATTTCGTCTCATGCTGAACAATGCCTACCATCTCTATCTGAGGCCTGGGCATAAGATCGTGGCGGAGATGGGTGGGTTACATCGGTTCACGGGATGGCCGGGGGCTATCTTGACGGACAGCGGCGGATTTCAGATTTTCAGTCTGGCCAAGCTTTGCAAGGTGACGGACGAGGGTGTGAGCTTTCAATCGCATCTCGATGGGTCCACACATTTCATCACGCCGGAGACGGCCATCGAGATAGAAGAAGCGTTGGGGGCTGATATCATGATGGCGTTCGATCACTGTGTGGCCTTGCCGGCTGACAGAGCGATCGTGCGCGATGCGGTACGGCGGACAACCCTTTGGGCTCAGCGTTGTCAGGCCAGCCGGCGTCGTAGGGATCAAGCCCTCTTCGGGATTGTGCAAGGTGGGTTAGACGCAGATCTCCGCGTGACCTCGGCGCGAGACCTCGCCGGGCTTGGGTTCGAGGGCTACGCGGTCGGTGGGCTCTCAGTGGGAGAATCGAAGGCAGAGATGTACGCCATGTTGGATGTGACGGTGCCGGAGCTGCCGGCTTCAAAACCGCGGTATTTAATGGGCGTAGGGATGCCCGAAGATCTCATCGAAGGCGTGGCGCGCGGGATCGACCTGTTCGATTGTGTGGTGCCTTCGCGCCATGGGCGAACCGGCTCGCTTTTTACAAGTTTCGGGCGCGTGGTGATTAAGCAAGCGCGGTATGTTCGGGATGAGCAACCGATCGATCCGGCCTGCGGCTGCCCGGTCTGTGCGCGCTACTCACGCGCGTATCTGCACCACCTCTTTCAGATGAAAGAGATGCTGTCGTCGAGGCTGAATACGATCCACAATCTCTGGTATTTTGCCGATCTGATGGGCCAGGTGCGGTCAGCAATCGCACAAGGGACGTTACACTCATTCCGGGAAGAATTTTACCGGTCCCGCGACCTTGCTGCATCAAAGGGTTTAGCTTCGGACGGTGAGGGGCTTCGGTCTGCCGCAGGAGATTAGCAAGGTGCGGGAATAGCATCAGGATGCTCAAAAAGGCTGTCCAGCAAGGCCGCAGGCGAATCGAAACCGGAGGCGTACCCTTTGGGGTACGGTGAGGATTTTGATGAGTCGAGAACGAAGCTGGCGGACTTTTTCAGCATCCTGCTAACATGGTTGAGAAGGAGTGTCTATGTTCATGCAATCGGTCGTGATGGCTCAGTTATTTGGCGGAGGGAGTAGTGGTGGGGGTTCCACGACTAGCACAATCCTCTCCCTTGTTCCGTTCGCGCTGATCTTCGTCATTTTTTACTTTCTGGTTATTTTGCCGCAACAAAAACGCGCGAAGCAGCAGAAGTCATTACTGGAGGCCCTGAAGAAAGGCGACAAGGTCGTCACGGCGTCGGGGATCTGGGGTACGGTGACGAATCTCGGGAAGGCGACGGTGACGTTGCAGATCGCGGATACGACGAAGATTCGCATACAACGGGATCAGATTGCCCGATTACGCGGTGGCGACGATGAGGAGAAGGACAAGGACAAAGATTCGTAGACTGCTCAGGATAAAGGGGTACCGGACGACATGAAAAAAGTGGGCGGGCGGTTAACATTGTTGGCGCTGGTGGTGGTGCTGTCGGTGATCTTCTTCATCCCTACCTATCAGCCCTTCTATCAGGGGTTGCCTGGTTGGCTGAAGCAGGTGATGCCGAATAAAGGCATTACCTTGGGCTTGGATCTCCAAGGCGGGATTCACCTCGTCATGGAAGTGGACGAGGATCGCGCGGTCGAAATTGCCGTCGATCGATCGGTCGCGTCGCTTCAAGATGTCTTGGTTGAAAAGAAAATCCCCGTGGAGTCTGTCACGCGGACGGGACAGGCTCAGGTCACGATGCAGTTTCAAAATGCCGAACTCAAGGAGCAGATTCAGAAGTTGATCGACGACTATCCGACCTTCAGCGAGACCGTGTCTGCCGGATCGGCCAATCGGCTGGTGTGGGAGTTGCGAGAAGCCGAGGTCAAACGGATCAAGGACTCTACCATCAACCAAGCGTTGGAAACGATCCGAAACCGTATCGACCAGTTCGGCGTGGCGGAACCGATCGTGCAGCGGCAGGGGTTGAAGCAGATCGTCGTGCAGTTGCCCGGCGTGAAAGAACCCAAACGTGCCAGGGATTTAATCAAAGAAACAGCCTTGCTCGAATTTAAGATGCTCGATGAGGATAACCAGTCGAAGCTGGATTTGCCTTCCCGGATTCCAAAAGACAAAGAGGAAGAGGTGCTCAAGCAGGCTGAGTCAAAGTTGCCGGCCGGCGATCAGATTCTTTTTGAGCGAGGGGTCGACAAGGACTCCGGCCGCGAATATCGCATTCCGTATCTCGTGAAAAAGCGGGTTATGCTGACCGGCGACGTGTTGAGCGATGCACGGGTTTCGATCGGTCAATTCAACGATCCCTATGTCTCGATCACCTTTGACGGGAAGGGTGGTCGTGAATTCGAACGGATTACGGGCGACAACATCAAGAAGCGCATGGCAGTCGTGCTCGACAATACGATCTATTCTGCGCCGGTGATCCAGGAC
>SWDH01000029.1:505195-535974 GCA_005116945.1 Nitrospira sp.
TCAACAAACGCGAGGAACAAGCGCTGGGGTATGCCGAGGCGAATGTCGTCGGCCAGAGCCTGCTCGAAGTGGTGCTCTCAGGTTATCACGAGGCGTTGCGTGGATGGCTGAACGACGTCATTTCCGGGCAGCGCAAAGTATCCACTCAGGAGATCATGGTACGTCATGCCGGCGGACAGGACATTCCGGCTGAAATGGATTTGATTCGTGTCGGAGTGGCCGACCAGCTGTTGGTCATGGTGCAGTTGCGGGACATTACCGATCGGAAGCGGCTTGAACGGCAGTTGGACACGTACAGAGAGGAATTGGAACATAACGTCAAAGAGCGCACCAGAGAGATCGAAGAGACCAAGCAATATCTCGAAAATCTTCTTGAGAACGCCAACGATGTGATCTACACCCTTGATACCGAACAGCGGTTTACCTATGTCAACAGCAAGATCGAAGCATGGGGCTATCGGAAAGACGATCTGATCGGGCGCCCGTATCTTGCGCTGCTCTCCAAGCGCCATAGAGGGAAGCGCCTCAAAAGCACATTGGACATCGGCGCGAAACAGGTCTATGAGGTCGAAGTGGTCACGCGCACAGGGGAACCGAGGGCTGTCATGGTGAGTGTGTCCCCGCTGCATGGGGTTGAGGGCATGATCTTGGGCGTGCTGGGCATCGCGCGCGATATGACGGAGACCAAGAAGTTGGAGCAACAGATCAGAAACTCGGAGAAACTGGCTTCAGTCGGCAAGCTCGCCGCAGGGGTGGCGCATGAGATTAACAATCCCTTGGGGGGGATTCTCAACTGTCTCTACAACTTGCGGAAGGGGACACTGTCGCCGGGCCGGCAGGAGGAATATTGGGCGTCGATGGAAGATGGCGTGCGGCGGGTGCAGAAGATTGTTCGGCAGCTTCTCGATTTCTCTCAGCAGCATGAGCCTGCCTTCGCGTTGACGGATATCCATCACGTCGTGGATCGGGTGTTGGTCCTTACGACGCATCTCTTTACCTCGAACCGAATCGTATTGGAAACGGGATTTGGTCAGGGGTTGCCGAATATCATGCTCGATCGGCACATGATCGAGCAGGTGCTGATGAACCTGGTGTTGAATGCCGTTCAAGCGATGAGAGACGGAGGGGTGTTGACGATTCGAACGTCTGTGGTCGAAGGGGTGTGTCTGATCGAAGTACATGATACCGGATCGGGTATCGCGCCGGCAGTCCTGCCGAGGATTTTCGATCCATTCTTTTCAACCAAAAAGGAAGGTGAAGGAACCGGTCTCGGCCTGTCGGTCAGTCTGGGTATCGTTGAGCGCCACGGTGGAAAGATCCTGGTGAACAGCGAAGTGGGAAAGGGAACGACCTTTACCCTCTGTCTGCCTGTTTCCAGAGACCGTTCGCTGATGGAGCGAGTGTCATGAAGGGACTCAGGATTCTCCTGGTCGATGACGAGCCGCTGATGCAGTTGTCGATGGTCGATGCGTTGGAAGCTGTCGGCCACGATATCGAGGCCGCGGCGTCCGGCACGGAGGGGATCGACGCCATCCACCAACGGCCGTTCGATCTGGTGATCACCGATCTGCGGTTGCCCGGCGCGGACGGGCTCGCCGTGCTTGCGGCAGCCAAAGAGCGGCTGCCCCACACAGAAGTTGTGATGATTACCGCCCATGGATCGGTAGAGACAGCAGTCGGCGCGATGAAGCTTGGCGCCCTGGACTACATCACGAAGCCGTTTCAGATGGATGAATTGCTGCTCATCGTGGAGCGGGTAGGCAGCATGGTCACCTTGCGGCGGGAAAATCTCGATCTGAAAGCGGTGTTGGAGGATAAGTTCAGTTTTGGAGGCATTCTCGGGGCGAATAATCAGATGCGGGCGGTGCTCGAGAAGATCAAGCTGGTGGCAGGAACGGATTCGACCACGTTGATTTTAGGAGAAAGCGGAACCGGCAAGGAGCTGGTCGCCAATGCCATCCATCAAAACAGTCCGCGCAGCCAGTTTCCTTTGATCAAAGTGAGCTGTGCCGCGCTTCCTGAATCCCTCTTGGAAGCGGAACTCTTCGGCCATGAAAAAGGGGCGTTTACGGGGGCGCTGCGGCAGCGGCGCGGGCGATTCGAATTGGCGCATCGGGGCACGCTCTTTCTCGATGAAGTCGGGGAAATCTCACCGGTTATCCAGGTGAAATTGTTGCGGGTCCTTCAGGAACGGCAGTTCGAGCGCGTCGGAGGAAACGACACGATTCACGTCGATGTGCGCCTGGTCTGCGCGACGCAGAAAGACCTGCGAAAGGAAGTGGCTCAGGGGCGGTTTCGAGAAGATCTCTTTTATCGGCTGAATGTCGTGCCCGTCGTGATTCCGCCGTTGCGCCAGCGGCAGGAAGACGTCATGGTCATCGCCGAGCACGTGCTGAAGAGCTGCGCCGGCAAGATGAATAAAACATTGAACGGGTTTTCTCCCGCCGCACGCGAGCTCTTCTTGCGCTATTCATTCCCAGGGAACGTGCGGGAGTTGGAGAACATGGTTGAGCGTGCGGTGGCATTGGGGCGGGATCGTGAGACGATTCAACCGCAAGATCTGTGCGGGTTCCAGTCCTGTCCATTTACGGGCGGAACGCCACAAGAATCGTGCGGATTCTGCAGCGAAGGGCTGACGGGGCAGAAGCGTGAGGAACGTCCGCTAACTTCGCTGGCGACGGCGCGGGAGCAGTTCGAGAAAGAATACATTGTGGGTGTGCTGGAGCGAGTAGACGGCAGCCGCACGACCGGAGCGAAGATTCTCGGCATTTCGCGCAAAGCCCTATGGGAAAAGTGCAAGCGCTACGGGATTCCGTCGGCCAGGGAAGAGGCGGAGGATGAGGGCTGATGATCTTCCGTGCTCGCGCAACGCGCGGTCGCAGACTGCCCTCGTTGGACGCGCGCAGTGGAAGATCAATCAGCCCCCATCCCTGGAGAGAGAACGAGCAAGCTTGGATGGAAAGTGGCGAGATAGCTGGTATGGTCCCTGTGCTCGCAGAGCTCTCACGATAGAAAGATGGAAGAACACCCGCATTGGTCCTGTGCTCCCGGAACGCGCGCCCTGAGAAGGGCCTCGTTCGACGGCCGCACGTAGACCAACATGCGTGTCCTTCCGAGAGAGAAAAAGCAAGCGAGCTTGGAAGGATCAATAAGGTGCTCGTTCGACGCACGCACGATAGGAAGCGCCAGAGCTAAGGTCCCTCCCGCAACGCACTTGCTTATAGGCGCACCGACATATGGCAGCAGCATCCGGTTTCACGACAGAGCTTGAGGCGAAGGTAGTCCAACAGCTCAAGTCGCAGCGCGTCGGCTATCTTCTGGGGGCAGGTTCCTCATACCTCGACGGGAATGGCTACCCATTTGCGTTCCAACTTTGGGATCTCATCAAGAGTTCGATCACGGATGCCGGGAAGCGCGATGACATTCAGGCCAAGCTCGACGGCGGCGCAAATGGAATTGAGCATGCCTTGGACCTCTTAGATGACGGTGGTGCTGCCGATACATCATATCGACACCTGGTGACGACCGCGCTGGCGGACCTGTTCATGACTAAGACCCCGCCGCTCGATTTGCACGGTGAGTTTGTTCGCCGGATAGCGCGACACGCAGACCCGAGCGTCAAGCTGTTCAGCCTCAACTACGACCCACTTATTGAACGGGCGGCGGCACATGTCCGGGTGCGTGTAATCGACGGCTACCTCGGCGCGGAGCATTCGTATTTCGACCCTGCAGTATTTGAGGAACGAATTGGCCGAATCCGCGGAACACATAGGGGCAAGCAGTTCGACGAGACCGTGAAGCCCATCCACCTCCTGAAGCTCCACGGATCGCTCGGTTGGTACGAGTGTCCGACCACCGGTGTTCGCAGGTGTGGGTTCGGGTTGGGACCGCCGGCCGGGGCAAAAAGGCTAATGGTTCCACCTCAACGTAGAAAGGCAGCGGATACGTTGTACCCACCGTACTCCGCGCTATGGTCTACGTTTCGCGGTTGCTTGGTACATAACGCCGCGCCCATCAATCGACTCGTATGCATTGGGTATGGATTCGCCGATGAGCACGTGAATGTGGTCATTGAAGCTGCGCTTGCTCGAACCGACTTCACGGTACTGATCTTCACCAAAACCCTTAGTGTGGCCGCATGGACTCGATGGAGTCCCAAGACTAACGTAATCGTAGTGACCGAGAAACAGTGCTCCCTGAAGGGAACAGCAGGGCCGGGACATACCGACCTTTGGAGCTTCGAGCGTCTTGCCAAGGAGGTATGACCAATGTCGGAACCCACCAACACAGTGATCGGATACGTTGTCGATGTTCAAGGAAATATGCTCATGGCCTCTCTCGTCGAAGACGATCAAGGACGTACACCAACCGTCACGATTGGTGACGAGGATATTCTTGTAGGGCAGATCGGATCATACGTCGCCATCCGACAGAACGATGTGAACATTATCGCCATCGTCACCCGCATGACAGAGCAGGAGGCACTGGCCGCGCCGACGATCGAGACGCCAGGCGAAGACACCGCAAGATTGTCTTTCGCGAAGCGGATCGCGCGCCTTACGCCAATCGGCTCGATCCGCGCCGATGGTCAGTTTGACCGCGGGGTTGGTCGGTATCCCACAACCGGTGCCGAAGTGCATGCGGTTGGCTCGACCGACATCGCCAAGATGTTCGAGCGCTTTCAGGCGAAGGGCTTTTCCGTTGGGACTGTGGCGACTCATCCGTCGCTCAAAGTGTGTCTCGACCCTTCCAACCTATTCGGGCGCCACTTCGCGATTCTTGGGCAAACCGGATCGGGCAAGTCTTGGACGGTAGCTGCCTTGGTACAACGCACGGTTGCCGTCATGCCTCGGGCCCATATCATCATCTTGGACTTGCACGGGGAGTATTGCTGGAAGCGGGAAGATGGAACCCGGCATTACGCCTTTGCCGACGCGATCGTTCGGCACGTTGACGCGAGAGAGTTGGAGATCCCGTACTGGCTCATGACGTACGCGGAACTCTGCGACTTACTCATTGAACATGGCGAGCGAGAGGCGCCAAACCAATCAGCATTTTTTCGCGACTGTCTCCTTGAGGAACGACAGGAGGAAAACAAAAATGCAAAGCCTGCGATCGGGCTTTCACGCGTCACAGTCGACACGCCGATCTACTTTTCACTCGATGCTCTGCTTGCGAAAGTGAGAGCAAAGAACGGGAAGGTACCTAACGCAAAGGGCGATGGGCTGAAGGATGGCCCACTAACCGGAGCCTTTGACAATTTCCTGATGCGACTAGAGAGCAAGCTCAACGACGTGAGGTACGATTTCCTTCTCAAGCCAACCAAGCGCAACAGTTCGGCGTCACTGTCAGCGATGTTGCGCGATTTTGTTGGGCTTGGTGCGCAGAAGGCGGCAGTCACAGTGATCGATCTGTCATCGGTGCCATTCGATGTGCGCCCCACAGTCGCCGCACAGATCGGCCGCTTGGCGTTTGAATTCAACTATTGGAACCCTAAATACCGTGAGTTCCCCATTCTCCTGATATGCGAGGAGGCGCACGCCTACATTCCTCGCGCGAGCGAAACCCAGTTCGCGGGCTCGCGGAAGTCCATGGAGCGCATCGCGAAGGAGGGACGCAAGTACGGCGTCGGTTTGGCTTTGGTCAGCCAGCGGCCCCACGAAGTCTCTGAAACGGTTCTCGCCCAATGCGGGACGTTCATCTGTCTGCGGATCACGAATCCCGACGATCAAGCCTACGTCCGTAGCCTCGTTCCCGAAAGCGAGGGAGACTTGGTTAGCGTCCTTGCAGGATTGGGGCGGGGTGAAGCATTGGTCCTTGGGGAGGCCGTCCCACTTCCGACGCGGCTTCAGTTCGACAAACCGAACCCGACGCCGAACAGCGATGACGTGGACTTCTACGCAAAGTGGAAAGACGGCCCGATGGACCTCGACGTGGACACCATCGTGAAGCGGTGGCGTAGCCAGGAGCGGTGAGCGGCAAGCGGCAACGCTACCAGGTACGCGCAACAATAACTTCGAGGGGCTTAATCACAAGACAGATACAGTGTCAGGCATGCCTATTGGCGTATTGGGAAGATGCCCGTCCGCCACAACTGGCCGATCATGCCGCGTGCAGTCGAGGTGGCCGTCGTTGGCGGTGGTGAAGAGGGGGCTAGGCAGCCGTCCCAACGAGGCCTTCTAGGGGAATGTGGAGTTCGCGGTGGAGCCTGCGGATCATTTCAAGAGATAAGCCGCGTTTCTTAGTCAGAATTTCAGAAACCCGCCCCCGCCATCCGGACAATAAAAAGGGGTCGGGAGTCTTTGTTTGGTGAAGCTTGACTGCGCCGTCGCAGGCAGTCAGGCTTTCTTCGCTCCATTAGCACAGCGTTGCCTGTCGGGATGCACAAGATAGCGAGGGCCGGTTGATAATTGGCTGGGCAGCGAGGTATCAAGCACGCCACGACCTGGGGTGCAAGCGATCAGATTGAGGGGTAGGCACGACAATTGGCGTACTGGGAAGATGCCCGTCCGCCAAAACTAGCCGATCATGCCCTGTGCAGTTGAGTTGGGCGTCGTCGGTGGCGAAGAGGCTACTAGTCTGGTTGAATCCTTGGACTGCGAATACACAACATAAGATGCGGTCGGGTGAGGCGCGCAAATCGGACGCGAGCTTCATTGGCGCGCCTGAGCTATTTCTGCGCGCGGAGTCCCTGCACGATCTTTTTCTCAATGTCGGCCCGGCGCGCGAAGGTTTCGATCGGTGTGACCTGCCACTTCATCATGTTCGATGCGGGAAGCGCGCCAACGAGCGCGGTCACTTCATCTTTCGACTTGGCTTCAATCACAAAGGCTCCGGTAAAGGTGCCGGCGGCGATGCCTCCAGCAAGGATCCTGCTCTCTTTCCCTAGACTTTCGAGGGAGGGGATGAAAACTTTGTCCAGTTGTTCGATTTGTTCGGTCGTTTGCTCGCGGCTCGGAGGAGCCCCGGCTTGGGCTGCCATAAACTCGACGAGATAGAGCGTGCCCATGGTAGTCCCGTTGCGCACAACATCCCGCTGCGCACCGCCTTCGCCAAATGCCGATAGAAGAGGCAATGCGACCGCTACGACTGCAGCCAGTACCCCTGTCAGCACGACGGTGATTGATTTTCCGAGCGGTGTCATGGACGTCACTCCTTTCACAACGTGGCGGCATGTTTACTTATTTTACGCGAGATGCCATGGAAATGTATATGGAAGTTCAATCAAAAAGACAAGATGGGGTAGGCAGGAGGTGGCGCAAGGGAGCATTTCAGATGGTTGCATTTGCCCGAGGCCGGAGTGTATAAAAATAGTTGGAATTTATTGAGAATTCGTCTTATTTTTTACCAAGTTGGTGGTGAATTGGCATGAAAGTTTCACTGCTCTTTCCTCCAACGTGGCATCCATCGCAGCCCTATCTGAGCCTCCCTTCATTGACGGGATTTTTAGCTCAAGGCGGCGTCACGAATGTATCCCAGCGTGATCTCGGAATTGAACTCCTAGACAGGGTGGTGACCCATTCCTATGGGGTGGCCCTTTATCAAGAGTTAGTCGATAAACAGCGAACACTTGAGCAGGAACGGATCGGGGATACCGGGCCCGGCAGTGCCGAGCATTTGGCCAGAGTGGTGGAGTCGCTGGACCGCTTTCCGTATCTCATCGATCGGATTGAGCCGGCCAAGGAAACTCTTCGCGGGGAGGGTTTCTATGATCTCGAATCCTACAAGGAAAGTCTCTTTCTCATCGACAAATGGCTGGAGGTGCTCTCCTCACTCTATTTTCCGACCAGATTGACGGTCGTCGACAATCAGTTCGGCAGCTGTTCCATCTATTCATCCAAAGATCTGATGAAGATCATTAGGGATGAGGCTCAGAACCCCTATATACGGCTTTTTCAGGAGCAGTTCATACAGTCGATTGTCGGCGAACAGCCGGATTTGATCGGTGTGTCGATTACGGCGACCTCTCAGATTATCCCCGGTCTCACACTCTGCCGTTTGCTCAAGGAAGCTGCTCCCCATATCCATCTGACCATCGGCGGCAGCATCTTCACCAGATTGGTCGATAACGTGCGTCGCTGTCCGAGTCTCTTCGATCTGACCGACGACATCATTGTGTTCGAGGGCGAGACCGCGTTGCTCGAGCTGGTTCATCAATTGGACGGAAGAAAAGATTTCAGCAAAGTCCCAAACCTGATCTATCGCCAGAACGGGAAGATTACGATCAACCAGCCGTTTTATTCTGAGAACATCAATCGGTTGCCGGCCCCGAACTACGACGGCTTCCCGCTTGGGCTCTATTTGTCACCGGAGCCGGTGTTGCCAGTACAGTTTTCACGAGGCTGCTATTACAAGGACTGTGCGTTCTGCGCTCTGACGCTGGACCACCAGAACTTCAGACAGAAAGAACCGGGACGGACTGTCGAAGAATTGACATGGCTCAAGGAGCGGTACGGAGCGCAGCGGTTCTTCTTTACCGACGAGTGTGTGGCCCTCTCACCGGCGAAACGGCTGTGCCAACAGATTATCGACAAGAAGCTGGATATCAAATGGACCTGTGAGATGCGATTCGAGAAACATCTCACGCGCGAACTGCTGACGTCGATGCGGGATGCCGGATGTTTGAAGATCGTGTTCGGATTGGAATCCTTCAATCAGCGTGTCATGGACTTCATGAAGAAGGGGATCAAGCAGGAATGGGTGCGTCGAATTTCCGGCGATTGTGTCGATCTTGGAATCGCGGTGCATTGCTACATCATCGTCGGATTTCCGACCGAGAAGGAAGAAGAAGCCAGGGAAACGATGAATTTTATTGTGGAGAACGAGCGCCTGAATAATTCGTACGGATTCTCGTGCCAGCCCTGCCTCTTCGATTTGGAAAAAGAAGCGCCGATCATGAGCGACCCCGGCAGCTATGGCATCAGGCGGATTATGCGTCCCTCGGCAGAGGACCTGAGCCTGGGGTTCTTCTATGAAGTGTCGGAAGGCATGACGCCGGACGAAGCGGAGCGGCTGTATCAGCATGTGTATGAGAAGGTCAGCGAAGTCGTGTGCGAGTTGCCGTTCAACTACTCGATGGCCGATGGATTGCTCTATATCGCACGGGCGAAGGCCCAGGAAGTGCGCGAGCCGCAGCCGGCAGGGTTATCATGAGTGCCTCCAGTGTGACAGTGACTCCATGCCTTTCAGGTCGGTATAGTGTTCGTGCGCTTCAATGGTGTACGACGTGATGGCCTCGAACCCCACTGTCGATCGGATGACAGGGAAGCTCAGCGATCAATCGCTGCTGTTTCGATACACGATCAAACTCGTTCTGATCGTGTCCTTTTCGGAATTGATTCTCTATCGGCTGGTGTCGCGGCTGGGAATGCATCTCAGCAAGCTGGCCCAGGAGCATGAGTGGATTATCCCGACCTTCACGGCTCTGACGCAGATCGGGCAGTGGCTGCTCAATGTGGTGGCGATTCTGCTGTTTCTTGCCCTCACTGTGGCGGCCGTCAATCGCGTATCCAATCGTGGGTTTACGGGATCGAATCGGATCGTGATTCCCTGTGTCGCACTCCTTCTGCTCCTGACGGTGGGATTTTTGTTAGTTCCACCCGCCTTTTTGGGGTCGGCGATTTATAACTTCATCGCGCTGGTCGTGTTGATTTGTCTGATGGTGGAGTATCTCAGGGCCCATACTGAATGGTCGCATCGCGCCATGGGGATCACCTATCTCCTCGGGGTCGGAGGCTGGTTGTATTATCAGATCATGTCCACTATCTATAGTTTTATCGGAACCGTGCAGGCCCCGCCTTTGGTGTATGAGGCGCACCGGGGGGGTGAGGGGCTCTTGGTCTTGTCCAGCATCCTGGTGATGTGGGCCTATGGGCAGGGCGTCTCGTTTCGGACGCGTAATCAACGGCAACGCCGCCGCGCCATCTGGTTTTGGGCGACCTCGATATCCGTGTTTACGGTGATGTTGTTCTTAGACTACCTGCTCCATCGGTATGATGCCGGGATGGCCAGCAATATTCGTAAGGCGGCGGACGGCATCGGGTGGATTTTTCAGTTCGGCATGGGATACACGTTTTTCCTTCCATTTGCGTTCTACCTGACAGGCCTGTTGTGCTGGTCGTATACGGTGATTAAGTTACTCAATATGGGGCGGCTTGCAGGGTATGGTCTTGGATTGATGTTTATCGCGGGATATGCCCTCCTGTACTCCAATCTGACGCTTATGGTGGTGCTCGGCGCCATGCTCTTAACCATGGACCGGCAGCGACGTGATGCCACGGAATCGGCGCCGGCAACGAACGCCCCCATGGTCAGCCGACCGGATTCTTTGGCGGGTGGACATATCTAAGCCTTTTTTCTATAGGGAATCGTATGAACGAACCAACCGCCTCTGTTCCTGAACACAGCCAGACCATCGTCGATCCTGGCGATCAGCCGTTGAGCCCCGACGAAGAAATCGTTGAGATTGAAAAACTCTTGGCGATCGAGCCAGACGATTTTCAGGCCCGCTGCCGATTGGGCGAACTGTATTTCAGCAAAGGCCGTATGGATGACGCGCTCGTCGAGGTCAAGAAGTCGATCGAAATGGCGGAAGGGCTCCGCGCAGAGATGAATCGGTCGCTTGCGATGTACTATTCGAATTTGGGCACGATCTACGCCACGAAGGCCATGACGGATGAAGCAGAAACCGAGTTTAAGCATGCGCTCGACGTCTTTCCCCACGATGTCCTGGCGCTTTTCAACCTTGGGCGGGTCTATGCCGACAAGAAGAAATTCATGGAGGCCAAGGGGTATTACGAGCGCCTTGTGGAAATTACGCCGGACGACCCTATGGCTTGGTACAATCTCGCGGGGGTCTATGTCGAGCTCGATAATCCTCAGGTCTCGGACTACAATACCATCGATATGGCCATCCAATGTTATGTCCGCACGCTTGAATTGGACCCGAAGCATTTGGAAGGCAGTTTCAAGCTGATGGAGCTGGCGTTGAATCACAAGAAAACGGATCTTGCCATCAAAGTCATGGAAGAGGCTGTTGAGCAAAATCCCGAGGAACCGCTGGCCTACTATAACTTGATCAGCGTCTACGACAAGGCGAAAATGTTTGAACAAGCTGAGCAGGCACGGACGCGACTGAAGGAACGGTTTTCCAAGCGGGCGAAAGAGAGCAGCGCAACCTAATCGCTCCATTCATAGGGAGGAACACACCATGTTTGGAAGTCTTGGTATTACAGAGTTGATCCTGATCCTTGTCATTGTGCTGGTCATCTTCGGCGCGGGAAAATTGCCGCAGTTGGGAGAGGGGATCGGTAAGGCGATCAAGGGCTTTAAGAAGTCCGTGCATGAAGCGGATGCGATTGAAGCCGAAGCCCAAGCGGCCCAGCAGAACATGGCCGCTGCTCCGCAGCCAGCGGGTCCGGACCCCATGCTGCAAGCACCGGCTTCTGTGGAGCAGTCCGCCGCGCCGGTCCATTCAGCGTCACGCGGCTAATCGCCGGGATAGGGTTACAGGTATATGGAAACTGAGCTTCAGCTTGCGATCGGCTATATCGAAACCTTCGCAGGCAACGGCAAGGCCAGGAGCACTGGCGATGGAAAACGGGCCGTCAAGTCCGGGATTCCACTGCCCCATCACGCCGCGCTCGACAAGGACGAAGCGTGGTTCTACTTTGCTGAGTCCGGGTCCGATCGTATCCGGCGTGTCAATCTCCGGGAAGGCATACTCCATAACTTTGCCGGCATCGGTGAAACGTGCTACAGCGGCGACGAAGGCTTGTGTGGAGAGGCCGGGCTCTATTTGCCGCTCGACGTCGCGTTCGATTCCCGCAACGACCTGTACATCTGCGATTCCGGCAGTAATCGTATCAGAAAAGTAGACCATGAGACCGGCATCATTACGACGATCATCGGGACTGGGCAACATGGGTTCAATGGAGATGGCCCGGCTCTCGAAGTCAATCTGACCTGGCCTGCAGCGATCGCGTTCGATCCCAACGACGTGATGTACATCGCTGATACCCAGGCACATCGAATCCGTCGCTACGATCCGCTGACAGGCATGGTGACGACTGTCGCCGGGACGTGGACGGCAGAGGACGAGGCTCGTGAGCAACCGCTTGTGGCGCGGAATCTGGTGGTGCTCTCCGGCGATGCCATCGGCATCGATTTCAGCGATGATCACGGTTGGCTCATGCCGGTCTGTTCGGATGGACTGGACATGTCCATGTATCTCGATGATGGAAAGCCCGCACTCGAAGCCCGACTGTATGATGCCGTCGGGCTTACGGTGAATGGGAAAGGTGATATTATTTTTGTCGATAAGGGCAGCAACCGTGTCCGCAGCATCGATCATCGCAGTGGTATCATTTCGACAGTAGCCGGGGTGTGCCGGTACGGTTACGATGGTGACGACAAGCCAGCGGTCAGAGCGATGCTTCATGCGCCGGAAGCTGTGGTGGCTGATCAGCAGGACAATCTCTACATCTCGGACACGATGAATCATCGCGTACGTAAGGTCGAGGCTGCCACTGGCCTGATCACGACGGTGGCAGGCAACGGAGACAGTGGTTACGAAGATAAGAATATGGGTGGGTGTGGCGCCGCACGTTTCGTCGCGAAAGAATCGGCAGGGACCGTGAAGCATGGAGACGGACTTCTCGGAATCGAGGCCGTCGTCAATTCTCCGGTTGGGCTCTCCCTGGACTCCCAGGGGTATCTCTACATCTGCGAGCGGGGCGAAAACAAAATTCGTCGCGTGAAACTCTGGTAGCGATTCGCTTACCATTGGATTGAGCTGCTTGGGCTGTGTGAGTGTCTACGCCCATCGCGATGGGCTCGCGCCGGTCACCTGAGGGCGTTGCATAGTGCGTACGACGACAAAGATGTCTTCCCGCCCGGTCCTGCTCCTGCTCTTTTTCATTCTGGTAATAGCCGGAGTTTTAGTCGGTGTCGGTGTTCCCCTCGTGAGTTCCGAGGGGATGATTATTCGTGCGCGTCTCGTCGAAGGGGATCTGCCGGCGGAGCCGGATGATATGGCCTGGGCCAAGGTCTCGCCGATGACCCTTCCATTGAGCGGTCAGGTGATTACGAGACCTGTTTGGCCAGAGCCGAGCGCGCGAGCCTTGACGGTGCGGTCGCTCCATAACGGAGCCGAGATCGCGTTTTTGCTTGAATGGCAGGACAACACCAAGAATGACCGTCTGACGCCGGGAACTTTTCGCGATGGCGTAGCGATCGGACTGCCGCTCGGCGATGCCCCTTCGTTCTTCTGCATGGGTCAGCTCGATCACTACATTAATATCTGGCATTGGAAGGCCGATTGGCAGAGCGATATCGACCGCCGGGCCGCGAAGGCCTCCGAGAAGGCTCGCGACGGGGTGCGAACGTTCGAAGTCATTCCACGGCGAGTTTCGTCTGTCGAGGATCTTATCGGCGGGGGATTTAGTACCCTGACGACCAAAGAGAAGCAGGGCCGAGTTCAGGGGAAGGCTGTATGGAAAGATGGAGTGTGGCATGTTGTCATGCGCAGGACCTTGGTGAGTGAAGAGCAGGAGAACGAAGCCAAGCTGATTCCAGGGCGGGTGCAAACTGTGTCGTTTGCTGTCTGGAACGGCGAGAATAAGCATTTTGCGAGATTGCTCTGCTGACGGATAAGAGGCGTCAACGTTGGAGGATACTCAACCCAAGTCAATCAGTGCTCACACAAAGGCCCTTCGGAGTGGAAGGGCCTTTGTCTTGTGTGTGTGTGTCAGCCTGGGAGTTCTGTGTAGTGTTGCGCCGGTGTCGGTGAATGCGGCGGATCAGGAGCCGATGACTGTGGATGAAGCGGTGCGATTGGGAGAAGAATTCGGTGTGATGGTCGGAGAGGTGGACGAAGACATCAGAAAAGAATTGAAGCTCGAACGAGCGCAGGGCGTCGCGGTATTCGAAGTGATTGGGAGTTCGCGCGCCGACTATGCCGGCATCAAGGTCCGATCCGTCATCAAGGAAATCAATAAGACCGAGATCAGAAATCTGATCGACTTTGGGAGAGCAATCAAGCGAGGAATGAAAGAATGTAACTTCACCGTCGGCACCTATGAGTCGGCTGATCCAGGCGATCCTGTGGGGTGGGGAGTAAATTTCCATTTCGTCGGATGTAAAAGGGACTGAGGATGTTACGACCTACACCGTATGCCCAACACATTGCCGTCGGCCTCTGCTTCGCCCTCATTGTGGGAGTCATCGGCCTGTATCATGGCCTTGCCATGGCGCAGAAGGCAGAGGTTCCGGCGTCAGGCGACTGGGTAGCGGATATTGAAAAGATCTTCATTCGATCAGAGGACTGTAAGCAATGTCACGATCGGCACTATGAAGAATGGAAGGGCGCGCGCGAGCAGACGCCGGATCTCAAGACGTTCGGTCGAGTCGATGCCGCGTTGTTGCATGGGACATCACTGGAGTCGCCGGTCTTCCGTACGGTGTTGGGCATCTGGCTGCAGACCGATCCAACGGCGGATGAGCGCCGTCGTTGTCTCGCCTGTCATGTGCCATCGACGACTGTGTTCCCCCAACATGTCGAGAAAATTGTGGCCCAGGTGCTGTCAGGCAAGCCGCAAGTGGAGGGCATTGGCTGCGCCTCCTGCCATCTGATCAAGCAGGTCGAGCAGACGTCCGACTCTCCACCCTCATTCAAGATCGAGCCGGGGAAGATGATCTACGGGCCGTATGCAAATCCGGAAGAGAACCTTGTGCATCCTGCTACGCAGTCCGAACTGTTCCGTGGCGCGAACTTCTGCGCCTCCTGTCATTTCGATAAAGTAAAGGATGTGATGCAGAAGGATCTGGCTGGTGAGATCTTACAGGGGACGATTTGCCAGGATTGCCATATGGAGCCCTCGACCGGCAGTTCCACATCGAAGCGTGGCGCCATGACTCGTGCGATCGGCCGGCACTGGTTCCGCGGGGTCGTGGTGTCCGGCACCATGCTCAAAAATCGAAATCTACAGGCTGAATGGATGCCTCGCGTAGATCTTGAGGCCACCAAGTCTGCTTCGGCGGTGGAGGGGACGGCACTGGTGAGAATCGGCAGTCTCCCGCACAGCTTTCCCGATGGCGATCCGGTGCTCAAGCAGTTCTATCTGGTCCTCACAGCCAAGGATCCGCAGGGCAAGGTGTTGAAGGAAGAAACTAAGCAGTTCGGTTTGTCCTACGAGAAGATTCTCCGAGGCCCTATTCCTGATCCCTTCATTAAGGGGGGGCACACCAGGAAAGTGCCATTTTCCCTGGCGATTCCGGCAGGATCGACAGCTGCTTCGATTGAAGCCGTGCTGAACTATGCGTTGATTCCAATGCCGGAACCGGGACTCAAGGAGAAATATCTCGCCAGCTTGACGACCGACAAAGAGCGGGAGAACGCAAACAATATTCTCGATGAGTATACGCAGCCCAGGCTCTTGACGTACCGGGCCAAAGCTCTTTAGCCGAATGCTGAAAAAGCCCGCCAGCGTCGTTCTCGACTCATCGAAATCCTCAACGTACCCTGAGGGTACGCCTCCGGTTTCGATTCGCCTGCGGCCTTGCTGGACAGCCTTTTTGAGCATTCTCATGGCAGTCCCCCTCGTGTCATGGACGTGTAGGCCGTTAAAGCTATAGTGCGCCGGAAAGTTTCCCTGAGCCTGCAAAGAAGTTGAAGCCGGAGGCTAGGATGATGGTGCGAGGGTTGACCCCTGTGATGATTGGACTCATCTCGGCGATCGCCGTGGCGGCATTCATTCTCGCTCCTTGGCTCGACCGCAGCACGTTTGCGGAAGAAGTCGCGATGTCGCAGAGCACGATCGAACAGGCTTTTCCGAATTCCAGCAAGTGTAAACGGTGTCATGAGCGTGTATTTGAAGAGTGGGACACCTCTCCGCTCTCGCGATCGATCCATTCCCCGGCCTTCCGCGCCTCACTTGACGCGTTTTTGTCATCTCAGGCGGGAAAAGATAAAGCCCAGTGTTTTCGCTGCCATGCGCCGCACGTACGAGAATTCTCCGAACACGTCGAGCTCTTTATCAATCAAGCCAAGGCCGGTGACCCGTCGCTGGATGGGGTGGCCTGCGCGCAATGTCATTTGATCAAGCAGGTTGATCGGACAAAACAACCACCGGAGCCGAAGTACGAACTCGAGAGCAAGATGATCTATGGCCCGTATAAGGACTCTGTTCAGAATCGGGCGCATCAGTCCATGGAGTTGGGGTTGTTTCAAAAGTCCGACCTCTGCCTCAATTGCCATCAGTCGGTTCCCTCCGCCGCCGGCCTAGGGAAGGCCAACGACCTGCTGGGCAACTGGGATCAGAGCAAGGCGGTGAAGTCAGGCAAAGAATGCCAGACCTGTCACATGCCGGAGCAAGTCGGCGAGTCGGCCAATGGCGAGAAAAAGCGAAGAACCGCCAACCATACCTTCCCTGGTCGTATCGGCAAGCTTCGCCAAGAGGCGGCCAAGCTGGGCGTCACCACGAAAGTCGAAGGTGAAAAAACGACGATCACCGTGAAGGTGCAGAGTCTCGTTCCGCACAATCTGCCGACCACCCATCCAGCCTGGGCGACCGTGGTGTTGGATCTGGATATCAAAGGGAAGAATCTCAAGACCGTGTTTACGGACAAGCGTATCTATGGGCGAGTCTATCAGGATGCCAATGGCCAGAAGACGAGCTTCGACTTTGAGGCCGTCAAAGTGATCGAGGACACAGTCTTGAAACCGGAAGAAACGCGCGTCGAGATCTTTACGTTCCCCACGCCGAAAGACACCAAGACATTCGATGTTGAGGCGACCCTGAACTACGCACCCATCACCGGTACTGCCTCATTCCTACAGCGTGTCGAAGCTGAATCTTCCCAAGGATCACAAGACCCGGTCTTTCAGCCGATCGAGATCGTCAAGTATGCCGAGAATGTTGCGGCCACGAAGTAGCGTGGCTCGTCGCTCGCATCCCGTAACTCGTGAAATACGCTTTGTGAAGGGTGTTCAAAAAGCCTGTCCAGCAAGGCCGCAGCGAGTGAAGGCCCGAGTCGTACCCTTGCGGTACGTTGAGGGTCTAAACGATGCGAGAACGAAGCTGGCAGGTTTTTTCAACACCCGTTAGTCGGCGATGATGCTGGAACCGGGAGACTTCATCTTAAAGATCTGAACAGCGTTGTACATGCCTTTGGCGGGGTGGTTGAGGATGAGGCGTGAATTGGTAATGTGGGTGTCGAGTAACTCGTATTGTCCGCCGCTGAAATAGATGTCGCAGTCATCGATCGCACAGTTTTTGTAGACGTGGTTGTCCAGCGACAGCTTCGCTTTGCTGAACTGCTGTCCCTCCACCAAAATATAATCCGGCGCCATCCCCACGGTCATTTCCTCTGCCGCGCACTATAGCAACTCTCTTTTTGAACCGCAAACCAGCACGCCGGTTTTCGGAGAAACGTTCAGTGTGATTCGATCCGGCGAGGATGATCCTCGCGATAACATGCCGAGTGTCTCTGCACATGAAGACATCTGTGCGGGGCGTCATTCTAGCTGGCCGTGGGCTACGCCGCCATCGCCAAGGGGTATATACAGGCGAGGGCGTCCTGAAGCTGTTCTTGGGCTTCTTTGAGCAGAGTGGGGCATGTGTCTGTATTGAATCGTGTGCAGGAGATCGCGAACGGATCACAGGCAGGAGGCCGGCTGGCCTGGGCCGGTTCTAGTTCTGCATAATCGGCAAGAGCTCCAGCGAGGTGAACAATCGATGCGTGCAGAGCGAATTCGCCGGCTTGGTTCGGACCCAATTGATGGCGAATGGCCTGCTCGATCTGGTTTGGCATGCCCCAGACACGAATCAGCTCCGCGCCGACCTCAGTGAAGTCGTATCCGATGCTCGATTGTTCCACTTCGGCGAGCGGTGACCCGAGATATCCGGCTTCGACCAGAGCGGACTGTGCCCGTTGCGGAATGGTTTGATAGAGGACCAAGTGGCCGATGTCCCGGAGCAGGCCCTCGATAAAGAAGCGTTCGCTTTCTTCGACGTCGATTGCTTGAGCAATCTTACGTGCCAGTAAGGCACAACGTACGCTCTTCCGCCAGAAGGCCGGGAGGTCCATGAGGTCTGCAGTCATTCCAGTGAATGTCTGTCCGATCGTAGTGGAGGCGACTAAGTCACTGACGGGCTGCATGCCGAGTAGGGTGACGGCTCGAGCGATGTTATCGATCTGCTTAGGAAACCCATAGAGGGGGCTGTTCACAATTTTCAGGAGACGCGCGGAGATGGCTGGATCGAATTTCAGGGCATTGGCCAGATCGTCCATGGTCGATTCTGGATTGTCGACGACATCGCGAACGCGGAGGTAGATTTCTGGAAGCGTGAAGAGAGTTGAGCAGGATTGGACCAGTTCTTGAGCAGAGGCCATAACACACACCCTCTATGCGCTTGCCTACGTACAGTTTGAAGAGGCGTTCAGCTATTTATCGGTTGTGATCCATCCAAACTAAAGGGGAGTGCGAGGACATTCAACTTTTTCAACAGAGCCTGACGGATGCTTGTGTGTTCTATAGGTGGGGAGTCAGCTGGTGTGATGTGCTGTCTCGTTGGTAGGATTCACGCAGAAATGGGGGTCAGTGTAAGATTTCCGGGAGGTGAATGCTGGCCCCGACTTGAGAGCCAGCCTCTTTCTGTGAAGAAAGTCGATTACCGGAGATAGCCCAAGACTGGACTTCCCAGGCTTTACCGTACACCGTTGGGGTGGTTGTTAGTACATGTGATCAAACAGGCGTGGATCAGCGGCAGCTCAACCTCAAGCTGCCGCTGGCCCACTGTTCTGGTTTTTGGATTAGGTCACTGTGTCAGGTTTGCAACGGGCCCCTATCGTTGATCTAATCCAGACCCTCATTTATATAGCTTGACTCTCATATTCATTGCGCCCAGAGTGATGTTATCCGGTGTGAAGCCCCGCTGGCTGTCCCATCTCTTGCGCTTCCTGCTTCTTCTCAGCGTGACCGATTCCTCAGTCTCCGCCGCTCCGATACCAGAGTTTCTCTGAACGGCTGCATGCTGTGTGTTGTGGTTTGCTGGCCCATGGTGGTTAGGGCCATGGATATCATGCAGAGGTTTCTTCGTCCACACCTGATCTCTATGAAAGGAGGTTGGCCTGTTGTACTACGCACTGACGTTTCTGGTGATTGGATTGGTTGCAGGCTCTCTTACTTTTCTTTACACAAGGCCGCATAAGCACTGATGTTGTGAGTGGTTGGATTGATAGTCGGGGCTCTGCATGTAACAGGGTAGCCATGATCCATGCGGTCACTGGGATACCAGTTGGGTTGTGTAGACGGAGATCTCGGGCTATCCCACAGATTCCCGACGTCATGATCTGACAGCGACGTGACGGCGAGATATCGATGTTGTACACAGGAGGATGATGCCATGAACGCGAAGCAACTCAAAGGGAAATGGACACATTTCAAAGGCGAATTGAAACAGAAGTGGGGCAAGTTTACAGACGATGATTTGAAGCAGATTGAAGGCAACTACGACAAGTTCGTCGGCAAAGTTCAGGAGCGGTATGCCGGGAAAAAGGCCGAGCTGATGAAGTGGGCGGAGGCGTGGCATGAGAAGCCGGCGCCAAAACCCGTGAAGAAGGGGAAATAGCCGCACTGAGTTGATGCAACTCTCGAATGACGTCAGATGTAATCCGGTGACATCTCGTTTAAGGAGAACACCATGAACACACGCTATGTCCTGACACTTTGCGCGGCGCTGGTTATTGGTGGGTCACTTATCGCTGGATCGGTGCACGCGCTTGACAAGGCCAATGAAAAGACCCCGATCAATGACACGTGGCTCACGGCGAAGACCAAGATTGCTTTGTTTGCCAATGCCCGGATCAAGGGGAGTGAGATCACGGTCGAAACTTCACAGGGTTCGGTGACGATCCGTGGCAAGGTTGATTCCGACGTGGCAAAACAGATGGCGGGAGAGATTGCCAAAGGGATCGACGGCGTCAAGACGGTGAAGAACGACCTTCAAGTCATCGCCCGCACCAAACGTGAGGCGACCGATGACAAGGATGAAACGATTACAGCGCGAGTCATTGAGCAGATTGCGAAAGATTCCTATCTGAAGCAAGCCGGTATTGCCGTTCAGACTTTTGCGGGCGTGGTCTCGTTGAGCGGCGAGGTTGTGAACCTGATGGCCAGTGCGCAAGCGTCTTGGACTGTCTGGCAGGTTCCCGGTGTGAAGTCGGTGAAGAACGATCTCACAATGAAGGAGAAGACTTAAAACGTTATTCCCAAGACAAGGGGGCTCTATGTCCGTCGATTTCGATCTTCATCGTGTCAATGGAAGGCAGAGACTCTCGCCGGTCTTGTAAGGGAGGAGACTCACACGCTCCCGCCCCTGGCCCGGGTAGACAGCCATCCCTTACAAACTCTTGGGCCGGTGCATGTCGAGTTTCAACGATGATTTATCTATGCGGTGATCGCCGGAGAGTTCATGAGTACCTGCTCGATCCTCGGGAAGGACCTGTCTGCCTGATGAATGAAAGAGGTGGTGTATGGATCTTGTAAAGCTGGGCGCTCAGACCACTCGAAGGGCACTGTCCATTCGAGGGAGAGAGATGTTCATCGTCCCGACAATGCTTCCAATCTGTTGTGTCTGCGGGCTTATTCGAGATGAAACTGGATTTCGCCCTTATCATTGGACGCGCTGGGTCACGCCACGGACGTATCGTAAGACCCATGGTGTAAATCCGGCCGATGTTCCTCTCACGCATACCTACTGTCTGACATGTTTCACGAAGGCTCAAGCGGCTGTGAAGCCGTGCGTCCGGGCGATCGAAACGCCGGCATGATCCTGCCCGCTGGCTCTCAGGAGATCGACCCCTCTTTTTCTGCTCCATGAGGCATCCCATCATGCTACAGAGTGAAATCTATGCGAAAGATACCGTTCAATTCTCAGGCATTGCTCATCAAAACCGCCCACGACAAAACGACTCTGTCGTTGCCTACACGTTGGTCTTGAGACGTTCGTCTCGATCCGACCGTTGCCCTGAGTAAGACGTGCGAAAGAGGGGCAACCCACCTGCTACCTCGGTCGCAGACTGGCCCGCGAGGCTTCGCTCCGAAGAAAGAGACATCCCCGATGAAGGTAAGTAGCAAGATCGATCTCGGAAGCTTGCTCCATTTCAGGGCAAGTTTCCCCGAAAACGACTTAGCGGAACAGTACGCCGGTGGTGAGCCACCGCTTCGTTCGGAGCTCTTCAGCGCCGATCAAATGGAGCAACACGGCAAGACCCTCGCTGGTCTGCACCAATTGAGTCCGGGCCAAGCTCCGGACCAGCTTCTGAGCAGACTAGCTGAAAATGAAGGCGTCCTGATCGGAGTCCGCGATTTGTTGGCAGAGGCGGTGAAGGGAAACCGTCGGATTACCCCGGCCGGGGAATGGCTGCTCGATAACTTCTATCTCATCGAAGAGCAGATTCGCACGGCCAA
This sequence comes from Nitrospira sp., assembly GCA_005116945.1. Lineage (GTDB taxonomy): Bacteria > Nitrospirota > Nitrospiria > Nitrospirales > Nitrospiraceae > Palsa-1315. The sequence goes on from SWDH01000029.1 coordinate 526,668, forward strand.
GAGACACTTGCCCAAGGGATATAGCCGGGAGCTGCCTCGCTTACTGAATGGCTCAACGATCGGTCTCCCGCGCGTATACGACATCGCGCTTGAAACGATTTCGCATGGGGATGGACGAGTCGATCCGGGAAGTCTTAGCAGTTTCGTGACCGCCTACCAGACTATCACCGATCTCACGTTAGGCGAACTATGGGCCATCCCGATCATGCTCCGTCTGGCACTGATCGAGAACCTCCGGCGCGCGGCCACGCGGATCGCCGCCCACAGGATTGACCGCAATCGCGCCGACTATTGGGCTGATCAGATGATGGATATCGCTGAGAAGGACCCGAAGAGTCTGATTTTGGTGATCGCGGACATGGCGCGGTCGAGCCCGCCAATGGCGAGTGCGTTTGTGGCAGAGTTCACGCGGCGGTTGCAGGGACAGAGCCCCGCCTTGGCGTTGCCGCTTACCTGGATCGAACAGCGGCTCTCCGAGTCTGGCCTGACCATTGAGCAGTCGGTGCAATCGGAAAACCAACAGCAAGCCGTCGACCAGGTCTCCATCAGCAACAGCATCGGCAGTCTTCGGTTTCTGGGCGCGATGGACTGGCGCACGTTCGTTGAGACGATGAGCGTGGTCGAGCGGACACTGACTGAGGATCCCCCTGCTGCCTACGGCAAGATGGATTTTGCCACTCGCGATCGCTACCGCCACGTGGTGGAGAGGATGGCGAGAAGCAGTCGGCTCTCTGAACGAGAAATCGCGCGCCACGCGATTCATCTGGCGCAGCAAGGCGCAAGCAGGAACGGTGTCGACGATCGAGAAGCCCATGTTGGTTTTTATCTGATTGACAAGGGCGTGCCACAGCTCGAACGAGCGGCGGAGGTGCGCCTCTCCCGATCTAACGCGCTTCAGCTAACGAGTGGTCGGTTTCCGTTGCTCCTCTATGTCGGCACGATCGTCTTGATGACGGGGGTCTTCACCGGCGGCTTACTGGCATTGGCCTATGCCGAGGATGAGGAGGGTTGGTTCCTTGCACTGGTCGGCCTCCTGTCCCTCATCTGTACAAGTCAACTGGCGGTCGCGCTGGTGAATTGGCTTGCGACAGTGTTGGTGACGCCGCATGCGCTGCCGCGAATGGACTTCTCTAAAGGTATTCCCCAGGAATTCCCTGCACTGGTTGTGGTTCCGACTATGCTGCGCAGCGTTGAAAACATCGAAGAGCTGACCGAGGCGCTCGAAGTCCGGTTTCTGGCCAATAGGGACGGCCACCTGCATTTCGGCCTGTTGACTGATTTTCAGGACGCGCAGGAGGAAACCCTTCCGGAAGACGAGCCCCTGTTGCGGCTGGCCCAGAAAAAAGTTGAAGAGCTGAATGGAAAGTACAGAAAGACGACAGGCGATGCGTTCTTTTTGTTTCATCGCCCGCGCCGATGGAACCCTGGAGAGCGGATCTGGATGGGATACGAACGCAAACGAGGCAAGCTTGCGGATTTGAATGGACTTCTGCGAGGCGGCTCACGGGATTGCTTCTCCCTCATCGTCGGCGAGGCTGAGGTGCTGTCGAAGGTGCAATACGTGATCACCCTCGACACGGATACACAACTGCCCCGTGATGCGGCGCGTCAGTTCGTAGGAACCATGGCGCATCCGCTGAATCGTCCGCGGTACGACGAGCATAAGCAGCGTATCTGCGAAGGATACGGCATCCTGCAGCCACGCGTTGGCGTAAGCCTCCCAGGCACGAATCAGTCGCGCTATGCGCAACTCCATGGGAGTGAGCCCGGCATCGATCCCTATACGCGCGCCGTCTCCGATGTCTACCAGGATCTGTTTAGTGAAGGCTCGTTCATCGGCAAAGGAATCTATGAGGTGGACGCGTTCGAGCGCGCACTGGCGGGTCGCTGTCCTGAGAACCGGATTCTCAGCCACGATCTTCTGGAAGGGTGCTACGCGCGGGCGGGGCTGTTGAGCGATGTGCAGTTGTATGAGGAGAATCCCTCTTGCTATAGCGTGGATGTGAGCCGGCGGCATCGCTGGATCCGTGGGGATTGGCAGCTTGCTGGGTGGCTCTTGCCGAGTGTTCCCGGTCCTGCAGCGCGGCGTCAGAAGAATCCGCTCTCTGGACTGTCCCGATGGAAGCTTTTCGACAACCTTCGGCGTAGCCTTGTCCCGTCTGCGTTGACCCTTATGTTGCTGCTCGGCTGGACAGTCTTGTCACCGTTCTGGTTGTGGACCTTGGCGGTGATCGGCATCATCCTGATTCCTCCGTTGCTTGCCTCTATCCTGAATCTGTTTCAGAAGCCGGAGGATGTGTTGCCGGAGCAGCATGTCGCCGCCGCGCTACGCTCGGCCGGGCGGCACATCATTCAGACGATATTGACGGTCGCGTGCCTTCCCTACGAGGCGTTCTTCAGTGTGGATGCGATTGTACGCACGATCTGGCGAATGTTGGTCACGCGTACGAGAATGCTGGAATGGAGTCCGTCAAGCAATCAGGATCGCGATCGCCGCACAGGCCTTGTCGCCTATTGTCGAACAATGTGGATCGGACCCGTTCTTGCCACGGCCTCAGCGATCTATCTGACGCTGTCGGAGCCGAGCGCGTTCGATGTGGCGATGCCTATTCTGGGTCTCTGGGTTTCCTCCCCCGTGGTTGCATGGTGGATCAGTCAACCGATGACTCGGCGCGAAGTGTATTTAACGGGCGACCAGACGATCTTTCTCCGGAAGCTTGCCAGAAAGACCTGGGCGTTCTTCGAGGAGTTTGTCGGCCCGGATGATCATTGGTTGCCGCCCGATAACTATCAAGAACATCCCGTTGCGGTGGTTGCGCATCGCACATCGCCGACCAATATGGGACTCGCGCTGCTCGCAAACTTGTCCGCGTACGACTTCGGCTACGTGTCGGCCGGACAACTTATCGAACGCACGACGAACGCATTTCACACGATGGAAGGGTTGGAACGTCACCGAAGTCACTTTTATAACTGGTACGACACGCAATCTCTAAAACCGTTGCTGCCAACCTATGTGTCGACGGTAGACAGCGGAAACCTTGCCGGTCATTTACTGACACTCCGGCCGGGTTTGCTCGCACTCCCGGATCAGAAGATCCTGGGGTCGAGATTCTTTGACGGACTCAGCGACACAGTGAGGGTCCTCGAGGATGCTGCTGGGGAAACCACTCCGACCCAATTGACTCTATTTCAGAAGCATCTGGAATCTGCCTACGCATCCCAGCCAACCACGCTCACGGCAGCGCGGCTCTGTCTTGACCGGCTGGCCACAACCGCCGAGGAGGTGCTCGCGAGCGTGAAGGATGCCCCGGAGAGCCAAGCGACCTGGTGGGCGCGCGCATTGACCAGACAATGCCGGGACGCTCTTGATGACTTGATGTTGCTTGCGCCATGGGCATTGTTGTCGGCCTCACAGAATAGGCTGAACGAGTATGACCACATCGATGAGATACCCACGCTGCGAGAATTGGCACACCTTGACGAGGTATTTCTGCAGGCCATCGAACATCGGTTGGATTCAGAGGCTAGGCACGAGGAGCGCACATGGGCTGATGGCCTTCAACGGCTCATTGTGAAAGCCAGCCAGCGCGCCAGAGAAAGAATCGCGGCCGTCGAAGGACTGGCACGTCAAGCCAGTCAGTTCGCCAACATAGAATATGATTTCCTGTTCGACAAGGGTTGTCATCTGCTGGCGATCGGCTACAACGTCGGCGAGCGCCGGAGGGACTCGAGTTACTACGATCTGCTGGCTTCGGAAGCGAGATTGTGCAGTTTCGTGGCGATTGCACAGGGACAACTGCAGCAGGAGCACTGGTTTGCTCTCGGGCGTCTCCTCACAACCGCCGGTGGAGGGCCGGTGCTCATCTCTTGGAGCGGGTCAATGTTCGAGTATCTCATGCCGCTGCTGGTGATGCCGACGTACGAACACACGTTGCTTGACCAGACCTGCAAGGCGGCGGTGGAGAGGCAGATCCAATATGGAGGGCAGCGCGGCGTCGCGTGGGGTATTTCTGAATCCGGCTACAACACGATCGATGTTCATCTCAATTACCAATACCGCGCATTTGGTGTGCCAGGTCTGGGACTCAAACGTGGGCTTGCCGATGATGTGGTCATTGCGCCCTATGCCTCGGCGCTTGCACTGATGGTGGCGCCTGAAAAGGCGTGTCTGAATCTGCAGCGACTCGCTGCGGCGGGCCTCGAAGGTCCATTTGGATTATATGAAGCGATCGACTATACGCCTTCCCGTCTCCCACGCGGACAATCGAGTGCAGTGATTCGATCCTTCATGGCCCATCACCAGGGCATGAGTTTGCTCTCGTTGGCCTACTTGCTCCTGGACCGTCCGATGCAGAAGCGGTTCGAGTCGGATCCGTTGTTCCAGGCGACCATGCTATTGCTTCAGGAGCGGATTCCGAAGGCGACGGCATCCTATTCGCACACCGTGGAACTCTCTGACTTACGTACGAGCTTTGGTGACGCCGAGATGCCGGTGCGCCGGTTCAACAGCCCTCACACGCCGATACCGGAGGTGCAACTATTGTCGAACGGCCGATACCACGTGATGATCACGAACGCGGGCGGTGGGTACAGTCGTTGGAAGGACCTCGCCCTCACGCGCTGGCGCGAAGACAGTACCTGCGACAACTGGGGCACGTTCTGTTACATCCGCGACGTGGAGAGCAAAGAGTTCTGGTCCACGGCCTATCAGCCGACGCTGAAGCCACCAGGGAACTACGAAGTCATCTTTTCTGAGGGACGAGCTGAGTTTCGCCGCCGTGACTACGATATCGAGACGTATACCGAGATCGTGGTGTCGCCGGAAGACGACATCGAACTGCGTCGAACCCGCATCACCAACGGCTCGCGGACCAGCCGAACGATCGAGATCACGAGTTACGCGGAAGTCGTGATCGGATCCTCTGCCTCGGACGCGCTGCATCCGGCGTTCAGCAATCTCTTTGTCCAGACCGAGATCATTCGCGAGCGGCAAGCGATTCTGTGTACGCGCCGACCCCGCTCCTTCGACGAGCACTCGCCATGGATGTGTCATCTCATGACCGTACATGGAGCGGACATCGGATCAATGTCCTATGAGACGGACCGGCTCCGGTTTATCGGACGTGGTCGTACCACCGCCGATCCTCAAGCCATGAGCAACTCCGGTGCGCGACAAGGGACGGGCGATGCTGGGGAACTCTCGGGGAGCGAGGGCTCTGTGCTCGATCCGATTGTCGCCATCCGGTGTCGGCTCACGCTCGGTCCGGAAGAATCGGCCACGATTGATATGGTGTCCGGCATCGGCGACACCCGCAACGTCTGTCTGGCCCTGGTTGAGAAATATCAGGATCGGCGTCTCGCCGATCGTGTCTTCGATCTGGCCTGGACCCATAGCCAGGTGGTCATGCGGCAGCTGAATGCCACCGAGGCTGACGCGCAACTCTATGGCCGCCTGGCCAACTCTGTCCTCTATGCCAATTCCTCTCTACGGGCTGATCCGAGTGATCTGATCAAAAACCGCCGCGGGCAATCCGGGCTTTGGGGCTACGCCATCTCCGGCGATTTGCCGATCGTGCTGCTGCAGATCGGAGATCCGGCCAATATCGATCTGGTGCGCCAGCTCGTACAGGCCCACGCGTACTGGCGTTCCAAGGGGTTGGCTGTAGATTTGGTGATCTGGAACGAAGATCACGCCGGTTATAGACAACTACTCCACGAACAAATCATGGGGCTGATTGCCGCAGGTCTCGAAGCACATGTCGTGGATCGACCGGGCGGCATTTTTGTGCGGCCTTCGGACCAGATCTCGACCGAGGATCGTATTCTGCTGCAATCGGTCGCCCGTGCCATCATCACCGACAATCGGGGATCGTTAGAGGATCAGATTACCCGCCGAGGTCATGTGGACGTTACCGTACCGCGCCTGAGGCCAAGACGAACCCACCGTGCCGAACCGTTGCCATCAGCTGCGTTGCCACGCCACGATCTCAGATTCTTCAACGGGCTGGGAGGATTCACGCCTGATGGCCGCGAGTATGTCATCACGACTGCACAGGGGCATGTGACACCGGCACCGTGGGTGAATGTACTGGCGAATCCGCACTTTGGCACCGTCATTTCGGAAAGCGGTCAGGCCTATACCTGGAGCGAGAACGCTCACGAATTCCGCCTCACACCGTGGCACAACGACCCGGTGAACGATGCGAGCGGAGAAGCTGTGTACATCCGTGACGAAGAGAGGGGCCACTTCTGGTCTCCCACGCCGCTGCCCAGCCGCGGGGCGACACCGTATGTCAGCCGGCACGGCTTCGGCTATAGCGTCTTCGAGCATATGGAGCGCGGCATCCGTTCAGAGTTGTGGGTGTACGTTGCCTTGGATGCACCGATAAAGTTCATGGTCTTAAAAGTAAGGAACGAGTCAGGTCGATCACGCAAGCTGTCCGCGACGGGTTACGTAGAATGGGTGCTGGGAGATCTACGGCCAAAGTCGGCGATGCATATCGTGACTGAACTGGACCAGAAGAGCGGCGCTCTCTTCGCGCGAAATCCCTATCACACGGAGTTCGCCGGACGAACTGCCTTCTTGGACGTAAACGAGACGACTCGGACAATTAGTGGAGATCGGACTGAGTTTATTGGGCGGAACGGCACGCTTCGCAGTCCGGTTGCGATGACCAGGTTGCGGCTGTCGGGAAAAGTGGGGGCCGGGCTCGATCCCTGTGGCGCGATCCAGGTTCCATTCGAGTTGGCCAATGGGCAAGAGCGTGAAATCATCTTCCGGCTCGGTGTCGGACGAGGTGCTGATGATGCGAGAAACTTGGTCCATCGCTTCCGAGGGTCTGCTGCCGCGCGCGGTGCGCTCGAAGCCGTGTGGCAGTACTGGAAGCATACCCTCGGCGCCGTGCATGTAGACACGCCCGATCAGTCCCTCAACGTGCTGACCAACGGCTGGCTTTTGTATCAAACTCTCGCGTGCCGTCTGTGGGCGCGGAGCGGATATTATCAATCGGGTGGGGCATTCGGTTTCCGCGATCAACTTCAAGACGCGATGGCGCTTATCCACACCCAGCCGCATCTTGTGCGTGAGCATCTCCTTCTCTGCGCGGCCCGACAGTTTCAAGAAGGCGATGTCCAGCACTGGTGGCATCCCCCCTCAGGCAGGGGTGTGCGTACGCACTGTTCGGATGATTACCTCTGGCTGCCGCTGGCGGCATGCCGCTACGTGCTGAGCACAGGGGATAGCGCTGTCTTGGATGAACCCGTCCACTTCCTCGAAGGTCGCCCGGTCAACCAGGATGAGGACTCGTATTATGATCTGCCAGGCCGGTCTGAAAAATCGGTCAGTGTGTATGAACACTGTGTGCGCGCCATTCTGAAAAGCCTCACACGCGGCGAACATGGCCTCCCATTTATCGGCTCTGGTGACTGGAACGACGGCATGAATATGGTCGGCGAGCAAGGCAGAGGCGAGAGTATCTGGTTGGGGTTTTTCCTGTATGACGTGCTCATGCAATTCGCGAAGGTTGCGCATCTGCGAGGTGATCTGTCCTTCGCTGAACGGTGCCAGAGAGAGGCGGCTGACCTGCGCCAGAATATTGACCAGCATGGTTGGGATGGAGAGTGGTATCGCCGTGCCTACTTTGATGATGGCTCCCCCCTTGGGTCGGCGAGTAATCCCGAATGCCAGATTGATTCGATTGCGCAAAGCTGGTCCGTTCTCTCAGGGGCAGGGAACGCCACTCGCTCCCGCATGGGTATGGACGCGGTGGATCGGCGCCTGGTGCGCCGGGACCATGCGTTGATTCAACTGTTGGATCCGCCGTTCGATAAGTCACATTTGAATCCCGGATATATCAAAGGGTATGTCCCTGGAGTGCGAGAAAATGGTGGGCAGTATACGCATGCGGCCATCTGGGCAGCAATGGCGTTCGCTGCGTTGGGAGACAGACGGCGTGCGTGGGAATTGTTGGCCATGATCAACCCAGTCAATCATGCGCGGTCTCCGGAGGGCGTTGCGATCTATAAGGTAGAACCGTACGTCGTCGCAGCCGATGTCTACGCACTGTCGCCGCATAATGGCCGCGGTGGATGGACCTGGTACACGGGCTCGGCAGGCTGGATGTACCGGCTGATCGTGGAATCACTCCTTGGGCTGAGGCTTGAAATAGATACACTACACGTTGTTCCGTGCCTTCCTGCGGATTGGAAGGGGTTCACGATACACTATCGATACCGAGAAACGGTGTACCATATCACCGTACTGCAAACACGCGCTGGGAACGGCGAGACGAGCATGAGTATTGATGGCATTGAGCAACACGATAAGGCCATTCACCTTGTGGATGACCGTCGGGAGCACTTGGTTGAGGTACACGTACCGGCTACCGAGGTTCATGGAGCGTAAAACTATAGACCGCGCAATCAGAAAACGTTACGCACTGAACTCGAGTGTCTATTTGAATGAGAACCTGTAGATGTATTTTCCTTCGCCGAATACCCCGTAGTTTCCAGCCTTCGTAGCCGAAGGGCTACTTCGGCGGAGTAGGTTGCTACGGGGATGAATGCGAGGGGAACCCTCCGTAGCCTTGGCGGAGGAGGGTAGTGGCTTTAGAGAATTTTGCAAGATACCCTGCAGCTTGCTGCGGAGAGCTTCATTCATTAATGTGCTAGGCCCGCGTAATATCGCGCCTCACCTTTCAACTTGATCCTCGCTTGTCACCCGTATAGAATGGCTCAACTTTTCGGGCAGTTAGCCTCGGCTGGACCTGCAGCACCCTGCGGTTTCCCCCCCCACACGTACTTTTGATGGGTTGAAGCCAGAGGGAACCGTGTGACATAAAGAGCCCTTGAATTCATTGGGAGGAGAGCACTGTGAGCGACTCAGTCATCATTACGTTTGCATTGATAGCGGCGGTGACCGGCATTGCCTACGGCCTGTATCTGGCCATGTGGGTGTTCAAACTCGATGCCGGGAACCAGAAGATGCAGGATATTGCCAAGGCCATTCAGGAAGGTGCAAGCGCCTATCTGAACCGCCAATATAAGACCGTTGCGGTCGTTGCCGCTGTATTGTTCGCTCTCTTGTGGGGGGCGGGAGCCTTCTCGGATAAGTTCGGTCTACTGACTGCCGTTGGGTTCTTAATCGGCGCAGGCGCGTCGTCGCTGGCCGGCTACGTGGGAATGGTCATCGCGGTGCGGGCGAACGTTCGTACAGCGCAGGCTGCCCATAATGGGATGAATGCCGCGCTCACCGTGGCGTTCCGTGGAGGCGCGGTGACGGGACTCTTGTTGATCGGCTTGGGCT
>SWDH01000029.1:536074-565890 GCA_005116945.1 Nitrospira sp.
TTGGCGCACCCGTCGTCCGTAGAGCGCTCTGGTCAGTGGGTAGGCGAGACTGTTTGTGATCGTGCCGTCGTATTTGTGGCGGAGATAATAGGGCGCGACGTAGTCGTATCCTTCTTCCAGGATGGGTCGGAGCAAGAGCTCAATCCATTCCGGAGAAATACTGCGGAGGTCCGCATCGACGACTGCGCAGGCCCGGGCATTCAATCGTCGGGCAATCTCGAAAATCGTCCGGAACGCGCTGCCTTTTCCAGGAATCCCATGGTACGGCGTCACGATTCGATGCAGGATGCTTTGCTGGTCGGCAATGAAGAGATGTTCGAAATCTATCGCGGTGCGGGCGACGATGGCCGGCGTCTGATCCGATGATCCACCGTCGGAATTGACCAGGACGGCGCGACGGCCAGGGAAATGTTTCGCGAGCCCCACGCTGACGGCCCGCACGACATGTGCAACCGTATCCGCGTTGTTATAGCTCGGAATCCCGACGAGCACCTCTGCAGAGCCAATTTCTTGGATGCGTGCTTCAGTCGGTGGAGTGAGTGGGGTGAGATTCGTGCTCATGAAGGAGTGGCTGCCGGCTCAGAGGTGGGATCCCAGACATGATCGGCCTCGACGGCTTCGACTAGGCGATCAAAGATGTCGGGCACGGCATGGGTGACGCGACTCCAGTTGGAAATCATGGGGACACCAAGCGGGTCCTCAAGAAACCCCTCGGTAGCGAGTTTCATGCCTTTCAAGAACACTTCGACGGCCGTGCGTTCCTGGTGTCGGTCGAACGTGAGGCTATTGATGGACGCGTCGTTTTCGTATCGGTTGATTGCTTCCTGAGCGGCCTGCAAATATGTGGCGCGCAAGGTCTTGAGGATACCGTCAGACAACACGACGCCTTCGCTCGCGAGATTCCTGAAGAGCGATTTCGTGATGTCGACACACATCTTGAGGAGGCCGGCATCGGGATTGTGGGCCGAGAGTTCTTGATGCTTATGGTCATAGGCGTCCGCAATATCGGCTTGGCAAATGCGGCGTAAGGCGCAGTTCCTATAGACTTCCGCGAGGACGCCGATTTCAAGTCCCCAGTCCCCTGGTATTCTATTAGTCCAAGCCAGGTCCCTCACCATGGCGAACTCACCGGCTAGAGGATAACGAAAGCTATCGAGGAAGGTCAGGAGTGCGTGAGGTCCCACAAGCTGTTGGAGGCTTCGGATCATCGGCGTAATAAAAAGGCGCGTTACTCTGCCATTGAGGCGGTCGGTCACTCGGCTGTAATAACCCTTGCAGAACTCATACCCAAGATTGGGATTGGCGATGGGATAGCAAAGGCGCGCTAGATATTCACGGCTGTAGCTTGTGATGTCACAGTCGTGGAGTGCGATGACTTGGCTGTGATTTCTGGCCAATACATAACCGAAGGCGGTCCAGCAGCCTCGCCCTTTGCCCTGTAAGCCGATATCGAGATTGTGATCGACCAGGACCTTGAGGATGGCTTGAATGCGCGCACCGTCATTCCAGATAAGGCGCACCCGCTGGGGAAGGACAGAAAAGAATTGCTTCGCGAGACGAAATTCTAGGGCCGACGCTCGATCCAAGGAGATGACGATTTCATTGAGATACGACACAGTTTTAAGGGTCTCTACGATGGCTTTCAATGCTGGGCGTCCCAATTCTGAGTAGAGGGAGGGGAGGACCAATGCGATGGGATTGACGCGCCCATAACGCGTCAACTCTTGCTCCAGTTGGTTAACGTTTGGCTGCCCGAGGCGGTGAAGTACGGTGACCACCCCATTTTGATAGAAATCTGACATTGGAGCCTCCGGTGAGCGAGTCCCTGAACCTCACTACATCCTGCCGTGATGAAGGATGATGAGTGGGCGTTGTCAAAACCGTAAGTCTACGCTTTAGGGCGATGTTGATTTCGCATCATACAACAGTTGGGCAGGTGATGTGCCACTAGATAATGTTCACAGTGGAGCTGTTCGGGGAGCAAACCGGCTGCATAGATGAAGAAGGTGGTGGGAAAACCCTTCACCTTTTTGGTCTCGTGCCAGAACAGGTTGAGCGTTGAGCAGTGACTGGGTTAGGCTTTGCCGTACTGGCGGAGTTTGCGGAAGAGTGTCTTGCGGTGGATGCCAAGGATGTCGGCGGTCTCGCCTTGGTCCTGATGATGGGCCTCCAGCACTCGCAGAATATAATTCTTTTCCATATCGTGAAGAGTCTCCCATCCACGAGCTCGCGCTTGGATGTGAACAGGCGCTGTCCGAATCGTTTCAGGAAGATCTTCAGGCGTAATGATGGGATGGGGGGTCAAGGCAATAGCCCGCTCAATCACATGCTCGAGTTCACGGACATTGCCGGGCCATGCGTAGCGTGTCAGCAAAGGAATGGTGTCCGGCGAGAGCCCGGTGACCGGTCTCTCTTTGGTACACCCAAATTTATCGACGAAGTATCGGCTTAACAGCGGAATATCTTCAATCCGATCTCGCAAGGGAGGAAGGACAATGGTGATCACTTCCAGTCGATAAAAAAGATCCTCTCGAAAGGTTCCGGCCTCGACAAGCGGCTTCAATGCTTTTTTCGTTGCGGCGATGATTCTGACATCAATGGCGCGAGGCGTTTCGCTTCCGACGCGTCGGATTTCGCGCTCCTGTATTGCACGGAGCAACTTGCTCTGCATCATGGGCGAGAGGTCTGCGATCTCGTCCAGAAAACAGGTGCCGAGATTCGCCTGTTCCAGCAACCCTTTTTTCGTTGCGATGGCTCCGGTAAACGCACCACGTTCGTGACCAAAGAGCTCAGACTCAAGGAGCGTCTCTGCCAAGGAGCCCGTATCGATGGCGACGAATGGCCCGCCGCTTCTACCGCTGTTGGCATGAATAGCGCGGGCGATCAACTCCTTTCCGGTCCCACTCTCTCCCTGGATGAGCACCGTGCTGTCCGTCTCCGCGACTCGGGCAATCATTTTATAGACTTCAACCATTCCGCCACTGCTGCCCACGAGGTTGTCGAACCGATATCGATCGCGCAATTGGCCTCGTAACGAACGATTTTCCCGCACGAGCTTGGTATGTTCGAGCGCGCGCCGGACGACCAACCGAATGTCCTCCACGACAAACGGCTTGCTGAGATAGTCGAAGGCTCCAGCCTTAATGGCATCCACCGCAGTCTTGAGCGATCCGTAGGCCGTCAACAACACCACAGGAATATCCGGCTCCTTTTCGCGCACGGCGGCCAGTAATGCGAGCCCGTCCATCCCTGGCATATGAATGTCGGTGATGACGAGTTCAGGCTGCCATTGCTCAAGTCGCCGCAGCGCGGTCTCCGCGTCCTCGGCCGTTTCGACCTCGAACCCCTCTTTGGCCACGATCTCGTGCATCAAGGCTAGCGTCTCGGCGTCGTCGTCCACGACCATGACACGGGATGGTCGCAGCATCAGCGCGCTCCTCCGTCGGCTGGAAGTTCAATCGTGAATCGTGAACCTGTTTGCAACTCGCTCTCTACTTTGATATCGCCGCCGTGTGCCCGTACGGTTTCCAGTGCGCTCGCCAACCCCAATCCCGTGCCACGTCCGGCTCGCTTCGTGGTAAAGAATGGCTGAAAGATTTGCACAAGCTGCGCAGCGCTCATCCCGCAGCCTGTATCGATAAGTTCCACCGCGACCCATGGGCGATGAGCCGGCTGTCCGAGCGCAACGTGGGGAGAGACTCGCACGACTAGTGTTCCTCCGTCAGGCATCGCGTCGAGTGCGTTTTCGATCAAACTATGGAACACCTCATGGAGCTGCTGGGAATCGGCCTCAACTTTCTCGATCTGCTGGCTCCATTCTGTCTCCAGCGTAATCTTCTGGCGATCGAATTCAGGCTGGAAGAGCGCGAGACATTCCGCGACACAGGCATTGAGATCGATGGGAGATCGCACCGGATCCGGTCTCCGGGCATACAAGAGGAGGTCTTGAATGATTTTTGACGTTCGTTCGATCTGGGCCTCCACGGTCTGTAATCGTCGTCGAGACTCTGTACTCAGAGTCTGGTCCTCAGCCAGGAGTTGAATATGGCCTGACAGAGCGGTCAAGGGTGTGCCGATTTTATGCGCCACGGTTGCAGCGACCTGCCCGATAGCCGAGAGGCGTTGCGCGCGTGCAGCATCGCGCTGTGCCGCCGAAAGCAATTCGTTCGTCTGGGCCAACGCCCGATTTTTCTCCAGCACTTCAGTGGTCGCCTCGATGACTTTCTGCTGAAGACCGTCGTTCATCTCGCGCAGGGATTCCGTCAATTGTGCATTGTCTTGAGTCGCTTCACGGATCTTCCTCACCATGTCATTGAATGTGCCGGCCAGTTCTCCGAGTTCATCCTGTTCCTCAACGGGGACGACCGAAGTCATGGTTCCCTGAGAAACCGATTCAACGGCCGTGAGCAATCGTTTTACAGGGCGATGTACCTTAAAGTACAGAAACAGATTGATGGCGACGACGATCGCCAGTCCCGTCTGCAATCGTCTCGTTCTGGAGGCTTGCAGGATGGACTCTAAGGCTTCATCCATTTGCCTGGTAGAGAACTCGGCATAGGTTGCTCCTACCACGACATCCTTTAAGACGATCGGGGCAGCCAGGAAGACGCGATGGGTATTTTTCCTGTCCGCATAATCGATCAGAGGCCGCTGTTCCTCGCGCACTCGCTTAATCAGGTCAAATGCCCTCTCTTGCCTCGGCTGTGAGAGGAGCAGCAATTCCGTGGGGCCCGCGCTGGTGATCGGGATAGGATTGTCTCCCCGTTCCGCTGGAAATTCGTACATCACTATGTTGAGAAGATCCGGCAGATTGGCAAAGATCTTCTCCAATTCTTTGGTTCGTGCCTCCCGGTTTGATAGCTGAGCACGACTGGTGACGTTCTGATCGACGGAATATCCGACAGCCAGCGCCGCCGCACGGACATTGTCCTCCACGATGAGCTGGATCGAGCGGGCCTCGAGCCAGTCCGTCGCTCCTGCGGAGACGCCGACGATGAAAATGACGATCAGCGTCACCTTGATCTGAAGGCTGAGACGGTGCCACCAGTTCATCATGGAGCCATGGTAGTCCCTCGGGTTTTCTTGTTCAATCGAAATTCGAGACAAGATGTCTGCAGCGAGACAAGTTGTCTCTTGTTCTGGCAACCAATCCGCGACATGTGACATCTCTAGGTGTGATCACAAGTGTAAAACATTCTATCTTTCAATGCCTTGCGATAGGAGATCGCGCTGAGTCTCTTGTGGCATCAGGTTTGCTCATTTCATCGCTCGTACATGAGAATCTTTGGATATCAGGAGTAAGGGATCGTGATGGAACGAGTTGTTGTGGTCGAGGCCGATGTTGTGTTGGGCGCTGTCCTTGCCGAAGTGCTACGGCACAGCGGGTATGAGGTGATGTTCGTCAGGACGTTGATAGGCGAAATTGAGCGCGTCGATTCTGTGAGTGCGGTGATTCTTGATATCGACACAACGACTGCGGAACGAGAGCTCGCTTGGCTCAGCTTGTTGGAACCCTGCAGCGACTCGCTGCCAATCGTTCTGATGGGCGTGCAAGTGTCAGAAGATCTGGTTCAGCGTCTCAGATCGCATTCCCTCACTCTGCAGAGCAGGAATGTGGTCTGGGTGCAGAAGCCGTTTCGGAATGAAGAGTTACTCGCCGCTGTTCGACAGGCGCAAGAGGGTTGTGTATCCGGACAGGTGACCGGAATATAACTCCAGATATTGTGAGCGGATCGAGACACGTCTGGAAAGGAGGTCCCATGCGATGCGAACGGTGTGCTGGGTTGGTTGTGGCTGAACATGCCAGTGCAGGTGGGACCTCCATCGGATGCGGGGCTTCTGTTGAATGGCGATGTGTCAATTGTGGTGCGATGGGTGTCTCCGCGCCGGTAAGCGGGCATCCTGTCGTTCAAGCCATAGCAGGAAAAGAAAAAGCCGGCGTGCAACGTCGAGCCTTGAACACGGAACCTCGTCGGTCTTAACCGCCACATGAGAATATCAGGATAGTGCGTCATGAATATGTATCTAAAATGGGTCAGAGAGTCGTTACCCTGCGATCTGCACACTACACCAATGATGAAAGGAAGATTCCAATGAGAATTGCTCAGGTTGCCCCCCTATGGGAAAGCGTTCCGCCGAAACTCTATGGAGGAACGGAACGAGTCGTGTCCTACCTCACTGAAGAACTTGTCCGCCTCGGTCATGATGTGACCTTGTTTGCGAGCGGAGATTCGACCACGGCGGCTCGTCTGGAAGCGATCTGCAGTCACGCCCTTCGTCTAAACGAGGGGATCTTTAACCGCGACGCACCGATGACGATGCTGATGGAGCAGGCGCTGGGAAAAAGCGGCAACTTCGACGTGATACATTCTCACCTCGATTTCCTAGGATTTCCTCTCGGGAGGCGGAATCCGATCCCGATGGTCACCACGTTCCATGGTCGGCTCGACTTGCCTGAGCTGCAACCGGTGTTTCGTGAGTACGCGGAGATGCCGATGGTGTCGATCTCAAATGCCCAACGAAAACCTGTCTCCTGGACGAATTGGCAGGCGACCATCTATCATGGTTTACCGAAGGATCTCTACAGCATGCACCCAAACTCCGGAGGCTATCTGGCATTTCTGGGACGTATCTCCCCAGAGAAGCGACCGGATCATGCGATTGAGATCGCCAAGCGAGTAGGGATTCCGTTGAAGATTGCGGCGAAAGTCGATCCAGCGGATCAGAAATACTTTCAAGCCGAAATCGAGCCGTTGCTCTCTCATCCATTAATTGAGTTTGTCGGTGAAATTACAGACGCAGAAAAGAACGAATTTCTGGGGAATGCCATGGCGCTCATCTGTCCCTACGACTGGCCTGAACCGTTTGGCCTGGTGCTGATTGAAGCGCTTGCCTGCGGAACGCCGGTGCTGGCCTATCGGCGTGGATCCATTCCTGAAATCATTGATAACGGCGAGACAGGGTTCGTCTGCGAGGGGCTCGACGAGATGACTGCGGCCGTCCAAGGTATTGCTGGTATTGATCGTCGACGATGCCGGGATGCCTTCGATCAGCGGTTCAGCGTTGAACGAATGGCACAGGACTATCTCCGGGTGTATGAACAGCTGGCGCTTGGCAGCGCGGGTGAGCGGGAGACAGAGGCCGCGAGTTTTACATCCTGGCCCACGTTCTCCAGCAATGCGTAATTGTGGCGCATGCATTTCGTGGTGCAGAGGCAAGAAGCAGGTTTCTTGCCTCGCACAAGATAGCGTATATCAAATCCCAATCCTTCGTGGTATGGATGAGGGTCGACGGAACAGCGGAGTGAAAAACTTGGGCAGAGGCCGGTCGCCTTGGAATCGTAAGGTCGGAAGGGTCTGACAGAGTGGATGGGGTAGGCTCAGCAGGAATAGAGGAGGTTTTGAAGTGAGTGAACATGGCGAGGCCGTGAAAGGTCGGGCAAGCTCCGGATGGGAATTGTTGAAGACCAGGAATTTTGCCCTTCTGTTTTCAGGCCAGGTCGTGTCCCAGATTGGCGACGGCATGAACAAGGTGGCGCTGTTGTGGTTCGTGTATGAACTCACAGGGTCGGCCTTCAAGATGACATTGATCGGATTGCTCCAGACGATTCCTCCATTGATTTTTAGCCCGCTCATTGGTGTCTATCTTGATCGGATGAAGAAAAAGCCGGTGATGATCTGGGTGGATCTCATCCGAACTGGATCGGTGATGCTCATTCCCTTACTCTATGCCGTTGATGCCTTGACGCTTGAACGGCTTTACGTGCTCGTGTTTTTGACGTCGATCGTCTCCACCATCTTTGGTCCCGCGTTGTCATCCGCTGTTCCACTTCTCGTCTCTCGCGCTCAATTGACCGGCGCCAATGCCTTAATTCAAAGCACAACAAACATAGGTCTCCTGATTGGACCTGCCGTTAGTGGAGTGGGGATTGCCATGATAGGAGCCCAGAATGTGTTGTATCTCGATGCGGCCACGTTCTTGGTGTCGGCGTTGTGCCTCATGCCGATTCGCCTGCGTGAGACGCTGCAATCGCAGGTGAGATCGGCCGATAGACCGACGGTTTTCCAAGATATGTTGGTCGGATTTCGATTTATTTTCGTCCAGCATCGAACCGTACTGCTCCTCATGTTTACCGCTGCCCTTTACAGTTTGGGCGTGAGCGCGTTTATGCTCTTGCTGCCGGTGTTTGCCACACAGCTATTCGATGCGAGTTCCGTCGAACTCGGGTGGCTGTGGTCATCGCTTGGGATCGGCATGCTGGCTGCGTCCGTCTGGCTGGGTTGGATCAATCAGGGCGATCTCCAAAACCGCCTACGGTTGGTTTCCGCAGCTCTGGCCGTTGGTGCCATCGCGGTGTGCACGCTGGGGATGTTCCAGGGGCCGATTATGGCTGCTGTTCTTATCATCATATTCGGCGGCAGCACCGCCATCTTCACGCCGGTTGTGTGGGCGATGTTGCAAGAATTGACGCCTGAACCTCTCTTAGGCCGTGTGTTTACCACCTTCAGCGCCGGTGCCATGGCTGCCGCCATGGTCGGGATGGCTGGGTTCGGTTGGGTGGCAGATGCCATCGGACCTGCAACGAGTCTTGTGGGTATCGGGCTGCTGTTGTTGGGCACCGCGACCGTTGCAGCGGCGTTTAGTCGACGACGTCACGGCACGACGGCTCCCGACCTTATTCCGGCGTGAATCGGTTCCATCGTGTTTCATCGCTTAGGCCGATTTCGATGGAAATGAACCTGAGAGATGTGAAATGGTCCCGGCTCATGCACATTGTATTGAGACAAGTATTGAGACAAGGGGTGGTGCTCCCGGCACTGTGTCTGTCGACCCTGCTCATCGCTCAGCTGACGAATCCGATGCTCGCGCAGTGTGAGCAGCGTTCGCCCCTACTCGCTCAATCATCTGCCGATCATAACAAAGGGTTGGACTCCAAGGCTCCTGCCAAGGTACAGAAAGAATTGCCCCCTGTCGAATCGTCTCCTCATGAATCGAAGCCCGCTCAGTTAAACGTGCCGATATTGAAGAGTGATGACTCAAAGATAAAAAAAGAGACTGGAGAAGAGGGGCCAGAGAAAGGGAAAGAGGGTTCAGGTAGGAAAGCCGTATCCTCGTTGATTCTCACCGTCAAACTTGCCTTGATGGAAGATGCCAGACTCTTTCCGTACGAGATCGAGGTGGAGGTTGGTTCGGATGAGGTCACGCTTATGGGGAAAGTGTCCACTGAAGCGGAAAAGGCAGCGGCGACGGAAATCTCGAGCACGGTAGCCACTGTGAAATCCGTGTCGAATAAGTTAGAGGTGGTCAAAGAGTTGCCGGAGATGATCGCGCACAAACATGACGAGATCATTACACGCCATGTCAAAGAGCGGTTTGCCAAGAGTGCCACTGTGACTGCAGCGAACTTCGACGTCAAGACGGAGCAGGGAGTGGTCTCACTCAGCGGTACGGTACGATTCCAAGTTATCATATTCGAAGCAGCAGAAGCGGCCAGGGAGGTTCTGGGGGTGAAGGCAGTGAAGACGGATAAGGTCAAGATCGAGAGTGAGGGGTGAAACCTTGGGCGATCAGTCCCACGAACCGCACCTCTGCGCACGACGGCACGGAGGAGCAGGTTCCCGCCGAGACCCGCCGCCCCCTGCTCCTCACACGAAATTTTGGGTTGATATGGCTCAGTCAGTTGGTGTCCCAAGTCGGCGACGGCGTCTCGAATCTTGCCCTCCTCTGGTTTGTGTATTCGATTACCGGCTCGCCGGTGAAAACAACCATCATCGGACTCATTCATACGATTCCGCCGATCGTCCTCGGTCCCTTCATCGGCGTGTATGTCGACCGGTTGCCCAAAAAATTCTTCCTCATTGGATCGAACGTATTTCGGGCTGTGCTGATGGGCATCATTCCCTGCGCGGTGTCAACTGATACCTTCACCGTCAATCTCTTGTATGGCCTTGTCTTCCTCGATGCTATGGCCATGGCGATGTTCAGTCCGGCGCTGACGTCGTCGGTGCCGATGATCGTTCCTCGCACGCAATTCACAGCCGCGAATGCACTGATTCAGAGTACGACTAGTCTGGGAATCATTTTCGGTCCGGCAGTGAGTGGCGTAGGGATCGCGTTGTTCGGCTCGCAGGAAGTATTGTGTCTAAATGGGGCCACATATTTCGTCGCAGCATTGTGTCTTGGGATGGTACGACTGGGAGTCGCCCAGCCATCTGCTGTAGAGCCGGAGACGACCGGTGGGTCAGCCTGGCAAGACTTCAAAGAGGGCGTGGCCTTTGTTGCGACTAAGCAACGGGTTATTCTGCTGCTGATTTTGACTGCGGGATGTTATGGATTCGGCGCCAGCGCGCTCTCGACGTTGTTTCCTGTTTTCGCGAGAAAGCTTTTAGGTCTGGGGCCAGTTGAGGTAGGCTACCTGTGGTCGTCCCTGGGAATCGGATTGCTCATCATGTCGGTCGTGCTGCTGTGGTGTACGGAACGGACTCTTGCCGACCGAGTCAATATCATCTTGTGGGCGAGTGTGGTGAGTGGGCTGGCGATCGTGGCGCTCATCTGGATAAAAGACATTTATGTCGTCAGCGTGCTCATGATCATGATCGGAGGGGGGATGGGAGCCTTTACTCCCATCGCCTGGGGCGTCGTGCAAGAGCTGACGCCTCGCATGATGGTGGGGCGCGTTCTCGGGCTCTATGGTACAGGTGCGATGACAGCCGCCATCAGTGGAATCAGCGTGTTTGGGCAGATTACAGAGCGGTTTGGTGAATCGACTGGAATAGCAGGCATTGGCACGATCTTTCTGCTGACAGCCTTCTTTGGAAGCCGGTTGAGCCGGTCAATCCGAAACCGATAAGAGGCCTTATGAAAAACGTGTATCGTCGGAACGATCAATGTAGCATTGTCATCACCTCTTCCTCATTGACCGATGACCATATTGAAGTTCTGAAGCAGGGCGACACGTTCGGTGTGTTCGACGGAAACGGCGACATCCATTCCATCAGAACAGGTTCGCAAGGCCTCTATCACGGAGGCACTCGCTTTCTGTCGCGGTTCGAGTTGGCTATCAATGGAGAGCGGCCATTGCTGCTCAGCTCGACAGTCAAAGAAGAGGACGTCTTGCTGAGCGTCGATCTGACGAATCCCACCCTGACCCAGGAGGGGCAGGGTGAGATCTCGGGTGGTGTGCTCCACCTGTCTCGGACTCGGTTCTTGTGGGAAGGGCACTGTTTCGAACGTCTTCGAGTCCACAATTATAGTCTTCGCCCCATTCCTGTTCGGCTTTCTTTCTCAGTGGAGGCTGATTTTGCCGATCTGTTCGAAGTCCGTGGGACAAAGCGAAGCCGGCGAGGCCGACGTTTGGAACCCGTCACCTTTAAAGATGGAATGTCTCTCGGATATGAGGGGTTAGATCGTGTGGATCGATGGGTCACCATCCGCTGTGTACCGGCTCCGACTGCGGTCCTCCCCGGTGAAATCCACTGTGACACGCTCTTGCCAGCAGGGGAAGTGGCGCAGTGGGATCTCACGATCTCTTGCGATCTCGACAAACCACTCGCCTGTGATCTCTCGTATGAAGACACGTTCGACATTGTCGAGCGCGCACGCCACGCCGCGAAAGCCGATGACTGCCTCATTGTGACGTCGAATGACCAATTCAACGCATGGCTGAGCCGCTCGTTTGCCGACCTCCACATGATGGTTGCCGACACGCCCGACGGCCCCTATCCCTACGCCGGGGTCCCCTGGTTCAGCACCCCATTTGGGCGCGACGGCCTCATTACTGCATTTGAATTTCTCTGGGTCAATCCAAGCATCGCCCGTGGGGTGTTGGCCTATCTGGCGGCGACTCAGGCGAGGGAAGTGGTTCCAGAGCAGGATGCAGAGATCGGAAAAATTTTGCATGAAACCCGCAAGGGAGAGATGGCGGCGCTCAACGAAATTCCGTACGGCCGCTACTACGGCAGCGTCGACGCGACACCGCTCTTCGTCATGCTGGCCGGAGCATATTATGAACGGACCGGCGATCGAGCGTTCATTCGTTACATCTGGCCGAATATCGAGCTGGCATTACAGTGGATTGATCGTGAAGGCGATCTTGATGGCGATGGGTTCGTGGAGTACAGCCGCCGATCGAGGGGGGGGCTGATCCATCAAGGGTGGAAAGATTCACGGGATGCGGTGTTTCACGCAGATGGCAGCTCGGCAGAAGGACCTATTGCGCTCTGTGAAGTGCAGGGATATGTGTTTGCCGCCAAACGGCGCGCAGCTGAATTAGCGTTGATGCTGGGCCATGCGGACCAAGCCCGCCGTCTCCTCAAAGAGGCGGCGAGGCTCCGTGCTCAGTTCGAGCGAATTTTCTGGTGCAACGATCTCTCGTCCTATGCCTTGGCCTTGGACGGGCTCAAGCAGCCCTGTCGAGTCAAGACGTCGAATGCCGGCCACAGCCTCTGGACGGGGATTGCCACTCGACAGCATGGTATGAGAACGGCCAAGACCTTAATGACCGAGGCCTGTTTCAATGGATGGGGTGTCCGAACCGTGGCCGCAACGGAGGTCTGCTTCAATCCGATGTCGTACCACAACGGATCTGTCTGGCCGCACGATAATGCCATCATCGCCGCGGGTATGGCTTCCTACGGATTCAAACAAGGCGCCTTGAAGATTCTTTCCGGTCTCTTCGACTCCAGCCGATTTCTCGATTTGCATCGGCTACCTGAACTGTTGTGCGGATTTTCCCGACGACCCGGTGAAGGTCCGACGCTGTATCCGGTGGCCTGTAGTCCTCAGACGTGGTCTTCGGTTGCACTATTCCTGCTGCTTCAATCCTGTCTTGGTTTGCGAATTGACGCTCCGCTGGCCCGACTGTCGTTTTCGCAACCGGTCTTGCCGCCTTTCCTGAAGCACATTGAGATAAAAAAGCTCAGGATTGGAGACGCCACGGTAGATCTCTCGCTTGAACGTCAGGCGGAAGATGTTCGTGTGCATGTCGTGCGGCGAGAAGGTCGAGTCGAAATCGTCACCACGAAGACATAGTCGAACGCAGATCCATCATTCCTTAGAAATACGTATTTTTTAGTTAGACAGTTTGTCCCTGGTGGACAAGGTGTTCCTTCCACACAGTTTCCTTGTATAGCGGGAACTTGCGCATAGCCAGTCCCTCAGTTGCGTTCAAGGTGTCCCCGCAGACATCGATGCCTATAATCGAATATTGGACTTGGGGAAGTATCTACATGCGTCTAGTCGTTGAAAGTATTGAGTGCGGTCCAATGCGAGAGTTTCAATGCGATAGATCGGTCTGAGTCTTGCATTTCTATGCGCGCATGATATGAACCGCCGATTGGACTGTGGCGCGTAGAAAGAGAGGGGAAATGAAAGAGACGTATCGTGTCCCTTCAATGATGTTTCGCAATATCAAAAGAGATCAGAAGATTAAAGGAATGCCGGTGTTGCGCGATGTGCAAGGCCCTCGCTGTGCGCATTGTGGGAGCTTGCGCTATTCCCTCGTTTTTCGCGTGAGCGAGGATGGCCGGAATGGAGTACTGGTTGGGCGATGCAGCAATTGCCGCAACCCTGGAGAGTTGACAGTGGGTGAAATAGAAGGTGGATGCCCTGCCTGAAGGGGAGAACTATAGACAAGGACAACGGGTAGAGAAGGGCCGTCACTCGGCACGTACGCTACACAGCGACAAGGATAACTTCTACGTAGGTACACTGGATTAGTGTGCAAGGATTGGCACCGCATAAAAGCTCTGCGGTTTATAACTCTGTCGGCGATTATATGTAGCAAGTGAATGCGGAACCATTCATCCTCTACCGTCATACGTAAAAGCTATGTTTAGTAAGATCGCTTGAATGTATGTATGAGGTTGATCTCGCTGCATGTGATTAGCTTGAAGGGAAAAAGCTTCAAGCTCTGAGCTCAGGGTGAGATCTTAGGGCTTATCCGTCCATAGTTCCTTACCGAGGCATTCTGCTGCTCGTATCATCCTGGGAAGCAGTGAGCGCGATTCACGATCATGGCATCTGAGTGGAGTCTGCCTGTAGCCCTCAGGACTGCAGGCAACCGCTCATGGGTTCCCCTTAGGGTGAGGCCCGTGTCCCGCCAGGCTTCCATTGCCAACATTCATAGATAGGCTTTATGGTTCAGCCCTGTATCGGGCTGCGTACCACGTTCACATTCATATTCATCTCTCCAGCGACCATACCCTCCCGTATCGTGGTGGTCTTCCTTGAGGGCGGCGTCCTAACCTGGGCGATTCATGTGCCGTTACAATCAGACACATGAAGGACTATTTACATGCGGAGCATAATACCGCTTGACCGAGGCTCTCGGTGGCGTCTAGCATGGAGTGGTGCTGTATTGGGCCTCGCTGACTGTGCCATCCCTCGCGCCTCGTGCTTCTTTCTTGCGCGTGTGATTCCCCAGTCTCCACAGCGCCTACACGTGAGCGGGTTTCATCTGACGCGAACACACTCCCAACGTATAAAAGGAGAGATGCAATGACCTCCGAAGAACAAATCACGAAGATGAAGAAGGCGATTACTCAAGCCATAAAAGTGATGGGAGATCGGTTTGGATCGACGGAAGCAGATGTTGAAAAAGCTATTGTTGAACTGAAGGCGTCCATGCAGACGGTTCCGTCCGCGACGGCTCAGGCTCCTCAGGGCATGCCAGCCGTGAGTGCTGGGGCATAGTCGACGCACATACAGATCAGGCAATACAATGATCGCCTTGACGAAGATGCTCGCCGGCTCTCAAGACGTTGGTGCTTGGCGAGTGGCATGGTATTAATCGCTGTCGGCGAAACGAACTTTCCGAGAAAGAGGAAGCCACCATGCCGGATGATATAGAAGATAAGAAGATTCATGCTGCATCCAAGCCGGCCAGTGCTCTATCTCGGAAATCAGCCGATGGCGACCTGACGTGCAGTGAATCCCAGATTGAGGACATTCTTTCTGAGGGTGAGTCCAGCAAGCCGATGAGCAAGAGCGACAAGGGACTCCATGTGAAACGTCAGCCGAAGTCGTCGCGGTAAGCAGCAGGGATGAGGTGAGACCTGTTGTTGCCGGGCCTGACGAATCTTCGCTGATTTCATCTTCTCTTCGGTCCACGAGAGAATTGTGCGGAGCGTTCTTGCCTGATTTTCCACACTCCCCGACATAGTCGTCGTGTAATACATCGTGAAACGGCTGATGATTATTGGCATACGGAGGAATAATCTGTGTCGAGAGCGCAATAGGGGAGCGGCTACATGACCGAACGCACGAATGATGTGAGGCTTCGGTGGCCTCTTCCAACCCACGACTTTTGGTCCACTCCCTTTGCCGAATCGTTACTGCAGCATCTTGATCTTTGCCCTGGAGCGTCCGTCTTCGATATTGCCTCCGGACATGGGATTCCGGCTTTTTACCTGGCAGAACAGGTGGGGCCTACGGGGCAGATTCTAGCCATCGATCTCAGTGAGCATCAGATCGCACGCGCACGCGCGATCCAAGGGGCACAACTTCCATGGTTGCGGTTTGAATGCATAGATATGCGAGCACTGCCTCAGCACCTGCCTTGTTTCGAACGTATCACCGGAAATCTCTCCATCATGTTTTTCCGCCCCCATCGGTTCGAAGTTGTTCAGGGTTTGCTGGATCATCTCAAGCCAGGCGGTCAACTGGTGTTGACCTTTCCTTCCCTCGGCACATTCGAATCGCTGTGGCGTCGAATCGATCAGGAGATGGCGGTTCGTGGTCTCCTGCTGGAACGCCGTCGGTTGGATGCCTACCTTGCCGAACGTCCATCAGCCGCTGAGGCTCGTGGGTGGCTGGATCGACTTCATCTCTCCCGTGTTATCGTAGGCGAGTATCCGTTGGAGGTGGCTACGGGAGGCGGTCAGGCGTTCCTCCACCATCCCTTGCTTCGTGGAGGTTTTCTTGACGATGCGTATGAGTGCTTTGAGGATCAGCGGTTGGCAGACGAGGTGATGACTAGGGTTTCGGAAGATGTCGAAAGCTTCAAGCCGCTCATAGCACAACGATGTGTGCTGTCAGGGTGGAAGCTTTAGCAGGATGCTAAAAACGCCTTCCAATACCGTTCTCGGTTCGTCAAAATCCTTAACCTACCCCAAGAGGGTACGCCTCCAGTTTTGACTCACCTGCGGCCTAGTTGGATGCCTTTTTGAGCATCCTGCAGGAGCGCATTGCTATTAGGTCACAGGAGTAGGCCATAATGTTTTGCAGAATGGATCGCCAGGCCGGCGCCGTTCTGATTAGAAGCGATATCCAAGTTCTGCGATGTACATGTCCACGCCTAGGCTGGAAGGTCCGTTCAGCCCAGCATCAGAGAAGTGTTGGATACGAACGCCGGCATAGGTAGATGAAAATGGACTGACTTGAGCCCCCAAGGTTGCGACAATCTGAACGGGCCCCCCGAAATCTTGCACACCGAACGTATGGTTGCTGAAGAGTCCCGCTCCCACTCCAGTATCGAAAGTAACCAGTCCTTTCCAGCCGCTCAGTGCGAGAACAGGCACGGCCGTCATCATCAGACCGTTTTCATTGGCCCCCGTTAGTAGCCCCGCGCTTGCAATCAGTCTCGTCTCCAGACCCCAGGTGTCTCCACCGAGTGGCCAGGACCAGGGGAGTTTGATGAGCGCTGCGACGTCGTACAGGTGAAAATAGTATTTTTGCTCTTTCCCCATTAAGGGGATTTTCTCACCGAAGCCAATGCGAGGGCCAATACTCAAGAGGGTAATGTCTCCTGCAAAGCTGGGTGTTGCGCATAATGCTGTGGTGATTCCGAGGATATTGATCAGATGCAGAAAGCGTGCTTGTTGGTTGCATCGCATGTGCGGTCTCTCGGTCATTGAAAATTATTGTGGCACGATCGGACGACTCCTCCAAGAATTCTCATGTTATTGTTACAGCCTCGCAGACGCGTGAGCTGCTCCAAGTGGCTGACATGAAGCGGACATGTTGCTGGTATCATTGCAGCTGAAATCGCGTTCTGGCAAGGCAAAGACACAACTCATGAGGCCTGCCGGTGTCATGGGTCTGAGGCTGTGACAGGCGGAGAATTATTCGCTCGTTCACGTGTATCTGAGATGGGAGGGGTGTGTTAAAGCATGAAGGGGCGCTTCAATCGAAGCGCCCCTTCTTCAGCTAGCACATGTGAGCGCTGGATTAGAAACGACCGCGACCGCCGCGATCGCCACCGCCGCCACCACCGCCGAAACGTCCGCCGCCGCCGCCGCCGCCACCCGTCCGAGGTTCTTGTGGCTTGGCCTCATTGACCGTTAGCGGGCGTCCGTCCATTTGTGAGCCGTTCAATGCGGTAATCGCAGCTTTGGCTTCTTCTTGTGTGGCCATCTCGACGAAGCCGAAGCCACGTGATTGCCCGGTGAACTTGTCCGTGATCACACGCGCAGACTCGACGGTGCCGTGCGCCGCGAAAAGGGTGGTGAGTTGTGATTCAGTTGCCGCATAGGGCAACCCGCCGACATAAAGTTTTGAACCCATGGGGGTTCCTCCTTCTGAAATTGATATTGATTGAGACTCGAGAACATATATACGAGGGGAAGGGACGGGCCGAAGACGCGAACAGTGCAGCGACTTGGATCGAGCTTCCGGTCAGATTCTCGGTAACAACAACATCGGTGATGGGCCGTTCCATTCGCTGTTTCATGCGAGACCCGCCGCACGAAACGAGGACATCTTAACAGAGGGACAAGGGAAAAGCTATAGACTCAGGTTTTCTTCGTTGTGACGTGCCTGCCGACGAAAGATAGATTGTCTGAATGGTATGAGAGGCAGGATTGAGGTTGCCAAGTGCTGTGAGAGGGGTAGACCACCCACTTTATACATCCGCATTGCCGGTGGGGCCGGGGCCCGGCCAGATGAGATAGGGTGGCCGTTTCATCGTCTCCGCTGATCGTGGGTAGAGACGCTGGGCATAACTGTAGGCGTCTTCTTGTGCAACGAGGCACGTGGCTGCGTCGAGATGGTTGGAAATGACGTGGAAGGTCCCGCGGTCATCTGCTGCGATGGTTGCCGTGTAGAGGGCACATGAAAAACTTCCTTCTTTTGAGCAGGCAGTGCTGATCAATAGATGTGATCCATCTGGAAACGTGACAATGGGGTCCAAGTTGGTACGGCTCATATATATGTCTCTTCCATCACGTGTTTGATTTATGCGGTTTGGTTTGCGTGGGGAGTGACATAGAGTCTGAGGAGGTGCCCATCCCATTTCGTTCCTTCAAGGGCGACCATGGCGCTTAAGGCCTGTTCACCGGACCCCATTTCTACAAATCCATACCCGGCGGACCGTCCTGTATGTTTGAATCTGACCACGTACGCTCTGGCAACAAGACCGTAAGAGGTGAAGAAGCTACGTAAATCGCAGTCCGAAATGCTCTCCGGAAGTCCCCCCACATATAGGACTCGTTTTCCCATCGTGATGTCCTTTGTCATGGATCAGTTCGTTCGAGCCAACGAGTCTTCGTCATACGAGCCAGTCCGCAATGATGTGGCAAGACCGAGTGAGTAGAGACCGTGGATGACCCATTTTGAGGGATCGAAATGGTACCAGCGGGTACCGTTTCGGTAATCGGTTGGGTACATGTGATGGTAGTTATGGTACCCCTCGCCAAATGTTACGAGCGACACGAGCCAGCTATCCCGACTGGAGTCTGAGGTACCGTGCGGCTGACGTCCCCACAGGTGACAGATGGAGTTGATGAAAAACGTCGAATTCAGTACGGCGAATGTGCGTCCGACGCCAGCGAGTAGAAAACAACTGATTCCACCCATTACGCCATTGAAGAGAAAGCCCACGAGAAACGTGCCCCCCAGGCCCGCAAGGAGCAAAAGGGGGTAGTATTTATGTTGCCAGATGGCAACGGGATCGTTTGCAACACGCGTCGCATATTTTGGGTCAGCGTATCGATCGGTGATAAAGAGCCATCCACAGTGGCTGTGCCAGAAGCCGTGTTGTGCATTGTACGGATCTTTCTCCTCGTCACAATGCGCGTGATGACGCAGATGATCAGCGGCCCATTTGATGGCGGAGTTCTGTAGCGCCCAGGCACCTCCGATTAATAGTGTGCATTTGACCCAGTTTGGGCAGTTAAAGCTCCGATGGGCCATCAACCGATGATAGCCGACGGTGATGCCCAATCCACTGACGACATACAGTAGTCCAAACAGCGACCAATCGAGCCAGGTGTAGTGGTACAGATATCCATAGAGGGGAACCCCAATTATCGCGCCAGCGGTAATTGAGCAAAATATGAGGGCGGTCCAGATGCCACGACGACTATTGATCTTGATCGCGACACCCGAGGGAGTGATAGCAAATCTGGGTGATTGTGAACTCTCAGATTGCTGTTTTGTCTGGTTCATGGGTCCTCTTCATCTTGAATGAACTGGCACTGGCGGCCTTAGGCTGTCACTTTGCGCAGCCTGTTGTTTCGATCAACGTCTGCCTCCGGCAATCACTGTCTACCGGGTCTACATGTCTGGCAGGGCCAATCGGGGCACAGATGCATTATGCCCGACGGCTTCCTTTATAGCCGTGAGTGTAGAACCGAGCAAAAATTAGAACATCTATCGCGCAGAGTTTAGAGGGAGGGAGTGAAGGCGCGAGGGATAGGGCGTGACCCAACTACATATGTTAACAGTTTAACACAGTCCGCATGGTATAGCGAACCTGTCAGTGTTCCATGGCACAAATTAGCCAGATGGGGGTAAGTTCACTCGATCTCGATTCCGTGATCCCCATGTGTCAATCGTTCATACAGCTTGGCGGAAAGTCTTATTTAGTGTAACGATCGTGCACCGTGGTGTTCTCGGTCTACAAAAATTCTCACAGGTGAAGCGTTTCCCTAGCATAAAGGCGACAGCCTGCTTGTTTGCCGTAAACAGACATGAGGTACCGATGGGGGGAGAAGAATGGAGAGCGCAACGATCAAGAGGCTAGAACCTATCTCAAAATTGCCTGAGAAGCATGGCGGTCGAGGCGAGCTGCACAAAGCAGAGAAAGCTTGAGGTGCAATATTGCCAGCGAATGAGTAGGCGGCGTTTCCATTGCAGCCATGCAAAGAAGCACTTAATAAGCTAGCGGCGTTGGTATCCCGGAGTTGGCGCCTGTTTCGCGTCTTGAGTTTCTGGATGGGCCGGTGCGGGACGGTCATGTTCACGCCGTTCTGCTTGAGACCGTCATCAAGCCCGTCACTGTCATATGCCCGATCGCCAATGCGATGTTCAGCCTTGGCCTCCAGCATGTAGAAGTCGGAACTGAGTTGCACCAATGTGACCACATGATGATTGGCCGTTGCAAACTCACAGGGGTAGCTATCCTTATATCGCATCATGTCCGGCAATGGGTTGTGCTGTCGTTTCTTTTATGGGCTTAGGCCAAGTGTCCGGCAGTCTGCGGATATTCTTGGTCCTGAGATTAGGATCAGGTCCCGTCATATGACCCTTCTTGTGGCGTACCATAATGCGGACAGATCATGTGCGAGTGACACTACTTTTTAAGAAAGTTGACGACAGAGAGGGCTTACTGTACGATGATTCCCATGGGGTTGTCGCAGTAGTCCGGCGGCACCGCTGTATACACCATAACGGACTTCGCGATCGCATCGCGACTAGGTCCTGTCGGAGTTGATGCCTTCCCGGTTTCTCTCCTCTCGGTTCTCTGATCCTGTCTTCATGCGATCCCACTGAAAGGATAGTGCATTGCATACTTCTGTTCACACGAGTTTTCATACACTTGGTCTGTCTGAACCGCTCCTGCGTGATTTAACAGCAGCCGGTCTGGTGGTTCCCACTCCTATTCAGGCTCAAGCCATTCCACCAGCGCTTGAGGGCCGGGATGTTATTGGTTGTGCACAAACGGGTACAGGGAAGACTGCCGCATTTGTTATCCCCATGATCGAACGGCTCGCAGCCCTGCCAAAAGGTCCGCCGCAAGCCTTGATTCTCGCCCCGACGCGTGAATTGGCCCTGCAGATTTCTGGCGCAATTGAGAAACTCGGTCGGAGCCACAACATCTCTGCTACGGTCATCGTAGGGGGGAGCGACATGCAGGCGCAGATCAGAGGATTGCGCCAACGGCCCGATGTTCTGGTTGCCACGCCGGGGCGTTTGCTGGACCATATGTGGAATGGGACGGTCAACTTGGCTCCGATGAAGATTCTAGTGCTCGATGAAGCCGACCGTATGCTTGATATGGGTTTCGCTCCTCAGATTAATCAAATTCTTGACGCGTTGCCGATAGAGCGGCAGACCTTACTTTTCTCCGCCACGATTCAGACAGATGTGACTCACCTGGTTCAAACAAGCCTGCGCGGAGCTGTTCGTGTGATGATAACACCTGCCTCAACGACGGCTGAAGGTGTGACGCAGACGGTGCATCATACGAGCTCTCAGGAGAAAACGAAGCTGCTGGTATCACTGCTGGCGACAGAACGAGGGACAGTCCTGATATTCGCTCGGACAAAGAGTCGGGTCGATCGACTCGGTCAAGCCCTTGAACAGGCTGGCCATCGTGTTGCGGTCATTCATGGAGACAGAAGTCTGCCCCAACGTCTTCGTGCTCTCGACGGATTTAAACGCGGGCAGGTCAGAATTCTTGTTGCGACGGATATTGCGGCCAGGGGAATTGATGTAGCTAATATTGGCCATGTGGTCAATTATGATATGCCAAACTGCCCGGAGGACTATATCCATCGTATTGGAAGGACAGCTCGAATGAAGATGACTGGGCGAGCCACAAGTTTTGTGACCTTTGAGGATCGTGATCAGCTCTGTGCGATCGAAACGTTGTTGGGGAACTCTCTGCCATTGGCGGAGGGAAGCCCCAGCCTTCTTGATCGGTCGTACGTGAGAATGACTGAACGGCCAAGAGGTGATCGTCCGCAGTGGGGCTACCAGAGGAAGACCAAAGCGGGCATCAATTGACTCTGTCGTATCGGAGGATGCTCGATTCTAAAAATCGAACTGTGAATGTCTGACCGTCTCTTTCCCATAGCCAGGACCGAAGCGTCAGCTCCATCTCGACCAACCGTGACCGTCGGTGGCTTCTCTCGGCAGTCTGCCAGGTGAACCCGTCTACTTGCGACGGGTTCCCATTCGATACAGGCAGACCTGGGTCCCTTAATCGGTTCGCAATGGCCGTCGGAAGATCTTCATGCTCCAGTGAGCGAAACACACGGTCCTTTAAAAGCAATAAAGAGGAATTCATCCATTCTCATTCATCGAGGTCCCACTAGGGGAGATCAAACAGAGTGGATATGCCCACATCAAAAATGTTCAAGCTCTGTGCTAGATATGAAGGCTGGATATGGGCGATTGAGGCTAGTCTGTTTGCGCAAATCTATTGAAAGATAACTTGACGCAACAACATGCCAGATATCGCTTAATAGTGACTCAACAACATCAGGGGACTGCTAGCTGGTAACCATTTTATAATGCCGAGCCTGGGGAGAGTGATGTAAGAGGCTTACGCTTGCGTTACCTTAATACAGAGGTTCTTGGGGCCCCCATTGAAGCCCTGCCAAATCTGGATCTTCCCCTGCATCTGTATTTAATGGGCGAACCGGTTTCTCAGTTTTACGCTGTTCTCGACGGGCATCTTTTTCGCGCCGCTGAATTTGCTTTGCCTTCTCCCGGTCACGTTTTGCGATGGTGGTTTTCCCTGCTCGTCCGATGGTATCCTCCTTGGTCTAGCAACTCCTATTAAGTCGCCAATTGCTTGCTGTCTATTAGGGTTTCCCCCAAATTCTTTTCATTGAGGACTAGGATGATTCTGCCACGCCACGCCGTCTCTTGTTGCTTGAGTCAGGAGCATGGCCAGTCGTCTTAGCTTCTCGCTCAGCTGTGCGTGAACGAGTACCCTGGCCGAACCCACGGCTTGCCATGCTTGACACTTGCCGACGGATATCTTCCATCGAAGTCCTTAAGCTGTTATCAAGAGGATTGGGTAGGCCAAGCACCTCCCAACGAATCTTTGGCTTTCGTGTCGCCCGTGCGCGATTCTTTCTCGTTTTGTCGGCTCGCCATCCAGAGGATAGCTTCATACATGCTCCTTTATGGAACTGGCTGTTTCCATTGTGGAATATATCCGATTGAGATCTGACGGATCAGATGGAAATACCATGTTCCGTCCATCTATTCGTCTCGCGTCTACGCGCTGGATATGAAGGATTGAAAGCGCAATGGCTATTCACGCGTAGTTGCGCTCAAATCATTAAAAAATGAAACTCCATGCGCACAAAGGCCAGTATGAACGCGTTAATGTGGATCAGGGTACCATGGGGCATGGTGGGAGTCAAATGGTGTGGGTAGCGTGCTAACGCTATGTTAGAGATGCCCGGCAGTATTTCTCAACCCAGAAATGAGTCTGAATGGCGGTGGTGAATCTGAATCTCTGTCTTCTACTCTGACTCGGTCGGGTTGATCAATGCACGTGCTGTTGTGCCGGTTTCGTTCATGCCTGTTTCAGGATTGTGCCCGCGATCGCCTGGAACAGTATTCTTCGTGCGTCGTCCAGCGCTCAGGCGGTCGCATTGTCGCGGATCTGTAAGGCGATTGCATCCAGGTGTTCAACAGTCACGCCGGGCTTGAGGCGCTGACAGGCGGAGGACAAGGACTTCCGTTTCTCATAGGGGGTTGTCATGTCCTCGTAGCGATAGCGCTTGTACTCCTTTCCTTTGGCATCCGTGATCGCCTCCGGGAAGAAGCACGGGCGATGGAAGTTGGCGTATGAGTTGAGGGCGTCGGCGCAGAAGGCATTGACCAGGCTGGCGCAGTGTTGCTGGATATGCGCGGAGCCCGCGGGTGCTTCCGCACCACGGCGCCGTTCTTGGGCTCGCCAGCACATTATCGTTGGGATGCCGAGAACGGGACTTGGTGAACTCGATGCGCAATTTCTCCAATTACGTCGAGACCTGTGCGCTTTTAGCCGGATTACTTGATGGCAACCGTTTTGACCTCTTTAAACGTGGTATGGCCAAGTAGGACTTTCTGAACCCCGTCCTGCAAAAGAGTGGTCATGCCCTCTCCAATGGCAGCTTGTAGCATCTCTTCTGTTCTCGCCTTGGTCTGAATCAAGCGCTTGAGCGTGTCCGATCCCAGCAGGAGCTCATGGAGGGCGACACGTCCCTTAAACCCAGTGCGGTTGCAGGTTTCACATCCCTTTCCACGAGCTAGACGGAACGTATTGTCTTGTGGGATTCCAAGCTTATCCCAATGTGTAGGCCCATAGCCCTGGCGGATTTCTTCGTATTCTACCGCTGTTCCGACGTACTGCTCCTTACAGTCCTTGCAAATCCGGCGTGTGAGGCGCTGAGCGAGGACTCCCAACATGGCATCGGCAAAACTAAACGAATCGCAGCCCATATCGAGAAGTCGAGTAACGGTCTCCACCGCGCTGTTTGTGTGGAGGGTGCTCATGACGAGGTGTCCAGTCAATGAGGCTTCAATGCCGATTTCTGCCGTTTCTTTATCGCGCATTTCTCCAACCATGATCACGTCCGGGTCGGCTCGAAGAAAGGCGCGCATGGCTTTAGCAAAAGTGAAATCGATCTTTGGCTGAACTTGAACTTGCCGGAGACCGTATTGAGTGATTTCGACGGGATCCTCAGCCGTCCAGATCTTGATGTCTGGCGTATTG
Source organism: Nitrospira sp. (assembly GCA_005116945.1). Classification (GTDB taxonomy): domain Bacteria; phylum Nitrospirota; class Nitrospiria; order Nitrospirales; family Nitrospiraceae; genus Palsa-1315. The sequence continues at coordinate 560,733 of SWDH01000029.1, forward strand.
ATGAAGCCAAGGACCGAATGCAGAGTTGTGGTTTTTCCTGATCCGGTCGGACCGACGCAGAGAATAATGCCGTAGGGTTTTGCCGCGATCTCCTTGATGGCGGTCAGATTACGGTCCGAGAATCCCATTTTGTCGAGTGGCAAGGGTTCGCTCGCGGCGAGGATGCGCATGACTACATCTTCGTTGTATCCGGCAGTTGGAATGGTCGCGACACGTAACTCGATGTCCTTGCTTTCCGACAGTTTAAATTTGATCTTACCGTCCTGAGGTTTGCGCCGTTCTGCAATATCGAGGCTGGCCATAATTTTTAGGCGCGAGACGATGGCACGTCGATAGCTTTGCGGAATCTTCATGTACTCGAAACAGTCTCCATCGACTCGAAATCGAACAAGAGTTTCACGTTTTTCGCCATAGGGCTCGACATGAATATCAGAGGCGCCTTGTCGATACGCATCTGCGATGATCTGATTGGCAAGTCGCACGATGGCGTTATCGTTTTCATCGAGGCCGCCTCCGGCGTCTTCAGTGGCCGCTTCTTGGGCTTCGTTGACGAGCTCGCCAAGAATATCGGAGACATTTTCGTCCAGCTTTCGGGTAACGTTCGTGTCTGCCTGCCCTGTAGCGGAACCAAGGAACTGGGCAATATCACGACGAAGACTGATGGCAAAGCGAATGTTCAGGCCCGGGAACGTTCTTTTAATATCCGCCACGCGATCAAGATCACTCGGGTCATCCGTGAGAATTTCGATGGCAGTTCGGTCACGCTTGAGAGGCATCCAATGGTTTTTCTTGAGGTAATCGACGTTGAGGTTTTTCAGAAGTTCGATATCGACGAGTGTGCGTTCGCTGTATTCGATATAAGGGCATTTGTGAAACTGGGCGAGCGATTTGCCGATCTCGACTTTTGGCACCTTGTACTTCTCGATTAAGATTCCCTCGAAGTCCGATAGCCCTTTTTTAGACTCGGCAATGGCGTTGTCCAAGTCGTTCTGGGCAATGTGCTTATTCGAGACCAGACGGTCGAACTTACTCGGGTTTTTCTTTGTGACTTTGCGAAGGTTGAAGAAGGCAATGCCGAGTGCTTTAGCAATCTCTGCGACGGACTCTTCGTCTTTTCGTGTGAATCGCCCGCCGGTTTTTTTGTTGAGGAGTTGCAGGACACCCATCAAGTACTTGTTGTCTGCTACGATCGGATAGGTCAAAACTTGTTTGGTTTTGAATCCGGTCCGTTTGTCATAGGTTGTGTCATGGACGAGTGCAGGGTGGACGCCCTGTAGCTCTGCGATATTGTACGCGTCGGCGATGCTCACTGGCCGGAGATATTTTGCACAGAACCCCGCCAGGCTTTGTTCTGAGATCGGAATGCGGAATTCCTCGACGCTATCGATGTGAGGGGCTTTAGAGAAAATCTCTTTCTTCTCCGGATCGAACGCAAAGATGGTGAGGTCTTCGGCATCGAAGACGCTGAGCACTTCTTTGCGCAGATCGAGGAGGATATAATCAAGATCGCGCGCCGCATGGATTTGATCCGTGATGCGCTTGACATGTTCAGAGAATGCTATTTTCTGCTGAAGGTCTTGAGGGCTTTTGGCGACAGGATTGGCTTCCATTTCAAGGGCTCCCAGCCTTCATCCATGAAGACGATCGTCGTAGGCTCAATGAAGAGTGCGCAGAGTGCCTGTGATCCACATGCTGTAATGCAAGGACGAAATTCAGTGTAGCTGATCGAGGTTGGAAGGCAAGGAAAAGGCAGTTTCAGACTGGGAATGGTGACAGAAGTGGCAACATGGAGAATCAATCCATTGGTGAGTGAGAGGGCGCTCAGCTTGTTCGTCGTTGAAGTAGATGCGCAGTGACGTGTGCCGGAGGCAGCTTAAGTTTTACTCCGTCCTTTCGAGTTTTAACCTCGACCACTCCTTCGGCGAGGCCCTTGTCCCCCACAACGATTTGAAACGGAGCGCCTATCAGGTCCGCATCGTTGAACTTTACGCCTGCCCGTTCGTCTCGGTCATCCCAAAGAACTTCGAGCCCTGCCGCCTGCAGTTCGTCGTAGAGCTGCGCGGTGATGGTCGCGGTGTGTGCTGATTGAGTGAGAGGAAGGAGATGGACATGGAACGGCGCAATCGGATAGGGCCAGATTATCCCTTTTGCGTCGTGGTTCTGTTCAATTGCTGAAGCGGCAGTTCTGCCGACTCCGATGCCGTAGCATCCCATCACGGCGAGGCACTCGTTCCCATGAAGATCCAGGAAGGAGGCTTTCATGGCTTCGCTATATTTGGTGCCGAGCATAAAGACATGTCCGACTTCAATGCCTTTTGTCGTCTTCAACGTTCCGTCTTTTTTCGGTGACGGATCTCCTGCGCACGCGCTGCGGAGATCGGCAAACTGTTCGACCTGAAAGTCGCGATCCCAATTGGCATCGACATAGTGCGTGTCACGCTGATTGGCCCCGACGATCACGTTACGCAAGGCTTTGACTGCGTGGTCGGCAATGATCCTGACGTGTTGTAGGCCTATGGGGCCGGCAAACCCAACCGGTGCGCCAGTGACGCGCTCGACAACGGCAGGATCTGCAAGCGCAAGATCCGTCACTCGTAGGAATCGTTGAATCTTGACCTCGTTCGCCTCATGGTCTCCCCGTATCAGCACGGCGATCGTGTCTGTTCCTGTCGAGTAGAGGAGTGTTTTTACAAGGTGCGCTGGGGACACGTTCAGAAATTTTGTCACGTCGTCGACGGTCCGGCAGTGAGGCGTGTGGACGGGGCAAAGTGGCCGCGCGACTTCGGTGTCCATATCGGGAGGGGGCAGCACTTCAGCCTGTTCGATGTTGGCAGCGTAGGTGCCTGTATCGCTGTAGACGATGGTGTTTTCACCTGTGTCCGCAAGCACCATGAACTCATGAGATGAGCTGCCGCCGATCAGACCTGTGTCGGCTTCCACGGCACGGAAGGTGAGGCCACAGCGAGTGAAGATACGATGGTAGGCATCATACATTTTTTGATAGCTGACCCTGGCGCTTGTTTCGTCTTGATCAAAGCTGTAGGCGTCCTTCATGATGAATTCACGCCCGCGCATGAGTCCGAAGCGGGGACGGATTTCATCTCGAAACTTAGTTTGGATTTGATAGAAGTTCAGCGGCATCTGCCGATAGGAACGAACTTCACGCCTGAATAGATCTGTAATCACTTCCTCATGGGTCGGCCCCAAGCAGAACTCGCGCTCGTGGCGGTCTTTGAACCGGACTAATTCCTTGCCGTAAAAATTCCATCGGCCGGTTTCTTGCCATAACTCCGCGGGAGAGGCGATGGGCATCAGGAGCTCCTGTGCTCCCGCCCGATTCATTTCCTCCCGAATGATTTGTTCAACTTTTCGAATGACCCGAAGCCCGAGTGGAAGGTAGGTGTAGATGCCTGCTGCCACTTTGCGAATCAGCCCGGCTCGGAGCATGAGCGTGTGGCTGACGGTTTCCGCTTCGCCTGGGGCTTCTCGTAATGTGGGGATTAAGAGTTGAGATGTTCTCATGACGTTGAGAGAGAGGAGAAAAAATCATCAGGCCTGACGGACATTGCATCTGACACATCGGTGAGAGAGCAAATATATTGTTGATAGGACGAATTCGACATTGAGACGTTCGAACTCATGTCCTATTTAAGGAAGATTCGCTCGATGTCATTCCAGAACGCAAAGATCATGATACCAACCAATAGCACGAGTCCGGCCTGTTGTGCGAGTTCTCTCTGGCGCTCACCGAGTGGTTTGCGGAGGATGCCCTCAATCAGAAAAAACAAGAGATGTCCACCGTCGAGAATAGGAATGGGAAGTAGATTGAGGACGCCTAGATTGATACTCAACATGGCGATGAGATAGACGACGTTTGAGGCGCCCTGCGCAGCGGCTTCTCCAGATATATTTGCAATCGTCAGCGGCCCTCCGATGTTTTTACTGGAGATATCCCCAACGATCATCTTGTAGAGACCGATGACCGTCAGCTCGGTCAATCCCCATGTGGCCCTCAAGCCGTCATACAGCGATAGCAAGGGGGTGCTGGAGCGTATCAGTGAGCGGCTGCCCGGTCCTGCAAGGCCGATCTTGCCGACTTCCACAGACTGACCGTTGACCATCTCCTTTTCAGCAGAAGGTGTCACAGTCAGAGAGACTCGTTGTCCATCCCGTAAGACGTCCATGTGCAGTTCGCGGTTGGGGCTCTCTCTCACCAGGCTCGTCATCTGGAACCATGTATGGATCGTTTGGCTTTCGATCTTGACTATATGGTCCCCGACTTGAAGTCCGGCTTTTGCCGCAGGAGAACTCTGTACAACTGACGTGACCAGGGGCGGTGCGTCTTCGATGCCGAGATAGTAGAGGGGGTCTTGCGCAGCGGGCTGTGATCTGGGTGAAATTACGGGCGTAACGGTCAGCGCTTTACTCTGTTCTCCTCGTGTGATCTCAAGGGTTAGCGGCTGCCCTTTACTCTTTGCCACGGCGTCGAAGAGTTCCGCCCTTGTCGAAATATCGTGTCCGTTGACACCGCGTATATGATCTCCGATTTGCATGCCCGCGGTATCGGCTGGAGAACCAGGCACCATCGCTTCAACATCGGGGGTGAGATCCTGGAATGATGGGATCGGAAGCGGGGCGCCGGTCGCGAGCCATCCGGCAAAAATGAGATAGGCCAGGATGAAGTTAAACCCAGGTCCTGCAGCGACGATCAGGACTTTGCCCCATAAGCTTTGGTGCGCAAACGATCGCGCACGATCTTCTTGTGTGGTGGCCTCGGTCTCATCTTCGCCGAACAATTTGACATAGCCACCGAGGGGAATGGCCGAGAGGAGGTATTCGGTTTCGCCCATTTTTCTGCCGAAGATTTTCGGCCCAAATCCCAGTGAAAATTTGAGGACTTTGACGCCGACCCAGCGAGCAGCCAAGAAATGCCCGAGTTCATGGAATGCGACGAGCACGCCAAGCACGATGAGAAACCACCATGCCTTCTGCATGAGCAGCCAGACAGTATCGGGGGACCAGGTAATTGCCATGAACACGGTGTACGCTCCTTCGTGTAGACCTAGCGTGCCAACGCCACTACCAACGATTCTGCCTTCTCTCGAGCCCAGCGATCCGCCTCCAGCGCGTCTTCCAACGACTCGATGTCTTTGGTGGT
>SWDH01000029.1:565990-588144 GCA_005116945.1 Nitrospira sp.
AATTTCGACAGCCAATCCCTCACAACGTTCCTGGAGCCTGGCGGCGGCGGCGGTATCGGATAGGGCGACCACGCGGGGTTTGAAGCGGCGGATCTGTTCCTCGAGCTTTTCGTCATTGCTGCCGGCGGTCAGTCCTGCCACACGAAATTCTTCCGGGAACCTATTGACAATATCGAGGGTGCTGGTACCGATCGACCCGGTCGATCCAAGGATGACGATCGTTTTCATACGTAGCTCCTTCACTCAATCACTCGAAGCCGGCTCACCATCGTGACATAGTAGTAGAAGACGGGGGCCGTGAACAAGAGACTATCGAGACGATCGAGCATACCTCCATGGCCAGGAAGTATTCCGCCGGAGTCTTTCATGCCGACGCTACGCTTCATGGCTGATTCCGTCAGGTCGCCCCAGAGACCTGATAGCGTCAGTAGGGTGGCCAAGATCACACAGTCGAGACCGGAAAAATCAGGGAAAAACCACCAACGCGCCGCATAGGCAACCAGTATGGCAACGATCAAACCGCCGACCAAGCCTTCCACAGTTTTTTTAGGACTGATCGTGGGAGCAAGGCGGTGTCGTCCATAGAGTGTGCCGATATAGTAGGCGCCGGTATCGGATGCCCAGGTCACCATCAGCAGAAAGAAGATGAGCCATTCGCCTTGAGGTAGAAGTCTCGTCATCGAGAGCGTACTGAGCGTAAGGCCTAAATAGAGTATGCCGAATAAGGTCATCGCGCCGTCTCGTAAGCTCTGTTCAAGAGGCGAGCGGCTGAACAGCGGCACGGAAATCGTACAGACAAGTGCGGCGAGGAGGGTTGGAACGATGATGCTCGGCCAGTGTGCTCCGAGAATCAGGGCGGCGAACCCCATCACGCCGATCCCGATCATCCAGGAGTGGCTGCGGTCGCCAAAACATAATCGGTAGAACTCGAAGAGGGCTAGCGCTCCTCCCAGGATGACGATTCCAGAAAATACGAGAGGCGGGAGATAGCGAATGACGGCATAGAGGAGCGGCACGAGGACCAAAATGGTATAGATCCTGCGCGGATCAAATCGGGATGCTACCGTGCGTGGCGGTTCAGCCTGCTGCTGGCTGACGGTTTTGTACTCCTGCATGGGAAGGTTGAGATCGACCACTATGACGAAATACCGCTGAGGACTCGGCCGAACCGACGTTCGCGTCGCTGATATTCGAGCAAGGCTAGTAAGAGATCGCGGCGACGGAAATCAGGCCACAGTGTTGGGGTAAAATAGAGTTCGGTATAGGCAAGCTGCCAGAGGAGAAAGTTGCTGATGCGCGTTTCGCCGCTGGTGCGAACTAATAAGTCAGGATCGGGCAGATCATGGGTGTAGAGGCATTGTTGGATACGGGATTCATCCACATCATCCGGCTGCAGTTTTCCCTCCTCGGCTTCATGGAGGAGCTCACGCACAGCATCCACAATCTCCGCGCGTCCACCGTAGCTGAGGGCAACGGTGAGATGGAGTTTGTCGAGATGGGCGGTTTCCTGTTCGGCGGCCCGGACCCATTGGAGTGCGGAGGCTGGAAGAGAATCGAGCCGTCCGATTGTGCGTAATCGGACACCCTGTTCAATGAGTTTCGAGCGTTCCGTTGAAAGGTAGTATTCAAGCAAGCCCATGAGTGAAGAGATTTCCTGGATGGGACGCTTCCAATTCTCCTGTGAAAACGCATAAATGGTCAGGGCATGGATGCCCAGTTCCAAGCAGACCGTGATCATTTCGCGGACGGATTTGATCCCTTCCCGATGCCCGGCAATGCGAGGGAGGCTTCGTAGTTCTGCCCAACGGCCATTGCCATCCATAATGATGGCGATGTGCTTGGGTAGGAGATCTGGTTCAAGTCTTGTGGCAAGCTCTTTTAGGGAGAGCTGCTCTATGGCGGATGAGTCTTTCGTGTCCATACGCGTGCAGTCAGCGAAGATCCTTTAGCACAAGAATGTACGGTTAGGCGGGCAAAGTTTACTGGTGAGGGGGAAGAATGTCAAACGAATTTTAGTAAAAGTCCTGTAAAAGCGACAAGTTGAATCAATTATCGTTGCGCCTATTGAAAGCGATCAGCTATACTCCTGGTCTATTTTTGACGGTCAACGGCTGTGAGGACTCGCAAACATGGGTGAACTTGTTCAGTTGACGTCTTTCGGTCTGACCGAAGGCGAGGTGCTTGGGGCGCTCGGGCGTGTGAAAGTTCGAGATGTCGACTATGCCGACCTCTACTTTGAATCCTGCGTATCTGAGTCAGTGTCAATGGAGGAATCGCTCGTCAAGCGCGCGACCAAGAGTGTGTCGCAGGGTGTGGGGGTGAGGGCGACAGCGGGGGAAAAAACTGGCTTTGCCTATTCCGATGAGTTGACAAAGAAGGATCTCGAATTGGCCGCCGACACGGCTCGCTATATTGCCAATTCTCCGAGGGGGGCCGAGCAAGTCCCAGCGCCTGTCCGTCGACGTCCCACGCGGGATCTGTATCCAATCGAACGAGTACAAGCCGAAGTTGCCACAGCAGATCGCGTGTCCCTCTTGAACGCCATCGATGCCGAAGCGCGCCGCTATGACCCGCGCATTAAGAATGTGATGGCCTCGTTTAATACGGAATACAAGGTGGTGATCGTCGCCACGTCGGACGGTACGCTGATCGGAGATGTGCAGCCACTCTCGAGACTACAAGTGACCTGTATCGCAGAAGAGAACGGCCAACGGCAAGCCGGCTCATTCGGCGGAGGGGGTCGTGTCGGATTTCAGTTCTATCATGAGGACGATCGATATCTGCGGTTTGCACGTGAAGCGGCGCGGGAAGCCATTCTCAATCTATCTGCGGTCGACGCGCCGGCGGGTGTGATGCCGGTTGTACTGGGCGGTGGGTGGCCGGGGATTTTATTGCACGAGGCTATTGGCCATGGTCTTGAGGCGGACTTCAATCGCAAGAAGACGTCGGCATTTTCAAATCTCTTGGGCAAGCGAGTGGCGTCCGATGTTTGTACGATTGTGGATGATGGGACCTTGCCGGGTCGAAGAGGTTCGCTCAACATGGATGATGAAGGCACCCCGACTGGTCGTACCACGCTGATCGAAAATGGGATTCTGTGCGGCTACATCACCGATAAACTCAATGCACGGTTAATGGGCATTCCCTTGACAGGTAATGGGCGTCGCGAAAGTTACAAGAGTGTCGTACTGCCGCGTATGACGAATACGTTCATGTTGGCAGGTACTTCCGACCCCGAGGAAATTATTCGATCGGTCGATCGCGGACTCTATGCGGTGACGTTTGGTGGGGGGCAAGTGGATATCACCAACGGGAAATTCGTGTTTTCTGCCAGCGAGGCCTATTTGATCGAGGGAGGGAAGGTGACGAGGCCGGTCAAGGGTGCAACATTGATCGGCAGTGGGCCGGAGATCCTCACGAAGGTCTCGATGGTCGGACACGACCTCAAGCTCGACGAGGGCATCGGCACATGTGGCAAGGACGGGCAATCCGTTCCCGTGGGTGTCGGTCTGCCGACGATTCGAATCGACGAAATCACCGTAGGCGGGACACAGCAATGAGTCAGCAGATACAGCAGCGTGATGGATATAGCCAACTCGCATCGGATCTTTTGGCCAAGGCCAAGCGCGGTGGGGCGACGGAAGCGGACATCATTATCGCGGACGGAGAGACTTTTTCAGTGCAAGTCCGATTGGGTGCCGTCGATCGCCTCACGAAAGCGCGGGAAAAACATCTCGGCTTGCGTGTGTTTGTGGGGAAACGTTCCGCCAGCACCTCCACATCAGATTTCTCAGCGGACTCATTGGATCGACTCGTGACCGAGACGTGCACTCTGGCCAAGGCTGTCGTGGAGGATCAGGTGTCCGGCTTGCCGGCGGCGGATCAAATGGCGAGAGAGCAACCGGATGTAGATCTCTACGATTCGACTAAGCTGAATACGGAGCAGCAGATCGAACTGGCCAAACGCGTCGAGGCTGCGGCTATGTCTATGGATGAGCGCGTGACGAATTCTGAAGGAGGCGACTTCGATTCCTCTTCAGGGCGTGTCGTGTTGGGCAACAGTCACGGATTCCTGGGGGAGTACCAGAGTTCCAGCTTCTCGATGTCGGTATCGCCCATTGCCACCGATCCGGAGACCGGAGCTATGCAACGCGATGCTTGGTACGATGTGCAACGGAAATTCGCCAAACTGGCTACTCCGGAATCGGTAGGATTGGAAGCGGCGCGGCGAACGGTTCGAAAGCTTGGAGCGAAGAAAGTGGCAACCCAGCGCCTTCCTGTCATCTTCGATTCAGAAACGGCCGGAAGTCTCATGGGGAATCTGTGCAGCGCGGTGTCGGGGTACTCGCTCTATAAAGGGGCGTCGTTTCTGGCAGGACAATTAGACAAATCGCTGGCCCCTGAGTATGTCACGGTCTATGACGATGGACGAGTGGTCGGAGGGCTGGGCTCTCGCCCATTCGATGGCGAAGGTTTGCCGACCAGGAAGACGACGGTGGTAGAACGAGGAGTGTTGAAGAGCTACCTGCTCGATACCTACTCAGGAAGAAAGCTCGGGATGGCCTCGACCGGCAATGCCTCACGTAGCGTCGGCGAGAATCCATCGGTCGGTCCCACGAATTTCTACCTTGCACCAGGGACGAAGACGGTGCAGGACATCATCAAGACGGTGAAACAGGGCCTGTATGTCACGGACCTCATCGGGTTCGGCATCAACATGGTGACGGGTGATTATTCCCGGGGAGCAGCCGGGTTTTGGATCGAAAGGGGCGAGTTGGCCTATCCAGTGGAAGAGATCACGATTGCGGGCAACTTGAAAGAGATGTTTGCGGGAATCGAGATGATTGGCAACGACTTGGTGTTTCGCGGGCGCATTGCAAGCCCGACCGTGAAGATTGCCGAGATGATGGTGGCAGGCAACTAGCCGCGAAGCGCGGCAAGTTGCCAATTATGAGTTTTGAATGTTGAGTTCTGAGTGAAAGAATTCTGGGGACGAGAAAAACGACTCTTTGAATCGACAGCTCAGAGCTCAAAACTCATCACTCAAAACTTGCACCTGTAAGGAGGTGCCCCATGGCTGAATCAATCAGGGAAACGCTGGTCCAGTATCCGAGCGACAAGGTGACGATGCGGGCTTATGTCGCAGCCCCGCAAACCAAGGAACGACGCCCTGCAATCATCATAGTTCAAGAATGGTGGGGACTGACCGACCACATCAAGGACGTGGCATGCCGTTATGCCAAAGAGGGCTATGTTGCCATTGCGCCGGATCTCTATTCCCGATTGGGCAACGCGCTCACCACTGACGCGGGCGAGGCAGGCAAGTTGATGAATACGCTTCAGCAGGAAGATGGGCTCAAGGATCTCAATGCCACTGTTGCCTATCTGAAATCCGTTCCGGAAGTCGATGCCGCGAGAATCGGCGTCACTGGATTCTGCATGGGTGGGTCTTATGCGCTCATGCTCCCTTGTGTGAACAAAGATATCAAAGCCGCGGTGCCGTTTTATGGTCAAGTGCCAAACCCCGATGCGCCGCTTCAACAGCTAACGGCGCCTGTCCTGTATATATATGGGGAGGATGACGGCTGGATTACCAAGGCGGACGTGCAGCGGCTCGCGGTAGGCTTCAAGAAATATAATAAGATCGGCGAGATCAAAACCTATCCAGGCGCGCCCCATGCCTTTTTTCGGGACACGGATAAGACTGTGTATCGGCCTGAGGCGGCCAAAGACGCGTGGGCGAGAAGCACCGCTTTTTTCAAACAGCATCTGAGATCGTAATATCATGCCGCTTGATGCCGAACTCGGAAAGACCATGCTCCAGTTGATTACGTCGCGGTACGACGACCGGCATTGGCGCAAGAAGATAGAAAAGACCTTGGGGTTGCCGCAGTCCGGTGTCGGGGACTCCTCGCAACAGCAGATCTTCATGTACCTCAAGATCGGACTCAAGGGGTACAAGTCACGCCGGGCCGATCCTGATTCCTGGATAATCGGAGGGTACGCGACCAAGGAAGTCATTGACCGCGCCAAATTCCAACCCAAGCTGGTCGGGCCCGACATCACGAAGGACGACGTTGCCTTTCTCGGGAGCGATCCGGGGAAAGAGATCGACGAAGTCTGGTGGAACGACATGCTGGTGCAGTGGTTCGATGTGCCGGAAGAAGAGAAGCCTGCCGAGGAAGAAGGCAGGGAGCCTGCCGATTCAGATCCCTTGCCCACGGTCAAAGCAAAAGCATAGGATCGTCGCTCAGAAGGATGCGCGCCGCCGAAGGACCTCCTGAATCACCCAACTACGCCTTGCTCGCTCTCAGCCTGTAAACTCGCCGAGCCTCAAACAGTACAGGCTTCGCCGTTGCGACTGCAGCGCAACGGTCGCATGCTGCGGCAAGTTGTGTCCCGATTCATCCGGTCAGCGGTGGCCACGATCCTCCCGAGCGACTTTGAGAAATAAATTGGACGAGCTTGGAAGGATTTATAGAGACAGATGCGAAGCGTAGGCTCAACATCCTCGTTCAGGTGCTCGCGGAGACTAAGCCTGCAAAACATGAGGCTGTTGTTCCGCGCGTCCCCTGCAATGCGTTGTTATGCGGCATTTGATTGCGTACGGTATTGGCTGGTTGCGACCCAAAGCAGAAGTACACGACCGACCGCTACCAGGTGCTCCAATCGAATGACGGTATCAACATCAAAACGACATTCCCATTGAGATAGAACAAAACATCTGGGATCGGTGCCGATCCATTAGCTTGCTGTTTCTGATGAGCGCAAGCGCACATCTGTCGGACGGTCTCCCCAATGTATGATTACAAGATGCGACCCCATTGTTCTCACGTTTCACCGATCAAGCCGCTTGAAAAAGATCGAGACGCGGTGACAGTGTGGACGGATGGATACACGTGGACACGTCAAGATGGACGAGGATTCTGACAATCACCAACGGCTCTATGATGGCGCCCATAGTTCCCAAGGTGCCGTCACACCAAGGGCAGTGGTTGGATAGCCTCAAAACGAGGCGCGCGGGGTCCAAGTCGTGAAGGTCCGCTATCGAATGGAATCCCACTGACCGCTTCTGGCCGATGGCAGTCCTCGACCCTTAGCCGAAGTACATGACCGACTGCTACCAGGGGGGGTGCGCCGATCCGCATAAGAACCCGTGATAAATGGTCCCACCGTCGCAACTCATTGAAACGACAACGAGCATGCTATATTCTTCACGAACCGTAGTGGCGTGTTATACGGATAAAAATTGGCAAGTCCGGTTCTTATACGGATCGGCCTAAACATAGTTAGGCATTGGGAATAGACGCGTATCGAGTCGAGCAAGGTGATCCAATGACTGCAAAACGAGACAAACCGCTTCTGGTGCCCACAGACAAGAGCTTCATTGACTTCGAGATTCGCGCAAGGCGCGCGGATACCAAATCGATCCAAGTGTTCGTGCATTCATCCCCTGAAGGGGCCCTTGAACGGCCAATGAAGACTTCCTTCAGCGAGGCGAGAGCTGAAGAGCTACGTCCCAAATACAACGGCGGACCGCATCCAAACAGTGTCGCGGTGAACACCGGTCGGGAGTTGTCCCGAGCTCTTCTGCCCCCTCAAGTCTACGAACTGCTTTATCGTAGCGTTGCTCGGGTGAAGACGGAAGGGGCTCGAGGCCTACGATTGCGTCTGACGCTTGATCCGTCGCTGGCTGATCTACCGTGGGAATTTTTGTATCGGCCTGAGCTTCCCGTCGGGGAAGCGCGGTCCGGATTCCTGTTGCTGGACCCGTTTTTCTCAATCGTCCGTGGAGCTGCACAGCCAGGTGCGCATTTCTCCCCGGTTCGCGCAGCTCAACGGTTACTTTTCCTGGGAGCATTGCACGAGCAACAGGGAGATATCTTCCAGGTCGAGAGGGAGTTCGCCGCACTGAGGGACAACACCGAGAAGCTTGGAGAACTCCTCGTACCGTTCTTCCTCCCTGCCGCCGATAAGAAAGGCATAAGCGATATCCTGTCACGCGAAACGCCTCTTTTCCACTATACGGGAAACACGTACGTTGCCGGGGGACAAGGCTATTGTGCAGCTTACGCGCAGTCTGTGAAGGACCAGATCACGAGCGCGGAACTTGGGCACCGTCTTTCAGCAGCGAAGGTCAGAGTAGCAGTGTTCATGGCCACTGAGAGCCATTCATCGCAATTCGTAACCCCAATACTGGATGCTGGAGTGCCGGTCGTTATCGCATTCAATGGGCCTGATCTCACTAACAAGGCGTCCATCGAGTTTTGCGGCGCACTGTATCGGGCTCTCGCAGCAGGTCTTTCAGTCGATGAGGCTGTAGGGTACGGGCGAAGTCGTCTAGCGGAGGTTTCGCTTAAGGACGGCAACGTCGATTGGGGGTTTTTCGTCCTCCACATGGCCACCAAAGAAGCGGTACCATTTCCGCGCTTCGGTTCCGATGTCCCAGTCGACACACAGAAGGCCGCACGTGCCGCGCATCAGCAAACCACTTCCCACGTGGCGGCGCTAGTCGAAAAACTCGACGGCGACGACTACGGCGCGCTGTTGTCCGAGCTGTCGGAGCGAGGCGTCTTGATCCTCGGGCGGTTCACTGATCGCAGGCGAAGGATTCTCGAGGCGATAAGGCAGCGTCTTAGCCAGCATCCGGCGAAATACAAGCCTGTACTGTTTACCTTCGCCCGGCCGCATTCGCGGGATTTGGTGGAATCGATACGCTGGTTTGCCGGGGCCTGTCGCTTCGTGATCGCTGACCTCACTGAGCCAAAGAGCGTACCTGCGGAATTACAGGCTATTGTCCCGGATTGTCCCTCAGTACCATTAGTAGCTATTGCGAGCGGAAGCACGCGTGAGTACCCGCTCTTCAAGCACATCAAACGTTACAAATCGGTCGTCGAGACGATCGTGCGCTACGATGGAGAGACCGATCTCCTCAGGCGTCTCGATGCGGAGATCATCGAACCTGCCGAGGCAAGGCGGAAATCGCTGCTCACTGACAATTGAGTCGCCGCTTCGTTTCCACTTTCGCTCCGGCTCGACCGAGGGTTTGCGAGGATAGCGGCGATGCCTAACCTCCGCTTCAACACGGACGCCCTGTAAGCGGCGCTGTTCTTGCTCGCAGGACGCCGATTAAGCGGGGCGTTAATACGACAGGTCTGAGGACCGCTTTATGGCGGTCGATCTCGGCGCCGAACTTCCGCTCCTGGCCGATAGCGGTCATCGCGCGAGGAAGGCCACCCAGCGAGTGCTACATAACTAATAAGTCTTTCGCAAGCGGCTCAACTATCCGAACAGATCCATCTGGGCCGGCTGCGTCGGTTCGATGTGGAGTGTGGGGGCAGCAATGGGTGTTGTTGTCGTGGGTTCGGCTGGTTTGGTGTTCCGATCCAGAAACTCTCTCAACTTCTTGAAGTCTTCCTTGAGTGGTTCGAGCATGCTGCCTTGGTGTAAGGCGGCAGCTGGGTGCAGCAAGGGGAAGAGGACAAAGTCTTTCAAGTAGAACGCCTGCCCGCGAACCTTGGTAATCCCCACCTTCCGTTCCAGTAACGTTTGCGTCGCCCAATTTCCTAACGTGCAGACCAGTTTCGGTTTGATCATCTGGATCTGTTGCATGAGAAATGGTTTGCAGGTTTCAACTTCGTCTGGTTCCGGGTCGCGATTATTCGGGGGGCGGCACTTGATGACGTTTGCGATATAGATGTCGCTGCGCGATAGTTGTGCTGATTGAAGCAAGTCGTTCAAGAGTTTTCCCGCAGCCCCGACGAACGGCTCTCCCTGCTGGTCCTCGTTGAAGCCCGGCCCTTCTCCCACGAACATCACGCTCGCGTGCGGGTTTCCCACACCGAACACCACTTGGGTGCGGCCCATCTTCGCGAGCTTACAACGCTGGCAGTTGTGGAGAGACTTGCTGAGTTCGAGGAGTGTCATGATGATGAAGGGGTGCGGGTGAAAATTTCAACAGATTTTAGGCGGGCGGACTTTTCTTGTCAATGGAGGAGAAACGTGGAAAAGTGGCTGCACAGGCTTTCAGTTTGAGTACAGTCATCGGAGGGCACTATGCGATTCATGCAACAGCTCGTGCTCGGTCTTTTCGCCTTTATGATGAGTGTCGGTGTGACTTGGGCTGGTGAGCCAGGGTTTCAGCTTGTTGCGGGTCGGGATAGCAATCTCTGCGCAAGAATGCTGGGCCTGTTTCGTGAGGATGTAGACGATCGAGGGCGGCTACGATATCAGCACGAGATATTTCGCCAAATTGCCTGGAAACCGGTGGAGTTGAAGGGGCAAGGGCCAAAGACGAGGCACTGTTCGAGTCTCGATAAGGCGACATTTGATTTGGATTACGATGGGCAAATGGAGCTGGTAGTCAAGACGACGTTCTGTATGAAGGGGAGTCCGAGCGACAGTTTCTATATGTTTCCTGCCGATAGTGCCGTCCTTGAACAAGCTAATTGGCAGGATTTGTCACCCTTGCTGGCGACATCCGATAAATTCGAGCGGACAGGGGGACGCTATCAGTTGTCCGGACTTCCGATGCCTTCAGAGGCGGGTAAGCAGTTGTCGGCTTTGAGTATAATGTTCACGGTGCAGCCGTTCATTATGGACGAGAAGGCGTATGTCGCGCTGACCGATGGCCGTGGGGAGTGGATGGTGATCGCGAAGTACCTACGTGGCGATCGGTTTGAAGATTCAGTGTTATCTGCAGATGGTGGGCAGGTGAATTACCCTTTTTAAGGGGTGGCTGGGATGATCCCAACTGCGCGCATCGAACGAGCACAGTTTCATCGTGCGCGTTCTGCGAGCAAGGGGATCGTCCCAGCCATCCCGCTCACCTTTCAGCATCCTGATTATTCCACTCGGTAGCCCTTAGCCGCCAAACAGGTATCGCGCATGGCGTTAATTGTCGAGAGTCCGTGTAGGGCACGGGCGTGGTCGGCAGGACTTTGTGAGCCTGCACTGAATGGGAAGGGAGAGCCCTGGTTGTAGAACTGCTGCGGGTTCGCGAACCTAGCCTTGTATTCACACTCCATGTAATCCCGTTCCACATCTCGCTGACTAAGCCCTTGCGGATTGCCTCCACGCTCATAGGGGCTGGACGCGCATCCGGCGAGCACGAGCACGAGCAGGGTGCTGAAAAATCCCCCCAGCTTCGTTCTCGCCTTGAACAGGTCCTCAACGTACCCCACTCGGGAAACGAGCTGTCTTGGCAGCTCAGGGTGGGCGGGTGAGGAAGGGTACGCCTGCGGCCTGTTCTTCGGCTGCGGCCTTGCTTGGGACAAGGCGCGTCTCGGCGCGCCAGGGTTGGGCGGGTGAGAAATCTGGCCTTTTTGAGCATTCTGCGGGAGCGTTCTTCTGCTATCCCACAAGTAGAGGCCATCAAAATTTTCGCGTGCCAACAGAACTTTTCCGCGGGCTGTTAGTGCTCTCAGTGGAGCGTTTCTCATTGAAGGCCTGTTCATAATGGTATGACTTACCATTCGATCGGATCATCGTCAAGCCGACCTATCGGAGTGCGATGGCATCGGCGCAGCGATTGCCACTGACGATAGCGCTTTCAAGGTTGGGAGGCCAACCTGTATCGGTCCAACTACCAGCTACCAGCAAGTTCGCGATCGGGCTGCGTTGGATGGGTCGATATAATTTGGTTCCGGGTTTGAGTGAGAGGATGGCGTTGGGTACTGTTCGATGCTGGGTTGATGCGATCTTACTTTCAGCCATGAGGAGCCCACACGATCTGAGCAGTTCAGCGATCGCGCTATCAAGATGTGAGTCAGGTTGGGTCTGCGCGCACTGACTGTCGGTCGTCATGAGTGAGAAGTTTGTGCGGTCAGGCGTGAGGGATGTGACAAGTACCGAGTGAAAGGCTGTGCCGCTCAGCAGCACGAGGCGAGGGCTGACACAGGCTTGCTCGGCATGCAGGTGGAGGATGGTGCGATCGATCGATCGTAATTCCGTGAGCTGTTGAAAATAGGCATAGCGGGTCAGCCATCGCTCGGGAAGCAGGGGTGTGAGCTGTTGCGGCGGCAAGGCGGTGATATACCAATCGGCTTGCAACAAAGAACCATCCCGCAGCAGAACGCCCGAGATGCGGTCTTGTTTGTAATGGAGCTGCGTGGCTTCAGTATTGGGCAAGATGGTGGCATTTCCTTGTATCAGCACCTTGGTGATCGGCTGGATGAAGCGGGTCAGAAGTGAATCCTGCAGCACTGAGACGCGGCTATCTGGATGCGTGCTCAGGAACACGGGTTTCATCGAGCGAACAAAGGCATCGGCGGATATCGTGCCGAGGTCATTGCCGGTTAACCATCGAGCGAGAGGATTCCATACGACGCGACAGGTCTGTCCGCTTTGTCCGATTGACGTGAGCCAGTCGGCGGCGGTGCGTTGTTCCAGATCGGCAGGCAGCTCTGTTTCGCCTTCCCAGACCTGTTCCACCCATGATGCGAGCCGCCATCGTTCCTTCCAAGGGATGCCGGTAAATCTCAGGAGATTCACCCATGTGTGAAGCGGAGACGGGAAGGCGGTACGTGGGTAATGTACGAGAGAGCCGTCGGGGAGGCGAAACTCTAGGGGGATTATCGTCCCTTCCGGTTGCTGCGGAGTGGGATGCAGCACGTGCAGCAATGCCTGCGTCGCGTGATGGCAACCGAGAATCGTGAAGGGATCAGGGGCATGTTGAAGATCTCCGCCTGAGAGGGCGTTTCCAACAGCAGGACCCCGATCGACGATCGTGACTCGATAACCATGGTGGATGAGACGGTAGGCGGCTGTGAGACCGGCCGGTCCTCCTCCAAGAATGACGACGGACTGTGGGTTCGTAGGAGTCACGAGGATCGAGCGCGGAACCACACTCCAGCGGCCACCGCCAATCGATGGCTCGCCGCGAGCCGGGCGCGAGGGCCGAATATCTGATGACTCGGCTCCTCAATCTTTTTCAGAATTCTAAAATATACGGCGCGCATGATTTCAGCAACCGTCAACGCCTTTCGGTCGACTGCCGACAAGGCTTCGAAGGACGCCTGCGCTTTCGCGTAGTATTCATGGGCTCGCGCGGCTTCGAAACGGACCAGTGTGCGGAGGGCGTCGTTTTCGTGCCGCTGGAGGATTGCCTGGTCGGTACAGCCAAATTTGTGGAGATCTTCTTGAGGGAGATAGATACGAGCTTGGGCTGCATCGGCTCCGATATCCCGTAGAATGTTCGTGAGTTGAAACGCCATACCGAGCGCGACGGCATAATCTTGTGCTCTGGCCGATGTGGGGCCGAAGATATGGAGGCAGATCAGTCCCACGACCGATGCCACACGATAGCAGTAGAGCGAGAGGTCTTCAAACGAGGCGTACCGCGACGCCGTCAGATCCATTTCAACCCCTTTGATCAGTTCATCGAAGTAGGTCTGTGGAATCGAGAGTTCTTTCACATGCTCAGCCAGACTAATCGTGACTGGGAAGGTCGGCCTGCCGTGGTAGGCCGCGTCAAGTTCGGCCCGCCACCGTCGCAGCTCGTCCTGAGGATTGCTTCCGGTCGGTGGCTCATCGACGGCATTGTCTACTTCCTTACAGAACGCATAGACCGTGTACATCGCGGCACGCCGTGTTTTTGGCAGGAAGAGAAAGGAGTAATAGAAGTTGCTCCCGCTCTTCTTGGTGAGAGCCGTGCAGTAGGCTTGCGCGTCAGCGACAGAGAGTGAAGTCATGGGCGTTGGTGAATCGGTCGTGGTCCCAGCCGGCGGGCGATGGATTCATGGATGTGGTCGTGGCCTGATGGATGCAGGATCGTGGCCAGCAGTTCGATGCCGTCGATCAATCGAGGGCCTGGCCGGCTGAAATAGGAAGAGGCATCGACCAGGTATGTGTGTTCTGCCAATGCAGGGGACAGTTGCCATTGATCCGGATGCTGCATCAATTGGAGTAGCTCCGCGTGAGTTTTTTCAACGGAAAAACCGCAGGGCATGACCAGAAGAACGTCTGGAGCTGCGGCCAGGATCTCATCCCATGTTACGACCCGTGAAGGGCTCCCGGGCTGCGCGAGGACATCCAGGCCCCCGGCTCGTTGAACCATTTCAGGAACCCAATGGCCTGCGACGTACAGAGGAGCAAGCCATTCGATACAGACCACACGAGGGCGCTGTGAGATGGTTTGAAGTCGACGGTGTACCGCATCGAGCCGGTCGCGTAAGTGCGCGGCGAGATGCTGGCCGTCCGCTGACCGGCCTGCGGCGTCACCGATCCGTACGACATCGTCGATCACATCACGGACCGAGCTTGGGTTCAACGTGAGGATGGTTGGCTGTCGAGGCATCGAACCAATGGCGTCCTGAAGTTGGTCCGGGGTAATGGCACAGACATGACAGAGGTCTTGAGACAGGATGAGTTCAGGCTGAGCCTGTCGCAAGAGCTGGTCTTTCAGCCGATAGAGTCGCTGTCCTGAGGCCACAAGTTGACGAACCTGTGAGTCGATGGCGGTGCTGGCCAGTCCATGAGGAGGAATCACCGGTTCAACCATGATGGGCACATGTGTAATCGATGGCGGATAGTCGCATTCATGGCTGATCCCGACTAACTCATCGCCTAGGCCGAGTGAGGCAATCACTTCAGTCGCACTGGGAAGCAGAGAACAGATTCTCATAGCATTGGGTTCTTACGTGGCCGGCCACAACTGCTTGCGAAGGTCATTCAAGCGCATGCGCGAAAGGTTTTGGACAACCGCATCGGCCTCATGCAGATCTTGGACCCCGTGCGTATTGGCGACGGCAAGGACTTTCATTCCAGCAGTTTTCGCGCCGCGGATCCCTGGGATCGAATCCTCGATGACCAAGCAGGATTCGGCGGTGATGGTGCGATCACGGCGTTGTTGATTGAGTCCGTTGAGGGCCTGGAGAAAAGGTTGTGGATCGGGCTTTCCTCTGGTCACATCTTCGGCGCTGGTGATGTAAAGGAATTCTTTTCGGAGACCCGCGTGTTCGAGGATCACCTCGATTTCATGGCGGAGGGCGCCGGAGGCGATCGCCAAGGGGTACGCGGCGGCAGATTCACGCACGAACTCACTGACCCCTGGAAAAATGACGTGATGGTCTCGGACTGAATCGAGATAGGCATGGGCTTTTCGTTGCATCAGTTGCGTGAGTGTCGTCGGGTCTGTGCGATGCTGGTGTGCGGTAAGTGCGGCGATAAAGCAGCCCCGATCATCGTATCCCAAGTAATGGGCATAGTAGTCAGATTCAGTCAGCTCGATACCGATTTCAGCCAGCGTGTGGCGGAAGCTGGAAAAATGAAGAGGCTCGGTGTCCGCAATCACACCGTCAAAGTCAAAGATCATCGCTGCGAGTGTCGTCATGGAACCGTTTCGATCGTGCGGGTGTCGTTACGGGATACAAACAGGGGGGGATTATAGCACAGGGATCTTGCCTGAACAGGCGAGAATATGTGTGGTCTGTCGGTGGCCGATGTGAGAGAACGTCGTGGGTTAGAACTTTAAGCGAAGGCGGTTCTCCGATATCCAGCCGATGGCGCCTTCGTCGGTGCGCACTAAATATACCCAACCTCCTGGTTGTAAATCCCCGTCCATGACCGTCAGTACGACTCCTGGACGAACGATTGGCCCAGGTTTGTTACTCGATGATTCTGCAAACAACGAAATGTTTCCGTCAGGAGCCGTGTTGGCTCCGGTGATGGTTACTTTTTGTCCTTCGCTAAACATCGGGTCGGAAGAAGTCGCAACCGGGGCAACAGCTTTCGCGGCTATTTGGGGTGGTGGGGCAACTGCGGGAGACACAGGAGTGACGGCAGTGGGGGAAGGGGTAGCTGGGGCGTCGGTGCTGGGAGTGACAGCGGCTTGTGGTGGTGCGAGCACCGGCGCCGGCGGAGCCACTGGTGTCGGGGCTACCGCCTTCGGTTTCAAGGCCACTGGTGCTGGAGTGCTCTCCCCCAGATACGGGCTTACCCATTCAGCCACCATATCTTGTTCTATCGAGAGATAGGCGATGCCACCGACAAGCGCAAGGACAAGTACCCAGAGGATCGGGCTTCCTCCCCCGGATTTCTTCTGAGGGCTCATGGGGCTTCTCGCATTCATGGTGCTCGTTTGATCGAGTTCTTCTTCCGTGAACTCCAGATCTGGTTCCGGTTGGCGGGCAAAGAGAAGTGTCCAGTTAAAAGAACTCCACGTCGATGTCATGTTTCCGACAAGCGCACCCATCGAGCACCTCCCTGCTGAGCCTTCAATGCACGGGGATTCGTCTGTAGAAATAGCTATCACCATCGCCGAGCGCTGTCAATTTTCCCGATGAATCCTGCGAGTGCGACAGGTTTTAGCAGGGCTGCGTCGGGCTGCAGGAAAAGACTTGCTGCTCTCTGCTGCCTGACCTGAATACGGTGAGGCCTTTGCATTCAAGCCGATAGGCGAGAAGAAAGGCTTCAGCCACGTGAGCCTTGGTTGCCGTGGCAGGCAGATTGATGGTTTTCGAGACTCCGCTGTCGCTATATCGTTGAAACACCGATTGCATACGCACATGCTGTGCGGGGGACACATCGTGCGCGGTGACAAATAGTCGACGGACCTCTTCGGGGATCTGAGTCACATGTTGAATAGAGGGAGAAGCAGCCAGGTCAGGTCGAAGTGATTCGAGGTTGAGGCCGAGTTCACGCGCGCGCCGGAGAAAAGCGGGATGAAGCGAGGTCAGCACGACGCCGTCCATAACGCGGCGGACCTCCTGCACACCGTATAACGGTTCGATGCCGGGGGAGCAGCCAGCGATCAGACTGATGCTGCCGGTTGGCGCAATCGTGGTGACGGTCGCGTTGCGCTGTCGTTGATGGATCGGTTGGAGTCGGCTGCCTCGATAGGCAGGAAAGGCTCCCCGTTCGTCAGCCAACTTCACTGACGACAGGTGGGCGTGTGATTGAAAAAACTCCATGAGTGCCGTTGCCGTGAGGAGGGCGGCTTCGGAGTTATAAGGGATATTGAGGGCTATGAGCAGGTCGGCGAATCCCATGATCCCCAGACCGATCTTTCTTGTCTGTTTCGTTATCTGCTCGATTTGAGGAAGCGGGAAGCAGTTGCGATCAATCACGTTGTCGAGAAAGCGTGTGGCGAGTGAAATAGTGTCGGCCAATCGGGTGAAGTTAATGATGGGGCCTGCAGCCGATTGGGCGATGAAATTCGCCACATTGATGGAGCCGAGAGTGCAGGATTCATAGGCGAGAAGCGGTTGTTCACCGCAGGGATTCGTCGATTCGATCATGCCGAGGCAGGGAGTAGGATTCGCGCGATTGATGGTGTCGAGAAAGACCAGACCTGGTTCCCCGCTGGCCCAAGCGGCCTCAACGAGCCGATTGAATACGAGTTGTGCTGGGATCCACCGCGTTGGTTTATTGGTATGGGGATTGATCAAGGCATAGGTACGGCGGCGTTCGAGGGCCTGCATGAACGAGTCGGTGATGCCGACAGAGAGATTGAAGTTCGTCATTTCGGTCGGTGTTTGTTTGAGTGCGATGAAGTCGAGAATGTCCGGATGGTCGATACGGAGGATGCCCATATTTGCGCCGCGCCTGGTTCCGCCTTGTTTGATGACGTCTGTTGAGAGGTTGAAGAGGCGCATGAATGAAATTGGTCCGGAGGCCACACCATTTGACGACGCGACCTGGTCGTCGTGAGGGCGTACATGACTGAACGAGAACCCCGTGCCGCCGCCCGATTGGTGAATGAGGGCTTGATGTTTCAAGGTGTCGTAAATGGAGGCCAGGGAATCTTCGACTGGGAGGACAAAACAGGCAGAAAGTTGTTGGAGGCGTCGCCCGGCGTTCATCAATGTTGGAGAATTGGGGAGAAAGTCGAGCCTGGCCATGCACTCATACCAGCGTTGGGCCGCATGGGGCAACCGGCCGGGAGGAGGATACCGTCGTTCAGCCTGCGCGATATCGGTCGCGACACGCCAGAATAGTTGTCTCGGCGTCTCAGCGATCGTCCCAGCCCCGTTTCTGGCAAGGTAGCGCGCTCGAAGGACGGTGTTGGCTTGGGCAGACAGTCGAAGCCGTGGATATTGTGGTGGGTCTGGACGCGCGGTCGTTTTCTTTCCCGACATCGTGTCATTATATACCGGAAGCCGCCTGATTGATTCTTCTTCCCGAGTTTGATGCAGTCTGCAGTAGGGATTGTCTATTGAGGGCCTGGGGGAGACACATCGCGCGCTTGCATCTGGAGCGCACAGTTCGGCAGAATAGACGCCCACTGATCGACGGCCATGAAATCCTATCGCGAAGAACTCTGGTTCGAGACAAAAACACGGCGCGCGTACCTCAACATTACCCGGCAGGTTGAGGCGGCAATCAAGAAGAGTGGGGTCCAAGAGGGGCTCGTGCTGGTCAACGCCATGCATATTACGGCGAGTGTCTATATTAACGACGATGAGCCAGGCTTACTCAAGGACTATGACCGGTTCTTGGAAGGGCTCGTCCCTCAAGAAGCGGTCTATCAGCACAACGAGACGGGAGAAGACAACGGCGATGCCCACATCAAACGTCAATTGATGGGGCGAGAAGTTGTGGTCGCAATAACCGAAGGGCGCTTAGATTTCGGCCCGTGGGAACAAATTTTCTACGGCGAGTTCGACGGGCGACGGCGAAAACGCGTCTTGGTGAAGGTGATCGGATCGTGAGCCCTATGCTGCTTAGTCGGTGTCTAAAACATGACGGGAATAAATTGTTTGAGCGCTTGCTACCACGGGAAAAGTTTGGCAACATGGATTGCGACATTGATTGGATGGTGCGATAGGAGTGTGTCGATATGTTGAGTTGGTCTCGCCCTGATCCCCTTACACGAGATCTTGTCCATATGATCAACGCTCGGCGCCATGACCATGGCGATACCGAAGCGGCAATCGATACGCTGCAAGCCTTCTTGGAGCAAGGGCGAGAGTACGACCTCTTAACCGTGTTGGCGGCGTTAGACGAGGATATGGCGGAATGGCTCTTCGATCTTCTGGCGGAGGCTTCCTGCTCCGTTCTTATCGATGGACCAGCCGATGAAAAATTGTCGTATGCCATTATGGCGGCCTTGGAACTTCCTCTCCAAGCCAATCTGACCCACCCACTCAAGTTGAAAATCGACCCAGTTTCGACAGCCGAGTTATTACATCGACATCTTCGGCTTTCTGCCGGGACGGTGGTGCGTGTGGAGGCTCGCCTGTTGACGGACTCGACGCTGGAACCGCTCAGTCTCCAGAGCTTGAATGACCATTTGAGTATGGTGGTCGATTCCCAGCGGGCCACGTCAATTGCCGCTCGGCTCCATCCGCCTGTTGAAAACACAGCCTTTCTCTTTTTTGAGTTGATCGGTGTGCCGGATTCAGGATTGCCGGATTCGCTCGAAGACCGGCATCGCCGGGCGCTTCTGGAAGGCCTTGCGGCACAATGTCCAGAGTTGGCATTGGCTCCCGATATGATCGAAGCGCCGGTGTACGCCGCCTATGCCATGTTCGACGCGCAAAATGCCGTGCGAATCCATCGGTTGGCGGATGAAACCGCGGCAGTTTGGCGAGACCTGGACCCGCTTGTCCGTGGCCGCACAATCGTGCATCTCCACACGCAGTGCGGGAACGGCGTCTACATGCCCGTCTGGACAGACTTATTCGATCCCGAACTTCCCGAAGACCACGGCCCCGTCTGGACTTCTCCGGATGTATGGATCTTCACAGCCGATTTACCCATCGAGTGGCCTGGAGAAATGTTGACCAATCGGCTGCTCGCCGAGGGTTGTACCAGGTTTGAGAATCACATCGTCGAAGCTCCAGAAAACTAGCGATCGTCCCGTTCGCCCCTCCTGTCCATTTCCTCGCACTCTTAGCCCGCATTATTCATGATGGTTCGTTGCCCTTCGACTTGCTCAGTGTCCCGAGCCCAGTCGAGGGACGAAATCGCGCAGTCGCGTTGTGAGACGGGCATGCGGAGCCGCGAGACCCCGAGGCGTACTTGAGCAGTACGTCGAGGGAGCGAGTGGTAGCCAGTCCACTGAAGGCTCGTCGCAGCAGCCAATGCGCGATTGCAGCAGAAGTGCTCATGAATAATGCGGGTTAGGTGCGTATCGTGCTGGGCGAGTGTGTACAGTGAGGCGAGACGCCACGCGTGTAGGCTCGGCAGAAACCGAACAATGCGTGATTTTTTCGGCGTCTTATCCTATGCTCAATGAGACGAGAGAGGGAGCCCTCATGTCTCAGCAGACGTCTTCCAGCAGTATGATCGCCGGCGCAGTCAGCATTGTTGCTCTCGGACTTGTGTGGGCGACTGTCGCAGGCAATTTCCCGTCACACGAAGAGTTGTTTTCGACTGCGCCACCTGCGGAGGCTCGCCAGGTGGTACGTCCGTTGCCTTCGTTGTCGGTGCCGCCTACGCTGGATCTCACCATTCCCACGTCTCCTCCACTCCCTTCAGAGGCAGTCCAGGCGAGTCCTGGCGATGATCGGTCGCGCGACTCTCATATTGAAACTCCAGTGGTGACACGGCTTGATTCTCGTGGGTTGCAGGCAGGGAGACTGAAGTGCGAAGCGGACATCGAACAATTATGTCCCGACTCTTCGGATGGTTCGATGCGGACACGATGTTTGCAACAGCGCGCAAAACAACTACCGCCGTTGTGTCAAAACCAGTTAAAGGAGCAGTTTGTGAAGTGGAGGGAAGATCGAAGTCGGGTGATGGAGGCCTGCGACGAAGATGTCAAACGATTTTGTCGAGCGGTGAAACCTGGAGGTGGGCAGATCTTCCAGTGTCTACAATCACATGGCCAGGAAGTGACTGACCGATGCTACCAGACCCTTCCGAAGGGGACATTGTTCTTCAAATAGCTCTGTCGTCGTTAGCGTGTTGTGCCGTTGGTTTCTGAAGAGACAGAGAATCTCAGCGTTACACCTGCGATCTCGATGTGATCCCCATCTTTTAGGTCCTGTTCTCTCACTACCTGTATGCCGTTAATGAGCAGGGGCTTTGTGCTCTGAGAATGACTGATGGAATAGTTGCGGCCTCGTCGGGCGATTGTCGCGACAGTTTTTGGGGCAAACCAGCCGGTCAGCCGAATAGCCGATCCATCTTGCGATCCAATGACAGTGACCTGTTTCATGAGTGAATATTCTGATCGGTCTGTTTTTCCAGCGATGACAAGAATTGTCGCAATGAGAGTCGGCTCGCTGGGGGTAGGGTCCGTTCTTTTGAGCACCATGGTGCGATTGAGATCGACAAATGGGGTTTGGGGCGTCGTGCTGGCTGCCGAGACTTCTTGGAAAACCAGCCGGTGCCGACCGATCGTGATGACGTCTGTGTCATGAAGTTGATGGCGTGTGATAGGACGGCCATTGATGGCCGTGCCGTTGGTGCTCATCAAGTCTTCGAGAAAGAAGACGGCTTGAATCTTAACGATTCGCGCATGATGTCCTGAGACAGCGGGATCCTCAATCACGATGTTGTTATCAGCTTTCCTGCCAATCGTTATTGTCTCATGCGTCAGTTCAATAGACCTTGAGTCTTGCCCTTGGAGTTTGACCAGTAGGGTGGCCGATTGTGGCAAAGTTTTATACATGCTGCTCTCTCCTATGCCAAGCCCTTGTGAAGGTTTACGCGGCGAATCGTTTTTTGGTCCGCTCCCACAGGCTTGCTTGGCACTCATTCCGTAGGGTCACGAGGACTACGGTCGTGTTGTCGTCGCCCCCGGCTTCATTGGCCATGACGATGAGTCGATCGGCCATGGTGTGGAGGTCCTCCGATCCACTGAGGAGGTGAAGGATATTGTTCGGGTGGACAGCACGGGTCAGTCCATCTGAGCAGAGCAGTAGCATGTCTCCATGCTTGACTGGAGTCTCCGTGAGTTCGACGTCGACGGTGCTTTCGATTCCGAGGGCTTTGGTGACGATATTTCTACGGGGAGAGTGGAGCGCTTCTTCTTCCGTGAGGAGTCCCTTGCGGATCTGTTCGGCTACCCAGGAATGGTCTGTGGTGAGCGCGTGAATGGCTCCGTCTCGAATGAGGTAGAGCCGGCTGTCTCCGACATGGGCAATGGCGAGTACATCCTCGTGCAGCAATGCGGCAACGACGGTGGTCCCCATCCCGGCATAGTCCGATCTGCTCCATGACTCACGATGCACGACGGTGTTTGCAACACGGACTGCGCTGGCGAG
>SWDH01000029.1:588244-600521 GCA_005116945.1 Nitrospira sp.
TGGGTTGGCTTTGAGGATGGTCGCCAGAAGGCTGCCATGTCCGCCGCCGACATCGACCAGAGTCCCAATCCCGGAGAACTTGTAGGCGGCTGGGACTGTCGGGTTCTCGGTTGTCGAAATACTGGTCATCGATTCGCCAAAGACCTGAAGGTCTTCGGTGTGTTGTTCGAAATACTCAAAGAGCGGAACACCGTGGGCCTTGGAGAAGGGCACCTCGCCGGTTTTGACGCCATGGAGGAGTTCCTTCCAGGCGTCCCACCCCCAGTTCTCATTGATCATGAGCGCCCATGCATGCATGGAGGTGGGGGCACCCGTCTGAAGCGTTGAAGCGAGCGGCGTGAGTTTGAACCGTCCGTTCTTGGTTTCTGCGAAGACGCCGACGCTGGCCAATGCGCGAAGGATACGGTAGAGCGCCAGCGGCTGGACGTTTGCGGCTACCGCCAAATCCTCGATGGTGCGCGGTCCCTTCTTCATTAAGTCGGCCAGCTTGAGTTTCGCGGCGACATGAACGAGGCGCGCGACCCAGTATCCAATAGTGAGGTTCCGCATGACTTCCGGTGGTGACAGTTTCTTGGCCATTTTGAGTCTCCATAAAATAAAATTTCGTAGCCGCCACGCCCGACGTCTCACCTCACGGCGGGCTGGCTCTGCAGCAGAGCAACGTAGCATCACAAACAGTTCAGGACAAGTCGGGTAGAAGGGGAGAGGGGGGTATGTCGTTCCCCACGATTAGTTGTGAAATGCGAGCCGGTCTAGGTCCGTGATAACTGGGAGCGTCTAACCTCTGGCAGCGCGCTATGCATCGGTGTGGGAGGAGTCCGGAAATATTTCCCGACCTCTTTTCGTGTCCCCTCGTGCCTGCCGATTGATTCTCTTTTGCCGAATACCCCGCAGCCTGCTGCGGGAAGCTTCATTTTACTCGGCAGGTTGTACTTCTTCTGCATACATATGCAGAAACAGCTCTTGCCTGATTTCTTGCAGCTTGGTTTTGACTTTCGCCTCGTTCTCGCTCCCTATCCGCATGAGAGTCCTCTGGCCTATCGAGCGCCCTTCAAGATCAGGATTAGCATAGAGGTAAACTATTTTGGGCTGAACGAGCTTCACGGGTTCTTTGATATCCGGTGCGGCCAACAGATTGTCGATGACTTCGATCACACGGTCATTGAAATATTTATTAGGGTAGCCAAGCTCCTCGTAAGACTTCTGAAACAGCGGATAGAGGCGAAGATACAGCGCCACGAATTTCTCGCTGCTCACCGCTCTGGCAAGATGCACATATGACGTATAGCGCGCTGCGTTTGTTGGGCTAATGCTCATGTTCCCATCCGCCACCGAAGCAACAAGGTTGCCTGGCACCGGGGTGATCGGCATCGCGTTCACTGGCAAGCTCTGGTTCGGCAGGTTATCAATAGTGACGACGATATTGTGGATGATGTGTTCAACGCGGAAGATCTTCAGCACTGATTCTTTGCCTATCAAGCCGGCCAAGGCTTCAAGCATGAAACCATCGCTCTCACCCAGCTGTGGTAGCGGAGACGGTGCCTCGGGAATTTTCACCGCTTGGCGCAGCACCGGCTTAGGCGGTGCAATCGGCGGCGGTAGCGGGGTGACCTCTACTGCGTTAGGTTCAGGCTGGATCTGCTCCCAGTAATAATAAGCAGCAAGAGCACCACCGAGAATGACTGCTGCAATCACCATAAATATTTTCATAGGTGCGCCATTATTTAGTACGCATACTCGTTCGATATGTTTCCATCACCAAGCCACAGCACAAGCCCGAAAGACATGAAGGTTACCCTTCCCGACATCCAGGAGCTATTGCCACACGTGAAGCACGCTGACGTCTTCGTATTGATCCCTGTTCCTTGCCGTAATCGTAGCCGGTGCGGTGGGCCTAATCCAGAGAAATGTTGTGACCGTTGCAGGCCGTGGCCGTCCCGCTCGCCGCGCAACATACGCGTGCCGGTGGCGGCGTGTTCTGCGCGACGAGGGCACCTCGTTATTCACGGAGCGCAGTCTACCAGGCAGATGTCATCGTGATGGATGTGATCCCAATACGTACGTGCCTCTGAGGCCAGACGCATTGAACGGGTATACAACACGAGGGGAGAGTCGACCGACGAATCGGCGGTAGACCAGTCCCGCACTGCCAAATGTATCTTTACAAGACGCGACCCTAAACTTGCGACCCCTGTGTTCGATCGTGCGAAGTGTGGTGTCGTCGTAGTTAAGTGGTAGGCGCTCAAGTAAGAGTTGGCCATCGTTCTTCCACTCCTTAAGCACGCCACCACGGTCGGCGCGGGGAATCCAGATGGACATGCCCATTCGTGCTCCGATCTGCGCGATGAGGGATTGGATTCGAATTGACTCTCGGGTTTCTGCTTCCTGTGGCGCTGACACATCTTCGGTGGGAGCTGCATCTTCAGGAACGGATACTGTGACTACTTTGTCAGGCCGGTTGACGGTGTGCGTTGCCAATTTCTTCCGCTCGGCTTCGTCAAGCGCGTAGACCTGGTGGGAGTTAGCCTGCGAGGTCAGCGCATCCGCCAAGAACTTGCCGTCCTTGTCGTCAAGCTTAACAAGGCTACCGCGGACCTTGCCGGTCCACCCAATGGACCCCTTTTCAAGCGCTCGAGTGAACGAAAGGCCATTCCAGACTTTGTCATTGTGAATGGGGAGTGCTTGGTCCATTGGTAACCACACCATGGGTCGGACGCGGAAGCGAACAACAAAAGGGTCGTTCTCCGGAAGGAAGATCGGCTTGTTATCGATAAAGGGGCCTTCAAGGATCTCGAGAAGTCCGCACCAGCGCGACACTCGGGTTACGTAGCACGCAAACATATCGCCTGACTTGATTCGATCAGCCATTCCCTTGTGCCGCATTCGGAAGCCCGATATGTCTTGGGTCGAGCGGCCAAAGGCTTCGTACGTTTCAGGTGAAAAAAGATCGATGTAGTAAGCCATAGTGATATTGGGCGATATCTAGCTATTAGGTCTGCCGCAGTCTACCCGTGTACATAGCAATGCGGTCTCAGGAATCCGTTGTGGGCGAGTCTACTGCAAAGTCCAATGCGTATCTACTGCTCACCTTCAGAATGGTCCCTCCAAGCTCGCACATTACCCCACACTCGGAAGGGTGGCCTCCAGTGATCCTCCACTGCGCGCGTCCAACGAGGGCCTTCCCAGGCCGCGCGTTGCGCGAGCACAGGAGACCATCAGGCCTCTGTATTTCCTCTCTGATATTTTCCCCTCCGCACACTCCTTTAGCGGGCGGGATGGGAAGGTCCCTAACCGCGCGCATCGAGGGACCACCTTCCGAAGTGGGGCCTCTGCGAGCGAAGGGGACCTCCCATTCTACCCGCGTCTTCCCTCCCTTGACTGCCCTTTCCACTGGCTCCTATAATCTCCTGATCCTTCTTCCTGTAACCGACTGAATCATTTAGAAAAATGGCGGAATTTACGCACTTCAATGAGTCGGGCCGGGCGCGGATGGTGGATGTGAGCGCCAAGGACTCAACCGAGCGAGCCGCGACGGCTCAGGCTACTGTCTTTCTCCAGCCGGAAACCCTTGAAAAGATTCAGCGAGGGAAGATTGCCAAGGGCGATGTGTTGTCTGTCGCGCAGGTGGCCGGCGTGATGGGAGCGAAGAAGACACCGGACCTCATTCCTATGTGCCATCCGATTCTCCTCACCAGCGTCGATATCTCATTCAAAGAAGAAGTGCAGCCTGATCGTGAAGGCCGTTGTTCGATCACGATACTGGCGACGGCGAAGACGACAGGGCCGACCGGGGTGGAGATGGAAGCGATGACGGCTGCCTCGGTGGCAGCTCTCACAATCTACGATATGTGCAAAGCGGTTGATCGCGGGATGAGTGTTCGTGACGTCTGTCTCCTGTCAAAATCAGGCGGGAAGTCGGGAACATATTTGAAACAGGGCTGAGGCGAAGGGCACGACTGACGATGGTCACAATCAAATTATTCGGCATGACCAAGTCGTTAGCAGGGGGGCAGGGCTCTCTCGCGCTGGCGTTCACCAATGGACGGCAAGTGAAAGACTTGGTTGAGCTTCTCGACACCGGATATCCGATGATCGGGGAGTTGATCCACAAAAAGAAAATTCTGGTGTCGGTGAACCAGGAAATTGCTCACGACGAGACAGAAATTCGAGACGACGACGAAGTGGCACTATTGCCTCCTTTTGCTGGCGGGACACCCATGGACCAGGTGAGCGACGACGCGCAGCTCGTCCGGGTGCAACGGGAAGATTTTTCTGTCGATGCGGAGATCAATCGAGTGCGCGCTCGTTCGAAGCGCATCGGCGGCGTCGCGACGTTTCTTGGCATTGCTCGTGATCGTTCGAAGGGACGTGATATCGATAGTATGACCTTCGAGCACTACGAAGGGATGGCCCAAGCGAAGTTACTCGAAATCCGCGAGCGAGCGTTGAAGGACTTCGACATCATTGAGGTTGCGATCCTCCATCGGTATGGCGAGATCGGTATCGGTGACAACATCGTGTTGATTGTCGTGGGGGCTGAGCATCGGGCTGAGGCGTTCCGCGCCTGTGAATGGGCGATCGCTGAATTGAAACGTATCACACCGATTTGGAAACTCGAGCATACGCCGGAAGGCGAAGTCTGGGTAGAGGAACACCCGTAGAGGCGTGAGACGTAAAAAGTGAAACGCGTGGAAGATTGCCGGAAGTTATCATGAGTGAATCAAATATGAGTGAGCCTCTCTCTGCGGTGGTCGATACCTTTAATCGCCCACTGAAGAGTTTGCGTGTGTCTGTGACGGATCGATGCAACCTCCGCTGCTCCTATTGTATGCCGGAGCAGGAGTATGTGTGGCTGCCGCGCGAAGATGTGCTGACCTTTGAGGAGATGGCGGTGCTGACCGGCTATTTCACCGACCTCGGCGTGGATCGTGTGCGGCTGACCGGCGGAGAGCCGTTGCTTCGGCGTGATCTGCCACAATTGATTCGTTTGTTGCTTCAAAACCGGCGGGTGACGGATATCGCATTGACGACGAATGGCATTCTTCTGGCGGACCAGGCTGAGGCGCTGTATGAGGCCGGGCTTCACCGCGTTACGGTGAGTCTCGATACGCTGAAGCCGGAACGATTTCGCCAATTGACTCGCCGTGATGAGTTTGCACGTGTGATGGAAGGGATTGAATCGGTGGCTCGGGCGGGATTCACAGGGCTGAAGCTCGATACGGTGGCCATTCGTGGGTTGAATGACGATGAGTTGGTTGCGCTGATCGAATTTGGCAGGCAGGTGCAGGCGGAGGTTCGGTTTATCGAATATATGGATGTCGGGGGTGCGACCGAGTGGTCTCAAGATAAAGTACTGTCGCAGGCGGCCATCCTCACGATCTTGAGCGGGCATTATGGGGCTATCGAGCCGATGCCTGAGCGGGGTGCTGCGCCTGCACAGCGATTTCTATTGCGGGATGGGACGACCTTTGGGATTATTCCTTCGACGACCACGCCATTCTGTGCGGCGTGCGATCGTAGCCGGATCACTGCGGACGGCATGTGGTACCG
Organism: Nitrospira sp.; assembly: GCA_005116945.1. Lineage (GTDB taxonomy): Bacteria > Nitrospirota > Nitrospiria > Nitrospirales > Nitrospiraceae > Palsa-1315. The sequence continues at coordinate 593,795 of SWDH01000029.1, forward strand.
CTGCCTGTACGCAACGTCGGGAACGGATCTGCGCAAGTCCCTTCGCGCCGGGGTTTCGGCTGACGAGATGCGGGCCTTAATCCAGACCGGTTGGGAAGGCCGTCGCGACCGGGGTGCAGAAGAGCGCAAGGCACTTGAACGAGACGGGTTGCGTGTCGGAGGGCTTATCGGTGTTGAGAAACTTCGCGAAGACCCTCATCTCGAAATGCACGCACGCGGAGGGTGATGCTCCATCGTCCCACCGATGCTCGCGTTCCAGAGCAGTGATCCTGTCGAGGCCGCATGCCGGATACTGAATTCCTCACCATATTAGGGCTCGGGTTGGTCTTGGGGCTTCGCCATGCCTTGGACACGGACCATTTGGCAGCCGTCTCCACGATGCTGGCGCAACGGCCTTCGTTCCGGGCCTCCAGCATGATTGGACTCAGTTGGGGGTTGGGCCACACCGTTGTCTTACTCTTAGCCGGGGCGGTGGTGTTGGTACTGCGCGTATCGATTCCTGAGCCGATGGCGTTAGCGGCTGAATTCGGTGTCGGCATGATGCTCGTGTTTCTGGGGGGGATGCTCGCCATTCGTTTGGTTCGGGAACGCTGGCATGTGCACGCACACGACCATGACGGTGCACAGCACCTGCATCTGCATAGCCACGCGCTGGTTGAGGATCATGGGCATGGTCATTGGTGGCGAGACTCCATTCGACCGTTCTGTATCGGGATGGCTCATGGTCTGGCCGGGTCGGCGGCGTTGTTGTTACTTGTGTTGTCGTCTGCGCGATCGGTGTCGGAGGGGCTGATGTACATTGCGGTGTTCGGGTTTGGCTCGATTGTGGGGATGGTGCTGGTTGGGATGGTCGTGAGTCTTCCGGTGTTGTGGTCGCTGAATCTTGGGCGTCCGGTTTTTCTTGCGCTCCAGGGTTTGGCGAGTCTTGGGAGCGTGATCGTTGGATTCACGATGATGTATCAGATCGCCTTCGGCGGCCAGCTGTTCTGACGCGACGCGTGACCTTCGTCGAGGGGAAATCCACGTGCGTCATGAAGACGGCTATGGTATTCTGCCACCCTCTTCGTCCGTCCGTCATTCGTGAAGCGTCGTTCGTTTTTCGTCAGAAGAAAAGAGCGTATAGATGATGGCTGAGAGCAGGGTCTTAGTGCAGGGACAGGGTCGTCTGTGTTTGCACGATACGTTTCACGTTTCACGCTTCACAGGTTCTTAGGAGGGGCGCCCCATGGCCTGGTTTAAAAAACAGAAAACAACAGAGCCTGAAGCTCCAAAACGATCCAAGGTATCGGAGGGGATGTGGCTCAAGTGCAATAACTGTCGGGAAATCGTCTTTCGCAAAGAAGTCGAGCGCAATAACAAGGTGTGCCCGAAGTGCGACTACCACTTCCCGATCTCTGTCCTGGAGCGCATTACACTCTTGGTGGACCTTGGCACATTCAAAGAGTGGGATGCGGAGCTTGGCCCTCAAGACCCGCTGAATTTTCAGGACACGAAATCGTATAAGGATCGTGTGAAGGCGCATCAGGAGAAGACTGGCCGCAAAGATGCCATGGTCATCGGTGAAGGGATGATGAACGGCCGCCGCGTGGTGCTCTGCGTATTCGACTTCAGTTTTATGGGCGGCAGCATGGGGTCGGTGGTCGGGGAAAAGATCTGTCGGGCGATCGATCGCGCCCTGGAGTTCAAATTGCCAGTCATTTTGGTGACGACGTCCGGAGGGGCTCGGATGCAAGAGGGGATTCTCTCGTTGATGCAGATGGCCAAAACGTCTGCGGCGGTGGCCAAGCTGGGCGAGGCGAGACTCCCGTTTATTTGTCTATTGGCCGACCCCACGTTCGGGGGTGTTACGGCCAGTGTCGCCATGTTGGGGGATGTGATCCTGGCCGAACCGAAAGCGCTGATCGGGTTTGCCGGCCCCCGCGTGATCGAGCAGACGATTAAACAACAGCTGCCCGACCAGTTTCAGCGTGCGGAGTTTCTGTTGGAGCACGGTATGATCGATATGATCGTAGAACGCAGACAGCTGAAAGAAACCCTCAGCACTCTCGTCTCGCATTTTTGAATCCGGACCCTTCATGAAGAATCCTGGCTAGCGTCCTCCTGCCGGTTACACCATGACCTATTCCTCCGCTGTCGCCTATCTGTATTGTCTGCAAAAGCATGGCATTAAATTGGGTCTTGAGACGATGACGGCGTTGATGGCGCGTCTCGGCATGCCGCAGAGCAGGTATCGGACCCTGCACATCGCCGGCACGAATGGAAAGGGCTCCACTGCGGCTATGGCGGCGGCGATGTTACAGGCGGCAGGGTATCGCGTGGGGCTCTATACCTCGCCGCATCTTGTCGATTTTCGAGAACGGATACGGGTGAATGGCGAGATGATTCCTGAGTCGCGGGTGGCGCAGTTGACCGACCAGCTTCAGGCTCTCCACCAACCGGAGCTGTCGCCGACATTTTTCGAATATACGACGGCCATGGCCTTCCAGCATTTTGCCGATTCGGGAGTCGATGTGGCAGTGTTGGAGGTTGGGTTGGGCGGTAGATTTGATGCGACGAATGTGGTGACACCGATGGCCTGTGCCATCACAACGATTGCGCTGGATCATCAGGAGTACCTCGGGAGCACACAGTCATCGATCGCGTTCGAGAAGGCCGGGATCATCAAGCCGGGTGTGCCGGTGGTGCTGGGACGACTCGACGATGACGCGTGGCGGACAATTGAACAGGTGGCCAGGGAGCGGCAGGCTCCGGTGTTTCGGATAGACGAGCACTTTCACACAGAGGGAGAGGAACCACAGCAATTTTCCTATGGCGGTGTGGGGATGCACTATGATGGGCTGACCTGTGTTCTGGGTGGCCGCCACCAACTCGATAACGCGGCCTGTGCGTTGGCGTTATTGGAAGTGGCGGCTCCACAGGGGATTGTGATTACGTCTGAGGCGGCGCGAACGGGTTTGCAGACGGTCAGCTGGGCCGGGCGGTTGGAAGTGGTTGATCGCCGCCCGACCATTCTATTGGATGGTGCGCATAATCCTGCTGCGGCAACTGCTTTGGCCGACTTTCTTACACGCGCTGACCGATTGCATCCGTCCCGCCCTGTGATCCTGGTTCTTGGGATGATGCGCGACAAGGATCACCGAGGATTTGTCGAACCTTTGAGAAGCCTGGTGGATGAAGTGGTGCTGACGCAGGCGGATCTTCCACGCTCTGCCACCGCACAAGAGCTTCAATCTTCGCTTGGAGATCTGCTGCCTCACCCGCATGTCATGCCGTCGCTCAGCGACGCCATGGCGCTGGCCAGACAGCTGGCGACGCCGGACGGTCTGGTCTGTGTGACGGGATCCCTCATGCTTGTGGGGGAGTGCAAAGCATGGCTCCATGGTCGTGTGTGTTCGCCGCTTCGGGGCTGATATGGCAGGGATGGCGACGCGGCTGTGGATGGGCTTGGTTGGTTGGTTGATGCTGGGAGTCCTGTTTCCGCACGTAGGAGGTGCCGCTGGAACAACGATCTCTCCTGAAGGTCCCCCTCTCGACATCACAGCGGAACGCATCGAGTACCTCCAGGAGACAGAAACCTACGAAGCCGATGGTTCGGTGGTGGTCAATCAGGGCCCCCTGCGTCTGACGGCTGATCATATGACCATCCAGTCATTACCCGGTGTCTTGGTTGCCACGGGCCACGTCCGACTCACCGATCCCAAAGCTGATCTTGTGACCGAGCGGTTGGAACTGAATGTGAATACTGAAGCGGGGGTGGTCACGCACGGACGGGTACACCTCAAATCCACGAATACGTCGGTGGAGGGGCGTCTGATACAACGGTTTTCAGAGGAGCATTACCGCGTCAAAGAGGGCCAATTTACGAACTGCGATGCCCAGGACGGTGAGACACCGGCCTGGCGGTTCAAATTCAAGGATCTTGATCTCCATGCCGGCGACAACGTGGCGTTTACGGGTGGATGGTTGTGCGTGAACGATGTCCCGATGGTTCCCCTTCCCACGTTGACGTATCCGCTCTCCAAGCGGCGCACTGGGTTTCTGACTCCCACGATCGGGTATGACAATCGTTTTGGCGCGCACCTTCAACAAAGCTTCTTTTGGGCTATCAATCCGAGTCACGACCTGACAATTGCTCCTTCCTATTACAGCAGCCCTATCCCATGCGACCGACGGCCGCCAAAGGATTCGACTTGTTCTTCGAGCCAGAGGTAGCGACCATCACACAACAGCACAGCCTCTGGGACACGTTGTTAGCTAACACGGACGACGAACTCGTGATCGATCTGACGAAAACCATCCCTAGCCCTCTCGCGTCTCAAGCAGGACGCTGAAAAAGTCCTCCAACGCAAGAAGAACGTTATTTGGTTTGTCTTGTTTGTTTGGTTAAACGAAACAAACCAAATAAACCAGATGAACCAAATCAACTAAACAAACCAGTTTGAGCGTCCTGCCAGTCGCTTGTATCCTGACCGGGTTTTCATCCGGCTGAATGTTGAACGCAGGAAGCAGAGAATTCCCTGTCAAGACACAGACTTAGTAGATTTCATGCAGGTGATTGGGTAAGATGCGACATCAGTAGAAATGATGCAGTTACCCACCAAGGATGATCGATCCAGGGAGGAGGAGTGGTTCGAACTCGTGTTGTTGTTGCCCTGATTGTCGTTCTGCTGATCGGCGGTGGCGGTGTCCTTACGTTCTTGTCCTACCTGACCGACGACGAGTACATCAAAGATTTTTTCCTCCAGCAGCTGGAGCAGAGTATCGGACGAAAAATCGACGTCCATCGCATCATTGGCTGCCCGCCTTGGTATGGATGTGGTGGTGACGGACCATCACCAGACTGATGAGAACATGCCGCCGGCTGTGGCGGTACTCAACCCCCATCGAGCCGGCGCCTGCTATCCCTTTCGGGGGCTCTGTTCCGCAGCGTTGGCCTACAAGGTGGCGCAGGCTTACCAGCGGCGCTATGGGGTTGCTGGGGTACCGTTGGAGTCGCTGCTCGATCTCGTGGCGTTGGCGACGGTCGCTGACGTCGTCCCCTTGCACGACGAGAATCGAAACTTTGTACGCGAAGGACTCGTTCAATTGTCTCGTGGCGCGCGCTGCGGCGTGCGGGCGTTGAAGCAGGTGGCGGGGGTCACGCGGGATTGCACGGCAGAAACGATCGCCTTCAAGCTGGCGCCGCGCATCAATGCCGCTGGGCGATTGGACGATGCCATGTTGGCTGTGCGGTTGTTGACGACCGACAATCCGGCTGAGGCGCAGCAGTTGGCAGACCGACTTGAGCAATTGAATCGGGAACGGCAGCGCATCGAAGTGGATATCATGGCGGAGGCACTGGCCTCGCTGAAGGATCAAGAGGTGCCGCCCGCACTCGTACTGGCCTCTCGGCACTGGCATCTCGGCGTGGTCGGCATTGTCGCGGCGCGTTTGGTCGATCGGTTTCAGCGACCGGCGATTGTGATGGCGATTAACGAACAGGGCATAGCGAAAGGCTCGGCACGAACGACCGGCGGCTTCGACCTCTATCAAGGATTGGCGTCCTGCCGGGAGATGCTGGAGGCCTTTGGTGGGCATCCGAGTGCCGCAGGGGTAACGATTCGCGAGTCTCGGATCGCTGAATTTCGTACCAGATTTTCGGAGATGGTGGCCGGGTGGACCCACGATGGTGCCAAGATCCCAACGCTGCATGTCGATGCTGAAGTGCGTCTGGACGAAGTGAATCTGAAATTGATTCAGGAGATTGGATCACTCCATCCATTTGGTGAGGGCAATCCTGAGCCTACGTTTGCGGTGACTTGTCTCGAAGTGATGGATGCACGTACCGTCGGTGAGAAGCATCTGAAGATGACTGTGCGGCAAGGGGCATCGTTGCCGTTTGATAGCATTGGATTTGGCATGAAGTCACTGCTGGAGCGCGGCATTCCGTCCCGTACCCCGGTCGATCTGGCTTTTACGCCGGAACTGAATCACTGGAACGGCCGTGACCGGATTCAACTTCGCATTCGTGATGTCAGACCGAGCGTGAGTGAGTGAGTAAGTGAGTGCATCATGGTGTACCAAACTGTCACAGACCTCGACCAGTTGCTGGATCGAATTAGAAGCTATGCTGCCGATGCCGACCTCGGCCTCGTTCGCAAGGCCCACGAGTTTTCCGCGAAAGCGCATAAAGGGCAACGCCGCCGTTCTGGAGAACCCTACCTTCAGCATCCCATCGCCGTCGCCGGAGTTCTGACCTCACTGAAAGCGGATGTCACCGCCATTGTTGCAGCGCTGCTGCACGATACCCTGGAAGATACGGTCGCCAAGCCTGAGGAACTCGAGCGGGAATTCGGGAAGGATGTCGTTCATCTGGTCGACGGAGTGACCAAGATCGGCAAGATTACATTTCGGAGCTATGAAGAAAAACAGGCGGAAAACTTCCGCAAGATGGTGCTGTCGATGGCGGATGATATCCGTGTCGTTCTCATCAAGCTCGCCGATCGACTGCACAACATGCGCACGTTAGAGCATCTCAGCGCAGCCAAGCGACAGGAAATCGCCCAGGAGACGCTGGAGATCTATGCGCCGCTGGCGAACCGTCTTGGAATCGGGTGGATTAAGAATGAGCTTGAGGATCTGTGCCTCAAGCACCTCAAGCCGGAGGCCTACGAGACATTGCGTGTTCGTGTGGCGAAACGAGATGAGGATCGGCAGCAGTATATTGATGAAGTCAGCCAGCTCGTGA
>SWDH01000029.1:600621-601253 GCA_005116945.1 Nitrospira sp.
ACGGTTTCATCATCTAAAGCGCCGGCTCCAGCTTCCGCTCCTGAACGTCCCACTGCGCGTAAAGCGGTGAGTGGAAAAAGCGACGGCACCGGTGTACAGGTGAAAGGATCTCGCGATCTTCTCATGCAGCTCTCGCGCTGTTGTCATCCTGTGCCCGGCGACCGCATTCTGGGATACATTACGCGAGGTCGCGGGCTCACAATCCATGCCGTCGATTGCCCGAATCTTGAGGCGCTGGACTACGACAAAGAGCGGTTGGTGGAAGTGGAGTGGGATGCTGCCACACCCAGCACGCACTCGGTCAAAATGTCCATTGTCGCTGTCGATAAGACCGGGGTCTTGGCGAATGTGTCCTCTGCGATCGCAGAATGCCATGCCAACATCAGTCGTGCGGAGATCGCGACGCGGGAGGATCAAAAAGCTGTGCTGGATTTTGTCGTAGAAATTTCAGATACCCGCCACCTCGATCAAGTGCTCAAAGCTGTTGAGCGTGTAGAGGGGGTCATTACGGCAAGGCGGATGAGGGCCTGGCAGGAACGCTCGTAGCCTACGGGATGCTGAAAAAAACCGCCAGCTTCGTTCTCGCCTCGAAAGCATCCTCAACGTAGCCCAGAGGCTACGCCTCCGGTGCT
>SWDH01000029.1:601353-615045 GCA_005116945.1 Nitrospira sp.
GTAGCCCAGAGGCTACGCCTCCGGTGCTTTCGTCGGCTGCGGCCTTGCTGGACGGTCTTATTGAGCATCCCGCAGAACGCTCTCGGTATCCCAAACGTGCGGACTAGTGGGGTTACTGGCCTATCACAACAGACTTTCCGTAACTTGCTAGACCTACGGGATTTGGAACTGAAGTTTCGATCCTCGCTGCAACTTCAACCTCTCAGCTCGTCCCCCCGCGAGTTCCAAGACATAGAGTGCGCCTTCGTTGGGCCGGTATTGGGGACAGCTGTCATCCGTCCTCGTGCAGATCGGAACGTTCTGTTCCATATGAACAATCTGCTTTTTCTCATTGATCCAGATGAGGTCGAGTGGAATCTTGGTGTTCTTCATCCAGAACACCCAGGCCTCTGCTTGCGAGAACGTAAAAAGCATGCCGCGGTCTGGGGCTAACTGCTCGCGGTACATCAATCCCTCTGCTCGTTTCTGGGGCGTGTTGGCCAGCTCCGCGTGAATGATGGTTCCTCCCGGGAGGGTAATCGGGATTAGCCCCGGCTGGGATGGGTCGTTTCCTGCCATGGTATAGCAAGGGAACGAGAAGAGGAGAATGAGAAAAATCGCAAGTGGTCGGTATCGTTGCACGGCGGCATCCTATCGGCGCATTGGAAACGAGTCAAGCCGGAGGCTGCATGGGGTGGCATGAGATCGTCTGCGGGCTAAGAGTATCTTGCAATCGCGCGGGTGCCTATGCCATCCTCGATCACTCACGTAAGAGAGGGATGCATGAAAGAGACACGGAAAGTGCATTACGTCAAAGGCGTATTTGTGTGCCCGAAGTGCCGGCAGTCATACGTGCAAGAAAAGTGGATTGAGGAATGGCGGGTTCGCTGTCACAAGTGTGACTATCGTGGAACGTTGACGGAAGTTTCCGTTGAAGAACGGATGGAAGAAGAAATTGTCCGTCGTTGAACCTCGGCGATTCTGCGCGCCGTCTCCCTCTCTCTAGGAATCGATGTTTTCCCCCATCCCCATCTGTCTTTTGCGACTCCACCTCAGTGGCCTCTTCGTTCTAAGCGCTCTTCTTGTCGTATTCGCAACCGGATTTGGTGAGGCCTTTGCCGCGGATGCAGCGCCATTGGTGAAGGTGCTTGTGACCTACCATTCGCTCTCAGGCAATACGGAACGCATGGCCGAAGCAGTGGTCGATGGAGTAAAAAGCGTATCGGGCGCCGAGGCGATCTTGAAACGAGTCGGCAAGGTGACGGCGGACGATTTGTTTTCTGCCGATGCAGTCGTGGTCGGTTCGCCGGTCTATTGGTCGAATATGTCTGGCGAGGTAAAAACATTTTTCGACAACTGGCAGTTTAAATTCGGCGTATTCCCTGACTTCAAGATGAAGAACAAGATTGGTGCAGCCTTCGCCACTGGTGGCCAAGTGTCGAGTGGGAAGGAAGTCACGATGCTGACGATTCTTGCCGCGATGCTGGGGAATCAGATGATCGTCGTCAGTGGGGGCGGGGCCTTCGGCGCATCGGCCACCACGGAAGGCAACAGTCCCGGCATTGACAACAATGAATTGGCCGAAGCCAAGGCCTTGGGCCGTCGTGTGGCCGAAGTCGCGGTGATGATGCAGCGAGGCTCTGTCCGTTAATCAGGTGTACTCCTGTCCGCAAACTTCAGCAAACGGCTTCTTCTCTCGTACCCTTTCTGAATCGTTAGCCTCGATTGCGAGTACATCCTGTCGCCGCAGTCTTGTGGGGTGTGGGAGAGAGGGCTTTGGTACAGCTAGCTTCGCACGCTATTGGGAGAGGGCGTCTGATGAGCGCTCATTGCGATCTGCACAAATTCATGAATATTCTTTGAGCAGCGGCCGCAGCATCCTGGATTTTTTAGTCCGAACTTCGCCTTGAGTTGGCAGGGCATGACAATACCGGCTTGTCCTGCTTCACGGACATCCGATTCAGTAATTCCCTTGCAGAGGCAGAGATACATGGGCCGCATTCCTGTATCGTCGAGCTCGGTCTCACTCACCAACAACGATTATGATAACCGTTATCAACTAATGTAAGGATACTCCCGTCCTTTCCATCTGTCAAGAGGGTTGGACAGCCAGGTGCGATGAGGAGGGTTGGAATATGTAAGTTGTTAAAAATGCTTGGCTTATAGCGTCAGTTCTAGCTGATTGACCATCTCGCGGATCGTGTCGAATCCCGATTGCCAAAAATCTTCAGATGCCATATCGACGCCGACCTTCGCGAGAATCGTCTGTGGCGCCTCTGATCCGCCGGTACTCAGCAGCTCCAGGTATTTGGGCACAAATGCGGCCTCTTCTTTTTGATACATCCGGTAGAGGGCAAGAACCAGTAAGTTTCCGAAGCTATAGGCATAGCAATAGAAGGGGCTGGCAAAGATATGTGGAATGGTCAGCCATTCCCATTGAAACTCTTCCGAGACCTTGATGCCCTTTCCAAACTGCTGCCGTACCTCGGCCAGATAGGTCTTGGCCAGATCCCTTACGGTCGCGCCTTGGCCAATCATCTCATGGGCCTGATTCTCAAATTGGACGAAGTAGGATTGCCGGAGAACCGTGGCGTAAATGTCGTCCAGTTGGTTGAGCAGTAGTCCCTGCCGTACCTTCTTATCCCGTTCCTGGTTCATGAGGGCGTCGGACAGGATACGTTCCCCGAACACCGAGGCTGTTTCCGCCAGCGGGAGGGTGGAGTGAAAGGTAAACATGGAGTGTTTTTCCGCCAGCATACCGTGGACGGCATGGCCGAGCTCGTGAGCCATGGTCGCGATATCGCGCGCCTCGCCGGTGAAGTTCAGCAGCACATAAGGAGTCATGTTTGGGACAACACTGTAACAATAGGCTCCCCCGATTTTCCCGGGCCGTGCCCTTGCATCGACATGGCGTTCATGCAGCACGCGTTCTGCCAAATCGGCTAGCTGCGGAGAGAATCCCCGGTAGGCCTCTAGCACCATTCGGACGGCATCCTGATAGCGATAGGATTTCTGTGCGGTGCGATGAGGCGCATAGATGTGATAGCGGCTCATCGGCTTGATTTTGCAGAGACGAGCCTTGATGCGGAAGTAATGCTGAAAAATGCCGGCGTTTTTCCGGCAGACCGTTAAGAGTGATGTCACGGCTGCATCGGGAATGTTGTTTTCGAGGTTGCGAGTGGCAATCGGGGAGGCGAATCGACGCAGTTGAAGATTCTCCGTCTTCCAGTCGTTCACCAAGGTTTTGTAGATTTCCCCAAGCAGATCGTGCTGGCCGGCGTAGACGCGGTACAACTCTCGATAGGCAGCCTCTCGTAGCCGTCCTTGCCCATGGCGCAGAAAGGATGTCAGTTCCTCGCGTGTCATCGTCTTTCGTTTGCCGTCGACGGTGAGCGTGAACGTGAAGGCGTTCGTCACGACGTCGTAGAGCGAATGGACGGCGCTACGACCTGTGATGTTCTTGATGTTGACGATCTTCTCTTCTGGTTCGGACAGCGTGTGAGGTTGAAACCGGCGAATGGTTTCGAGGTGATACCGGAGCGTACCAGTTCCGGTCATGAGTCGGCGGGCGTTGTCCTCATCGACGCTTTGCCACCAGAGATCAAAAAACACCAACCGGTTTTGAAGTGCTGTGAGCCGCTCCTCAACCATGGTTTTGAACGAACGGGCGGCCAAGTCTTTCGTGTTTTCGGAGAACCAGAGGTAGGCATAGGCGCCGATTTTGGAGGAGGCCGCCGTGATGTCTTCACTCAGAGTCAGTAGCGGGAGGAAGACGGCTGTTTCCATATTCGGGCTCAGTCGGCCTCGCGCAGCTTCGAATTGCACCACCTTGGACTCGATCTCTCCCAGCAGGGCCTCGAAATTCTGAACCGGCTTCTCAGCCAAATGTGAAAGGTCCCAGCGTTCGGCATAGGTGAGTGTCTGGCGTTTAGGGGAGGAGATTTTGCGTGAGGTTGAAGTCTTTCGATTCGTTTTCACCGGCATAGATTGCATCTCCTTCGTCTCATCTGCATACATCATGTACGTGAGGCGTATCCGGCCACGATCATACCATTCTCACGATCAAGCACACAGAGTTTTCCACTCGACTAAGATCAGAGAGAATCTTCCCTCTGCGGAGACATTCTCGGTATGATGTGCCAAGAATGGTGGGAGATGTCATGACAGATCAAGAACTCAGCCGAGCCATCCAATATGTTACAGCCAGCACGTCATATGGGCGTGACACGGTGGCCGAGATTCTCAAGACTGGACTGGGTGAAATGACCGCTCTCGCCATACAATCGTCGGAGCGGTTCGAGCGGGATGTGCTATTGGAATATGTCTGCCAATGGACCATCAAATGCACGGGCCATACGGAACCGTTAGTCAGGGAAGTCCTCGGCTGCGCGAGCCGTTGGCTCGATGAAGTATATGAGGAAATTTCGAAACGCCAGCCGGAAGTTCTCGGCCTTTCATCCGATGATGATGACGAAGATAAAGGAGCGGAATCGGTGTAAGAAGTCGTAAAATGTGAAAGGTAAAACGTGAAACGCGGAGAGAGGTTAGTTGCTTTGGTGTGTGCAGGTATCCATGAATAGTCTAGGTTGGGGAGCGTTGGGAACGTGTAACGCCAGACTCAATGACAACCTTGACTGGGCGCATAAAGTAGGCGTACAGTTATGGCGTATAGACTAGATGGCTAGTTGGAGGGGTGTCATGGCCAAGCTTAATGTGTCGATCGATGAGCAAGTCAGAGAAGAACTGTTCCGGCTTGTTCCGCCTCGGCGACGAAGCCAAGTCGTCAATGAAGCGCTGAGGAAAGAACTGCTCCGGCGGAAGCGAGAACATGTCACGCAGACATTGCGTGGCTTGAGAAAGCGAAGCGCTACAATGAGCGGAGAGGAGATCGTGGCCGTCGTCAGGCGGGACCGAAGGAGAGTGGGTGAATGATTATCGTGCCCGACGCCTCCGTCATTCTGAAATGGGTGTTAGAGAAAGAGGACGAGCCCGATCATCGCCAGGCGTTCCAGCTACAAGAAGCGCTGATGGCGGAACAGGTCGAGATCAGACTTCCGACTCTCTGGCGCTATGAAGTCGGGAATGTGTTGGGGCTGAAACAGCCGGCAATGGCGATGGAATTGATGAGCGCGCTGCTCGCGTATGACTTCGAAGAGGTTCCTCTGAGGACGGATTATGCCCTCGCCGTATTGGAACACATGGCTGCTGTAAAGGGTGTGACGTTCTATGATTCGGCCTATCATGTGTTGGCCATCAGAACAAAAGGGCTCTATCTCACGGCAGATAAGGCGTATGTGAAGCGAGCCACACGCAAAGGCCATGTGGCACTTCTCGCAGAGTGGGATGATGGGCACTCAAGAAAGTAGACTTCTTCAAAATCCCTCGCTTCTCTACTTGAAGTCGGCTGGCCAGTGGTGGACAGCTTCAGTTGCGCCAGAATGGGTTGGTCTTTACCCGCCAAAGGGCTGCAACGGCATGAATTGCTTGCTCCTCCAAAGCCTACTGCTAGAGAATTCTTGTGAGGATACATGGATCTTGCAATTCTGAACCATGGCAGAACGAAGGAGCAAAATAGGCTTCTTCTGTCTATTTTTGCTTCTAGCCCAGATGATTTTTCCTCTTCCATAGCCATTCATGGCAAACATTGCGTGCTGTTTTTAGCTATGGATGCTCGCCCAATGTCTGTTGGTGAGATTAGCAACATGGCCAACTGGGCTCTTGACCAAGGCGCAGTCTATGTATGTGCTTGGGGACCAGACTGTGAGCGGGTTCACGACATCATAGATGAAGTTTTGGTCGACAGGGATCCTGGCGAGACAGACGAAGATGTCATCATGACTACATGGCATGACGATGAGACGCTGGAAGAAGCGCTATGGTTTGCGGTAAACAGCGCTTACCCGCAGGAGCACATGAAGGAACTTGTGAGACGCTCGTAGCTGTTGCTGTTGGGAGTGAAGATTGGGGAAGCGAGATTGCAAAGAAGCTATCCGAATCTGTGCGTTAGAATTTTCTCAATTAGCACAAGTTTCCTCTTAGCATCTCCAAACTCTTCGTTACCATCATATCGCCGTTGTTGGTGGACACTTCGATGCCGGAGGCACAGACGGTTCGGCATTCGTCGATGCGACCTAGCTTCTCCAGTGATTGGGCCAGAGCATAATAGGCGGCTGAATAGGTGGGTTTCACGATCACGCATTGTTGAAGGGCCTTGGCCGCTTCTTCGAAGTTCGTATCTTCCATATAGGCTTTCCCGAGACCGAACCAAGCCACCTCGTCGTTTGGGTCAATGGCCAGGACTTTTTTGAGCGGTTCGATTCGTCGATTTGGCATCTCACCCTCCAATTTCAGAGACGATAGCAGCGGCGCACGCTCGTTGTCTATGCTCTTTCCTGCATGCTAATCTAAAACCGTCTCTAACGATGCTTTTCACCTTTTACGTCTCACGTTTCACGTCTTAGCTATGGGCAAAACCGGACTTGTCTACGATTCTCGCTATCTCGACCATGACATGGGGGCCGGGCACCCTGAGTCGTCTCATCGGTTGCGTGCCATCATGCAGCAGCTAGGGCAGAGCGGTACGGCGGCTCGGCTGACTCAGATTGAACCGCGAGAGGCGGAAGATGAATGGATTACGCAGATCCATACAGCCTCATATCTTGCAATGCTGAAGAATCATGCCCCGACGAATGGCCGGGTTTCGCTTGACCCTGACACCTCCATGTCTCCCGGCTCATTAACCGCTGCCTACCTGGCAGCCGGCGGGGCATTGGCCGCTGTCGATGCGATTATGAGTCGGCAAGTGGATCATGTCTTCTGTGCCGTGAGGCCGCCGGGGCACCATGCCGAAGCGGGGCGGTCGATGGGCTTCTGTCTCTTCAATAATGTGGCGATTGCCGCGCGCTATGTGCAGAAGAAGTATGGCCTCACGCGTGTCTTGATTGTTGATTGGGATGTGCACCATGGCAACGGTACCCAGCATAGTTTTGAGGCTGATCCATCCGTGTTGTTCTTCAGCACGCACCAATATCCGCACTATCCTGGCACGGGCCGCGCGACGGAGCGAGGCAAAGGAGCAGGGGAGGGTTTTACAATCAATGTGCCGATGGAAGCGGGTGAGGGTGATGAGGAGTATCGCGCCGTCTTTCTGAAATCGTTAGTGCCGGCAGCCGATGCGTTCAAACCGGAATTCGTCATCGTCTCCGCAGGATTCGATGCGCACAAAGACGATCCGCTTGCGAGTATGGGGTTGACGGAAGAGGGCTATGCGGATCTTACTGGCATTGTGGCCGGTATCGCCAAGCGCCATGCCGGTGGACGCATGCTCTCATCGCTCGAAGGCGGGTATCACCTGCCGGCTTTGGCTGCCTCGGTCGATCGCCACATCCAGGCACTCTTAGCAGGATGCTGAAAAAGTCCGCCAGCTGCGTTCTCGCATCGCTCAGAGGCTCAACGTACCGAAGCGTAAGCCTCCCCTCTTTGCTCGCTGCGGCCTTGCTGGACGGACTTTTTGAGCATCCTGCGTGGTGCGGTTCTGTTGTCCAAGACGCACAGTCAAAAAACCTGCGCGCACACAAAGTTTTTCCATAGCCTGTTGGTTCCATGAAGACCTCTGTCAAAGTTTTGCTCGGTTGTGTTCTGGTTGCGGTGCTTGTGTATGCGTATTACACCGAGATCAAACCGGTCGTGATTTTTGGATTGCGGTCGGACTACGCCCATGCGATTCCCTATCAAAAAATTCCTGAGGGCCTGACGAGTCTGAAGGCTGAATCCTGTGGAGAATGCCATCGCGAGATCTACGACGAATGGAAAACCAGCATCCATGCCCATGCCTATGAAGATCCGTTCTTCCAGGCCTATTGGAAAAAAGACAAAAATGTATGGGTGTGCTTGAATTGCCACACCCCGCTGGAAAACCAGCAGCCGACTTTGATCAAAGAGATTCCGCGAGGGCGCGTGGAGAAGGCAGTTCAAGAGCCCAACCCGCAGTACGATCCAGAATATCAGAAGGAATCGGTAACCTGTGCCGTCTGTCATGTGCGGGACGGCGTCATCTACGGGCCGTTTGACGATTCGGCTGCGCCGCACCCGACCAAATTCGATCCGAATTTCAGGACAGCGCAGGTCTGTTACCGCTGTCACAATGTCGTGTCCGGGCCGGCCCAGTTTTATAATGTAGGACCTTGCGGGACGTACGCAGAATACGAAGGCAAGTTTTTCATGCAGGAGCGGGGTTTCATTTGCCAGAGTTGCCATATGCCTGAAGTCGACCGCCCGGTCGCAACCAATAGTCCGATCAGGCGAGGGCGCAAGCACCTCTGGCGTGGTGGGCATGACCCCGATATGGTGAAGCGGGCGGTGGGAATACAAGTCAAGGCCGACAACGCATCGCCCAAACCGGGAGATCGAGTTGGATTTACGCTCACGCTGATCAATGCAGGAGCCGGCCATAAGATCCCGACCGGCGATCCCGATCGATACTTCACGGTGGAGTTTTCCGTCGAAGATCAGAAGGGGCAGGTGCTGGATCAGCATACATCGACGATGGGCCGCTGGATCATGTGGCAGCCGGCCATTGTCGAGTTGTATGATAACCGCCTGTTGCCATTGGCCAGCCGGGAGTATCAGTTTGCGTACCAGCTTCCGGCCAAGGCGGAAGGCTTGAAAGTGAAGACTCGTGTGCAATACCACATCCTGACCGATAAGCAACATGAGATGCTGCAGACGAAATATGGGCTGACGGGGAACGATCCCTATCGATTTGTCGTATACGAGCGGGAGTTCCCGCTGTCCGGTGCGCTGGCCGCGGTATTGGATCGAGAGAGCCATCAGCTGTCAGCAGTCAGTAGTCAGCATGAGGAGACGAGTTGTAAAGTCAGAGCTGAGGGCTGATCGCTGTCAGCTATGTTTTGAAGGAGTCGCATGACACACGCATTGCTGATCGATACCGACATGCTCCAGAAAAACCTGGGGCGAACAGGACTGGTCATTCTCGATGTCCGTGGGCGAGCAGCCTATGAGTTCGGTGGCCATATTCCAGGCGCAGTGCATTCGACGTGGCATGAGTACAGCGACCCTCATGCTGTGCCGAAGGGATTGCTCGATCCCGATCGCGGACGCATCGAACAGAAGATCCGAGCCTTGGGCATCAGCCAGGACAGCGAGGTGGTGATCTACTCCAATCCGTTTGACAACTGGGGAGACGAAGGCCGCATGTTCTGGATGTTGGAGTATCTGGGACATACGCGTCTGCGTATTCTCGACGGTGGGTGGGTCAAGTGGGTGCAGGAAAAACGGCCGTTCGAGCATGGATGTGTGACGCCCACACCCGGGACCTTCACCGTCAAGCCGGTGACGACCGTGATCGCAAGCAAAGACGAACTGAAGCAGCTTGTGAAGCAGCCGCATCCAGGCACCGCGATCGTCGATGCGCGCAGTCTCGAAGAATACCTTGGGAAAGAAGTGTCGGGGATACCACGCCCAGGTCATATTCCCTCGGCGATTCATCTGGCGTGGACGGGATTTCTTCATGCAGACGCCACGGTAAAAGATCTGCAAACGATCAACGAAACTCTTGCGGACAAAGGCTTGACGCAAGATCAAGAAGTCATCTGTTATTGCACCGGCGGTGTCCGTTCAGCTTGGGTGTACGTTGTCCTCAAACTCGCCGGGTATCGCAAGGTCCGCAATTATCCGGGGTCATTTTGGGAGTGGAGCCGTGATTTTGCCTGCCCCGTGGAAAAAGACGCGAAGGGTTTGCAGCATATCCTGAATGTTGATCCACAAGTGCGACGTTCTTGACAGTAAAAGAATGGCTGTGTAAGGTGATAGCCAGTCAAGAATATTGTAGTTGTCGCTCGCTCGTCGAGTGAGCCTTAACCACTGAGGAGGACCCAATGACCATGAAAATTCGTCGCGGAGCATTGGCTGTGGCAGCAGTGACTGCGCTTGTCGGTTTCCCGTTGCTCAGCGGGCTCGCTCTTGCGGCTGACAAACATGTGGGTGAAGCCTTGGCGCATGCGAAGGAAGCTGTGGCGCATGGCAAACAGGGGCATGCCGATGCTCTGGTGCAGCATTGTGAGGAAGGACTCAAGCATGCCATGGCTGGTGATATGAAGAACCCGCATCTGGCTGAAGGGGTCACGCATCTTAAGGAATGCGGGGCCCATGGCAAGGCTGGTCACGCCGATGTAGGCACACAACATGCCGAAGGCGCGGTCACCCATTTGTCCGAAGTGAAGTAAGTCATCGAGTCGGAAGTTTTTCTTGAACGGGCAGGGGCGACCCTGCCCGTTTTGTTCTCGGGGGCATGACGATCATGCGAGTGGGGTTTTTTCAGTTCGCACCACGATTCGGTGAAGTCTCGCACAATCTCGACACGATTGTGGAAGCCCTCGATCGGGCCGACGCCGATCTGATCGTCTTGCCGGAATTGTGCGCGTCCGGGTATCAGTTCGTGTCGCAGCATGAAGTGATGACCCTGTCGGAGTCGGTGCCGAATGGGCCGACCACACAACGGCTGATCGACCTGGCGAAGCGGCGCCGGATGACGATTGTCGCCGGCCTTCCGGAGCGTGCTGGGGCGGCCTGCTATAACTCTGCGGTGGTCGTTGGCCCGTCTGGGTTTATCGGGTGCTATCGCAAGACCCATCTGTTTTTTGAAGAAACGCTGTTCTTTACGCCCGGCGACACAGGATTTCAGGTCTGGGATATCGGGCCGGCCAAGATTGGCGTCACCAGTCGGGGATCAGCCAGCCCACCCCTTGAGAAAGACAAGGAGAAAAGAAAGAATCCGGTCTGTTCCGCTTTCATTCTCCCCCTCACTGCCTCAGCTGCTTCGCTCCTTCGGCAAAGTCGCCTCGAAACTCTTCTCGCCAGCCGTGTAGGAGAACCACGAGAGAAAGTCGTAGCCCTTGCCGCGCATCCGTTCCATCCGCAACTGGAAGAGGAATGGAAAAAGAAGGAAGGTCCTTGTTGGACGCGCGCAGTCGGGGATCAGCCAGCCTACCCCTTAGAGAGTCGAAGAGAAAAACCCGGTCAGTTCCAGCTTTCCTTCCCCACAGAGCAGGCTTGCGAATTTCGCTCTTCCAGCGGAAGTCAGGGGCAAGGCCCTGACACACCCTTAGTGGGAGACCGACGGGGGATAACACACAGAAAGAGATATGAAGCGATAGAGAAGTAATTACACAAAATTCGCAAGGACTGCCACGATTAGAAGTAATATCGAGAAGACTACAAGGCCAGCTACAAATGCCTGTGTCTTGGTAATTTCCTCTTCAGCTACTCCTAAGACTTGAATCACTAGATACCCCATGTTCCCCATTGAATGTCCAATCATGAGATCAAGTATGCCTGAGCACATCAAGGGGGATTTTAGATGATCTGCTTTCTCAGTCGTCCCCAGTAGGCCGTTCCCACAGAGCCGCAGGTGAAGGTACCTGTCGTGAGGGCCATGATTTGGTAGACCTTGCTACGGGGGATTTTGACTTTGACGGCGGGGTTGAGGAGGTCGGGCGAATGCATGACCAGCTTCAGCGATTCGCCGGCTGAGAGAATTGGCCACATACAGGACAAGCGTAGACGAGTTTCAGATCGTGGAATCGACATCGTGTAGAGCCAGCCTTGGTCGAGATGTTCCACCGCCATGCGGACGAGTGTGCTCAAGACCGGTTGAAAGCGCGCGCGGTTCTGTTGGTCCAGTAAGTCATGCGCGGTGAGGCCGGCTTCGGCCAGCAGGGGAGCCGGCACATAGCAGCGGCCTTTCTGGAGGTCGTGCGCGATGTCTTTCACAATGTTCGTGAGCTGGAGGCCCTTACCAAATCTCACGCCGACCTCCGACATCTCCCGCACCCTCCACGAGGCCAACGACGTTCGGTGGGCGCACATCAAATCCGTCCAGAACTCACCGACGCAGCCGGCGACGTAGTAGGTATAGCGGTCCAGATCGTCGAGCGTCTTGAGAACCGTAAGGTCTTTCGCCGACGTGCCGGGGAAAACGGTGAGATCCATCTCCATGCCTTGCGTCAGGGTGGTCATGAGCCGCTGTACGCGGCGCCTATCGTCTGGCGAAAAGGTCTGGAAGAGCTTGAAGCAATCTTCTAGCCGTTCAAGCAGGACTCGCTCGGCGGAATTCTGTTGGATGGGCCCCACCGCTTGCTGAATCTCTCGCACCTGAGCCCAGGCAATCTGATCGCTCACGAATTGCCCCTTGAGTTGGCCGAGTAAATCCAGCCGGCGCGGACGATCGATCAATTCCGTATCTGCAATCGTGTCCGCTGCGCGGGCGAAGAGGTAGGCGAGGCTGACTTGATCGCGCACATCTGCCGGAACCACGGCCAACGTCGTATAGAAGAGACGGGAGACTTGCTTGAGGAGATCGCGGAGTAGTGCCTGCTTGGAAGTCTCTATATTCGTAGCCACACCTATCGCACTTCCAGAGTCCCTTCCATCCCTTTATCGCGATGGCTGGGCAACGGCCAGAGCCGTTTGTCGCAGTAGATAGGAAATGTGCCTGGCTGAGCCGGTGTAAATTTTATGGTAACCGTCTTGCCGGCGCTGACATCCTGTTCGACAGATAGGGTTCCCGCCAGGTCTTTGATGATAAAATTGTGTGGGATCACTGTTGTCACGCTGGTGAGCGTGAGTTCAACTGGCTTCCCAGCTTCGACGATCAAATGGTTGGGGCTATATGAGTAGCTATCAAGTGTGATTGAGGCTTGCTGTACTCCGTCTTCGGCCACCGGGATCAATACAGGAGTGGCGGACTGAGAAGGCTCCACGGCACCCACGCTTGCCACGCTAGCAGTTATCAGCAGTCCGACTGCTGCCGAGATGGCGCACAATTGCCTGGGCATTTTCTGCATGAGCTCTTTCTAACAGGAAGGATGGGAACGGGTCAACTTTGCCTAAAAGTTTCAGGCACTTGAGACATCTTGACCTTGGCATTTCAGGAGTTATTGTTTACAGCACATCGTGACTGCAATGCCGATTGAGATGTATTTCAGGAAATCGGTTAGTATAATGGATCTCACTGGTCACTCGCTCAATGATGGGGCGAGCACATAGTTGCGAAGGAGGATCTCGATGAAGTGGATGAAAGGCATGGTTCTGCTGCTGGTCGCCAACATCTTGATCATGGTGACGCTCTCGCTCACCGTCCCGTTACTGATCAATATCGTTCTGCCCATGTTCGGGGTCGACCTGCGAGGGGCGGTCGATCTGAGTTCACTCGTCTGGGCCTTGGCCTTCGGATTTGGTGGCGCCTTTATTAGTTTGGCCTTCTCCAAACAAATGGCTCGGGCCATGCTGGACTGCTACCAGATCACCCAACCCAAGTCCCATGCAGAACAGATGATTTACGGGTCTGTCCAGGAGATTGCGCAACGGCTTAAGATTACGATGCCTGAGGTGTGGGTCTACGAAGCCCCCGACCCCAATGCCTTTGCGACAGGGCCTAGCAAGAACAACTCGATGGTGGCTGTTTCGACCGGGTTACTGAGCAATCTACAAGAGCAGGAGGTTCGGGCTGTCCTCGCCCACGAGATGGGACACGTCTATAACGGGGACATGTTCGCCACCACGGTGTTGGCGGGGCTCATGAATACTTTCGTCTACTATATTGCGATGTGGGTGCGCCGGTTCTTTGCAGAGCGCGATCAAGCCATGCTCGGCTTTGGATTGTCGATCGTGATCCAGATTGTCGTCAGCATCCTG
>SWDH01000029.1:615145-625066 GCA_005116945.1 Nitrospira sp.
TTGGTTGAATCCGACGAACCAATGAACAAAACAAACCAAATAAACCAGATCAACAAGTCTGCTCGTGACGCTTGCACGCCACCGGCTCAAGCGGTAGGATTACCACTATGAAAGCTCCACTTGGGAAAGGCATTTTCCTCATCGCCGCGCCGTCCTTGCGCGATCCAAATTTTCGGCAGACCGTCGTGTTGCTCTGCGAGCACGGGGCCGAAGGTGCATTGGGTGTCGTCGTCAACCGCCCGACTGCGATGTCGGTCTCAGAGGCCTTACCACAAGTCCCGATCCTCGAAGGTCAACGGCACGTTCTCTTCTCCGGAGGGCCGGTGCAAACCAACCAGGTGATGATGCTCTATCGCTTGGATCAATTGCCTGAGAATTCCCACCATGTGTTCGATGGAATCTGTCTTGGCGGGGACACAGAGCTCGTCGATCGTATTTTGACTGCCAGTGAGGGGCGAGAGGCGTTTCGCGCCTACATCGGATATTCCGGATGGGGCCCTGGACAACTGGAGTCTGAAATGCAGACCGGATCGTGGTTTACCATTCCAGCAGACCCCAGCGCGGTGTTCGACAAGGATCCCACACGTATCTGGCCGGACATCGTGAGCGCCCTGGGCGACGACTATCGCCATTATGCGGATATGCCCTTCGACCCTTCTCTGAATTAACAGGATGCTGAAAAAGCCCGCCAGCGGCGTTCTCACCTCGAAAGCGTCCTCAACGTAGCCGAGAGGCTACGCCTCCGGTGCTTTCATCGGCTGCGGCCTTGCTGACGGACTTTTTGAGCATCCTGTGGAGAGAGTCACTAAGCTCACTCCTCGTCCTGTTCCGTGTAGATAGCAAGTTAACTTGTCCGGTGTATGTAGCACATGATCTGTCCGGTTCTTCCTGTCGAGTCTTTCAGCCGTGCGCCGAAAATGTCTCGCACACCGTGGCCCTAGGATCAACGATCGGACGGTCGCCCGATCGAAGGGGCGGGCTCTTCCGGCGAGGTGACTCGGCCTCGGTCTCGATCAGCCGGCCATCCGCGTGGTACCGCGCCAGACACCGGGGACCATGGAACACGGCTAAGGGCCCATCCGAATATTCGTGCACTCGCACCGTGACCTTTACATAGTGGAACCGGTGAGGATCTTGCGGAATCTGCAGGCTGAGGCATACCGACCTTGAAAAAATGTATGAGCAGTATAAAGAGAAGGGCTTTGAGATCCTGGCGTTCCCCGCGAACAACTTCGGGAAGCAAGAACCAGGGACGAATGTGGAGATCAAAGATTTCTGCTTCACCAAGTACAGTCTGTCGTTTCCACTGTTCAGCAAGATCAGCGTCAAAGGCGACGATATACATCCGCTCTACCGCTATCTCACGGAGCAGAGCCCGTTTCCAGGCGAGGTGGAGTGGAATTTCCAGAAGTATTTAGTGGATCGCTCAGGAAAGGTTGTTGCCCGATACCATAACCGCACGAAGCCGTTCGCTCAAGAGATTGTTCAGGATATCGAGCGAGTGCTTGCGGCCCGCTGATGCCATCAGATTTTTCGATAAAATGAAATGTGGGCTCGATACTCCTGAATCGCGGCAGCCAGGGCTTGGCTGCCGCGAGGGATATTCGCTTCGAGGGTGTCCTCGATTACTTGGTCGTCGATTTCCACTTCATAGCGGTCTTGCAAGTTGGTTCTGACAGGGCCTTGCGAGATTTCTCGTGGCATAAAAATCTCTTTCCACACTTCCTTCTCGACCAGACAGACGTCTCTGAACCGTTCGTAGAGCAACGTGAGTTTTTCTTGATCCGTGACTTTGATTCGCGTGTGCATCGTGTTCCTTTTCTCTACTTTGCCATCAAGTGTATGGGTGATTGGGCCAAGTTCGCCAATGGCATTAGGGCGAACGCGGGCTCACTTCGGCCGGAGCAACACCCTCTACAATAGTAAACCGCATGGTACCGACTTGATTGGCTGCATGAAAAGACTGTTGCCCAAGCGGTGTGATAAACAGTTTTACCAGATACCTGCCGACGTCCCAGGCATTTCCAGGTTTCTTGAGTTCGAGGAATCCATAGCGTTCATGTCCCGGCACTTCCAAGATATCTTTGCCGAGCGGAATGGATGACAGTGTGCCCTGTTCTCCTTCCAAAAACCATTGCGCGCTGAATTGGGCAGGATCCTCCAGTGGTGCCGACTCGAATACAATATAGATGGCTGGGGTATCTCGAGAGAACACCGATCCAGGCTCAATGGGATTCAAGCGGGGGTCTTGCGTATACCAGCCTTTCCGCCCGAATGAATCCCATTCGATATCATAGCCCTTGGCCATCTTGATCCAGGTAAACAGGGATTGCGGGATACCCTTCTTCTGCTCATCGAACGACGGGCTTTGTGTGGAGCCGATTTCGGTTGTCGTCTGCTCCTTTGGCGCAAAAGGGTCCCGTGCCTCGACTTCCTGCCAGATAGACATGACCACGCTCAGGCTGACACACACGATCGGCAGAAACGGCTTCCCTATCGTTTTAGTTTCTATCATGGGGGTGTTGATAGTGCTGTCCACGGGTACTGTTATAATAATGGTATCGAGTCATCAGGAAGGGGTCAATAACCGGCAGGCTAGGACACTCATCTATTTCCGCTTGGCCTCTCTACTTTCTGGGCGATTCTCGACCGAAGTCCCCTCTCAGACAAGGGTACTGTGCATCCAAGACTGTCAAAAGATCCACAAGTGGCCATGTCAAGCATCTCTCGGCCTCAGAGTGGTGGCGAGCAAGGTCTTCGCTACGGCCTCCGTGATGGTGCCTGCCAAGCCGTTACGCAAGGAAGCGGGGAGCAGTATCTTTCCGCTTTTGCCTTGCTCCTTCAAGCAAGCCCGTTCCAACTGAGCCTGTTGTCGGCATTGCCTCAACTCGTTGGAACGGTGGCCCAAATTCTTTCTGTGAAGGTCTTGCAGTGGTATCCCAACCGCAAAGCCCTCATCTCTGTCGGTACGGTCGGGCAGGCTTTGACGTGGATTCCCATCGTGCTCCTGCCGCTGTTGCTCCCGCAGTGGGGTCCCTGGCTCGTTGTGGGTGGCGCTGCCGCGTATTTCGCGTGCGCGCAATTCACTGCGCCGGCTTGGAATAGCTTGGTCGCCGATTGGCTCGGCCAGCATGAGCGTGGCGCTTATTTTGCCCGCCGAACCAAAATTATCGCTGGCCTCAGCTTCTTTGCCCTCTGCGGAGCCGGATGGATATTGAGTCTCTGGCAACATTCGGGCGCCGCATGGTGGGGATTTGCCTTGATCTTTGCCTTGGCTGGAGGGGCTCGCATCCTCTCGGTGTTGGCCTTGTCACCTGTTCACGAGATGCATCCGACCGCCCATCAGGAGGCTCAGCAAGGATTTTTCGGATTTTTCCGCCTGGGCGCCACAAAGGACTTTCGTCGATTCCTGGTGTTCTCAGGGCTGATGCATGCGTCCGTGTTGATCGCAGGCCCATTTTTTGTGCTGTATCTTCTTCAAGATATTCATCTGTCCTATATCGGATACGGTGGATGGTTGGCCACCGGCCTCCTAGGACAACTTCTTGCTGTGCAAGCCTGGGGTCACTTCGGGGACCGATTTGGAAACAAAGCGTTGTTGTCCATTACCGGTTTCACGGTACCATTTTTGCCGATGCTCTACCTTGTGAGCACACATCTAGGCTTTCTGTTGATCGTCAATTTTTTGGGCGGTGTCATTTGGGCCGGCTTGGGATTGGGGCTGCAAAACTATGTGTTCGATTCGGTCAGGCCAGCGGATCGGGCAAAAGCTATTGCGTTGTCTAGCACGGTCAATGCAATAGGGTGGTCAATGGGAGCCTTGGTTGGGAGTTGGCTAGTGGAGCACCTTCCTGCACGTATCGAGTGGGGAGGGGTCGTTCTCCAGCCTGCCTCAAATTTGCCGTTTGTCTTTTTTCTTTCAGGCGTCCTGCGGCTGCTGGTTTCGTGCAGTCTTCTCGGCAGCTTCCGGGAAGCGCGCCAAGTAGAACTGCCACCTCGGCGACAACTTCTCTGGGAATTGCCGATTGTAAAACCGGTTGCCCAGTTTGTGACCTGGACCCTGCCAAAATTGAACCGGTAGGAGTTCAGTACCGAGGCGTTGGCGGCTGGGCGCCTCGCTCTTGTTCTTCTTGTTTGAGTTTCTCGAATGTCCGATCGGCGTGTCCCCGTACTTGATCCGGAGTCGGTTGCGGAAGAGGTTTAGGCTGATCGCTCGCGCAAGCCGTGATCAGCAAAAGGACAAAGACCCCTATGACCATAGCGGTTCCACGTTGTCGCATCTGGCTATGTCGATGATTCATTCGCGCCCTCTCTTGTCCATATTGTTGATCACGTGCGGCTCACAACAAACACTGCCGCTGTGAGGGCAGTCCTCCGCGCCATCGCTGATCTGCTTCCATAGTCGGGCTTCCTAAGGTATTCTTATCTTGCGTTGAGACGGAATCTGACTTTGGCAATATCATACTCTCTGTTTGGCATGAAAGCCATGCGAGCCAGAGCGTAACACCATGACGCCCGCACGTTGACTGGGGTCGAATGAAGGGGTATTCTTCATGCTGGCAATCACGCTCCTTCTCGAGTCCATATGTCTTTGCACGACCGGCTAACCGAAGATCTGAAACTGGCCATGAAGGCTCGTGATCAATTGCGGATGGATGTGATTCGTATGATCAAGGCCGCCGTGATGAACAAGGAACTGGAGATCAAGAAAGATCTCGACGATGCCGAAATGAGCCGTGTGATGACGACGATGATCAAGCAACGCCGGGAATCCGTCGAACAATTTGAAAAAGGTAACCGAGCAGAACTTGCTGCGAAGGAACGACAGGAAATCACCATTCTCGAGTCCTATCTCCCTCAGGCCCTCTCTCCTGAACAGCTCTCCGCCGTTGTCGATGCAGTTATTCAGGAAACCGGCGTTCAATCACTGAAAGAGATGGGCATGGTGATGAAAGCCGTGATGGCCCGCGTGGTCGGCCAACCGATCGACGGTAAACAGATCAGCGACCTCGTCCGTGCCAAGCTCCAATAGCCCAGTCGGCATCTGCTATACTGAAAGAGAATCGCTCGCCCCACCATCTGTTCGAATACCTGGCAGGAACCGGTATGGGCATTTTAATTGTCGACGACTCCCCAGACCAACAGACACTCCTTCGCACAATTCTTAAGCAAGCCGGCCATCCGGATCTCCTGAGCGCTGAATCTGCAAAAATGGCGTTCTCCATGCTTGACATAGATGGCGAAACGACGCCTGCCCAGATTGACTTGATTCTTATGGACGTCCTCATGCCGGAGCTGGACGGAGTGGAGGCTTGTCGCCAGATCAAGCGCCGACCGCATCTGTGCGATATTCCCATCATCATGGTGACGGCCAACAACGACCGTTCGAATCTCCAAGCAGCCTTTGCGGCGGGCGCGAATGATTACATTACCAAACCGGTTCACAGCCTGGAACTATTGGCACGAGCCTCCTCCGCGCTTGCGCTGAAAAAAGAAATGGACTGCCGCAAAGCGCGCGAAGAAGAGCTTCGTCGAAGCAACGACGAGCTGCAGAAAGCGCTACGGGATGTCAAAGTCCTTAGAGGACTCATCCCGATCTGCGCATCCTGTAAAAAGATTCGTAATGACGGAGGGTTTTGGCAACAGTTGGAAGAGTACATCGGCGAACATTCCGAGGCCGAATTCAGCCACGGTATCTGTCAACCTTGCGTCAAAAAGCTTTATCCTGGAGTTTACCAGGACTAGCTGTTACGATTCCTCATGCGCCCCACTCGGTTTGCGAGGATTTTGAGCACATGAGCATCTTGATCGTTGATGATTCGGCGGACGACCGCCTCTTGGTGCAGTCGATCCTCTCAGCTGCCGGCTATGACGACCTGCTGATCGCTGACTCGGCTGCCTCTGCGTTCCGCATGCTGGGTCTTGATGACGGGAAGCACAGCTCCGCCTCTCGAGTCGATCTGATTCTCATGGATCTTGTCATGTCGGGCATGAGTGGGATCGAAGCCTGCCGCCAAATCAAGGCGGTCGAACGATTCCGCGATACGCCGATTATGATGGTGACGGTAAAGACCGATCCCGTTGATCTCCAGCTTGCCTTTGCTGCAGGCGCACTCGATTACATTGGAAAACCCATCAACAAAATCGAGATCTTGACTCGTGTCCGGTCGGTATTGCGGCTCGTTCACGAAATCGAACGGCGGCGGGCACGTGAGCAGGAGATTCTTGAGGTCATGCGTCAACTTCAGGAAGCGAACCAGATGTTGCTGCGCCTGTCGTGCCTCGACGGCCTTACCGGCATTACGAACCGCCGGCAGTTTGACGACTTTCTGGACCAGGAATGGCGACGAGCTGTCCGCGAATTGACGCCGCTCTCTCTGATTATGATCGACATTGATCGGTTTAAATCCTACAACGATACCCTTGGCCATACATCGGGTGATGAGTGTCTTCGGCAGGTGGCGGTTGCGATTTCGAGTGCCGTCAACAGACCTGGAGACCTGGTTGCCCGGTACGGCGGGGACGAATTCGTGGTGGTGCTCCCCGGCACCCGTACGGACGGCGCGGCACAGGTGGCGGAAACGCTTCGGCAAAAAATTGAGGCGTTGGGCATTACGGATTCCGACGGTGGCTGCACCACTATCAGTGCAGGTTTCGCCAGTACGATTCCCAGCCGGAATAACTCTCCCACCGATTTGATCAAAGCGGCGGATCAAGCGCTGTATCAAGCGAAGCAAGAAGGCCGCAATCGGGCGAAACAAGCCGGTACGCTCTCTCTTGTCCCCAACACACGTGACACGTAGCACCCCGGCGTTCAAGCGGGGCGGATCCATGCCTTCATCGAGCCGACTGCCCGGAGTCACACGCGCATACGATCACACGATCCTCAGAGTGTGTGTGCACGCAAGGGATGAATGTTTCGCGCGACGGGCGTGAGGCAACAAGTATCCTGCTGCTACATCTCGCAAGTTTCCGCTACCCCTCGTAACTCGCGCGCATTGCCGATTCGCTCTCCTCTGTACGATCCCATGCCAGCCGTTCTTCCGCTCTTTTCGCATGACAGCGATCAGACGATGGCCGCCTGAATGACGAATTATCTGGGTCGTTGACGGCTGTTGGGTTATCGTGAATTGGCGTCTGAGCGATGCAAAAGATCACTCGCATCGCGGGAGTCGTAGTGGCCGCTCCTTGCTACAGCGGCGGAGCCGTAACACAATCGACATGCTGACGGTCTTCACCTATAGCCTCAAGGGCTGTCCATCGCTTCACGCAGGTCTCGAAAACGACTCGCTCTCAGGCTACAGAAACAATTGCTGTCTCACACGAAACCTGGATTCCGGTGTGAGAGTGATCGTCAAGTTGGTCAAGGACCCCAGTGCTTCGATTCGAGAAAGTCAGTAGCCCATACTCCTACTCAGAGGAGCGTGAAGTGGAAAGCGACCTATGATCATCCTTGTCATTGAGGACAGCCGGGAGGAGATGATTCTGCTGCGAACAGCCCTTTCTGCTGTCACAAACGTCGCCATTCGGGTGGTGCATGTAGATCAGCTGTCAGCTGCATCTACATGTCTGGCTGCGGGGCACTTCGACGCGATTATCTTGAATCTCAACCTGCCCGATAGCACCGGCCTCAATACGCTCGCACGAGTGCAAGCGTTGGCGCCAGGGATTCCGGTGGTGATTGTAGCGGGCATGGATGACGAGCGGCTGGCGATGGACGGAATTCGTGCCGGAGCTCAGGACTACGTCGTGAAGGGGAGGTACGATGGAGCGCTACTTTCCCGCTCCCTGTGCACTGCCATTGAACGGAAACGGCTGCTGACGGATCTCGATGCGCGCGCTGCCGACCGTACGGCTGAGCTCGCGGCTGCCAATCAATCTCTGGAACGTCACAGGACGGACCTCAGGCGAATGGAAGACGTCGTGCGCGACAGTGAAGAACGGTTCCGTGCCCTCTATGACGAAACCCCGTTCATGCATTTCACCGTGAATCAACAAGGCACGGTGCTCTCCACCAACAGCTTTGGTGCGACACAGTTGGGATACACACCGGAAGAGCTGATCGGGCGTTCTATCTTGTCGGTCTTTTATGAAGAAGACAGGGATGCGGTCGTCCGAAAGTTGGCTGAAGCGTTCGGCAATCCCTCCTCTACGGCCTGGTGGACATTCAGGATGGTGAAGAAGGATGGAACGATGACCTGGGTCAGTGAGACTGTTCGAATAGCGCGTGGCGCTGACACTCCAGTCGTGCTCATTGCCTGCGAAGACGTGACCGCATTCAAGCACGTGGCGAAGAAACGGGGGGAGCAGGAATTGCTCAACATGATTATGTTGAGCACAGGACCTAGTTGCATCACCCGCGTTGATTCTGATGGAACACTACTACAAATAAATCCTGTCGGACTACGATTCATTGAGGCGCGCAACGAGGAGGATGCGATCGGTCTTTCACTGTTCGACCTGGTTGTCTCTGAGGATCGCGCCGCGTTCGTGAGTATGCTTAACGACGTGATAGCTGGTCACGAGCGAACGCTCCAGTTTAAATTTCACGGTCTCAAGGGATCCAGTCGGTGGATGGAGACCCATGCCGTGCCCTTGAGAAACCCTGTCACCGGGTGCACCGAACAGTTAGCCGTGACCAATGACATCACTGAACGAAAGAAGCGAGAAGACGCGCTACTGGCGGTGGTCGAAGGTGTCGCGACAGAGACGGGGGAGGAATTTTTTTCTGCTTTGATCCGTCGTATGGCCACGGCATTCGATGTCCAGTTCGCCTATCTTTCTGAGAGGGATGCTGAAGGGACGCATTTTCGGTCCATCGCAGCGTGGAGGGCAGGCGCTTTTATCGAGCCGTTTGTGGTGCCGACGGGTAGTCCTTGCGAGGCAGTGTTAGCAGGACAGGCTGTTCACTATCCGGATCGGCTTCACGTGATCTATCCCCATGTCCGCATGATCGCCGACTTCGGGGTTGTCAGTTATTGCGGGGTACCGGTCGCGGACAAGACAGGCCAGGTGATCGGGCATATCGCCCTCATGGACAACAAGCCGATGCCGGACGGGAAACTGGCGATCCCTACCTTGCAGGCATTTGCCTCGCGCATTGCGGCAGAGCAGGAGCGCAAACGAGTCGTGCAGTCGCTTGAACACAGCCGGTTGTTGTTCCAATCCTTTGTCGAACACGCACCGGTCGCTGTTGCGATGCTCGACCAGCAGCTTCGGTATGTAGCTGTCAGTCAGCGCTGGTATCAGGATTATCAGCTTGGCGAACGGGATATCATCGGGCAACATCATTATGCCGTGTTTCCTGAAATTCGTGACATGAGGGAACGACAGGATATCTATCAACGATGCCTTGCCGGTGCGATTGAGCGGCGGGAAGAGGATCTTTTCGTGCGCGCAAACGGCAGCACCGACTGGCTGCGGTGGGAAGTGCGTCCCTGGCATGACGAACACGGCGCCATAGGCGGGATCATCATGTTCACGGAAGTGATTACGGAGCGGAAGCGAATTCAGGAAGCCTTGCTCCAGGCGAAAGACGCGGCTGAGACAGCCACCAGGGCCAAGAGCGAGTTTCTGGCCAACATGAGTCATGAGATCCGCACGCCGATGAATGCGATAGTCGGAATGGCTGATTTGCTGGGGGAGACGTCTCTCACCGACGAACAGGGTAAATATGTCCGCATCTTCCGAAATGCTGGCCAGAACCTCATGACCCTGTTGAACGATATTCTCGATCTCTCCAAGGTGGAAGCGAAGCACATTGAGCTAGAACGGATCCGCTTCGATCTGCAGGACGTGATTGACAATGTGATCGACCTACTGGCCTTGCGGGCGCGAGATAAGAACATAGAGCCGACGTGCTACGTATCCCCTGCGGTCCCTCGATTCCTCTATGGTGATCCAAGCCGGCTCCAGCAGATT
>SWDH01000003.1:0-5157 GCA_005116945.1 Nitrospira sp.
AACGTAGCCCAGAGGCTACGCCTCCGGTGCTTCCATCGGCTGCGGCCTTGCTGACGGCCCTTTTGAGCATCCTGCGGGAGACTCAGAAATTCGGAAGTTATTCACGCGCCTCTTCTTCTCCCCGTTCCATTGCGGCCTTCTCACTCAGAGTGATACCCTACTTCGTGGTGCGATGATACGCCGAAGGAGCCGACCAGTATGGTCAAACGGATTGGCTGTTGGATTGGTTTGGCCATCCTTGTTTCTGTTTGCTCCGGATGCGGCGTCCTGTATACCGTGATGAAGTCGGAGTCCAAGCTGGACCGGTTGGCCGTGCCGATGACGAAGGCTGAGGTCATCGCCCAGGTGGGACGTCCGGATCGTGTATTGCGTGATGATGGCCAGATGCTGGTGTGGGAATATTCCCTTACCGCTCGCAAACAGTGGCTCTACGAATTAGCCCTCTGTCCACTTTCTCTGTGGGTCGGCGGGTGTCTGTTCTATCCGTTCACCAACATAGTGGCAGACCATCAGCGCGAATATCCGCATCACATCGTGCTGGTGAACGAGGAACTCTGTGCCTGGGGCACGCCGTCCGCAATTTTACAGCGCCGTCGCGCCTGTGCGTCATCAGGCAACGCTGCGTTAGGCGTTGGCGGGATGCGTGGACGTCCTGAGCCGGTCGTGACCGGTCTCGGCCCGATTAATCGAGACACGATTGATCGGTATCGAACGATGGCCGTGATGGCGTTTGAGGATGCGCCCGGTGCAGAAGAATCGGGCTCGCGTGTGGCTGGAATGGTCACGACATTGCTCTTAGATTTGGACATCAATATGGTCGAGCGAACCGAGCTCGACGAAGTGTTCAAGGAGCAGGTCGTCCAACTGAAGCATGCCGACGATGCCGAGGTGCTGAACGTCGGGAAACTCGTCGGTGCGCAGGCCATTGTGGTGGGCGAAGTGCAGCAATGGGGTCGACCCGATGGAGACCAGAATAGCCGCGTGTCGTTGGGCTTTCGTATCATCGATGTCGAGAGCGGTGTGGTGTTATTCAATGGGGAGGGGTACGGTTCTGACACGACGGTTGATGATCCTGAGAGCCTGGCCCGCGCCATTGTCCAGCGCATTCTCGTTCGGTTCGGATCGCAAACTGGGTTGCTCGGGTCCGGACGGATCGGCGTCAATTGGGACTTACAAGAATCCTCCGGCGCGCGATACTACCTCGTACGGGAACTCCGCAGCGGCCTGCCGGGAGAAAAAGCAGGCCTCAAAGTAGGCGATCGGGTGGTTGCCTGCAACGGCGCGGTTTTATCGGGCGTATCTTCGGAACGGGAAGCGAAACGACTCTGCCAGGTTGAAGCAGGACAAGAGTTGCGTTTAATGGTGCGGCGAGCCGGACAGCCAATCGAGATCGCGCTGACGGCCGAGAAGCGTCCAGGACTATAGGCGCTGAGGTGCCATCTACTCATGAGTCAACAGAGGGGCAAGAAATTTTCCTGTATGAGACCCCGCCACTTTCGCCACTTGTTCAGGTCGCCCTTCAGCCACAATCTGTCCACCCGCTGCTCCGCCTTCCGGTCCTAGGTCGATCACCCAATCGGCGCACTTGATGACGTCGAGGTTATGTTCTACCACGACCACGGTGTTGCCGCTGTTCACCAGCTTATGCAGCATGGTCAACAGTTTCTTGATGTCGTCGACATGTAGCCCCGTGGTCGGTTCGTCCATGATGTAGAGCCCGTTTTTCGCGGACGAGTTTTTGAGTTCGGACGCGATCTTCAACCGCTGAGCCTCGCCGCCTGAGAGAGTCGTGGCGGCTTGGCCGAGTCGGAGGTACCCCAGCCCGATGGACGACAGGAGGTGGAGTTTTTCAGTGAGCTTGGGCGAGCCGCTAAAAAATCCCAGCGCCTCTTCCGCCGTCATCTGCAATACATCGTGGATCGTTTTCCCCCGATAGCGAATGGAGAGCACGTCCGGTTTGAATCGCTTCCCGTCGCAGGCTTCGCACGTGGCATAGATATCCTCGAAGAAATACATTTCCAGCTTTTGCACGCCGCTTCCTTCGCAGCGTTCGCACCGGCCTCCGGTGGTATTGAAGGAGAAATGGCCTGGCGTGAGCCCGTTCCGGAGCGCATCGCGTTCGGAGGCGAAGAGCGCACGCACCTCATCAAAGGCTTTCAGGTACGTGATGGGGTTCGAGCGTGGTGTGCGACCAATCGGCTCCTGATCGATGAGCTTGACGCCGGTGAGATGTTCGATTCCCTTGATCGCGCGAAATTTTCCCATCGGCAGCGATTCGACACGAAAGGCGCGGGCCACGGCGCGGTAGAGTGTATCTTCGACCAACGTGCTCTTGCCTGATCCTGATACGCCGGTGACGCAGACCAACATACCGAGCGGAATACGGACGCACAGATCTTTGAGGTTATGTTCGCAGGCGCCTGCGATGACCAGAAATTTTCCGTTTCCTCTCCGCCGAGATCGCGGAATCGCAATCTCATCATCGCCACGCAGGTAGCGCGCCGTGATCGATCGCCGATCTGCCATGAATTCCTGCTGTGGCGCGGCACAGATCACCTCCCCGCCCTTTTCGCCAGACAATGGGCCTAGTTCGACCAGAAAGTCTGCGGCCCGCATCATCTGACGGTCGTGTTCGACCACGACGACCGTGTTGCCTTGGACGGCCAGCTCTCGCAGAATATCGGCGAGTGTCGCGGTGTCGCGCGGGTGGAGGCCGATGGTCGGTTCGTCGAGGACGTAGAGTGTGCCGACCAGGCGGGCGCCGAGTTGATTCGCCAAGGCTGCGCGCTGAGCTTCTCCTCCAGAAAGCGTGCGGGTTTGGCGGGAGAGCGTGAGATAGCCAAGGCCTACGCGGAGGAGAAAACCGAGCTTGGCTGTCAGTTGCCGGAGAATGTCGCGGGCGACCTGTTCTTCATAGGGAGAGAGGGCGAGGGCTGTGACCCATGCAGCAGTGTCGTCAATCGTCAGCGCCGATAGCTCATGAATGTCTTGGCCCGCAATCTTCACGTAGCGCGCGTCCGGTCGGAGGCGGGATCCGTTGCAACCGGGACAGGAAAACGGCGTCCGGTAGCGGCTGAGCATGACGCGCACGTGCAACTTGTAGCGCTTCCCTTCCAAGTATTCAAAATATTGCCGCACTCCCTCGAACTTGCCTTCTCCTTCCCAAAGCATCTGCCGGATTTCTTGTGGCAGTTCTTTGTAGGGGATTGTCAGATCCACTCCACGCCGCTTCATCGAAAGCAGTAGTTGTTTCTGCCACCAATCGCCGCTGGGTTTACTCCAGGGTTCGATCGCACCTTGGGCCAGCGACTTGGTGTGGTCGGGAATGACGAGATCGGGATCGTAACGCAGAATATTACCGAACCCTTTGCACTCGGGACAGGCCCCAAGCGGATGGTTGAAGGAGAAAAGGACGGGGCGAATCGGCTCAAACGTTCTGCCGCATTGTTGGCAGCGAAAGTTCATGCTGTAGGTGCGAGTACCCTGGTCGATGACATCCACACGGCAGAGGCCCTCACCCTCGCGAAACGCGGTTTCAATCGCTTCGACCAGGCGGGATCGGTTGTCTTCACGGATCACCAGCCGATCCATGATCACATACAGATGGTCCGGTCTGGTTTTAGGAAGGGTCTGGACCTCGTGGAGATCGAGGATCTCCCTGTCGCATTGCAGCCTGGTGTATCCGCGCAACAACAGCGATTGGAGAAAGGCCTGGTCCTGTTTCGGCGCCGGGGCTGTGACAGGAAACAGAATCATCGCGCGCGCGTCGGTGCAATGGGTCAGGAGATCGTCGACGACACTGCCGGGGTGGAAGCTGCGCGCAGCGATGGCGCAATCGGGGCAAACCGGATGACCGATTTTGGCGAACAGGAGCCGTAATAGGTCGGCGATTTCAGTCGTGGTGCCGACCGTCGAGCGGGCCGTGCGAATGGGGTTCTTCTGTTCGATCGCAATAGCTGGGCGCACATTGATCAGCCGGTCCACATCGGGCCGATTGACCTTGTCGAGAAACATGCGGGCATAGGTGGAGAGCGATTCCACATAGCGCCATTGACCTTCGGCAAAGAGCGTGTCGAATGCGAGCGAGGATTTTCCCGACCCTGAGACACCGGTGATGGCCGTGACTTGATTGTGAGGGATGCGGAGCGAGATGTTTTTGAGGTTATTCTGGCGCGCGCCTTCGACGATGAGGTCTGTCGACTGGTTGTGAGGCCGAGGAGTGGATTCCACCGTGCGCGCTCCAAGCAAGATAAAGGTATGATCGTAGCGCGGACCATTCATGAATAGCTACTCCGGCGTCGGCTCTTCTTCCTGGCCCGCAAGGAGTGTTCAGGAGGGATACTGAAGAGATCCGCTTACTGTGTGCGTGCTTGTTCTTGAAACCTGTAAAGTGTGCGAGGTACAACCTAGGGCAGAGAGAAGATCGTCGTGTCATGGGTCACCGCCGAAGATTGGGCAAAAGGCTTGGTGGTGGTACTCAATTGGTGAGAGGATGGGGCACTTAACAGGAGGAGGGAGGAATGATTCTATCGACCACACCGAGTCTTGAGGGAAAGAAAACGGTGAAGCATCTGGGGCTGGTATCAGGCGATGCCATCCTTGGCGCGAATATCTTTCGGGATTTTTTCGCGTCGATCCGGGATATTGTCGGGGGGCGTTCGGCGGGCTATGAAAAGGAACTCCGGAAGGCGAAGAATATTGCACTTGAAGAAATGCAGGAGCAGGCCAAGAACTTGGGCGCCAATGCGATCGTCGGTATCGACATCGATTATGAAACGATCGGCACCAATAGCAGCATGTTGATGGTCAGCGCCAACGGGACGGCAGTCGTCGTGGAGTAACAGGAGGCTGAAAAGGGTGAGGAGGGAGTGGCCAGGTGCCCTCCTTGCTCGCAGAACGCGCACGATAGGAATGTGCTCGTTCGATGCGCGCAGTCGAGGGCAACCTCGGTCACTCCCTCTAAGGGAGGCGTAAGAAATCGGAAGGCTCTCTTCGTGACGAGAGTTCTCGCTGCGGCCCTGCTGACAAGCATTTTGAGCCTCCTGCGGGAGAAGAAGATCCTCGGGGTAGCTGGGACGATTTCCTTGCTCGCGCAACGCGCGGCCTGAAGAAGGATGGGAAGGGTAGTCTGGCCGTCCTCCTGCTCGTAGAACGTGC
>SWDH01000003.1:5257-9532 GCA_005116945.1 Nitrospira sp.
TCGTCCCTTGGAACGAGAGATTCGGGAGAATCTGATTTTTGGCGAATTTGGTATTGAGATCGCTCGTCTCCATATTCTTCTTTGCTTGGACGATTTCCGGCCGCTGCTCAATGGCCTGGTCGATGGCTTCTTGTAGACTGAGGGGCTCGAGGGCCACGACTGGCTGGTCGAGTGGGATCAAGTGCACGTCTTGACGCAGATCTTCTTCCCCAGGATTGAGCAATCGGCGCAGCTGATCTTCCTGGTCTCGAATCGTTTTCTCCGCGACCAGTACCTGTTCGACCCGTGACGCGACGGCCGCTTCAGCTTGCAACACATCGACGATCGACATAATCCCGGCCTTGGCCTTCGCGCGATTGCTGGCCAGGAGTTCCTGCGCCGCTTTCAAGGCGGCTTCGGCGACTTTCAGGTTCTCGTTGGCGAAGACCACTTCCCAATAGGTTTGTTCTACCGTGGCGAGGACGTTGAGGACACGATCGCGAAAGACATGTTCTTCCACGACGGCATTATTCTGCGCGACGCGGATGAAGGTCTTGGTGATGTCGATGCCGGCGTTGCGGAGGAGCGGGTGCGTGAGGGTGAGCGAGAGGCCACCGGTGTAGGACGGATTGAATAAGAACGATCCGAAACTGCTACATCCGGGGGTGGTAGGCGATTGGCCAAAGCATCCTTGAGCTCCCGAGACATTATTTCGAGCGGGGCTATAGTTCAGGTCAACGTTGCCGCCTGTCGGCAAATTCGTTGTGGCGTCGAGTGTGACGGAGTGGTTCCGTTGGTCGAAGATTCGGATATCGTTGAGCGGTCCCTGTGAAAAGCCGAAGACCGGCCGGTTGAGCGGGGTCGCGGTCCGATTGTATTGGCCGTTCACACTCAGCGTCGGGTCGAACTTGGCTTCTTCGACGGTGATGTCGGCTAACCGGCTCTCCTTCGTCTGGCGGCTGATACTGATGTCCAGATTATACTTTAGTGCTTGAAGGGCTGCGTCGGCGAGGGAGATGGTTTGCTGTCGTTCCGAAGACGGTGTCTTGCCGATCTCTAGCCCCCAACTGAGCCCAGGTGACAGGATGAGTCCGATGCCGACGGCATAACTACATGTGCGCCACCATCGTTGTATTCTGGTCCCCATACCCCCCCCTTTTGATCGACAAGGAAAATCTCTGCATACTATAATGATATTATGCGAACCTGTCATGGGCTAACTGGAGCGGGATTGCAAGGCTATCGGGTCACACGACCAGATCTGTCGGTCTTGGCACTTCCTGTGCCACTGGCGGCGTTGATCCTTCTCTTGCTTTCGCTCCCGTCAGTGAATTCGCAGGTCTGGGGGCAATCAACCTCCAGCGTTCGTTCATTCGATGGAGGGGTTGCGCCGTTATTCAAGATGCCAGGCATAAGCAGTCTCTATCTCGATAATCAAGGCACGCAGGGATTTTTGTACAACCCAGGAAATAATTTCCAGTCGTTCAGCTTTCGGAATCCCACAACCGGTCAAGCGTGGAGCGGGGCGGTGACCACGTTCGGGCCGCAACTCTCGATCGGACTTATCCAAGGCGCCAACCAGACCGGCTCACCGACCGTCCTTCCCGGCCCTCCTCGCCAAACCGCGCCGTTGCCATCGATTCAGTCGACGATTCTCGACGACATCCCCTAACACAATGCTGAAAAAGACCGCCAGCAGGGAGGGGAGCGGCCAGGTGCCCTTCTTGCTCGCAGAACGCGCACGATAAGAATGTGCTCGTTCGATGCGCGCAGTAAAGGGCAGCCTCGACCACTTCCCTAAAAAGAAATAGAGAGAATTGAACGGACCTTGCGGGATAGCCTTTTTGAGCATCCTGTAAGCTGCTCCTGGTAATCCCTAATATACTGCTAGGGAGCATTCGCCAGTTTCCAGGTGAGGGCGAGGACGTACCGGGCCACAGTTTGTAGAATTTCTGGATTGATGGTGTCGGCGGTATCGGTTGGCTGGTGAAAGTGAGGGTGGATGCCACCGCTGACGACGGCGACGGTTGGGATACCTGCCTCTTTGAAGGGCACGTGATCGCCGCCGGGAAAGAATCCGAACAGGTCCAGTTTGTCCGTAACGGTTGCCATTTGTCCTGCGTCTACTGCCACAGCTTTCTCCAGCCCTGTCACTCCAACCGTCAATCGGCCAGTACCGATCCCGGCGTGATCGATGTTAATCATCGCTTTAGTCATTGCGATGGGTATAAGCGGGCGGTCAACATATAGTCGAGAACCTACCAGGCCTTGTTCTTCTCCGCTAAAGGAAATGAAGAGGATTGTTCGCTTTGGCCATACGGCGGGTATTCTTCTCATTCCTCGCATTGCTGCGGATTGTTGGGGCAGGACGGCCAGAGGGGCAAGAGTCCGTGCGACCTCCAACATGATTGCTGTCCCAGAGGCATTGTCGTCAGCACCGGTAAACAAGAGCCCACCTTGGCGTCCGAAGTGATCCCTGTGTGCACCGATCACGATGGCTTCATGCATCAATTGCGGGTCTGATCCTGGGAGCACCCCGATTACGTTGATTAGGGAGCCCTGTTTTTGCTCTGATTTCCATTCGAGAGCCCCAAAGTACTCCGTGAGAAATGACCGAGACTCGGAGGTTCGATTGAGCTGTTCCTGCTTGCTTTGGAGACGTTTTTGGTTGGAAGGGTCGGTGCCGGCGATGATGTGCTCCGCTCGCTCGGTGCTGATCCATGCACCGGGAAGGTTTTCGGTTGCTGGAGAAAGTCCGTAGAAGGCGCTGGGTTTCCCTGTTACGCCGCGGCGGATCTCGTAGGAACTGAGGAGCGGTCCAGTTGCCGTGAGATAACCTACTGCGCCTTTCTGGCGAGCGATCCGGACTTTGTCCGCGTGGGTAATCGTTTCTTTAAAGTGGTCCGGTTTTCCTCTTAGGAACAGCACGATGCAATTGTTCACGTCGACTCCGGCATAGTCATTTATATTCGACGCAGCATCAACAATCCCATAGCCGACAAACACGATCGGAGCACGAATATGTGCAGATGGTGAATCGAGCACCGGGAGAAAGTCCGTTCCAAGGCGCTGATTGCCCGGAATCCTGGCCGTAGAGATTTGTAGCGTTGGTTCTGGGGCAATGATGACAGCTTGGTGTGGCATCGACATGAAGCCTGTCGGCACACCGCGCTTGCCGCCGGGCGGAATATTCAATCCCTCAGGAACAAAGGCGAGCCCGATCCTAGAGGCGAGAAATTGGTCGCCCACCCAACCGGCAGATCGCAGATCGTCCTCTGATCCGGTCTGCCTACCGTTGAAAGCCGGGCTGCTTAACGTCGTCACGTCAGCGAGCATGCGTTCGCTCGACAAGCTATCGAGGGCCCGATGCCATGCCCGCTGGTCGTCCTCCAATTGCGCGAAGCTCTGGGCCCCCAGGGGGAGCAGAACGAGAATGATTTCCAGGAGAGTGATTACAATAAGGGAGGGAGAGCCGCAGCGCGTTGAGCCGTTCATGAAGTGAGCCCTTCGAGAAGGTGCGCGGAACTATAGCATCGACTAACCCACATGATTCATGAGCGCTTCTGCTGCAATCGCGGATCCGCCGTTGCGACAAGTCTGCGCTGCGTCCAGGCAGGCTCGCCACTCGGTCGGTCAACATACTGTTTCAAGTATGCATCCCTCCCTCGCGGCTCCGCGCGCCTGTCTCGCCCGGCGACTGCGCGATGTCGCCACGAACCGTCATAAATAATGCGGGCTAGGGAGCATTCGCCAGTTGCCAGGTGAGCGCGAGGACATACCGTGCTATGTTCCGCAAAATTTCCGGATTGATCGTGTCGGCGGTGTCGGTAGGCTGATGCATGTGCGGGTGGGCCCCGCCGCTTGTGATGCTGACGGTTGAAACTCCTGCCTCTTTGAACGGTTCGTCGTCGCCGCCGGGCAAGAATCCGTAATAGTCAAGCTTGTTGACTAAATCCACTGCGTACCCTGCTTCCTTTAACGTGGATTTCTTCAACTCTGTGACACGGAGGATTAACACTCCGTATCCCACTCCGACATGGTCAATGTTGATCATGGCTTTCGTTGAGCCGAGGGGGATGACAGGTCTCGATGTATAGAGGCGTGACCCGAGCGAATCTCTCTCATGTCCACTGAATGATAGAAAGAGGATCGTCCGTTGAGGACGCAGACCAATTTTTCCTAGGGCCCGTGCGACCTCCAGTACTATGGCCGTTCCTGATGCGTTGTCGTCAGCGCCAGGAAATAAGAGGCCTGCAGGGCGGCCAAAATGATCTCGATGCGCGCCGATGATGATGG
>SWDH01000003.1:9542-23297 GCA_005116945.1 Nitrospira sp.
TATCCGGTCCTGTACCAGGGATCATCCCCACCACGTTCGTCAGCAAGCCGTCCGCTATCGTGGTTTTCCAATGGAGAGATGCATATCGATTGACGAGGTGCGATCGCGCGGATGGGGCGTTATTGAGTTGTTCTTGGAGGGTGCGAAGGTGGTCAGGACTGGACTCATCGCCGCTTCCGGCAAGGAGAGTCTCGGCCAATTTCGTGCTGATGCATGCGCCAGGGAGGGCTTGGTCAGGGGAGAGCTGCCCATACAATGCGCTGGGCCTTCCCGTGGCGCCGCGGCGAGCTTCATATGGGCTGATAATCGGTCCTGTTGTAGTCAGATAGGCCGAGGCTCCTCGATCTCGTGCGAAGCGGACCTTGTCGGCGTGGCTGACGGAGCCTTGGTAGTGATCCGGTTTGCCACGCAGGAAGAGCACAATGCAGTTCTTCACATCGACGCCGGCGTAATCGTCGATTCCTTGAGCGGGATCGACAATGCCGTAACCGACGAAGACGACCTGACCCTGGAGATCGGCAGAGGGGGAGTCAAAGACCGGGAGGTAGTCTCTACCCAACTGCGCTGTGACCAACTGGTCCGCTGCCCCGGTGCGAACGACCGGGTCGGGTTCGATGAGTGGCGTCGAGACCATCGAAGCCATGATGCCAACGGGCTCTTCCTTGCTGGCCCCGGGAGAGGGGAAGGCGATTCCCTTGTTGTCAATGAGCGGTAGTTGTACCCCTGCCAAAGTCAATTCCTGTGCAACCCATTGTGCGGATCGCAGGTCATCGGCGGATCCGGTTTGCCGTCCGTTGAAAGCCGGGCTGCTTAACGTGCGCACGTCGGCGAGCATGCGTTCGTTCGACAGGCTGTCGAGGGCTCGAAACCATGCACGCTGGTCATCCTCCGATTGGGCGAAGACTTGGGTTCCTATGGGGAGCAGAGCGAGGATAACTCCCAGGAGAATGATCACAACAAAGGAGGGGGAGCAGCAGCGCGTCGAGCCGTTCATGCGGTGAGCCTCATAAGATTGCATCGAACTATAACATAGACTGACTCGTTCACATAGACTGACTCGTTGCAGAGCGGCTCCAGGCCAAGGTACTATGCCGACTTGTGAGCATGACACGTCAATGACAGATTCGACCACACCAGCGCAGCATTTCACGAACCGGCTGGCCAGGGAAGCCAGTCCTTATCTCCTGCAGCATGCAGAGAATCCTGTGGAGTGGTATCCCTGGGGCGAGGAGGCCTTGTCGCGAGCGAAAGCTGAAGACAAGCCGATTCTCTTGTCGATCGGGTACTCGGCCTGCCATTGGTGCCATGTCATGGCCCATGAGTGTTTCGACAATGTTGAGATTGCCGGGTTGATGAATCGGGATTTCATCAATGTGAAGGTGGATCGAGAAGAGCGCCCGGACTTGGATGATATTTACC
This sequence comes from Nitrospira sp., assembly GCA_005116945.1. Lineage (GTDB taxonomy): Bacteria > Nitrospirota > Nitrospiria > Nitrospirales > Nitrospiraceae > Palsa-1315. The sequence goes on from SWDH01000003.1 coordinate 10,962, forward strand.
AAAAGTCTGCGCAGGTGTTCCTGGGACGCGGTGGTGGGTGGCCCCTGACGATGTTCCTGACGCCTGATCAAGAGCCGTTTTATGGGGGGACCTATTTCCCGCCGGCGCCTCGCTATAACCTGCCGGGATTTCCCGAAGTCTTGCGCGGTGTCATCGAGGCCTATCGGAACCATCGAGACGATGTCCGGAAGAATGTGGAGAAAGTGAAAACAGGATTGCAGCGAGTCGGCACGCCTCAGCCGTCGGACGATCCCTTGACGGATGGTCTGCTCGACGAGGCAGTCAAAAGCTTAGGGCAGTTTTTTGATCCGGTTCACGGTGGATTCGGTGAGGGGCCAAAATTCCCCACGGTTCCTCCGCTCAGTCTGTTGCTCCGTCAGACGGCTCGGACGAAAGACGCCTCCCACCAACAACTCGTATTGTTACAGCTGCGAACCATGGCAGCTGGAGGAATCTACGATCATCTCGGCGGGGGCTTCCATCGCTATTCGGTGGATGGCCGGTGGTTGGTTCCCCATTTCGAGAAGATGCTCTACGACAATGCGCAGCTGGTGCGGATCTACCTCGATGCCTGGCGTCTCACCAAAGAGGAGCGGTTTCGTGAAGTGGTGGAAGACACGTTGGAATACGTCCGTCGTGAACTCACGCATCCCGATGGCGCGTTCTTTGCTGCGCAGGATGCCGACAGCGAGGGGCATGAGGGAAGCTACTTCGTCTGGGAGCCGAAAGAGATTGCGTCGGTGCTGGGAGCCGACATGGCTGAGGAGTTTTGTCGGTGCTATGGAGTGACGGAGAGCGGCAATTTTGAAGGCAAGAACGTGTTGAATCGGCTGGGTGAGGTCCATCCAGAATCTGACGCGCAGGTGGAAGTGGAGAGCATGTTGCGGGCCGCCAGGTTGAAGTTGCTGACCGCGCGCGAGCAACGGATGGCGTTGCAGCGGGATGACAATATTCTCACGAGCTGGAATGCGATGATGGTCTCTGCGTATCTCGATGCCTACCATGCGTTCGGGGTTCCAGCGTATCTGGCAGCTGCGGAACGGGCGCTCACATTCCTGTTGGACTATGCGGTTGAGAACGGAAGGGTCTATCGTACGGTCAGGGCGGGGAAAGGACGCTTGAACGGCTATCTGGACGATGCCGCTTGTCTTGCCACGGCGTTGCTGGACGCGTTTGAGGCGACATCGCATCGGTGGTATCTGGATCAAGCGCGCGAGGTCACGGACCATTTATTGGAGCGATATTGGGATGCGCCGATCGGGGGGTGTTTTTATACCAGCCGCGACCACGAAGCCCTGCTCCATCGCATGAAGTCCGGGACCGATAGCGCGATTCCATCGGGGAATGCCGTTGTCGCCATGGTTTTGTTGAGACTATTCTCTTTCACGAGGGAACAACGGTATCATGACCTGGTCGAGCAGCTGTTCCGGGTGTTCCGTCATGCGATGGCCCACAATGCCTATGGCACATCGGCTATATTGTGCGCGCTGGATTGGTACCTGGCGACGCCACAGGAGATCGTTGTGGTTGGAACTCGTGGCGACGCAATGACCGAGTCGTTGCTCTCAACAGTCCATCGGCGCTATCTGCCGAATCGTACGGTGCTGGTGGTCGAATCGGCTCGTCGTGAGGGCGAATCCGACTTGCCGCTCGCGATCGGGAAGATGGGTGTGAACGGGAAGCCGACGGCGTACGTCTGCCAACGTCAGACCTGTTCGCCTCCTGTGACAGACCACGGCCAATTGGATCTGGTATTGTAGGGAGATTGCCGGGAGGATGTCGTGAGCGCAGGCGATTCAGGCAAAGGGCTGTACGAGCATCTCTACCGGAGATTTTTCGAGAATCGCCAGTCTCGCCAGGGCTATGACTTTCAGCATGCCCCCGGTGGAAGCGCTCCAACGCCTGGAGTGACATTTCCAGATCGTCTTCGGTGGTGGGCTTGGGGGCGATGGAAACGTCGAAACAAGATCATGGCCGCCCGCGACCGGTTCCAACAAGACATTCTCGATATCAAGAAGCGGCCACAGAGGTAGCAAGCGTTTCAGGAGATGGTTGCGAATGAACGTCACATGAGCGTGAAGCCGAGGTCTCTCAGCCGGGTGGTTATCGGGCTTGTCTTGTCCATGATTGCCGGCGAATGGAGCGATGGTGTTGAGCCATCTCATGCGATTGAGATAGAGAGCCGGATGGAAAAAGAAGCCAACTTACAAGGCCAGGTGCAAGGGGGGTTGTTTAATCGATGGACGTTTGACCAGCAGAAGTCGGGTGAGGCTCCTGTCGGATTCTCGATGCTGGGGTTCGGCGAGGGGCCGGCTGCGGATTGGACGGTCAAGGCCGATCCTGATGCTCCATCGGCGTCCAATGTTCTCGCTGTGAATTCATCGTGCCCGACTGAGACCTGTTACCGTGTGATCGTCGCCGATGGGTTTCAGTATGAATACCCAGATATGTCGGTCAGAATGCGGTTTCCCGTCGATGCGTCGGCGGCGATAGGAGGTGTGGTGTTTGGCGTACAGGATGCCAGGCACTTCTATGCGGTGGTGGTCAATCTTGCGACGAAGACATTGGAAGTGAGCAAAGTGGTGAAAGGAAAGGAGACGAGTCTCGGACAATCGTCGCTCACGCCTAAAAAGGGTCCCTGGCATATGCTGCGCATTCAACGGAATACCATTCTGAGTAAAGACTTTATCGAAACCTTCTTTGACGGCGTGCTCGCGGTGACGGTTGAGGATCAGTCTCTGACCATCGGTCAGGTCGGTCTTGTCGTTCGGGGATCCACCACGTTGGACTTCGATAGTGTACACGCGGTTCCGCTATTCTCTCACCGCCCGCTTTCTGCTCCTGCCGCCTATTAGGAAGGCCAACCGCCATGCGCGTGAATACGTCATGGCTTGCAATTAAAATGGCAGAGGAGTAGAGTACCATCGTGTATCATCGCGAAAGGCCTGGTGATGATATGACAAAGAGAGACAAGGCCTAAGACAGTTGTTGTTTTGGTTCTGCACGGGAATTTGATCGGAAGCCAGCCTTGAGCCGCCATGGTGTTTGCATCTTCGGCCCACTCCTTCCTCACTTTGTTCTCGAGTCCAAGACAACACATATTCTCAAAGGAGGAGCCCCATGGGTTCGAAGATTTATGTCGGTGGTTTGCCGTATTCCACAACTGAGCAGCAACTGAGCGATCTGTTTGCTGTGCATGGAGCGGTGACATCATCCCGGATTATCACAGATAAGTTTACCGGCCAGTCCCGCGGGTTTGGATTCGTGGAGATGTCCGGGGATTCAGAAGCGCAGGCGGCGATTACCGCGTTGAATGGCACGGAGCTGGGCGGTCGCACGTTGACCGTCAACGAAGCGCGTCCACAAGAACCACGCACTGGTGGCGGCGGCGGTGGTCGCGGCGGTCGCGGCGGCGGTGGAGACCGGTACTAAGCCGTAACAAGTGTGTTACACGTCGGGGCTGCCTATCCGGCGGCCCCGCTATTTCCTTCCTAGAATTGCCCATCACCGTGATGCGTTTCTCGGCCCTCTGACCAGGCCAGACCGTGCAGTCCCAGGAAGTGTGCCCCATACAAGGAGTTTTATGTCTACGTTTGCAGAAATGAATTTACCCCACTCCCTTGCCCAGCGCTTGATACAGGCAGGCCTCACGACACCCACGCCGGTGCAACAGGCGGCCATTCCCTTGGCGCTGAAAGGCCAGGATATTATGGCGCAAGCCAAAACCGGGAGCGGGAAAACCCTGGCGTTTTTATTGCCGATTATTGAGCAAGTCATGCGACAGGAAGCCTCAGCGCCTGCGCCTGGACCCTATACCAGGTCGGGACCATCCCATTTACCGGGGCCAAAGTTTTTGGTATTGGCGCCCACGCGGGAATTGGCGCTCCAGATTGAAATGGAGTTGCGCAAGTATGCTCCGATGTCCGTGACCTCATTGTCTGTATACGGTGGGACGCCGATCGAGCGCCATTACCGCGCGCTGCAGCGACCGCCGATGGTGGTGGTGGGTACACCGGGACGGTTGCTCGACTTGGCCGGTTCCGGCCACTTGAAGTTGGGCGGTGTGACGTTTCTCGTGATGGACGAGGCCGATCAGATGTTGGATCGAGGGTTTCTGCGGGACATCCAACGGATTATCCGTCTTCTACCGGTTGAACGCCAGACGCTGTTGTTCTCCGCGACTTTTTCCGGAGAGATTCAAACGCTCGCGCAGAGCATGCAACGCAATCCCGCTCGCGTTTCTGTCGATCCGGGGATCAGTACTCCGACCAGGATCGTGCACGCCTACTATGTCGTGCCAGGAGATCAGGCGCGCACGCAACTCGTGCATACGTTGCTCCAAGGAGTCACGGGTGGGGGGCGGTCGATGGTGTTTTGCGATCAAAAGTACAAGGTGCGACGGTTAGCCGCCCATTTAGGTGGAGAACCGGCTTCAGTCGGCGCGTTGACCGGCAATCACAGCCAAGCGCAGCGGGAACGAACGCTCGGAGCATTCCGGGCCGGACGGCTCCGCTCGCTCGTGGCGACCGATGTGGCGGCCAGAGGGCTCGATATTCAGGATGTCACTCAAGTGATTCACTACGAGTTGCCGACCAATCCGAACTCCTATGTCCATCGGACGGGGCGAACGGGTCGTGCAGAGAAGGACGGAGCGACGTACTTGATTCTATCTCAGTCGGAAGAACGAGAATATCTTCGCATGGTGAGACAATTACGAATCGAGACGAAGAAGCTGACGCTTCCCGTGTTTGTCGCTCTCCCGTCTCCGGCCCCGATGCAGGTCAGCGAAGAACAGTCACACCGTCAACGGCCTCGCCGAAGTGCGGAGCCATCGGGCCGTCGATTCCGCGAGGGTGAAAACCGTGGACAGGCTCATCGTCCGGGAGCCTCGGTCGGTGGGTCTAGGTACTCACGATATTAAAAGACTTTGGTGCCACCGGCCCTGGAAATAGGTCGGTGGCATCCGATCTGTCCATCGAAGCGTGATCCGCATCATCTGTTGCGCGCGCGGTTGTTTCCGATGGTAAGATAACGACCGAAAGGTCGTCCCATGCCGCCGTTTCAACTCGAAGCCCCATTCAAGCCCTGCGGAGATCAAGTCCAGGCCATCGATAAGTTGGTGGCTGGGATTGTGGCCGGTCGAAAGCACCAAGCCCTGCTCGGTGTCACCGGTTCCGGCAAGACCTTCACCATGGCCAATGTGGTCGCGCAGGTGCAGAAGCCCACGTTGGTTCTGGTCCACAATAAGACGCTGGCCGGCCAGCTCTACCAAGAGTTTAAACAGTTTTTCCCTCACAACGCGGTGGAGTATTTCGTCAGCTACTACGATTACTACCAGCCGGAAGCCTATATCCCGCAAAGCAACACGTATATTGCCAAGGATGCGTCCGTCAACGATGCAATCGATCAGATGCGGCATGCGGCGACGTCCGCGCTGCTTCAACGAAACGACGTGCTGATCGTGTCATCGGTCTCCTGTATTTATGGCCTGGGGTCGCCGGAGGTCTATCACAAGATGGTGGTTTTTCTTGAAGAGGGCATGGAGATCCGGCGGGAGAAGATCCTGGCAAAATTGGTCGAGATTCAATATGCCCGCAACGACATGGATTTCCACCGAGGAACGTTCCGGGCCCGCGGCGATGTTATCGAGATTTTCCCGGCATCGAATGATGCCGTGTCCGTGCGGATCGAGTTGTTCGGCGACGTCGTCGACGCGATCCACGAAATCGATCCGCTGACGGGGAAGTCACTTGGGAAACTTCCAAAAGTTGTGATCTATCCGAACACGCACTATCTCATTGCGCCGGATCGATATGAGAAGGCGATTACAGGAATCGAAGAAGAGTTGGATGAGCGGGTTGCCTATTTCAAGAAACAGAATCAGCTCGTAGAGGCTCAGCGGATCGCGCAGCGCACCAAGTTCGACCTAGAAATGATTCGAGCGATGGGGTATTGCCACGGCATCGAGAACTACTCACGGCATCTCAGTGGCCGCGCCGCCGGTGAACAGCCTCCGACGCTTCTGGACTATTTCCCCAAAGGTTTTCTGCTGATCGTCGACGAATCCCATGCCACGATTCCCCAAGTGGGAGGGATGTACGAAGGCGACTATTCGCGGAAGCGCACCTTGGTCGAGTACGGATTCCGGTTGCCCTCGGCGGTCGATAATCGGCCGTTGAAGTTTGCGGAGTTTGAGCGTTGTCTCAATCAGGCGGTGTATGTTTCCGCGACGCCAGGCTCCTATGAATTGGGGCATGCGGCCGGAGAGGTGGTCGAGCAGATCCTTCGACCAACCGGTTTGATGGATCCGGTCATCGAGGTGCGCCCAGCCAAAGGGCAGGTCGATCATCTGCTCGGCGAAGTGCGGACTGAAACGGCCCAGGGAGGGCGGGTGCTGATCACCACCTTGACCAAGCGGATGGCCGAGGATTTAAGCGAGTACTACCATGATCTGGGGATCAAGGTGCGGTATCTGCATTCCGACATCAAGACGTTGGAACGGGCTGAGATCCTACAGGATCTTCGGCGCGGGCGGTTCGACGTGTTGGTAGGGATCAATCTTCTGCGAGAGGGGTTGGACCTACCCGAGGTGACCCTCGTGGCAATTCTCGATGCGGATAAGGAAGGGTATCTTCGGTCCTATCGATCGTTGATCCAGACGGCCGGGCGGGCAGCGAGGAACGTACGAGGCCATGTCATTATGTACGGTGATACCGTTACCGATTCGATGCGCATGGCGCTTACCGAGACTGAGCGACGCCGCGCGATTCAAGCCGACTATAATACCAAGCACAGTATCGTGCCTGTGAGTATCAAGAAGGACGTCTTGTCGCTTGAATATGCAACGGAGGAGATAGGCGCCGTGCAGCTGGATGTAGCCGCTGAGTCATCGGCTGTCTATGAAACAGCGGAAGCGGCGGAATCAATCATTAAGCGGCTGGAAATCGAAATGAAAGCGTCCGCGAAGGAATTGGAGTTTGAACGGGCCGCGTCGCTGCGAAACCGAATTCGAGCGTTGAAGCTGAAGGAATTAGAGTTGAAGTCGGATCTCTAGCCCGTTACCCAAACAATCATTCCAGTATGTCGGCACTTCAGAGGGGTGCGCCTGTCCTAGGCAAAAGGAGATCATCTTCGCAGGATGCTCAAAATGGCCGCCCAGGAAGGCCGCAACGAGTGAAGATCCGAGGCGTACCCTCAGGGGTACGTTGAGGGTCTAAACGATGCGAGAACGACGCTGGCGGACTTTTTCAGCATCCTGCTACACGTTTTTGTACAGATAGATGCCGAGGAACATCCCAATCAGGCTGAGAAGATTGATTTTGAGTTCGAAGCCCACCGTAAATTTGAGCAGAACCATGTCGATGGTAAATGGGCTGATGCCAGGGTGCCGTTCGGCCACAAGAAATCCTCTTGGTGGCCGATGCCATGACGGGCCAAGACGCGGTGACTATGGCGAGCCAGTTCGATCAACGCATCGGACTGACCGGCATTATTTTGACGAAGGTTGAAGGCGACGCCCGGGGCGGGGCGGTGTTGTCTATCCGTGCGGTGACCGGTAAGCCGATCAAGTTTTTGGGTGTCGGGGAGAAGCTCGATGCGCTGGAGTTGTTTCATCCCGATCGGATGGCTTCGCGCATCCTTGGAATGGGCGACGTCCTCTCGCTGATCGAAAAGGCTCAAGAGACGTTTTCGCGTGAGCAGGCAGAGGAAACCCAAAAGCGGTTGGCCAGCAATACGCTGACGCTGGAGGATTTCCGCGCCCAGCTGGGGCAGGTCAGTCGTCTAGGTTCGATGGAGCAGATTTTGGGGATGCTGCCTGGCGGTCAGAAACTCATGGGAGCGATGGAAGGGCAGAAGCCGGAACGAGACATGAAGCGAGTCTTGGCCATGATCGACTCGATGACCGTACGCGAGCGGCGTGATCATACGCTCATCAACGGAAGTAGAAAAAAGCGGATTGCCCGCGGAAGCGGGACGAAGGTGGAAGAGGTGAATCGGTTGATTAAACAGTTCCTATCGGCGAGGAAAATCGCGAAAGCGATGGCAGGATCTGGGGGGCGCCGGCAGCTTGCGCAGATGATGCGCTCCAGGTGATTCATGGCATTCAGCTGTCAGCTCTCAGCTTTCAGCCCCATGCAGAATCGAATTTGAATTCAAAGAGCTGACAGCTGATGGCTGAAGGCTCATTCATCAAGGAGGATTCCAGTGGCCGTTCATTTGAGATTGACAAGGACAGGACGACACAAACGACCGCTCTATCGCGTGGTGGCAGCGGATTCCAGGAAGCCGCGCGATGGGCGATTCTTGGAAATTCTTGGGATTTTCGATCCCTTGAAGGATGCGGGTCTGCCTGAACTGAAGCAGGAACGGGTGTTGAGTTGGTTGCATCAGGGGGCTCAACCGACCGTCACCGTCAAGACATTGCTTCGACGCAGTGGCGTATGGAAGCAGTTTGAAACGGAGAAGGCTGCGAAGACGACGGCGAAAGCTCCGAAGACGGTGAAGAAGACGGTGAAAAAGAAGGGCGCTTAGCCCGCATTATTCATGAGCGCTTCTGCTACAATCGCCGATCCGCTGCTCTTGCGCGTGAAACGTTGTTCGTGAAGCGTGAAGCGCATGACGGAATGAGTCGGTCTGATCGTTGCCTGCGAGATACGCTTCATGAGGAACGCACTTTCGTGAGATTTCGCGACGAACCGTCATGAATAATGAGGGCTAGTCTGTGACGACTGCTCAAGCAGATCTTGTCACAATCGGCAAGATCGAGCGCCACTTCGGCGTACGAGGCGAGTTCAAAGTTCGATTGTTGAGCGATGTGCCTGGGCGGTTAGACCATCTGAAGCAGGTGCAGGTGTTGGAGACGACGGGACAGACGATTGATATGACCGTGACGCATGTCCGTCGAGCAGGCTCGACCTACATTATGGGTTTTGTGGGTGTGACGACACCGGAGGCTGCCGGCATGCTGCGCGGGGGCTTGATTCAAGTGCCGCGCGCTCCAGCGTCGGCATTGTCCGCGGACGTCTATTTTGAATGTGACCTTGTCGGGATGACGGTAGAGAACGAGCGGGGCGACGAGGTCGGAGTGCTGGAGACGATTTTGGAGATACCGGACAATCGCGTCTTCGTTGTTCGTAAGGGGACGGAGGAAGTTCTTATTCCGGCCGCCAAGAGTTTTGTGACGTCGGTGGATCTCGCGCGCCGGCGGATGACGGTCCGCGGAATCGACGAATTGATTGAGGATCGTCATGCGGTGTGACATTCTCACGCTATTTCCGGAGATGGTCGCGCCGGTACTCGACCAGAGCATTCTCAAGCGTGCGCAAGAGAAAGGTTTGTTGCACGTGTGCGTGCGTAACCTGCGCGACTATACGCTCGATCGTCATAAGGTCGCGGACGATGTGCCCTATGGTGGAGGGGCCGGAATGGTGATGAAGGCTGAGCCCATCTTGCGTGCAGTCGAACAGATTCAGGACGACTATGCGCCCTTTAAACGGACGCATCGTGGGACCTACCGATGAATTCGAATTAGAAGCCCGTCGGCGCGGCTATCGTTTGATCGCTGGTCTCGATGAAGCCGGACGAGGCCCCTTGGCTGGCCCTGTCGTCGCGGCAGCGGTCATCTTGCCCACTCGTTGCCGTTTAGCCGGTGTCGATGATTCCAAACAAGTCTCAGAGTCCGCACGCGTGCAGCTCTACGAGGTGATCATTCGCCGGGCGCGTGCTGTCGGAGTTGGGATCGCCACAGAGCAGGAAATCGACTGCCTCAATATCTTAGAGGCGACTCGCCTCGCCATGCGTCGTGCGCTGGCATCGTTGACCCCCTCGGCGGACTGTCTCTTGATCGATGCGGTCATCTTGTCGAATCTTGCCATTCCCTCACGCCCGATCATTAAGGGTGATACATTATCGATCTCGATTGCCGCGGCGTCAATTGTCGCAAAAGTGACGCGCGATCGCATGATGGCGGTGTATCATCAGACCTATCCAGACTATAATTTTCTCTCTCATAAAGGGTATGGGACGGAGGAACATTTACAGCGGCTTGCTCAGTATGGTCCTTGCGCGATTCACCGGCGCACGTTTGCGCCCGTTGCGCAGCTCCTGGACGGACGTCGCGGGTGCCGACCCCCTTCGCGTATGGATCTAGGTGAATCTTCGCGGATGAATCAGTGACCAGTCTTAACCCTCGGAAACTGTTTGGCCAAGCAGGGGAATCGGCAGCGGAGGAGTATCTGCGGCGCAAGGGATATCGAATTCTGGCGCGTAATCTTCGCTCCTCTTTGGGTGAGCTGGATTTAGTGGCTGAGGACGGTCAGGTCCTGGTGTTTGTCGAGGTCAAGGCGCGTCGAACCGATGCGTTCGGCGGGGCGATTCATGCCGTGCATCACCGAAAGCAAGAGAAGTTGATTCAGTTAGCGGCGCAATACTTGTCCCGTCACCATATCAAAGATCGCCTCTGCAGATTCGATGTCGTCTTGCTGCAAGGCCCGAATGCCGTCGCGCCGCACATCGAGCATATTCAGAACGCCTTCGAAATTTCTGGAGACGATCTCCGTTGGTAGGGCGAGCCCGCATTATTCATGACGATTCGTCGCGAAATCGCGCAGACGCGAAGCGAGTCGGGCACTCGGAGGCGTATTCGCTGGAATACGTAGAGGGGTTTTTTCTGACCGAGAACGATGCAGATGCCGGCAGATCGTTCGCCGCAATAGAATGGCGTTACTCGAACAGGCTCCCAAGATGATTCAATTGATTCATGTGTCAAAACGGTACGATCAGCGTTCGGCGCTCTCGGATGTCAGTTTTGAGATCGGGAAGGGAGAATTTGTTCTGCTCATGGGTCCCAGTGGAGCGGGGAAATCCACGCTGTTGCGGATGCTCATCGGGGCTGAACAGCCTGATGAGGGACAGATCTTTGTTCACCAAAAGAACGTGACGACGCTCAGGCGTTCAGAAATCCCCTATCTGCGCCGCAAGGTGGGAACGGTGTTTCAAGATTTTCGGCTGTTGCCGAAGAAGTCCGTCTTCGACAATGTTTCGTTGCCCTTGCTGGTGCAAGGGATTTCTTCCGCCGACATTCGCCGGAAAGTTACGGAAGCATTGCGAGCGGTGGGTGTCGACCACAAGCGAGATCAGCTGCCTGCGGGTCTTTCGACAGGAGAGCAGCAGCGGGTCTGCATTGCGCGCGCGATCGTCAATGGTCCGGTCGTGTTGCTGGCGGATGAACCGACTGGAAATTTAGATCCGGCTTTGACGTCCGAGATCATCGAACTCTTTAAACTCATTAACGCGCGCGGCACCACCGTGGTGGTCGCGACGCATGATCCGCTCGTCATGGAGCAAGTCAATCGGCGCGTGCTCACCTTGTCGCAGGGCACGTTGTTGCCGGAACGGCGGGTGATGGGGTGAGGACGCTTTCGTACCTGCTCAGAGAGTCGTGGGTGAATATGTGGACCAACCGGGCCACGACGATGGTTGCCATCGTCACGACGGCCTTTACCTTGGCCTGTGTCGGCGTGTTCTTGCTGCTCTATGTCAACCTTCTGGCGGCGGCTGGCTGGCTCCAGGACGATGTCAAAATCATGGTGTATCTTGAAGACCGGCTCTCCTCCGACTCGGTGGCGGACATCGAGCAACAGTTGCGGAGCGATCAAGCCGTCGCCTCACTGTTGTTTATCTCGAAAGAGCAGGCGTTAGGAGAGTTCAAGGCACAATTTCCTTCGGAATCTCATTTGCTCGAAGGGCTGGGCCAGAACCCCCTCCCGGCCTCATTCGTGGTGGCGCTCAGCCCATCGTTCCATTCGCTTGATGCGATCAACCGATGGGCAGAACGGGTCAGGCAGGTCGCCGGGGTCTCCAAGGTCGACTATAATCAAGATTGGATTGATGCCCTTGCCAAGGTGATTCACTCGATCGAGTTGGTCGCCATCGGCATTGGTGTGATTCTCTCAGCGGCGGCGGTAACCATTATCGCGAATACGATTCGCCTCACACTCTTTGCCCGGCGGGACGAGATCGCCATTTTGCGGCTCATCGGCGCGACAACCAGTTTTATCCATATCCCCTATCTGTTGGAAGGCGCCGTGCTTGGCGCGTTGGGCAGCGCACTCTCGCTGGTCATGCTCAAGTTCATGTATGAATTGTTTCGCCAACAAATGCGGGCGACCGGACGATTTGTCGGGCTCGACAATCTCATCGCATTCCTGTCTCCCTCGGTCTGTCTTGCCCTGATTGCGTTAGGGATGGGGCTTGGGTTTGCCGGCAGTCTCGTATCGATACGGCGGTTCGGTGAGGCCAAGGCATGAGATCTGGGGTGACGCTCATAGTCGGCGT
>SWDH01000003.1:23397-23906 GCA_005116945.1 Nitrospira sp.
AGCCGTCTTCTTGTCGTGACGGATCGCCATCAGACAAACGGGCGTCCGTTGGTTTCCCTTCTGCAGCGGGTGCTCGCAGTTGCGGCGCCTGCGATTCAACTTCGTGAACGCGATTTTTCAGCAGGAGAACTGGTTGCGCTTGCGCGGGAGGTGCAAGCGGTCACGGCCTCTCCCGGATCCCAACTCCTCATCAACGACCGAATCGATGTCGCATTGGCGCTAGAAGGAGTCGGCGTCCATTTACGCAGCAATAGCCTGCCGGTTCCCGTCGCACGGCAGTTGTTGGGAGCAGGGCGTCTGCTGGGCGTTTCTGTGCATGGAGTAGCAGAGGCGATGCAGGCGGAGTCGCAGGGCGCAGACTACATCGTCCTTGGCCCGATCTACGAGACGCCGTCCAAACAAATGTTCGGTCCACCGCTCGGCATTCATACTCTTGAGAAGGCATGCAGTCTGGTCCGCATCCCGATTATCGGAATTGGCGGCGTGACAGCGGCGCGCGCGCGTGAGAT
>SWDH01000003.1:24006-24340 GCA_005116945.1 Nitrospira sp.
GATCGAGGTCATCACGACGCAGATCGGCGGGTTACGTGTGAGTATACGAGAACGCCAGGACGCCATTCTGGCCCGGCTGCGGGTGCAATATATGGAGGGCCGGTTCGGGCATTGGAAAACCTTGCTCGCTTCTGACTCGTACGGGGATTTCCAGCGGCGGATTCAGTATCTTTCAGCCGTGTCTGAACGGGACTATGCGCTCATGGGCACGTTCCGAACCGATATGGCCCAGATGGAGCAGGCGGAGCGGCAGCGGGAAGAGGCGCGTGTCGGCATGTTGTCCTACAAGCAAAGCACCGAGAAGCAGCTTGCCGAAATGCATTCGGTCAAGAAA
>SWDH01000003.1:24350-54494 GCA_005116945.1 Nitrospira sp.
TCAAAAAGAATCCTATGAACATGCCCTCCAAGAGTTAGAACGGTCCGCCTCGCGTATCGATAGCTTGTTGCGCGAAATGGAGCAGCGCCGCCGCGCCGCCGCGGCCAGGCCTCCGACCGGGGCACTGCTCCCTCGTGGGGTAAAGGGCACATTGCCCTGGCCGGCTGATGGGAGTATTGTTTCCTACTTTGGCAGACAGAAGCATCCGACCTTCAATACCTATGTGCAGCGCAGGGGTATTGAAATCAAGACGATGGAAGGCAGCGCCATTCATGCGGTGATGCCGGGGTCTGTGGTCTATGCGGACTGGTTGAAAGGCTACGGACTCGTTATAATCCTTGATCATGCGAACGGGTTCTTTTCGCTGTATGCCCATGCCTCGAAGATCCTGGCGTCTGTGGGCTCACAGGTCGGAGCCGGGCAGGCGATCGGAGAAACGGGAGATACGGGCATGACGGGCGAAGATACTTTATACTTTGAGCTACGACAGGGGGCGGAGCCGCTTGATCCGCTCCAATGGTTGGCGAGACGGTAAGCGCTTGTAAAAAAATTGGATTATGCAGACAACGCCGCTGAGATCTCACAGAATGGTACGCAAGCCACAATAATGTAGAATGTTTACAAGGGTCGTCTACCAGGCCGCAGTCAGCGAAGAGGCGAGGCGTGCGCGTTCGTACGTTGAGTCTCTGAGCGATGCGAGAACGAAGCTGGCGGGCTTTTTCAGGATCCTGATATAGGGAACGGGAAGAGGAAAGGACGTTATTATTATGGAAATGGAACAGAAGCCCCGACAACGACGCTGGGTCTTAGCCCCGATGGTGATGGTCGCCTTGATCTTGGGCGTGCTGCTCGGTAAGGGGTGGGAGCGGACCGGGCATGCGACGGAAACGTATGAAGAGCTGAAGACGTTTTCCGAAGTGCTGACTCAAGTTCAGAAGAGTTACGTCGACGAAACGAAGGCGAAGGATCTCGTTCAGGGGGCCATTCGTGGCATGCTCTCAACCCTTGATCCGCATTCAGCCTATATGACTCCGGAGATGTATAAGGAAATGCAGGTCGAAACGAAGGGTGAGTTCGGAGGGGTCGGTATCCAGATCGGTGTGAAGGAAAATCGTCTCGCGGTCATTGCGCCCATCGAGGGCACGCCGGCCCACCGCGCCGGGGTCAAGGCCGGTGATTTCATTACCAAAGTGAACGACGAAACGACGAAAGACCTCACGTTGACGGATGCCGTCCAGAAGATGCGTGGCCCCAAGGGCTCCAAAGTCAATTTGACGATTCAGCGGGAGGGGACTCCTGATCCACTCCAATTTACACTGGTCCGCGATACCATCAAGATCGAAAGCGTGAAGTCGAAGGTTTTGGACAATATCGGCTATGTGCGGCTCACACAATTTCAAGAATCGACGGGGCGGGATTTGAGCAAGGTGCTCAAACAATTCAAAGAGCAGAAGCTCCAATCGACGATCCTTGACCTTCGCAACAATCCCGGCGGACTGCTGACCGCGTCCGTTGAGGTGTCCGAGCAGTTTCTCCCTGGCGGCAAGCTCGTGGTCTACACGAAAGGACGTGAAAGCAAGAAGGACGAGTGGATCGCCAAGGGGAAAGATCAGATGGACGATTCGCCTATGATTATTCTGATCAATGAAGGATCGGCGAGCGCGTCGGAAATCGTGGCCGGTGCCTTGCAAGACTATGGGCGGGCGGTGATCGTCGGCACAACCTCGTTTGGTAAGGGGTCGGTGCAAACGATTCTTCCGTTGGGGGATGGGTCCGGGCTCCGTCTCACGACGGCGAAGTACTACACCCCGAAAGGGCGGTCGATCCAATCGACCGGCATTACGCCTGATATTGTCGTGAAACTCCCAGCACCGACGACTGTTGCCAAGGCGGGTGAGACGAAATCCGGTGAAAAGGATGGAGAGGCAAAGCAAGCCAAGCCCACAGTCGTGCCGGGGAAAGACCAACCGGCTCCGAACGGTAAGGGGCAGGACGAAGGCACCCCGAAGAACGGTACCACGCCTCCAACCCCTCCCGGCGAGGTCTTCGGCGAACCTTCGCTCGAGCAGGATGTGCAACTTCAAAAGGCGGTCGAAATGCTGAAAACCTGGAAGATCTTTAAGGAGCTTCCTCGGGCTTCTTAATGGAAGGTGGCAGTTGCTGTGAGGCGGTGGCAATCGCCTCCAGCAGCCGTTCTTCCGACCCTGAAAATCCAGGCGTCGTGCGCAGCATGTGCGAGCGTACCAACTGCTCCAGATCGGTCAATGTGGTGATGTGCAAGCGGGTATAGAGATAGGCGACGAGTGACTCGGACAGTCCCGGGAGCTGCGCCCAGGCCTGCACGGCGTCCGGAAGCGGGGTTCTTAAGGCTTCATAAGCTTGAATCGTTCCCGTTTTTAGAAATTCTTCGATTTTGTCTGCCAGGTCTTTCCCGACTCCCTCAAGATCCTCCAGCGCATGGCGCGCGGCGACATCGGTGATATCTTCCTCCAAGGCTTCGATGGTATCCGCTGCCTTTCGATAGGCCCTGACCCGATAGGGGTTCGCCCGCTGAGCGGCCAATCGTTCCGCCATCGATCGAAAGATGGTGATGACGTGCTGGTTGTGTTGATGGAGGGAAGCCATAGGTTACGATGGCGTTATTCTGACGGGATTGAGGATGTAGGGCAAGAGACAAGGCACGAATACGGCATGTCAGCTTTGAGGGGCTACCAGTGTTGCTCACGCTATGAACCAGCGCGTGAGGCAGATAAGCGGGCGATATCTTATTGCAAGACCCGACCCTTTGATTTCCTTGAAGTGCACAACTCGGTGTTATTGCCAGCTGGCCGCTAGGATATTTTGCACCTGCTGCGGCTGCTGATCGATCGCTTGATCCCACGTAAGGCCGGTTTGTGCAGTGAACCCCGCCATGGCCTGAATCAATTGATCGACTTGTGTGCTGAGTAGCGTCTGTCCATTGTCAGCTTGGATCGTCTCCGTCCGATTCGATGAACTAGTGTACCAGTTCCGGACCGTGACGGAGTCCGTCGATCCGTGGATTGAGAGTCGCAGATCGTTGGCTTGGCGACTGATAACCAGGTCGATTGGATTGATACCCGCGTCATAAAAAATTCCGTCTGCCGACCCACTGCTATCTTGCACGACATCTTGCCCCTCACCACGGCCAAAGAGATACGTGTCGTTGCCGGCGTTTCCGCGTAGCTGGTCATTGCCGTTCGCCCCGCGCAGCATGTTGGCGGCCCCGTTGCCGACCAAGACGTTCGCGAGCGCATTCCCCGTACCGTTGATCGCGGTTGCGCCAGTGAGGGTCACGTTCTCCACGTTGGCCCCCAGCATGTAGGTGATACTGCTCCGCACGGTATCGGTGCCTTCATTCAGATGTTCAGTCACCACATCACCCGTGGCTTGCACGACATAGCTGTCGTTGCCGGCCCCGCCGAGCATCGTATCGCTCCCAGTGCCCCCGCTGAGCGTGTCATTGCCTAAGCCGCCTTCCAGCATGTCATTCCCACCACCACCATTGAGCGTATTGGCAGCAGCATTGCCGATCAAGACGTTCGCGAGCCCATTCCCCGTCCCGTTGATCGCGGCGGCGCCGGTAAGAGCCAAGTTCTCCACGTTGGCTCCCAGTGTCCAGGTTACGCTACTCAGCACGGTATCGGTCCCGGCATTCGTCGCTTCTATGACGATGTCACCGGTCTCCACGGTATAGGTATCGTTCCCCATCCCGCCGAGCAACCTATCGATCCCCGCTCCTCCATTGAGGCTGTCGTCCCCCGCATTCCCGGTCAAGACATCGGCGCCGTCGCCGCCGGCCAGCACATCATTCGCGCTGCCGCCGGTCAGCACATCGTCCCCGGCCCCGCCATCCAGCGACAGACTGATCGTCGCCGCACTGCCGAGAAACGTGTCGTTGCCTGCCCCCCCACCGGCCACCTCAATGCTCGCCGCCGCCACATCCAACGTGACGCCGCTACTCCCCACCACGGCCAGCACATCCAGCCCCGCCCCCCCGGTGATGTTTGTATCGGTACTGTCCACATACAGGGTGTCATCGCCGTCCCCGCCATCGAGCCCATCGGCGCCGAGCCCGCCGATCAGCACATCGTGCCCCGCATTGCCCGTCAAGACATCGGCGCCGTCGCCTCCAGCCAGCACATCATTCGCGCTGCCGCCGGTCAGCACATCGTCCCCGGCTCCGCCATCCAGCTGATTGTAGCCCTCGCCTCCGATGATCGTGTCGTTGCCAGCATCCCCATACATAGCGTCATCGCCGGAGGTGCCGTTGAGCTCATCGTCGTTCGGCGTTCCGTAAATGTCGGCCATGAGTATCCTCCCTGTGGCGCGTAAAAAATGGGGGGACAACAACGTCAGGGCGCCAGGTCTTGAATAAGAATAGCGCAGGATCGTCAATTTGTCAGGGCCGGCGCCGACAAAATCGCGTTCCATTCCCTTCCAATAGAATTAGTTCGATAGAGGTAGGTGTATGACAAGATCGATAGGATCAGGGAGAAAATGGGGTCGCGTCTTGTAATCGTATATTGCGAAGATCCTCTGTGTGCGGTTGAACCAAGAACAAGGTCGGGGGGTCTGTGCATATTGAGGTGGGTCCTGAACCGTGGAGTTGGGTGAGTCCCTCTATGCGAGACAGCCGCTGACGACGTGGCGGTAGAGCAGATTCCCCCTGAGACACAGGCCCAGCCCTGTGTCCGGTCGCTGCCGAGTGCCTGGTGCTGAATCGGCGCATTCGGTCGGGCAGATGGCTCTTCAGGTGGGTATTTACAGGAACCCGAAGGGCTTGATACTGTCGGCCTCCCTTGCCGTAGAAAAGGACATTGGGCATACACCTTTTGCAGGAGTGTCGCCTACCGAATCTGCAGCCAGGCTCACCCACTCGTCTACCCTATAAGGAGTCAACCAACATGAGTAACGCCAAAGACCAGACCATCGCGCTCAACGTGCGTTTGAAGCCCAGTGAATCATCGGCGCATCCGCACGCGACGAACTATACCAACGTTGCGGTGGCGCAGGGGATTGCCTATCTGGATTTTGGCTTCATCGAGCCTACGCGGCTCGCGGCCATTTCCAAGACGGCGAAGGATGGCCAGACTGCGCCAAAAGACCTGGACGGCGCTCTTGCCAACAGACAGCATGCCGAGGATTTGTTGAACGCAATGAGGACCCAATGACGCACAGATTCAGTCTCATCATTATGTTTGGACTTCTGCTCATGAGCCCACAGCTGGCGGCTGGTGGGGAGCCGCGTTATCCGATCAAGGACTCGAAGTTTCCGGCTGCGGAAGCGAAGTTAGGCTGGCTCGACAACGAGCGTGTGATGTTCCATGGCTACGATATTGGGAAGATGACGCAGCCTGGCCCTGGTGAAGGACATTCCACGGCAGCGGAGGGGCTATTCATATGGGATACGGGAAAAGAAACTGTCACGAAATACTGGGACATCGATGGTCCAGTTCCTCTGTGTGTATTTCGGGGGCGAGTATTTTTTTTGATGAAGCTCAAAGGGAAAGAGAATACGTGGGTTCTCGTTTCTGGGCCTCCTGGAAAAGAAGAACAGAGGGAAGTCTCTGGCGGCGTGTCAATGAATGGCCACAGCTGTCGAGTGTCCGACCATAGACCCAGTTGGATGAAAGAAAACAAGCATAGGCGGCTGCCATTGTTAGAGGAACACGGGCACCTAGATTTTGGAATTTCCTCGAGGGTGGACCCCTCTAAAGCAAGTCCCATTGTGCTCTATCAGCCAAACAATGAACAGGGTCTTCAACTTCCGTTTACCGGTGAGCAGGTTCGGCTTCATGCAATATATCTCGAGTTCGCAAATGCCTATCTTCTTGAGGGACAACTAGAGACTACTTATGCAGGCCCTATATGGCTACTTAAGCCCGATGGCACCGTCACCAAGGTCCTGGAGCCGACAGGAAAGGCGTGGGAAAAGATGGGGTGGGGACATTTTAACTTCACGAAGAAAGGACTCTTTCTTACTGGTGGAAAAGGTGATTATGCCAGTGCGGGAACAACTGGCGGGTATCTTCTGAGAGAAGGTAAGCCTGGGCGTGTCATTGCGGGGTTCGTAAGAAACGCAACAGTGTCTCCCAATGGCTGCAGGGTGGCTTTTGTCCACGTCCTCCATTCTCAGGCCGGTGCAGAC
The DNA here is from genome assembly GCA_005116945.1 of Nitrospira sp. Classification (GTDB taxonomy): domain Bacteria; phylum Nitrospirota; class Nitrospiria; order Nitrospirales; family Nitrospiraceae; genus Palsa-1315. The sequence goes on from SWDH01000003.1 coordinate 30,520, forward strand.
AGCGCGAAAGCGTTGCGTGAGGGCAAGCCCGGAGTTCGAACGTTGAAAGTGATTGACCTCTGTACAGGAGACTAAACTATGACACTGCCAACTGGTTTAAATGACCTCGCTAAGCTCACGCTACTGGCATCAGATGCTTCACGAAAAATTAGGGTCGCGTCTTGTAATCATACATAACATTAGGGTCGCGTCTTGTAATCATACATTGTGAAGATCTTCTGCGCGCGGCTGAACCACGAGCAAGGGTGGGAGTATGTTTATATCAGGGTCGTGTCGAGTTCAGAGCACGAGTGCGTAGGGCACGCCGTTTTGCCTCGCTGGTGGAGGCTGCGCCTCGTGGGTCCTGAACCGCAGAGATGAGTGGTCCCTTAATGCGAGACACCCGCTGACGATATGGCGGTTGTGCAGATTCTCCCTGAAGCACAGGCCTAGACCTGTGCCCGGATCGCTGCCGAGTGCCTGGTGCTGAATAGGCGTATCCGGCCAGGTAATGGCTCTCGAAAGGGCTATTTACAGGAACCCGAAGGGCTTGATACTGTCGGCCGCTATTGCCGTGAAGAGTCCGTGGGGAATACAGCTCTTGCTGGAGTGTCACCGTCTGAATCTGCAGCCAGGCTCACCCCCTCGCCTGCCCTACAAGGAGTCACCCAACATGAGTAATGCCAAAAACCAGGCCCTCGCGTTGAATGTGCGTTTGAAGCCCAGTGAATCGTCGGCCCATCCGCACGCGACGAACTATACCAACGTCGCGGTGGCGCAGGGGATTGCCTATCTCGATTTCGGGTTCATTGAACCCTCGCTCCTAGCCGCCATTGCCAAGGCGCCGAAAGATGGGCAGGCCGGGCCCAAGGGCTTGGACGGGCATCTCGTCACCCGTGTAGCCATGGGCGTAGACGTGCTGGCGCGCTTGCATCAGCAGATTCAGCACGTCTTAGTCGGCCTGCGCGATGCGCGGCAGCCGAAGCCGAAAGTATGAAAGCGGTGCCGAATGATAAATGTACGATGCCAAGATCTGAACCTGATTTCGGCCCGCCCGTCGACAGCTAGGAACAGGAAACGGTGGTATTTCTGAGGCGACAAGCATCCTGCAGGCCGCAGAGGAGGAACGACGAATGACGAACCGATTGATGATCCTGATCGTGCTGCTCAGTGGGCAGTTGCTGCTGACGGGGTGTGTGTCCTTCGCCGAGACGCCGGGGGAACGGTTTCGGCAAGCGATTAAAGAAATTGAAGCAGCCTGTGCGAAGCGAAAGCTGGATTCGAATGAAGTCTGTGGCGGCGTGGCAAAACTAAAGCCCGCCGATCCGCTCGCGACCGAAGAGGGTCGGTTTGCCCATTCGATCAAAATTCCGAATCCTGTGCCGGAGCACAGCGGTTACAAGCCGGGTATGACGCCGGAACAGTACTTCGACCACCTCTGTAAGACAGAAGCCGGGGAGTTCATCTATAGGACTGTGGAGAATGTGGAAGGGCTCTATCTCATGCGGCCCAGGGAACGAGTGACAGACGATCATCTAAAACACCTCTACGCCCTGGAAGATATTTTCGGATATTCAGATATTGAATCTGAGGCTCCCCAGCAATTGTTCATTAATCCACCCTGGAGAAACTACAAATATTTTGAAGTTCCCTTGGATCAAAATAATCTTGCGAGAACAAGCACCGTTAAATACCGTCGATATTTTGGGCGTGTGCAAGGTAAGAGGCCAATGACGGACGAGGTTATCAGCTCGTTGAAGAGCCAGTATGGCTATACCTGGCGGGGGGTTACGAGGCAGCAGGATCGGGAGTTGGGCATTGTCGGTGGCGAACTGATTGTCCTGGACTTACAGACCATTGAAGTGCTGGCAGTTCGTAGGGGATACATCCGTAGCGAGGAAGTCCGCAATAGCTTGACGGGAATTTGGTGGTTAGGTGGGCATGTCTGTCCAATTTATAGAGATGGACACATCTACACCTACGAATTTATCAGCAAAGTGCTCAAGCCTGCTATTGTCTCGGGAAGTGAGGGAGGTTCCAATGCCGCAAAGTGACATCAGTACATGGTTGCAGTTTGCCCTTCAACAGATGGCGGCAGAAAGTTACCTGGACGGTATAGATCTCAATATCACCGATGACGTCATAGCCCGATTGCGGTTAGGAAATAATCGTCTTGGCTTTGAACTTGGGGCCACACGTTTTACGGGAACTCCTACCCAAGGTCTGCAGGCGCAAGACTTTGTGAATCGTTACCAGGTTATTCACCAGCACGCTAACGATAGCACCGGCTTTTCGGCAACATTGATACAGGAGCGCGGGACGAACAACTTTACGCTCTCGTTCCGGAGTACGGAATATCAGAACCAATCAAAAGGCGGCGATTTCGAGCGCGATGGGATCTTTGGAGCCGATGGCGATGTACTGTTGCAGGGGTTTGCGTTTGGCCAGCTGGCCTCGATGGAAAATTACTATCAGACCACGGTGAAGAACTTGTTGCCGCCAGGGGCGGTGCTCAATGTGACGGGGTACTCCTTGGGCGGAAACCTCGCCACCGTGTTCACCGAGATCCACAGTACTGAGGTGAACCACACGTACACCTTCAATGCGGTGGGACGGGGGCATATTAGCGGAGGACTTCCCGGTGAAACAACCGAGGCCGCACGCATCCAAGGTATGCTGACGCTGTTCCGAACCGTGTTGCTCGATCCAGAACAAGGGCGCTCGATCATTACTGATCCGGCAGACCCCGTTTATCTGGCCGCCCGAGCGCGGGCCGATTTAGGCCAGCCATTTACGCCGTTCACCAGCGAACCGAGTCTGGGTGCGGCCGGCAATGTGTACGACGATCCTCGCTATTTGTGGGCCAAGAATGTGTCGCGGGTCCGCTATCCGACTACCAGTGTGCTTTTCATGCCGGCTCCCGGTGAACTGGTGACCGGACCGGCTGTGAGTCAGATCACCCAACTGTATGGCCATGCCACGGACAATGATCAAGAGCAGGTTGCCAATCGAGGCGTCCACGGACCGATCACGTCCATTTTTATTGAAGACCAGCCGGACTTTACCCTCGCCGGAGGGTTTCTTGGAGTGGGGGGCGATTTTGGCACGACGCACAGCATCACCCTGATCGTCGATTCCTTGGCGACGCAGGAACTCTTTCAGGCCATTGCGCCTTCCCTCATCCGGACGGATATGGAAGCGATCTTCGCCGCGTCCTCGAATCAATTGGCGTCAGGGTTCGTGGGGGTTGCTGGCATTGCCGAAGGCAACTCATTGGAAAATGCGCTGGATGCGTTGGGCAAACTCTTTGTGCCTGGTTACACACCGACCCAGTCGGGCCGAGAAACCGGCGACTTTGGCTCGCTGACGTTTCGCAATCCGTTTTATGAACACCTGGCCGTGGTGAAAACGGCCCTGGCCGGTGCGACGGTGACCATTGAGCCGTTCGTGGAGTTGAATGCGCAGGGCACGGCGATCATTCGTCTGGATCCCACGCAAGTCACAGTGGCAGCGCTCGAGAATACCGAGAGGACCACAAAAGGGGTCGCGTCTTGTAATCACACATTACGAAGAATGCTTGTGGGCGGCTGAACCAAGAACAAGGTCGAGGGGATGGTCCCATCAGGGACGTGTTGAGGCCAGAACACGAGTGCGTTGGGCACGCCGTTTTGCCTCGCTGGTGGGGGCTGCGCCTCGTGGGTCCTGAACCGTAGAGTTGGGTGAGTCCCTCTATGCAAGACACCCGCTGGCGACGTGGCGGTTGAGCAGATTCTCTCTGGAGCGTACGTCCAGACCTGTGTCTAGATCGCTACCCAGGTGCGACGCTGAATCGGCGCATGCGGCCATGCGCTGATTCTCGAAAGGGGTATTTACAGGAACCCGAAGGGCTTGATACTGTCGGCCTCCCGTGCTGTGAAAAGCACGAACAGTACATTGGAAATAGATCTCTTGCAGGAGTATCACTTCACGAAGCTGCAGCCAGGCTCACCCCCTCGTCTGCCCTACAGGATTCAATCAACCATGAGTAATGCCAAAGACCAGACCATTGCGCTCACTGTGCGTCTGAAACCCAGCGAGTCGTCGGCCCATCCGTGTGCTACGAATTACGCCAACGTCGGCGTGGCGCAGGGAGTCGCCTATCTCGATTTTGGGTTTATTGAGCCGGCGTTGCTGGCCGCCATTGCGAAGACTGCAAAGGATGGGCAAGCGGCCCCCAAAGGATTGGAAGGGCATCTCGTCACCCGTGTGGCGATGAGCGTGGACGTGCTGGCGCGCTTGCATCAGCAGATTCAGCACGTCCTGGTCGGCCTGCGCGAGTCGCGGCAGGGGAAGTCGAAAGCCTAGGATCGGGCAGGGGAGATGGATAGGGTGGGGGAATGCAAGACTTGATACCGCCACGATGCGTCCGGCATGAATCAGTCAATGATACATCGATTGTTGTGTGCGGTGGTCTATGAAGGAGCCAGATTGATATGAGAGCCACAGATTGGACACGCGGACTGCTCGTGCTGGGCCTAGGAGGGCTGTTGATCTCCGGCTGTGCAGCGGGATTGTTTAAGGACGAGACAGTCGCGGAGCGGTTCGACACAGCCATGAAGAAACTGGCGGAGCGCTGTGCGAAGAACCCGCCCAAGCCTGGGAACACGGACTGCGACTCGTTGAAGCTGAAGCCCGCCGATCCACTCGCAACCGAAGAAGGCCGGTTCGCCCACAGCATCAAGATTCCCAATCCTGTGCCGGAAGACAGTGGCTACAAGCCTGGCATGACAACCAAAGAGTACTTTGAGCATCTTTGTAAGAACGAAGCTGGAGAATTCATCTTCAAGACAGTCGAGGATGTCGAAGGGATCATGCAGATGCGGCCACGAGCAGAGGCAACAGACTACATGTTTCAGCATCTGTATGCCTTGGAAGATCCTTATGGGGAAACATATGGGGAAGAATTCAACATGGGACCCGAGGCTCTGAAGTCGGGAACAATACAATCTGGCTACGTCAATCCGCGCTATGCAGATGCCGTCAAAACAACGGATGTCAAAAAGATCGCGTACAAATTATACAAGCCGGACCAGAATTATAAATTTCTTGAAAAGCCGATCCCCGCGCCACTTCAAAATCCAGCCGATGGTGCCAAGTATCTCCGCTACACCAGGCCGAACACCGACAAGCTGGTCTTTGAGAACGGCCAATACATGTACCCGCGAGATCAGCAACCGCCCATGTTCGAAGAACGGGTGAAAGAACCGAAAAGCCGTTACGGGTTCACATGGAGAGGGATCACCCGCCCACACGATCGGGAGCTGGGAATTGTTGGTGGAGAACTTATCATCCTAGACTTCCGGACCAACGAAGTGCTCGTTGTCAGACGAGGCTATCTCGCAAGTGGAAGGACCCTGGACACTGTAGGAGGGATCTGGTGGCTGGGGGCTGCAGCCTGTCCGCCAAGGCCGGTCATAGCAACGGGTGCACTGCTTCACAAAGCTCTCAAGCCTACAAAATTAATAAATTAAAGAGGAGCATTCATGTCAGACCTCACACTTGCCCAACTAAAGCACGCGTACGATGCCGCGCTAGAACAAATCGCCGCAGAGTCGTTCTTGTTTCAGGGAATGGGTGAACAAGCCTACATTGACGCGTTAAGGCGCGGGAACAATCCGGGAGCTGACCCTGGCGCTGACAACTTAGATGGCAAACTCCGTATGACGCTGGAGCAAGCTCAGGTGTTCGAAAGCCGCTATGACATCATCGACGCTTATCAAAACGATGCGACCGGGTTCTCGGCTGTCGCTCTGCGCGATACGGATAACCCGGGCCGCGTGGTCCTCGCGGTCCGGAGCACCGAGATCAACAATGATACTGCGCGTGATGTGGGAGCGGATTTCCAAATCTTCACCAGCGGTTTTGCCTTTGATCAGATCCTGTCTGCGCAGGACTTCCTGAACCGTGTGCAACCTAAACTGTTGCCCGGAGAGAAGATCGATCTTGTGGGTTACTCATTGAGCGGGAACGTCGTGCGGACGCTTGCGGCCATGTACCCGACAGACGTGAATCAGGCTTCTGGTGCGAGCGTTGTCTTTAACGCGACAGGGCTTGGCGGATTCAGCGATCCGACCGGACAGAATCGTCCGCGCAGCGTCGTGCTGCTGGAAATGATGAGTCTCTACCGGCAGGTTGAAGCCGACCCGAACAGTGTCACGGATGTACCATTGTTACTCCAGCCCTTGCAATTGACGGCGATTGCCGCCTCGCCCATTGATCGGACCGATCCGAACGGCAATGTGTACCCCAGCCCGCGCAACGATTTTGCCGAGGCCTATATTCAGAACAAGTACACGACTTTCTATAACGATTTTGGAACCACGGTCTCGGAAATCTCCTTCGCCCAATATTTTGGTGTTGCCATGTCCGGTTTTGACGCGGCCGCTGTGGCGAATTCGGGGAGCCACCCTGTCCCTGTCGGCGTGGCCATTGAAGGCCAACCAGTGGCAAATATTCCCGGTGTGGCCTCGCGGTTTGAATACCTTAATACCCATAGCCTCACGCTCATCGCCGATTCACTCCGCCTGCAGATGCTGTTTAAGGAAATCGATCCGACCCTGTCGCTGGACGACATCCAGACTATCTTCCAGGCCTCGTCAGCCAGCAGTGCCAATACCCTCCTCGGGCGAGCCGAAAAAGACACGCTGGAAAATGCGCTTGATGCCGTTCGCAAAACATTGCTGCCGATTGACCCGAGCTTTCAGCCGACTCCGTCGAGTGAGGCTGCCAGCGGGTTTGGATTGATCTCGAACCGCACCGTCTTCCACACCAACATCACGGCAGTCGAGAATGTGCTGCCCCCGCAGCCAAGCCCCTATCGCATCGAATCCTTGGTCAATCGGCCCTTGGAAGAAGTGAAAGGCAATGCGCTGTTAGAAGATGTCGGCGGCAAAGGGCTGGCCTATCGCTATGCCCTGAAAGAACTGAATCCCTTTGCCATCATTGGGCCGACATATGCGCAGCACAATCCGAACGGGGAGCTTGTCCTTTTCAACCCCGATACAGGGCTGGGCACAATCACGACAGACTACATTCAGGATCGTGGGCTGTTTCTCGTGGAGAAGATCGCCTTGAATCAAAGCAATCGCGATATTCCGCTGAATTCATTTGCCCTCACGCACTACCACGACAACACGACCGGCTACGACATCCCATCGGGGCTGACCATTCCACCTGGAATTCAGCGCGAATACATCTTCGGATCTGACATTGCCGAAACCATTTCGGGAGGCAGTCTGTTTGCGAACGATCATCTCTATGGAGGAGATGGAGTCGATACGCTTCTTGGCAATGGTGGCAACGATTATCTCCAAGGCGATGCTGGCAACGACACCTTGGACGGTGGAAGTGGAGCCGACCGGATGGTCGGGGGACAGGGCAATGACACGTACATCGTGGATCACGCAGGGGACAGCGTGACGGAAGGACTGACCAATGGGAGCGATACGGTCGAAAGCTCCGTCACCTTCGCATTTACGACCGGGGACAATCTTGAAGACCTCACCCTCATCGGGACCAACGATATCAATGCTACTGGGAACGAGCTGGATAACCTCATCACCGGCAACGATGGCATCAACCGCCTCGACGGCCAGGGCGGGACGGATCATTTGATCGGGGGAGATAAGGACGATATTCTCATCGGCGGGACCGGCAACAACGATCTCCTTGAAGGCGGGGCGGGATTCGACACGTACATCTATAACAATGGCGACGGGATTGATCAAATCGAGGATTCAGATGCGAGGGGCAAGATCGTCTTCAATGGCGGACTGCTTCAAGGCGGGATCAGTACCGATGGCGGGGACACCTATGTCAGCCTGGATGGCACCGAGACCTACATTCTCTCCGGCGGCCATCTGATCGTGAATGGGGCGCTCACAGTCAATGCGGATTTCCAGAGCGGGCAGTTCGGGATTCACCTGCGGGATGTGAGTGAGGCCAACTACGACAACGGGTACCCGGATATCGTGAGGGTTGGGACCCCAGCGGCTGACACCTTTGGCATTCTTGGGCTCGTGAACAACATCATTCATTACGGTGGTGGGGATGATGTGGATATCGGAGAACGAGGCAATGATCAGTTGTTTGGGGAAGAGGGCAATGACGTACTCGAAGGCAATACCGGCGATGATCGTCTCTCGGGTGGGGCCGGCAACGACTTCTTGCGGGGAGATAATGTGACGGCGCCGGGGCCGGCGTTTAACCTCGGGACGGATGCCGTGTGGGGCCGTGATGTGTTGGATGGGGGCGACGGAGATGACACCCTCATCGGCGACTGGGGAGATGACATCCTGCGGGGCGGAGTGGGCATTGATCTGCTCTATGGAGATAGTCTCAGTGCAGCCCAGGGAACGGCGAGCGCTAACGACTTCCTCGACGGCGGTGAGGGCAATGATGAGCTACACGGGCAAGAAGGCGATGACGTGCTCTATGGCGGCACCGGCAACGATGTTCTCTCAGGCGAAGCCGGGGATGATGTGGAAGACGGCGGCGCGGGGAACGACCTGTTACTCGCCTACATCGGGAACGATTCACTCGCAGGTGGGGCAGGTCTGGACACGCTCTACGGGGATGTCGGCAACGACATCTTAGATGGGGGCGACGATGCCGATACGTTGTACGGCGGAGATGGATCGGACCAACTCTATGGCGGACGTGGCGCCGACATCCTGCTGGGTGATCATTTGAACAATCCCTCGGAATTCAGCACAGTCGGCGCAGCGGATGTGCTTGATGGCGGCGCCGGCAACGATCACCTGGAGGGTGGCATCGGTGACGACACCTTGTTTGGCGGCAGCGAGCATGACGTGTTGTTTGGCGACGCAGGCACGGACGTGCTGGCTGGTGACGACGGGGACGATGAACTGCAGGGCGGCGCTGATCACGATCAGTTGTTCGGCGACGCCGGCACTGATCGGCTGTTCGGTCAAGCGGGCGATGACAATCTGGCTGGTGGGATTGGCGACGATCTGCTCGTGGGCGATGTCGGGAACGATTTTCTGGATGGTGAAGCGGGAGTGGATCGGCTGGAGGGTGGAGCCGGCCAGGATATCTTAGCGGGTGGAGCCGGCAACGACACATTGCTCGGCGAAGCCGACGATGATCAGCTTTTTGGTGATGACGGCGACGATATCTTAAATGGCGGAGAAGGCAACAACCTCCTCATCGGCGGGGAGGGGAATGACCAGCTCATCGGTGGCAGTGGGATAGATCAGTTGGAAGGTGGCACGGGGAATGACACGTTGGTCGGGGGCGGTGGGGCTGACACCATTATTTATGACGGCCAGGGCCAGGATATCTTGACTGCCGATGCCAATGACCGCCTCGAACTCACGAACGGGCTTACGTCGACGACGGTCCTCGCGGGCCGGACCGGCAATAATCTGGTGTTGACCGTCGACGGCACCGCCGATCGACTTACCGTCCAATCATTCTTTGCCTCTCCAGTCAATCAGATGAGTCAGCTCCGGTTTGCCGATGGGACGGTGTGGGATACGGCGACCATTATCACGCAGTCGTCGCGCATTCTCTTTGGCACGGAGGGGAATGACATTCTCCAAGCGCCAGATGGCCTGGGGTACACGCTCCACGGTTTCGGCGGAAATGACGTGCTTTTTGGAGGAGGCGGGCTCGATACGGTCGATGGCGGCGCGGGGTTGGATCTTCTGCGCGGTGGGGCGGGTGCGGATACCTTGCTCGGCGGCGAAGGAAATGACTCGCTCGAGGGCGAGGACGGCAATGATCTGCTCATCGGTGGGACCGGCGACGATCAATTGCACGGCGGCGCGGGGGCAGATCAACTGTTAGGAGGCGACGGCGACGATTCCATGACTGGTGATGCGGACGATATCCTCCTAGATGGCGGGGCCGGTCTCGATAGGATTTTCTTCCAGGGTTCTGTGGGCGTGACCTTCGATCTTGGAGCTGGCCATTTCGAATATGCAAATGCGACGGATGGACACGACACGCTGACAGCAGCTTCTGTGGTGGACGCGGTGCAGCTGTTCGGCAACAGCGGCGATGACCAGCTGACCGGCGGTTTCGGCAACGACCTACTCGCCGGTGGGGATGGCACGGACACGCTGTGGGGTAGAGGGGGCGCTGACCAGCTTGAGGGAGGAGCGGGCGCCGATACCTATCTCTTTGGTCTCGGTGATGGGCACGACGGGATTCTGGATTCGGCGGTCGTCGATGGGTCGGCAGATGACGAGGACGGCGGTGGTGGAGGGGGCCCGACGATCGAGCAGAATCGTGTCGTCTTCGGAGCCGGAATTCTGTCGGATGCGCTGCGGCTGAGCTTTGATCCCATTCTCTCGTCTTTGCCCGGCTCTGTCGGCACCTTGCAGCTCACTGTCAACACCACAGACGCAATCCTCCTCTCGAATTTTGATCCGTCCGATCCGTTCGGTCCCCATGCGATCGAGACCTTCGAGTTCGCTGACGGCACGTCGCTGACCTATGCCCAGCTTGTGGCGCGTGGCTTTGATCTCACGGGAACTGAAGGGGGCGACACCATCGTCGGCACCATCCTAGCCGACCGGATCAGTGGATTGCACGGAGAGGACGTTCTTCGCGCTGGATTCGGCGACGACCAGCTCGACGGAGGAACAGGCAACGACCAGCTCCTCGGCGGATTCGGCCACGACACCTATGTTTTCGCCGACGGCTCAGGGCAGGACCTACTATTCGATCCGGCCGGTCATGACACGGTGCGTATGGGCGAGGGGATTGCGGCCGAGGATATCCAAGGGACACGAGAGGGGCACGATCTCGTCCTCATCGTGCAGAGCACCGGCGATTCCCTGCGGCTCCAGCACTTCTACTTGGGCGAGACCTTCCAGGTGGAGGACGTACGCTTTGCGGACGGCACGGTGTGGGACCGGGCTCGGCTGCTTGTGAGCACGCAGCGTCAGATCCTTGGTACGGACGGTATCGATGTGCTGACCGGCGGTCCACCGGACGATCTTATCTCCGGCTTCGCGGGCAACGATACGTTGCTCGGGTTGGCAGGTACAGACCTCCTGGATGGTGGAACAGGAGCTGATACGATGGCAGGTGGCTCCGGTGACGACACCTATGTGGTGGACGATGCCGGCGACGTGGTCACCGAACAGCTCAATGAGGGGGCGGATACAATCCATAGCTCCATCACCTACCAGCTCGGTTCGAATGTCGAACGCCTGACCCTCGAAGGGTCCGGGAACGTCGACGGCACTGGCAATCAACTCGATAACGTATTGATCGGGAATAGCGCCGCGAATGTGTTCACGGGCGGCACCGGTAACGATACGTATGTGATCGGTGCGGGTGATACGGTCGTCGAGCAGGTTAATGAAGGAATGGATACGGTTGTCACCGATCAGTCGTACACGCTCGGCACCTATGTCGAGCACCTGACGCTCACAGGATCTGGGAACGTCAAGGGCACCGGCAACGCACTCGATAACGTGCTGACCGGGAACAGCGGAACGAACGTGCTTACGGGCGGCGCCGGCAGCGATATTTATGTGATCGGTGTGGGCGACACGGTCGTGGAAGCATCGAACGAAGGCAACGACACAGTCATGACCGATCACAGCTACACATTAGGTGTCAACGTAGAGCAGTTAACCCTTACCGGGAATCAGGCCATCAATGGCACCGGCAATGAATTAGATAACGTTTTGCAAGGAAATCGTTCGATCAATGTGCTGGCAGGTGGATTGGGCAATGACCTGTACCTCGTAGGCCTGGGCGACATCGTGCTCGAATCAGCTGGAGAAGGCACCGATACGATACAGACCGCGCAGAGCTACACCCTGGGCACCCACGTCGAGCACCTCACCTTACTCGACGGACCACATCCTGCGCTCGCGGTGAGTTTGACTCCCGATACCGGTATTCCGGCTGAAGTCGGCCCATCGATCAATTTCACGGGAACCGGAAATGAGCTGGACAACCACTTGTTCGGTAATCGTGCTGATAATGTGCTTGAAGGCCAAGGCGGCAGCGATGTGCTTGATGGCGGAGCCGGTAACGATACGCTCAAAGGCGGTGAAGGGGCGGACACCTATCTGTTCGGGCTTGGGTCCGGACACGACCGTATTGACGACCAGAGCCTCGCCGGTGAAATCGACACCATCCGATTGGCGCCAGGCATCTTGCCGACTCAGATTGGGGTCGTACAGTCAGGGATGGATCTGGTTCTTCGCATGCCTGGTTCACGCGACGAGTTGGCGCTGGGCAATTTCTTCCGCTCATCTGCCTCTGCCAAAAAAGTCGTCCAGTTCGAGGATGGAACGGTGTGGGACGAGGCGACCCTAGGCGCGCTGGGCGCTGATCCAGGGCCAGGTATTTTTTTCACCGATCCAGGAAACATCGATGTGTTGGTGGGAACGACTGGCAACGATGAACTCCGGGGCACTTCCGGCAATGACACGATTACCGGAGGCGCGGGCCACGATATTCTCCGTGACAACATAGGCAGCAACGTACTTGATGGGGGCGCCGGGGACGATCAACTCTTTGGGAGCAGTGGTAACGACATCTTTGTTTTCGGCCGTGGGTACGGCCACGATGCGGTGTTTGTGGACCAGATCTTTTTTGGGGGCCCGCTCGGCTTTCTCTGGAGTGACCTGCTCACCACCGATACCGACACCATTCAAATGGTCGGGCTCCACCCTGACGATGTTACGATTCAGAGGCAGTTTTTCCAAAGCGGCCAGTTTAAATTTACTATCACGTTGCTCGATTCGGCCGATCAATTGACGCTCTGGTTTCGGAACGGCACCTACGGGTTCGCCCCTGCGCCGGTCACACTGCAGTTTGCCGATGGGAGCAGTCAAGCATTGGGGTTGACCAGTTCTTTCCCTGTCGCACCATCGCTGACCGTGTTGAGCTCCGTGAACTATACGCTGAATGAGACACAAGAGAACCTCATACTCTTGGATCTCAATAGCTCGGTGATCTCGAATCCTGGCATTGGAACCGGCAATGCGTTGGATAACGTGCTCCTTGGCAACACCGCTGATAACGTGCTTGACGGCGGCGCCGGAAACGATGTGGTAAACGGTGGGTTCCCTCGCTCCGTAGAAAATCAGCTTTTTATTGATACCGGCAGCGACGTGCTGCTTGGTGGAGAAGGTGACGATCTTTTGATCCCCTTTGGCGATGTGGTGTTCGGCTTCGAAATCGGTGTGGGTGGCGACCCGAATCGATTCAACACACCGGATGATGTCCTGCTCGGAGGGCCGGGCCACGACACCTATCTGATTCGACACGCCGGCCAAATTATCGGCGAGCGTGAGGGGGAAGGCATCGATATGGTGCACAGCACCGTCAGCTATACACTGTCAGATCACGTCGAGAACCTCGTACTCATTCCCACTGCTATTGATGACGACCTTGGCCTTCCTGGATTGATCGGGACCGGCAATACCTTGGACAACGTGCTGATCGGTGGAGGTGGGGAGGATCTGCTGGTCGGCGGCGCAGGCCATGACACACTCTATGGTGGAAGCGCACGCTCCGGAGGCGACATCGACGATGATGGGATTCCCGATGCGGTGCCTGTCAACGATACGTTGGTCGGAGGTACGGGACATGACACGTATGTCTTCAACGTGGGGGACGGTCTCGACACCATCGACGACACGGTTACTGTCGGCGAAGGCAATCGCATTCAATTCGGCTTGAACATCGGTCAGAGCGATCTCACCTTTGTGCACGACGAAGCAGCGCGAACCCTCATGATTCAAGTGGGCAATAGCGGCACAGACCAACTCATCCTGAAAAACTTTAATCCGACCGGGGCCGATGGCTCGCTCGTGGTGGAGACCCTGGCCTTTGCCGATGGGACGACCGCGAGTCTGGCGGCACTTCTTGGGTTGGGTGGTCCGGTCAACCATGCGCCGACGGTGGCGAACGCCCTCGCGGATCAGACGGTGTTGGAGGATGCCCCCTTCAGCATTCAAGTGCCGGCGAATACCTTCGCCGACGAAGACGTGATCCATGGCGATACGGTGACCTATAGCGCGAGTCTGGCCACCGGGAACGCGCTCCCAACCTGGCTGAGCTTCAACGCTACGACGCGGACGTTTACCGGCACGCTCGACGACGCGCAGGTGGGGAGCCTCGATCTGCGCGTGACGGCGACGGATCGCGGCAATCTGAGCGTATCGGATGTCTTTACGCTGGCGGTGACCAATGTGAATGAAGCGCCAACTGTTGCCATGCCTCTCGCCGATCAACAGGCGGCTGAAGACGCGAGTTTCAACTTTGTGGCGCCGGCGAATATCTTTGCTGATGTGGATCACGTGCATGGGGATCAGTTAGCCTATCGCGCCACGCTTTCCGATGGCAGCGCGTTGCCCTCGTGGCTCAATTTCGATTCCGCCACCCGCACGTTCAGCGGCACGCCGCTGAACGGCGATGTGGGAATCCTCAATATCAATGTCACGGCCACGGATGGCGGAGCACTCAGTGCGACCGATTCCTTCGCCCTCACTGTACAGAATGTGAACGATGCGCCGACGGTTGCGGCTCCGCTCGCCGATCAGACTGCGGCGGAGGATTCGGCCTTTATCTTTACGGTTTCTAGTGCAGCTTTCACGGACGAGGATCTGATCCATGGGGATGTGCTGACCTATCGCGCAACGTTGGCCGATGGCAGCGCCTTACCGACCTGGCTCGGGTTCGATCCCGCCACCCGCACCTTCAGTGGTACTCCCGGCGCAGGCGATGCAGGTACCATCCACATTACCGTTACGGCGACCGATGCGGAGTCGTTGAGTGGGACCGCGCTGTTTACCTTAAACGTGACCCAGCCACTGCCGCAGACTGTCATCGGCACGACCGGCAACGATGTGCTCACGGGCGGCCGGGGGGACGACACCCTGAGCGGGTTGGCGGGCCATGACCTGTTGGATGGCGATGAGGGATCGGACAGGATGACCGGAGGCGCGGGGAACGACACCTACCTGGTCGATGCTTCGGGTGATGTGGTGACGGAATTGCCGAACGAAGGGTTCGATACGGTCATTGCCGATGTCACCACCGCACTGAGCGCCAATGTGGAAGCCCTTGTGTTGACCGGTTCATTGGCCATCGACGGCATGGGTAACAGCCTCAACAATGGCCTGACCGGCAACAACGCGTCCAATACGCTCGATGGTGGCTCAGGAGCCGATGTGATGGCCGGGCTCGACGGGGACGACACGTATGTCGTCGACCGGAGCAGCGATCTAGTGGTGGAGTTGGCCAATCATGGCATCGATACCGTGCAGAGCGCGGTGACCTATGCGCTGGCTGCGAACCTGGAACATCTGACTCTCACAGGGGCGGCCGCGATACACGGCACCGGCAATGCGCTGGATAATATCCTGGTCGGCAATAGTGCGGCCAACCGGCTGACCGGTGGGGCCGGCAACGATACCTATGTCGTGGGGGCGGGTGATACGGTCGTTGAATCCAGCAACAGCGGAACGGATACCGTGCACAGTTCCGTCACGTGGACGCTTGGGTCGAACCTCGAACATCTCACGTTGACCGGCTCATCCGCCATCAACGGCACGGGCAACAGCGCCGCCAATGTCCTTACAGGCAATAGTGCCAACAACGTCTTGAACGGCGCCAACGGAGCCGACACGTTGCGCGGTGGCTTGGGCAACGACACCGTGAATGGCGGCAGCGGCAACGACACGTTCCTGTTTGGGCGCGGTGACGGGCAAGATCTCGTGCAGGATAACAGCGGGACAGCGGACAAGTTGCTCTATGATGCGGGCATCAATCCCCTGGATCTTGTCATCAGCCGCCAGGCGAACAATCTCCGACTCTCGATTCATGGATCAACAGATCACGTCACGATTCAGAACTGGTACACCAGTTCTGTGAATCGGACTGAAACCATTCAGGCCGGGAACGGGCAGACGTTGCTCAACACCCAGGTCGATCAGTTGATTCAGGCGATGGCCGGGTTCACGCAGCAAACTGGCCTCACGTGGGATCAGGCCATCGATCAACGGCCTCAGAACGTACAGACGGTGTTGGCGGCCAGCTGGCAATAGGAAGACGTGAGGGGTGAAGGGTGAGGCGTAGCCCCTCACTCACTGTGGCCTTGCTGGACAGGCTGTGCAGCTTGTTAGGGGAGCTTCATTGACATTATGAATTCTGCTCCCCTAGGATGGATGACGATGGGGGAGGGGATTCAGATTCAGGTGAATGGCGAACAGCGAGGCTGTCAGGCCGATGCTACGGTCGGGGACTTGCTACGCGAACTGGCCATCAAGACCGAGCGTGTGGCGGTGGAGCTGAATTTGGAAATTCTCGATCGTCAGGAGTTCGATCAACGACGACTGAAGCAAGGTGATCGGCTAGAGATCTTGAGCTTCATCGGCGGCGGCTCATAGTATATGATGTCATTGACGAGCCCATCAGATGGGCCCATTCATAGAGGGTATGTATGGCGGACGATCGACTGATTATCGGGGGCTATGAGTTCAAATCCAGGCTCTTTGTGGGAACCGGGAAGTACAAGGACTTTGTCGAAACCAAGAAGGCCATTGAGGCGTCAGGGGCCGACGTCGTAACCGTGGCGGTGCGGCGCGTCAACATTACCGATCGCTCGAAAGAGAACCTGCTTGATTATCTGGACCCGAAGAAGTACACGATTCTTCCCAACACCGCCGGCTGTTACAACGTGGAAGATGCGTTGCGCTATGCCCGTTTGGCCAGAGCCGCCGGTGTGTCGGATTTGATCAAGCTGGAAGTACTCGGTGACGAGAGGACCCTCTTTCCCGATACGGCTGGATTGATCGAAGCGGCGAAGATTCTGGTCAAAGAAGGCTTTATCGTGCTGCCCTATACGAATGACGATCCGATCGTGGCCCAAAAGCTCGTCGATGTTGGCTGTCCAGCGGTCATGCCGTTGGCGGCGCCGATCGGGTCAGGGCTCGGTATCCGCAATCCGTATAATTTAAAAATCATTATGGAAATGATCAAGGTGCCGATCGTCGTGGATGCCGGTGTGGGGACTGCGTCCGATGCTGCATTTGCGATGGAATTAGGCGCAGATGCGGTACTCATGAACACGGCCATTGCTGGAGCCAAAGATCCCATTGCCATGGCCGAGGCGATGAGATATGGGGTGTTGGCAGGGCGGCTTGCCTACAAGGCCGGACGAATCCCGCGGAAATTGTATGCGACGGCGAGTAGTCCCATCGAAGGCATGCTCTAGCAGCAGAATGCTGAAAACGTCCGTCGGCGTCGTTCTATGCGCCCGTGAAGCGTATCTCGTGAAGCGTCGTTCGTTTCAGGATTCGGACGTTTCACGTTTCACGAACGACGAATTAGTGCTGCCCTGATGCCGACATTTTCCAGCCGTCTTCTTCTAGTCACGGATCGTCACCAGACTAAAGGGCGATCGTTGGTCCCACTACTGCAGCGGGTGCTCGCAGTCGGGATCCCAGCCATTCAACTTCGTGAACGCGATCTCTCTGTCAGGGAACTTGTGGCGCTTGCGCGTGAGGTGCAGGCCGTCACAGCTTCGTGTAAGTCTCAACTTCTGGTCAATGATCGGATCGATGTCGCGTTGGCGCTGGAAGGAGTCGGCGTCCATTTGCGGAGTAATAGTTTGCCTCCGCCGGTCGCACGCAAGATGCTGGGGCCGCAGCGGCTTCTGGGCATGTCCGTGCATTCAGTAGAAGAGGGACTATTAGCAGAGACGCAGGGCGCAGACTACATTGTGCTTGGTCCGATCTATGAGACGCCGTCCAAACAGATGTTTGGTCCGCCGCTCGGTCTTCACACACTTGAGAAGGCATGCGCACTGGTTCGTATCCCGATTATCGGGATTGGCGGCGTGACGGCGGCGCGTGCGCGTGAGATGCGGCATGCCGGAGCATTCGGTGCGGCGGTGATCACGGCGATTCTCGGTGCGGACGATGTAGAGTCGGCGACGCGAGAGGTACTCGATGCGGTGACGCTCGTGCAATAATGTGCGCGACACACGATCATCACGTTGTCGGATGAGGCCGTCAGGTTGACCACCTCAGGAACGGGTGTTAGAATCCGCGCAGACCAGGACTTCTCGATTCAGCACAGGGTTTCGATTTTTTCGAGTCGCGCATGGACGGCAAGAAAG
Source organism: Nitrospira sp. (assembly GCA_005116945.1). Classification (GTDB taxonomy): domain Bacteria; phylum Nitrospirota; class Nitrospiria; order Nitrospirales; family Nitrospiraceae; genus Palsa-1315. The sequence goes on from SWDH01000003.1 coordinate 48,659, forward strand.
ATAGTCCGAGTCGATTCCGGTCTCTCCGAGATTCCGTCACGCAGATCACGAAGCGATTGACAGAAGGAGAAACGGACGTGGCCCCACGCAACGACGAACATGTTCGCGAAGTGGAAAAGCTCCGTGTGCAGATCCAGTCGATGGAAGAAGAAATCCGCCGGCTGTACCAGTCCCGCTACCAGCTCGATCAAGCTACCAAACAAAACGAAAAGCTCGTCGCCACCCTCCAGGAAGCGAAGGGGCAGATTGAAGCGTTGCGTGTCGAGGTTGAAAAACTGACCGCGCCTCCGTCGGCCTACGCCATCTTTTCGAGTCTTAATACCGATGGAACGGGCAATGTCTATGTCTCCGGGCGAAAAATGAAAGTCAGTGTACATCCGTCGATCAATGGGAAGACGATGCGCAAGGGGCAGGAAGTGCTCCTGAATGAAGCCTTGAATGTAATCGAGGTGAAGGGCTTTGATATCCAGGGTGAAGTGGTGCGGCTCAAAGATGTGCTGGAAGGTAACCGTGCCTTGGTCACGCTGCACTTCGACGAAGAAAAGGTTGCCGAACTCGGTGATCCGCTACTGGCTGAACGATTGAGCGTTGGCGACCATCTGCTCTACGATCCTCGCTCCGGCTACGTCGTTGAAAAGCTGCCGAGGTCCGAGGCTGAAGAATTGGTATTGGAAGAAGTGCCTGATGTCGACTATGAGCACATCGGTGGGTTGCAGCACGAGTTGGAGCAAGTCCGCGATGCGGTGGAGTTGCCGTTTCTTCATACGGCCCTGTTTTTAGAGTACAAGTTGAGCGCACCCAAGGGTGTCTTACTCTATGGCCCGCCGGGTTGCGGGAAAACCTTGATCGCCAAGGCCGTCGCGAATTCGATCGCGAAGAAGCTCGGGCATCTCACAGGCAAAGAAGTGCGGAGTTACTTCTTGCATGTGAAGGGCCCTGAGTTGCTCAATAAATATGTCGGTGAGTCTGAGCGCCAGGTCCGCGAAGTCTTCAAGAAAGCCAAAGAGCGGGCTGAGGACGGCAATCCCGTCATCGTCTTTTTCGATGAGATGGATGCGCTCTTCAGAACCAGAGGCACCGGGATTTCTTCCGACATTGAGTCGACGATCGTCCCGCAGTTTCTCTCGGAAATTGACGGGATGGAGCGGCTTCGCAATGTGATCGTGATCGGGGCTAGCAATCGTCAGGATCTCATCGATCCGGCTGTCCTCCGCGCCGGACGGTTGGATGTGAAGGTGAAGGTGGGTCGTCCCGATGCGGTGGCGGCCAAGGATATTTTTTCGAAGTATCTGAGCATCGACTTGCCGTTTGCCGAGGAAGATTTGCAACGCCATGGCGGAGACGCCAAGGCCTTAGTCGCGCAGATGACTGATCTCACGGTCGGGGCGATGTATGCCTCCTCGGAAGAGAATAAGTTCATCGAGGTCACCTATGCAAACGGTGAAAAGGAAGTGCTCTACTTCAAGGATTTTGCGAGCGGCGCCCTGATCGAAGGCATCGTGTCGCGTGCCAAGAAGTTTGCCGTGAAGCGGGCGATCGCGAAAGAAGGCCGTGGTCTTCGGTCTGAGGACTTGATCCGCGCCATTCGGGAGGAGTTTAAGGAGCACGAAGATCTGCCGAATACGACCAATCCTGACGACTGGGCGAAGATTTCCGGGAAGAAGGGCGAAAAGATCGTGCATCTTCGGACGATCAGCGGAGGCCCGGGCGAGTCGCGTCAGATTGAAACCGTCACGACCGGGCACTATCTCTAGAACATCATAGCCATGCAGGAACCTACCTCGCCTCCGACTCCCCGTGTCCTAGGAACTGAGACCGAGTTCGGCATCGCGTCACGCGATCCTGCCGCCTCAGATCCCGTCTCCAATTCCATTGCCGTTATCGGGCACTATCCGGGTCTACCGGCTCCTCTGGCTATCTGGGACTACGAAAACGAGAATCCGTTGCTCGACGCGCGCGGATTCGAGGTCGAGGGGGAGCGAGAGCGGCCCAACCCAGAATACAATCGCCAGTTGAACAAAGTGTTGGCGAATGGAGGGCGGCTCTATGTTGACGGGGCTCATCCAGAATATTCCACGCCTGAGTGTACCAATCCACGGGAAATAGTCGCGTTCGAACGGGCCGGCGACCGAATCCTCGCTCAATGCCTCGAACAGATGGCGCGTGTCACTGGGCGTGATCATTGCGTGCTATACAAAAACAACTCGGACGGCAAGGGGAACAGCTACGGCTATCATGAAAGCTATCTCTTGTCGCGCGGGGTTCCCTTCGACCGCATTGTGAAGGTCTTGGCGCCGTTTTTTGTGACGAGGCCTATTGTTGCAGGGGCAGGCAAAGTCGGCGCAGAGAACCAGACCGACTCAACGGAATACCAGATTTCACAGCGTGCGGATTTCTTCGAGTGCCTGGTCGATCTCAATACGATGGTTCGGCGCCCCATCGTCAATTCACGCGATGAGCCGCATGCGGAGTATGGCAAGTATCGGCGGCTGCATGTGATTGTCGGGGATGCCAACATGGCGGAACTGTCGACCTATCTCAAGGTCGGTACGCTGTCGATTGTCCTGGATCTGCTCGATGCCGGCGCAGATCTGCCGCAGTTCGAGTTGGACGATCCGGTTCGAGCCATCAAGCAGGTGTCGCGCGATCTGGGCATGAAGGAGACGTTAAAGCTGACTGGGGGCCGCTCGACGACGGCAGTGGAAATTCAACGAGCCTATTTGAAAGCCGCCATGGGATACTATGCGTGCCGCGATCTTTCCCAGGTCACGAAAGATATTCTCGTCCGCTGGGAAGATGTGCTGGACAAGTTGGAGGAAAATCCTCGGCTCTTGGTGCGAGAGTTGGACTGGGTGGCGAAGCGCCAGATGATGGAATCCTATATGGAGCGTAAGGGCTGTGGGTGGGACGACCCGCGGATCCGGCTGATGGATCTGCAGTATCACGATGTCCGACCTGACAAGGGGTTGTATTTTACGCTCGAACGCAGCCACTTGATCGAGCGAATTGTGCAAGATGTCGAGATTGCACGAGCGGAGTTCACCCCGCCTCCGGGGACGCGCGCCTATTTCCGGGGGCGTTGCGTCAGCAAGTTTGCGAAGTCTGTCTATGGTGTCAGCTGGACGTCGGTCCTGTTCGATATCGGCAACAACCAGGTGAAACGAGTGCCGTTGATGGATCCGCTCCGAGGCACGTCCTCGCTGACGAGTGACCTTCTTGATCAGGTCGAGACCGTCGATGAATTGCTAGTGAAACTCAAGGCCTGATGAACAACCTTCCCTCGCGATGAACACTATGAAATTGCCACTCTTCCCTGACCACGACGACTCGAGTTTCTTCGATTTTTTGACCGAACACCATCCTGCGCTGACTCCGACTGGCCGCAGTGGATCCCTATTGCCTCAGGCCACAGCTGATCCGATGCGCGGGGCCGGTCCGATGAGTGTCCCCCATGCGACCACTGTGCTGGCGATCAAGTATCAACAGGGTGTGGTCATTGCCGGAGATCGTCGAGCGACAGAAGGGTTTCAAATCGCCGAGCGCAGGATTGAGAAGGTCTTCGACTTGTTTGTCAGCCGCGTTGCCAATGTCCCAGCCGAGGAGCGTGTGATCAAACAGGCTGGGCCATTGGCGCCCTACGGCCTTGTTACGCCTACAGCAGAGTTCATCGCTACGGGAAGAGACGGAAAGATTGCCGGGAAACTTTCGATTGGGAGCCATGCGAACGGACTGGCCTACGCCATGGGGCAACGGATCCCAGGCATCTTCCAGATTCGTGCCGACCTGCTCACACAGATCCCTGGGAAAAAGGACCTCTTGGCTGCGCAAGCGGAGAAGACATCTGCGGGGCACTAGTCAGAGCCGGGTACTGTTTCTTCTTCGATGGACCGTGGCCTTCTGTTGAAGAAGGCGGAGTCGGCTGGTATTCTCTTCCTACAGCATGTTGCAACCCAGCCCTTTGAGACGACGAATCTTCGGCTTGGAGAATGAGTACGGTCTCATTTTTTCTCCGAACGGACGCGTCTATCTGCCGATGGAGAAGGTCCTGGGGTATATTTTCGAAGGCCTCATTCCAAACAGTTGGCCCTCTAATGCGTTCCTAGTCAACGGCGCCCGGTTTTATCAAGATACCGGCTGCCATCCTGAGTATTCGACCCCCGAGTGTGACAACATTCTCGAACTCGTCATTCATGACAAAGCCGGCGAGCGGTTGCTGGAAGCTTGTCTGCCTGCGGCTGAAGAACGATTGCGCGAAGAAGGTTTGTCCGGAGAGATTTACATTTTTAAGAACAATACGGATTCACTCGGCAACACATACGGATGCCATGAAAACTTCCTCATGCGCCGCGACGTCGATTTCTGGAAGGTCACGGAGCAACTCATTCCCTTCTTCGTTACGCGGCAGGTCTATAGCGGAGCGGGGAAGGTGCTGAAAGTTTCGGGCAAATCGCAGTACTTCATCTCGCAACGTGCGCAACACATTCACGAGAAGACATCCTCTTCGACCACCTCCTCGCGCAGCATTATCAACACCAGAGACGAACCGCATTCCGACGCGGAACGATACCGCCGGCTGCATATCATCGTCGGGGATTCCAACATGTCGGAGTTTGTGACCTATTTGAAGGTCGGTACGGCAACGTTGGTTCTGTCCATGATCGAGGAGGGGTACGCTGTCCAAGGGATGGAGTTCGAGGATCCAGTCAAAGCGATTCGGGAGGTGTCACGCGATCCCACCCTGAAGCGCAAGATCAAGCTGGACGATGGTCGTCAGCTGACCGCAGTCGAAGTTCAGCGGGTCTATCTGGACCGAGCGCAGGCCTATTTAGCCCAACAAGAGCACGATCCGATCCTCGACGACATCTGGCAACGATGGGCGATGGTGCTGGACAAGCTGGAAGAGGATCCGATGCAGCTCGTGCGCGAAATCGATTGGGTGACCAAGCGCCATTTAATCCAATCCTATATCGACAAAAAGGGCTGTGGCTGGGACGATCCACGAGTATTCCTGCTCGATCTTCAATTTCATGACGTCAAACGGACGCGTGGGTTGTACTATCTGATGGAGTCCCGTGGGCTGATCGAACGGATCGTGGAGGAGGACGCGGTGCAACGGGCCATGTCGACACCGCCGCAGACGACGAGGGCGAAGGTGCGCGGTGACTTTATCCGGTTTGCTCGCGCGAAGAATCGGTCCTATACGGTCGACTGGACCTATTTGAAACTTAATGGCTACTGGGAAGAAACGATTCTCTGCATGGATCCTTTCAGCGCGGTGAATCGGCGTGTGGATGAGTTGCTCTCACAGGTATCGGGGCTACGGTTTTATCGATGATGATGGCGAAGCGCACACAGTCGTCAGCGCGGATCTCACGGCTGGACCGAATGCTGATTATGGCCGTTGTGTTGTTGTCCAGCATCTTTCCCGTCGAGTTATTTTCCAACACGACTCCTGTGCCGAAGGGCCATGATGGGCAATACAGCGGCAAGCAGGGGCAAGTCCTGGTCGTCAAGGTGAAGGGCGAAGACCAGGCGACAGAGGTGAATGGGACATTTCTGAAACGGACGATTCCATTCTTTCGGGAGTTCAGGCCTGGGGAGCCGGACGGCTATATCGGTCTGCTTGGGATCGACATGCAGGATGAACCGGGGAGCTATGATCTTGCCGTTGAAGTGAAGCAGGGGGAACAGGCAAAGCAGCGGAGCTTCAATGTCTTGGTCACGAAAGAGAACTTTACCGTCGAGCATCTGACGCTGCCGAAAGACAAGGTCGATCTGGACGAGAAGGGCGCGGCACGGTGGAAAGCCGAGCAGGAGCAAGTCAAGCAGGCGCTCG
>SWDH01000003.1:54594-113010 GCA_005116945.1 Nitrospira sp.
CTTTCACTTTTTCCAGGTCATAATGGTCCTCATTGAGGACTTTAGCCGCGGCTTTGAGGTCGAGGTTATCCTTGGATCTCTTGGACCAGGGTAACTCCACGATCCATTCAATATAGGTTCTGACGGTGGCGGACTCAGCGGTATCCGGGTGCATCTTCTCGAGGCGCTTGAGTTGTTTTTCGGTTTCTTTCAGCACCTTTTCCGGCATCTTCAGTTCGGCAATCCGTTTGCGAAATTCGGTAATTTCTTCCGCGCGTTCGTCGAGTTCACCCAGCTCTTTTTGAATGGCCTTGAGTTGCTCGCGCAAGAAATATTCGCGTTGAGTCTTGTCCATTTCCCCTTTGGCTTGCGCCTGAATTTTCTGTTGCATGGAGAGGACTTCGATCTCTTTGCCGAGGATCTCGCTGACGCGACGGAGGCGTTTGAGTGGATCAAGAATTTCCAGCACTGCCTGGGTGATGTCGACTTTGAGGCCGAGATTGGATGCCACCATGTCCGCAAGACGTCCGGGGTCTTCGAGGTTTTCGATGACAATCATCACGTCCGGGACTAAGACTTTGTCGAGACTCACGATCCGTTCAATTTGTTCCTTGACGGTTCGCATGGCGGCCTCGGTTTCAAGGGCGGCGCTCGCTGGCTTGTGTTCGATGAGCTTTTCGATGCGCACGGAGTAATAGGGCTCCGTCTGGATATAATTGGAAATCTTGGCTTTCGAGAGCCCTTGCACAAGAATTTTGATGCGTTCATCGGGTAGTTTCAGCATCCGCATGATGATGCCCACTGTGCCGATGGTATGAATATCTCCAGGTGAAGGGTTCTCGACGTCCAAGGCTTTTTGTGTCGATAGGAAGATCATGCGATTGCCGGCGAGCGCGGCTTCAATCGCTTTGATCGACATCTCTCGCCCGACAAATAATGGCAGCACCATATAGGGGAAGATAACGATATCTCGAACAGGCAATAGCGGAAGTTGGTCGGGAATTTCGACGTTTTGGGGCGGCTGCAAGTCTTGTTCGATCGGGTCGTTCATCGGTTATGGTCTCAATGTATGCTCAGTGGTGAGTGAGAGAAGAAGTGCCATCGTCCCTGCGTGTCATGGCTTCAGGATTATTGACATATGTCGCACACAAAAGAGGGTCGTGATGTTGTCTGTCCGGCTCGTCGGTTCGACATGTACTCGCCGGATACACCAGACTAACCGGGCCTATCCTCAATGGATAGCCCCATGCGATTTCTCGCTCACAAAGGATTTCCTGTCGCGCGCTAGGCTTTTACAGCCATTTTCTTGCGGCGTTCGCCGGAAGGCCACATCCGATTCTGCAGGTACTCGTTGAATTCCGGTCCCAGGGAGGGGTTTTTGAGTGCGAATTCGACGGTCGCAATGAGGAATCCTAACTTATCGCCGGCATCGTACCGTTGTCCTTGTATCTCCAGCGCAAACATAGGGGATTTCTTGGCCAATTCCAGGAGCGCATCGGTCAATTGGATCTCGCCGTTTTTACCGGGCCGTGTTTTTCTCAGGATAGAGAAAATCTCCGGTGGCAGGACATAGCGACCGATGACTGCCAGGTTGGAGGGGGCGTCGGCCGCGGCCGGCTTTTCAATAAGGCCCTCAACTCGATGGAGCCCTGCGGAGAGGGTTCGAGGCGCCACGATTCCATAACGGCTGACGTCATGGTGGGGGACCTCCTGCACACCGAGGATGGCGCCGTGTCGTTTCTTGTAGGCATGAATGAGTTGTGCAAGGCCGGCCACCGGGGCGTCAATGATTTCGTCCCCGAGAATGACGGCAAAGGGTTCGTCTCCGATCAGTCGTTGGGCGCAGAGGACCGCATGGCCAAGTCCAAGGGCCTCCGATTGACGGACGTAACAGAAATTTGCAAGCGTAGAGATGTGTCTCATCTGGCTCAAGAGCTGCGCTTTGCCGTTGCCCTTGAGATTTTCTTCCAATTCGACGGACCGGTCAAAATGGTCCTCGATCGCGCGCTTGCCCCTTCCTGTGATGATAATAATATCTTCGATTCCGGAGGCGACCGCTTCTTCCACGGCATACTGAATGAGTGGTTTGTCGACGAGCGGCAGCATTTCTTTGGGAGACGCTTTTGTCGCGGGAAGGAAGCGCGTGCCAAGGCCAGCGGCGGGAATCACAGCTTTACGGACATCATAACGTGACATTCCTCGATACTATGTGATGAGGTAGACGATGTCAAGGAATGCAAGAACGATCGTACGGTTGCGTGACTGATGTTGTCTGCCCCAAGAGGGCTCGTATACACCACGTGTGCGCAGGTGACGATGATAAGGTTCGCTTCCAATGTTACCCATGGCACTCATCCGTAACCGTGACGCTGCGTATCCATCGACTCGGGTTCCTTCCTATGCATCAACATCCATGGAGTGCTCGCGCAACGTGAGTGAGAATGGACCTTGCCAGCCTCAACAAATCTGTCGAGTGTGTAGGTGTCTATCGAGTGTTTTCATATTTCTGGTGCGGAGTGTAAGAGTGAAGGAAGACGTGATGGCTTACTGGAACGAGAATGGGAGAGCCATACATGACGCTATCGCATAATCTGAGGCTCGACGTTCCGCGACAGCGAGCGTTGAGCTTCGAATCGTCGTCTTGTCGTGCTTGCCTCGCCAGGTTGCAACGAGCCCACGTGAATATTTATGGGTTATCAGCTTTACATTCAAATACTTGCCCAATATAATCCGGGGGTTTTGCACGTAGGTGACCGTGAGGGATACGTGTGGCTTGATCGCATGAGTTGTTCACGCCCGTCACTCCTGCTGCCAGCGGCGCACCAGTGTTCCAGGTCCATCGTGTGTGCAAATGTGTGGTGGAGAGGGAGCCTGTACGGTTACGGCCAAAGTTAGGGTTGCCCATAATGCCGGTATTATTTCTTCCGTGTTCTTATGGGATACAGATCCAGTGAAGGGAGTCTGCTGTTGGGCGGGGCCGCGCTGGCTTGTCGTCATGGTATTCGTCACCATGATCTGCAGTGTGCTGCCGGTGTTTGCGATCGCTGCGGAGCCAGCCGGAGTGAAAGTGACGACGATAGAAATTCGAGGGAACAAACGGATCGAGTTACCGGCGATTCTCGGTCGATTGACGTTGAAACCAGGTGATCCCTATACCCCTGAAAACGTCCGCGGACAGATCAAGATCCTTTACGAAACCGGATACTTTGAAGAGGTGCAGGTCGAGACGGAAGCGGGGACGGGAGGTACGGCTCTGGCGTTTCTGATCCGTGAGAAACCGTTTATTACCGAGATCGTATTTGACGGGAATGCCGCGCTCAGCGACGATAAGCTCAAAGAGAAGATTACGATCAAGAGCCAAGCCTTTCTCGATCAGTTGCAGGCAAAAGAGAGTGCGGAGAAGATTCGCCTGGCCTACCAAGGGGATGGCTATTTCAATTGCAGTGTAATTCCGGTCGTGCAAACCCTGGATGAGGATCGGAAGCGCCTGACATTTCTCATCAAAGAAGGGGAGAAGGCGCGCGTCAAAACGGTGAATTTTGACGGTCTGCACGCGGCGACGAAAGACGAGATGTTTAAGGTGATGGCGACGCGAGAATGGATTCCTTGGCACGGACTGATCACGCAACTCAAATTGCCGTCTATGCTGTCAGATGCTGGGGTCTTGAAGCGGGAAGAAATGAACAACGACGTGGAGCGCGTCAAAGAGATCCTGCTCAACAAAGGCTATTTAAACGCCCGGGTCGGGTTGCCGACGGTGGAGCTTAGTGAGGACAAGAAATGGTTCGTTGTGACATACGCGGTCATGGAGGGGGAGCCATTCACTATCGGTGAAATCGGGTTCCGCGGGAATACGGTGTTCGAAGAACCAGAGCTTCGCCAGGGGCTCAAGATGAAGGAAGGGGAAATTTTTCAGCGTCAGAAACTCCGCGACGAGATTACACGATTGAACGATCTGTATGGGAGTAAGGGCTATTCGTTTGCTGATGTCTCTCCCAATGTGGTTCCGAACACCACGGAGCGGACCGCAAGCATCATTCTGACCATCAAGGAAGGAGAGATGATGCGGATCCGTCAGATCAATATCAGTGGGAACGAGAAGACCAAAGACAATGTGGTTCGTCGTGAGATCCGTGTGGATGAACAAGATGTCATCGATACCCCCGCCTTGAAACGGAGCTTTCAGCGTCTCAATAACTTGAACTTTTTTGAGACGGTAGAAATTCTTCCGGCGCAGGTGGGCGCGGACAAGGTCGATCTGAATGTTCGCGTGAAGGAAAAACCCACGGGCCAGTTCAGCGTCGGCGGCGGATTCAGCACGCTGGACCAGGTAGTCGGCATCGCCGATATTACAGAGGGAAACCTTGGTGGGAATGGTTGGATGGGGCGAGTCCGCGGTCAGTTGGGCGCGCGGCGGCAAATAGGGTTGATCACATTTCGTAACCCGTACGTGAACGACTCCCTGACCTCCATGCAGTTGGACGTCTACGCCACGGCGACGAACTACATCACCTATTTTGAGAAGAAAGCCGGCGCCAGCGTGACGTTAGGTCGATATCTTTCAGAATATACCTCTGGAAGCGTGAGTCTGTTCGCGGAGGAGTTGAATTTTAAAGATCCGGCGGTGGGCATCTGTCCGGATCGATTTCCTATTGTGTGTCGGCAACTTGGAAGTCAGTCGTCGACTGGGTTCCGGACCACACTCGCTCGTGACACGAGGGACTACTATATGGATCCACGCACCGGTTGGCGAGCCGCTATTGGCTTCGACGTGGGCACGCCTCTTTTGGGCGGGACCAATAACTTCTATAAATATTATGTGGATGTGGTCAAATATTTTCCGCTGCCTTTCGATACGCGGTTTTCTTTTCGCGCTCGCTATGGCGCCGCAGTTGGCGTGGGTGGGGAACCTATTCCGTTGACGGAACGATATTTCGTCGGCGGCATCAATACAATACGTGGGTTCTCCTTCGGGCGCGCGGGTCCGGTGACCAACACCAATTCTTTACTCGGCGCATCCAAGCAGTTGATCTTTAACAACGATTTTATCTTTACGATTTCCGCTGACGCAAAATTGAACGGGGTGATCTTTTTTGACTATGGGAAAGGCTTCGACGACGACGAACCTCTCTCATCCAAGTTGCGGAAAACAGTTGGACTAGAAGGGCGGTGGATTTCTCCCTTTGGGCCTCTCCGTGCCGCATACGGGATCAATATCGACCCCAACCCAGGAGAGCGAAAAGGGGTCTTCGAATTTACGATCGGGACGTTGTTCTAAACAAGCCAAGTCTTTGACTGGGATGTGGAGGTGGCAGTGTGATCCAGATTGACGCGGTTGCGAAGAGGATGTTCAGTGTAGCCGGTCTGTTGACGGCTCTCCTCGTTGTGTCCGGCTGTGCTGCCGGTGTGGCTAGGGTCGATGGGAAGATAGGAGTCGTTGATGCGGCTCGTGTTCTCAGCGACACGAATGTCGGGAAGAAGGCGAAGGATTCCTTGAGCATCTTCTCGAAGAATCGCCAGGCTCTGATCGAGATGGATGAGAAAGAACTTCGACGGATGGAAGAAGATTTTGGGAGGCAGGCGAGCGTCTTGAGCCCGACGGCGAAACGTGAGCGTGAAGAACAGTTCCGACGGCGTGTTACCGAGTATCAGCAGAAAGCGAACGAGATGAATCGCGAGGTTCAGGAAAAACAAAAAGACGTACTTGAAGGGTTCCGTGAGAAGGTCGGGCTCATGGTGGGGAACGTATCGAAGCGCCTTGGATTACAAGTCGTCATCGATAAGGGGAAAGGGGGCCCTACTCTCTATAGCGATGAAGGTCTCGATATAACCGGTCAGGTGATCGATGAATTCAATCGTGAGTATCCATAGGCGAGAGGGTTGATTTGGTTCGTGTAGTTTGTTTGGTTTCTTTGGTTGGGCTGATCACCGAAACACACAAAACAAACCAAAAAGACGAGCAAAACCAGTGGGAGGCTTCGATGGAACGACTGAGACTACTTCAATTGATTGGTGTGGCCGGCTTGTGGTTGGCGATGGTGTCGCCGGCGTTGTCGGATGACACGTTCAAAGTTGGCGTGATGAACCAGCAAACAGTGGTTGAGCAATCGAAGGCCGGCAAACGTGCATTGGAAGAGCTGAAGGCCTATTCCATGAGCAGGCAGAAAATCATCAATGCCGACGATCTGGAGTTGAAAGAGTTGCAGCAGGCGACTCAAGACGAGAAGTTGCCCGACAGCACAAAGCAAGAGAAGCAAAGTCAGTTCCAGGCTAAGCTAGATGCCTATCAACGCCGCCTATCCGACTTCAATCGCGAGATTCAACAAAAGCAGCGCGACATGGTGGCGGAATATTCAAAAAAAGTGCAAGCCGCTGCGCAAGCCGTCGGGGAAAAAAATGGGTTTGTTGCGGTGATCGATAAGGGAAACGAGACAGTCATGATGAGGATTGTACTCTATCATCAACCTGTATTGGATGTGACGGATCAAGTGGTGAAAGAGTTCGATCGGCAGAATAATTAGAGGGGAGGAGGGCAGCCTGGTCGTCCTCCTGCTCGCGGAACGCGCACGATCAGAATGTGCTCGTTCGACGCGTGCAGTAGAAGCTCAATCAGCCGCCATCCCTGGGGAGATGATGGCAAGCTCGGAAGGATCATTTGAAAGTTCGCCACTAAAATCATATGTAGTGGTGTCGATGTCAACATAGGATCAGGGTGCTCAAAAAGGCCGTCCAGCAAGGCCGCAGGCGAGTCGAAACTGGAGGCGTACCCTCAGGGGTGCGTTGAGGATTTCGATGAGCTAAGAACGAAGCTGGCGGGTTTTTTCAACACCCTGAAAGAGGAGGTTCTGCCGATGGCCGTGATGGAACAAGCCGAAATTCAGTCTATTCTGCCTCACCGGTACCCCTTTCTTCTGATCGATCGCATTCAAGAATTGGATCCCGACCGGCGGATCGTCGGAATCAAAAACGTGACAATCAATGAACCGTTCTTTCAGGGCCATTTCCCAGGGCGTCCGGTCATGCCAGGGGTGTTGATCCTTGAAGCCATGGCGCAAGTCGGCGCAGTTTTGGCCTTGAAGTCGATGGGGCACGCGTTGCGTCCGGTGGTGTATCTGACCGGTATTGATGGCGCAAAGTTTCGAAAACCGGTTGTGCCCGGTGATCGGTTACGGTTTGAGATCGACGTGGTCAAGAAACGGGCGCCGTTTTGGAAGATGCAGGGTAAGGCGTTTGTTGAGGAAGAGATTGTCTGTGAAGCTGAAGTGACGGCTATGGTGACAGAGGAAAAAGGCGTGAAGGGTATGGAGTGATACGTGAAACGTGTGAGGGGGCAATCGTCACGTAAGCTCATCACCCATCACTGGAGGTACATGTGCAGATTCATTCAACAGCAATAGTTCATCCTAAGGCCATCCTTGCCGATGATGTGGAGGTCGGGCCGTTCTGCGTGATTGGTGAGCATGTCACGATCGGAACCGGCAGCAGATTGTTGTCCCATGTGACAGTCGACGGATGGACCGAGCTTGGGGAGCGGAATGTCGTGCATCCATTTGCCTCGATAGGCGGACCACCGCAGCATCTTGGATATAAGGGAGAACCAACCAAGGTGATCATTGGACATGACAATATCCTTCGCGAATATGTCACGGTCAACCGTGCCACCGTGGAGGGCGGAGGAGTGACGTCGCTCGGGTCAAAGAATATTCTGATGGCCTATGTGCATGTGGCGCATGATTGCCGGCTCGGGAGTCACCTCATTATGGCCAATGCCGCGAGTTTAGCCGGCCACATTACCATCGGCGACCATGCCATCATTGGCGGACTGACCGGTATTCATCAGCATGTACGGATTGGATCCTATTCCATGGTTGGTGGTTGTTGTGCCCTTGGGCAGGATCTTCCACCGTTCATGCGGGCGGCTGGTGGCTATCGCGCGCGGATGTATGGTCTCAATTCGGTGGGATTGCGCCGACAGGGGTTTTCCACGGATCGGGTGTCGGTCCTGAAACGGGCGTACGATATGCTCTTCCGGTCTGGACATCGAACCGCTGAAGCCGCCAAGCTTGCCAAGGCCGAGTTTGGAGATCAACCGGACGTCATGACGATCGTGAAGTTTCTTGAGGGGACAAAACGCGGCATTTGCCGGTCGGTCGGTAAAGACCAAGAGGATGAGGAGTAAACATCGTGGCATCGCGACCTCACGTTACAAATGGCGAGCGGATCGGGCTCATTGCCGGCAATGGCCGCTTCCCGATCATCTTCGCGGATAACGCAAAAAGGCTGGGCTATCACGTGTCGGCTGTGGCACATGAAGGCGAGACAGAACCGGAGTTAGCCGGCCATGTGGATCGGATCCATTGGATCAAGATCGGCCAACTCAGCAAATTGATCAAAGCATTCAAGGCAGATAAGGTTCACCAGGCTGTGATGCTGGGCGGGATCAAGAAGACCCATATGTTTACCACCCTGCGGCCGGATCTTCGCACCTTAGCCATGGCGACCCGGTTGGCGCTTCGGAAAGACGACGACATTCTGCGCGAATTCGCAAGAGAACTTGAAGGAGAAGGGATCGCGATCTGTGAATCGACCTTTGGCCTTGAGGGGATACTCGCAGAAGAAGGGGCATTGACTGCACGCGTTCCATCGGAAAAAGAGTGGGAAGATATCCGCTACGGGTGGGACGTGGCCCATGACATCGGTCGTCTCGATATCGGGCAGTGTGTCGTGATCAAAGATTGTGTCGTTGTGGCGGTCGAGGCTGTAGAAGGGACCGACGGAGCCATCAAGCGCGGCGGCGATTTGGCCAAGGAGGGCGCGGTGGTGGTCAAGCGATCGAAGCCGCAGCAGGATATGCGGTTCGATCTCCCGGCCGTGGGGCCTCGAACGATCGAAGTGATGGCCTCGGTGAAGGCATCTGTCTTAGCGATCGAAGCCGGCCGGACAATCCTGTTGGATCGCGAGATTGTGGTGGACAAGGCCAAGGCTGCTCGTATTGCGATTGTTGGAATTACGAAACTCGATCCGAGCCGGAAATAAGCCTTGAATGTGATACCGATTAGGGCAGGAGTCATCGGCGTTGGACATCTCGGGCAGCACCATGCGCGTCTCTATGCGTCGTTGCCGGGGTCGCAGCTCATCGGTGTGGTGGACCAGTCGATCGAGCGTGCGCAGATGGTTGCAGATCGGCATGGCGTGCGTGTCTTTCGTACAGTCGATGAATTGTTGTCAGAGGTTGATGTCCTCAGTGTGGCGGTACCCACATCAGGCCACTATGCTGTCGCACAAGCCTGTCTGAATGCAGGGAAACATGTCCTTGTCGAAAAGCCGATTGCGATCACACTTGGAGAGGCGCAGGAGTTAGTGCTACTGGCCAAGCAGCGAGGCTGCTGTTTGCAAGTGGGACACAGTGAACGGTTCAATCCGATCATGGCGCTGATGCGTCCCTTTATCGGGCACCCTGTGTTCATTGAGTGTCATCGTCTCAGCAGTTTCAGTGAACGGGGAACGGACGTGGATGTGGTGTTGGACTTGATGATTCATGATCTGGACCTCGTGTTATCGTTGAATCCCGGCCCCGTTGAAGAGGTGCGCGCTGCAGGGGTGGCGGTGTTGTCCTCCTCGATCGATATCGCCAACGCCCGCATTCAGTTCAGGAGCGGCTGTGTGGCCAATCTGACCGCCAGCCGTGTGTCGACGAATAAGATGCGCCGGTTGCGCCTTTTCCAGCAAGATAATTATCTGTCGATCGATTTCCAGACCAGGCAGGGGATGATTTGCCGACGCAATGTCAGGGCAGGGGAGCGACCCACCGTTGAGGTTGAGCAGCTGCAGGGTGGAGACGAAGAGCCGCTGAAGCTTCAACTTGAATCGTTTCTTCATGCAGTCGGCACGGGCGCGAGGCCTGTGGTATCAGGTGAGGATGGGGCGGCGGCAGTGGGTCTCGCGCACCAGGTCTTGCAGGCCATTGAGACCTTTGCGGTTCGCCACGAAGCAGGGGATCGTAAGGGATAAAGAGATCGTGGAGGTATCCAGGATTCACGGGATTGCGAGCGAGGGGGATCACAGGATAGAGGCGTGGTCTCTTCCCTCCAAACTCCTTCCATAGAGGCCATGCGAATTCTGATTGTCACAGGCGAAGCCTCCGGTGATCTCCACGGGGCGCATTTGGCCAAAGCGATCATGGCACTCGACCCGACGGCTCAGCTGGTCGGCATTGGTGGGTCTGGGATGCGGGCTGCCGGAGTCAGTCTTGTCCCTGGTATTCCGCAGTTGGATGTGATGGGATTGATCGGGCTGTCTGCTATCCGAGCAGTGGTGCAGCGCGTGCGCGCGATTCGGAGGGTGCTGAAGGCAGAAGCCTGGGATCTTGTCGTGCTCATCGACAATCCCGGGCTGAATTTTCATTTTGCCAGGGTCGCGAAAGCTGCCGGCCGGCGTGTCCTGTACTATATCGCTCCGCAAGTCTGGGCCTGGCGGCCGGGGCGTATGAAGTGGATTCAGCGCCGAGTAGATCATGTCGTCGTCATTCTCCCATTTGAGCTGGAACTCTATCGTCGAGCAGGAGTTCGGTGCACGTTTGTGGGCCATCCACTCCTTGATTCGGTCGCGCCGCAGTATGATCGTGCGGAGCTGCGGAAGGAGTTCGGTTTTGAGGAGTCCGCTCGCGTCGTTGGATTGTTGCCGGGAAGTCGAAAGAGTGAAGTGGAAATGCTCTTGCCGGTGCTCCTCAAGGCAGCGGCTCAATTGGTCGCGGCTGAGCCGAGAACGCAGTTTATCCTGGCGCAGGCTTCCTCAATTGACGATAATCTGATCCAGGGCCTCCTTCAGAATAGCCCTGTTCCGGTTCGAGTGGCACATGACCGAGCCAGTGAGGTGATGGCTCTGTCCGATGTGTTGTTCATCGCGTCGGGGACTGCGACGTTACAGGCGGCGGTGGTGGGAACACCTATGGTGTTGCTATACAAGACGTCACCATTGACCTATCGGCTGGCGCGTTGGCTGATCAATGTGAAATGGATCGGGCTTGTGAATTTGGTGGCCGGCAGATCGATCGTGCCGGAGCTGATTCAGGATGAAGCGACGGAGGAGCGCCTTTGTCAGGAAGTCTTGTACCTCTTGCGCGATCTGTCGGCGTATAATGCGATGAAAGAAGGGCTGCGACAGGTTCGGCTATCGTTGGGAGAACCGGGTGGGTCGCATCGAGCGGCTCAAGTGGTCTTAGCAGAATGTCGACTCTAGATCGTCTGACACGATTGGTTCGCTACCTGAAGCCTTATCGGATTCGATTGGGCGCCGCGTTCGCCTGCTCAGGGTTGGTGGCGGCCTTTTCGGGCGCGTATGCCTGGCTTGTCAAGCCGGTCCTCGACGAAATTTTTATCAACAAGAACGAAAGCCTCCTGCTCATTCTTCCGCTCGCGCTCTTCACCGTGGCGGTGCTCAAGAGCGTCTTCAACTACGGGCAAAACTATCTCATGAACTATGTCGGGAATCAGGTGATCACCGATATTCGACAGGAGTTGTTTGGGAAGCTCATACGGCTGCCTGTGTCCTATCACGATGCGAATACCTCAGGGCGATTGGTGGCCCGTGTGGTGAGCGACGTCACATTGATGGCCAACGCGGTGGCGGGAGTATTGAAAGATATTTTTCAACAGGGATTGACGTTCCTGGCGATGATGGGCGTGATTTTCTATCAGAATTGGCGGCTTCGTGCCGGAGAAATGGTGGCCCTCGTGGGCAGCAGCGGCAGCGGAAAGACGACGCTGGTCAATCTGATCCCTCGTTTTTACGAACCGACGGCCGGCCGTATTCTCATCGACGGGATCGATATTCAGTCGTACACCATCCGCTCGCTCCGATCGCAGATCGGCATGGTGTCGCAAGATGTCGTCTTGTTTGACGACAGTATTCGTAACAATATCGCATTTGGACGGGAGGACGCGACCGACGAAGACATTATGCAAGCGGCGCGAGCGGCCTATGCTCATGATTTTGTCGAACGCCTTCCGCAGGGGTACCACACGATTGTGGGAGAGAAAGGGGTGAAGCTCTCCGGTGGGGAGCGGCAGCGCTTGGCCATCGCTCGCGCGATCTTACGCGATCCTCCTTTGCTGATCCTCGATGAAGCCACCTCGGCGTTGGACACCGAGTCCGAACGGGTCGTCCAGTTGGCCCTTGCCAATTTGATGAAGAATCGAACGACCGTCGTCATTGCCCATCGGTTGTCGACGATTCAACAGGCCGATCGAATCATGGTCCTGGCTCGAGGCTCGATCGTCGAAGTGGGGACACACGACGAATTGCTGCGCCGAGGAGGACAGTACCAGCGGCTTCATGCCATGCAGTTCCAGGATATTCCCGATGCGTAACCCCGCGATGAAGCGGGTGGAGAATTGGCTGAAGCTTTCTGTCCTCCCTCCAATCGGAGCCGCAGTGATTCGCGGGCTGGGGCGGTCGATGCGAATGGATTCGCAGGGCCATGAGCAGGTAGATGCGTTATATCGTGAGGGCCGGCATATTATCCTTGCATTTTGGCATGCGCAGCAACTGATGATTCCCACAGGCTATCGCGGATCAGAGGCCAATGTGTTGATCAGCCAACATCAGGATGGCGAGATCATCGCGCGCATCATCTCTCGATTCGGGCATCGAGCGGTCCGTGGATCGAGCACGCGCGGGGGGGCGCTTGCGCTACGAGAATTGATTCGCCTGGGGCGGTCTGGCGCCGATCTTGTCGTCACTCCCGATGGACCAAAGGGGCCTCGCCAGGTTGCGAAACTCGGGGTGGTTCAGCTGGCGAAAGCAACCGGGCTTCCGATTGTGCCGCTAGCATTTAGCTGCTCAAAAAAAAACTCTTTGCGAGCTGGGATCGATTCATGGTCCCGTATCCATGGTCCCGAGGGATCTATCTGTGGGGTTCCCCCATCTGGGTTCTGCGAGATGCCGATGAACCGGCAATGGAAGCGGCATGCCGGGAGCTTGAGAAGGTTTTGAATCAGCTCACGGATCAGGCGGAAGAAGCTGTGAAACGTGAAACCTAAGGGATTCAGGGGCGTCGTTTCACCGTTCACGTCTCACGTGTAACGCGCAGCCATGTGGCGTCTCTTCTATAACATTCTGTTGTTGGCACTGTCGCCGCTTATCGTGGCGATCCTGCTGGCCAAGCCGCGGTGCCGTCCCGGCTTGCTTCAGCGGCTAGGGTTACAAGAAGGCCCATCCGGTCAATCTGCCGCACGCAGTATTCCACCCACACCGACACTACCGGTTATCTGGATTCACGCAGTTTCTCTGGGTGAAGTGGTTGCGGTGACCCCGCTTGTCAACGAGCTACATCGCCGGCACCCGACGTACCGCCTGGTGGTCTCGACCGTCACTGAGACCGGGCGCGAAGCTGTGGAACAACGGCTAGCCGGTGTGGCTGAGCACTGTTATGCCCCACTCGATTTCCCCTGGGTCGTTTCCCGGTTTATTGAGCGGCTGCAACCCTGCCTCTATCTGTTCGTTGAAACCGAACTCTGGCCGAATCTCTTGTGGCACCTGCGTCGGCAGGGAGTCCCGACTGCCCTCGTGAACGGCCGGCTTTCGACCCGGTCTTTTGCGCGGCAGCAATGGGCGCCTGTGCGATCGTTCTATCGGACGATGTTGCAAACGCTCAGCCTCTGTCTCATGCAGTCAGATCGAGATGTCGAGCGTATCATTGCATTGGGAGCGGAGGCGTCACGAGTCAGGCGAACAGGGAATATCAAGTTCGACCAGCCGATACCGGTCATTGCGGAAGGTGGGGTTACCAGGGCACATCTTGGGCTTCACGATACAGAACGGCTGTTTGTGTCAGGAAGTACTCACTCTGGTGAAGAAGAGATCCTTGTCGAATGCTATCGGGAGCTCGTGGCTCGCTGTCCCTCTGCAGTCTTGCTCATCGCTCCTCGACATATTGAACGCGCGGAGTCAGTGGAGGCGATGATTCGGGCGCGTGGGCTTGCGGTACAGCGACGGAGTACCATGGGGCAGGTCGGTGTATTGCGGTCTACCGGTCCCCGCGTGCTGGTGCTCGATTCGCGGGGTGAATTGGCAGCGATTTACCGGGAGGCAGTGGTGGCGTTTGTCGGTGGCACACTTGTGCCGATCGGGGGACACAATTTGCTGGAGCCGGCTCAGTGGGCGAAACCGGTGCTGTTCGGTCGCTATACCGATCACTGTGCGGAGATTGCCGATCTTCTAATCCAGGCAGAGGGGGGGCGTCGGGTTCTCCATGCGGAGGAGCTTTTACAACAAGTCATTGCCCTCTTTTCCGATAACGAGGAACGGGAGCGGATGGGCCGGTCGGCTCGTCAGGTGGTCGAACAGAACCAGGGCGCATTACAACGGACGCTGGACGCCATCGAGAGGCTTTTGACGCCGCAGCAAGGCACCAGTGGGTCTCCTCTTGAAGGCCGGTCGCTTCCTCTCATGGCCGGACGATCATAACGAACGGTGTTGAACCCTGGGACAAAGGTCAGATGGTGGCTGATGTGGGCCGCAATCCCCTATGGGGCGGTTGCACGGCTGCGCGCGCTCCTGTACGACTGGGGCTGGTTCGATCAGAGGAGATTGCCGGTCCCGGTCGTCAGCGTCGGGAATCTTACGCTCGGCGGGACGGGAAAAACGCCGGTGGTCATTCTACTCGCAGACTGGCTCCTGGCGCAGGGGAAGCGGGTGGCGATTCTGAGCCGAGGCTATCGACGGACAAGTATGACCCCGTATCTGTTAGTGTCAAATGGCGAGCGCCTGTTGGTGGGTCCGCAGGAGGCCGGCGATGAGCCTTTCTTGATGGCGCAGCGTTGCCCAAGGGCAATCGTGGCTGTCGGTGCCGATCGGTACCAACTCGGCGACTGGGTCTTGGATCGATTCCCGATCGATTGTTTCCTACTCGACGATGGATTTCAGCACCGAGGGCTCTCTCGCGACGTGAATCTCCTATTGATCGATGCCACAGATGCAGCAGGGCTTGGGGCTTTGGTCCCGGCTGGTCGGCTGAGGGAGTCGCTGAAAGCTGCTGTGCGCGCGACGGCGATCATCGTAACAAGGGCGGACGAGTTAGCCCAGGTCAATGACGTGTGTCTCAAGCTGCAAGTTAAACTCGGTTCGATGCCCGACACAATTCATGCAGTCTTTCGCCCAGAGAATCTTGTGTCGGTGACGACTGGTGCGGTGCAGCCGCTTTCTTGGTTCAGGGGAAAAACAGCCTTGCTTTGCAGTGCGGTGGGCCATGCGGGATCGTTTCGCTCCCTTGTCGAACGAATCGGGATCAGAATTCTTGGCGAAGTGGCCTATGTTGATCACCATGCCTACACAAGACAGGATGTCGAACGGCTGCGCGCGAGAGCGATTGAACTTCAGGCGGAGTTAGTCGTGACGACGGAGAAAGATGCGTGCAAGGTGGCATCGCTGCTCCACCCCACCGATGCCTGGTGGGCAGTCCGATTGACCACGCACGTCATCAAGGGGGAAGATCGATTACGGCAGTTGGTTCTCGGGGAGGGAAATAGGCTGAAGGCGGAGTCGGAAGGCTGAAGACTGAAGGGCGGAGGGCGGTGAAGAAAGAAGCCATCAAGAAAATTCTTGTGCGTGGGCCCAACTGGTTGGGCGATGCGGTGATGTGCGAGCCCGCGCTCCGTGGATTGCGGGGGCTGTTTCCTGATGCGCAGGTGACACTCTTAGTGAAACCGGCTGTGGCCGATCTGTTTGTGGGGCATCCGGCAGTCACGCGCCTGTTGACCTACGACATCAAGGGGCGTCATGCGGGGTTCTCGGGAAAGTGGGCGTTGGCCAAGCAGTTGCGGCGGCAAGGCTTCGATCTGGCGGTCTTGTTTCAGAATGCGTTTGAGGCGGCCTTCCTGACATTTCTGGCACGTGTGCCTTGCCGGTATGGGTATGCGACAGACGGTCGGAGTGTGCTGTTATCCGATCCAGTCGCTGTGCCGGATCCACGCATGCTCCTTCATCAAGTCCGCTATTATTGGGATCTGTTGAAGCCGCTGGGCCTCATGGGCGATCCTCCGGTACCGGAACTCGTCGTCCTGCCCGAGGAGGAACAGGCCATGGTGGGGCGATGTGCGCAGGGCGGGTTGACTCCTACGGATATCGTCGTTGGGATCAATCCGGGATCGACCTATGGCGATGCCAAACGCTGGCTCCCGGAACGGTTTGCCGAGGTCACGGAACAACTCTGCCGAACGATCCATACATCTCCAGGGCAACAGGTCAGTGTGGTCATTTTTGGGGCGAAAGGGGAAGAGCATTTGGGCCAGGAGATTGCTGCACGCCTATCGTCCCGTTCCCTGGTCTTGTCCGGGGCGACGACGATCAGGGAACTCATGGCAGCGGTGAAGCGGTGCAGCCTGCTTCTCACAAATGATACCGGCCCCATGCATATCGCCTCTGCGTTCAAAGTCCCGGTTGTGGCCGTCTTCGGGCCGACCGATTGGCGCACCACGTCGCCATTTGGGGGCGCACATGCCATTGTTCGGGAGCCCGTCGATTGTGCGCCCTGCCTGTTGCGTGAATGTCCGATTGACCATCGGTGCATGACAAGAGTCACCGTTGATCAGGTTTATGAGGCGGCAACGAAGCAGATAGCTGGTCTCTCTGGTTCATCTGGTTTGTCTAGTTCTTCTGGTTCAACCCAAATACACAAGATCAACCAAACAAACCAGACAAACCTTCTCGACGGTATCACCGTGTTTCTGGATCGAGATGGAACATTGAACTACGATCCAGGCTATTTGAAAATTGCCGCTGATCTGAAGCTATTAGCAGGGGTGGGTCCGGCTCTGGCGCGTTTAAAAAAGGTTGGGGCTAAATTGGTGGTTGTGACCAATCAATCCGGTGTCGGCCGTGGAATCTTGACACTAAAAGATTTGGAAGCGATTCATGCCAGGTTGCAAGGTCTGTTGGAGCAGGAGGACGTGGCGCTTGACGCAATCTATTTCTGCCCGCACCATCCTGATGACGGGTGCCGCTGTCGCAAGCCGAATGTGGGCATGGTGGAGCGGGCTGTATCGGAGTTGCAATTGGATTTCCGTCGTTTCTATTTGATTGGCGACCACGCACGCGACATACAACTAGCGCATAGGGTAGGCGCTAAGTCTGTTCTCCTGACGCCAGCGCTGGCAGATGCGCAATCGTTGGAGAGGCTCAAGGCTGAAAAGGCGATGCCGGATGCCATGGCGAAGTCGATGGCTGAGGCCGTTGATTGGATCTTAGAGGACGCGAAGACGCGCCCCAGGTAGATAGGCTGAAGGGGTTCAGGCTGAAGGTGTTAGGGGTAAAGCATGCGGGACCACACACAGCTTCGGGCATTTGAGTTGGCTGATGAAGTCGTCCTGTTGGTGTATCGACAACCGCAGGGTTTCCGAAAGAAGAGTTGTATGGACTGACTTCTCAAATTCGACGGGCAGAAGTTTCAGTCCCGTCTAACATTGTAGAGGGTTGCGCTCGTGACAGTGAGGCAGAGTATCTCAGGTTTCTCAGTATAGCCTTCGGGTCCTTGAGGGAATTACACTATCAACTGAATTTATCGAAGCGCTTGGGTTTCTTGCTCAACGAGGATTCATCTTCGCTTGAGCGCAAGATCGTAGAAACGGAGAAGGTGTTGAATGGCTTGATCTGTGCCTTGCGCGATTAACTCATAGCCTTCAACCGGACGATTCATAACCTTCAGCCTAAACCCCCATTCTTATGCCAGACTATCGCCACATTTTATTGATCAAGCCGAGTTCGCTGGGTGACATCGTGCATGCGATGCCGACCTGTGCGGCAATTCGCCGAGCCTATCCCAAGGCTCGGCTGACCTGGTTGGTCAAACGTGAGTGGGCTGGTCTCGTAGAGCGGATCGACGGGGTTGATCGGGTGTGGCCGGTGACATCGACTCTTAAGGGGTGGCTCTCCCAGGTATCGTCTCTTCGCGCGGAGCAGTTCGACCTTGTTATGGATCTTCAGGGTCTGTTCCGGAGCGCTGCAATCGGGTGGTTTAGTGGATCGCCTCTACTTGTGGGATTTGCCAATGGGCGAGAAGGGAGCCCCAGGTTTTATTCACAACGCGTGTCGGTTCCGCAATCGGACATGCACGCGGTTGATCGGAATTTGCTTGTGGCCAATGCTGTGGGAGCGATGGAGTCCGGTACGCCGGAATTTCGTTTTCGCATCCCGCAACACGATTACGATGAGGTCGATCGCGTATTGAGTCGATCCGGTGTGACGCCTGGAACGAATTGGGTGGCGATGAATGTGTCTGCCCGGTGGCAGACTAAGCGGTGGCCTCCTGCGTCGTTCGCCGAAGTCGCAGATCGGCTGCAGCAAGAGGGTTGGGGTGCCGTAGTCATGATCGGAGGTCCTGATGAGCGGGCGGAGGTTGCTGAAGTCAACAGGATGATGAAGACTCCCGCCATCGATCTGGCCGGAGCCACGACCGTGGGGTTGCTCCCGGCGCTCCTCAGTAGGGCATCACTGCTGATTACGAATGATTCAGGTCCGATGCATGTTGCGGCGGCAGTGGGCACCGCGATTGTCGCCCTGTTCGGACCGACCAGTGCCGTTCGGACTGGTCCTTACGGGGCGGGTCATGCCGTCTTGTCAGGGAGTGTTCCCTGCAGTCCCTGTTTCAGCCGAACCTGCGACAATGCGGTGTCGTTGGAATGTCTGAAAATGGTGTCACCACAACAAGTATTGGCAGCGGCTCGAGTACAGCGTGCTCAGCGAATGGTTCCTCGATGAATATTCTTTTAGTCAGGCCTGACGGGATCGGCGATGAAATTTTGTGTCTGCCGGTCGCGTCCGCATTACGCAGGCTCCTGCCGGAAGCACGGATCACGTTTCTCTCCAGCGAGTACGCTGCCCCGCTCTTGGCGCACCATCCGGACCTCGATGAGGTTTGGACGGTCACAGGCCGGGAATCCCTGCGCGAGTTGAAGGCGTTATTTTGCCGGGCTGTCGATGCGGCGGTGTTTCTCAAACCGTTTAAACGGTTGATGTGGGCCGCGTTCTTGGCACGGGTGCCGATTCGAGTGGCCACAGGGTACCGCTGGTATAGTGTGTTGGCGAATCGTCGGATCTATGAACATCGAAAAGATTTTTCCAAGCATGAAACGGCGTATAACGTCGGCATGCTTGCGGGGCTCGGATTGCAGCCTGGGATCGTCTCTCCACCGAGTCTCGTTCTGACCGATGCAGAGCGAGCGTCGGGGCAAGAGCGATTACGGAGCCTGCCGATTCCCACAGTTGTCCTCCACCCTGGTGGTTTTGCGGCGCGGCGCTGGCGCGTGGAACAGTATCATGCGCTTGCGGTCGATTTGACTCGGAAGGATGTGGGTGTGGTATTGACGGGAAGTCAGGTGGAAGCAGATATGTTCAACCAGCATAGAGCCAATGGCGGGCCGATTCCTGCCTCGGTACTCAATCTCATGGGTCGACTGTCGGTGCGTGAGCTGATGGCTGTGATTGCGGCAAGTCACGCCGTGGTCTCCGGGGCCACCGGCCCAGCCCATATTGCCGCAGCCTGTGGGGTGCCAAACGTCAGTCTGTTCGATCCACGACGCAACAATCTTCCGACGCGTTGGCAGCCGCTTGGTCGAGGCGTTGTCATGCGCCCAGATGTGCCGACGTGCGAAAAATGTATTTATGAGGCCTGTCCCTATTGGGACTGTCTCGATCGGCTGACAGTGGACACGGTGGCACGACAAGTCATGGAAGTCGCCCGACAGCCTGCTCCACTCAAGGTTATCCATGTCTAGCAGGACGCTCAAAAAGTCTCCCTTCTCACCCGCCCAACCCGTGCGCGCCGAGACGCGTCTTTTCCCATGCGGCATGCGCGAAATCTGTGAAGCGTATCTCGTGAAGCGTCGTTCGTTTCCGGATTCGGACGTTTCACGCTTCACGTTTCACGAACGACGAGGATGGCCGCTCAAGGTGCTCCATGTCTAAACTATCGGTGTACGTCATTGCCTACAATGACGAGCCCAACATGAGGGCCTGCCTTGAGTCTATATCTGGCTGGGGCGATGAGTTGATTGTCGTGGATTCCCACAGTCGAGATCGGACGGCTGCAATCAGTCGTGAATTTACGAATAAGGTCTATCAAGTCGACTTTAAGGGATTCGGCGATTTGCGCAATCAGGCAGTGGCACTCACAACCCATGAATGGGTCTTCAGTCTGGATAGCGATGAGAGAATGACGCCCGAGTTGCGGGAAGAGATTCGACTGCTGCTCGAACGTGGACCCGAGGCGGATGCCTACTTCGTCCCAAGAAAGAACTATTTTTTAGGCCGGTGGATCAGACATTGCGGCTGGTATCCCGATTATCGGCAACCGCAGTTGTTTCGCAAGGGGCGGTTTCGGTATCGCGAAGAACTTGTCCATGAAAGTTTCGATTGTGATGGGCCGGTCGGATTTCTCAAGAGTCCCGCGTTGCAGTATCCATTTCGAAACATCGATCACTATGTGGCGAAGCAAGACCGCTACTCGGCCCTGATGGCTCGTCGCATGGTGGAGCAGGGCCGGCGGTTCTCTCCCCCTCAACTGATCACCCATCCGCTCGGTGCGTTTTTCAAGATGTATGTGCAGCGGGCCGGCTTCCTCGACGGGAAACCTGGCTTGATTCTTTCCGGCCTCTATGCCTATTACACCGTCATGAAGTACGCGAAGTTCTGGGAACTGACGAAACCATGAACCGTGTTTATCTTGTTCGTCTGGTTCATCTTGTTAGTTTGGTTTATCTCGTTAGTAACCGGAGTGACCAGACAAACCAAATAAACGAAACAACCAGACAAACCGTTCAACTATGAAAGTCAGCGGATTTACATTCGTGCGAAACGTGGTGAAGTACGACTATCCCGTCGTGGAGTCGATCCGTTCCATTTTGCCGGTGGTCGATGAATTTATCGTGAATGTCGGGCGGTGTGACGACGGCACGCTTGAGCTGATCCGGTCGATCCGCGATCCGAAGATCAAGATCGTGGAGTCGGTCTGGGACGAGACGTTGCGAAAAGGCGGACTGATCTACGCCCAACAGACCAACATCGCCTTGGCGCACTGTAGTGGAGATTGGGCGTTCTACATCCAAGCCGACGAGGTCGTGCACGAAGACGATTTGCTGATGATCCGGGAGGCGATGCGCCGCCAGCTTGGCAATCCTGAGGTGAAGGGACTCCTGTTCCGGTATCTGCATTTTATCGCGGACTATCGGTCGACGAATCCCTGGTTCTATCACAAAGCCGTGAGGATCATTCGAAACAACGGTGAAGTCGAGTCCTGCGGCGATGCCGTCGGATTTCATCTGAAAGCGACACAGCAGTATCTCCAGAGCGGACCGAAGGAATGGATCGCTCCATCGAACGGGAGAGTCTTTCACTACGGATGGGTGAAGGACCCCAAAACGATGCTGGAAAAAAAGCGAGAGCAAGTGACGGTCTATCATGGAGGAGGCCACGTTCCTGTCGAAGAGGCCAAGCAGCTTGCGCACGACAGCTTTCAGTTCGAAGACTATGCCGTATTGAAGGAGTTCAGCGGATCGCACCCGGCAGTGATGGCGGATCGTCTTCGATCTTCCCGGCGCTGGGCTTCCCGCCGCAATCGCTGGCTGAATTGGAGATTCTACGGAACAATCTTCCAGCGAGGCTTTCGCGGGTAAGGACAGACTGACCATAAATAGGCCGAGGCCCTACCTGTTCTGTTAGTTATGGAGTCGGACACATGAGACTGAGCGATGTGGTGCGTCGTTACAAGTTCCGCTTACGCCGGCGATTTGGGAATCCCTCTAAGAGACGGGTCTTGGATGTTGGATCAGGCCATCGGCCGCACGATGACGCAACCCATCTGGTCGATCTCCTGCCCGAGGACGACTCTGAACGAGGAAATCCGATACAAAGAGTCGGGCTTCCTCTTCTCCTGGCCACAGTGGAAGCGCTTCCGTTCAGGGACAAGATGTTCGATTATGTCTATGCCTCTCATGTGCTGGAGCATACTGTTGACCCTGCAGCAGCCTGCAAAGAGCTGATGCGCATCGCCCGCGCAGGGTACATAGAGACGCCCAGCCCGTTTTATGAACAGGGGTACAATTATCCGAATCCCAATCGTGGGTGGTCGTTCCATCGTTGGTTTGTCTACATCGGCGAAGGAGATACGCTCACATTTGAACCCAAGACAAGCCAGACGATCGATGAGTTTTGTGACTGTCGGCATGGCCAATTTATCAAGAAAGTCTATCAGTCTGTAGGAGACCTCAACCGCGTTCATCGTGTACTCCCACGCGAATGCAACGAACCGCTCACCCGGATGCCAAGTAGTGGGCACGCGAATTCTGTACGTGAATGGGGTCGAAGCGATTGGCGGGGCAGAGCGTGATCTGATCGCATTGCTGCACACACTCGATCGCCAGACATGGGAGCCGCATGTGATCTGTCCGGGAACGGGCCCGTTCCGAGAGCAGCTGCACGCGATCGCCGTCCCCACTCATGCACTGAGTCTTCCCCCCTGGAGAAAGCCTCTCGCTGTGTTTCAGCGCCGATCGGCGATCGGGCATTTTGGTGCTCTTGTGGGCCAACTCGATCCAGCCTTGGTTCATGTGAACGATATCTGGTGGGTGCCCCATACCGTGAGAGCCATCGAGAGTGGTCGGTCTCATTCCATGCCGATCGTGGCCCATGTGAGGCAGGAAATCGAACCGGAGAAGGTGGGACGCTATGAGCTTGATCGGGTCGAGGCCGTCATTGCCATTTCCAGACAGATTGAGCAATCGCTCATTACCGGTGGTGTTTCGATGAGCAGGGTACGGACTCTCTATAGTGGAATTGATTGTTCCAAGAGACCATCTACCCGCGATGACCAGGCGATTCGTCAGATGCTCGGGCTCCCGAACGATGCCGTCTTATTGGGCACCGTTGCCAATCTGTTCCCACGAAAAGGCTATGAGGTGATGCTTCGAGCGCTTCCGGCCATCGTCCACGCACTACCCACGGTGCATTATGTGATCGTGGGCAGTGATGATCACGGCTATGCCGATCGATTGACACGGCTCGCGAACGAATTGAGAATTGCCGACCGCGTACACATTGTCGGCTTTCAGGACCCGGTTCAGCCGTTCCTGGCCGCGCTCGATCTGTATATGCATCCTGCACTCATGGAGGGCTTTGGGATTGCGGTGGTCGAAGCGATGGCGATGGGCAAAGCCGTGGTTGCGACGACAACAGGAGGGCTTCCCGAAGTCGTAGCGCAGGGAGAGACCGGCTTGCTTGTTCCCCCGGGCGATGTCGAGTCATTAGCTGAAGCCGCGATTTCTCTTCTGGAAAATACGGTAAAGCGAGAGCAGATGGGGGTGTGCGGAAGGATGCGCGCGCAAGAGAGATTTAGCCTTGATGCGTCTGTCGCGCACATGGAACAGCTGTATGGAGAAGTATTGGGTGCGTAGAAAGCTGCAAAAAAATCTGTAGCGCGTCAGAATCTCTCTGGCTTCCACGGTTAGGGCGATAGGAAAGCGGCGTGCAGGATGCTCAAAAAGTTCGCCCAGCAAGGCCGCAGGCGAATCGAAACCAGAGGCGTACCCTCTGGGGTACGTTGAGGATTTCGATGAGTCGAGAACGAAGCTGGCGGACTATTTCAGCATCCTGAGAAGGGGAGAGGATGAGAATTGGTATAGACGCCAATCCGATGGTGGGCGATATGGGTGGGGTGGGATGGCACAGCTATCATCTGCTCCGCACGATGATGGCACAGCAAGGAGAAATCGATTTTGTCGCCTATGCGAGACCGGGCGCAGCTCGGCCTGACGCTGTGAGTGCTTGGACGGGCGCTGAGCGGCTTGGGTGGATCAATTCGAGCCGATGGGGGATGGGGAAGCGGGGAGCGTCCGATCAGTTGGATCTCTACCACGGCACGAATTTCAAAATGCAGACGGTCGGCCGCTACGGCGGGGTTGTGACGATTCACGATCTCTGGTTGGATCGCCACCCTGAGTACTCGAAGAAGATGTTGGGCCAATGGCCATCCTCGTTTAAGACCAGACAGATGGCCCTACGGGCTAGAAAAACCATTACCGTGTCCGAGTTTTCTGCGAGAGAGCTGATGGATCTCTATGGTTTGAAGCGCGAGCACATCAGAGTCATTCCCAACGGAGTGTCGGGGGATTTCGTGCCACGTCGGGACGATCCGGCCATGGCGGAGTTGCGGAAACGGATTGGTTTGAAGGCTGAGCGCTATGTCTTATTTATTGGAGGGGCGGACCCACGAAAGAATCACCAGGTATTTCTTGAAGCGGCTGAGATGGTGCGAAAGAAGCTGGGATCGAGGATGTTGGTTCTTGTCGGCTCGCCCACCCATCCGTTCGGGAGCTATGAGGAGACGGCTCGAAGGCGGAGCTTGTTGGAAAAGGTGCTCTGTCCGGGACGGTTGCCCACGAATGACTTGCAGCTTTTGTATTCCAATGCCGATCTGTTTGTGTTCCCTTCGCTGTACGAGGGGTTTGGGATGCCCGTGTTGGAAGCGATGGCCTGTGAGGTGCCGGTGCTCACGTCCAATTCGACCGCATTGGCAGAAGTGGCAGGTGATGCAGCGGTGTTGGCAGATCCTCAAGACGCGCGGGCACTGGGAGAGGCGATGGTCCGTGCGCTTGAGGATGAGCCGCTTCGAGCCGACTTGAAGGTCAAGGGATTGGCCCGGGCCAAGCAATTCTCCTGGGAGCAGGTTGCCGTAAAGACCGTGGCCCTGTACCGGGAGTTGTGCGAGGGGAAACGCTCGTAGTGGTGAGCGATCAGTGTCTGTTTCTTGCTATCAGCCGCAGGGCATCAGCTCTTTTCTCATGAAACACGTCCTTATCATCAAGCTCCGCTATATCGGCGATGTCTTATTGGCCACGCCGACTGTGCGAGCGATCAAAGCAGCGCTGCCCGATGTGAGGGTCACGATGATGGTCAATCGTGGGACGGAAGATGTCTTATCCGGTAACCTGGACTTGGAAGAGATCGTCGTTCTCGACAAAGGATCTTTGGGGGCTCAATCGCGGCTGATTGCCGGTCTGCGGAGTCGGCGATTCGATACGGTGATCGATTTGACAGATGGAGATCGCTCCGCGTTTCTGAGTTGGATCAGTGGGGCCTCTGTTCGGATCGGGTTCAATGATGAACATCGATGGCGGGGGAAGTACTACACGCAGGTGGTCCAGTCTGCGATGGGTGTGCAGCACCGGATCGACCGAGATTTGGACGCCCTCAAACCCATGAGTATCCACGCCGGCTCAAAGGATCTTCAACTTCTGGTGACGCCGGAAGAAGCCCACAGTGCAGATCAATTGTTGGATCAACTCGGTATTCAGCGATCGCAGTTGATGGTCATCTTGCAGCCCGGGGCCCGGTATTGGTTCAAGGCCTGGCCTCCGGAGCGGTATGCGGAGCTGGCGGATCGGTTGAGCTCCCAGTATGGGTGCCAGGTATTGATTGGAGGAAGCAGCCAGGATATCGATCTCGCGCAGCAGATTCGACAGATGACGGAGAGCCGCCCCACGATCATGGCAGGTCGTACAACCATTAAACAGTTTGCAGCCATTGCCAAAAGGTCAGCCCTCTTCGTAGGAAGCGATAGTGGCGCGATGCACATTGCTGCGGCAGTGGGTACTTCAGTCGTCGCATTGTTCGGCCCGTCGAATCCCCGCGAGTGGGGGCCTCGTGGCGGTCGTGCGGAGGTGCTATATAAGGAGATCGATTGCCGTATCTGCTTTCATCCGACTTGTACGAGAGGGGAACAGAATTGCATGAGGCTCATTTCAGTTGAGGAGGTCATTGCTGCAGCGCAGAAGCTTCTTCGTGCCAGGCAATCGGACTGTGCGGGCTAAACAGTTGTTCCGATCCTAGCGGATCCAGCCTATTGTTTGGTCTCAATCCCGCCACGATTTCCCATATCTTTCTCATTCGCATCATCTACGCCAGATTCAACCGAAATTGCCGACTCATCGTTGGGACACCGTAATGTCTAGCTACGTATTTTTTTGCTTGACAGAATGGATTTATGTGTTCATGTTATGAACGCGTTGCCAATTTATCGGTATAATTCATGAATTTACAAGGCCAGCGAGACCTTCTACTACTGAGCGAGCTCGACCGAGATGGTGGGGCCACTCAGCGCACCCTTGCCATCAAACTCGGTGTTGCCCTCGGCTTGACCAATCTCTATCTGAAGCGTCTGGTCCGCAAGGGCTACATCAAGATCACGACCATTCCGCGCAATCGAATCAGATATCTCCTGACGCCACAGGGCTTCACCGAAAAATCACGCTTGACCTATCTCTACATGCAGTACTCCCTCTCGTACTACCGTGACATGCGTACTCGATTGAAAGAGATGATGTTGGCGCTTGACGGCTCTCATGGCCAGCGGGTTGTGATCTACGGGACGACCGAGCTGGCTGAATTGGCGTATTTGTCGCTGCGAGAAATGAATATCGATTGTGTGGGATTTATCGATGAAAGCTCGCGCGAGTCATTTCTTTCTTGTCCGGTTTCTTCGCCGGAAAGGCTTGCCGGCTGGCATTTTGATCAAGTGTTAATTACTGATCTCGATCATGCGGCAGCCTGTGAAGAACAGTTAGTACAGTCGGGAGTGCCACGGGAAAAAGTCCTGAGACTCGGCCTGCCCGAATAAGGCTCGGCGCTTCCGTGTGAGAGTGGTATTGCGGGAGGGCCTGTAAGGATCTGTAAGTGAAAGGGCGGAGCTGTGCCAAAACGGTTTATTTGCTCGAAGAGGTTTGTTTGGTTTGTCAGATTGGAAGAATCGGTGTGATTGATCAACGAAACAAACCAACTGACCTAATCAAACGAGATAAACCATGAAATTGACTCGATTTGAGGACCTAGATTGTTGGAAAGAAGCTCGACAGTTGACGCGGCAGGTCTACGAAGCCATTGACCAGAACTCTGCATGGAAAAGAGATGTGCGTCTCTGTAGTCAGACCCAGAGCGCTGCAGGTTCGGCGATGGCCATATTGCGGAAGGGTTTGTGCGTCGCTCGAACAAAGAATTCGTGCATTTTCTATTCATTGCCATGTCGTCAACGGCAGAAGTTCAAAGCCATCTGTATATCGCCGTGGACCAAGGTTGTCCGTCCAAGGACGCATTTGAATCGATTTACGCGCAGACTGACCGGACGGGTCGAATCATCTCCGGACTCATAAAATACCTGCGTACCAAACAAACAAAATCAACCAAATGAACCAGACAAACGCTCTTCATTGGTATGCCCTTCGGACGCGGTCGCGTCATGAAAAACTCGTGCGCGAACAGCTTACCAATCAAGGCATCGAGCCGTTATTGCCGACGGTCAAGCGGCTGAGTCAATGGAAGGATCGAAAGAAGGAAATCGAAGTCCCGCTCTTTTCAGGGTATTGCTTCGTCCACTTTTCGTCGGAGCAAAAACTACCGGTGCTCAAGACCATCGGTGTGATTGACATCGTGGGAAGCGGACAACGCCCTGAACCAATTCCAGATGAGGAGATCGCAGCGATCAAGACTCTGATGACCAGCGTGCTGCCCTACGATCCACATCCGTATCTACACGAGGGCATGCAGGTGGAAGTGGTTCGCGGTCCGCTGCAAGGAGTGCGCGGGGTTCTCTTGCGCAAAGAAAAGCGCCATCGTCTAGTCCTGGGTGTTCGCCTCATTCAGCAAGCCGCAGCAGTGGAGATCGATGTGAACGATGTGGTGCCGGCGTAATGAGAACGCGATGGGCTATAGGAATATGGCCGTGCATCACTAAGAGGAAATCGACTGGATGATTGTTCTCTGCATTGGACTGCATCGCTTGACCGATTTCACCGAATTTGCCAAGGATATTGCCTCCAGATTAGCTCGATGATCACTCCCCAAGACATGAAAGTGGTGAGCAGGCAGAAGTGGTGCGAAGGCCATTGCAGGGAATAAATGGGATTTTGTTTGCGCTATTTGTTTTGTATGGTTGAACCAGACTAACCAGGCAAACCAGATCAACGCTCTGCCTCCGCAGCTGCCCCAGTTGCCGTCTTTCTCACAGAGAGCCATGCTCAGGAAGCAGGCGATTCGGAACCGATTCGATCGCTTGGCGTCGGAGCGAGAGTCTTGGCAAAGGCGGGCGGCCTAAGGGCTCGAAGGTTTTAGAAATCGGATGTGGGTTAGGCGATCAGCTCGTGGCTCTCAAACCTCGAAGGGGAGTCCGTATCGATCTGAGCGAGGCCATGGTCAAGAAAGCATTCAAGAACTCTTGAGCGTCTCATGAACATGTTGAGCCGGCATCTCGCCTTTCGCATCCTCGTCGAGTTGGAGAAGGGATCTTCGTGAAGGATTCATGTTCCTGAATGTCAGCCACTGTAGCTTGATATTGAGCTCTCAAATAATTCATTTGGCGACATCGGTCGAGAGGAATGTCGTGGCTGTTTACGGGATTTTGGTGGGGCAACTTCCAGCTTCTAGTCGCGGAGAACTTGTAAGGTGACTGTGAGGGAATGACAAGTCAGGGGGGGTCTCAGGAGGTTGTATCTGGTGGTCCAGCAGATGTGCTGAGCTCGAGGGTGTTCTCGTATCGTTTTGACCAGGCCATCCGAGGGATGCTGTATGTCTATATATTTTCACTGCCATTCTCAGGCCTGCTTGTTATAGAGCGAAACGGATTCATCCTCTTGACCGTGTTGATGGGTATATGGTGTGCGGTCAATCGGCGCCATTTCTTTTGCCGCACTCCCGTAGATGTTCCACTTGCGGCTTTTGTTTTATGGGTAGGCGTGAGCATTCCGTTTTCCGCATCGCCTGCCTATAGCTTCGGGGAGTTCGCCAAACTCCTCCAGCAGAGCTTGGTGTTTTATTGGGTTGTCTTTTTTTTCCAGTCTCCAACGCATAAGCGGCGGATCATGACGATGATTCTTGGGATGCTAATTGTGAGTAGTGTATACGGAATCTGGCAATTTGATTCAGCTCCGACAAGAAAATACTATTTCATCGAGTCCTTCCTGGGATCAGAGGTCGCGCTCACGACATTTCTTGTAATGACTTTGCCGCTAACCGCTGCCGTAGCAGTTTATGCATGCGAGCCTTGGCTGAAAAGATTGGGTGTAAGTACCGCTCCGCTCGCGGTGGCTTGCCAGCTTCTCACATTTTCCAGAGCGGGTATGTTGGCGCTCTTTGTCGAAGTCATCGTCCTGGCAGGTATGGTCAGGACCCGGCTCATGACCGCCCTGGCAGGGGTTGTGTTGGTGATCAGTCTTTTTGGTGCTGGGGCACTTTTTTATATTAGTGATCAGAATGAGTTATCCTTTATTCCCGTCAAAACAAAACTTAGCGCGTACAATCTAGTTTCGAGATTTAAAGCGTGGGAGCTTGGGTTTGAAAAAGTGTTGGAACATCCACTTTTCGGATCGGGTTATGGGAAGAATATGTTTCAACCGGTTTCTCAAGCACAACTTGATCATAGTGAAGAGGTTCCAATGGCGCATGGGACTCACAACACTTTGCTGGATGTTACTGTCGGAGCAGGAGTTCCGGCAGGGATTGCATTTCTCTGGTTGATGTGGATGATCGGAAGAACTGGACTATGCCAGTTCCTGGCCACACAAGATTCCACAGAGAGAACTTGGTCATTCGCACTCTTTCTGATGGCAATAGGCCTCTTCGTTAGACTATTTTTCGATCATATGTGGGTCGGAAGTTTGGCTGTATTGTTTTGGGTGATGGTGGGGATGGCTGTGAGACCGGTGTTTTCAAAGATTTAACCACCGGACCTTTCATGGGGAAAAGCATCGTGCATAATGATTGATGCTTCCTGCCTTTCAGCGGTCGGCCATAGTGAGTGCCAGGATCGCTTCGAAAAGAAATTGATGGTTGAAGATGGAACGATAGGCTATGTGTTGCGAAATCAACCAATCGCCTGAATTGTGATGAAAACGCTCATCACTGGCGCCGACGGATTTATCGGCTCGCATCTGACCGAAGCCTTGGTTCGGCAAGGCCATGATGTCCGCGCCTTTGTCCTGTATAACTCGTTCAATTCCTGGGGCTGGCTTGATTATTGTGCCCAGGATGTTCAGGGAAAATTCGAGATTTTCTCCGGAGACATTCGCGATCCAAACGGGGTGCGTACAGCCATGAAAGGTTGCGATGCAGTCCTGCATCTTGCAGCATTAATCGCTATTCCCTATTCGTATCATTCGCCCGATACCTACATCGACACCAACATTAAAGGCACTCTGAATACCGTCCAGGCGGCTCGGGATCTAGGTGTGGCCAAGGTTGTGCATACCTCTACTAGCGAAGTCTACGGGACAGCGCGGTTTGTCCCTATCACAGAGGAGCATCCTCTTCAGGGCCAGTCGCCCTATTCAGCGAGCAAGATCGGGGCAGACCAGATCGCCATGTCCTTCTTCACCTCGTTTGGGACGCCAGTGACTCTTCTTCGTCCGTTTAACACCTATGGCCCGCGTCAATCCGCACGGGCAGTGATCCCTACCATTATTACGCAGATCGCCAACGGCCTACGGCAAATTAAACTGGGCGCGGTGTATCCCACTCGCGACTTCAGTTACGTGGCTGATACGGTGGCTGCGTTCATCGCCGCGCTGAATTCAGAACAAGGCGTGGGTGAAGTGGTCAATGTCGGGAGCAATTTCGAGATTTCCATTGGTGACACCGCTCGCCTCATTGCCGAGACCATGGGCACAGAGATTGACATCGTGACAGACCAAGTACGGTTGCGTCCGGAGAATTCTGAGGTAGAACGACTGTGGGCAAATAACACTAAAGCCAAACAGCTCTTTGGTTGGCAACCCGCCTATGGTAGCCGTGACGGCTTCAAGCGCGGTCTGGCGGAAACTGTCGAATGGTTTCAGGACCCATCCAACCTCTCAAGGTACAAGGTTGATCTGTACAATATTTGATATGGGTGCGGCAGGGAACTCACTTGACCAGGCTCTGCTGCAGGGGTTTCAGAGGGACATGCGGGTGATCGAGAGCCCGACTTGGATGGTATTGCACAAGCTGTCTATGTATATCGACTGCCCCTACGCATTGCTGTCAGTGGTGGAGCAGTTAACGGCCCGCTTGATTAACCTGCTGAGCAGTGAATAATTGGTAAGCTAGTCGTAATGACCAGCAAGCGAAAAATTTGCATCGTGACTGGTAGTCGTGCGGAGTACGGTCTTCTCTATTGGCTGATGAAAGAAGTCAGCGATGACACAGATCTACAATTGCAGATCATCGCAACGGGTATGCACCTCTCGCCCGAGTTCGGATTGACCTTTCAACAGATCGAAGCCGATGGCTTCACCATCGATGCCAAGATCGAGATGCTGCTTTCGTCAGATTCACCGGTAGGCATTGCAAAATCTATGGGCGTCGGTGTCATCGGTTTCGCCGATGTGCTAGCTCGGCTGAAGCCGGACATCTTGGTGGTATTGGGCGATCGGTTTGAAATGTTGGCGGCAGCTCAGGTGGCCTTGGTTTTACGGATACCCATTGCGCACATTCATGGTGGGGAAACAACCGAAGGCGCGTTCGATGAAGGCATTCGCCATGCCATTACGAAGATGGCGCAATGGCACTTTGTAGCTGCGGAGCCCTATCGCAAACGGGTCATCCAACTAGGGGAAACGTCAGATAGGGTGTTCAATTTTGGTGCACCAGGCCTGGATTATATTCAACGCCTTGAGTGGATGAATAGATCGTCTTTGGAAAAATCATTAGCGTTCAAACTTGCCACGCCAGTCTTTCTGGTTACCTACCATTCCGCCACGCTAGGTCAACAGGAACCCATTGGAGCGATGAACGAGTTGCTGGCAGCATTAGATGAGTTTTCAGACGCAACGGTTGTCTTCACCTATCCGAATGCAGACACGGGTGGTCGCGGATTGATCGCTCGACTCAATCAGTGGGTTGCGGCTAATAAGCATCGCGCCACCGCATGTGCTTCGTTGGGTCAGCAACGTTATTTGAGCCTCATGCGCGAGTCAGATGTGATCCTCGGCAATTCTTCAAGTGCGCTGACTGAGGCACCTGTACTCAAAAAGGCGACGGTCAATATTGGCGATCGTCAGAAGGGCCGCCTCAAAGCGACATCCGTGATCGACGCTGAGGAGACCAAGGATGCCATTGCCGGAGCGATTCGTAAGGCGTTGTCAGAGGATTTTCGCGCAGGCCTACCAGCGACAAAATCTCTCTATGGTTCGGGTAATGTGAGTCGCCGAGTCAAGAACACCCTGAAGGTCGTTTCCATGGGTCAGCAAAAATCGTTCTTCGATATCGAGCATGGACATTGACATGAGGACCTTCATCATCGCTGAAGCCGGGGTCAACCATAATGGTGATCTGAGTCTCGCGAAGCAGTTGATTGATGTTGCCGCCGATGCAGGCGCCGATGCAGTAAAATTTCAGACATTTCGTGCCGAGGAGGTGGTGAGTCGTCATGCGCCCAAAGCTGAGTATCAGACTCGAACTACAGGCCAAACTGAAAGCCAGCTCGAGATGATACGCAAGCTTGAGCTGACCGAGGCGGATCACGATGAGCTGATCGCTCATGCCAAGGCGTGCGGGATTGCGTTTCTATCGACCCCGTTTGATGTACCGAGCTTGCATCTCCTCACAAAGCGATTCGGCTTGCAGACTATCAAGATTTCATCAGGGGAAATAACCAACGCTCCATTTTTGCTTGCTATTGCCTGTGCGGCGAAGTCAGTAATCGTCTCCACCGGTATGAGCACGCTTGCAGAAGTCGAAGCGGCCTTGGGTGTATTGGCGTTCGGGTTTACTGGACTGGCGACCGCTATGCCTCAGCGTGAAGACTTCGATCAGGCGTTTGCCTCTGAGGCAGGGCAACAAGCCCTACGTGACCGTGTGACACTGCTTCACTGCACGACCGAATACCCTACTTCTTTTAGAGAAGTGAACCTATGCGCAATGGATACCCTGGCCACGGCGTTTAGGCTGCCTGTGGGTTACTCGGATCACACGATGGGGATTCATATCTCGCTGGCTGCTGTGGCACGTGGGGCTCGGGTGATTGAGAAACACGTCACGCTGGATCGAACCTTGCCCGGCCCGGATCATAAGGCATCGTTGGAGCCGGAGGAACTGCGGCAGCTGGTACGCCAAATCCGGGAGGTCGAACCGGCGCTCGGGGATGGCATCAAGCGACCGGCCGCATCCGAGTGGAAAAATCGCGATGTTGCGCGGAAGAGCCTGGTTGCGGCGAGGGCGATCCAAGTGGGAGAGGTATTTACGGAGGAGAATCTGACCTGCAAGCGGCCTGGAACGGGGGTGAGTCCAATGGCGTATTGGCAAACCTTGGGGCAAGCCGCAGGGCGCAGTTACAACGCCGATGAATCACTAGATGTTTAAACAAACGTTCTGCTTGGTGATGGAAGTGGTCGAGTTTTCTGGATACGTTGCGCCGCAGTCGCAGTTGTGCGGCCTGGTACTGAGATCGATGCAAATGTTGTCACTGGTGCCGGTGCAGCAGTCACAAAAAGTGTTCCTGATGGATGGATCGTTGCAGGCAACTCCACTTAGCTGAACCTGGAAATTCCGGTACGTGAAAGTGCAAAAAAACCATGACAGACAACGGTAGAGAAATGTCATCGGAGCTTTGGCGCAAGACGCTACTCCCTGCGAGTGCTACGCTGCAGCAGGCGATTCGCAGCCTCAATGAAACCTCTCTCCAAATTGTACTGGTGATGTCATCCGATGGTGCCTTGCTAGGCACTCTGACTGATGGTGACATTCGGCGCGGACTTTTGCGCGGGCTGGATCTGAACAGTCAGATCGAGACAATCATTCGTCGGAATCCCTTAGTCGTACCGCCCCAATTGGGACGCGATACGGTGCTGCAACTCATGCGGGCCAACAAGATCCATCAGTTGCCAATCGTTGACGACAACAGGAGCGTGGTGGGGTTGCATCTGTGGGACGAACTCATGGATCCGCACGAGCGTGCCAACTTGATGGTCATCATGGCTGGCGGTCAAGGCACTCGGTTGCGACCTCACACCGAACATTGCCCCAAGTCGATGTTAGCAGTCGGCGGCAAGCCGATGTTAGAACACATTATTGAGCGGGCGAAGGCAGAGGGGTTCCAAAGTTTTGTGCTGGCCATCCATTATCTTGGCCACATGATCGAAAAGTATTTCGGCGATGGGAGTCGGTGGCAGGTGCGCATCAACTACCTGCATGAAGACTCCCCCTTGGGCACAGCCGGGGCCATTGGTTTGTTGTCCCCGCGACCTGAGGCGCCGTTCGTAGTCTCCAATGGCGATGTGTTGACAGACATTCGCTACGGTGAATTGCTCGACTTCCACTGCCGCCATGGGGCGACGGCTACCATGGCTGTGCGACAGCACGAATGGCAACATCCATTCGGTGTAGTCCGCACAAAAGGGGTTGATATTATAGGTTTCGAAGAAAAACCCATTGCCAGAAGCCATATCAATGCCGGCATCTATGTATTGGCTCCTGCCGCACTTGATGTCATGAATGCTGGCGAACATTGCGACATGCCGACGCTGTTCGGCCGCTTGCAGGAGCATGCCGAACGGACCATTGTCTATCCAATGCACGAGCCTTGGCTAGACGTGGGAGGTGTGGAGGATTTGAAAATGGCACAAGAAAATCATCCTACTAACGCTCAGTGACAAGGGGTTCTCCATGGACATCTTTCGTTATCCAACAGCCGTTGACTTCTCTAGATTTGCGAAAACCATTCAAAACCCCGACACTCTCTATGGCTTGCCGAGCGACGTAAGATTCTGTCGTCGCTGTGTCATTTCGAACCAAAGACCGAACTCTGCCGTGGAGTACACGCATACTAAACAGACGAGGAAAGTTACCATACATTTTAATGAGCAGGGTGTCTGTGATGCCTGCGGATTTGCCGAGCGCAAGAAGCATGAAATTGATTGGGCGGCTCGCGATAAGCAGTTGCGAGAACTCTGCAACAAGCATCGGAAGCAGGACGGCAGTTATGACTGCATCGTGCCAGGTTCAGGGGGCAAGGACAGTTTCTATGCATCGCATATTCTGAAGAGTGTCTATGGGATGCATCCATTGACAGTAACCTGGGCCCCGCATGTTTATACCGATTGGGGATGGGAGAACTTTCAATCATGGATTCACGCGGGTCATGACAACTATCTGATGACACCAAATGGGCGGGTGCACAGACTGCTGACTCGTTTGTCGACGGAATTGCTGTTCCATCCTTTTCAAGCTTTCATGTTCGGTCAAAAGGCATTGGCCCCAAAGATGGCGCTGCTATTCAATATCCCTCTTGTATTCTATGGTGAGAATGAGACCGAGTATGGCAATCCGAGCCGTGACGCTGAGAGTGCGCAGCGGGATTGGGCGTATTTTTCGGCGCAAGATC
The DNA here is from genome assembly GCA_005116945.1 of Nitrospira sp. GTDB lineage: Bacteria > Nitrospirota > Nitrospiria > Nitrospirales > Nitrospiraceae > Palsa-1315. Next base: position 89,963 of record SWDH01000003.1, read on the forward strand.
AATCCAAGATTTTTTTAGGAGGTGTCTCGATCAACGATCTTAAGGCACAGTTTGGAATTGACCGAAATGATCTCCAACCGTATCTGCCTGCTGATCCTAACCAGTTGGCTGAGAAAAAGACAGAAGTGCATTATCTGGGATATTACCTCAAGTGGCATCCGCAGAGCTGTTATTACTATGCTGTTGAACATGGTGGATTTCAGGCAGCACCCGAGCGTACGCCAGGTACGTACAGCAAGTACAACAGCATCGACGACCGGATCGATGATTTCCATTACTACACCACTGGTGTCAAGTTCGGTATCGGACGCGCCAGTTACGATGCGGCTCAGGAAATTCGCTCAGGAGACATCAATCGCGAAGAAGGGGTAGCGCTAGTGAAGCGATTTGATCTTGAATTTCCAGAGCGATTTGCCGACGAGATATTCCAGTACCTCAGTCTTCCTGCGAGTGAATTTCCTGATGCCAGTAGGATGTTTGAACAGCCGATCATGGGCCGCGAGTATTTCCGGTTGCTCACGGACCAATTTCGCTCTCCACATCTGTGGTGCTACGACCATCATGGATGGATATTGCGCCATGCGGTTTGGCATGAGAGTCTCGTAACAGCAGTGGTATGAGAAACGTTCGCCTCATAGCGCGACTCGATATCAAGGGCCCTAATCTGATCAAGGGAGTCCACCTGGAAGGCCTCCGCGTGATTGGTTCGCCAAATGAACATGCTGTGCGCTATTACCATCAGGGTGTCGATGAATTGATTTACATGGATTGCGTGGCGAGTCTCTATGGTCGCAATAGTCTTGGTGACATTATCCAGGCTGCAGCTATGGACGTGTTCGTGCCGATGACGGTGGGTGGTGGAATTCGTTCGGTAGAGGATGCCGCCAGCCTGTTGCGTTGTGGGGCTGATAAGGTGGCGGTGAATACGGCTGCGGTTTCGCGCCCAGCGCTGATCACCGAAATCGCTAAACGTTTCGGCCGTCAATGCATGGTGCTCTCCGTTGAAGCCAAACAAGTTGGCCTCGATCGCTGGGAGGTCTACACCGACAATGGACGTGAGCATACAGGACTGGATGTATGCGATTGGGTGAAGCGTGCTGTGGAACTGGGGGCAGGGGAGATACTTCTCACCTCGGTGGATCGGGAAGGGACTCGTAAGGGGTTTGACGTTGCCTTGGTTCGTCTTGTGACACAGCAGGTGACTGTCCCGGTCATTGCCAGTGGGGGGATGGGTAAACCCGAAGATCTGATCGATGTTATTCGGCATGGAAAGGCAGATGCCGTTGCTATGGCTGACATCTTGCACTATGGCCGGGCTACCGTGGGCGATGTTCGCCGTGCTGCCCAAGCTGCCAGCATAGACGTGAGAAGTTATGAGTATGCCTGAAGTCGCTGTTATCGACTACGGTATGGGAAATTTGCTCAGTGTGCGACGCGGGCTCGAACACTGTGGTGCGACAGTGACGGTGACCGCTGATCCGAGCGCCATTCTTTCAGCATCACGGGTGGTGTTGCCTGGGGTGGGGGCCTTTGGTGATGGCATGGCCGAATTGCGCCGGCATGGACTCGACGCAGTTGTCAGAGAAGTTGTGACGCGAGGTACACCGTTACTAGGCATCTGCCTTGGCATGCAGATGCTGCTTGATGAGAGTGAGGAATTCGGTACGACGGCCGGTCTCGGACTGATTCCGGGGCGCGTGATTCCGGTTCCCTCAGTTACCACCGACGGCTCTCCGCAGAAGATTCCACATATCGGCTGGAACATGTTGATTCTGCCTCCAGGACAGGAAGACTGGAAAGATAGTCTGCTCGGGAGGGTCATGCTTGGGGACGCCGTCTACTTTGTGCACTCCTTCATGGCCAACCCGACCGATCCCAGGCACCGCATCGCGGATTGCTTATATGGTGGTGTGCGAGTTTCAGCCGCCATCGGACGCGGTAACGTTCTTGGATGCCAGTTTCATCCGGAGAAGAGCGGAAAGGTTGGGCTGAACGTACTAAAGAGATTTCTGGATTCATGAGTATGGACAGGCAATGGATTTTCTCCCGAGCCGGCGGTCGAATTTCCTAATCAAGTATGCTCGAACGTCTACTGGTTGTTGGACTTGGTAGTATCGGCCTTCGACACGTTCGAATTGTTCGAGAGCTTGTACCGAGCGTGCAGATTATTGCCTTGAGGCATCGAGATCATCCTGACACCAATAGCGTTTCGATCGACCATTGTGTGACGAGCGTGAGCGAAGCCTTAAAGTTCTTGCCTCAGGCGGCCGTGATAGCGAATCCAGCCAGTCACCATCTTGAAGTTGCGGTACCATTAGCCAGAGCCGGCCTCCATCTGCTCGTTGAGAAGCCAATTTCCATCTCTGCGAAAGGGGTTTCAGAACTCATCGAAGCCTGTGCAACGCAGAGCTGTACCTTGATGACGGGCTACAATCTGCGATTTTCTCTCTCATTACAACGATTCCGCGAATTGCTCCAAGAGAATCGGGTAGGGTCGGTGCTTTCTGTTCGGGCTGAGGTGGGGCAGTTCTTACCATCCTGGCGGCCAGGAGCTGATTATCGCGAGACGGTCTCCGCGAAGGCTGCGCTTGGCGGTGGGGTGTTGTTGGAATTGAGCCACGAAATTGATTATCTTCGGTGGCTGTTTGGCGAAATAGAGTGGGTGTGTGCTTTCCAGGGCAAGCAGAGTAGCCTCGAAATAGATGTTGAAGATACGGCTCATTTGTTTCTGAGGTTTGTGCCTAAGTCAGGAGCTGCGCCTATCATAGCGACCCTCAGTATGGATTGCATACGGCATGACACCACTAGGACATGCACAGCTATCGGCGAAAGGGGATCGATGCGATGGGATGCTGTGACTGGTTCCGTGGAGATATTTGAACAGGGTGGCACTGCCTGGGAGACCGTATTTAGGCACGAGGGCCAAAGAGATGATAGCTACGTGGCGGAGTGGCGCCATTTCTTGTCGTGCATTTCTGATGGCACTCCGCCGGTCGTTTCCGGACATGATGGCTTATCGGTGATTCGGGTCATTGAAGGCGCAAGACAATCCGTCAAGATCGGCTCCACCGTACAGATGAAAGCAACAGGATAAAGGGAGCTGAAAGGCCTCGAATATTCGTATGAGAGTCGTAGCGCTTATTTGTGCCCGAGGTGGGTCTAAAGGGCTGCCGGGTAAGAACGTGCTCCTCCTGGCAGGGCGACCATTGATTTCCTGGGCCATTGATCATGCTCAGGCTGTGAAACGGATTCAACGAGTCATCGTTTCGACCGATTCCGAAGGCATAGCAAAAGTAGCCCGTCAGGCTGGAGCAGAAGTTCCATTCCTGCGGCCTGCTGAACTGGCCCGAGACGACAGTCCTGAGTGGCTCGTCTGGCGTCATGCATTGAACTTCATGAAAGTAGATGAAGGAGCTTATCCTGATGCATTACTGGTGGTTCCGGCTACAGCGCCGTTGAGGGCTGTTGCTGACTTAGATCGCTGCTTGGACGAATATGAGAAGGGTGGGGCAGATATAGTGATCACGGTCACGGATGCGCATCGGAGCCCCTACTTCAACATGGTGCGGGGGTATGACGATGGAACTGTGGGCCTTGTCCTACCTCCGACGAGCGCCATTGTACGACGTCAGGATGTGCCCGTGGTCTATGACATGACTACGGTGGCGTATGTGGCCAAGCCAGAGTTTGTGATGACTCGAAATAGCACATTTGAAGGCAGGGTACGCTCGGTGCACGTGCCGATGGAGCGCGCATTGGACATCGATACAGCGTTGGATTTCAGCATTGCAGAGCACCTCATTCGCAGCAGGTCTAATCAATAGAAAATCGAGCGCAAAAGAGTTCAATGGTTGGTTCGTTCCGGCAACCAGCCTTGGCTGCAACGACTTAGGGCTGCCAATGAGGACAGGGGTAGGTGTGGGAGGGGGAAGGAGTTTGAGGCCGTTGGTTTCGCCAAATCGACTGGAGCAGGAGCATAGATAGGAAAATGAGATGGTCCGAAGTGCTCGATCGTATCCGGTTCTGGCAAACAGCCAATCGATTAGGGCCGGATATTCCCTATACCCACTGGAGGTTGCACTTTAAGTCTACGATGGTCAATCTATGCAAGAAGGAGTTTAAGTATTTTGGGGACGGCGCTGAGTTCCGTCCCGGCGCATATGCTATCTGCTGCTCACAAATTAGTTTGGGAAAGCGGGTCATTATTCGCCCCGCCTCGATGCTATTTGCCGATATGGAGGGCGGCGAAATCACGATTGAAGATGATGTCATGTTGGGAAGCGGAGTGCATATATACGTTGGCAATCATCGGTATGACTGCGATGGGAATCCCATTATCGACCAAGGATATTCCCCGTTAAAACCTGTGGTATTGAAGAAGGGATGCTGGATAGGAAGTAATGTGATTATTCTCCCGGGTACTATCGTTGGAGAGAATTCTGTGATCGGCGCCGGCAGTGTCGTAACGAAGAGTGTTCCTGATAGGGTTATCGCGGTTGGTAATCCGGCGAGAACCATTCGAACCATTGACGGAGCAGTCGGTGGTCGGTAATCAGTACCGATGTATCTTCATCCTGGAGTCCAGGAATTGGTGGTCGACATATCGTGATGCTTTTGACCCCTCGCAAGACCTTGTGCTGACCTACGATTTTGGCCTTCAGCATGAGGTGAGCCGCATGGGCGGGCAGGCTTATTACGTGGATCATCTCGTTGACCATGAGGTCATGCAGGAGAACAACTTTCTCATCTATGAGTTTTTCCGCACATGGCATTTAGATACGGAAGGCAAAGATATTTTCGTCCATGGTGGTGTTCCCTTCGGGTTTGCTTTTCGCCTCGATATCTGGACTGATTTCGTGTTCTACCTGCAGTCAAAGATCTGCCTGGAAACGCTTCGCAATCTGAAATTTGAATCTCTCGTGGTCGGGACTCAACTCGGGATCGTCGAGTCAATTCTCTCGGACATGGGTGTTCCATTCAGGCCAGTACAGCAAAACAACAGTCCTGGCTTAGCGGACTACTACTTTCCGGCGATCCGGTGGATGGATGAACGGATCCGGATCAAGACTTTCAAGCATTGGGCTAGAGATCTTGCTACGGCTGTTCAAAGTGCATTGATGTCTTGGTTTGACGGAATATGCCGCTCGCACGGCGAGAAGCCGGCAGTATTCATCCAGGAATACTATCCCACGCGCAAGCTCGTAGAGCGTTTGCAACAGGAATCAAAAATAAGGACGGTGCTTGTCCATTTTTCATGGGCGCCAGGGTGGCTAAAGTACCTGACGGAACATGTCATCCCTGTCTGGGGCAGCGCGGATCAGTTTCAGGGGAAAGCAGATAGCTTGATGGGCGAGTTTTTCACGAGGCGCAGCGCGCGACTGGTTCTTATCGATGGCGTCGATGTTACCGAGAATATCTATCAAGTCATTGAGCGTCGTGTTTCCTCTCAAATGCCAGAAACCCTTCACGTTTTCGATTGCGTACTTCGATACTTGGACAAGAATCCACTCAGTCTAGTCGTGCTGATCGCGAATATTGGGCGGGTTGCAACCTTGGTCGATTGTGTGAGCAAGGAGCGAGGCGTTCCCTCTTATCTCATTGTTAACGGGATGCTGTGTAGTGCGTTCTTGGATGAGGGAAAGTACGCCACTGTCATTAATGCCTACTCTGAGAGCATGAAGGACCATTACTTCCGACGAATGGATAATGTTGTGTGTCTCGGCGATCCGAGGATGGATGTCTATGCACAAGATGCCTTGCCCAGGGCCATTAATCGAGCGAATCCAACAGTGACGATTGCAGCATCCGGCCATAACAATACGGACATGAACTCGTATCTTGCGGTAGAATTCGAGTTCATGTTTGATGTGCTGCAGGCGCTTCGTATTGCCAAGGACCAGGGGATGAGTATGCGTGTCGTGATCAAGGTTCGAGCGAATGGCTATCGCGAACAGTATGAGCGATTCAGTCGAGAGTATTTCCCAGGATTGGTCGATGACATCGTCGATAAGGTTCCGATCAAAGACATTCTCGAACGAACAGACTTTTTCATTTCGATCTATTCCCAGACATTATTTGAAGCTTCTTGCATGGGAATTCCCTGCCTCTATTATAAGAAGGATGACGAGATCATGGATCCACCATTCGACGGGCGTTCCGAATTAGTCACTGTCGATAGCGTCGGCGATCTGGTGAAGGCTCTTTCTGATTTTCAATCCAGAGATAAGCGGTTTGACGCATTCCTGGATAAGTCTGTGATGGAAAAATACATTGGGCCTCTTGATGGAAAGAATCTTGAGAGAAATAGGGCCTTTATCTATAACCTTCTCGCGCAAAACCAACGGTGTAAAGAGCAGTGAAATATTTCTTCGCGTTGAGGAATATTTCTGAATGTATGAAAGCGACCCTACGGAGTGCTGTATCGAGGGCTGGGCTGCAAGAAAGAAATCCGACGTGCCGAATTTACGCTGGCGCAAGGATCGATGAGCGATCCGTTTTGGGAGCCTATAGTGTCTTGTTCAGCAATGTGACGATTGTCTCTTCAGTTATCGGCGATCATACGTATGTTCAGGAAAATTCAATTGTCAATGAGGCCGAGGTCGGTAAATTCTGCTCTATCGCAATGGGGGTGAGTGTTGGACTTCCCCAGCATTCAATCTCAGGCGTCAGCTCGCACCCAGCGTTTTACCTGCGGAATACGCCATTGGCAAAAACGTATAGTGATCGAGATATGTTCATACCTTCAAAGAAAACGTGCGTTAGTCATGATGTATGGATTGGACAGAATGCGATCATCCTGAGTGGCCTGCAGATAGGGGTTGGCGCGGTTATCGGGGCTGGTGCAGTGGTGACACGAGACGTGCCGGCGTATGCGGTTATGGGTGGAGTACCTGCGCGGATCATCAAGTATAGATTTGACGAGAAGCTACGAAATGATTTGCTTGAGAGCAAGTGGTGGGATATGTCGGAAGAATGGATGGAAAGCAATTACACTGTATTTCGAGACCCACTAAAGCTCTTGGAAACTTTGAACGCTAAGCGTTAGGTGCGAGAAATACTCTTCGGTGTCGAAACAATAAAGAGCAAGTGGATGAAGTCAGAAGAAGTATCGTTAACGAAATGGCATGAAGATGAAAAGGTCTGGTGGGATAAGTACGGCAGGTACATGTCGTATCAATGGAAGCTGACCCCATCGCTTAATAAAATTCTCAGAGCAGATCTGGAAAGCGATTATGTCGAATTCTTGCTTAATCCAACCGAGAGTTTGCTTGATCTGGGCTGCGGTAGCGGGTGGCTATCGCTATATTTTGCAGAACGCGGGATGAAAGTTCTCGGAATCGATATCTCGCAGGAACAGATCGACGCATCTAATAGTCTAAGGGATCAGGGTAGGCTCGAGAATCTTGAGTTTGAATGTTGCGACCTTGTTAACTGGAATTCCGTGAAACATCAGGAAAGATTCGACAATGTTTTTGTGAATGCGTTCCTGCATCACCTTCCAGAAGTTGAGCTAGAGATGATGTTTCATAAGATAGCCACCGTATTGAAGCCTGGTGGCAAGGTATACATGTACGAGCCCTTACGGTCGTCTTCCGGGACGAGATGTATAGGTGTCCGGATGGTCGATGCGATCAGCAGTCGCATGATGCACCTGCTATTAAATCTGTTGCCCGGTTGGTTTGATTTATTCAGCGACGAATACAAAACGGAGTTGAAAAATGGTTACCAGATGAGTAGTCCCCATGAGGACCCCATTGATATTGAGCTGATCAAGAAGTTCTGTTCCGACTCATTTGAGGTAATTGAGATGAAGGGGTGGCATCTGTTTAGCCTTGGTTTTGCAATGCAATCGATGGCATTAAAAGAGTCTGTCAGAGGAACATACGCTGGTTTGGCGGCACTGTGGTTTAGAATAGACACAATCCTTCTCCGAATGTTCGATTGGCAGGACTTTTCACAACCTCATAGATTTATCTTGTGCAGCGTGAAGCTTTTGCGGAAATAGAAAGATGCAGCCGCAAATTTTGAAAGCTCTTAGGCTTTTTGTCCGCAAAATGAAGAGTCTTGTCAGGGAACCTGAAATTGATGGAAGAGTCTCAGTCGGAGCTCATACGTACGGATTGAACGCGCAAACCGTCTTGCTATTTAAGGATAGTGATCGTGTTCATGTCGGCAAATACTGCAGCTTCGCCCATGGTGTTAAGGTCATTGCCAGTGGCGAGCATAATTACAGCGCTGTCGCCAATTTCCCATTTTATGCCCACTATCTCAGCCGAGGGGCCGAGAAAGATACCTTTAGCAAGGGAGAGGTGTGGATCGGAAATGATGTTTGGATAGGAGCGAGCGCTATTATCCTGTCCGGCGTAAAAATTGGGGATGGTGCTGTGATTGGCGCTGGTGCTGTGGTCACGAAGGATGTTCCTCCCTACGCCATTGTAGGTGGAGTTCCAGCGAACATTATTAAATATCGGTTTTCGCCTGAGATCATCGAAAAATTGCTGGAAATCAAATGGTGGGACTGGGACACAGAGTTCTTAAAAGCTCATATCGATGATTTGTATTTGAATGTCGATGAATTTCTGAGAAAGGTGCAGCTGCATTTCCCCTCCTCGAATGATTCAACCCCTGTCCAGCTAAGAGACACCGGTAAGTAACAAGATGGCCCACAATATATTGGTTACTGGCGGAGCTGGTTTCATAGGCTCGGCGCTTTCCCTTCAACTGGTCACGAGGGGCCACCATGTGAGGGTGCTCGATAATCTCTCCCCTCAAATTCATGGGGCCAATCCGGAGTCTTCTCCTCTGTTCTGTTCAATCCATGACAAGGTAGAGTTCGTCCATGGCAGTGTGACCAGTCGCGCGGATTTGATGAAAGCCTTACTCGGAATGGACATGGTTGTTCACCTTGCTGCGGAAACAGGAACCGGGCAATCCATGTATGCCATCCAGCACTACTCCAATGTGAATATCGGGGGAACTGCATTACTCCTTGATTTGATCGCGAACGAACCCTTTCCTATCCGTAAGATTGTGGTGGCATCCTCGCGTGCAGTCTATGGGGAGGGGAAGTATGTCTGCCCGCAGCACGGCAATGTGTTTCCGCTATCCCGTTCCGCTGAGGATATGGAGAATGGTGACTTTGAGGTCCATTGCTTCGCATGTGGCGTTCCGGCTCGGCTGATACCTACAGATGAGGAGACACCTGTTCGCCCGGCGTCCATATATGGGATCACAAAGCTTGCTCAGGAGCAGATGGTTCTTACGATTGGTAAAGCGCTCGGCATTTCAGCCCTAGCGTTTCGTTACCAGAATGTGTACGGACCTGGCCAATCACTTTCCAATCCTTACACCGGTATTCTTTCCATTTTCTCTAGCAGGATACGCAATGGTGGCAGCATCAACATTTTTGAGGACGGCAAGGAAAGTAGAGATTTCGTGTTCATCGACGACGTTGTTACAGCGACTGTGAAAGGTATTGAGCATGAGGCGCCGCTGACAGGTGTGTTCAATGTCGGTTCTGGCGTGGCAACCGACGTATTGACGATTACAAATACCCTAGAGCGGATGTTGGGGCAAACCGTTCCCGTGAAGGTGTCAGGACAATTCCGCCTGGGAGATATTCGTCACAATGTTGCAGATTTAACGAAAGTGCAAGCTGTTCTCGGATTCAACCCGTCCATATCCATCGAAGAGGGTCTTCGCCGGTTTGTTGCTTGGGTCACTGATGAGGGGGTCCTGGCGGATCGTTATGAAGAGAGCCTCAGGGAACTCGAGGCGAAGGGGTTGCTCAAGTGAGCGTTGATGCGAAGCCGGGGTGGGTCACGGCCGTGGTGGCCAGCTACAACCATGCGGAGTTTCTCGTTAAACGGATGGAAAGCTTGATTACACAGACCTATCAGGATCTAGAGATTCTGGTGATAGAAGATTGTTCCACTGACAATAGCATTGATGTACTTCGCGGGTATCAGTGTCATTCCAAGGTCAATCTGATTGTGCGTGAAACGAATGGTGGTTGGGTGACGGTAAGTAATCAGGGTGTTGAAATGGCCACAGGAGAATTCGTCATTTTTACAAATTGCGATGACGACTGTGACCCACGCTTGATCCAGCGTTTGGTTGCTGCGATGAAAGCAAGTCCCACAGCGGGCATGGCATTCTGTCGTAGTGCGCTTGTGGATGAACACGATAATCTGCTGGGTGATGATTTTACTGTCAGGGAATCATCATTTCGTGCCAGGTGTTCAACGGACACGTTACTCTCCGGGGCAGAGATGTCCCGATTTCTGCTGCATTCCTGCGTGATTCCCAACCTGAGTGCTGCACTGATACGAAAGGAATGTTTTGCGATCGTTGGAAATCTCTCGTCATCCTATCGTGTCTGTTGTGATTGGGAACTCTTCTTTAGAATTGCGGCGCGATATGATGTGGCCTACATTGCAGAGCCGTTGAACAGATTTAGGCAACATGCGGCCACCATTCGCAGTGTAACCAAAGAGCGCGTGGTCTACGAGGAGTACTTTCGCCTGCTGCTCGGACAGATTCATTTGTTAGACCTGACGTGGATTGAGCGTTGTCGTTTCCGGCTACATGTCATGTACTTATGGTCGGTGCACTTATTGACTCCCTCAAAGGGTGGGTGGAGCAATTTCCCGTATCACTTTGAGCGGGTGTTGGATCTGGATCCTTTGGCCTTATTGTTCTTTGTTCCAAGCCTGGTGCTGCGGGCAGCCAGAGTGCTGGGCAAGTCATTGGTGAGTCCAATTGCATCAAGAGGTGCTGTGAGTGGCGGCAAATAATATGAGAAAAGGGGAGCGTCTTGCTAACGAATAAAGTCATTGTCATCACCGGGGGGGCTGGTCTTCTCGGAGGGCGGTTTTGTTCTGCGGTGGCGGAACAGGGTGGAATCGCCGTGGTCGCTGACGTCGATGGTGCTGGTGCCGCACATGTAGCGGAGCAGTTGGCGAGTCAGTATCAGGGGCGTGCCGAGGCGGCATCGCTGGACATCACCAACAGCGAATCGGTTACCACGCTTATTGCGAAACTTCAGAAGCAGTATGGGCGTATGGACGCTGTGGTGAACAGTGCCTATCCGCGCAATCGCAACTACGGGCGAAAATTAGAAGATGTGACGTATGAAGACTTCTGCGAAAACGTTGGGCTGCATGTGGGGGGCTATTTTCTCGTGATGCAGCAATTTGGTCTGTTTTTCAAGAAGCAGGGTGACGGCAATATCGTTAACGTCGCATCCATCTATGGGACCATGGCTCCGCGTTTCGACATGTATAAAGGAACGTCGATGACCATGCCTGTTGAGTATGCTGCAATCAAGGCCGCTGTTGTTCACCTGACGCGCTACTTTGCGCAGTACTTTAAGGTCGATGGGATTCGTGTGAACTGCATAAGCCCAGGGGGGATTATTGATAACCAAGATGAGAAATTCCTTCGGGAGTATAACTCCCGGTGCGGCGATAAGGGGATGCTAGATCCCCAAGATATCAGCGGGAGCTTACTATTCCTGCTGTCGGATGCATCCAAGTACATTACTGGCCAAAACTTGATCGTGGATGATGGGTTTTCCCTTTAGAGAAGCTCGATAAACGGGCATGTGCACCACATTGAATGCTTAGCTCTCTGCCGCCACAGGCCAATCCACCGGAGTCCTCATTGTGGCGTCTGCTGCATCGTCTCTGGTGTCATCTCAGTCAGCGGCGGCGGCGGCAGTTTGGGCTGCTTCTGGGCCTGATTCTCGTAAGTGCCTGTGCGGAGATTATGAGTCTTGGTGCGGTGTTGCCTTTTATCGGGGCGCTGACAACTCCCGATCGGGTTTTTAGCCTTCCTCTGGTTAAGCGCGTTGCAGAGTCTGTAGGAATCACCACAGCCGAGGGCTTGCTGTGGCCTGTCACCATTGGCTTTATCGTGGCTGCAGTTGTTGCAGGAGGCATCCGCATACTCTTGTCCTGGTGTAGTACACGGTTTGCTTTTGGAAGCATCACGGAAGTTGGCCTTGATGTGTATCGGCGTACGCTGTATCAGCCTTATCAAGTGCAAGTCGCTCGCAACAGTAGTGAGGTGATCAGCGCGATTACTATTAAGGTGAACCACACTGCCAATGTTTTACACCAGTTGCTGGTGCTTGTTAGTTCGGCGGTGGTGTTGATTGCGATCGCCCTGATGTTAGTCGCCATCGATTCAACTATCGCCATGATGGCCGCTGTCGGTTTTGGCCTAACCTATGGGTTCATTACCGTACTGTTCCGCAGCAGGCTCAAGTTTAACGCGCAGCACGTAGCTCAGGAATCAGACAAAATGGTCCGGACTCTGCAAGAAGGACTTGGTGCCGTTCGAGATGTATTGCTGGACGGTACCCAACCGCTCTATTGCGAAATCTATCGCCGGACAGATCATCAGCTTAGGCTGGCTCAGGCAAATAATATCTTCATTGGCATGAGTCCCCGATATGCCATAGAAGCTCTTGGCATGGTTGTAATCGCAGTCCTGACTTATGGGTTGAGTCATCAGCCAGGCGGGGTAACATCAGCCTTGCCAGTGCTGGGGGCATTAGCATTAGGAGCCCAACGCCTATTGCCGGTTCTTCAGCAAGGGTACGCCGCATGGACCGGCATTGCTGGGGGCCAAGAATCTTTGGCCGATACGCTTGAGTTTCTCGATCAGTCTTTGCCACCGGAGGCATTCCAGCCCCCTCCAGTCCCCTTGTCCTTTGAGAATGCCATCAGCTTCGAGGCCGTGCGCTTTCGATATCATAGTGACCACCCATGGGTTTTGGATAATGTCAATCTGAGAATCTTGAAAGAGACGCGTGTAGGTCTTGTCGGAAGCACAGGTAGCGGCAAGAGTACCATGCTCGATTTGCTGATGGGGTTGATTGACCCAACTGAAGGCTGCATCCTAGTCGATGGACAGTCGATTAGTGGTGGACGAAGGCGGCCGTGGCAACGAGCGATTGCTCACGTTCCACAACATGTCTATTTGGCTGATACTTCGTTCGCTGCAAACATTGCGTTTGGCGTTCCGAGTACGGAAATCAATCTCGATCGGGTTCGACAGGTTGCCCGTCAAGCCCAAATTGCAGGCTTCATCGAAACTCAGCCAATGGGGTATCAGACAGTGGTGGGGGAAAGAGGTGTCTTTCTGTCTGGAGGCCAACGCCAGCGGCTTGGCATTGCCCGGGCACTGTATAGGCAAGCCTCTGTTCTCGTGTTTGACGAAGCCACAAGTGCTCTTGACAGCGGTACTGAACAAGAGGTGATTAATTCGATTGAGGCGCTTGATCGCGGCGTGACTATAGTCATGGTGGCCCATCGGCTTACGACAGTAAAACATTGCGATATCATTTTCGAGTTGGGGCAGGGTCGAGTGGTGGCGGAAGGCACGTATGAGTACTTGATCGAGCATAGTCCGAGCTTCCGAGGCATGGCAAACGTCACGCCGTAGGGTCGGTGTAGTGCAATTTACAAAACATGTGATGACAGGTAACGCAATGGCCGACGATTATTCTGGATTGAATGAAAGAATGATTTCTTTCACTGGTCCCGATGGCGGACCAGCGCGAGGTCGCATTCATCTGATGTGCAAATCGGCACCAGGCACACAGCAGGCTGGTTAGAAACCCATTCGGATGGAAACTATATATCGGTCTGGGAGATCGGGTGGAAAGACAGATCGTCACTCGGGCATGCCTGGTACGTTGGACGGCTCTATGAGTAAACGGATTCATAATCCGATAGTGTCTGTAATAGTTCCAACATACAACCGTGCCATTGAACTGCAACGATGTTTGGAGTCACTCGTCTCACAAACCATGCAAGACTTTGAAGTTGTAGTTTGCGATGATGGATCAACGGACAACACCTCTGAGGTTATTAAAGACTATGCCTCGGTGCTTGATATTACGTACGACTATGCCGAGAATTTTGGGGGTCCGGCACGACCTCGCAATCGAGGTATTAGGTTGGCACGAGCCGCATATATTGCATTTCTGGACTCGGATGATTGGTGGGCGCCGGAGAAGTTGGAGCGGAGTGTGTGTTCCCTAAAAGCTGGCGCGGATGTCGTGTACCATGATTTGTGGAATGTCGTGGGCTCAGATCAAAAGCAATTCAAGCGTCGCATTGCGTCAGGTGAGCCCGTATCGCCCATGTTTGAGAGTTTACTCTGTTCCGCCAATTCAATACCGAACTCGAGCATAGTTGTGCGGGTTAGCTCTCTGCAACGGATAGGGGAGATCTGTGAAGAGACTGAGCTCATTGCTGTCGAGGATTTCGATATGTTGCTTCGCTTGTCAAAAGTTACAGAAAAGTTCGTCAAGATTCCAGAGTGTTTGGGCTATTACTGGAATGGTGGGGCGAATATTTCCGGAGCGTCTTCAGAACAGATACGTCGAACTGAGGCCGTCTACAGGCGGCATATGGGGCACCTGGATGAATCCAACAGGAAGCGGGCCGAGGCACTCCTCGCCTATCGTATCGGTCGTATTGCCCAGCTGCATGGAGATTGGAATGTGGCCGTACCGAATTTACTGTCAGCTATCCGGGGGCATCTTGACGTGAGCTATAAAATGAAAGCGCTATGGTTACTCTCGGTACACCGTTTGCTGGCGGCAATGTAGCAGTGGCTCTGCATACGCCGACAAGGCTTCACGAGACAGATGTCCTACGGTTGGGTCGCTAGCATGAATAAAAGCTGGATTCATGAGCAAACCGAACGCAACATTTCCCAATTTGATAAAGCGATGGAAGTATCCAGCCCTGAATCTAGGGCGTATATTCATGATCCGAAGGCGTATCTTTCAAGAATTTCAGAACAGTGCAATTATCTGGACGCGGTTAAATTAATCGATTGGAAGGTGTGTTTGAGGAAGGATTGCGCGATTCTGGACTTGGGATGCGGGGGGGGATGGTTGACCGGGTATCTCTCCAGGCTGGAGGAGGTGAAGACGGTTTATGCGTTGGATTCGAGCAAATACTTTCTCCTGGATATGATGCCGCAGATTGTCCGACTCATGGGAGGACGACAGGAAAAGATCGTTCCGATAGAGGGTTTGTTTGCTCCGTTGATGTTTGACGATGGCGCCTTGGACATCGTTGTTGCTTCCTCGGTGCTTCACCATGCCGATAGTCTGGAGTCGGTATTGAAGGAAATGAAACGAGTTTTGAAAAGCGATGGGCTGCTGGTTATCTTGAATGAAACCCCGTCTTCCGGCATTCGGCATGTCGTGTCGCTCGGCAGGGCATTCATCAAGATCTTTTTGAATGCCGCCTTCCATCGGTACAAATCGATATCTCCATCTATTTCTTCTTCAGGGTATCTCTATGATCCCATGCTTGGGGATCGAGATTATCCATTGTGGTATTGGAAAGAGGCCGTTCATCGTTCCGGATTTGTCATCGTCGAAAGCATGGACACAGGTCTGTCTACCGTTAAGAATGTCAAGGGGCGCAGCCTTGTGCACTTTGTCTGTAGAGCGGCGTAGATGAGGGGTGTGCCAAGTTTGGATGAACAAGGCCCGTGCAGTCGGGCATTGGGCCTGATGAGTTTGCGAGATCGACCTGAGTAGTGAGCCGCGTCAGTCTGATCATTCCATGTTATAGGGATGCCGCGACGATCGCCCGGGCTTTGGAGTCGGTGTACCGGCAGACCAGGCCCGTTGAGGAAGTGATCGTCGTCATCGATTGTTCTCCGGAAACGAAGGAGATCGAACGTGTCCTAAAGGTCTTCCCTCACGTCGTTCTTATCAAGCACGCCGTCAATCTCGGCTTGGCAGCGACAAGGAACACAGGTGTGAAAGCGGCTACGGGAGATATTGTGACGTTCCTCGACGCCGACGATGAATTACACCCTCAGAAAATCGAGTTGCAAGCGCAGCTCATGGATGGGGATTCAGCAGCGACCTGCGCCGTTCAAAAGGTGTTTCCGGGGAGGGCTCCTTGTGTGCCGTCCGTCTATCATGGGAGCGGGCGGGTCCGCACTGTGACATCGACCGGGCGAATGCTGTTGGCCAACTATCTGACTGGAGCCTCTCTCATGATTCCCAAAGCGCTCATAGATAGGGTGGCTGGGTACGACACCTCGCTCCGGTCGTGTGAAGATTACGACTTGTGGCTCCGGTTATTAGAGTCGGGAGTCAAGGTCAGAAAACTCGACCGGCCGCTGTACATCTATCACATCAATCCCACTGGTTTGTCGAAAGATTTGCAAAGCATCTCGTATTGGGAGCTTGAAGTATTGCAACGGTATTTCGCACGGAGGGAGAAGCTGGGGTACGGAGCACAGTATGTCTGGGCCTGGTGGATGCTTAAGCATCTGGTTCGCGCTGAGGCGAACTGCCATGCCGAGTTGAAAGCCAGAACGGAGACGAATATCGAAACTTTGCAGGGATCGGCGCTGCTTCGCTGGGGGCTCAAAGCGCTCAATGGCTCTCGCGTGCTCAGCTTGTGTGCCGTGCTCAAATGAGAAGCTCTGTGCTCATGCCGTAAGCTTGCTGCGGCGTCTCGGCAGTCCACCTGGGCTGTTGTCGCGGTTGGGGTCGGCGTGGCGGTTAATCTGACATTAAACGTGTTCTTGGCGCCGATATATGGCCTCTATGGAATCGCTGTTGCGATGGTTGTGGGCTCGGCCTGTTCCTCAGGCTATCTCTGGCGGCGATGCGCCGGCTGTGCGGGCTGAATTGGGAGCAGGTGTTGTTGCTGAATGGGAGCTGGCTCACGATGGTCGGGCTGGCCGCTGGTCTGTCGTATCAAAACGGTGTGACCGTTGGCGTTGTGTTTCTCTCGATGCTGGGGGTGCTTGCCGCGCAATGGCATGTTGGCAACAAGGAAGCCAGTTCCCTGCGTTTCAATCGGTCGCCGATTCAAAAGGGGTCGAACTGGCGGCCTATCGCCGGCCTGCCCCGTAACGTTCAGGAAGAGTGCGGCGTTTCTGTTCGGCTGTCTCGGTCGGGATATCACAGTCTTATATGTCGGGTCAGTAAGGCGGTCGGTTTCTGTTGCAGTAACCGTGGAACGAGTGTACGCGCTTGATGGGGGCTCGACGAAAAACAACACTTGCTGTAATAGGCGCGTTCCTGGCCGGTTCTCTGCTGCTTGCGCTCTGTTTCATCTATGCCGCATCCCTCCTGGTCGTTGAGACGTCTCCCGTACGAGCCGACGCAGGCTTGGTGCTTGCCGGAGATTTTACCCGAGCCCTCTATGCAGCCGATCTGTATCAACAGGGGTATGTCCCGACGATTTGGCTGTCACGGCCGGAGCGTGAACGGTCTCTGCAGCAGCTGGATGCTCTCGGTGTGCCCTATCCTCGTCAGGAAGAAGTGAGCCGGACGATTCTTCTTCAAAAGGGAGTCTCGCCCGATCGTATTGAGATGTATGGGCATGAGGAGGTCAGCACTATTGAGGAAGCGCGAGCCGCAGCTGAGTATCTGGAGCGACGCCCCGATGTTCGTTCGCTGCTGTTGATTACGAGTCGATTTCACGTGCGCCGCGCGGAGGCGATCTTTCGCGCAGTGCTTCGTCCGGATATTCAGATCCACGCGGTCGGTACGCCGTATGACGGATTTGTGGTTGACCGCTGGTGGAGCGATCGAAACTCTGCGCGCCAGGTCGTGCTTGAAACGGCCAAGTTGCTGCTCTTTTGGGTCTACACGGAGTTTTAATGTCGCGGCATGGATATTCGCAGCGTGAGCGCCAGAGCGTAGAGGTTTGATGGAGGGACGGCGGCCGATTCGTGTCCTGCATGTATGCACGATTTTCCTGACGGCGCAGACATTCATTGCTCCGGTCCTCCGCTACTTGTCCAGACGGGGCTATGAAGCAGCTGTGGCTTGCTCGCGCGCGTCGGCGGAGGATGGGCCGGTCTCCTCGGAACGCCGGGACATCGAAGGGTGTAAGGTCTTTTCAGTCGGGATTCCGAGGAAGATACAGCCGATCCAGGATTTACGGGCAATTTGGCAACTGTACAAGGTGATTCGCGGGTTCAAGCCCGATGTTATTCACACGCAGACTTCTAAAGCTGGAATCGTTGGCCGATTAGCAGCACGGATGGCCGGGACTCCGATTATTATTCATACGGCTCATGCGTTTCCCTTCCATGCCTATCTGCCATTCCCGGTCAGATGGGCCTATATCGCGATCGAGCGATGGGTTGCAGGTTGGACCGATCTCTTGATGGTGGATACTGAGAGTGTGCGAAAGGACGGTTTGCGCCAGAGGATCGTTCAAGACGCAACCAGGATCGTGACCGTGCCGATGGGCGTCGACCTGACGCGCTTCTCGCCTTCTTTTTGTGGAACTGATACTCTCCGCGACGCGCTCGGGTTAGGGCGAGACACGCTGGTTGTCGGAACCGTTGCGCGATTGGTTCCTGACAAGGGCTTGGCGTGTTTTCTTCGCATGGCCGCGATCGTTCGCTCGCAACGCGCTGACGTGAGATTTCTGATTGTCGGGGAGGGGCCGCTTCGCCGGAGTTTGGAGCAGATGGCCGAATCACTCGAGATAGGATCGGAGGTAGTATTTGCCGGTCATCGGGCCGATATCCCGGAGCTGATGCAAGTGATGGATCTGTTTGTGTTGCCGACGAAACGGGAAGGTTTCGGTGTGGTGTTTGCAGAAGCGATGGCAATGGGAAAGGCGACGGTCGGCAGCTTAATCGGTCCAGTGGCTGAGGTTGTAGAAAACGGTGTGACGGGTTATCTAATCCCTCCTGACGATGCTCAGGGATTTGCCGATCGGGTAATCGAGCTGCTTGCGGATGAACAGAAAAGACAGGATTTTGGCGCGGCTGGTCGGCGGCGCGTCGAACGATATTTTAACGAAGCTCGTATGTGCGACGCTATTGAGGGGCACTACCGGCATTTACTGGAAGCCAGGAATGTATGTGTCTGAGGGGGAGAGGATTTCAGCTGGCCGTAAAACACGTGTGCGATCGTATCGTGTCAGCGATCATGCTGTGTCTGCTTGCGCCATTGCTCCTCGGCATTGCATTGGCGATTATCCTTCAATCTGGATGGCCGGCGATATTTGTTCAGACGAGGGTTGGGCGAGACGGCCGTTCTTTCAAGATATATAAATTTCGCACCATGATTCAGGGCGCTTCAGGCAAAGGTTTGAAGACGACGGTTGCTGACAATGATGACCGAATAACCCGAGTCGGTGTATTGCTCAGAAAATGGAGCCTGGACGAACTCCCTCAACTCGTCAACGTTCTGAAGGGGAATATGAGCCTGGTGGGTCCCCGCCCAACGCTAGAGTACCAGGTCAATCAGTATACCCCCCAACAGCGTCGCAGACTTGAAGTGAAGCCTGGAATTTCAGGCTGGGCTCAGGTGAATGGACGTAACACGTTACCCTGGGATCGTCGGATCGAATTAGATGTGTGGTACGTGGACCACTTCACGTTATGGCTTGATGTCAAAATTTTATTTCGTACCATCGGCGTGTTTCTGCGTCGCGAAGGTCTCTACGGTCAAGGTGGGGTCAATGACGACTTCGGCACCAAAAGAAACATCTGAGGTCTCAATGAAGGTCGTCGTATTCGGTGCTGGTGGTCACGCAAAAGTTGTGTTGGATGTGCTTGAAAAAACTGGACGCTGCACGATCGTGGGCCTCTTAGACGACAGTGCGGCTCTTGTCGGTGACACCCGTTCAGGATACCGAGTGCTGGGTGGGCGCGCCCATTTTCGAGGGCTGATCCAGGATGGTGTGAAAAGGATGATCGTGGCGCTCGGAGATAACGCGCGCCGTCGAGCGGTGTTTAATTCTGCTCGCGACGAAGGGTTTGAGTTGGTTGCAGCCATTCATCCCTCAGCGCTTCTGGGTAGTCGCGTCAAAATCGGAGCAGGCAGTCTGCTTGTCGCAGGAGTTGTGGTAAACGTCGATGCAGAGATCGGTGACGATGTTATTGTGAATACGGGTGCGTCGGTGGACCACGACTGCCGGATAGGGGCGCATGTCCATCTCTCGCCAGGCGTGCGCCTCGCTGGGCGAGTGACGGTAGGGGAACTCACGCATATTGGGATTGGCGCTGTCGTGCTGCCGAATCTTGCCATTGGGAAAAATTGTATTGTCGGAGCCGGTTCGGTTGTGCGAGAAGATGTGCCGGACGGGATGGTGGTAGCTGGGAATCCCGCGAGAATTATTAAACCGAATGAGGTGGCTCTTGGGGTCTGATGGAATGAACATACCGCTGGCTCAGCCCGATCTGACATGGCTCGAGCGAAAGGCGGTTCTTGATGTCGTCGAATCGACATTTCTTAGCCTGGGGCCGAAGCTGCCTGAGTTCGAGCGGGCCATGGCAAAATACATCGGTGTGAAGCATGCGATAGCCGTCAACAGCGGGACCAGCGGGCTGCATCTGATCGTGCGAGCGTTAGGCATCGGGCGCAATGACGAGGTGATCACCACGCCGTTCAGCTTCATTTCTTCCGCAAATTGCATATTGATGGAGGATGCGCGACCCGTGTTCGTCGATATCGACCCGGAGACATACAACATCGATCCCGATAAGATTGAAATCGCCATTACGCCACGAACAAAGGCGATCCTTGGCGTAGATGTATTCGGCCGTTGTGCGGCGTGGGACCGTATCGAGGAGATTGCACATCGGAGAGGATTGGCCGTTATTGAGGATTCGTGTGAAGCCATTGGATCTGAGGCTTTTGGAAAAATGGCGGGAACATTCGGTGACGCAGGATGCCTGGCTTTTTACCCGAATAAGCAAATGACAACGGGCGAGGGAGGAATGATTCTCACCGATCGAGACGATGTGGCTGCGCTCTGTCGGAGTATGCGTAATCAGGGGCGTGACGAAGGCCAAGGCTGGTTGGAACATGCGAGGCTAGGATTCAATTATCGGCTTAGCGATATTCAGTGTGCCCTCGGTCTCGCTCAGTTATCGAGGATCGAGGAGTTGCTGGGCAAGCGCGCCGCAGTAGCCGATCTCTATCGCGAGCGGCTCGGCCATCTCGATACCCTTGTGCTGCCAGAGGCTCCACAGCAGGGCCGTCTCAGTTGGTTTGTGTATGTTGTGCGGCTGGCCGATCGCTTTACCCGTGAGGATCGGGAGCGGATTCTTTTTGTCTTGCGAGAAAACGGGATCGGCTGTAATAAGTATTTTGCTCCCATCCACCTGCAACCGTTTTATGTCGAGCAGTTTAGTTTTGAGACGGGAGATTTTCCTGTTACTGAACGCATCTGTGAACGAACCATTGCGCTCCCGTTCTTTAATACGATGACACCGGCTCAGGTTACCCAAGTCGCTGATTGTCTCACGCAAGCGATAGGCGCCACTGAGAAAAGCCAATGAGATCGTACGTCCTAAAGATTTTCTCGTTTTTCTCCAGCCGATTTGGATCTCATCTGATCGAGCATCGCCTGTTAATGGTGGTCGGTGTCCAGCTTGTGCTGATCGTTGCGGCCAATCTCCTGGCATTTCTCTTCCGTTTCGACGGAGACATTCCATCCGACCAGGCACAACTGTTTCTCAGAGGCCTCCCTGTCGTGTTGGCTATCTACGCTGCCGGTCTTGTCGCCTTCGGCATTCAGCGAGGACTCTGGCGTTATGTCGGTCTCCATGATTTAGGCCGTATCCTCTGGGCTTCCGTCATCAGTTCCGCGGTGTTCTATGGTATGGCGCATGGTCTCCTCGGATGGACCGCCTATCCCCGCTCGGTCATTATTCTCACGGGTATACTCAGCGGGCTCTTTCTCGCCGGTATCCGGTTGGTGGTTCGCTGGTTCCGTGAATGGCTTCGCGTGACAAGTCCTACGGCTCGAAGAGTGTTGGTGGTTGGGGCCGGCAATGCCGGTGAGCTGCTGATTAGGGATATGCTGAGCGATGTAAGCGCGCACTACCGACCGGTTGGGCTTGTTGATGACGATCCGATCAAGCGGAAGATGAAGATTCACGGCATTCCCGTTGTGGGGGCGATTGCAGATATCTCGGGCTTGGCGCGTGGCCTCGTCGCGCACGAGATTATCGTGGCGATTCCCTCGGCATCAACATCCTTAAAGCAGCGAATTCTTGCCGCGTCTGAGGGGTGCAAAGTTCCCATCAAAACCTTGCCGAGCGTGAAACAGTTATTGGCGAACCCGGAGGCGCTGAGACAGGTCAGGCCTATGAGCCTAGAGGATCTTTTGCAGCGTGAACCTATTCAGATGGATCGGCAGGAGTTGTATCCGTTGCTCGAAGGAAAACGGGTGCTTGTGACCGGCGCCGGAGGATCGATCGGTTCCGAACTCTGCAGGCAGATCGCCCGATACCATCCGGCCACGTTGATCCTTTTTGAGCGTTACGAGAACGGCCTGTTTGCGCTCGATCTTGAACTGCGGGCGCAGTGTCCACACGTCACGATCATTCCGGCCATTGGAGATGTGACGGTTCCTGAGCGGGTGGCGGAAGTGCTGCAGCAGACGGACCCCGATCTTGTGTTTCATGCCGCCGCGCATAAACATGTGCCGCTCATGGAGATGAATCCGAAAGAGGCAGTTCGCAATAATGTGCTCGGAACGAAGACGGTGGCGGAAGCGTCGCTGGCGAACGGGGTCGATCGCTTTGTGCTCATTTCCACAGACAAGGCGGTGAATCCTACGAGTGTCATGGGCGCCACGAAACGGCTGGCCGAAGACCTGCTGCAGAACCTGAGCCAGAGAAGAGAAACGAAGTTTACCGTGGTCCGATTTGGGAATGTACTGGGCAGTAACGGGAGTGTCGTTCCGTTGTTTACGGACCAGATTCGAAGGGGAGGCCCGGTCACGGTGACCCATCCTGAGATCAAACGGTTCTTCATGACGATCCCGGAAGCGGTGCAATTGGTGTTGCAGGCTAGTCTCTTGGGGCAGGGCGGCGAGGTATTTGTGTTGGATATGGGTGAGCAGGTTAAAGTGGTCGACCTGGCTAGAAATATGATTGTGCTGTCCGGTCTTGTGCCGGACCAGGATATTCAGATTGTCTACAGCGGCTTGCGTCCAGGAGAAAAATTATACGAGGAACTCTTTGAAGAGACGGAACAAGTCGAGCTCACGGCACATGCAAAAATCCGG
>SWDH01000003.1:113020-115059 GCA_005116945.1 Nitrospira sp.
CTTCAGCGATTCAATCGGATCGCCTCGATCGAGTGATCGCCCATCTTGAGGCTGCCGTGAGTCATGGCGATGACGATGAACTGGTCCGTCGGCTCAACGAGGCTGTCCCGACCTATACTCCGATGTCATCCCGCAGCATTGAGCATATCCATTAAGCGATCGCTCGAAGACCATTTCCCACCCGATTCCAAGATGTATTTTCGGTTTGTACATCCGTGCGATCAGTGTACAATCCATTAATCGCGAACCATGAACCACAGTCCTGTCTTGAGAGGAGTGTTTAGCTGATGAGGGGTGTCGTGCTTGCCGGTGGACTCGGGAGTAGACTGCTGCCGCTCACCAAAGTCACCAATAAGCATTTGCTGCCGATCTACGATCGGCCCATGATTTACTATCCCATCCAGGCGCTGGCCAATGCCGATATTCAAGAAGTAATGCTGGTCACGGGAGGAAGCAGCGCAGGGGATTTCCTGAAATTGCTGGGCAACGGAAAAGATTTCGGCCTAAAGCGGCTCAACTATTCCTATCAAGAAGGGGAGGGCGGCATTGCAGACGCCCTCCGATTGGCCGAGCACTTTGTCGACGGTGAGCTAGTGTGTGTCATCTTGGGCGACAACATTATCGAGGGCCACATTGCCCGCGCTGCTGATGCCTTTCGGAAACAACAACAGGGCGCGAAAATCCTCTTGAAGGAGGTCAAGAACCCGCAACGGTTTGGCGTCCCTATTCTTGAGGGGAATCGTGTTGTGAAGATCGAGGAGAAACCGGCGAACCCCCGATCGTCGTATGCGGTCACGGGTATGTACTTTTATGATGCATCCGTATTTGACGTCATTAAGACGCTCAAGCCATCGGGCCGTGGCGAACTTGAAATTACCGATGTCAACAATGCCTATATTGCGAATGGAACACTGACCTGGGACATTTTGGAAGGGTGGTGGACCGACGCAGGGACGATCGAGTCTCTCTACCTGGCCAATCAGCTTGTGGCGCAAACCGGCGCCAATAAACTATAGCATTCACTCACGATGAGCCTCGAACTGCTCACCAAATAAGACCCTAAGATGCGAATTCTTGTAACTGGAGGAGCTGGTTTTATCGGATCGCATCTCGTACGTCGCTTGGTGCTTGAGAGCGGTCATGAGGTGGTGAATCTCGATGCGTTGAAATATTCCGGCAATCCTGCAAATCTGAAGGCGATTGAGACGCATGCCCAGCATACATTCGTGCATGGGGATATTGGAGATCAGCCCCTAGTCGAGCGTCTTATCCGTGAGCATCGGATTGAAGGAGTGATCAATGCAGCTGCGGAAACCCACGTCGATCGGTCTATCCTCGACCCGGGAGCCTTTGCACGGACCGATGTGGTGGGAACCGGCGTGCTGCTTGAAGCAGCCCGTCGCGCTGGCCTGCAGCGATTTCTGCAAGTCAGCACAGATGAAGTCTACGGCAGCGTTGAAATCGGGATGTCGATTGAGAGCGATCGCCTGGCTCCGCGAAGTCCCTATTCAGCTAGCAAAGCCGGTGGAGACCTCTTGGCCCTGAGCTACTGGACAACCTATCGGTTTCCGGTGATGGTGACCAGGGGCAGCAATACTTATGGGCCGAATCAGTATCCGGAGAAATTCGTTCCGTTGTTCGTCACCAACGCGATAGACAGCCAGCCCCTTCCGCTCTATGGGGATGGACGCCAGTGCCGCGATTGGCTGGCTGTGCAGGACCATTGCTCGGCGATCGAGCATGTATTCCTTCGAGGTGAGCCGGGACAGATCTACAACGTCGGCGGGGGCAATGAACGGGAGAATATCACCGTGGCCGAACAGATTATCGGCCATCTGGGCAAGCCCCGCGACCTCATTCGATTGGTACAGGATCGACCCGGACATGATCGCCGCTATGCGGTGGATTGCAGCAAGTTGCGTCGATTAGGGTGGAGCCCTGTCATACCATTTGAAGAGGGATTGCGCGCGACCATTCAATGGTATCAGAAGCATGAGGACTGGTGGCGTTCGATCAAGTCTGGCGAGTTTCGCCAGTAC
>SWDH01000003.1:115159-122166 GCA_005116945.1 Nitrospira sp.
TGTGCGTCGTCACCGAACCGGGTGATGATTTCTACAAATCCTGCCCAGGCAGAGTCCATTCGCGTCCAGTTGAGTGAATGGAAGGACGCGCTTGCAGACAATTTTATCCTTGAACCGGAAGGGCGCAATACCGCTCCGGCCATTGCGTTGGTTGCGTTAGAGCTCGTCCGTCGTGATCCTGACGCGATCATGGTGGTGGTGCCTGCCGATCATGTCATCAAAGGACAGCGCGCGTTCGATGCGGCGGTCTCGTTGGCGGCGACGCTGGCGAAGCAGGACTATCTGGTGACGTTCGGCATCAAGCCGATCCGTCCTGAAACCGGCTATGGGTACATCAGGCCGAATAGGAAAGTGACGTTCAGAAAACAGGGGCTGCTCAAGGGGCACCCAGTCAGCCGATTTGTTGAAAAACCCAACGCTGCCAAAGCCTCGCAGTACCTCAAGGCCGGGGACTATTATTGGAACAGCGGGATGTTTGTGTGGCGTGCTGCGACCATCCTGGATGAAATCAAACGTTATCAACCCACCCTCTTTCGCGGGATCGAAAGGATCGGTCAATTGATACAGGCGGGGGCCACCAGACAGGCCATCGACGATGCCTATCGCGCACTCAAGCCGGTTTCAATTGACACGGGTGTGATGGAGCGATCCAAGAAAGCGGCGATCGTGCCCGTGTCTTTCCAGTGGTCTGACGTCGGGAGTTGGGGGAGCTTGGATGAGGTGGCGTCGAAGGATAAGGCCGGCAATGTTGTCATCGGTCGTGTGGTCGACATGGACAGCCGTCGATCAATCATCTACGGAGATCGCCGGCTTGTGGCGACGATTGGGCTCACCGACATGGTAGTGGTGGATACGCCGGATGCCACACTGGTCTGCCCAAAATCCCGTGCGCAAGAGGTGAAGCAGTTGGTCGACATTCTCAAAAGCCAGAATGCGCCGGAACATCTGGAGCATTTGACGGTATATAGGCCTTGGGGCTCCTATACGATCCTGGAAGAGGGACCGGGGTATAAGGTGAAGCGTGTGACGGTGAAGCCGGGAGGCCGGCTCTCATTACAAATGCATCATCGACGAAGCGAGCATTGGGTGGTCATTGCCGGGACGGCGAGGGTGACCAGGGGCGATGAGGTCTTCGATCTCAACGTGGGGCATAGCACAGAAATTCCTCTCGAAACCAGGCATCGGTTGGAAAACCCTGGTGAAGAGGATCTGCACATCATTGAAGTGCAAAACGGACCCTATCTTGGAGAAGACGATATTGTGCGGTTTCAGGATGATTATGGAAGAACGAAGAACTGACCGTCGTCACTCCCAGACTTCAACCTAATGGCCTTCAGCCTAAAAATCTGATCGAGGAACTATGGGACTGTTTCGCGAATATGATCTCCGTGGCATCGTAGGCCAGGAACTCACTGAATCGATTACTGAACGCGTGGGTCGTGCCTACTGCACCTATGTCAAAGATCGGGGAGTGAAGACGATCTCGGTCGGGCGGGATGGCCGACTGAGTTCACCGGGGCTCCATACCGCGCTTGTGCGAGGACTCCTTGCCGGCGGATTGAATGTCGTGGATATTGGGATCTGTCCTTCGCCACTCGTGTATTTCTCTCTGTTTCAGCTGCCGGTTGACGGCGGTATTATGATTACCGGGAGCCACAATGCGGCTGAATACAATGGACTGAAGATCTGCATCGGGAAGCAGGCCATTTATGGAGACGAAATCCAGGCGCTTCGAGCCGTGATGGAAGCCGGGTCGTTTGTCGCTGGAGCGGGACAGTTATCGGAACATCCCATCATTCCCGATTATTTGGACTACCTAAAGAAACATTTCTCCCACGTCGATGCCACGCGCCTGCATGTGGTCATCGATTGTGGGAATGGGGTGGCGTCGTTGGTGGCTCAACAGGCGTTGGAGCTTCTGGGTTGTCGTGTCACAGGGATCTATTGCGATCTCGATGGGAGATTCCCAAACCATCATCCTGATCCCACGGTGTTAGAGAACCTCGACGATCTGATTCATGCGGTCAAACAGCACAAGGCCGATGTCGGGATCGGGTACGATGGCGATGCCGACCGCATTGGGACCATTGATGAACAGGGAAATGTGTTGTGGGGCGATCGCCTGATGGTGATCTACTCACGTGATATTTTGGCGGCAAAGCCTGGGAGTACCATCATCTCAGAGGTCAAGTCCTCGCAGAGTCTTTACGACGATATTGCAAAGCGGGGGGGGCGGCCTATCATGTGGAAAACTGGTCATTCCTTGATCAAGGCGAAAATGAAGAGTGAGCAGGCTGTCTTGGCCGGCGAAATGTCCGGGCACATGTTCTTTGCCGATCGATATTTTGGGTATGACGACGCGATCTATGCTTCATGCCGACTGGTGGAGATTCTTGCCAAGACGACTCGCTCCCTCTCCTCGTTGGTGGCTGATCTTCCCAACACATCCGTCACGCCGGAGATTCGTGATGATGTATCGGACTCCATGAAGTTCGAGGTGGTCAGGCACGTGCAGGAACAGCTGGCAGTCTATGCGAAGACCGGCGAAGCGCTTGGCCCGTCCAAGCTGGTGGTTCGCGATGTGGTGACCATCGATGGT
Source organism: Nitrospira sp. (assembly GCA_005116945.1). Lineage (GTDB taxonomy): Bacteria > Nitrospirota > Nitrospiria > Nitrospirales > Nitrospiraceae > Palsa-1315. The sequence continues at coordinate 117,759 of SWDH01000003.1, forward strand.
GTCCGCGCCATCTTCGATGATGGGTGGGGCCTGATTCGAGCCTCAAATACTCAGCCTGCCCTCGTGTTACGTTTCGAAGCTACCTCGCCGGAGCGATTGGCCATGCTCCGTGCAGTGATCGAGGGCGAGCTGACTAAGGCTAAACGTGCTCTTGGCTGCTAACAGGATGCTGAAAAATCCCCCAGTGTCGTTCTCTACTCATTGAAATCCTCAAAGTACCCCTCCCGGGAAAAGAGCTGTTCTGACAGCTCGGGGTTGGGCGGGTGGAAATGCTACGCTTCCGGCCTCGCTGAACGGAGCTTTTGAGCATCCTGAGGGTGGGGTATCTTCTGGTGCCATAACTTCTCCGGAGCCTCCCGTAAATGGCGTTTTCTCAATCGGTACAGTCGCATTCGCGAGGCGATGTATGGCGGCATGCTATTTTTTTGCAAGCCTGGCTCGTACTGGCATGTCTCATCGTGGGTGCCATGAGCGGCCCGGCCTTGTGGGCAGAGCCGAACAGTCATCCTCCATCAGCTGGATCCTTTCAAGTCGGGGAACAGCTCACCTACGATATTTCTTGGTTGAACATCACGGCCGGCACAGCCGTTATGATGGTCAGTGATGGCGGTATGGACGGAGGCCGACCGCTGGCGAAGTTGATCACGACGGCGCAGTCGAGGCCGGCCATCACTAAATTCTTTCCTGTAGATAACCGGGTTGAGTCCATTGTGGATCCTGCCACGTTGCTACCGGAGCATTTGTTTTTCAAGCGGAGGGAAGGAAAGAAGAAAGAGGATTTTGAATATACGTTTCATCAACACGATGGGAAGATTACGGTGGTGAAAGGAGGAGTGACTGAAACATTGGAGATCCTTCCCGGCACCCAAGACGTCATCTCCTGTCTCTATTTTGCGCGGAGTCAGCTCTCGTTCCGGCCAGGCGCATCGCTTACCATGAATGTGTTTCATGATAAAAAGAATCGCAAACTGGAGGTGCGGGTTGAGGAGATTGAGACGGTCAGCGGTCCCTGGGGCGAAGTTGAAGCGGCCCGTGTGTTGGTCGTGATGCCATTCCAAGGTCTGTTTCTCAATCAGGGGAATATCCGCGTCTGGTTTACCAACGATGAGCGGCGCATTCCGGTTCGTATGAAGGCCAAGGTCATCATCGGGTCGATCGTCGCCGATCTCGCCAATCGAGGGCTGGCCCCTTCACCGATTCAATGAGGAAAGTAACCGTTCGTTGCCCGCCCTGTCCAAAACGGTTATACTTACGCCAACCATGAGCCAGTTTCCTCTTACATTAAGCAGATTTATCGCCCAAAAGCAGAGGGTCGACCATGAAGCTGGATGGGGACTTGCCCCTCTTCTGGGTCAGATCGGTTTGGTTGGGAAATTGATTGCACAGGACCTGAGGCGTGCAGGGCTCATCGATATCCTGGGAACGACCGGCAAGGTTAATGTACAGGGCGAGACCGTTAAGAAGCTGGACGAGATAGCAAATGAGACTTGTCTGAAGGCATTTCGCCAGAGTGAACATGTGTGTGCGTTGGCGTCCGAGGAAATGGAAAAACCGGTTCTACTTTCGGAGAATTGGCCTCAGGCCCAATGCATGCTGCTGTTCGACCCGCTCGATGGCTCATCGAACACAGATTGCAACATGCCCCTCGGCACGATCTTTTCCGTGGTGAAATCCAGGGACAAAGACCGGATGCCGACCATGGACGACCTTGTCTGCAAGGGAACAGAGCAGGTGGCCGCCGGTTATCTTCTCTATGGGGCGAGTACGATGCTGGTGTATACGATTGGACAAGGAGTCCACGGGTTTACATTGGAGCCCGGCATCGGCGAATATCTCTTGTCCCACGAGCAGATCCACATTCCTGACCGAGGGAAGGTCTATGCCGTCAATGAGGGGAATTATCATCAGTGGCCGGAAGGGACGAAGAAATATTTCGACTACCTCAAAATGAAAGACAGCGCCACGGGACGGCCCTATAGCGGGCGTTATTCCGGCTGTCTGGTGGCCGACGTGCACCGGGTTCTCCTCGGGGGAGGCATTTACCTCTATCCTGGTGAGCTGAACAAGCCGGAAGGTAAGCTCCGGTTGCTCTACGAAGGCAATCCGTTGGCGTGGGTCGTGGAGCAGGCAGGCGGCAAGGCCAGCACCGGCACTACACGTATTCTCGACGTGGAGGCCAAACAATTGCACCAAAGGGTGCCGTTAGTCATCGGCAGTGCAAATGACGTGCGTGATGCCGAGGAATTCATCCAAGGCAAACGATGACGATCAATCGTTACGGGTGAACAGTACAACGGGAAACGAAGGGGAGTGCAGCCAGGTTTCAGACGTTTCACTTTTCACCTCTCACGTGTAACATTCCATGAACCCACAGGAGGTTGAGCATGGCTGACCGGATACAAGAGATTCTGAGTTGGTATAGCAGCGACAATGCAGGAACACGCACGAATATTGCGCGCCTCCTGCGGTCCGGCAAGCTTGCCGGGACGGGAAAATTGGTCATCCTTCCGGTGGACCAAGGATTCGAGCATGGTCCGGCCCGGAGTTTTGCGTCCAATCCAGGGGGGTATAATCCCCTCTATCATTTTCAGTTGGCCATCGACGCCGGCTGTAATGCCTACGCAGCTCCGCTGGGATCCCTTGAGGCCGGCGCCGCTGAGTTCGCCGGACAGATTCCGCTGATTCTGAAGTTGAATAATCACGATGTCTTGCACGACGAGAAAGACCCCTTGCCCTCGGTCACCGGTAGCGTAAAGGACGCGCTTCGCCTCGGTTGTTCGGCGGTCGGATTTACAATCTATCCAGGGTCCTCGCACTGTAACGCCATGTATCAGCAGCTGCGCGAGATAGCAGAAGAGGCCAAGGACTCCGGCTTAGCTGTGGTCGTGTGGTCGTATCCTCGCGGGTCGGTGCTGAGCAAAGAAGGGGAGACTGCCATTGATGTGGTTGCCTATGCTGCGCAAATTGCCGCCCAGCTCGGCGCCCATATCATTAAGGTCAAACTTCCTACTGCGCATCTTGAGCAGGTTGCGGCGAAGAAGGTATATGAATCGGTCAAGATTCCGATCGCCACGCTGGCGGAACGAGTCAGGCATGTGGTCCAGAGTTCATTTGATGGGCGCCGGATCGTCATTTTCTCCGGAGGGGCCAAGAGCGAGGATCAGAATGTGTTTGAGGAGGCGCGCGCTATTCGTGACGGTGGCGGGTTTGGCTCCATCATTGGGCGAAACTCGTTTCAGCGGCCTAAGGCGGACGCGATCAAATTTCTCCATACCATCATGGGAATATATTCCGGCGAGAAGCCGTGAGGCAGCGGGTGTGTGTGAATCGTTTAGCTGGCCGAGGGGATCTCGGTTTATGCACAAAGGACCGTTGGCACCGTAGAGAATGACGTCGATATTACAATAGATTCAGGATGCTCAAAAAGGCTGTCCAGCAAGGCCGCAGCGAGCGAAGAGGCGAGGCGGACGCTTCGGTACGGTGAGCCTCTGAGCGACGCGAGAACGCCGCTGGCGGACTTTTTCAGCATCCTGTTAGGTCAAGAGAAGATGAAACGCAAGGACCAGCTATGACACTCGTTCGCGCAGCGTTGCTCCCACTTACTTTGGTGACTGGCGGGATTATAATCGGCGTTGTGGTGGCGTCCAACCTGGGGTGGTTGCCGTCTGGCACGGCCGGGCCTGAGCCGATTCCTAACCAGACCCCTAACCCGGTCGTGCGTCCGGTGGCGACTGCGCCGCAGTTGCCGATGACAGGGGGGAATGGAAAAAACTTCGTTGAGATTGCCAAATCGGTGAAGCCTGCGGTCGTCAACATTGCGGCGTCGCGAAGCGGAAAGTCTGGAGATGGGCCGCACGGTTCACCGCTCGAAGACCCATTTTTCCGCAAATTCTTCGGCGATGAATTTTTTAAGCGTGATCGTGATACCCCACAGCGAGAGCCAAAAGAGCGGGGTCAAGGGTCGGGGGTCATTGTGGAGTCCAATGGGTTGATCGTCACGAATAATCATGTGGTGAACAAAGCCGACGATATCCGGGTCTTTTTGTCGGACAAGCGGGAGTTTAAGGGGAAGCTGATTGGGACCGATGCGAAGACGGATATCGCGATTGTGAAAATTGAAGCGACTGGGCTCCCGACCATTCCCTGGGCCGATTCCGACCAGCTTGAGGTTGGAGAGTATGTGCTGGCGGTGGGGAGTCCGTTCGGCCTCACGCAGACCGTGACTATGGGAATTGTCAGCGCAGTCGGGCGAGCCAGCATGGGCATTGCCGAGTACGAAGATTTCATCCAAACCGATGCGGCGATTAACCCGGGCAATTCCGGAGGGGCATTGGTCAACGTGCGCGGCGAATTAGTCGGGATCAATACGGCGATTTTTAGTCAAAGCGGCGGAAATATGGGGATTGGG
>SWDH01000003.1:122266-166749 GCA_005116945.1 Nitrospira sp.
GCACGGCAGAAGAAATGGGTGTGCGCGAAGGCGATATTATTCTCGAAGTCAATCGCAAGCCGGTGACCTCGCTCAAGTCCTATGAACGAGCCGCGTCCGGTCTTGCCAAGGATCAAGCGGTTCTCTTGCTGCTCAAACGAAAGGGGCAGGCGATTTATCTCACACTGCGGCCATAGCCAGGTGTGGAGGAATCAGCCGGTTTATCTGGTCTATCTCGTTTGTCTGGTTCAACCAAATAAACAAGACAAACCATACAAACCAAGTAAACGAGACCGGCGGCCATGCCTATGACCACGACTCGCGTACCCCGCATCCAACCAATTCCCCGTCAGGCCCCGTTGGTGGTGGCGCTTGTGCCGGCTGCCGGACGTGGGCTTCGGATGGGGGGCGCTATTCCCAAACAATTTCTTTCATTGGGTGGAGAGCCATTAATTCTACAGTCGTTACGGACATTACAGGCGGCTCCCGGTATCGATCAAATCGTGCTGGCCGTTCCGCTTGCGGACGTGGAGTATTGTGAGAACGAGATCGTTTCGCGGCATCGATTGACTAAAGTGACAAAGGTGGTGGCCGGTGGCGCCGAGCGCCAGGATTCCGTGCGATCCGCGCTCGCTCAGGTCCATCCAGAGACAGAGATTGTGCTCATCCATGACGCCGTACGGCCATTTATGACGCTTCGGATGATTGCCGAGGTTGTGGCGGCGGCGAAAAAAGAGGGTGCGGCGATTATTGCGCTTCCGATGCGGGATACAGTGAAGCAGGTGCGGGCGGATGGGACGATTGAACGAACGGTCGATCGTACGCCCTTGTGGCTCGCGCAAACTCCTCAGGCTTTTCGACGGGACTGGATCGAGGCCGCTCACACGAAAGCGCACGCCGAAGGGGTGCGGGCTACCGATGACGCCTTTCTGGTGGAATGGCTCGGGCTTTCAGTAGCGGTGGTCGAGGGAAGCGGAGAGAATATCAAAGTGACGAGGCCTGAAGATATGGTGATTGGCGAGGCTATTCTGGCGTCGAGGGTGAAAGAGGGTGAACCGGGCAAGAAGAGTTCGAGAGGCATGAGGAGCACGTCGCGCCGGCCCCGTAAGTCTCGCTGACAGGCGAGGTATGGTGATAAGGAGACTCTATGGCAATGCGAGTGGGTTGCGGTTATGACATCCATCCGTTAGGGCCAGGGCGAAAGCTGATTCTCGGAGGAATCGAGGTGCCCCACAGTAAGGGTCTGTTGGGACATTCCGATGCCGATGCGTTGGTCCATGCCCTCTGCGATGCGCTGCTTGGCGCGATGGGCGAAGGAGATTTAGGCCGTCACTATCCCAGTTCTGACCAGCGATTCAAAGATATTTCGAGCCTAAAACTGCTGGAGGATGTCGTTGGGAAGATGCGGGCCAAGGGGTACCGCATTGTGAATATCGACACGGTCATTAATGCGCAAGCCCCTCGGCTCGGTTCGCATTTGGGTGCCATGCAGAAGCAGATGGCACAGGTGCTTGGGGTCGATCCGGATCTTGTGAACGTGAAGGTGAAGAGCGGAGAGGGAATCGGTATGATCGGGCGGGAGGAGGGCATTGCCGCTCAGGCAGTCTGTTTGATCGAGCGGCCTCCAACAGCGTAAGATATTTGCCTATGGTGCTGAAGGCGATCAAAGAGGATCTGCGGGCCATATTCGATCGAGATCCAGCTGCGACCAGCTGGGTTGAAGTTGTGCTGACCTATGCCGGGTTTCATGCGTTGCTCGCCTACCGTATCTCACACTGGTTGAAGTCCTATAACGTACCGTTCGTGCCTCGGGCCATTTCTCAGATGGCTCGCTGGTTTACCGGCATTGAAATTCATCCTTCCGCGAAGATCGGCACCGGGTTTTTCATCGACCATGGTATGGGGGTTGTGATTGGCGAGACGGCGGAGATCGGAGATTACGTGACTCTCTTCCAGGGTGTGACACTTGGCGGGACTGGCAAGGAGCGAGGGAAGCGTCACCCCACGCTCGGCAATCATGTGGTCGTCGGGGCCGGGGCCAAGATCCTCGGTGGGATCACGATCGGCGACAATGTGAAGATCGGCGCCAATTCGGTTGTGCTCAAGCCAGTTGCTGCCAATTCCACCGTCATCGGCGTGCCGGCACGTGTCATTAAAACTCAAGGCGAACGGCTCCCCGACGCCACCATGGACCACAGCAATCTTCCTGACCCAATCAGTGACCGGCTCCTGGCGCTCGAACAAGAATTGATCGAGCTGCGCAAGAAGCTGGAGAATCAAGACTCCCCCCGCCTGTTCTAGCCCAAAACTATTCCATCGTCGACACACGTATTTAGTTCGGCATATAGGCGTCGCTACTCCCGCCCATGCCCGCACCTTTTCACCCAATTCTCCTATGAAGGGACGGTATGTCGATATAGCGCCACATCTGGTTATGTGAGTGAGTTGCTGTAGCGTGTTCGGGGTGAGGGCAGGATTGGGAATGCGCCCCACGGCCCGAATGGGCCGCGGGGCGAGCATCTTAGCTGGAGAGGCAGGTGCTCATAAACGTCTTACGGTCATCGCCTTTGAGTTTCTTTGCGCCGGCTTCCTTGTTACACATTTTCATCTTGTTCTGTTGACCCCCCGCTGCCGTCTTCGTTGCTTTCTCGGGCTTCGCGGAGAGGCATTCTTTCATAAACGCCTTTCGCTCATCGCCTTTCCCTTCACCTAATCCCTTGGCAGTGGCTTCTGCGTTGCACGTTTTCATCTTGTTTTGCTGAGCCGGTGCCGCAACGGCAAACGGCGCGACACAGAGGCCGAGGGCAAAGAGTGATACCACCATGATGCCGGCTGTCTTTGTCATATGCATCTCCTTTGGTGAGAGTGAGGGGTAGAGGACCGGGCGCAGCATAGCAAATCTTTTCTGTCCTGTCCCTGGGAATATGAGGCATGTTGTGAAGCGTTTCGAAAGTCAATCTGGCGTGTTTGCGGCAGGCAGGTTCAGTATGTGGTTCGCGGTTGCGAAAGGGCTATGTTGGCACGCGAGAATTTCGTCGCCCGCACGTGTGGAATAATAGAGATAGTGGCAGGATGCTCAAAAAGGCCGTCCAGCAAGGCCGCAGCGAGTGAAGGGCCGAGGCGTACCCTCTGGGGTACGTCGAGGGTCTGAACGATGCGAGAACGCTGCTGGCGGGATTTTTTCAGCATCCTGCTATTCGTCGTAGTCTACGCGCATGAGATAGAGCCCCTGTGGAGGGGCGGTCCGGCCTGCTGCGGATCGATCACAAGCCCGCAAGACCTCTGTGAGACTGTCGGGAGTCCGCTTGCCCAAGCCCACTTCAACCAGCGTTCCCACGATCGCGCGGACCATATGTTTGAGAAACCGGTCGGCGTAGGCCTCGATGAAAATCTGGTCGTCCTGACGGATGACCTCTAGTCGTTGCAGCCGGCAGATGGGATTGTCGTTGTCCGTGAGGCTTCCCTCGAACGAAGAAAAGTCGTGTGACCCGATCAGCGTTGCAGCGGCCTGTTGCATGGCTACGTCATCCAACGGTTTGAAGATGTGCCAGACGAACGCGCGATCGATCGTAGGGCGGGTTGGGCGATGGAGGATTCGATAGGTGTAGAGTTTGCCTCGTGCATCGTGTTGGGCATGAAAGCGGTCGTCCATGAGGGAGGAGGAACGAACAGCAATGTCTTTTGGTAGTACGGCATTGAGCGAGCGTAGCCAATTTGACGCGGGCCAATCCAGCTCTGTGCGAAAGCTCGCCACTTGTCCGCGCGCATGCACGCCCGAATCTGTGCGCCCCGCGCCGATGACGGATACTGTGGTCTGGGTGACCTGGCGAATGGCTCGTTCGATGGCGTCTTGAATTGTGAGCTGATCGGGTTGGCGCTGCCACCCGGCGTAGGAGGTTCCGTCATACTCTAAGACTAATTTGACGGTCGGCATCGGCGTAGGGGATCGAACGGCGCGGAGGTCATCGTGTTGCGAGGAATGATTTGACGCCTTCCATCAGTGCTTCTGCCACAAGGCTGGTGAAGCGGCTGGTTCGAAGCAGTTCTTCTTCACCAGAGTTCGAGATATAGGCGATTTCAGCGAGGATGCTGGGCATACTGGTGAAGCGGAGCACATAGAAGGGCGCGGTTTTCACGCCATGATCCACGAGGTCGTAGTGCCCGGTTAGGTTGTTGACCATCGCTTCCTTGGCAGTCCAGGCAAGTTCGAGGGACTCTTCGATCTTCTTTGCCGTCAGAAGATCGGCGACGAGATATTCCCATCCTACGCCGGTGCTGTGGAGCGGGGTTCCGTTTTCACGAGCCGCGACTTCGAGCGCCCGTTGATCCTTGGCCTCTCCGAAATGGTAGATTTCAATGCCTTTCACGGAGCGTTGGGGATGTGAATTCACGTGGACCGAGACGAAGAGATCCGCTTCATGTCGATTGGCAAACTTTGCCCGATCTTCCAACTCGATGAATTCGTCGCGCTCGCGGGTCATGAGAATACGGACTCCGCGCTGTTGGCTCAAGAGATCGCGCAGTTTCAACGCGACCTTCAGGGTAATGTCTTTTTCTTCCGTCCCCCGGTGCCCACGTGCGCCGGGATCCTTCCCGCCGTGTCCTGGATCGATCACGATGGTCGTCACGGATTTGGCTCGTGGCTGAAGCGGTTGCTGAGGAGTCGGGAGTGGCGACGAAAAGTCCGGTGGTGGCTCAGCGGGCAGGATCGTCCGGGGCTCAGCTGGAGGCACGACATCAATGACAAGCCGGGGGGGATTCATCAGGGTGAGTAGCTTATAGCTGGTAAATGTGCCGGTCGGCAGTGAGATATGCACCAACCGTTCAGAAGGCTGGGTAATGAGAAACGGTTTGGCGATCCTGCCGGCTGCAAGTTTGGTCTTAGCGGATGGGCTTAAGATAGTGTTGGGAATTTCGATGGTCACCCCCTCGGCTTGCAGGAGGGGCCGTGTACTGGGGTGAGCCTTCGAATCGAGATCGAGTACGAGCCTGGTCATTCTGAGCGAGCTGGTCGTCCGGAAGTTCTGAATCGTTGTCAGGCTGATCCCCGTGGGGGTGAGCCGTATCGGCGAGGTGTGGGGCCGCTTGGATTTGGGAGGAAGCCCCTTCCGGTCTGTGTTCGTCGATGCAGATGCCTGGTGGGTGTGAAATGGAATGAGGGCATGGCCAGGGAGGTCGAAGAGTCCGACCAGGAAGGTGAGAAGAGGGATGAGCCACAGGGCCGATCGCATGGGTGTTAGCTACGTTGTGAACGGGATCATGTGTATTTCTCAGAAGTCCGCGCAGTTGTCAAGGGGATTGGTCGTATGAACGTGCGGCGAAACCGATTGACAGGGTATTGTGTGAACGCTAGGGTCTTTGGCTATGGCACTCCACCTGATCGTCGATGGGTATAATCTCTTGGCGCTGACGGGTCGGATTGGTGCAGGGACGAGCCTGCATTCCGAAACGGCGCGCGAGTCTTTTCTGCGTGACCTGGCGGCATATCGTCAACGAAAATCCCATCCGATCACAGTGGTCTTTGACGGGTGGCAACAGGGATGGGGCACGGAGCAGCGGGAGCATCGGCTGGGTCTCGAGATTATCTTCTCTCGACGGGGAGAAAAGGCTGATCAGGTGATTCAACGTCTGGCTGCTGAATTTGGGTCCGCCTGCGCGGTGGTGAGTTCCGATCGTGAGATTATCAACGTGGCGAGGGCGCAGGGAGCCTTTGTGATGAAGGCTCAGGAGTTCGTCGGGAAGCTACAAGAGCCGTCGAGCGTGACTGGCTCGTCTCTCCACAAAGAGCTGGATACAGGGGAGGATATCCGCCCGAAGCGAGGTGCGGAGAAGCGTGGGAATCCGCGGAAGTTACCCAAAGCGCTGCGACAGCGCAACCGGCAGCTTAAGCGATTTTAAACGTTCTTGGCCGAGGTGGGTGTTTTATAGCCGACATTCTCAGGAACAATGCCGTTAAGTATTTTTCTGGCCGAGCGCTTGTTCAATTTTCTTGTCGGTCTTGTATTGGCCCAAGGCGTACACAGCCCAAATTGTCGCTGGAATCCAGCCGATAAGGGTGAGTTGCAGGAGTAGGCAGATCACGCCGGCAATGGGCTGACCGATTGTGAAAAATGTGAGCCATGGCAGAAAGATGGCAATAATTAATCGCATAGGCCGTGCCTTTCATGTGTGGTGGTTGAAGATGAAAATGGCAGGACGGCATTCCGTGATGGGGGCCGTGGGATTGAAGATGAATAGGGGAACGTTTTTTCCGCAGAGCAATGAGAGTGAACCTCTTCTCGCATGACCCCGGGGCGGGGTTGGTATGCGAGTTATGCCGTCATCCGGAGGGCAGTTTGAATAACTGTGTGGCGTTTCTTGTTGTGTACAGTGCGAGGTCATGGACGGGAAGGGCTTTTAACTCGGCAAGCGTTGTGGCCACATGGGTCACAAACGCCGGCTCGTTTCGCTTTCCGCGATGAGGGACGGGCGTCAGATACGGGCAGTCTGTTTCGACGAGGAGCCGATCAAGCGGAACCGTCTTCGCGATGTCTCGCAGCATCGTCGCGTTCTGAAATGTGAGAATCCCTGAAAATGAGAGGTAGAACCCCAAGTCCAGTGCATCCTTCGCCAGCGAGGCATCCCCGGAGAAGCAGTGAAACACCCCTCCCACCTCTGACGCCTTCTCTTCTTTCAAGATCGTGATCGTGTCTTCCTGCGCCTCTCGCGTGTGAATGATCACCGGAAGTTTCAGCTCGCGTGCGAGCTGGATTTGTTCGCGGAATCGCTCGCGCTGCTCTTTGGGCGAGGAGTGATTGTAGTGATAGTCGAGCCCGATCTCGCCGTACGCCACAACTTTCTGGCTCAGCGCAAGACGGCGGAATTCATCGTACCAGCTCTCGAGGATATGCTTCACTTCATGCGGATGGACGCCGATGGAGGCGTAGACGAATGAGTGTTGCTCCGCTAGTGCAACCGCCGCCTGGCTGGTTGCCAGATCACAGCCGATGGTCACAAAGGCTTCGACACCGGCCTCTCTGGCGCGGGTAATCATCGCCTCGCGGTCATCATTATAGCGGGCATCGTCCAGATGGGTATGCGTGTCGATCAACATTGTGGCGGCATCCTACCATGGGTGTGCTCCTGTGACGAGTTCATTTCGAGGGGAGATAGAGGGTTGACATCATCTCTGCCTAGATGGTAAATGCATATCGATTGCAGTTAGGAGCCGTTGATGCCCGCGTCTATTCTGGAAAGTCTGAAAGCCGGTGGCAAGAAGCTCACCAAGCCTAGGAAGGCGCTCCTGGAGATTCTTGAGAGCAGCCCGTTGCCCATTACGGCGGCTGAGGTTCATGCGCGTCTCCGGAAAGGGCGTCATGCCATCGATCTGGTGACGGTCTATCGGAACCTTGCCATGCTCCAAGAGCTGGGATTGGTCAATCCGGTTGGGCTCCATGAAGGACAGATGCGTTACGAAGTGCGCCATGGCCGAGAGCACCATCACCACATTCAATGCCGCGGCTGCGGCCTCATCGTCGATTTGCTGTTGTGCCCCCTGAAGAAACTGACCGATCTCGTCGAGCGGCAAACGAAGTTTGCGGTTGAAGGCCACGCCCTGGAGTTTTTCGGTTGGTGTCCGCAATGCCGATGAAGCAGCTTGCCATATGGGGAAGTCGCTGGGGGCTCATTGCCGCCTACGTATTGCTGGTCCTGACGCTTCAGCCGTTGCTGCTCGACCATGCCTTCGCTGCAGGCTCGTCCCATGAACATTCAGACCAGGATATCTGTTCCTGGCTGGATCATGCCGCGAGTACGGGGGTCCATTCCGTCGCGCCACTCGTATTGCCGCTTCACGCGGTGTTCTCCTCCCTCGGTGGTTTCACCACACCGTTTGTGTCTACCTATTTCACGCACGATCACGTCCGCGGCCCGCCCACACTCATCTAATCTATTCATCTCCTTGCTGCTGATCGCTCTTGTGCACCCTGTGTAGGGGAAGATCGGGTCGCTACCTGCTTGCGCCTCCTGTGGGGCAGGCACTCAAGGGGTTGGGTTGTTCTCCGTTATGTGCGGAGGACAGTTCCCGATCTTCTTCTGCAGAAGTGTGCAGGAGGAGGCATCGCTTTTATCGATTTACCAATGGAGGACGATATGGCCACAGATGTGACAGCTCTTGTGCCGGTGACAGTCCTTACCGGGTTCTTAGGGGCAGGGAAGACGACCCTGCTCAACCGTATTTTGACGACGGAGCATGGCAAGCGAGTGGCAGTCATCGTCAATGAATTCGGCGAAGTGGGGATCGATAATCAGCTGGTGATCGGCGCTGATGAAGAGATCTTCGAGATGAACAACGGGTGCATCTGCTGCACCGTCCGGGGCGACTTGATCCGCATCATCGGCAATCTCCTCAAGCGGAAAGACCGCTTCGACTACATGATCATCGAGACGACCGGCTTGGCCGATCCGGCGCCGGTCGCGCAGACCTTCTTCGTCGACGACGAGATGAAGCGGCGGTTGTTGCTGGACGGGATCGTGACCGTCGTCGATTCGAAACACATCTGGCAGCATCTCGATACGAGTCCCGAGGCGAAAGAGCAGATCGCTTTTGCGGACGTGATCTTGCTGAACAAGATCGATCTGGTGCCCGCGAACGAGGTGGACAAGCTCGAAGCTCGCATCCGGGCCATTAATGTGATGGCTAAGATTCATCGCACGAAGGATGCCCAGGTGGAGATCAATCGGCTGTTGAACATCGGCGCCTTCGACCTGAGTCGCAAGTTGGAGATCGACCCCAACTTTCTTGGCGAAGACACGCACCAGCACGATCCCAGCGTGTTTTCCGTGGCGCTGGTCGAAAACGGCGTGGTTGATGAAGTCAAGGTCAACGACTGGTTCCAGGAAGTCTTGGCCACCATGGGGACGAATATCTATCGGATGAAGGGCATTCTCAATATGCAGGGCCGCGATCAGCGGTTCGTATTTCAAGGCGTCCACATGTTGTTCGACGGTAAGGCCGATCGGGCGTGGAAAGCCGGTGAGACGCGCAATAACCAGCTGGTTTTCATCGGCAAGGGGCTCGATCGAGCCGCATTGACGGAGGGGTTTCGGTCATGCCTCGTTTAGCGAAACGCAAAGCGACGGTTGCGCTGGGACCGGTCGGCTATGCTCGCCTGGATGACTACATCCATCGCGTAGCGTTTTCTGCCGATGGGACCAAATTTGCAGCCTGTTCGGCGTCTGGGGAAGTTGCAGTATGGGACGTTCCATCGTTTAAGCAGACAGGTCAGTTGAGCGGACATCAGCCGTCCGCCCTGACTCTGGCATGGCATCCCCAGCAGAACGAGTTGGCAACGGGAGGCCAAGATGGAACGGTCAGGCTCTGGAGAGTGGAAACAGGCGGCGAGGGAGCGGTTTTGACAGTGGGCGAGCCGGGCACATGGGTTGAACACCTCGCCTGGTCCCCCGATGGCGCGACCCTCGCAGCATCGGCAGGAAAGATGCTGCGTCTGTGGGCGCATGCTCCCGGTGAGGCGCCTTCGTTGGTCGCAGAGGTCCCAGCACACAAGACCACGATCTCAGCGCTGTCCTGGATGCCTCGGGGCGGCGGGGTGCTTTCCGCCTGCTACGGCGGAGCCTGGCTGTGGAAGGTGGGGAACGATAAGCCCGTGCGATCCTTTCCCTATGACGGGGCGCTGCTCTCTATTGGGGTGAGTCCGAGCGGAGAGTATCTGGCTTCAGGAAATCTCGATGGTTCGGTTCATCTATTTCGGACGGATAGTGAGCAGAATTGGCACATGTCAGGATATCCGATGAAAGTGACTTCTGTGCGGTTCGACCACAATGGACTGAACTTGTTTACCTCGGCAGGTCCGGCGCTCGTCGCCTGGAGTATGAAGAAGTTTGAAGGGACGGGCGGTCGACTGTTCAAGGGGCATCTCGGGTGGATTCAAGAGATCGCCTGTCATCCACACCAGTCCGTCCTCGCCACGGCGGGCGAAGACGGGTTGCTCTGTCTCTGGGAGCCGCAGACGACCAAGCCGATCTTGAGCCAGGAAGTGAACAAGTCTGGCGGTCTCTCCTGCGTCGCCTGGAGTCCGAAAGACAACTGGCTGGCAACCGGCACTAACGACGGCGTGGTATCGCTATTCGCTGTCGAAGGTCTCGGTGACTGACGATGAATCTCTTTGGGGGACGGCGCAGTATCGATCCGGAACAGTCAGACCGAATCAAGAGCTGGGCGCGCGAGACTTGGGCCTTGTCCGGCGAAGCTACGGTAATGGTCACTGAACTGGAATGCCGCGAGCCCGGTTGCCCACCCATCGAGACGGTCATTGCGTTGCTCGAAGGGCCCGGCAAGACCAGGCAGTACAAAATTCACAAATCGGCGGCTGAGATCAGCCGGCCGGATGTCGAGGGTCTTGCGAATGAGATCGATCATCACCATGACGCCTGAGGAGCAACCAGCATGACGACGCCACGCATCTCTCCGATCTATGTCATCGCAGGGTTCCTGGGAAGCGGGAAGACGACCTTGCTGAAGCGGGCTCTGGCGCACGAACTCGACCGAGGGGTGAAGCCGGCCGTGCTGATGAACGAATTTGGCGAAGTCGATGTGGATGGCGCGATCTTGCACGAGCACCCCCGGTCGAACGACATCGAGCTGCAATCGTTACTGAACGGCTGCATCTGCTGCGACCTCTCCGGAGAGTTCAGCGACAAAGTCGGACAGTTAGTGAAGCGGTCGAAGGGCGCGCCCCTGTTCATTGAGACAACCGGGCTGGCGGACACGGGGCAGGTCGTATCGGGAGTCGAGCGGGCGCTGGCGTCAGACCCGCAGACCGGCAAGCAGGCGCGTCTGGCCTCGGTCATCGTGATGGTGGATGCGCCGCAGTTCATGAAGTTGGGTACTTATTGGTCTGCAGCCGAACAGCATCTTGCGCATGCCGATACGGTCATCCTGAACAAGCTGGATCAGACCGATGCGGCCCGCGCAAATCAGGTCGAGCAGCGGATCAAATCGTTGAATCCCAAGGCCCGTCTGCTCAGGGCCGAGTATGCCGATGTGGAGATGCGGCAGCTTCTGGCGAGCACGCCGTCTATGCCCCGGCGCGTGATCACCAATGGCGCGATCAAGGATTCGACCGCCGGGTATCAGAGCGGAAGTTTTCGGATCACCAAGGCATTCGATCCTGAATTGCTCGAAGCGTGGCTGAAGCGATATCAGCGATCGGTCGTGAGGTTCAAGGGGTTTGTGAGGGTGGCTGGGCGAACGGGTCTCCAAGAGGTCCAATGGGTCATGGGATCCCTGTCGATGGTCCCGTATGTCGGTTCGAAGCAATCGCAGGCCAAGGTGGTCGTCATCGGTCGGCACGTACAGTGGCAGCGATTTTTGGAGGGGCTTGAACGTTGTCTGGTGCGACCCAAGCGGCAGACGAAACGATGGAGTCAAGCCAGGAGGAACAAACCATGATGCAAGGCAACGGGACGATACAGCCATTGGCCGGGAGCGGGGCGACGCTGGTGGGCGATCTGGCAGCACGGTGGTTGGTTCAGGAAGCCCATGGTCGTATGTATCGATGGCCGGAAAATTTTTCCGGATACCGAGCGAAGCTTTTGCTGAACGATGAGGGACGAGTCTACCACGGCAGGGTGAGCCTGGTACCGAGGAGGGAAACGACGGTTGAATTAGATGGAGCTAACGCGGCGCTTCAAGCGTGGGTGCGGGAACGGCTGTGGACCCAGGGGATGCATTTGGCCCATTCGACGTTTGAAGAGGGCGATGGCAAATATGTGTTGTCGTTCGATCCGGAGGATGATCCAGGCTGCCCCCATCCTCGCGGCCGCCGGGTCTTACTCACCGGTGGGCGGCTCGATTCCTGGTACCGCATTAAGGATGGTCAATACACCCAGATCGGACGCATTACGCCGATGACGGAACGTCGAGTCAATACGATCGAACGCTGTGACCACGCGCCTGACGGAAAACAATATTCCAGCCACTATGTGATGACCTACTTTACGCTCGACGGCCAGTCCGTCATCGGAATGGAGAGCTATGTCAACGAATATACGGACGTGAAAGGCATCTGGCTCCCTCTTCGTCGCCGGGTCTCGTTCGGTGAACGAGGATTGGTGAAAACGCGGGTGATCGAATTGTCCGACCATGAGGCGCTGGCATGAGCGGGGAGAATGGCAATCGTGAGAGTTCCGCACAGAAACGGGCTGTGTATCCCAATGCCGACCGGTATCCTGAACAGCAGGCGGTGGCTGTTTGCAGAAGTTCTTCGATCGCACCGCTCTTGGTGCTGTACCAGCAGTCCTGGGAATGGGCGCAACGGATGGACCTGTCGCTGGAACAGCTGCAACGCACGGCAGAAGCGGCAGCGCTCGCAGATGCCATCTGTCATTTGCTGGCAGAGGCTGGAGATCTCGAAGGGCACAAGCGCTGGGCGGTGAGACTGTCGGAGGCCAAGCAGTGGCTGGCAGCGGTGCATGATGGGCTGACGCAATCAGGGGAGATGAAGACATGACGACGATTGCCAAAGCGGGGGCCAGCGTGGCCGTGGCGGTGCTGACGGTTTCAGATAGTCGGACGCCTGAGAGGGACACGAGCGGTAAGACGATTGTGGACCGGCTGACGCAAGCGGGGCATCGGATCGCCGACCGCAAGATGTGCAAGGACGATTTTCAAACGATTCGCGACACGATTGCCGCCTGGGTTGCCGATCCCAAAGTGGAGTTCGTCATCGTGACGGGCGGAACCGGCGTGACACAACGGGATGTGACGCCCGATGCCGTGCGGTCCCTGTTCACGAAGCCGATTCCGGGATTTGGCGAACTGTTCCGCTGGCTTAGTTACGCGGAGATCGGCACCTCAACGATTCAGTCGCGGGCCGATGCCGGTGTCTGCGGCGACACCATCGTCTTCCTGCTGCCGGGAAGCACTGGCGCCTGCCGACTGGGAATGGAAAAGATCATCCTGCCGCAGCTCGATCTGAACCACAGGCCCTGCAACCTCACGGAGCTGTTGCCGCGAGTCAAAGAAGAGCATCCGCCACACGACGATGACTGAACCGGCCAAAGTTCCCTTGTATCTGCTTGGCGGGCCTTTAGGCGCGGGCAAGACCACGTTGCTGCTGCGCCTTCTGGCCTACTGGAAGGCGCAAGGGAAGCAGGTGGGTGTGCTCATGAACGAGGTCGGTGCCGTCAGCATCGACGGGCTGCGTGCGGAAGTGCTTGCCGCTGTCGTTCGAAACATCACTGGCGGATGTGTGTGTTGCGAAGCCCGTGAAGATATCTTCCGAGGGCTGATGGAGCTGACAGGGGAGCAGGCCTGCGATGTGGTGATCCTCGAATGCTCCGGCGTCGCCGACCTTGAAGACGTTGTCGATGCCGTCACTGACTTGCCGTGCCTGGCGTGGGTCGCGTTGGCAAAGGTGATGGTGCTGATCGAACCGGTCGCCCTGGCCGTTGATCGACGGATTGGAGGGAGATATGCCGGACTCGTGCGGTACGCGGACGAGATCGTTCTGAACAAGCGGGATCTCTACGCGCCGTCGGACTGGGAACGATTTCGCGCCGCGCTGGTGCGGGACAATCGCGCGGCCAGATTGTGGCAGACCGTGAAGGCGGAGGTGGATCCCGCGGCGTTGCTCGCGCCCCGCCGTCGGCCACAGATCCCGAGAGGGACGAACGTTGCGTTCGGCTCCCCCCGCCGCCATCCGATGGTGATGACGGTTCCACTGCCTCGCCCGATGCACCGCGGTCGATTTACCGAGTGGTTCAACCGTTTGCCGGAGGGCGTTGAGCGAGCGAAAGGGCTCTGCCGGTTTTCCGACTCGGAGGATCTGCACGAAATCCAGTTCTCGTCCCCCGTCACTCGATGGGTAGGCATCGTTCGGCTCCAGTGCGAGCCCGATCCGGCGCTTGTGCTGATCGGTCGGGACTACGATCAAAAGTGGTGTTACCACGCGCTTCAGGCCTGTTTGTGCCCAGCCTGACCTGCGAACAGTTCATGTTCTTTAACAAAGTACTACAACAGAGGAGCCTGATGCTGCCACTCGATTCCCGCATCACGAAACAACAGAATCGCTTCCTCCTCGATTGCTCGCTCGGCGAACTCAAGAGCATCTATCTGGCGCTCTTCGCGCAGTTGCGGGCAGATCCGCTGGCCGATATCGATGAGTCGGATATTCTCCTCCATGTTCAGATGGCTCTTCAGCAAGAGGCTCAAGCCGTCGGTGTCGATGTGTCGGATCATGCCGACTGGTCACGCTTTTTGGGGGACACTCAGATCGCTCCCTGCGAGCAACGATACGACAGCTATGGCGAGAAAAGGCCGGCTGTATGAGTTTGCCGGCCGATTCGACCTGGTGGTTCGTGGTGCTGATGGGATTGTTGGGGAGTGTTGGCGCCCTGTTACCCGCGGCAGTCGTGTTATTCATACCCGATTCCATCCGGCAACAGTGGATGCCCTACCTTCTGAGCTATGCCACCGGGGCCATGCTGGCAGCTGCCATAATCGGCCTGATCCCGGAGGCTATGGAGCGGGCGAGTGCTCATGAGGTCGGGATCGCCATTCTGGCTGGGCTAGTCTTGTTCTTCTTTCTGGAGTGGACGGTGATCTGGCGGCACTCTCACGGGAATGACAGCCATGAGCATGCACCAAGCCATGTGCATATTCTTCCCCCGAAGACCGGCACGCTCATTCTCATCGGCGACGCGGTGCACAACTTTGGCGACGGGATTGCTGTTGGCGCAGCCTGCATCGCCTCCCCAGGCCTCGGCTTTGTCGCGGCTCTCGCAGTCTTGGGCCATGAAGTGCCCCAAGAGATCAGTGATTTTTCGATTCTCTTGTCGAGCGGGTTCTCCCGGTGGAAAGCCTTTCTCTGGAATACCCTCTCAGGCCTCACCACAGTCGTCGGCGCGCTCGTGGCATTCGCCGGGTTAGGCTATGTGGAGGCAATTGTCCCCTATGCGCTGGGTGTCGCCGCGGCCAGCTTTCTGTATATCGGGTTGGCCGATCTGGTGCCAAATTTACATGGTCGAATAGGTGCCGCGAGCGGAGTTTGGCAATTCGCCACAATGATCGCCGGGATGGTGACTATTGCCCTACTTGAAATGATGCCTCGGTAGGGGTCCTCTGTGAGTAATAAAACTCTGACGAGCGCTGCGTGATCGTAAACAATGAGACCCGCGAGACCGCGTCAGCGCATTTCAGCAGGCCCGCGGGCGGGCAAGGGGGGAGGGGGAAGCGCGCTGCCCGCTGCCGGGTGACCGTGGTAGGCCGACTGCACATTGCAGTGTAATTCGTCGGGATGGCAGCACGACGTTTCGACCTGAATGGTCATATGGCGGATGCCGAAGTCCACGGCTATCAGTCGTCGAACGGCGCGGAGAATAGGCTCAGGCCCTGAACCTTCCGTAATCAACACATGGCAAGTCAGTGAAGGCAAGTGGGCATCGAGCCCCCAGACGTGGAGATCATGAACATTCACCACTCCAGGTACCATGGCGATCGCCGAAGCGATTTTGACACTATCGAGATGGAATGGCACTCCCTCAAGCAAGATGTGCGAAGACTCGCGCAGTACACTCCACGCGCCCCAGACGATGACCAGCGCGATACCAATACTTACGAGAGGGTCGAACAAGTTCCAGCCGGTCGCTGCAACCAAGAGGCCTGCGACAATGACGCCGAGCGAGACCCAGGCGTCTCCAAGGTTGTGCCAAAAGGCTGCGCGCACATTGAGATTCGTGCGCGCCTCGGTCTGCAGCAGCAACGCGATCGACAGATTGCCGATGAAACTGAAGAGCGCAATGCCGAACATCAGGATGCCCGGAACCGCTACGGGCTCCAGCAGGCGGTGGATCGACAGAGCCACAATGCCCAACGCGACGGCCAACAAGATGGCCGCGTTGACAAATGCCGCCAGCGTGCCGATGCGATGGTGTCCAAATGTCCGCGTGGCGGTCGAGGGAGCCGCGCTCATGAGCACGGCGTACAGCGTGAGGAAGAGACCGGCCTGGTCGATCAGATTGTGCGCGGCGTCGCCGATCAAACCGACACTGCCGATCCACCAGCCACCGGCCATTTCGACGGCGATGATCAGCGCATTCACGATCAGACAGAGGGACATTTTGTAACGAAGACTCATGGCGCTTGGCCTTTCTTTGTGATAACGGTCTTGAGCATTCTGCTGAACATGCAAACGATTTGCAACTATAGGGCAATTGGATCAAGACATGGTGCGATGGTGAACGATTAGGGCAAGAATAATCTCGTTCAGCAAGGACACCGGATCATGGATCGACAAGTAAAGGAAAAACGGCGAGCCAGGCTTGGCTCGGACACGATCGAACTCGAGGGGGCGATGCCGCAGGTCGGCGAGCGACTGGACGCCTCGTTCAGCATTCCCGCTGCGCGTCATGCCGAGAGTCCACTGTCGGCGACCGAGCTGTCGCGGGGCTTGGTCATCGTCTCAACGCTCCCCAACATTCAGAAGCATGCCTGTATCACGCAAATCGTGGATCTAGAAGCCCAGGCGAAGGAGCGGGTGCCGTCGGCGCGGCTCGTGCACATTTCGTCCGATCACATGGACCATTGGCTGGAGGTCGATCGATTTCATCCGGATGTGGAGACACCGGGCTATTCCCTCTGCTGCGCCGATCCGGGCAGTCGTCAGGCTTTTTCGCAGGCCTTTGGCGTGGGTGTGCTGGATCACCAGCGGATTGCGCACGGACTGTTTGCCTTGAACGAGGGAGTGTTTGTGGTGGTGGCGATTCCGGAGGATCAGATGCGGAAGGCTGAGGTCTCAGGATTTCTGGAACAACTCTGTCGGTGGCTGGGGCAAGTATCTGACCCCTCACCCCAGCCGCTTGAAGAGGCGTGACGATTATGCGAACCGCACGGCGCCATGATCGTCGCAGTGCGAACCATGGGCGAAGTGCAGGTGCCCGCCGACCACATAGTCCACATGATCGCCATGCGGAATAGCTTGGTGCCCGCAGTCCGCGCTATGGCGATGTCCGGCCTCGTGTCCGTTGCAGGCATGCGTGGGAGTACAAGCCGCTGGATTGTCGCTGGAAATGGCGAGCGCATGCTCGTCGATGTGGTCGCCATGGATATGGTGGAGATGGCCGTCGTGCAAGTAGTCGGTATGGCCGTCATGCGTGACCGCCTGATGGCCGCAGCCCGCTGTGTGGCGGTGGGGGTGATGGTCATGAGTAGCATGGGTGCTCATCGGGGAACTCCTTTGGTCAAGGTGGATGAGAGACTTGCGATATTGTGAGTGTAGACCGTTTCAAAAAAGAGGTCAACGATCGTGTCTGCCGCGATGAGACTCCCACCCTGGTCATTGCGGGCGGGTGGGTTCTCGATCCAGGGCGCTGGAATGGCGAGGCCGATATCTGGATTCGGCAGGGAGTGATCGACGCCGTGGTCTCGCCCGATGCTCGGGCGCC
Organism: Nitrospira sp.; assembly: GCA_005116945.1. Lineage (GTDB taxonomy): Bacteria > Nitrospirota > Nitrospiria > Nitrospirales > Nitrospiraceae > Palsa-1315. The sequence goes on from SWDH01000003.1 coordinate 139,688, forward strand.
GGACAGTGCGATCTGCATCGATGCCGGGGGCCTGCTCATTCTTCCGGGGCTGATCGACCTGCATGCGCATCTCCGCGAACCGGGATTCGAATATAAAGAAACGATCGCCACGGGCGCGGCAGCCGCGGTGGCGGGCGGGTTCACCGGCATCTGTTGCATGCCGAACACGAAGCCAGTAAACGATGCGCCATCCGTCACAAGGTTGGTACTGGAAAAGGCTCGGGCGGCCGGCGCGGCACGCGTCTATCCCATTGGCGCTATCACGAAAGGGTCCATGGGAACGGAGGTGGCCGACCTGGCGGCCCTAAAACAGGCCGGTTGTGTGGCCGTTTCCGATGACGGACGACCGGTCATGAAGGACGAGGTCATGCGTGCGGCGATGGAACGGGCCCGCGAGGCCGCACTCCCGATCATCGACCATTGCGAAGATCTCTCGCTGTCCCGCTGCGGCTGTATGAATGAAGGGCCGGTCGCTCGTGCGCTGGGTGTGCCGGGGATGCCGGCGCAGGCGGAATCGCGCATGGTCGAGCGAGATCTCGCGCTGGCCAAGGCCACCGGATGCCATCTACACGTGGCGCATATCAGCACGGCGAAGGCCGTCCAGGCCGTTCGCAGGGGTAAGGCGGAGGGTGTGCATGTCACCGCCGAAGCCTGTCCGCATCATGTCTTCCTGACGGACGAGGCGGTTCGGGAATTGGGCACATTGGCCAAAATGAATCCGCCGCTTCGCCCACGCGCTGACGTGGAGGCCGTGCGAGAGGGACTGCGTGACGGCACCATCGATGCCATGGCGACCGACCACGCGCCACACGCTGAGTACGAAAAAGCCTGGGGCCTGGATCGCGCGCCGTTCGGGATTGTCGGGTTGGAGACGGCGCTGGCGTTGACGTTGCGGCTGGTTGAGGAGGGGGTATTGTCTTTGGAGAGAGCGGTGCGATGCATGACGAGCGGGCCGGCGCAGGTCTTTGGTTTGCCGGGCGGTTCATTGGCCGTCGGAGCTGCCGCGGACCTGGTGTTGGTGGATCGGGATCGTGAGTGGGTCGTCGATCCCGAGCAGTTTCACTCGAAGGGGCGGAACACGCCGTTCACCGGATGGCGCCTGCGCGGACAGGTGGCGATGACGGTGGTCGGCGGCAGAGTGGTCTATCAGCGGCCCACTGGAGCCTAGGCGGTCGCATGCGGACGATCGCCTTCGTGCATCAAAAGGGCGGCACCGGCAAAACGACGCTGGCCATTGCCACGGCGATGGCCTTGGCTCAGACCGGAGCCAAGGTCCTGCTCATAGATGCAGATGTGCAAGGCACGGCCAGTGAATGGGCGAGCCGCTGGGGCGATCGGTACCGGGTCGTCGCCCGCTCGCAGATACAACCGATCGTGCACGACCAAGTGGCCAGATTTGCTCCGACGTTCGAGTGGATGATCGTCGATGGACCGCCGACGTTGTCGGAGATGACGGCCAGCATTCTTCGGGCTGCCGATCGGGTCCTCGTGCCGGTGCGGCCGTCGTTGCCGGACATTTGGGCATTGGAAGGACTTGCCGCGATGCTCGAACAGGTGAAACAAGCGGGTGCTGCCGCGCAGACCCTGGTGTTGTGGAATCAAGTGGTGGAATGGCCGACGGCGGCGATGCGGACAGCCGTTGAGACGCTGGGCTTCACAATCTCGCCGGCCGTCCTCCGATGGGAGGTGCCCTGGTCGCGGGTGATGGAGGGTGAGCGGTTGAGCAGCAACTCGGCGGAATGTCTGAGGCGTTTGGCGATGGAGCCCTGGAAATGAGGCTCCATCCCACGCGAGTAGCACTGCGGGCCAGAAGACCATCAGGCATGCTTGGACCACAACATCTGGTGTGGCCGATGTTTGTGCAGGAGGGTGTCGATCAGGTGACGCCGATTGCCTCCATGCCGGGCTGTGCAAGGCTCTCAATCGACCGGGCGGTTGCGCAGGCTGCGGCAGCCGCTCGCGCCGGCCTGGCCGGGATTGCGCTGTTTCCGGTCGTGCCGGATCATCGTAAAGATTCCCGTGGCCGCGAAAGCTTGAACCCTGATGGCCTCATGCCGCGCGCGATTCGGGCGTTGAAGGAGGCGGCGCCAGAACTTCTTCTTCTCAGCGATGTGGCGCTGGACCCCTATTCGTCTGATGGGCATGACGGGGTGGTGATCGACGGGCGGATCGACAACGACGCGACGTTGCCGTTGCTGGCGCAGATGGCGCTGGCGCACGCAGAAGCGGGAGCGGATCTCGTGGCGCCGTCCGATATGATGGATGGACGGATCGGGGTTGTCCGTCGGGCGTTGGATGGCGCGGGATATCTCCGCGTGGGGATCTGCAGCTACGCGGTGAAATATGCGTCGGCCTTCTACGGTCCCTTTCGCGATGCCTTGGCCAGCGCGCCGCGTTTTGGCGACAAGCGGACGTATCAGATGGATCCAGCCAACAGCCGTGAGGCTGTGCGAGAGGCGAAGCTGGACGAAGACGAGGGGGCCGATTGGCTGATGGTCAAGCCTGGCTTGCCATATCTGGATATCGTGCGTCTCGTGCGATCTCGCACGGCTCTTCCGGTTGCGGCCTACCAGGTAAGTGGCGAGTACGCCATGCTCAAGGCGGCTTCTGCCGCTGGCGCATTCGGATATGAAGAGGCCCTACTCGAAACACTGACAGCGATGCGGCGGGCAGGGGCGGATCTGATCGTGACGTATGGAGCGTTGGATGTCGCACCGTTGCTGGTACAGGTGCCTAATACGTTGAACGGTCAGGAACGACAGCGATGAGCCAGGATCAGACGGAAACGCTGCCTTTCTTCGAGCCAGAAGTGGTCCTTTACCATGCCGATTGTCCCGACGGATTTGGGGCCGCGTGGGCTGTCTGGACCCGCTGCCCTGAGGCCCGGTTTGTGACGGCGCGGCATGGCCAGCCACCGCCCGATGGTCTGTCGGGAACGCGATTAGCTATCTTGGATTTCAGCTATGCCCGTTCGATCATCGAACAGTTGGCGCGAGAGGTATCGGCGTTGGCCGTGATCGATCATCACATCACCGCGCAAGAAGCGCTCGGCGATCTGCCGTACACGCATTACGAGCAGGAGAAGTCCGGCGCCGTACTGGCGTGGGAGTGGGCCCATCGAGCACCGGCGCCATGGCTGTTGCAGTACGTGCAGGATAAGGATCTGCGCCGCTGGCAGATGGTTGACAGTCGGGAAATCAACGCTGCGATCGAATCGTACCCCTTCGATTTCTCGGTGTGGAGCGAATTGCAGCAGGATCGCCTGGTGACAGAGGGGCGCGCCATTCTACGGGCACAGGATCAACTGATCGAGAAACTCCTTCGGAGCGCCGCCCTAGTTCGCTTCGAGGGCGTAACGGTGCCGGCAATCTGCAGCCCGATCCTGCGCAGCGAGTTGGGCGAGCGCTTGGCAGTGGATCATCCATTTTGTCTTGTCTGGTACGAGCGGGAGGGGCGGCGTTATGTCAGTTTGCGTTCGCGGGACGGAGGCGCCGATGTGTCGGTCATTGCGCAGACTCATGGCGGCGGCGGACATCGCCGTGCCGCCAGTTTCTCCATGCCGATCGTCGAAGGGCAACCCATGCCATTCACCACAGTCGCATCGCCCATTGAGTAGAGGGTTGCACATGCGCGCAGTCAGCGAGACAGTGACTCGTCGATGGAAGATTCGATCTCGGGCGTTCGTGCGTGCCATGGCTGTCGGGCTCGCGAGCCTCTGCCTGGTTGGAGTGAGTGCGGGCCTGTCACCCGCTTCGGACGGGACTGGCGAAGAGCTGAGCGGGACCCAGGGCCAGATTCTAGTCGTGAAGATTCGGGAGACGGATCGAACGGCGGAAGTGAGCGGAACGTTCTTGGGCCGCACCATTCCCTTCTTCTCCGATCCGAGACACGAGGAACCAGTCGGGTATGTGGGCCTGCTCGGCCTCGATCTACAACAGAAGCCGGGAATACATACACTTCCGGTTGAGGTGAACTCGCAGGGGAATACACGCCGCGTGCTGTTCCGCGTGCAGGTGCGCAAAGGAACGTTCCCCGTTCAACATCTTACCCTTCCACGGGAGAAGGTGGATTTGGACGAGGTGAGCCTAGCTCGCTGGAAAGCCGAACAGCAGCAGGTCAAGGATGCGCTCGCAACGGACTCTTCGCGAACGCTCTGGGAGAGCGCGTTTCTGGAGCCGGTGCAGGGGGTTCGGACCGGGGTGTTCGGCAGCGTGCGGGTGATGAACGGTCAGCCGAGAAATCCTCATAACGGGATCGACATTGCGGCACCGCTTGGCACTGAGGTCCGTGCGAGCAGCGAGGCAGTCGTTCGTCTGACGGTCGATCATCTGTTGTCCGGCAAGGGGATCTATCTCGACCATGGGTTGGGTTTGTACACCATGTATTTTCATTTGTCCGAGGTGCTTGTCGCGGAGGGGGAGACCGTGAAGGCCGGTCAGACTGTCGGGAAGGTCGGCGCAACAGGGCGGGCGAGCGGACCGCATCTCCACTGGGGGGCCAAGCTCAACGGCGCTCGTATCAACCCCGATGCGTTGCTTGCGGTGCCCATTCCGTATCGATCAAGCGTGAGGCAGAATGATCGGCGTGGTGTGCCGTAAGCGGGAGATCACGCTTGCATCTGTATGCGAGTCAGGGTAAGATGCCGGTCCATATTGCAAATCATTTGCAATTGTGAATTTGAAGGATGCCGATCATGCGATACGAAGTCCGCCCTGGTCCTGAGCATTTCCTGCCTCCGGCCGCAGCCAGCATGGGGATTTTTCTGCCGAATCCAGGCGAAGCCATTGTGCATGGGTACATTGTGCCTGAGGCACAGGCGATAGAAGAGGCGGCGCGGCGATTTTTGAGCGCCCGTGTGCCGACAATGTATTGGGGGGACACAGGGTCTAAGGCTTCAGCCGCGCAGGGAACCCCGCGTTTGTTGATGTTGAGGAGAATCGTTCTCGCGAGTTCCATTCCGGTGGCGATATCGCAGGTGCCGTCCAGATGTGGATCGTTGATCAGGCCTTTCCATCCGACTGTGGTACGGGGCTTTTCAAAGTAGGTACGCATGACGATGAGCAACCGGTCGCGCAACGCATCCGCTACTGGTTTCAATCGGTCGGCATACTCGTAGGCGGCCTCAGGGTCATGGATCGAGCAGGGTCCGACGATTACCAGTAGTCGCTCACGGTCTTGGCCATGCAGAATATGGCGAATGGCATCCCTGGTTTCAACGACTAGTGCAGCGGCTTGATCGGTGATCGGTAGCTTTGACTTGATCGTTCGCGGCGAGGGCAGCGGCTTGATATCGATGATGTGCTGGTTATCAAGGGGTCTCTGCATGGTTTTGCCTGCTTACGATGGACAGCGCCCTTAAGGTAAGAGAGCTTGATGGGGCGATGTGTGCTTGGACGCGTACCGGGACCGTAATTCGCGGCCCTTGGAGGGGAAGGAGCGAGAGATGAGAGAGGTCAGTGTCATCGTCCTGTCGGGGTTTGTCGGGGCTGGAAAGACGACCCTGTTGAATCAGCTTGTGCGGGGGCGAGGTACCCGGAGGATGGCCGTGATCACGACGGATCTCAGCGGTCCCGGTCTCGACGCCGACCTGTTCGGGTCAGACGATGCAGGGCAGTTCCTCCGGGGCGAAGCGTTCATCGAGCTGTCGGCTGGGTGCGCCGGTTGCTCACTTCGCCAGCATCTCGTCGAGGCGGTGAGTCGATTAGCCCGAGGCGGACGGTACGACACAATCGTGATTGAATGTTCCGGTTTGACCGACCCGCTGCTGATCTCCAATGCGTTCGATACGGAGGATGCCGAAGGCCGAAGTCTCTCGTCGATGGCGCAACTGGATCATCTGGTGACCGTCGTCGATGCGCGCGCGTTCTGGTCCGACTACGAGTCCGGCGATAATCTGCTGGATCGCGGGATCGGGCGCGGCCTGGACGATGAGCGCACTGTGGCGGAACTGCTCGCTAATCAAATCGAGTGCAGCACGGTGTTGGTGTTGAACAAGATCGATCTGGTGACGGAGACGGAACGGCAGCGCCTGGAGCAGTTTCTTCGCGATCTCAACCCGGACGCGGCTGTGGTGTCCACCCTGCAGGGACGTCTATCCCTAGACCAGCTCGAAGACTGTACATCCACGTTCGACGAGTCGATGTCGCCCACACCGGGCTGGATGAGTCTGTTGAGTGGACGATTGATGGTGTCGAACAAGGCTGTCGGTGTGCAGACCTTTGTCTATCGGGCCAGGAGGCCGTTTCATCCGTACCGCTTCTGGACGTTGATGCAGGAAGACTGGCCGGGTGTCCTGCGCTCCAAAGGCTACTTCTGGCTCGCCTCACAGCCGAAGACTCGTTACATGTGGTCGCAAGCCGGCGGCACCTGTCTCTACGAACGGCTGGGCCGCTGGTGGGTGGCGATTCCGGATCGGCATTGGCCGAAGGAGGAGGTGGCCCTCCAAGTATTGCGTGAGGTATGGGATCTGGTGTTCGGCGATCGCCGGATCGAATTGGTCTTTATCGGAGAGGCGATTGATCGTGCTGAGCTGACCCGGCGGCTCGACAGCTGTTTGCTGACTAGAGACGAACTGGCTCTGGACGAAGAGCTGTGGCGCGCGTTTCAGGACCCGTTCACGAAGCCGAGCTGGGGAAAACGGCAGGCGCGGTCGATGCGCGAAGAGTCGCCGTGGTGAGAAGTAGAGCCCGATGACGACCATCGATACGACGCCGTTGGAGTCGACGCAGGAACGGTCCTGCGAAATCTGCGGTGTCCGGGAGCGAATCGCAGGGGGCGAAGGGGAGTCCGGCGTGCAAGTCGTGGCGGAGCTGGAGCAACAGGCCCAATCGGGCGCGCAATGGCAGCTCTGTGTCTGTTGCCAGGTGGCGATGTCGTTGTGGGAGAGCGGAGACGATCAGGATTGTCCGAGCGCCTGATCGCCAGGTCATGCGCGGTCCCTGGGGGCAGTCATTACGAAGGAGGAGTGTATGGGGCAGCATTGTCAGGTGACAGGAAAGAAGCCGGTGTCAGGGAACAATGTAAGCCATGCCAACAACAAGACCAGGCGGCGCTTTCTGCCGAATCTTCAGCGCAAGCGGTACTTTCTTCCGGACGAGAATCGCTGGATCACGCTGTCTGTGTCTGCGCACGGGATCAAGATTATCGATAAGAGGGGCCTCGCCCGGGTGATCAAGGAGATGCGGGCGGCGGGGGAAAAGATCTAGCGCCATGACGGGAGAATTGTTATGCGAGAAATAATTGCCGTGGCCTGCACAGGTTGCGAGACGCCGGGGAAGTCGGTGTATTGGACGATGAAGAATAAGAAGAACGATCCGGATCGGATCGAAGTGAAAAAGTACTGTTCCTATTGCCGCACACATGTGCTCCACAAAGAAAAGCGGTAACACGATTGTGACCCATCCCCACCGTTATCGCGCCGTGCTGGTCGGAGCGTTGCTCGCCTATCTGGCGCTGGCGCTGCCGTTGCCGTTCCTGCTGCTCGATCACGAGGTGGGGCTCCTGACGGGAGATCCATCCCACTCGGTGCACGACGACCATGCCTGGCTCGATCATGCCGCTGGGACTGGGCTTGCTTCTGGCGAGGCCGAAATTGTTCTGATCGATATCGCCGCCCTTTTTAGGCTATTCCCTTCAGGACACGTTCAATCGCCAATCGCTATCAGACTCTCCGTTCGTGGCCCTCCTGATCTTTCCCTTTAGTGTCACTGTCAATCTGAAGCCGTTCGTCAATAGGGTGACTGAAGCACTCTGTTGGCAGTTGTCGGCTGAGGAAAGCATACCATCACTATTTGGATTGCAAGGAGGGTTGCTGTGAGTCAGTTGCGTTGTATTGGTCTGTGTCTATTTCTCGTGAGAGTCATGGTTGTGAGCGGGGTTGTGTGGTCAGCAGTGTCGGAGGCTGCTGAAAAAGAGAAGGAAGTCTCTCAGGAGGTTGAAGTGCCGGTGGTGGAGGTTCGCGATCAAGCGATCAAATCCACAGGCACGGGCACCCTGCATCTGGAACAGTCGAGCCCATCGGCGAGTCGATTGGGCTTGTCCATTCGAGACATCCCTGCCAGCGTAGAAGTCGTGGATCAGACGCTGCTGCAAGAGCGTGGGTTACGGACGATTTCCGAAGCGGTGGAAGGGGCCACCGGCGTGACGGTGGGTGATTCCCCTGGCAATCCCGCCAACTTCTCCATGCGGGGTTTCACCAACAATCAACTCCGGCTGCTCTACGATGGGCTGATGATCGGGCCGGCCTCCATGACGTCTCGTCCACGCGACACCTGGAATCTCGAGCGCATTGAGATTCTCAAAGGCCCCGCCTCGGTTCTTTACGGCGAAGGCGCGCTTGGCGGCGCGATCAACTTCGTCACCAAGCGGCCGGTGCGGAGTGACCAGGTCACCGTGGATACGTTGCTCTCGTATGGCACGTTCAACACCCTGCGCGCGGCGGCAGGCAGTGGCGGTCCTCTGCGCTGGGACAACCTGCACTATCGTGTCGATCTGAGCTATCAGACCGCCGACAGCTTCAGCGGCGTCCAACGAACGCCGTACACCTATTGGAATATGACCAGCGCCCTGCTCTATGACGCGACCTCACGCTTGAATTTCGAGCTCTCGTTCGACGTCAGCCATGACCGCAGCGTCCCCTATTGGGGCACACCGCTGATCCCTGGGAGCTTCGCCGGCGCCTCGGCCGTCCCCGATGTCGTCACGACGCGGGATGGTCGGACGATCGACGCGCGCATCCTCCGCCAAAATTTCAACGTCGTCGATGCCAACATGAGTGCCACGACCTACTGGGCCAAACTCAAAGCGAACTGGCAGCCGACCGACACCATCCAGATCCGCAATCAGGGTTACTACTATTGGGCCGGGCGGGACTGGCAGAATGCCGAGACCTACCAATTCAACCCCGGGACCCTGTTGATCGACCGGGATAGGTTCTTCGTCCAGCACGATCAGTACATCCTCGGAGACCGGCTGGAGATGCAAGTCAATGAATCGATCTTCGAGCACAAGAATCGGTTCGTCGTCGGGGTGGATTTCAGCCACCTGCACCTGAATCGCCCGGGTTTCTTTAGCTCGGGGGACAGTGTCGATCCGCTGGCGCTTCCCTCCGGTTCCTTCGGGCCGATCGTCTCGGCGGAACAGCGATCCACCATCACCACCACCGCCATCTTTGCTGAAAACCAATTCCACCTGACCGACTCGTTGAAACTGGTCGGCGGGATGCGGTTCGACCATATCGACTTGAACCGGAAGCTGTTCAACAACGCCGGGGTGTTTAACCAGGCGGCGAGTTTTGAGCGGGACTTTCAGCCGGTCACCTGGCGGGTCGGAGCCGTATACGACCTGCTTCCGACCCTGACGCTGTATGGGCACTATGCGACGGCAGCCGATCCGGTCGGCACCAACATTTTCCTCGTGCGGGCGGCGGAGAACTTCGACCTCGCGACCGGCGCCCAGTGGGAAATGGGCCTGAAGCAGAGTCTCTGGAACAATCGGGCGGAATGGACCGTGGCCTACTTCGATATCTTTCGGAAGAACATCTTGACCCAAACCTCCTTGACCCAAACCTCCTTGACTACGGCGGAGAACGCGGGACGCCAGACCTCCAAGGGCGTTGAGCTGAGTGCGGCCGTGCGACCGACTGACGCGTGGCGGATCCAGGGGAACCTGACGTTTCTGTCGGCGGAGTTTGACGACTTCTCCGAGCAGGCTGGCGGTAATCTCGTCTCACACGATGGCAATCGGCCGCCGAACGTGCCGCAGACCGTCGCCAATTTATGGAGCCAGTACCGGATTCCGTTTGTCATCCCCTTCGACCTGGGTGCGGCCTTTCGCTACGTGGGCCCGCGTTTCGCGGACAATGCCAATGCGGTGCGTTTGCACAGCTACACCACGGCGGATGTGTGGGTTTCCATTCCCTACAAGAATTTCGCGCTCACCATCCGGGGGCGCAACCTGGCGGACAAGACCTATGCGATCTGGGCCGACCCGTTCTATCCGAGCCAGGTGTTGCTCGGCGCGCCACGGACCATGGAAGTCATGCTCACCGCCCGTTTCTAGGCGATGATGTGGGGCGGGGTTGTGATGACGCTGCATCGCCGGCTCGGTCTTATATTGGGGCCGGCGGTGCTGCTCTGGTTTCTGTCGGGGGTGGTTTTGCTGTGGGTGCCCTATCCCAGTCTGACGGAGCGGGAGTGGCTGCTGACGGCTGAAACCATTCAGCTACCCCACTGTTGTGCGGCGCTCAGCCGACTATTGGAGCGCTTCGATGGACCGGAAGGAATCGAGTCGGTACGCATCCGAATGGTGGGTGGTAGGCCGGTAGCGACGTCACAGTCGCTCAATGGAACGATGGTGTCGCTCACAGCCGACAGTGCGGAAACAATCGCTCCCCTCAGCCGGGAATCGGCCCAGCGTATTGCCGTGCAGATTGCTCCCGGTAACGCAGTCGAGGAGATGAATCTGATCGATCATGATGTCTGGACGGTGCATCAGCGTTTTGATCCACATCGACCACTATGGAAAGTACAGCTGTCCGGAGAACGCCATTCTGTCCTGTATATCTCGAGCGTGACCGGCGACGTCGTGCAAGACACGACCGCAGATGAACGGCGCTGGAATCTGGTTGGAGCAGTTATTCACTGGTGGTACTTCCCCTGGCTCCGACGCCACTGGGCTTGGTGGGACCAAGTCGTCTGGTGGGTGAGTGCGATAGGAACAGTGACGGTGGCGGCCGGAGGTCTGATTCTTGGTCGAGAGTGGGTGAAACACGGTTGGTCTGGACTCTTCGTCGGTCGGTGGAGGGTTCATCGAGCCCTTGGTGTGATCGCTGGCATTTCAGCTTGCTGCTGGATGGCGAGCGGGTGGTTGTCGATGGACCATGGGCGCTGGTTTTCTGATGGGAAGGTCAATGCAGAAGATCGTGAGCGATTCATGGGTGGGCGGCTCATTCCAGGGGATGTCGAGGCTATACCGGATTTCTCCACAACGTTGGCGGATGAGACAGTCAAAGAGATTAGGCTGATCAAGATGAACGGCATCGTCCACCTCGTAGCTCGCACGTCTCCCTCGCAGCAAGCTATTTGGGCGATGACGGGAGCAAATGAGAGTCCGCGGGAAGCATTTCAGGATGAGGTGGTGAAGGCAGCAGCCAGGCCCCTACTCGGTGATGGGGTACTGACAATCACAAGGCCTGATGAAATCAACTCCGGTAACTGTTTGGGGACTGATGATCAAACCGCGTCATCATTTCTGCAGGTGGAGACCAATAGTCCTGAATCGAAAGGAGTGCTGATCAACGGGTGGACCGGTGCCGTCGTAGAACAGCTGGATTTCAGCCGCCGACTCTATCACCGACTCTTCGATGGGTTGCATCGCTGGGATGTGGCCTGGCTCTCGCAGCATTGCGATGTGCGCCGGATATTGATGTCTCTCTGGTGTCTGCTTGGAGCCGGATTAGCAGGGTCTGGAATATGGGTTGGTCTTCGACGACCACACGCGAAAGTATTGCCCCGATGAACAGAGATGCTGCGATGATCGACTCTGGGGCCATGATGCGAGGTTGGGGCTGGTCCGTTGCGCTGCATGCGGTTGTGTGGGGGCTGGGGCTGTGGCTGATGTCGCAGGGGATGCTTGTGTCGATGCCGACGTTCCAGTGGGAAGTGTCCATGGTTGGCCCGTCTCCGCAATCGCGTGATGAGGCATCGATACCGCCTGTTCCGTCGGTAATGTCGGAGAAGCGGTCGCCGACGAAATCGGACGGGCGCAAGGAAGCAGTTCTGTCAGCCCGATCAGTGGTGGCAAGGGCTGTCCCAAAGGGTAATGAAAGGGACGAGCAATCCGATGTAACTCCGTACGACATGCCATCCCCTTCGCAGAGTCCTGGCGAACCCAAGGATACGATGCATGACGAGGCGCAGGAACAGGCGTTCTCGCAATCCCTCTCACCCTCACCTGCGGATGCGCCGTCCGAAAGTTCCGCTCCACAGTCGACTTCGGCCACATCCTCGTCCACGGTCGTGACGCAGGACTCGGTTCGTGACCGGCATCACGACGATTTCGGCTGGCTGATGCAGATGCTGTGGAGTCGGGTGACGGAACTGAAGCGGTATCCTGCCGAAGCACGACTGAATCGGTGGGAGGGGCGCGTGATCGTGCGGGCTGTGATCGATGAGCACGGCCATTTGCTCGAAGTCAGCATCGCCACGGGTTCGGGGCATGATGTGTTGGATGAAGACGCCATTGCAGTGATCAGGCGGGCTTGCCCGCTCGCGTTGTCCCAGCCGTTAGGACAGAGTCGGGTGGTGCTGCGGGTACCGATTCAATACCGACTGGATTCATAGAGGTATACCGAGGTAACCCATGCCCATCTACGAATACGCTGCCGAGTACTGTTTGGAATCACTCTACTGCCCAAAGCGATTTGCATTTCGGCAGGGGCTGGACGATCCGCCGGTGCCGGCCTGTCCGCAATGCGCTGCGCCGCTGGAGCGGGTCTTGTCTTCATTTTCTGCCGGCGTCGATATGAGGGCGAAGGCGGAGGCGTGGGTGAAGACCGATGCCCGTTCGGGGGCGCCGCCGGCCACCCTCAAGAACATGTTTGGAGGAGGGCTCGGCGATCTTGGGTGCGGACATCGGCATCCCGATGGTGCAGGGGACACAGAGTCCTGTGATCATCATTGTAAAAACACAAAGGCTCTTGGTGGTTAGAAAAGGTAGAGATCAGGAGACGGGTTTTGGAGTGATGGCGGCGGCGAGCTCATGCAACAATTGTTCGGTTTCGTCCCAGCCTAAGCAGGCGTCGGTAATGGAGACACCGTGAAGGAGCGCCACTCCTTCTTTCCACGCTTGTTTGCCGGGATTCAGATTGCTTTCGAGCATGAGTCCCATGATGGAGTGGCTGCCGTCGCGGAATTGGCGGAGGACGTCGTGCGCGACCACCGCTTGGCGCTGGTGGTCTTTACTGGAGTTGTCATGAGAACAGTCGATCATGATGGGACGTGCGATGCCTTCGCTTGCGACAAGGGCTTCTGCCTGCGCCACGTGTTCAGCTTCATAGTTGGTTTTGCCGCCACCGCCTCGCAGCACGATATGGCGATCGGGGTTGCCCATGGTTTTGATAATGGAGGTGAGCCCATCGGAGTTGACGCCCAGAAAATGGTGCGGCTGCTTTGCAGCAACCATCGCGTTCCAGGCCACCTGAAGATTGCCTTCTGTGCCGTTCTTGAAGCCAACCGGCATCGACAACCCGCTGGCCATTTCTCTGTGCGGCTGGCTTTCGGTAGTGCGGGCGCCGATGGCGACCCAACTCCAGAGATCGGCGATGTACTGGGGAGATACCGGGTCCAAGGCTTCAGCTGCACAGGGAACGCCGCGTTTATTGATGTTGAGTAGAATCGTCCGGGCCAACTCCAGGCCCGTTCCAATGTCGCAGGTGCCGTCCAGATGTGGATCGTTGATGAGCCCCTTCCATCCTACCGTGGTGCGGGGTTTTTCAAAGTAGGTGCGCATGACGATCAGCAACCGGTCGCGCAATGCATCGGCCACTGGTTTCAGTCGGTCGGCATATTCATAGGCGGCATCAGGATCATGGATCGAACAAGGTCCGACGATCACCAGCAGGCGCTCACGGTCCTGCCCGTGCAGAATGCGACGGATCGCTTCCCTGGTTTCAAGCACCAGCGCGGCGGCTTGGTCCGTAATCGGCAGTGTTGACTTGATCGTTCGCGGCGAGGGCAGCGGCTTGATGTCAATGACGTGTTGGTTGTCGAGCGGTCGCTGCATGGCCATGTCGTTTCACCCGAGCATCGGGGTTTATGTCGTGAGGAGGAACATTGCTGCGAAGACTTCCAAAATATAGCTTAGATAATAGGAAATATCCACCGGAGGCGGTGCCTGGAGCTGGAGATGATTAGAATGGTGTGCTGGTTCCGTTGTTTGACAAGCCGTGAAGGCCTATGGTATTCAGCTCGCCCTCAATGACTCTGCACGCTTCCATACGACGTCTGCCCTTCTTCCTTCACAGCACTGTGGCGATCGGCCTCGTCTTATTATTGCTCACTTTTGCGCCGTTTGCCGTGGCGCAGGATGTTCATCACGAGTTGGCGGCTGCCGACCACGATGGGCACGAGCATTCCGATACCGACTTGTGTCAGTGGGTACAGCATCACACAGCCGGGTCTCTCGATGTCGGCGCGCCTCTCTTCACAGCACAGGAACTCGTCGACCTGCTTGAACTTCCAGCGGACTCCGTTCTGCTCTCTTTCGAGCTCTCCACCCCTGGCCCTTCCCGCGCTCCTCCTCGCAGTTAATCGCGGTTTTCACTTCACGCCATTCTCCGACGGTTTCCGTCGGACCGCCCCTTAGAGGGTTGTGGCGTATTTTTCCAACGCGTGATTGTTGTGGGGGATTGTATGCGGCCTATCATAGAGTGCCATCTCATTGTGCCTGTGCTGTGTTTCTGTGCTTGTCTGAGTCTTTTCCAGCAGGGGCTCGCGGCAGCAGCTGAGCCCAATCTCATTACCGGATCGGTCCAGAATCAGGATCTTCGTCGGGTAGAGCAGGCGCTTGTCGAGGTCAAGAATCAAGAAGGGACGTTGGTGACGACCGGTGTCTCGAATAGTGCCGGTGAATTCAGCATTCCTGTCCCTGCCGATGAAACCTATTCCATCAGCGCGGTGCAAGATACCTATCGAAGCGAATATATCGTGCTGAAGATCGGGGCCGAGAATCCCACCCCTATCAGCTTGACCCTGTCCAAGACCAAAGAGATCGCGCTCGAAGTGCGGTCGCCTCTGGCGCCGATTCAATATAAAGCCTCGAGTGAGACCTATTCGATCAGCCGAAAGGAGATCGAAGAATTGCCGCGCGGCAACAATGTTGAGTTACAGGACGTGCTCATTACGATTCCGAGTGCCGCCTATGGGTCTCTCAAACAAGTGCATATTCGGCAGGAGCATGCGAACATTCAGCTCCGAATCGACGGTGTGCCGATTCCGGATACCGTGTCGTCCACTTTTTCTGATGTGATCTCGCCGCGCGCGTGGGAGCGGGCAGATATCATTCTCGGCGGGATGGAAGCGCAGTATGGAAATAGAACGGCCGCGGTGTTGGACATCACGACCAAGAGCGGGACCAAGCCAGGGTTCGGGTCCGCCCAAATGCTCGGTGGGTCGAACCGGACGCTCAATCCGTCGTTTGAATACGGGGGCACGATCGGCGAGAAGTTCCGGTTCTATGTCCTGAACAGCCATACGGCGACGAATCGCGGCATCGAGCCGCCGACGCTCGGGCATTCAATTTTTCACGGGCAAAGCGAGCGGAATCAGACGTTCATTCGCGGCGACTATCAGCTCGATAATTCGAATAACTTTTCATTTGTATTTTTGAACTCCGTGGCGAAATATCAGATTCCGACGGCTCCGGGCGGCGAGGTTGATCCCAGCGGGACGGTGTTGCCTCTGCTTCAGGCGAGCCGGCCAGGATTCACCCCGGTGGTGTCTCAGGCCATCGACGAAAATCAGAAAGAGAATAATCAATACGGGCATATGGTCTGGCGGCACGATGTGAACAGTAGTAATTTTTTCAGCTTATCAGGATATGTTCGCCAAACGCGGGCCACGTTTCGGACGGACCCATTTAATCTACTCGCCTACACGGCGGACCCGGCTGAGCCGTTCTCGGCTGCCAGCCAGGATCGGAGCGCCTATTCAGGCGGAGTCCGCATGGATCACACCTATATTCCCAACAAGGAGCATGTGATCAAAGCCGGATTCCAGGTCGATCGAACACAGGCGGTGAATAAAACGAGACTCTTCACGTTCGCGGATGACGGAGCGGGTAACCCGACGGGGAATGTGTTGGGGCTGAACGCGGATAATCGGCTGATCGGATACCGACAGGAATTCTGGATCCAGGATCAGTGGAGCCCCAATGATCGGTGGACCTTCAACCTCGGTGTGCGGGCCGATCTGGTGCAGTATCAGCGCGATGAAGCGCAGATCAGCCCGCGGGTCGGGATCACCTATAAGGCCGATCCATCGAATGTCTTTCATGTCTTTTACGGACGGCAGTTTACGCCGCCAAACCTTGAGGCCATTTCATTTGCGAAACTCAATACTGCTGGAACAAAGGCGGCGCCGGAAGACACGACGAATAATTTGACTCGAGCTGAACGGGCCCATTACTTTGAGGTGGGGAGCTACCACGCATTGACCACTTGGGCGACTGTACAACTGACTGGGTACTACAAGCTCGCAAACTATATGGCCGATGCGGGGCAGTTTGGGACGACCCCCCTGTTGAATTATTTTGCGTTTGAACGAGGTTGGACGAGAGGCATCGATGGAGCGCTGAAACTCCAGATCACGGACAACTTGACGGCGCGCGGCAATGTGGCTTGGGGGCAATGTAAGGGATACGGGCTTCAGTCAGGCCACACCCTGCTCGAAGCGGCGGAAATTGCCGACATCAACTCGAAAGGCGGGGTACATTGCGATCACCAGCAGACCCTGACGAGTTCGGCGATTGTCGCCTATCGCTTTCTGGAGCGGACGACAATCACGGGCCAGACGCTGTTTGCCTCTGGGTTACGTACGGCGGAAGAGGGAGGGAAGACGAACTCCACTCACGGTCCGTCCTACACGGTCTACAATATGTCTCTCACGCACGTCATTCCTTTGCCGTGGGATAATCAGAAGCTTCTGTTGGGGTTTGACGTGGTGAATCTGCTCGATCAGAAGTACTTCATTAATCAAGGCGAGGGGAGTATTGGATTGGGCGTGTCGCATGCGGGGATGCCGAGGTCGTTCTTTTTCCGTGCACAGTATTTCTTCTGAGGAGTGACAGCTTGAGGTTGAGGTCGAGGTTCAGGCAAGATGGAAATAGTCCTTCTTCGCCTGAACCAGGCCGTAGGCTAAAACAAATGGGGAATCTTGTTGTGCGGAAAGCGTATAGGATTGCGCTCATGTGCATGTTCGTGGTCTGTCTCTGGCCGGCCATGGCATTGGCTGTGGCTGGAGACGAAGCCACACATGAGAGCGATCACCTTGAAGATGCGTTGGAGTTGCCGGAAGTCCATGTCCATGGCCTGCCACTCAACAAGGATCAACAGCTTGGGCCGGTTCCCAAAGCTACACCCTGGCCGGCTGTTCCTCCTGCTTTAGATGGTAAAGAACTCGACGATTGGATGAAAGCACGCATGATGGTTTCCAAGGAAGCGAAAGTTACCGTTGTCGTGTTGGAGCCGGCCAAGCATCGGGAACTCACCATTGCCGGCATGGCTGCGTTGAGACAATGGACCTTCGATCCTCAATTGAAAGGCGATGAGCCGATCGATGGAGAGCTCACTGTGCGCATTCATTTCCGCTCGCGTTGATCGCAAGGCGGAGGCTGACCGTTGATGGCACAGACCATCCAGGTTGACCAGCCAGACTATTTCCTGCTGTTTGACGGTTGGCGGTTGACGAATGAGGGGTGACGCTTTATCGTCATCCCCATGAGTGTGGACGAATCGCTCTTTCGCGCGATTAATGGGTTCGCCGGGCAGTCGGCCTGGTTGGACGAGTTGGCGCTCGGTCTCTCTCGATCAAGCCTGCTGTGGGTTCCTGGAATCTTGCTGGTAGGCTATTGGTTGTGGCTGTCGTGGCGGGAGGTGTTACTGGCAGCTCCCGTGCTGGCAGGGTCCATCGGCCTGTTGGATTTCGTCGGAGCGCGGATCAAAGATCTTGTGGCTCGCCCACGACCTTGCATGGCGTTCCTGGATATCCACGAGATCGAATCCTGCGGCAAAACATTTGGATTCCCGTCGAATCACGCGATTAACACTGCGACGGCAGCGGCATTTTTCCATGTGCTCTATCCTCGATCAGGCTGGGTCAGTTGGCCGTTGGTCGGACTGATCGGTCTGTCGCGTGTGTATATCGGAGCTCATTACATCACGGATGTACTGGGTGGTTGGGTGGTCGGTGGCTTGTTCGGAGCCGGGGTTGCCTGGCTGCTCCTGCGCTACTCTCGTGTCCGCTCCTGCGCAAGATGCTGAAAAATTCCGCCAGCGGCGTTGTCGCCTCGAAAGCATCCTCAACGTAGCCCAGAGGCTACGCCTCCGGTGCTTTCGTCGGCTGCGGCCTTGCTGGACGGCCTTTTTGAGCATCCTGCGCGGCATTATTCTGTTGTTATGGACAGCAAACTAAACAAGCAGTGGTATGGGGATAGGGCTTCCGCAGTCGGCTAGCTTTCCAGACAGCCTAACAGCCCTGCTTGGCATCGTTCCTGGTCGTAGCCTCGCCCGATCAACACGATCGCGTGACTCGGTTCGTCAAGCAAGGTGATCGGTGTAATCGTGGCGTTGCCTGGTGGGGCATATTGAAATTCTTGGAGTTCCGGTCCTTTGGCGAAGCGGAAGAAACCTTTCGCCCGCTCAAGCTCAGGGGGCAGAGTCTTCATCCAGCTCAGGAATCGGACAAGGTTCAACGGACCTGGCAGCCGAACCG
The DNA here is from genome assembly GCA_005116945.1 of Nitrospira sp. GTDB lineage: Bacteria > Nitrospirota > Nitrospiria > Nitrospirales > Nitrospiraceae > Palsa-1315. The sequence goes on from SWDH01000003.1 coordinate 158,176, forward strand.
TCGTGGCGATGGGATGATATGACGCCCGTTTGTTCGTTGTGATTGAGCGCGGCACGCCGAATTCCACATTCACCGTCGCGGTTGGCAAGGTGCGGATGATTGGCTCCAGCAACGAGGAGGGATCGATCTTGGCGTGGCTGGTTTCCCAGATCCGCGCGTAGGGATTCTGTTCGATGATCGAGGTTTTGAATGCTTCCCAATGCCCTGGAACATAGAGATCGCGTTTATTGAGAATGAGTTCGTCGGCGCAGCGAATCGCCTGCTTGGTGACGAAGCCCCCCATGCTCTCTCGGTCGGTGGGAATCGGATGCAGGAGGGCGATGACTTTTTCTAAGTGTGTCAGCTGCGCGGTATAGAGATCGGTGACGCCATCGATGACTTCGGCGGGATCGGCCATGCCCGAACATTCCAGCACGATGACATCCGACTCATAGTCCCGCACCAGTTGCGCGATCCCCCAGGACAAATCTTCCTTCGTGTCGCAACAGACGCAGCCGCCGGCGAGGTTCATCACTTGTTCGGCGATGGTACCCGCGCGGGGACCATCGATACTGACTTCCCCGGCTTCGTTCATCAACACCCCGGCCCGTTTGCCCTGGCTCTTCCAATATTCAAGCAGCCGCATCAAGAGCGTGGTTTTTCCCGCGCCGAGGGAACCGCAGAGGACATAAAATGGGATCGGGGAGGTGGTCATTGTCTTAACCCGTTGTGCTTGCCGTGAAGCGTCGTTCGTCCGGAAGTGGAGTTTCTAGTTTCAAGTTCCAAGTTTCAGGTTCGACCTCTGAGTTTCAGCAATCCGACTCAAGCAACTTGAAACCAGAAACATGAAACTCGAAACATTTAAACGAGACACGCTTCACGAGGAACGCGCTTTCAGTGGTGCGCATGCACGAGCCCCTCATCTTGGTGCTGCTGTGCCAACGTAGCCAGATCGCAGTGGATCTCGTCTGTGTGGCAACAATCGGTCCCCATCTGAATCGTCAGATGTTTGATGCCAAAGTTTGCGCTGACTTTGGCGCGAATGGTGTGAAGTAAATGATTCGTCAGAGCTGAATCGTCTCCATCGACGAGGATATGGCAGGTCATCATAATCAATCGAGGTTCGACTGCCCAAATATGGAGGTCGTGAACATTTTTCACACCGGGGATTGCCTCGATGGTCGCAGCAACGTGTGAAGCGCTGATCTTCGGCGGGGTCGATTCCAACAAGACGTCCAGCGATTCCTTAAATAGCGGCCAGGCCCCTTTGACAATGGCTGCGACGACCAGCAAGCTGATCAGCGGATCGAGCATGGTCCACCCGGTGAGTAAGATCGCCCCGCCGCTAATCACGACGCCCAGGGATACCCAGGCATCGCCCAACATGTGCCAAAAGGCGCTACGGATATTGAGATTGTCCTTGGCTCCGCGTTGTAAGAGAAGAGCGATGCTCAGATTAGCTGCGAAACTCAGGGCGGCGATTGCCATCACCCAACCGCCGTCTACCGGGACTGGCTGCAACAGCCGCTTGAGTCCCACGAGTGAGATGCCGAGGGCCGTGATCAACAGAATGAAGGAATTCAAGAATGCCGCAATGATGCCGGCTCGGTGATACCCGAATGTTCTGGCTTCTGTGGCAGGCCTGGCCGTCAAGAGATGGGCATAGAGTGCCAAAAAGAGCGCGCCCTGGTCCACGAAGTTATGTCCTGCATCGCTCATGAGTCCGATGCTATCGAGGACCCATCCACCGATGAACTCAGCGACGATGATCGCCGCGTTCAGTGCCAGAGCGAGATAGAGCCGGGAGCGGAGATGTTCGTACAAGGCCGGGGTAGACATCAATGATAGTGTCGCACGACCTTTGCCTCACAGCAAGCGTTCATGAGAGATGGAGAGCCTTGCCCATAGGGGCGTGGCTCTCTTTCCCAAGCTGATCATCATGGTTTTTTGAGCGGCAATCGTTCGCGGAGCACGGGATATTTCGCCTTCTCCACACCAACATTTCCGTTAGAGGGGTCGGCTGCCACGACGTGAAGGGTGATTCCATCGGGCGCATCACTCGGGAGGGGAACGAAGAATGGGGCCTCGAAGCTGGCGCGGTCGTGATTGTAAAACAGCTGGAGTCGTTCGAGTACCCGCTCTCCAGCCAGCAACTCGCCGTAGATGTGGATCTTCCTGGAGTCCCAGTCTCCGTGTGGGCGGACCAGCGCTCCGGACAGTGTTCGGACTGATGCCCGCAGCATCACATCGTCCCTAGCGATCAATGGCTCACCAGGTTTGGGATGTTCGATGCGAGCGATATAGCCGTAGAGATGCAGGACAACTCCATCGTTGATCATATCGTGTCCGGGAATCAGCCATACCGTCGTCGAGGCGCGTTGGGATGAGGCAGGGTAGGCGAGTGGGCCTTCGGCTGTCACTTCAACCAGCGTAGGACGGAGCAAGTCCAAAGTTGCGGTAAAGGCTGCGGCAGGTCGGGAACTATAATGCGGCTCTTCCATGAGGCGCGGCGTCCGCATGATCTGATTTTGGTCGCCGGCTTCGCCCTGCTGAATGCCGGTGGCCAGGATGTGTTTTGTGGCCACATCGGTGATCGTGATGCGCGCACCTCCGACCTCTCGACCGAGCACCATCGCGCCATGGCCCACGACGCGGACTACAATAGTCGTTGCCTGGGGATCGTTCAGCCGGAGACTGGGTGGGGGTTCGTTGTCAGCCGAGATCGCGAGGCAGGGGATGAGCATCAGAACAGCGCCATAGAGCAGCAGCCGAGCTGAGGCAACAGCCAGACTCATTTCACTTTCGTGCCTGGTTCGACTTCTTCCAAGATGGTGATCAGGCCACGCACTTCGCTGTCTCCTGCCGCGAGGACCATACCTTGTGACTCGATACCCATGAGTTTAGCCGGTTTCAAATTGGCCACGATGACGATTGTTTTCCCGACCAAGGCCTCCGGCTCGTACTTCTTGCCGATGCCCGCCACGATCTGCCGTTGCTCAGTTCCAACAGCGACTTGAAGCTTGAGGAGCTTCTCCGATTTCGGCACGCGTTCAGCGCTGAGGACCTTTGCGGTCTTCAACTGAATCTTCATGAACTCGTCGATGGTGATTTGCGCAGGCGCTGCGGGCGCTGGAGCAACAGGTGCTGCAGCCTGCGGCACGGCAGGGGCCGGCGTTGGTATCGCTACGGTTGGTTGTAGGGGAGTCGTTGCGTCGCTCACGAGTTTGGCTCCTTGTGGGTTTAAGTCGATACGTGGGAAGAGGGCGCTACCTTTTCGTATCTTTGTTCCGCCTTGTAGGTCACCCCACTTGATCTCTTGCTTCAAGAGCGGGGAATTAAAATTAATATCAAGCCCTAGTTGCTCAGCGATATTCTCAGCCGTTTGTGGCATGAAGGGGTAGATGTAGAGGCTCAAAATACGCAGGCATTCTGCGGCCGTATACAGGACAGCGTTAAGTTCCTCGCGTTTTCCCGGATCTTTTGCGAGTCTCCAGGGTTCATGCTCATCAATAAATATGTCTACGTTTGTAGCTTGATCTGTGAGGCGGCGAAGGAGATCGTTGAAAGCCAGTTTCTCGAAGAAGTCATCAAGATGCTGTCCCACGTAAAGAAGCTGTTCTCTTGCATGAAGAAGATGGCTGTATTTTTGACTTTCTTTCTCAATGTAGTCCTGAGGCACATCAGGGATAGTGCTGTCGCAGTTGCGATCGATCATGGTCAATGTGCGGCTTAGGAGGTTGCCAATGCCATTTGCCAGATCGCTGTTTGTCCGTCCTGCCAACGCTTGCACTGAGAAGTCTCCGTCTTGACCAAAAGGAACCTCTCGCAGGAGAAAGTATCGGAAGGCGTCAGCCCCAAGCTCGGCAACCATCTTGTTTGGGTCAACGACGTTTCCTCGGCTCTTTGACATCTTTTCGCCATTGACGGTCCACCAGCCGTGGGCGAAGATCGTCTCCGGAAGTTTCATGTCTAAGGCCATCAGCATCGTGGACCAATAGACGGCATGCGTTGTGAGAATGTCTTTCCCGACCAAGTGGACGTTTGCAGGCCAGAATTTCTCACGTGCTGGAGGTTGTGCAAGATATTCGAGTGCTGAGACATAATTCACCAGCGCGTCAAACCAGACGTACGTGACGTAGTCTTTATCGAACGGCAGTTCGATTCCCCACGAGAGACGCGATTTGGGTCGGGAGATTGACAGGTCGCCGAGCTTCTGAGTTGTGAGGAATCCCAGGACTTCATTGCGGCGCGACTCGGGGCGGATGAAGTTGGGATGCTTTTTGATGTGGTTGATCAGACGGTCCTGATACTGACCCATCTTGAAGAAGTAATTGTGCTCGCTGATACGTTCGACTGGGCGTTTGCAGTCAGGACAGAGGCCAGCCTCGATGTCTTTCTCTGTCCAGAACCGCTCGTCAAACGTGCAGTACCACCCAGTATAATTAGCTTTATAAATCAGCTCCTTGTCAAAAAGTACTTGAAGATATTGTTGAACGATTGATTTGTGTGGGATATCCGTCGTTCGGATGAAGGCGTCATTCGAGATGTTGAGTCGTTTCCAGAGGTCCTGAAACTGAGGGGCCAGCTTGTCACAGTGAGCTTGCGGATCGACGCCGGCTTTGGCCGCAGCTTGCTGAACTTTTTGCCCATGTTCATCGAGCCCTGTGAGAAAGAACACGTCACGTCCGCGCAGTCGCCAGTAGCGCGCCAGCACGTCGGCAGCGACGGTCGTATAGGCGTGGCCGATATGCGGCACGTCGTTCACGTAGTAGATGGGCGTGGTGATGTAGAAACTGTTGGGGTGACTCATGTGGCGTGACAAAAGATAGCAGGTAATAAACGGGGAAATCTAGGCAGTCACAGGCATCGATGATGCGGCCACTGCGTCGCGCAGGCGGAGTAAGATCATTTCCAGCGCCATGTGGAGATTGAGATGCCGCGTCGCGCGTTGCTCAGTCAGCTCAATCTCACGGAGCAGGTCCAACAGTGCATCGGTGTTGGCCTGTCGCGCATACGCTTCAAGCGTCGAGAGATCATCGAGGTTGAGTATCTGGTCGCGATCTCCTTCGACCTGAATCAAGACGAGGTCCCGGATCCATCGAGCCAGCCAGGCAAGGATGTCCTGCGCACGGTCGGCCTTCGCCATCGCTTCCGCCGAAGAGAGGATGGCCCCGATCGATTGCAAGGATTGAGGTCGGACCAAGTCCACGAGCTCTTGTTGACGCGCACGAATGTCTTTTACGTCGGCGGTGAGGGCGTGACCGAGACGGCCTTCGCTGACGATAGCGAGGAATCGCGCGTCAGCTGGAGAAATTTCTCGCTTCAGAATAAGCGCCGCTTCCACTTGTGTGCGAGCCGGTGTCGTGAAACGAAGGGCCTGACAGCGTGACCGGATCGTTGCCGGGAGGGCAGAGGGACGGCTTGAAATGACGAGGAAGAGGCTATGGGCTGGTGGTTCTTCCAAGGTTTTGAGGAGTGCGTTGGCTGCGCCAATGGTCATGCGGTCGGCGTTGTCGATCAGACAGATTTTTCTCTCCCCGATGAGCGGGCGATACATAATCTGGTGCTCGATTTCTCGGACTTGCTCAATCTTGATTTGCTGGGTGGTCTGTTCCGGGTCCGGCTCGATGACGAAAAAGTCCGGATGCGTGTGGGCGTCGATCTGTTGGCAGGATCGGCAGATACCGCAACTGTCGAGACCTTCCGCTCCAGGGGGCCGTTCGCAGTTGAGTGCCTGCGCGAGATGAATGGCCGTCAATCGTTTCCCGATCGCTTCCTCGCCGTGGAACAGATAGGCGTGAGCCAAACGCTCATGGGTGACAGCGGACTGTAACAATTCGATGGACTGCTGATGGCCGATACAGTCGCGAAAGGGCATGCTACCTCGTGCGGCGTGGACGATGACGTTGTCGAGCCACCCAGCCTATCACGATCTCGGTGAGTTCGTCCTGGACCTCGTGCGCTGGTCGATTCGCATTGACGATCGTCATGCGGCGAGGCTCTTGAGCTGCGAGCGCCAAAAAACCTCGGCGTACTTTTCGATGAAAACGTTCTGTCTCACGATCCAACCGATTTAATGGCCCACGATCGGCTCGACGTCTGGCCAAGCCTACAGAAACTGGCAGGTCGAGTACGAGGGTGAGATCCGGCGCGAGTCCGTCGGTTGCAACCTCATTGGCTGCCTGCAACCACGTTAGATCCATATCACGTCCGAATCCTTGATAAGCAAATGTGGAATCGGAAAACCGGTCGCAGAGGACGATCATGCTACGCTCCAGTGCCGGCCTGATGACATGCGTGACGTGCTGACATCTGGCAGCGAGAATCAACAGGGCTTCAGCCTGAGGTGTAACCGGTTCGTGGGGCGACGCCGTGAGGAGGATCTGGCGGATGGATTCGGCGGTTGAGGTTCCACCCGGTTCTCTAGTTTGGAGGACGCGGTATCCTGCATGAGTGAGCCCTTCCGCGAGGTGACGAATCTGGGTGCTTTTTCCGCTGCCTTCGACTCCCTCCAGTGTAATGAACAGGCCACGAGCCTGTCGCTTTTTTGCGCGCATCGCCCGGCCTCCTCACCGGTGAAGAAAACGGGCGGGATGGTATTCCAAGTTGTTGAAAATAGCAAGAAAAGGCTTGCGAGGTCCTCGAAACTCTCTGTATGATAGGAAGTCTATTTTTGTCAGCGCGTATCTATGCTGAAAACCTTGCTAAAACGCTACTTTCTGACGGGCTTGCTCGTGATTATCCCCATCTGGGGAACCATTCTGATTTTGAAGGCCCTGTTCGTGGCAGTCGATGGGATTCTCGGGGATCTCTTGGCCCGGTTGGTGCCGAGTCATTATGTGCCGGGGTTGGGAATTGTGGCGTTGATTGCCTTGGTGTTTGTGACCGGGCTGTTTGCCACCAATTTCATGGGCCGTCAAATTGTGAAGTGGTGGGAGGAAGCGCTTAATCGTGTGCCGCTCGTGCGAGGGATCTATTCGACGTTGAAATCCATGATGGATATTTTGTCGTTTTCTGAGCAGGCGTCGTACAATCGCGTCGTGATGATTCAATTTCCCAAGAACGGCCACTATTGCATTGCCTTTGTGACAGGCGTGACCAAAGGGGACATGCAGGATCTTGCGCAGGAGCCGTTGATTCATGTGTATGTACCGACGTCGCCGAATCCGACGTCCGGCTATTTTCTGTTAGTGCCGGAACATGAAGTCACCTCCGTCGATATGAGCGTCGAAGAAGCAATGAAGCTTATCGTGTCGGGCGGGCTCTGTTCACCGTCCACGTCCCTCGCGTCGGCCGTGACGACGTCGACGAAATGGAGTGCGGTCAAACAGCCTGAAACGGGAGTCCCGATCGGATGAGACGTTCACAAGCCACTGCGGTTTCGATGGTGACGAAGCCGGTCAGCCATGACCGGCAGGGAAAGATTGCCGGCCTTGCGGTGGTGGTGATGGCTGCGGGGCTTGGTAAGCGCATGTGCTCAAAGCTGGGGAAAGTACTGCATCCGGTGGCCGGCCAGGCGATGGTGCTCTATTCGGTCGGGCTGGGGTTGCGCGTTGCGGGGGATCGTGTGGCAGTGGTGGTCGGGCATCAGGCTGATCAGGTTCGTCACGTGATCGATCATGCACCTTCAGGGAAGAGCGGCAGCTCACCGGTGGCGATTGTCGAACAACGGGAGCAATTGGGCACGGGTCATGCTGTCTTGCAGAGCCGTCCGGTCTTTGCGGTAGGCAGCCAGAGCGCCCCGTCCCGGTATTTGATTCTGAACGGTGATACACCGCTGCTGCAAGAGACGACTGTGCGCGAGCTCCTTCGTGTGCATGAAGCGGAATCTGCCACCGTGACGATTCTGACCGCAGTGCTCGCGGATGCGAGCGGATATGGACGAGTCGTGCGTGCACGGTCAGGCGAGCGAGCTGTCTCTCGCATCGTCGAGGATCGTGATGCCGACGCAGAGGAGCAAGCGATCCGTGAAATCAATGTGGGGACCTATGTGGTTGATGGCGAGTTTCTCTTCAACGCCTTGGAAAAACTCGATCCTAGCAATGCCCAAGGGGAATACTATTTGACGGACATCATCCGCCTCGCGGAACAATCCGGGAGGCGTGTCGCTGCTGTGGTGCTCGACAATCCTGACGAAGGGCTTGGGGTGAATACTCGTCGGCAGCTTGCAGAGGCGGAACAGGTGGTGCGGCAGCAGATTCGAGATCGTTGGCTGGACGCCGGGGTGACGATGATCGATCCATCCTCAGTGTGGATCGATGCCACAGTCACGGTCGGGAAAGACACGGTCTTGTATCCCAACGTGACCCTTGAAGGGATGACGGTCATTGGAGAGGACTGTGTGCTGCGATCCTCTGTCCGGCTGAAGGATTGCACTGTCGGCACCGGTGTTGAGATCCTCGATCACTGCGTCTGCGCTGATTCGCATATTGAGGACGGCGCACATGTGGGTCCGTTCGTCCATTTGCGTCCCGGTGTGGTGGTTCGGAAGAAAGCCAAGGTCGGAAATTTTGTCGAAATGAAGAAAACCGATTTGGGTGAAGGGTCGAAGGCGAACCATCTGAGTTATCTGGGGGATGCCATAATCGGCAAAGG
>SWDH01000003.1:166849-198463 GCA_005116945.1 Nitrospira sp.
AGAAGCGGAGGTAGCATCCTATGTGTGGAATTGTTGGATATGTGGGCAAGCAGGAGACGGTCCCGATTTTGATCAGCGGCTTGGCCAAGCTGGAGTATCGGGGCTACGACTCCGCCGGTGTTGCGGTGTCGCAAGGCGACAAAATCGAAATTCGGCGTACGGTCGGCAAACTGGCTAATCTTCAGAAGTCGCTCAAGGAGAAAGCACTCAAGGGCACCGTGGGAATCGGTCACACACGGTGGGCGACGCACGGGAAGCCCTCGGAGCAAAACGCCCATCCGCACCGTTCGAAAGGCTGCGTGCTCGTGCACAACGGCATCATTGAGAACTATCAGCCGCTGAAGCAGCAATTGGAAAAAGAGGGCTACAAGTTTCAGTCGGAAACGGACACGGAGGTTGTCGCCCATCTGATCGACAAATATCTTGAGCAGGGCATGACGCTGGCCGAAGCGGTGCGAGCTGCCACGAAGGATGTGCGAGGGAGCTATGCGCTCGCCGTCATTTCGGAGCGGGAACCGGGGACGATGATCGCGGCGCGTTCCGGATGTCCGCTGGTCGTGGGTACAGCAGCCCACGCATCTTTCGTTGCATCCGATGTCATGGCCATGCTCGCACATACCCGTGACGTGACGTACCTCGAAGAGGGTGATGTGGCGGTCGTGACAGCAACCGACATCCATTTTACCGATACCGAGGGTCGGCCTGTGAAACGGAAACTCACGAGGATCACCTGGGATGCCTCTGCGGCGGAAAAGAGCGGATTCCCGCACTTCATGTTGAAGGAGATTCACGAACAGCCGCAGACGATTCTCGATACGATGCGCGGGCGCTATTCGTACGAGACCGGCGAAGCGGATCTGCCGGATATCGGATTGACGCCGAAAGAGTTTGCTGCTGTCGGACGGATCTGGATCGTGGCCTGTGGGACCTCGTGGCACTCGGGGCTGGTGGGGAGGTATCTCCTGGAGGAAATGGTCCGTACACCGGTGCAGGTCGATATCGGCAGCGAATTCCGTTATCGCGATCCGCTGGTTGAGAAAGACGATCTGTTTATTACGATCTCGCAGTCCGGCGAGACGGCGGACACGCTGGCTGCCGCGCGTGAAGCCAAGGGAAAAGGGGCCCGTGTCGTCTCGATCGTGAACGTAGTGGGCAGTACTCTGGCCCGCGAATCAGACGGCGTCCTCTACACGCATTGTGGGCCTGAAATCGGCGTCGCCTCGACCAAAGCCTTCACTGCGCAGCTGACGGCGCTCTACATGTTGGCGTTGCACTTGGGGCGTGTGCGCGGAACCCTGTCTATCGCAGACGGCAAGGCTTGGCTCGACCGGCTTGTCCGGCTTCCGGTTTTGGTCGAGCAGGTGCTCGGTCGTGAGGCGGAGATTATTGCGATTGCCAAACGGTATTACAAGAAGCGGAACTTTCTGTTCCTCGGCCGTGGGATCAACTATCCCATCGCGCTCGAAGGCGCGTTGAAGTTGAAAGAAGTGTCGTATATCCATGCGGAAGGGTATGCCGCAGGTGAGATGAAGCACGGCCCGATCGCGCTCATCGATAAGGACATGCCAGTGGTCGTGCTGGCGCCGCGGGACCGGTTGTATGAAAAGACCGTGAGCAATTTGATGGAAGTGAAAGCCCGGCATGCGCCGGTCATTGCGTTTGTGGCAGAAGGCGAGCGGGAGTTGGGGAAAATTGCCGATGCGGTGTTCACGATTCCCGATACTCATCCACTCCTGTCGCCGATTTTGTTCACGATTCCATTGCAGCTCTTGGCGTATCATATCGCCATACTGCGGGGTGCGGATGTGGATCAACCACGGAATCTAGCCAAAAGCGTGACGGTAGAATAGGTAGGATGTTGAAAATGGCTTCCAGCGGCGTTCTCAGCTCGTCGAAATCCTCAACGTACCCCACCCGGGAGAAGAGCTGTTCCGACAGCTCGGGGTTGGGCGGGTGGAAATGTTACGCTTCCGGTTTCAACTCGCCTGCGGCCTTGCTGGAAGACCATTTTGAACATCCCTGAAGAGAGAGAAGGGAAGAGCAGAGTGGGAATTACGAAACAGGAAGTTGAGAAAGTTGCGAAGCTGGCTCGACTGGAATTGACGGAGGGTGAAAAGGCTGCATTTGCGACACAGTTAAGCCAGATTCTCACGCATGTAGAAACATTGAAGCAGTATGACACGACAGGCGTTGAGCCGACGGCGACGGTGCTGGGACAAGTGAATGTGTTTCGCCAGGACAGTGTGAGTCCGTCCCTGTCCATCGATCGTGCGATGGACAATGCGCCGGAGTCGATTGACGGATTTTTTGTCGTGCCGAAAATTATCGAAGATCGACAACCCCTTTAAGCGAGGTCTGAATGTTTAGGCAAATGTTGCGGTCTAAAATCCATCGGGCTACGGTGACGGAGTCGTGTCTCGATTACGAAGGTAGCCTGACGATCGACGAGGACTTGATGGAGGCAGCAGGGATTTTGCCCTATGAGGCGATCGTCTGCTCGAATTTGAATAACGGCGAGCGGTTCATGACCTATGCCATGGCAGGCAAGCGTGGCGCGGGAGAGATTATCCTCAATGGGCCGACTGCGAGAAAAGGCGCGGTCCGCGATCAGATTATCATCTTCTGTTACGAGTATTACTCAGACGAGGAAATCAAGCGGCATGCTCCCAAGATTATCCAAGTCAACGAGAAGAACCGGATTGTGGCCGGGAAGACGAAACGCTGATGTCGATCCAGCGGCTCTCGCTCTACGAGCTCCATGAGAAGTTCACGGCAGGCGAAGTGACGGCGACAGAGATCGTTCGCGCCTATGGATTACGGATCGGCCAGGTGGAGCCCAAGGTGAAGGCCTATATCACGCAAACCAAAGACACAGCGGTGACGCAGGCCGGCGCGCTCGATGCGTCGTTGAAAGGGTGGCGCAAGACGTTACCCTTGATGGGTATGCCGTTGGCGATCAAAGACAATATTTGTACCCAGGGAGTTCTGACCACCTGCGCGTCCCGCATGCTCGGGAATTTTGTTCCCCAGTACGATGCGACGGTGATTGCCAAGCTGCGCGCGCAAGGGTATCAGCTGCTCGGGAAGACCAACCTCGATGAATTTGCCATGGGTTCTTCGACCGAGAATTCCGCTGTGGGCCCCAGTCGCAATCCTTGGAATCTGGAGTGTGTGCCCGGTGGATCCAGTGGAGGGTCCGCCGCGGCGGTCGCAGCCGATGAATGCGCTGCGGCATTGGGATCCGATACCGGTGGGTCGATCCGTCAGCCTGCAGCGTTCTGTGGAGTGGTGGGTCTCAAGCCGACGTATGGACGGGTCTCTCGTTACGGGTTGATCGCCTTTGCGTCTTCGCTCGATCAAATCGGGCCGATTACCAAAGATGTGAGGGATGCCGCATTCCTCCTTGGTGCGATCGCCGGACACGATCCATTGGATTCGACGTCGGCGGATGTTCCTGTGCCGGACTATCTGAGAGCGCTCAAGAGGAAGGATCTCAAAAAACTGAAAGTCGGTGTGCCGGTCGAGTTTTTTGCCGAGGGTCTGGACCCTGAAGTTGAGCAGGCTGTGCGGGCGGCGATTCAAGAGTTGAAAGCGCTTGGAGGGGAGGTCAAGGACATTCAGTTGCCGCGGACAGATGCTGCGGTGGCCATCTACTATGTCATTGCCACGGCCGAAGCGAGTTCCAACCTGGCCAGATATGACGGGGTGAAGTTCGGACTTCGTGCCAAAGAAACCAAAGACCTGCTTGACCTGTATATGAAAACGCGTCAGGAGGGGTTCGGGCCGGAAGTGAAGCGTCGGATCATGTTGGGGACCTATGTCCTGAGTGCTGGGTATTACGATGCCTATTACGGCAAAGCGCAGGCGGTGAGAACCTTGATTCGCCAAGACTTCGACGCAGCGTTTCAGGATGTCGATCTCATCGTCACGCCTGTGACACCCACGCCGGCGTTCAAGTTTGGAGCGAAGGGCGACGATCCGCTCCAGATGTACTTGTCCGACATTTTTACCATTTCTGCGAACCTTGCCGGTGTGCCGGCGATCTCGCTGCCCTGCGGATTTAGTCGGGACGGATTGCCGATTGGGCTGCAGTTGATCGGCCGCCCCTTCGAAGAGGAGACGCTCTTGCGAGCGGCCCATGCGTATGAGCAAAATACGCAGTGGCGAGCGAGGAAGCCGGTGATACGGTGAAAATGGTGAAAGGTAAGAACGTGACACGGAAGCTGGTTCGGTTCCTCCACGTTTCACGTGTATTGGAGGTCTTATGACCATCGTCGAAATAGCTGTGATTCTTGTGGCTGCCGCGTTTGTAGTGTTGGTGGGTTTTCTTGTGCCTGTGATGATTCAAGTTCGGAAGACGGTGGGGGAGTCTGAGCAGCTTCTCGCGAAGATGAACGACGAGCTGCCGCCGCTGATCGGCGAAATCCGGGCGATCAGTCACAATATGAACGAGGCAACGAAACAGGCTCGAGGGGGGGTCGAACATGCTGCAGCCCTCTTGCATGCCGTTGGGGAAGTGGGAGAATCGGTTCAGCACATGCACAATGCTGTGAAGGGCTCAAGCGGATCGATGTTGACCAATGTGGCAAGTGTGATGGCGGGGTTTAGAGCCGCAAGCCACGTCATGAAGGAGCGGTTTCAAAAAGAAGGAGGGCACAATGGCGGATGATCGAAGTTCATCATCAGGGGCCTTGCTTGCATTCTTGAGCGGCGCGGCGCTAGGTGCGGTGGCGGCATTATTGCTGGCTCCACGGGCTGGAGATGAGTCGCGTGAGCATCTGCGTGGCTATGCCCGTCGAGCCGAAGGCAATTTGCGGGATCTGGCAGGTCTCGCAGGCGAAACAGTAGAGGATGTTGTGGGTGAGGGGAAGGAGTTTGTGGACTCCAAAAAGGCGGTCTTGCGCGAAGCATTTGATGCCGGTCGTGAGGCGATGCGACGTGAACGTGACCGGTTGCGCGAAGAAGACCACAGCTAAGCGATGGCATACGAAGTCGTCATCGGGGTAGAAGTACACGCGCAGCTGCGAACGAAGTCCAAGCTGTTTTGCGGATGCGGAACGGTGTTCGGTCTTGCAGCCAATAGCCAGACTTGTCCTCTGTGCTTGGGGCTCCCCGGCTCGTTGCCGGTGCTCAACCGGGCGGCAGTAGAGATGGCTGTGCGCGCGGGGCTGGCTCTGAATTGCACGATTGCGGCGAATAATATTTTTGCGCGTAAGAACTATTTTTACCCAGACCTTCCCAAGGGCTACCAGATTTCGCAATACGAGGCTCCGATCTGTGAGCATGGCTGGATCGAGATTGCCGTGGGTGAAGGCGCACGGCGTGTCCGTATCCGTCGTGCCCACCTGGAAGAAGATGCAGGGAAGAGTGTCCACGTTGCCGGTACCAACGGGAGCCGTGTCGATTTGAATCGGGCGGGAACCCCGTTGCTGGAAATTGTGACGGAACCGGACTTGCGGTCGGCCGATGAGGTGGTGGCCTATTTGAAGGGCCTGCGTGATGTGTTGATGTATCTTGAAGTCTGTGACGGCAACATGGATGAAGGGAGCTTCCGCTGTGAGCCGAACCTCTCGCTCCGTCCATTAGGCCAGAAAGAATTTGGAACCAAGGTTGAACTCAAAAACATCAATTCGTTCAAGTTCGTCAAGGATGCCATCGACTACGAGATCAAGCGCCAGACGAAGGTGTTGAACGAGGGCGGCAAGATCAACCAGGAGACCCGGCTCTGGAACCTCGATCGCGGCGAGACGGTGGTGATGCGTTCCAAAGAGGACGCACATGACTATCGCTATTTTCCAGACCCCGATCTGGTGCCGCTGAAGCTGGACCAGGAATGGATTGAAGGCTGCCGTAAGCATGTAGCTGAATTGCCGGCAGTCAGGATGAGACGATTCGTCAGTGAATTTGGGCTGTCTGAGTACGATGCCGGAGTCTTGACGGCGTCGAGGGCAACGGCGGACTACTACGAAACCTGCGTGGGATTGTTCAATCAGCCTAAGATAGTGAGCAACTGGGTCATGGGCGAACTCACCAGAGAGTTGAATCACTCAGGAACCGACGCGAGTGCCTCTCCGGTGTCGCCTGAACAGCTTGTCAGTCTGTTGCAGATGGTTGAGCAAGGCACGATCAGTTTGAAAGTCGCGCGTGAGATTTTTCCCGAAGTGTATAGCAGCGGGAAGACACCGGAACAGATCGTTCAAGAGAAAGGGCTGATTCAAGTATCCGACGAAGGGGCGCTCGACCAGATTATCGGCGATGTGCTGGCGAAGAATCCGACGCAGGTGGCGCAGTTCAAAGAAGGTAAACAGCAGGTGCTTGGATTCTTAGTCGGGCAGGTGATGAAAGCGAGCGGCGGCAAGGCGAATCCGGGGAAGGTGAATGAGTTATTGAAGAAGAAGCTGGCGTGAGGATGGTGGGGGATCTGATCGCGGGCTATCAGGCTGCTCAAAAAGGCAGCCCACGACAGCGGAGGCGTACCCTCTGGGGTACGTTGAGGATTTTCTTGAACTGAGAATGAAGTTGGCTGCCTTTTTCAGCAGCCTGAGGGGGGAGAATGAGCGCGATTCGAGAGATCAAAGGTCGACAAATTTTGGATTCACGGGGGAATCCGACGATTGAGGCAGAGGTCACACTTGAGAGTGGAGTTCGTGGGAGGGCGGCGGTGCCATCGGGAGCTTCTACCGGGGAGAAAGAAGCGATTGAGCTGCGTGATGGCGATAAGAAACGCTGGATGGGGAAAGGGGTTTCGAAGGCTGTCGCGAATATCAGTAAGTTGATAGCGCCAGAACTGTTAGGAAGGGAAGCGTTCGATCAAGTCGGTGTTGATCAAGCCATGATTGATCTGGATGGTACGAAGACGAAGGGCAAACTCGGCGCCAACGCCATTCTCGGTGTGTCGTTGGCTGTGGCCAAGGCGGCGGCGGCAGAAACAGGTCAGCCACTCTATCGATACCTTGGCGGGACGAATGCACGGGTGCTGCCGGTGCCGCTCATGAACATCATCAACGGTGGAGCCCATGCCGATAATCGGTTGGACTTGCAAGAGTTCATGATCATGCCGGTGGGCGCGGCGAGTTTCAGCGAGGCATTCAGAATGGCGACAGAGGTGTTTCACACGCTGAAGTCGTTGTTGAAGAAAAAGGGGTTGAATACGGCGGTGGGTGACGAAGGCGGGTTTGCGCCAGACCTCCAATCGAACGAAGAAGCGCTCAGCCTGATTATGCAGGCCATCGAGGGCGCCGGCTACAAGCCGGGGCGTGATATGGCCCTTGCGTTGGATTGTGCAGCCAGCGAACTCTATGAGAAGGGCCGGTATCTTCTGGAGGCTGAAAAAAATCCTGAGCGTTCGTCCGAGGAGATGATCCAGTACTATGGGAAGCTTGTCGATCGATATCCGATTCTCTCGATCGAGGATGGGTTGAGCGAGTTGGATTGGAAGGGCTGGAAGTTGATGACGGAGAAGTTGGGCAAGCGGGTTCAATTGGTGGGGGATGATATCTTTGTGACCAATGTGGACATTTTTGCCAAGGGGATCAAGGAAGGGATTGCGAATTCTATTTTAATCAAGCTCAACCAGATTGGCACGTTGACCGAGACGTTGGAAGCGATTGAACTGGCGAAGCGGTCTGGCTACACGGCCATCATCTCGCATCGATCCGGGGAAACAGAGGATACGACGATTGCGGACGTGGCAGTCGCAACCAATAGCGGGCTCATCAAGACCGGGTCGCTGTCTCGAACGGATCGTGTCGCGAAGTACAATCAATTACTCCGTATCGAGGAAGAGCTGGGTTCGAATGCAGTCTATCGGGGTCGCGAGGCGGTGCCGGTTCGATATTGATGACGGGTGAGTCGCGATGATCAAACGGAATAGGGGACGGCAGTGGCTCGATTGGCAGCGCCGAATGGTGACGGTCGTGCACTATATCGGAGTGGCTGTCTGTCTGCTGTTGCTAGTTGTGTTAGTCTTTGGCGACATGGGTCTCCCGCGCTATTTCTCCATGCGTGAGCACGCCCAACAGCTGGATATGGATCTTCAGGAATTACAACGAACGACCCGCACGCTTCGAGGGGATATCGATCGTCTGGAACATGATCCGGCGAAAATCGAACAGCTCGCGAGAGAGCAGCTTGGCTACGTGCGCAAAGGTGAAACCGTGTATCAATTGGTTCCATCACCATCACAGGAGCGGCCACGCCCGTAGTTCTATGAAGTTTGGCACCGTTGCGATCATTGGACGACCGAACGTCGGCAAATCGACGTTGCTTAACCGTTTGCTTGAGCAGAAGATTGCGATCGTCTCGGACAAGCCGCAAACGACGAGGACGAGAATTCTGGGGGTCGTGCATGTGCCAGGTGCGCAGATTGCCTTGCTCGATACGCCGGGACTGCACAAGCCGCAGCATCTGCTGAATCGTCGTATGGTCCGGACCACGGTCGACGTGCTGGATGAGGCGGATATTGTGTATGTGTTGATGGACACGACGAGTACTCCAGGCCCAGGCGATCTCCTGGTCCTTGACCATGTGAAGGGGGCGGTCAGGAAGCGCTCACGTCCGATCATTCTTGTGTTGAACAAGGTGGATTTGGTCAATAAGCTCAAATTACTGCCGGTGATGGAGACCTATGCCAGGTTATTCGAATGGACGGATGTCGTGCCGGTTTCGGCTGAAACCGGCGACAATGTCGATCGGTTGTTATCCGTGACGGTGGCCCATCTTTCGGAAGGAGATGCGGCGTATGATGCAGATACGGTCACCGACCAATCGATGCGAACCTTAGCGGCCGAAATGATTCGTGAGAAGATTTTGCTCCAAACCTATGAAGAAGTGCCGTACTCGGTTGCCGTAGAAATCGACGAATTTGTCGAGGAGGGGAAGCTGGCCCGCATTAGTGCGACGGTGCTGGTCGAGCGAGAGTCGCATAAGGCGATTGTGATCGGCAAACATGGAGAGAGACTCAAAGCGGTGGGGACCGATGCGCGACGCGATATGGAACAGATCTTTGGCATGAAGGTATTTCTCCAGCTGTGGGTGAAAGTGCGGGAGTCGTGGCGAGAAGATGAGCATGCTCTTATGGAATTAGGGTACTAACGGGATTGTGATGCAGCCGACAGAACGTATGACAGAATTGAATCCGATGGATCCGCGCCCTCACTCAGGAGATAAAGACCTCCTCCGCGACGCGTTGCGTGATCAGGCCGATCGAGGCAAGACCAAATCCGACATCGTGCTGTTGTCGGTACAACGGCTGCTGCACCGAGGTGCGATCACCAATCTTGCGAAGATGCTGGGCCGGATGCATCAGGCCGATGTGGCGCGAGTCATTACGCATCTGTCGTCCCCCAAGGAAAAGCGTGAAGTCTTCGAACTGGTGCGAGGCGAGTCGAAGCGAGGACAGGTGCTCAGCGAACTCGACAGCGACAGCATCAATCAGGTGCTGGCGGACCTGCTGCACTCGGATATTGCCTGGTTGATCAAAGACCTCGGCCCGGACGATGCGGCCTACCTCCTTGGGGTCCTACCGGAAGAACGGGCCAAAGAGATTCTCTCGCTGATGCGAGAAGAGGACTCCACGGAAGTTGCCGACCTGCTGAAGTATCCGAAGGGTACGGCCGGCGGCATCATGACGACGGAGTTTCTAGCGCTTTCGGAAGACGCGATGGCACAAGAGGTGATCCAACGCCTCCAACTGGCGACGGACGCGGAAATGGTGTTCTATATTTATGTGACCGACAAGGATGAACGCTTGGTTGGCGTGCTCTCTCTGCGGCGGCTGCTGACGGCCCCTCCCACGACGCCGTTGAAAAACATTGCCACGCGCGATGTGATTAGCGTCACGGTCGATATGGATCAGGAAGAAGTCGCCCGTCAAGTGGCGAGTTACAACCTGCTCGCGATACCTGTCGTCGATAACGACAACAGACTTGTCGGCATTATTACGGTTGACGACGTTGTGGACGTGATCAGGGAAGAAGCGACCGAAGACATGCTCAAGATGGCCGGTGCGATTGAAGAGGACTCGGTTTCAAAATCTTCTAGTGTGGCATCGGCAAAGCACCGGCTTCCGTGGCTCTTTACAAATCTTGTCGGCAGCCTGTTGTCTGGCGCGATTCTGTGGGAGTTCAGGTACACGCTTCAGGAAGTCGTCGCCATCGTGAGTTTTATTCCGGTCATTGCCGCGATGGGAGGGAATGTCGGTCTCCAGTCGTCGACCCTTATTATCCGAGGATTGGCGACAGGACTGATCGAGCTGACGGATGTGCGCGCCGTATTTTTCCGGGAAATCAAAGTCGGGCTCTTAATGGGGCTCGCCTGCGGCGTGATTCTCACGGTCGTCGGCTGGATTTGGCATCAAGAGTTTCTCGGCATGGTCGTGGGCCTGTCGTTGATTATCGCGTTCATGGTTTCGACCAGTATGGCGACCTTTATGCCTATCATGCTGAAGCGAATGAAGGTGGATCCTGCCGTTGCAGCCGGCCCCTTTGTGACGACGGCGAACGACATCACGGGCATTACGATTTATCTCTCCTTGGCCACGCTGTTCATGGATTACCTTCGCTAGCAGGATGCTGAAAAAGTCCTCCAGCTTCGTTCTCGCATCGCTCAGAGGCTCAACGTACCGAAGCGTACGCCTCGCCACTTCGCTCGCTGCGGCCTTGCTGGAAAAACTTTTTGAGCATCCTGCTGAGTGTCACGAAAAATCAGAATTGCTCCGGAAACTGCTAATGGGAAAGAGTGCGCAATCTCTCGGCCATGCCTATCTTTTGTCTCGACCGGGGTATGTCCCATGCCGCTGATTAAAACGAGTGCCATTACTCTGAACAGCAGAAAGTGGGGCGATGCGGATCGGATCGTCACATGCTACACCAAGGAGAGAGGAAAGGTCCGTGCGATAGCGAGGGGGGCTCGTCGGATGAAGAGCCGCCTCGGCGCATCGCTCGAACCGCTCATGATCTGCCATCTGAACTTATTTGAAAAGTCTGGGGATTCGCTCTATCGAGTGTCTCAAGTCGATCTCGTGGAGCCGTTCATGCCGTTTCGCGAAGACTTAACACTCATGACTGCCGCCGCACGGATGGTCAACGTGGTGGGTGCGGTGACCCCAGACGGCGATCCGGATTTGCAGCTCTTCGAGACGCTCGAAATGGGCTTGCGCACGTTAGTGACGAGCCAGGACCCGGCCCTGACGGCGCTGTTGTTTCAGATTCGGTTGCTCGGGCTTATCGGGTTTCGCCCTCAGACCGAGCACTGTGTTGCCTGTGGTCATGGTGGGTTAAAGGGAGAGCCGCAGTTCTCGCCTCTCTCTGGAGGCTTGGTCTGCGGAGTCTGTGCTGCGCGCCAGACGTTCCGCTGTGTGCCACTCTCGCGAGGGAGTCTCGCATTTCTTCAGCAGGCATTGAGGCTTTCGCCGGCGATGGTCGACCGTCTTAAGGCAGCTGGGCAAGTTCGACATGAAGTGGAACATGCAATTGAACAGTATGTCACGGTTGTGGCAGGCAGACAGCTGCCCCCGGTGAATTTTCTGTCGTGCCCGTCATGAGTCTGACGATGGCGCTTGCTATGGAAAGGAAGTCCTGAGCATGACCGCGACGGTATGTGAACCAAAAGACATGGCCTGGATTGAGAAGGGTGTGTTGGGTATCGAATGGAATGATGGACACAAGGCCATCTATCCTGTGAGGTATCTCCGCCAACAATGTCCCTGCGCAGCCTGTGTAGACGAGTGGTCTGGCGCCCGCCGTTTGCAACCGGACGATGTACCCCTGTTGATCATGTTGCAGGATGTGCAGCCGGTCGGAAGGTACGCGCTGCAATTCAGCTGGAGTGACGGCCATGACACCGGCATTTACTCCTATGCCCTTCTCCGACGGCTTTGTCAGTGCGATGAGTGTCAGCCTGTGAAACCTGTTGAATCGAGGAGCCGACGCTTGTTGTGAGCATGACTATGCGCAAGCTTAAATCGATACGAAGCGAGAGTCAGTGGGTCAAGGGCATGTATTTTTTGAGGCGCACACGATGGGTCTGTGTGTTGGTTGTGATGATGATCGGATCGACTCTTGGTTGCAGCGGGATGCCTTCTCTGGAAGAACAAGAACGCCATGTGCGTGCCAATGAGTTGCTGCTTCATCAGCTGACACCACGTGCATTTGTCGGAGGGTGGGGCCTTCCGACATATCAGCATGCTGAGTTCATGCAGTTCTTCGGCATGAAAGATGACGAACTGATTCCGCGGTCGAGGTTGGCAGCTGGGGAACCCCCTCGAGGGTGGGAAGTGCGTATTGAGGCCGGTGATGCGTTGTTTCTGGCGTACCCAGATCGCGGTTGGCTGGTGGTGTTTTTCGAGGAACGGTTAGTCTATCGTGAAAAGCTGACTGCGGCGCAACTCCATGAGCTGGGGCGTAGTTGGCAGCATGAAGATAAGTTTCGTTCCAGGTTTGAAGTGCCGGCCGCTTCATAATATGATGTGTTCCGTAGGCCTTCCGTGACCCAGCATCCTTTGAATCTGCTTATGGTTTCCTCCGAGGCAGTCCCCTACGCCAAGACGGGTGGGCTTGCCGACGTCGCCGGTGCGTTACCGCTTGAGCTGGCGAAACTTGGCCACGATGTCATTCTCCTCCTCCCACACTACCGATGTCTCGGTGAGTCAGGCCGATCTTTTCGCCCTGTTTGTCGGCTCCATGTACCGACACCTCAGGGGTCTGTCGACACGCTGATTGAGGAGGATATCCTATCCGTCGGAGAAGGGAATTGTCGGGTGCGGGTGTGGACGGTTCGGAACGAGGCCTTCTTTGACCGACCTAGCCTGTATCAAGATCGTGGGACTGATTACGCTGATAATCTCGATCGGTTTTCATTCTTCTGCCGTGCAACAATTGAGGTGATAGCCTATCTCCGGACGGCGTGCCGTTGGAATACTCATATCCTCCATCTGCATGATTGGCAAACAGCGTTGTGCGCAGTCTATCTCAAGCAGGTGTGCCATGATCGGCCAGAGGTACAGGGAGTCCACACCGTGTTTACGCTCCATAATGTGGGATATCAAGGCCTATTTCCCGGGGAGCAATTTGAGAAAACTGGGCTGCCCCCGGCGCTGTTCACTCCCACGGGCCTTGAGTATTACGGTATGGTGAATCTGCTTAAGGGAGGAATTATATTTGCCGATTTTGTCACAACGGTCAGCCCCACCTATGCGCGAGAAATTCTTACGCCAGAATTCGGTTTCGGGCTTGAGGGTGTGCTGGGTAATCGTGCGGACAGCCTCCTGGGCGTTCTGAACGGTATTGATATCGATCGATGGAATCCGGAAACCGATTCCTATTTGCCGGCTCAGTACTCTGTATTCGACCGTTCAGGGAAACTGCGGTGCAAGCAGGCGCTTCAGCGGGAGTTGTACTTGCCGGAATCATCGGCTCCGCTTCTAGGCGTCATTGCCCGGTTGACGTCACAGAAAGGGTTAGATCTTGTTGCAGCCATTATTCCGCAACTCATGGCGATGGATCTGCAGCTCGTGATGTTGGGAACCGGGGAGCCTGAGCTTGAAGCGAAGTTTCAGGCGCTTCAGGCGCAATTTCCACATCGCATGGGGCTTCGTATCGGTTTCGATGAAGGACTTGCCCATCGAATCGAAGGTGGAGCCGATATGTTTTTGATGCCGTCTCGGTATGAACCCTGTGGTCTAAGCCAGCTCTACAGCCTCCGCTACGGAACAGTTCCCATCGTGAGAAAAACTGGGGGATTGGCAGATACGGTTTTTCCGTTGACCGCACAGGCCGGGCGAGCAACTGGGTTTCAGGTTGAAGAGGATACGGCAGAGGCTCTTCTCTCTGTCGTGCGCCAAGCTATAGCGATGTATCAGGATCGATCAATGTGGGATCAACTGATTCAGGCAGGGATGACGACTGATGTGTCCTGGGCTCGGTCAGGACAGGCATACGATCGGTTGTTTCTCTCGTTAGTGAGAGGAGAGCAGCCGAACAGGTCGTCCTAAACCTCTGTGCAGAGCCATAGAGAGAAATTGCGACAGGTAGGGGACAGAGTGCGTTCGTGTGCCTAAGCGGGCCTTGAGACGTACTGGCCAACAGGCCAATACGAATCTGTTTCATCTAAGGCCAGAATTGGCGGAGAGGGTGGGGATCGAACCCACGGTCCCGTTGCCAGGACAGCAGTTTTCGAGACTGCCCGATTCGGCCACTCTCGCACCTCTCCGCGTGGTAGACCTGAGCGACGGCAGGAGAACGTATGGGGTCGATCTATCGTTGCTACGATGAATCGAGAGGCAGCTTACTCTGGGGAGTGTAATTTTTCAATTGGTTTTCTTGAATGCTGATCAGAGTAGGCGAGACTGCGTGGAAACGCACACGATTAGCGATGGGTTTCGGAGGGTGATATCGAGTTTTAAGATCGCGCTATCTTGTCTCCCTTGTTTGCACTCTCGGAGCGTCCGACGATGATGATGTCATCCGAACAAAGGGGGAGTGCCTGTATCAAATCCAACTGCGAGTATTCGATGGGAGTGAGACCTGTTATCCAGGTTGGTGGACGCATGTAGCCCCAATACGATCTGTTTCACAGCCACTTGGCGTCACGGTTTGGACTATTCTCATTACATGCTCCGGAATCAGAGCCCTAGTCGGTCTGTCACAAAGACCTGCTCGATGTACCGAGCATTGTAAAGACCGCTAGGCTCCCACCTACAGGCCGCCACTATCTTTCCGTTATTCCCTCCTTCGTAGTTGCATGAAACTACTTCATAAGCCATTGAGAGTATGCACATTCTCGGCCATGACCCTGGTGGGTTTCTCCCAGCCATAACAGGTGGCATCTGCCTTGCTCATGGAGAGACGGAGGCCGCACCTATTGAAATCACAGGGAAGTTTTCGAGAGTCAGCACATTGATTATGTGGCGGTGATGTTTCGCCACCACAGGCATCAGAAATGAACGCCATTCGGCAGATGTGGGATGCCCTCGATCAAGATGTGTCCATTCCGCCCTGTGCACAGACCTCACATATAGTAGATCGGGGATTCAGCAGAAGCGTTCATGACTTGAACGTCATTGGACGTTAGTTGCAGCAGGCAGGGGCGCCGCTATTCCTGAAATGTCTTCAATGTGAAGTGTTGCGATATTCCGCGTCTGCTGGGGGAGGTTGAACGTGGACGGCTGTGGTCGTGAAAAAGCATGATTTTCTTCCGAGTTTTTAGAAGGTGTATTACTCTGTTCATATCCGTGGGCCATGAGACGAGGATCAGTTTTCACCATGCTGAGAAGGCCTAGTTTTGTCTATTTTTATTTGAGATAATACCCTTAACTCTTTAGGGGGGTATTGTCTGTCTGTAGTGGAGAAATTGTCTATTGGCTTTCTCCTTCAGCCCCTAACGGACAAACCAAAGAGTTGATGTTAAAGCCATTACCCGCGTCTATTCACAGCCTTACAGACCTCTTCGAGTATTCTTGCCGTCAAAGTCCGCAGGGGCTCGCCTATGCATTCGTTCGTGACACCCTCGAACTTGAGAGCCAACTCACCTATGGCGAACTTGAACACCGGGTACGTTCACTTACCAGTCATGTAGCACGCAGGGCTCGACCTGGTACAAGAGCACTTCTCCTCTACCCACCTGGGCTGGATGTCTCTTGCGCATTCTGGGCCTGTATCTGTGCTGGCCTGGTCCCGGTTCCTGCGCCTGCTCCGGATCCTGTCAGGCGAAAGCATGGGCTGCCGAGGCTTCGCGCCATTGTCGAAGATGCGCAGGTGTCGCTGGTGCTGACAACTGCCGATATCACGATCGGTTCTTCAGAGCTTTTGATCGCCAAAGATGGGAGCCAGATAGAATGGATGGCCACCGATCAATCGTTCGATCAATGCGATGCGGTTGAGTTGCCCCATCTCACTGAACCGTCCTTGGCCTATTTGCAATATACCTCAGGATCGACGGCCTCTCCTCGTGGCGTCATGGTTACCCATGGGAATGTACTGGCGCATTGCAAGGCCTTGAGTCTGGCTGGAGGAATATCGGACCGTAGTCGGTCGCTTTGTTGGTTGCCGTATTTCCATGACTATGGATTACTGCATGGAATCATCGCCCCGTTCTATGCCGGTATCCCTGCTTATCTCATGTCGCCCGTCACCTTCCTCAGACGTCCCTTGCGTTGGCTGGAAGCCGTGTCTCGATTCGGCATTACGCACAGCGGTGGCCCGAATTTTTCCTACGAGTCATGTCTCCGAGCCGCTCGGCAACAGCGTGAGTGGCAGGCTGATTTAAGTACATGGATGGTTGCAAGTTGCGGCGCGGAGCCCATCCATCCGGATACGGTTGAGCAGTTTATTGAAACCTTTGGACCACGGGGTTTCCGGCGAACGTCGTTTTCGCCGGCATATGGATTGGCAGAAGCGACGTTGCTGGTCACGATGAAACAGACTGAAGCGGAGCCGACGTTCTTGACGGTAGAGGCAGAGGCGTTAGCTGACTCAATTGTCAAAAAGTCTTCCGCATCCGAAAGCGGAACCCGGAGATTGGTTGGGTGCGGGGAGCCGCTTGAAGACACACGTATTCGCATTGTGAATCCTACGACCCGGAGCTTCTGTCAGGCCGGTGCAGTGGGAGAAGTCTGGCTGGCTGGAGCTGGGATTGCCGTTGGATATTGGGGGAAGCTGGAGGACAGTGACCGTACGTTCAGAGCCACCCTCGCTGACTCAGGAGAGGGGCCCTACTTGCGGACAGGAGATCTCGGATTCATTCATGAGGGAGAGTTGTTTCTGACCGGCCGGCTCAAGGATCTGATCATCGTACGGGGGCGGAACTATTATCCCCATGATTTGGAGTGGACCGCCGAAGAGGCGCATTCGGGATTGCGGCGAGGATGCGGAGCGGCCTTCTCGATCGCGAGCGAGACCGGAGAGCGCGTGGTGCTGGTCTATGAGATTGAAAAGAAATTGCCCGAATCGGATTTGACTGAGGTGATGAGCTGTATTCGTCGCGCGCTGGCTGATGAGTATGAATTGGAAGTCCACCATGTGGTGCTGATCAAGTCCGGGACGATCCCGAGAACGTCCAGCGGAAAAATTCAGCGGCATGCCTGCAAAGCGGACTTTGAGTCCGGACGCCTCGTCGTGGTTGGGGCGAGTACGCTGGGCACGACTGAGGAAGAGGCGGACATTGAGTTGCTGAGCGACAGTCCATATACCGCAATCGAGAAGGGGTTGGCTGATATCTGGCAGGAGGTGTTGGGAGGGCCGCATCCACGGCGCCATGCGAACTTCTTCGCGTTCGGCGGCAATTCGCTGCTTGCCGCACAAATTGTGGCGCGAATTCTCGATGTATTCCATGTCGAAGTTCCTCTCAGTGTGCTGTTCGAAAGTCCGACCTTTTCTGCGCTGGCGACTCGTATCGGTGAACTCCGCGCCAGCCAGGACAAGGCGAAGACTGCTGTGGAGGGTCGTGGATTTTCAGATGGCAGCGACAGTAGCGGGATGCAGACTCCTCTTGTGGCACTGTCCTCAGCCGCGCGACAGGGTCGGATGCCGCTCAGTTTTTCGCAGCAGCGACTCTGGTTCCTCGAGCAGGTTCATCCTGGGAGCTCGATGAATCATATCTCCATGAGTGTGCGTCTGCGGGGTTCTGTCAATTCCGAGGTGTTGGAGCGGTCGGTGCAGGAAATGATCCGCCGACACGAGATTCTTCGAACCCGCTTCGGGTCGGAGAAAGGCGAAGGGTTTGCGGAAGTATCTCCTGAGATGGTGTTCACGATGGGAACACATCATCTCCAGGGGCTGAACCAAGCCGAGCAAGAAGTCGAGGTCCGGCAGTTGCTCCGGGCAGACGCCAGCCACCCGTTTGATCTCGGGCAAGGGCCGTTGTTCAGGGTTGCGCTGTTGACACTTGACCAGGGTCAGCATGTTCTAGGGCTGACATTCCATCGCCTTGTCGCCGACGGCTGGTCTCTGCGTGTGTTCTGCAAGGAGTTGGCGCTGCTGTACGAAGCCCGCGGTGCTGCTCAAGACGCTGGTCTATCCACTCTGACTGTTCAATATGCGGACTATGGAAATTGGCAACGGACCAGGCTCAATCCAGGTCTTCGTGAGGTCCATCGAGACTACTGGATCAGGCAGTTGAGCGGCGCTCAGCCACCTATCGAGCTACCGGCCGACCGTCCGCGTCCGCGCCCACGGACGTTTGAAGGAGGCGTGCAGTCACAGTCTCTCTCTCCGGAGCTTGTGAATGCCTTGGAAATCTTCTGCCAACAGCAGAGTGTGACGACGTTCATGGTGTTGTACGCCGTCTTTGTGACATGGCTGCATCGTTACACTCAAGAGCCTGATGTTGTCGTTGGATCGGTGGTGGCCGCTCGGCGCCGCATGGAGCTCGAGAATATGATTGGGTATTGTGTGAATACCGTGGCGTTGCGGTCCATACTTTCGGATGGACTCACAGGGCAAGACTTATTGAAACAGGTACGCCGAGTGGTGACCGAGGCCTATGATCATCAGGAACTCCCGTTTGAAGAAGTGATTGAGGCGCTGTCCTTACGACGTGAGGGGACGCTTTCCCCGCTCTTCAACGTGATGATCGTGGGTGAAGACGATCCATTGTCCGCTTTCACCATTCGAGACCTTGAGGCGACCCATCTTCCCTGGGAGCCGACGGCATCGGAGTTCGATCTTGTGTTGATGGTTGTGAACAAGGTTCATGGTGTGGAATTGGTGTTGCTCTACAACTCCACGATTTTTGATCAATCCACCGTCAGTCGCATGTTAGGGCAGATCGAGACGCTCCTGGGGAATTTCGTCAAGAGCCCTGAGGCTCGTCTCGGCAAGCTTTCGTTACTCACGTCGGAAGAGCGCCGGCACATGTTGGCGGAATGGAATCGCACCAACGATCCGGTTCCATGTACCTCCGGCATCCATGCGCTCATCGAGGTACAGGTGCAGCGGACTCCGGAGGCCATCGCGGTGACCTGTGGGGAAGAGTCTGTCAGCTACCGGGAATTGAATCGACGGGCGAATCGAGTCGCCATGGCCTTGCAGGCATTAGGGGTCTGTGCCGACGTACCGGTGGGGCTTTGTGTCGAGCGCTCGGTGGACGGTCTTGTGGGGCTCCTGGGTATTCTCAAGGCGGGAGGGGGCTATGTTCCTCTGGATCCGTCCTTTCCCGATCACCGTCTCCGGCTCATGTTGGATGATGCGAAGGTTGCGATCGTGGTGACACAGGGGCACCTCCGTAGCCATATGCATGGCTATGGCGGCCAGATATGCGACGTGGAGACTCTCTGTCAATCCATAGTGAAGGGAGGGGAGGAGAATCTTGAGATCCCCGTTCTCCCTGATCAACTGGCGTATATCATGTACACCTCAGGGTCGACGGGGAGACCCAAAGGTGTAGCTGTCACACACCGCAATCTCGTGACGTCTCTTCGTGCCAGGCTTCAGTATTACCCGGAACCGGTCTCTCGGTTCCTCCTCACCTTCTCTCTGGCTTTTGATGGTTCCGTGACGGGCATCTTCTGGACTTTATTGCAAGGGGGGCAATTAGTTATCCCTTCTGAGGCTGCCCATCGCGATCCAGCCGAACTTGCTGCGCTGATTGAACGGCATCATATCTCGCATGTGGTGTGGGTGCCATCTTTATACCATGCTGTGCTCGGTGAGGCGTTGGATCGGCAGTTGGAATCACTTCGTATCGTCATTACCGCCGGAGAGAGCCTTCCTCTTGAACTTGTGCGACGGCATTACCAGTTCGTGCCTTCCGCCACGCTGTACAACGAATACGGACCGACAGAAGCCACGGTTTGGTGTAGCGTGTATCACACGACGCGCCAAGAAACAGGAGCGCGAGTGCCAGTCGGGAAACCGATCGATTGTATGCAGCTGTATGTGTTGGATGCAGACTTGGAGCCGGCGCCCATCGGCGTACCGGGGGAGTTGTATGTGGCGGGGGACTGCCTGGCTCGCGGGTATGTGAACCAACCGCAGTTGACCCAGGAACGGTTTCTTATGCACCCGCACGTGGCTGGCGCCAGACTGTATCGGACCGGCGACTTGGCTCGGTATCGCGAGGATGGCAATGTTGAGTTTCTTGGACGGGTGGATCAGCAGGTCAAGCTGCGTGGGTTCCGGATCGAATTGGGTGAAGTCGAATATGTGCTGAGTAACTTTCCTGGCGTGTATCAGGCGGCCGTTCTACTTCGACAGGATAAGCCTGACCAGCATCGGTTGGTAGGGTATATCACCGGCCAACCAACGTTGAAAACGATGCTCGACGAGGTTCGAAGTTATCTCACTACCCGATTGCCCCACTATATGGTGCCCTCCGTCATTCTGTGGGCGGACGCGATGCCGCTCAGTGTGACAGGAAAGATCAATCGACGTGCGCTTCCTGTTCCAGAAGAGACAGCGGGCCAAGCGGCGACCAGAGTTGCGCCGAGAAACCAGATCGAAGAATCGCTGATTGAGCTATGGAAGGCAGTGCTTGCCGTGCCAGAGGCCGGCATCCATGACAACTTCTTTGAGCGAGGAGGCCACTCCCTTTTGGCCACACAGCTCGTCTCACGAATGCGCGAGGTCTTTGAAGTTGACGTCTCGCTGCGGGCGGTGTTTGAGCAACCGACGATCGCGGCGTTGGCTGAAGAAGTGACGCGTGTGCGGCGCGAGGAGCAGAAGGCGTCAGCGATTCCACCGATCGTTCGGGTATCCAGAGATCAACCCCTGCCCCTTTCCTATTCTCAGCAACGCATGTGGCTCATGTATCGATTGGCTCCTGAAGGTACGGCCTATAATATGCCGTTTGCCTCGCGACAGATGGGCCCCCTCAATAAAGCGGCCCTTCGGAAGACGATCGATGCCATTTGTCAGCGTCATGAGGCCTTCAGGACGATCTTTGCCATGACCGGTGAAGGGCCGGTCCAAATCGTCAGCCCCTTCCGGCCTCCTCATTGGGTTGAGGTTGACCTGTCTTTACGGCTGCCGAGCGAACAACGGCAGCCGGAGGCGGCTCGGCTTGTAGAGGAGGAAGCGAACCAACCGTTCGATCTTGAGAAAGGTCCATTGGCGAGGTTTTTATTGATTGAGATCGGGCCCGAGGATCATGTGCTGGTGCTCACGATGCATCATATTATCGGAGACCAGTGGTCGTTCGGGGTCATCGGGAGTGAGTTTGCATTGTTTTACAATGCGTTTAGCCGAGGGGAGGTTCCCTCCGCCAAGTCGATCTCACTTCAGTATGCCGACTATGCGGTGTGGCAGCGGCGTTGTCTCACCGACGAGTCACTCAGCCTACAGTCGGATTATTGGCAGAAGAAGTTGGCAGGACTGCCCAAACTCTCATTGCCGACTGACTATTCACGGCCGATGGTGCAAACATTTAATGGCGCACACTGTCTGCTTGAATTGCCCGCCTCATTGATCGAGCGACTGAAGCAGTTCAGCGCAGAGCACAACGCGACAGTGTTCATGACGCTGTTGGCCTGTTTTCAGATTCTGTTGAGCCGCTATTCAGGCCAAAGCGATATCGCCGTGGGTTCCCCTATTGCCAACCGGACGCAATCGGCGGTTGAATCGATTATCGGTTCGTTCGTCAACACGTTGGTGTTACGCACCGATCTTTCCGGCGATCCGACGTTCATCGAGACGCTGGCGCGGGTCCGTGACACGGCGTTAGGGGCCTATGCCAATCAGGATTTCCCGTTCGATAAGCTGGTGGAGACGATGCATTCGACTCGTGACCATAGTTCTGCCCCACTGGTGCAGGTCCTCTTCAATCTACCGAATGCGCCTATCGGGGAGATCAACGTCCATGGTTTGAGTTGGGTGCCGTTTGAGGTAGATTCGAGATCTGCACAGTTTGACCTCAGTCTGACGGTCGAAACAGAAATTGCCCGCAAAGCGTATTTGACATTCAACACCGATCTCTTCGAGCGCCAGACCGCTGAACGGATGTTGGGACAGTACAAAGTCTTGCTCCAGAGCGCGTTGGCCGATCCCTCGGCTAAACTTTCTGATCTCTCCATCCTCACTGTTGCCGAGCGTACCCAGATCTTGCGGGACTGGAATCGAACGCACACCGACTATCCTCGGTCCGAATGTTTTTCTCAGATGTTTGAATCCCAAGTCGAAGAGACGCCTGATGCCCTCGCGTTGTCGATGGGGCAGGCGACCGTACGGTATGGTGAGCTTAATGCTCGAGCGAACCGGTTGGCACGCTATCTTCGGACACTGAACGTTCGGCCTGGCGTGGTGGTGGGTATTTGCCTTGAACGGTCAATGGAGATGGTCATTGCACTGCTGGCCGTGCTCAAAGCCGGTGGGACCTACGTGCCTCTCGATCCTGAATATCCCCGAGATCGACTCCGGTTTATGGCCGAGGATGCCACCGCAGTGATCGTGCTCACGTCCGAAGGTCTTTCCGATCGGTTTGAGGCTCGGTCTTGCCATACGCTGTGTCTTGATCGGGAGCAGGAGCGGATTGCACAAGAGGCTGATCATAACCTTCCGCCTACTGCGACCTCTGAAGACGTGGCATACATTCTCTACACCTCGGGGTCGACCGGACAGCCCAAGGGTGTGGAAATTCCCCAACGGGCGCTGGTGAATTTCTTGTGCTCGATGCGGCAGAAACCGGGATGTTCGGCGCAGGATGTGATGGTGTCCGTGACCACGCTCTCTTTTGATATTGCTGGACTGGAGTTGTATGTGCCGCTGCTGGTGGGGGCCCGTGTCGAAATCGTGAGTCGAGCTGTTGCGATGGATGGACGGCAACTACGGGTGGTCTGTGAGTCTGTGCAGCCAACGATCATGCAAGCAACCCCTGCGACCTGGCGAATGCTCATTGAGGCTGGATGGCTGGGCAGCGATAGACTGACGATACTCTGTGGAGGGGAGGCGCTTCCTCAGGATCTTGTGGGAGCATTGCTGGATCGCAGCGCCGCCTTGTGGAATATGTACGGTCCGACTGAAACCACGATTTGGTCCACAATCGAGAAGATCCAACGAGCAGATCAGGAGATATCCATTGGGCGCCCGATCGCCAATACGGACATCTATATTCTCGATCAGTTCCTGCAGCCGGTACCAGTTGGAGTCTCAGGGGAACTCTATATCGGAGGCCACGGTGTCGCCCGAGGATATCGTGGACGTGCTGAGCTTACAAAGGAACGGTTCATTCCGCATCCATTCTCGACAGAGCCTGGCGCGAGATTGTATCGAACGGGAGATGTGGCTCGCTATCGCTCCGATGGACGTATTGTGCATCTCGGTCGGGTGGATCATCAAGTCAAGATCAGAGGGTTCAGAGTCGAACTGGGCGAGATTGAAGCGGTGCTGAGTCGCCATCCCGCAGCCCGTCAGGTCGTAGTGACTACGCGGGAGGATCAGCAAGGCTTCAAACAGTTGGCGGCGTATCTGGTGTGTAAGGAGGGGGCGAGGCCAAGCCTGACAGAACTGCGTGCCTGTGTGCGGGCTGAACTTCCTGACTATATGATCCCTTCCTTCTTTGTCTTTCTGGAGTCGATGCCCTTAACGGCCAATAACAAGGTCGATCTGCGAGCCTTACCGGCTCCGGCACCCTCTCCCACAGATGGGCCGGCTCACATTGGGCCGCGCGATCGGGCGGAAGTCCAACTGACGGCCTTGTGGCAGCAGGTACTCGAAGTTCCAAAGATTGGAATCCATGACAACTTCTTCGATCTCGGTGGTCATTCCCTTAAGGCGGCCCAACTCTTCTTTCTGCTCGAACAAGTCTATGGAAGGCACCTTCCACTTGCGACGCTGTTTCAAGCGCCGACTATCGCCGCGTTAGCGTCGGTTCTTTCACGCGAGCAATGGACGCCGCCATGGCAATCGCTGGTGGCGATTCAGCCGAGTGGAAATGCGGTGCCGTTGTTTATGGTGTCGGGAATCGGGGGGAATGTGTTGATCTTCGCTCAGTTGGCGAGACTATTAGGTTTGGATCAGCCGTTCTATGGATTGCAGGCACGAGGATTAGACGGGAAAGAGGCACCGTTTACCTCGGTGCCGGACATGGCAAAACATTATATCGCTGAGATCCGAACCGTGCGCCCGCACGGGCCCTATATCGTCCTTGGTATCTGCACCGGTGGGCTGATCGCCTATGAAATGGCTCAGCAATTACTCGCGCAGGGGGAACTCGTCACGTTGGTGATGATGGATACCTGGCATCCGAGCTCGTATCACTCACACTCGCATGAGTGGTCGATGAGGTTTTGGCTGGTTCTCTTTATAATATGGAGGACAATGGGAAATGTTCACGTACTCCTCCGTATGCCTATCAAAGACTGGTGGCCATTCATTCGGCGAAAAAGTGAGAGACTCCTGTCATTTTTACGAAGCAAAGCTGGTGAAGATAAACTATTTGTTGAGTTTCAGGTCGAACGAGTGACGCAGTCGACGCGCCAGGCGGTGGCGTGCTATGCCATGCGCAAATACTCTGGTCGCATTCTGAATATCGTGGCGTCGAAACGGAAGGTGGCTGAGACAGTGACTGATACCAGGCACGTGTGGGAAGAGCTTGGTGGCGAGGGGAGTCAGACTGTACAGGTGGCGGCCAGAGACTCAGGGCTCCTGCTTGCTTCACCCCATGTCGGCGAAGTGTCCAGGCATCTTCAAGCCTTCCTTACCGGTGACAGTCAAAACGAGAGCGCCGGTGACCGCTCCCCTCGTGATATGAGTGCGTAATTCCCATTCCCCTCTTCCGTAAATGAGAGGCCGATTGGCGATGCCATTTGGACGATTTCTTTACTTTATTGTGCAGCGTTCGCGATCGATGGCCTGGCTCATGGTCTGCGTCGGTGTCTTGTCAGGTGTCTTGAGCGCCGGGGTGTTGGCGCTCATTAATCATGTGCTTCATCATCCCTCTGATCATTCCTTGCTCGTGATGCTGGGGTTTGCCCTCCTTGTCGCCGGGAAGATTCTGTCGAACCTGGGGTCCCAGCTCCTGCTCGTCCGATTCTCACAAGACACGATTTTGGACCTCTCTTTGTCGCTCTGTGCGAAGATCGTGCGGGCCCCGTTGCGTCGTTCCGAGCAGCGAGGGGCCGCTAATATTCATGTTACCCTGACGGATGACGTCAGCTGGGTCACCTGGGCCATTCAATGCTTCCCTCAGTTGATCATGAACGTGGCAGTGGTGGTGGGTTGCGGGGTCTACCTTGCCTGGCTGTCGTGGGGGGTGTTTTTTGGAGTGGTGGGAGTCACCGTCGTTGGCGCCCTGGGGTATCAGTGGATGCACACCAACGCGCGCAACGTGATCTCTGCAACCCGGGAGGCTCGGGCCGAGCTATTTCAACATTTTCGTTCTCTCACAGACGGGCTGAAAGAGTTGTTGATGCATCGGGCGCGTCGGCAGGAATTTGTCAATCAGGAGGTGCGAGGGGCGGCGGAGTCGTATCGGAAGGCGAACATAGAAGCGACGCGGATGCAAGCGTTGTCTGAGGTCTGGACTCAGGTCTCGTTTTATTCTCTCATTGGATTGATCGTGTTTCTGTTTCCATCTGTTGTGATGGTGTCCCCTGAGGCAGTCACCGGATATATCGTAGCTGTGCTCTACATGATGGGCCCTCTCTGGAGCATTATCGGTTCGCTCCCAACAATCGAACGAGGCCAAGTGGCCTTGGAGAAGATTGAACGATTAGGCGTATCTCTGGACGCCGGCCCCGAGGACACCCGGACGATAGAGGTGGCAGGCGTTGAGGCTGAGGTCCCACCTATTGTGCAGTGGAATGATGTCGTATTTTCCTATGGCGAGGAGAAGGGGGTTGAGGTGCCCTTTTCTCTTGGTCCAATCAGCCTCGATCTGCATCCCGGCGAACTGGTATTCGTCATTGGAGGGAATGGGAGTGGGAAGACAACATTCGTGAAAGTCCTTTCGGGGCTGTATCGGCCCTCGCAGGGGCATGTGACACTGGCCGGTACGATGATTGCCGATGCCAATCGTGAGTGGTATCGTGAACATTTCTCGGTGGTATTTTCGGACTTTCACCTCTTTCATAAACTGTTGGGCCAGTCGGATGCTCACACGGAACGCCTGGCGCCCGAATATTTGCGAATGCTCCACATGGATCAGAAAGTCACGGTGCGTGAACGTGCGTTTTCGACCCTCGACCTTTCGCAGGGGCAGCGAAAACGCTTGGCGCTTGTCACGGCGTATTTGGAGGATCGCCCGATCTATGTATTCGATGAATGGGCGGCGGACCAGGATCCGCAGTATAAGGAAATCTTTTACAAGACGTTGCTTCCGGACCTGCGTGAACGGGGGAAATTGGTTATTGTCATTACTCACGACGACCGGTACTTCCACCTCGGCAATCAGGTCATTAAATTAGAAGACGGCAAGGTTGTGGAACATGTGAAAACTGGGGTGGGTGGTCGTCGATCGTAACAATCGTATTATGATATCGAATGTCTGTGGTCTGGAAGGCACTGCGGTGATTTCATTTCAATCAATTGAGCATATGACGGGTACAGAGTGGCCGGGTCATTCCCGTCTTGAGCGGAACATCGTTCATCTCTGGGGCATTGATCTCAATGGGTCACCACAATGCTTGGAGCGATGCGCACAGTGGCTAGACACAGAAGAACAGCATAGGGCCAGGCGCTTGGTTCGCGAAGAGGATCGGCAGCGCTATGTGCTTGCGCACGGAGGGCTCAGGGCAGTATTGAGCCGGTATCTTGGACTCGACCCCGGTGTCGTTGAACTGTGTCGTAATGAGGTAGGCAAGCCTTTCGTGACGAGGAAATCGCGGGGGCAGTCCCTGATTACGTTCAATATGTCTCATGCGCAGGGCCGTGCACTCATTGCGGTCTCAGAGGGGCAAGAGGTTGGAGTTGATCTCGAACGGATTCGCCAGGATATGGAGGTCGTAAAACTTTCCGAGCGGTACTTCGCCACTTCCGAACATGCCGTGGTTATGCAGTCGGCTCAAGAGGAGCGCGCAGCCAAATTTTTCCGTTTTTGGGTCGCGAAAGAAGCGGTGCTGAAGGCGCAAGGCATCGGACTCCAGGCGTTGCAGCAGTGCGAGATTCTCTTAGGAACGGAGAGAGCCGATGCCGAGGTCCTGGTCCCAGAAGGCTCTGCACTCCATAGGAATTGGAGGGTTCGTCTGCTCTCTTGTGACGAAGGATGGGAAGCGGCTGTGGCGGCTCAAGGGGCTGACTGGGTCGTGCAGTGCGGTCCCTCAGGATGTTGAAAAAGTCCGCTCGCATCGTTCAGAGGCTCTCGGATGTCGGATTCCTTGAGGGGTTCTTCCATTCGCCAAGATCCATTGTACGGGCGAACGGCCCACACGAAGTGTTGTACGTACCTCCTGGCCTCTTCGCTCGCTGTGGCCTTGCTGGACGGGCGTTTTGAGCATCCTGCGAGGGCTCGGTGCCCCACCTGTGCAGACTATCGAAAGTGTTGCGTGATGAATTTTCCAGAAATCTGCCGAGCGCGACGCCTTGCCTGCTCCTATGGAGTTGAAAGCGGTTTTGTCGCCGGGGATGCCTCTCGGAGGTTCTTGAAAAACTTCTGAATGAGGGCCTGGCTCTCCTGTTCGAGTATCCCGCCAGTCACGGCGACCCGGTGGTTGAGCTTCGGCTCTGATGGCAGGTCGAACAGCGATCCGCAGGCGCCGGCTTTCTGATCCCATGCCCCAAAGACGACTCGGGATACCCTCGCTAATATAATGGCGCCGATACACATCGAACAGGGCTCGACGGTCACGTAGAGGGTCGTGTCGGTCAATCGCCATGTGCCCAATGCTGTTGCTGCGGCACGGATTGCAATGACCTCCGCATGGGCTGTTGGATCCTGCCAGAGTTCTCGATAATTATGTGCCTGCGCCAAAACTCGGCCGTTTTGAACAATCAAGGCAGCGATCGGCACTTCGCCGACAGCCGGCGCCTTGGCCGCTTCTTCCAGTGCCATCTGCATAAACGTGAGATCCTGTGTGCGTTCGTCTCCCGGCACGATTGTCTCCTTAGAAGATCGGTATTTGGTGTGTTTGGTTCATCTGGTTGATTTGGTGTATTCAGTTCGTCCGGTTTAACCCAAAAACGAAACAAACTAAACAAACTAGATGAACTAAATAGACCAGGCTACGACTGGCTCAGGAGGTAGATCGGTCCGGTCGGTTGCGGGCGGCCGCCTGACGGCTCAAGGCTAATGGCAAAGGCTTTCGCATCCGCGAAGCTCGAGACCTTTTTCACGAGTAGGTGAGCGGCTTTCCCGGTATCGATGCTAAAGGTCCCGATGCTCACGGGTTTGTCGTGAATGGCCCATAGCTGATACGTCGTGCCGGCAGGAGATTCGGGTAGGTTGACGGAGTAGAGCCAGACTTTTTGGGTGCGAGAATCGTACAGCAGAAATCCCGTAGCTTGTTTCGCCACATCTGATCCGGCGAGGGAGACCGTCTTTGCGTTGGGAATTCGAAGGAGTGTGGCCAATTCGTCCTGAGGCGTCTCGACGGTGCGCGTATTTCCTCGAAGGCTTAATTGAACACGTATTTCTTCCAGTTCAGCCTCGCGTTGGGTCAGCTGTTCTTTGGTTTCAGCGGTTTCGTTCGTTCTTTGCTGCAATTCGTTACGTAATTCGGCAAGGGCCTTGGCTTGGTCGCCGGCCTCACGTTGCAAATTTGCAAACTTCGTCGATGTCTCCTTGAGCGATGCTTCGAGCTGCTGAATATTCGATGTCGTGACGGAACGTTCTGTCCAGACGTTCCAGGCGACATATCCACCGACCGCCACGACGAGGAATGTGGCGAAGCCCAGGGCCCAGGGGAGTGACGATGATCGGGCAGGGGCGACGGGTGGAAAGAGATGGTTCATCCATTCGCCTGGCTCCAAACTCTGCTTGGCCGGTTCATTCGGGGCCGCTTCAACTGGGATGGATGCGGGGTTTCGTTCAGCCATGATGGTGGCTTTAAGGGAGGGTGGGGGCGTGATGGGGCTGAGACCGAGCGGGAGGAGCGCGGCGACAGATTGAAATTCTTTTAACGCAGCGTGGCAGGAGGCGCAGCCGGAGAGTAGGTGGGCTTCCAACGCCTGCCGTTCGCTCCGGTCTAGTGCCCCTACAGCATACAAAGGAACCGATTCTTCAAGTTCTTCATGCGTCATTGCAGCTCACCCTGGTGCCCCCATTGTTGGAGGCTCTCTCGAAGTTTGGACATCCCCAGTTTGATCCGTGTCTTGACAGTCCCTAGCGGCTGGTTCAGCCTCGTGGCGATCTCGGTATGGGAAAGCCCCTCGTAGTAGGCGAGTTCAATCGCTTGTTGCTGCGACTGAGGTAGTCCTGCCACCGCGGATCCAATCGCAGTGCGTAGTTCTTGATCGGCCTGCGTCTCAAGCGGGCTTGGAGCAGGGTCGGCCACCTGTGCCGCCATTCCACCTTCCAGTGAATTGGTCGCCCGATAGCCTCGTGACGCTCTGGCCCTTAGCCGGTCGATGGCGCGGCTTTTGGTCAGGGTGATCAGCCAGGCGATCGGGGTTCCTCGCCCGACGTCATAGCGGGAAACTTTCCGCCAGACTTCTAAATAGACATCCTGCAACAGCTCCGCCGCTTCCTCCCGATTCCCCAACATCCTGACTGCCAATGTAAACAAGAGTGTGCTCGAGTAGTCGTAGAGCTGACTGAACGCCTGCTGATCGCCGTTGACCACACGGGCCAGCAAGGTTGGGTCGATGATCGAGGCGGCCCGTGGTGAGGGTGTGTCCATTA
Organism: Nitrospira sp.; assembly: GCA_005116945.1. Lineage (GTDB taxonomy): Bacteria > Nitrospirota > Nitrospiria > Nitrospirales > Nitrospiraceae > Palsa-1315. Next base: position 196,553 of record SWDH01000003.1, read on the forward strand.
CGAGAGCGAGCTGTGAGGGAAAGCTACAATCATCTCATGTCCGCCACGACTATAGCACTCTACGGACGGAACGGGCAAAAAGATCTATGTTTCACAGGATGCTGAAAAATCCCGCCAGCAGCGTTTTCGCCTTGAACGCATCCTCAACGTACCCCAGAGGGTACGCCTCCGGTGCGTTCGGCAGCTGCGGCCTTGCGGACGGTCTTTTTTACCATCCTGCAAGAGAAGACTACTCTTGAAAACTTATTCGTAATTGTGCGCGGTTGTTGCTCGGTCAACGCAGCAGAGATCGGATAAGCGGCTCTAGGCCGGCGTCTCGGAGAGATTGGCGGAGCAGGAGCAAATCAGTCGCTGGATCGTATTGCGCTAAACGCCATGGCCCCAGTCGGACGATGTAACGCGTCGGTTTCTGTCCGTTGGAGGGTGCGAGGAGTTCGCCATTCTGTGGAAAGCCTCGAAGTGCGAACGAGGCGACTTTGGCATGGGAGGGGAGGGATTGGAGTGATGTAGGAGCCAGGACATCGACTGTGGCTATCCACCGGAGTAGTAATGCCAGCATGGGCTGAAAGAGGGGGAGTTTCGCTGGGACACCGATACTCCTGGTGATTGACCGGACGACCATGGTCCGAACACGACTGTCGAGGCGACGTGGTTGTGCTGTGGCTGACGAGATATGTGGGCTATTTCCGAGAGAGATGAGGGCACCCTCGCGGAACACTCCCGTGACCACTCCAATCACCGCGCCTGGTTGAACGATCTCACAGGCGCCCCGCGTCGCATCGCCTCTTGTCGAGAGCGTGCCGTGTGGATCGATGGCGGTAATGCGGTGGCAGATGAGCAGGGTGTTGTTTCGAAATACCACGATCTCGCCTACCGTGAGGGAGGTTGGAGGGCTGAGTTCAAGTCTGTCGCCTTCTTGGATCGTCGGCAGCATGCTTGATGACACGATGCGAGGCATGATCATGTTATTTAGGAGAGTCAACTGAAGTTCGTTCGGTAAATCTTGGGTGGAAAAGCGACCATCCAATGAGAGAGGGGGGAGGAGATGAATCACGATGTTGTCCTTGCTGCTCGGTCATAGACGAGCCGGATCAGCATACGAAAGATCAATAGGCTTGCTGCACGTATCAGGAGTAGCAACCTGTTGATTCTGGTATGCCAGGGTCGCTCTACACTCTCACATCCATATCGATAAGCGAGGAAGAGAGATGAGGGGAAGAAGGTTCGGCGAATCCAGGCCAGTCTTCGGCCAGGTGGCTGCGTGACCCACAAGAGAAAATGTCCAAGCTCTGGGATAGGCCGGGTCGTCACCAATCGCCGGAAAAGACACGCTAATATGTGTTCAGCTTTGGTCGATGGCGAGAGTTGCCTGATTACGGTCGCAGGAATATGTATTGTTGAGTTCGACAATGCTAGCTGACACAGGCCATGGTAGAGAGGAATCTTTAGATAACGCCGGCCAGCTTCCTCGATCAGCGTGGGCCAGTCGAGCGGTTCCTTCTCCATCAGTAAGCGAAGATCGGTGAAAAACGATGAAGAGAGGTGTCCTCGGTGGACGACTGAATAGGCGATCAGGTAGAGCAATAGGTCGTTGGAGGATAGTTGCTTGACGGCCAGCTGACCGAGCGGTCGAATTCGCGCCCGAGCCCACAGTGCGGCAAGCCCCTCCTCGTCGAGATACCAGAGATTCGAGATCAGATCCAGAGAGAGTGTGGATTGGGAGGAACAATAGGCCGGGTTGCCGTCGATCTGTTGCGTGAATCCGGTTTCTATCAGCAGTCGATGAATAGCTGGCAGGTCTTGTTCATGGACCAGCAGATCTACGTCGGAGAGGGGCCTCGTTCCGCGCATTCCGTAGAGGCGGGTGAGCAGATCGGCTCCTTTCAGCAGAATACACTCAATGCCCTGTTG
>SWDH01000003.1:198473-216726 GCA_005116945.1 Nitrospira sp.
AGAGGCGGGTGAGCAGATCGGCTCCTTTCAGCAGAATACACTCAATGCCCTGTTGCTGGAATGACTGGCCGACGATTTCATACGCATCGAGCAGCCGTTTGTTGATCAGGCTGACCTGGGTATAAGCGTCAGCGAGGTCGTCGAGGGTCGAGGAGGGCATGGGTGTGATGCTCCAATTGCGCCCACTCCTTATAGTGCGGGAGGCACGAACTCATATCTCCGGTTTCGAGCCACGCATCGCTTCTGCCCAGGCGGCAGTGGGGCTGTACCTCACAGGTCGGACATTCGTAGCGATCATTCGGCTTGGCCTCATCGACAGTGCGCTTGAGGAGTTCCCATCCTTCTTTCACCGTGCCGTTTCTGAGATCGTACCGAGGTATGGGAAAGGCGGTGCAGAGATTCATCTCGCCATAGGGAGTAATGGCGAACCGACTGTGGCCACAGGCGCAGTCGATGAAGGACTGGTTGGCTGAACAGGACTCTTCGGAGGTCTCAGCCCATCGGTGAGGAAGTAGCTCCTGATCGATTCGGACTTTCTCCTCAGGGGTAAGGCGATATTGTAGTGGGGTCTGGTCGCCGGTGGTGGCGGTCACGATCTCCAGGCAATATTGGAATTTTATGTGCAGCGATTCCACGAGTTGTCGGCAAGCCTGGATCTCTTCGCAATTGACGGTTGTCACCGGCATTCGGACGATCACAGGCAGCGCAGCAGCAGCAAGGTTGCGCAGACCCTGTCGAAATTGCCGATACGAACCTGGGACTGCGGTCATCCGCTCATAGACCATCTCTGTCGCGCCATAAATTGAGACGATGATCTGACTGATGCCGACTTCACGGAGTAGGTCTGTAAACGACGTGGTGATACGAGTCGCGTTGGTCATCAAGTGAATCACCAACCCTTGCCGACGCGCATGTCGAAGAATGCTGCCGATGTCGGGGCGGACGCTGGGTTCGCCTCCGGTGAAGGTGACAGAGAGCACACCAAGATCGGCGACCTGTTCCAGGAGCGCACAAATCTCGGTGGTCGTGAGTTCATGAGGCAGGGCGCGATGCGTGGGGTTGTAGCAATGGACACAGCGCAAGTTGCACCCGTAGGTCAGTTCGAAGGTCACCCCTTCTGGCCGGCGGGTCTGCAGAGCGTTGGATGAGACCGCAGCGAAGTATGATTCTGCGTCGAGTTGTTTCATGCGATACCTGTTGCCAGGGAAACCGGACGGGTCTGGAGCAGCTCGACCACATCGGCTTGGTTTAGAAACGCGAGGCCAAAACAAGGCGTATGCGCAGTTAATGAAGCAAGAAAGTCGAGCGTCGTTTCCATTGCCGCGCGATCCCAATGGGGAAGAAAGGCTTGTTGCAGAAGGAGCGACATTGTTTTCGTCGGAGAAAGTGGTTCAAGCCGGTGGCGATGCTCACCATGACGGATCCCATAGAGACCGGTCATCAGCCGGGAAGCCTGCGCGGCATATTGTCCTGACCCAACCCAGGGGGTGCCATAGACGGTGACATGTGCTCCCCGCTGTCGAAGGATCACCCGTTCATCGCTAAGAATTAACGCGCCCTGGTCGGCAAAGAGCTGTGCGATCGTCGACTTGCCCGTTCCTGAAGCGCCGGTGAAGATATAGCCCTGATCGTGGATGGCGACGCCTGCAGCATGGAGCAGGAGCCCGCCATCAAGGGCGAGACGGGACAGGAGGCAGACTTCAACGATGGGATTGAAGAGGTGCATGGGGCTCCAGCCGACTTGTCCGAGGTGAAATTCCGGCAAGATCCACGCACGCACTGTTCGGTAGTCAGGAGAGATATGTGCCCGGGCACGTGGTTGGAGTAGCTGTGGGCTTAGGCTCTCGATGACAAGCCCAGATTCGGATTCGAAAACGGTCCAATAGCCGTGGGCTGCATCGAAACGAAGGGGGCCTTTTTTTACATCTGGGAGGGTCGCGCAGACCTCGACATCAATTTCGAAGTCCGGACTTGCGCCCGGCTCTGCGAGGAACTTGTCGAATGGCCGTATCGGCCAGGCAAGGCAGGGGTAGTCATGCGGTTCGTGTATACGAATCACATGCCCGCCTAGTTGCAATTCAATGTGCATAAGACAACCTATGAGGATCGAACCCCTGAATCGTGGCAGGTCACACCACCGCACGTCACCGCGAGAGATGAGCGTTTGCACCCACCGGGTGAGCCGCCACACATGGCTGATTCACACCGTCCGCTGGTCCGGCAGCCGTTCATGCCGAACCCAGCCGCGACCGACATGCTTGTCAGGCTGCATGCGGTGAGGATGGCCTGTTCGTGGTCGAGAGGCACTTCATACAGGACCGGAGGGCTATAGGGTTTTCTTTCGGTCATAGTGAAGTGCTCCTACGTGACATTGAGATTGAACGACGTCATGGGATGCTCATCGGTCATGACGGCTTGATTGCGTAACGGATGAATGAGAGGCTGGTGGACAGCGTGTTCCGCACGAACTAGTGCGATATCGCAATCGTAGGGGATTGGAGCTTCAGCGGCGCCTTGTTCCCATCGGGCATCGGTCGGTTTCTTTTCGCAAAAACGGTGGATGTCACAGGAGCGGCAGGGGCTGTCGTTCTGATAGCGCAGTGATCGGACCGCTCCGAACACCTTGTCGACTGCATTCCGTAGAGAATGTGTTCGCAGCGAGATTCGATGTTCATACTGCAATGTGCAGGTGCCGAGCTCGCCCCAAGCGCTGATGTGAATGGAGTTGGTTCCGCACCCGCATCGATAAAGCCGATCACTGTCCGGCCGGACGATTTCCTGTTTTTTCATACAGAGGTCATTGTCACTGACGGCGAGATCCGTCTGCTCCACGCGTTTCAAATCTTGTGGATTGATCCGATAGGCAAGTGATGAGCAATCTCCGTTAAGCCGTGGAGAGAGCGAGGTCGTATATCCGAATGACTGCCCGAACGATTCAGTAAAGGTGCGAAGGTCGTCGAGCTCATCCTTGTTCCAGTCCATCAGCTTGGTTTTAAGTGTGAACGGCAGTCCGCTCTCTCGGAGCAACGTCATCCCTCGAAGAAACGCGCGATAGGAACCTGGCACCTGTGTGAACCAGTCGAAGCGGTCTTCGTTCACTGAGTGGCAAGAGACATCAATCGTGAAGGGAGGCATGGCCTGTAGTCGTTGGATGGCCGCGCGCGTGAAGAGGGTCCCGTTCGTATAGAGTTGGAGGAGGAATCCCTGCCGATACGCGCGCTCGTAGATTTCGAAGAAATCGGGGTGCATAAAGATGTCGCCACCGCTGAGGTTCAGCCAGATGATGCCGAGATCGCGCATCTCGTCGAGGAGGCGGTGGATCTCGTTCAACGCAAGCTCTCGCGGAAAGAACTGCGGGTTGTTGTAGGGATCGGTATAGCAATGGCGGCAATGGAGGTTGCAGCGATAGGTCAGTTCGAGCTGCGCCTTGATGATCCGGTCTTGCTGCACGGCTCGATCATAGGCCTGGCGGCTGAACTCGCCGTACTGCATGGTGGAGAGGAGTCTGGGTTCAGGCATGGTGCACCGAGGGTTGGATCTGCTCCGATACCGCGGGCGCTTTCCACGGGCAGCCGTAGGTCGGCAGCACTTCGAAGAAGCCCTCTCGAAATGAACCGGCGCGCAGGTCGTAACTGTGAGTTCGATTGCCGGAACAGAGCTGCAATTGTCCGTAGGCATCGATGTGAAATCGTTGCATGCCGCTTCGGCATGGCGAAGGGTCCACAGACTTTTGTTGACAGGCTTCAGCCCATAGATCGTCGTCTTGCCGGTTCAAGGCTGTCAGTTCTTGTTCAGAAAGGGAGTAGTGAAAAGGCCCGGCACCGCCGTCGAGCTCTGGCCGCATTTCCTCGCCCAATTTATAACCAACAGACCCGAGCGAGGCCACGTAGCGCTTGATTGCAATGATTTCGTGCTGATTGAGTGTCATCGCTGTGGTTTTTAAGGCCAATGGAATGTTGCGATCGAGCAGCAGTTGCATGGCTTGGAGGCACCGATCGTGCGAGCCTCGTCCCTGGGTGATCCGTTCGAACGTCTCTTGCGTGGCTCCGTGGAGACTAATTTCAATGCGATGAGGAGGGCGTGCGGCAAAATGATCGGCGTGAGCCTCTGTCATGAGGGTGCCGTTGGTAAAGACCGTCACAAGAAACCCGCTGCGGATGGCATGGTCGTAGATGTCAAAAAAGTCTGTCCGGGCCATCGGTTCCCCACCGGTGAGACAGAGTTCGAGTGTGCCGGCCTCGGTCAGTTGGTCCATGATGCGGAGGATTTCAGACGTGGTCAGTTCCTGGCGCACGAACTCCGGACGATTGAAACAGTCCGTATAGCACATGACGCACCGCAAGTTGCAGCGGCAGGTAATTTCCCATTGGCAGGCGACGGGAAACCGCTCAGGCAGGTGGTGAAGCTTATCTGCTTGGATCATGGGCGGTGGGAACCTCTTTAACGGCCTGAATCGAAAGCAGGTCAGCTAACAAGGCTTCGAAATCTCGGCCCAGCTGTTCCTCTGTCGTGTCATATTCTTCGGCGAATCCCGATACAATTTTCTGAATGGGGCTGGCTCCGTCGATACGGTTCCACAGGGCGGCGCCGGTTTCATTTAAGACGTAGATACTGTTGGCTTCAGTCAGAGTTCGGCGGATAGGAACGAGGATGCATTCTCCGGCTACGTCCCGTTGGACGAAATCCGGGTTCTTTGAATAGATGGTAGAGGGGATCATGGATGCCGGAGGATAGCAAAACTCTCCTCTCCCTTCCAGCGCTATTTCTGGTGCAGGTTCCGGCCGAACGATCAGCGGGTACGCGTTCAGCGCGGCCAGGTCAGCACCGCAAATTGTCTCTCCCAGTTAAGCTGTACGATCGTGGCACCTGTCTCGGTCATCTCAGATCGAAGCTCTTCTTCGCTCAAGAAGGCGTGGAGAAAGTGGCCGCTGGAGAGCTGGTCGCCCGGCTGATATGCGGCGTTCGCTCCCGGCAATCCGGCCAGCCATGAGCTGAATCGGTAGGTCAGCTGAGGACGATCAGATTTTCTGGTTCGATCGATAAGAAAGCTGACCATGGCCACCCCATCGGCCCTCAAAAGAGCGCTAAGATTTCTGAGCCAGGTCTGCCGCGCGTGCCGGCCGGGAACGGAGCTGTACATGATGCCGGAGAGAACTAGATAGTCCATCTGTCTGGTGATTATCGGGAGCGCCAGGAAGCTGGCTTGGATAAATGCCACGTTGGCAGTTTTGGCCCGTGCTGTGCGAGCCGCAAGGCACAAGGCGTCATGATTGATGTCCAACCCAATCACATGCAGGCCTCGCTGGGCGAGGGCAATGGATTCACGTCCCACGCCGGCGCCGAGCACAATAGTCGTGCCGGACAGGATCTTGTGTTTGACGATCACCTCTTCTTCCCAGGGCTCAAGGCCCCATTCAAGGACTTCTGCGGAATACTGCGCTGCAGCATTACGGTACAGGCTTTCATAATGGACGCGAATGAGTCTTGTGAGTTCCTCTGCGGGCATCAAGGACGGCAGAAGGCTGTTTAGTATCTCAGTGAACGTGAACAACAGACCTCCGACCCTGGCGCATATGCGGGAGAGGTAGATGATCAGCAAGCCCAGAATGCGCATAATCAGGCGCCTGTGCTGTTCAGGTAAGGCGCAAGTATGGAGGCTGCCTGCATGGCGCCAGTTGATGGCGGGAATGGGGTTTGAGGCGAAAGCATTGCCATGGCGTTGCTGAGAGCCGGTTCCCAACGGACATTCGTGAAGTCATCCAATGATAGCTCGACGCCACGCCCGTATCGATGCAGATAATCGACGAGGGGTTGCTCATCAGCAAAATTGTATCGGCGGACGTACAGAACCGGCTGCTGAAGTGCGACTGCTTCAACGATGGTGCCGTACCCAGGTTTGGTCATGATGAGATCGACGGAAGCCAGCAGGGTTTTAAAGGACAATGGAAGCGTCTCAATGGAATGAATGTGGGAATAACCTGGTGGGACTGGGCCGTCGATGAGGAAGCGATAGTGACGGAGCTGTTCCATCTGTTCAAATGGGAGGGATGTCAGGGCAATGCCGCCGAATCCAACAAGGACTATTTTCTCATTGGGGGCTAGGTTGAGGGCTACGGCAAGCCGATTTTGTTCAGGGGGGCTGGGGTTGGCTATCGGGCCGATATCGATGACGTTCGAGAAGGCATCGATTATTGGAGCAGGGGTGATGCGAAGGGCCATGTCGGCATTCGCATAGGATTTTCGTATGCGCTGAATCAATTGCTGATGGGAATGGTTTGTGGCGTGGCAATATTCCTTGAGCACAAGGTCCCAGGTAAGGTTTGCCAAGGCGATGGTCGGTATGTGTGCGCAGGAACCGGCTTCGATGGCGAGGTAAGGCGTGTCGGCGATGACTAATGCGGGTGAGGCAGCTTGCAGGGCGGCGACTTCATTGGCCAGCCGAGCGTTCCAGGTCTCATGGAAATGTTGGTGTGCCACCCAGGTGGCATCGACGTCGATCGTAAGTGGTCCGTCTTGGATACAACCGATGTCTTGTTGTGCGAGGCTATGTTCCCAGGGGATGGTCAGGCGGTTTTCGAAAAACGAGGCCGGGACGGTTGTACGAAGAATAGCCGTCAGTCCGGGGACGAGGTCGCCTAGCGCGTTGAGTACGGGGACCACTTGCGCCGCGTGACCGAAGCCATGTCCGGAGATGGCGCACCAAATTATCGGCATAGCGGGGTGCTGAAAAAGCTCCTCAACGTCGTTCTCGGTTCATCGAAAGCATCAACGTACCCACTCGGGAAACGTGCTGTCTTGGCAGATCGTGGGCGGGTGGGTGAGAACGATACGCTTCTGGAGCACCCTGAATTGAGATGCGTGAGGCCGTAAGCACATGGCTTAGCTGCTGGAGAACCCGGGTTCTATCGGGGCGATGTTGTATTGCAATTCGAGGTCGAACTCATCGATCAATTCATTGGCCGTGGAAATGCCGAGATCAGACTTCACTTCGCTGATCACAAGATCGATCGCCGCTCCCGCGTGTGCCCCGTATTGCGTCATCGCTGAATCGATTCGCTGTCTCGCTTCTTCAATCTTCATGAGAGGCTCCTTGCACCATCATTATCCAATTCGTTATCCCAATGTGTGTAGCAATGCTTCCATCTCGGGGACAAGGTCGCCACCTCCGTTCGAACGACCGGAGCGTGAGGCGTCGATGCCCGCTTGCAAGATGGGCCTCGCATCGTTCTTTCGTCCTAAAGAAATGAGGGTGCGCCCGAGGTGGAGATGCGACGCGACGTGGGTTGGGTCCAGTTGTGTCGCGACGGTCAGGTGTTCAACTGCTTCTTCGAGATTGCCACCTTCCTGGATGAGTTTATGTCCCAGCCCGTACCGACCGAGAAACCCCTTGGGGTTTTTGGTAACCATGTGTCTGAATGCATCGAGATCCACGCCGGTCTCCTCGCGAGTGTTGGGCGCATGATACCACTGCGTGGAGGAGAGAGCCAGACCTCTGCTGAGTGATAAATACGTTTGAGTGAGGTTACCGGGGAGAGCTGTCTGGAAGAGATCGAGAGACAGGAACGGCACGGCTAGATGGGCGGCGGACTGCGACGGAGACGGTGCGAATTGGACGGTCCTGGGGTTGCATAGTGCCGGCAAGAAAAAACGTTGAATCGTGAATGACTTGATCAAGCAGGGACGACAGGCAGGCTTCTGTGACCTGCCCTTTCAATTGTTCGATGACTTCCGGGTTTGCGCCGAACAGATAATAGTGGGCTGATCCATTGGATGTGGCGCTGTAGTGTTTCGTCTGCCCGTCCCATCGTTCCATTTCAAGCGACATCTGGGCCCCGTAGTCGTAATTGAGGGGGATGAAGGGGGCCAATGTAAACATCGACGCGCCGACGAGGAGGCCTCGCCAGGCGGCTTGGCCGGCATGGGGTTCTACAAGATTATCGATCGACAGCCGCACGGTGACGCGCGCTTGGCTTGCCGCTGGCTGTGCGTGCCCTGATTGATAATGTTGAGAGAAGAGGCGTGTGGCTTCGATGGCGCCGAGTACTTGCCGCTCGAGAATGGCAGGCGGAGCTATTGCTGAGCCGTTGTGGGTGACCCGTATCGTCTCAAGGAGGAGCGGCACGCGTGCATCGGTGGCCACTGTGGCGCTGACTGGCGGCGTCGTCTCTGTGGAAGCTGCCAGCTCGATCCAATGGGAACAGCCGGTTCCGAGGCCGAGCGTCACGGTGAGCATACTGCCGATCAATAGTCGTGAAAAAATCTGCCCCGTCATCGTGCGTCTCCTGATCTAGAAAAAGAATGAAAAACCGCCAAAGGGAAGGCTGGCATTGAGCCCAAGGTTTGGGTACCGAGTGCCGGCATTGGAAATATGGTGAAACCGATAGCCGATGTTGAGTGCCGCTCGGTCGGTCAGGAAGTAGGAGACTCCGAATCCCGCCGTTAAGACGAAATTAAATCGGCTCGACTCTTCCGGGATCTTCCCGGCAAGATCGGTCCAAAATGGACCTCCTGCGAATTCGGCATAGGGTCGGATGCGATCCCATCCGGCGAACGTATATTTGATTTTCGGGTTAAAGCCGACGCCGTGCGTAAGAAACGGTTCCCGGAACTGAAGATAGACGATCTCGGCGCCGATCGAGACCTGTCCGCGATACCATCCGTCGCCCACGGGATCAGTGACGGTCATCATCCAGGTGGGCATGAAGGCCGGGCCTTCCTGCTTGGTCGTGTGGTCTTGTGTGAGACGATGAGGAAGCATGTAGCCGGCAGTAAGTCCGATTTCTTGTGTGCCGACCGTGATCATTGGTGCGTGATCTGCGGCATAGGCGCTGGTCGTCATCATGAGCGACCCAAGAGCCAATGCGGTAAGGACCCGAACAAGAAATGGCATGCAGTATCCACGTCGGTATCTTGTGGCTATGTCATGATGAAACGTGAGGCAACAGGGTGACTCTTCAAAGATAGCAGAGGATTTGGTTCTGTCCAGAAACGCGCCAGACTCTCCTGTGCAGAAAATGAAAGAATGCTGGACAGTTGGTAGAGACTGTTGAGGTAAAGAGGAGAGGGATGAGAGGCTAACCAGGTGTCGACAAACCACCCTCGCCACGAAGAAATACAGGGTCTTCTCTTTTCCGAGTGGGTGATGGCGGCATGAGTTCATCATATCGAATCAAGCCCGTCCTCTCGTCTGGCCCTTTCGACAGCCTGCACCTACGCTTCCGTCGGCCGTACTTGCGAGATGCCCCGGTGGGCTTCGGTCTCAAACGTCCCGCACCGGCATTCATGAGTATTTCTTCCTACACCAATTATATGAAGCAAACCACGTGCCTAATCTGATGGGTGTCTGTCCTCTGTAGTCTTGCGATTTTTCTCAGATGGTGACGAAGCAGAAGCTCCTTATAGAAGGCAAAAGTGGTCCATATGAATCTAAAACGATTCGGTCGTGAATCGAAAATGATTCAGTCGTAAATCAAACACAGGGTGGAAGGAAGTCATACACGGCCCCAACGAGCCAGCAGGTTGTTCAAAAAGCCTTCCAGCAAGGCCGCAGCGAGTAAAGGCCCGAAGAGGTATCAACCGCACTTTATGTGGCCGTTCGTTCGTAGAATAGATCTTGGCGAACGGATAAGCCCCTCCAGTGTTTCCGATCTCCGAGGAAGTTTGTTTCCACGTTGAGGGTCTGAACGATGTGAGAACGAAGCTGGAGGGCTTGTTCAACTGCCTGCTAAGCGGATTGTGTCAGCTTCGCAAGATAGGCCGAGTCGGCTTGAAGTTCAGGCAGCTGGTATCGCAGGTCGAGAGCCACCACGCGTTCAAGACAGCGTCGTGCTGAAATGAGATCCTGACGAGTATCATACAGGGTGGTAAGGAGTCGGAGCACTGCGGCTTCGGCTGGTTCGTTGCCGAGTTTGATGTAATGTTCTGAGGCGTTGTTGAGACAGCGTTCGGCTCTCGTCAGATCGTCTTGGTCGAGAAAGCATTTGCCGAGCTGGCTATAGGTTACTGCGAGTCCTTCTTCGTTCCCGACGACTCGATGATGGTCGAGGGCCAGCTTGAAAGACGTGACGGCCTGATCCCACTGCCCTTCACGAGCCTCTTGCAGCGCGAGGTTATTGTGGAGAATGCCGAGTGCGCGATCGTCTTTTAAATCACGAAGCAGGTCTAATGCTTCAAGATAATAGGGGCGGGCCTTCTCCGGATGGTCGGCGCCGATGTGGAGATTGCCGAGATTCACCAGCGTGTGGGCGATGGCTTGTCGATTCCGTTCTGTGCGTTGGATCGTGAGGACTTCTCTATAGCATGTTTCAGCCTGATCCAGATCACCAGAAAGTGCGCAGACGTTACCCAAATTGCCGAGTGAGTCGGAGAGGGCGCGAGGGTCATTGGCTAGGCGATCATCCGAGACTGCCTGTTCGTAGGCGGCTTTGGCCTGTGCCAGCTGGCCTCGATGGAGAAAAATTCGCGCGCGATGTTTGTCGTCGTCAGACATGAATCGGCTCTTGTGGGCAGGTAGGGGGTCTGTTACTGTGCAGATTCAATCATGGCACAGACCAATTGTAGACGCTGCGGCCGCGAATACATCTACCATTGTTGCGATGGGCCGGTCTGCATGCCCTGTCCACATTGTGGGCACGATGAATCCGATCCAGAGCCCTCAACAGCCGTTGATCAGCACTCTGGCTCTGACAAATCCTAACCCTGTACTCAAAACTCTACAGCTCAGCACTGTTTGAGGTTAGTCTCCGCCCTTCGGTGTGTCTTTCCGAAACTCGACGAGAGTTTCATCCTCTTCATCGAGCCCCAATCCATCTCGATATGACCCGTAGAGTTCGGTGATCTGCTCGATGTCTGTGTGATGTTTGCCGTTGGGAGAAGCCAGGAATGATTCGCAGAGCCTGAGGCCTGTCTGAAAATGGTGGGCAATGGTCTCCTCCGTCACTTGCTGCCAGGTGATGAAGATACAGAAGGCCTGGAACGAGTAGGCCTTCGGGTAACGAACGCCGAGAGCAAGCAAGCCTTCATAAGCTTCCCGTGCCGTCGATCCGGCGTTGGAGGAAAAGGTGCGTTCTAGTTCAATGGCCATATCCCAGTCGGAACCAAGCTCCGTTTCGGCTCGTCGGAACGTATCTTGTGCGGAAAGTGCAGCGTCGAATTGCATGGATGACCTCAGATCGATGATGGGAGATTATCTGTTTTTCCTGTTTTTGTTATAAGCCGACCGCGCGCAAATCGAGACGCCCTCTCTTCATCGGAGGGCACCAATAATAGCTCCCAGAAAGTGGGCGTGTGAACGAAAACAGCGCATCCACGATACCGTCCTCTGCTCCGACCATCCTGCGCAAAAGCGCGTCGAATGGGTCGAAGGAGTTGCCGAAGGCCACGAATACGAGACCTGCTTGCTGCGCCTCGGCCCATGGCATGGACCGCCTCAGAATGAAGGCAGCTGGATTGAAACTCTCCTGTGCAGTTCGTTTCACATGAGCACAAGCCGGTGCGTTGCTCAATTCTTTGTTATCGCGTTTCCGGCGACCGATCGTGTGGTCCCGTTTGTGAGCCGTCATGGCGTCGAATGTATCCAGGTGATGGATCCATTGCTGAACGGCGACGAAACTCCCTCCATCAAGGCCAGGACCCTGTCCAGCACTCACAGCCGCCTTCACAGCGGCGGCTCCTTTCGGATTTTCAGTTCCGTCCTCGTAGCCGGACAGATCGTAACCAGACTTGTACCGAAAGCCGTCAATCGTCTGCTCCAATTGAAGGGCAGGGGCCACGCTTTGAACAATCGCGCGAGCCCGATGAACGAGTTCGCCACGGTCATCGCCTCGTAGCCAGCACCACAATGCCCCAGGCGTCGAAGGCACGTCGAATCCGGCTTCGGTATAGCAGGGGAATACCTTCAGCCCTTGGACTTCACGGCCGAGAGCACGCACGAGTGATAGGCCCAGCCCCACGACTGTCTTGTGACCGTCGGCTAGTCTGCACAGATTGCGTAGAGAACCGGCCGGATTCATTTCTGGCGCGATGGCGAACGACAGATAGCAGGCCTGTTTCGGAACCGGGGCAAGGATGCCTTTCTGAATCTGACTCATGCGACCTCCTTAGCCATAGGTCTGACGCTGTGTCGTCTCTTTCTATCGCGGCGGGTATTACAGAATACTCGGATAAGGAAAAGGAGGTCAATGAGTCAAGGTAGACTCTGCGAGGGGTTGCGTAGTCGATCGCGTTTACTTTCCTTCTCGCAGCTCTGTAGACTATGTCCGACTAATACGATGGCCACTGAAATCCCCCTGTACCGTGAATCAATTGAGCCTGTTTCGTCTGATCCTGTCGATCGGGTCATCCGCTACCACGTCCAGACGAAGCACCATTTCAATCGTTATGCTCGGGCGCTTGGGTATCTCGATTGGGCCAATCAGCCGGATCCGTTTCGACGGTTCGAAGGGGCACCGCTCGTCTCGCTGCCGCTGCTAAGACCGGATGAAGAACCGGTCTCGCCACTGTACGATGTTATCTATCAATCTAGTTCTGTTCCATATCAGCCCGTAGTCGTGCAGACTCTGTCCCGGTTCTTCGAATTTGCCCTCGCGTTGTCGGCTTGGAAGAAGGCAGGGGAGTCGGAGTGGCCGCTGCGGACCAATCCATCCTCAGGCAATCTCCATCCGACCGAAGGCTATGTGGTCATGCCTCAGATCGAGGGACTCGATCTCAAGCCGGGTCTCTATCATTACGCACCCAGAGAGCATGGATTGGAGTTACGCGCTGAATTTCCTGCTGAGCAGATGGCTCGATTGCTGGCTCCCTTCCCTCGCGGTGCATTTCTTTTCGGCCTGACCTCGGTTCACTGGCGGGAAGCTTGGAAGTATGGCGAGCGGGCGTTCCGTTACTGCAACCATGATGTCGGCCATGCGATCGGTTCAGCGCGGATCAGCGCTGCGACGCTCGGATGGAAGATGGCGCTGCTCGACGGCACGTCACAGGAGACTGTTGCCACCCTATTGGGGACTAATAGGGTGGAGGACTTTGCAGGGGTTGAATCAGAACATCCGGACTGTCTGGCGGTGATGTGGCCTCTTGGGAACGTGAAAGGTGAAACGTTAGAGGTGAAACGTGGGAAGTTGACAGAGATTCCGCTGTTCATTGATCCAGCGGTGGTGAAGGATCTCGCTGAATGCACCTGGTATGGAAAACCCAATCGGTTGAGCGGCGAGCATGGTGTACATTGGGACATCATCGACGAGGTAGCAGAGGCTTCGTGGAAGGCACAGGCTGATAGGCTGACAATTTCCCTCCCAACGAATTCTGATCTCATATCCGACACGCTTCACGCTTCACGAGAGACGAACGACGCTGGCTCGTCAGCGGGCCAGATCATTCGACAACGCCGAAGCGCGGTGTCGTTCGATGGGAAGACGTCAATCTCAGCGGCGACATTTTTTCGCATGATGGAGCGAGTGCTGCCTCGCGCGGATCGGCCGCAATTGGATCGCCCGATGCCGTGGGATGTGTGGCCCTATGAGCCGGCGATTCACCTTTTGCTATTTGTGCATCGCGTCGAAGGCCTCACGCCGGGGCTGTATTTTCTGGCCCGGGATCCGAAGAAGCTTTCGTCCATCCAGCAGTCGATGAATTCCGAGCTGACCTGGACTTCAACGCCAGGTTGTCCTGAGGATCTGTCTCTCTGCTGGCTGCTTGAAGGGGATGCAAAGAAACTGGCAGTGCAAGTGAGTTGCCACCAAGATATTGCGGGCGACAGTGCTTTCTCGTTTGGCATGCTGGCTGAGTTTGAGGGGCGCTTGCGGGAAGGGGGAGCCTGGTGGTATCCACGTCTCTTCTGGGAGTCGGGGTTGCTGGGGCAGGTGCTGTATCTAGAAGCGGAAGCTGCAGGGGTGCGGGCCACTGGGATCGGATGTTTTTTCGACGACCCGGTGCATGAGATCGTTGCAGTAAAGGGATTGAGTTTTCAATCGCTCTATCACTTTACAATTGGTGGACCAGTCGAGGATGGAAGGCTGATGACCTTGCCGCCGTATAGCAATTTATCATACAGGTAAAAATTATATATTTCATAATCTTATATGTAATAGGTCATGTTTAAAATAAAGAAAAAATCCGAGAAGCTGAAGCCTGTGGTCCTCTATAACGTCATTGAGGATTATTCTGAGTTCGATGCGCCGGGAAACGTCACGGCCTGTGCGATGACAATTCAGGAAGATCTGGCGGCACATGCGAAAGTTCTCTCTGAGAGCTACGAGGTTCCACTGGAAACGATGAAGAGGCTGCTGACCGATGGAGGGGTGTATGTCTACCCACAGATCGGCGGGGTCCTGACGCGGGGGTTGTTTGCTTGCCGGATCGATCCGACCGGGGAGGCTCCCAAGCACACCTGGACCTTAGACCTCATGCAGTTTTCCGAGGCGGTGCAGTTAGCTCAGGCACGAGCGATTCCGCTCGATGAGGTGGCGGCCATGGTGTTTCACAAGACGTTGCCGGAGGAGTTGAAATCGAAGCTTGAACGGAAAAATCTTGGACTCGACTATCGGACATTGGATCGCGCGGTCGCACGGGGCGGCGACATTAAATATATCGACTTCCGCAAGGACTGGTCTCCGCATTTCAAGCGATTGTGCATCATGCCGGATGGACGGTTGGTGGAGACAGGAGGATTGGCGGAGTTTGCACAGCTCCATAGTATTACCCAGGCGCAGGCGAAGGCGTTGATCGAGCAGGGTGGCACCTTGGAGGTGAACGGCGAGATCTTAGCCTGTCAGATTGTGAATGGTCAGCCGGCGGTGGCGAGGTTCAGTGCCAAGAACTATGCGAAGGCGAAGGAGTTGGTGGCGACCAAGAGCATGCATATGATGGACGCGCTCAGCGAAGTGGCCTACAGCGACCCCGTCATGATGCGTTCATTGGCCAGGAAAGAACTCAGTCCAGGACGCTGAGTTGGCGGACGTTGTGATGGCGTGATAGCAGCAGAGGCGCTCCGGCTCATACGGACTAAGGAGCGAGGCGACGATTTTTTCCTACTCCAGATGCTGCGGGGCAGGCAAGACGCTCTTTCTGGAGAAGAGAGGGAAGTAAACCCCTAGGACTGTTCCGGCTACGTTGGTGATGACATCAAAGATAGAAGGAAAGCGGCTGTGGCAGTAGACTTGATACAGCTCAATGCTGAGTGACAGCGTGATGCCGATCCCGACAGCCATGAGCAATTGTCGTGAAGGGTTGAAAGAGGTGAGTACTCGCCTCAGAAAATAGCCGAGCGGCACAAAGAGCAGGGTATTTCCGACGATGTCGGAAGAGATGTCGAGGAGATATTTGGGGGAACGAAGGTCTTCAACGGTCGGAATTGGAACCCACTTAATATATTCCCAGTGAGGATGCCCTACAAAGTTCTTCAGGGGCAGTATCCCCACCATCAGTATGAACAGGACCCAGAGGACCAGGAAGCTCAGATCTCGTGTTCTTGTGCGAGGACTCATTTCAAACATCGCGTATTGTTCCTGCCAGAATTATGACGATACGCTGTGGCGAGTGCCAGGATTTCCCAGCTTTTGACGGCACGGTCGGGAGAAAGGATTGTGTTGTGACAACGACGATGAGGTCAAAGACTGCGGCTGGGTTGTGATTGCTATTTGGCGAGTTCTTCGTTGATGGCTTTGACGAGTGTGTCGAGGTCGAAGGGTTTTTCGAAGACACGGCGGGCGCCGAAGAGTTTTGCGACATCGAGGAAGTTCTTGTCGCCTTGCGCGCCGGTCATCGCAATGACCTTCGCGTCGACATATTCCCTGGTCAGTTCTAGCGTGGCTTCGAGGCCGTCGGTTCCCGGCATCAAAATGTCCATGAGGACCAGATCCACCTTGTTCTGTTTGTAGAGTGTCAAGCCCTCCTGACCATCCTGAGCGACGAGCACATGGTGGTGCGCCCTCTCAAGGACTTCCCTTAGGAGGTTCCGAATCGATTCTTCGTCATCGATAACAAGAATTGTCGCCATAGCATCCTACCTATTTTTCCCGATCTTACCTATGTTGAGTTGTCTTGTCTAGCATGCGGCTCGAAAAACATTGTGACGAGTTAGGACATCGAATAATAGCGCCTGTAGGACAAAAGGAGACGGAGTTCCAATAAATGCTTAAAATATTGCTGGTAATGCCTCAGCAAGCGAAGGGGAGTAGGGCTCGGCGCCCCTCTGGGGTGGGTGTAGGGGCGGGACGACTTGAGGTGGCCGAAAGGGATCCAGCATATCTTCGAGAACTGAGGTGAGTAGGGTCGTTCGCTTGGTGTAAAGGTCTGTGCTGAATGAAATGATCGTCTGATCGCCTGGCTGATTCGCGATCAGTTGACAGGATTGACGGCAAGTCAGTAGCCTGAGGCCGCAGTTCGTTCGCATGTGTACCTTTATGAGGGTCGTCGCATGACTGAACCTGAGATAATCAAGCGGGATACAGGTGAGCTGATTCGAAAGCTGCATGAGCAGCCGCACATACTCTGGGCCGAGCATCTACAAACCCCTGCGCACGTGCACTATAAAGCGATTCGCATGAGCGACCCGCCACTGCAGCGGCCGGCGAGTCGGGATGAGTTCAGGTCTCTCCTCGATGCGTTCAAGGTTCCCGATGACGCGATAGTGATTCGTGACGCGTTTGGCTCTGGGGTCAAGAAGGCGGCGAATGGCGATCAGCTCATTATGATCTGGCAAGCACATACCGAGTACTACAGTTATCAAATCTGGCATATTCCCTCCCCTCAGGCCAAGAAAGTCACGTTTGGCCCGCTGACCTTTCCTGACTACCATTTTCCCGTCACACCGCATGGGGTGGAGGTCTGCCGTTTAGACATCGTGCTGATGGCTGAACCCCTGCCAAGCAGTGAGGCCTTGCGCGCACTGCTTCCGGGGCCTGTCATGTATGGTAGCGGGATTCTCGATGAGGAGACCTCCTTGGTGACCAGTTTTACACCGGATGACCATGGGGGCGAGCGCTATTGGGTGAGTGTTGGATCTGGAAGATCCAGCAAGTCTTACCTGAAAGATATCGTCGATGCCATTGTCCGGATCGAAACGTACTATCACTTGCTGCTGATGCAGAAGCCGTTATTTTCCGCTGCTGTCGATCAGGCGTATAAGTTCGAGCAGGTGCACTTGAAGCAGCGTGAAATCATCAGTGGACATATCGGCCATGCCGATGCTGTCACGCTTCAGCGTTGGCTCAATGGATTGACGCAAGACTTGTTGAAAACCACTCGGCTGGCCGGCAAGCTGCATTTCGAGCTTTCCGCGTCAGTGCCCTATGACAAGATCGTGCACAGGACGTTGGCGTCACTCAACGAACGCACACTGCCCCTGTATCGGCCAATGTCTGACTATGTTCTCAGCGGGATTACGGGGGTCGCGGAGGGCTATCAACAACTGTTGAAGCGGATCGACACCCTCCGTAGCGGTTTTGAAGGGGTCATTTCCATTCTTCGAGCCCGCGTGGATCTCATGCTCCAATCTCAAAATCTGACGCTCTTAGCCAGCGTTGATAAGACGACGAAGAGCCAGGCCATCCTCCAGTACACGGTGGAAGGCTTGTCGGTGATTGTGATTGCCTACTATCTCAGCGGGCTCATGGCCTATATCTTCAAAGGACTTCATGCCATGGGGTGGTTGCCCAATGCGGATATCGCCTCTGCACTGTTCGTTCCGCTTTCGCTCGGTCTTGCATTGGGAGTGACGATCCTCGGGCGAAAACTTCTCCATAAAAAATTCTCCGGTGACCTTACGCCTGGATCGTCAGAGAAGCCTCAAGCCTGAGGACCTGAAGCCGGGGGTGCGAAAATGCCGTCGGTCACGCCCGGACTCCTTCAACGATGCTGAGGGGCCCCTTGGTCGGCACCACTCGGGTGAGTCTTAACCCGGCTTCTGCAAACAATGCGGCGAATTCATTTTTTGTGCGCTCGCGTCCTCCGATGATGAGCATTTGAATGTCGAGGAGTTTTCCCCAGCTTGGGTCGTTGCCGGGGGCGATGACGTTATCGACGACGAGGACTTTTCCCTTCTCATTCATCGCGGCGCGGCAGTTCCTGAGGATTCCCACGCACGCCTCATCGTTCCAATCGTGGAGGATGTATTTCATGATATAGGCATCGCCGCCTTTTGGCACGGATTCGAAGAAGCTCCCGGATTCGAGCCTGCAGCGCTCCTTGATCCCTTTCGCAGTGACGTGCTGGTCCTTCTCAGCGCGAGCGATAACAGAGGGTTGGTCGTAGAGTATGC
>SWDH01000030.1:0-24149 GCA_005116945.1 Nitrospira sp.
AGGCGCCGGATATTTTTGCGGCATTGATGCTCGCGCCTTCAAGCCGCGCCTTGCGAAAATCGACGCTGCGCAAATCCGCCTGGCGAAAGTAACAGTCGCTGAAGTCTAAGCCGTCGGTGTCCAAGCCCCGCAGGTCGAGACCCCGTAGATCGCACCCCCGCAGATCGACCTTCTCCCCTGCGGCTTTTTTCACGTTGAATTCGATGATACAGCCTTCGCGCAGCAACCGATACATGGCATCGTTGGGAATTCGCAGTTTAGAGCGAGCGGGATTTGTGGTATCCATGGAACCTCCATCTGGTTGTTTGGTTCATTTGGTTTATTTGGTTTGTCTGGTTGATTTAGTTCATCTGGTTAGCCTGGCTCACCCAACCAAATAAACAAAACAAACCAAACAAACGAAATAACGTTCTTCCTACACCAGGGAGACCGTGAACATGACCTCGTTCCCCCTATCGTTATACATGATGTCGGGAAAAAACGAATGCACGAGAAAAATGCCTCGTCCGCTGCCATCACCGATAGGGCAAGCATCAAGAGAGTCATTCACGCGGGACTTCCAATTGAATCCCATCCCTTCGTCGGCAATCTGGTATGTCAAGACCCGTTGCCGCTTATCGTAGACGGCGCGGATCGTAACCCGGCGATTCCGTAGGCGGGCGTCCTGCAGGCGTTGATGGATCAGCGCCCATCAGGTCGCGGTATTTCGAGATCGCATTGTCGCCTTGCAGCACCTGGACCACGACCGGAGCTGAGATCATGAAATCGACCAGCTCGCCAAAAAACGGCCGGGCCTTATGCACGGCATAGAACCCCTCCGCTGTCGATTTGGAGAACTGCATCATGCGTATGGCCACCGGTTTCAAGCCAGCTTTATCATAACGGGAAATAATGTCGCCGATCGCGTTCTTCTTCACCGCATCCGGCTTGATGATCGCTAACGTTCGTTCACTCATGAGCTCTACGGTTCCTCCACACAGTTAAAGAATGAAGCTCCCCGCAGCAACCTACTCCGCCGAAGTAGCCACTTTGGCTACGAAGGCCGGAAGCTGCGGGGTATCTTGCGAAATTCTCTGAAGCCTCTGTTTGACCCTCCTTCGCCAAGGCTACGGAGGGCTCTCCTCGCCTTCATCCCCGTAGCGAGCTACGGGGTATTTGGCGAAAGAGAATAGATTGAACAGCGCTGCCGCATTATAAGTGGCTGATAATGGGCTTGCAAGGGTCGTGGGCGACGATCATCGCATGGTGACGAAACCGTACTGCGAGGGGGATCAAACCAACCGGCTATGACTTGGAGCGGTAGCGCATGCGGCTGCCGTGAAGAAGAGACAGCTCGATCTCACTGGCAGTGAGGTCAGCGGGAAAGTAGGCGCCTGAGATTTTTGCGGCGTTGATGCTGGCCCCTTCGAGCCGCGCGTTGCGAAAATCGACACTGCGCAGATCCGACTGGCGCAGATAACTGTCGCTGAAGTCCAGCCCATCGGCATCCAACCCTCGCAGGTCGAGTCCCCTCAGATCGCACCCTCGGAGATCGACCGTCTCTCCGGACGCCTTTTTCACGTTAAATTCAGTGATACAACCTTCACGCAGTAAGCGATACATCGGATCGTTCGGAATTCGCAGCTTGGATCGTGCGGGGCTTGTATTTTCCAAGGGACCTCCTGTGAAGTTATTGGTTGCAGGTTCCAGCATTATCCAATGGACACGGTGAACATGACCTCAGTGCCCTTGTCGTTGTATGTGATGTCGGGAAAAAACGAGCGGGCGAGAAAGATACCTCGTCCACTGGCATCCCCGGTAGGGCACACGTCAAGACCCGATTTCATTCGTGACTTCCAGTTGAACCCCTTCCCTTCATCGGCAATCCGATACGTGAGGACTTGTTGTCGCTTGTCGTAGGTTGCACGAATGGTGACTCGGCGGTCTCGGAAATGAGCCTCCGTTCTGCGCTGCTGGATCACCTCGTCGTACCGATCTTGTGCCATCGCATCGATCTTGTCATGATATCGGAGCTCGAGGCAGCCATGCTCGACTGCATTCATGACAAGTTCTTGCAACGCCGCTCGAAGATGGAGCTGTCGCGACTCCATCAGCCCCATGGCAGTCCCTTGAATGAGCCAGGTCACCGTGCTCTCGACGAAACTCGGGTCGGTGCCCATGACAAGCACGTATTCCAGCCGTTCGACGCCTGGCGCATCATCCACGGAAACGGGCAATCTATGGATAGCCCGCTGCAGAACCTGTGCGAATGCCGCCTCATCAATCGGTTGCTGCACATAATCAAGGGCGCCGGCGCGCAACCCTGCCATCGTCAATTCGCCATGGCCGGCGTCGGTCAAGAGCACGACAGGGCAAGTCGGGCGACGCTCGTGAATTTGTTTCACCAGCATGATCCCCTCCTGTTCCGGCAGAAAGAGATCCGTGACCACGATATCGGGCTGCGTCATGTCAAAGGTCGACAACCCGAGCGCGGGAGTCGAAGCAGAAATCACCGAATGCCCCTGCGTCTTCGCATGCTCCAATATCACAGCCTGGGTGTTGGGATCGTTGGCAACGACGAGTAACGTACGCGCCGGTGGGCGCCACTCTGTCATAGCGATCATGATGGAAATCCTCCGGCAATTACATCCCGAAGCGCGACATGCACCTCGGCCAATCGCGTCTCGACATCTGCACAGACCGACGAAGCCTCAGCAAATTTCCCCTCCTGCCCCAACTCTTCGAGTCGTTTCGTGCACTCGAAGAGACGCGGCGCGCACATCTCCATAACGGACCCTTTGAGTTTATGCGCCGCAGCCGCTAGCCCGGCACGATCCTGCCGTTCCAGCGCCGCGCGGGCCGCCGCAGCATCCTTCGGACTTTCCTGTAAAAAGAGCCTGGCCAAGGTGACGAAGAAGTCATGATCTCCGTCTGCTCGGTTCAACGCCTCGGAAAGGTCCAAGACCGCCGTCTTATTCATTGGATGTGCCTTCCCGGCAATCAGTCAGTTCAATCCCCACAATCGCCGCATCGTCCGGAAAGTGTTGCGCCTGTTGCCAGCCTCGGGCCGCGGCAAAGCACGAGGCGATTGTCGCTGACAGCGATGTCTGCTTCCCCGCGTCGATCGTCTCTTGGAAACGGTCGCGGCCCCAGAGCTCCCCGCTTGGAGAGGGCACCTCATAAATCCCATCGCTCAATAAAAACAACCGATCTGCCGGCTTCAGTAAAACGCGGTCGCTTGTAAACCGTGCGGACGGATCGAACCCAAGGGGAAACGATTCAGTGGTGAGCCATCGTGAAGGATGCTCAGCCGAGCTGATCAGTGCGCCGGGATGACCGGCAGAGGCGTACGACAGATTGCCTGTCGGCAAATGAAGCTGACCCACCCACAGCGTGAAATAGTCCCCATCGGCACTCAAGGGAAACCGGCGATTGGCCTCGAATAACACCTGCTCAGGATCGTACGACCCGAGCAATTGCAGCATGTTCTCCGCCCGTAGAAACGTCATCAACGAGGCCGAGCGGAGTGCGGCGGCAACCCCATGACCCGAGGCATCCAGAATATAGAGGCCAAGATGGTCCGCATCGATCGTCATCACATCGAACAGATCGCCGCCCAACGTCAAGGACGGCTGATACTCCCACCCGAGCGTGATGCCTTGAACCGGGCTTCCTGGCGAGGGAAGCAGCGACTGGACGAACGCGGCCGCTGTTTGAAGATCGGCCTCTGTTTCTGCCTGCTTTTTTTCAAGCAGCAGCATCGACAATTTCAGTTCTTCGCCGGTCGTTTCCAGCTTTCGCACCAACCGGCTGGTGCGCAGGCCCGCCAGCACACGGGCGACAATTTCCTGCTTGCTGGACGATTTGCTCAGAAAATCGTCCGCGCCTCGTACCAACCCTTCGGCAATCTGTGCCGGTGCATCATGCGCGGTCATCAGAAGAATCTGGCTGGATTTCAATTGAGGGTCACGGCGTATCGCATCACAGAACGTCAGCCCATCCATCTCCGGCATCATCCAATCGACAATGAGAAGATCCGGACGTTCGCGCCTAGCCACATTGAGGCCCACACGCCCATTCTCCGCCTCAAGAACTCGATACCCCAGCCGCGTCAGCCGCGCAGCCATACTCGTCCGCGTGACCGGCTCATCCTCAATAAGAAGGATCGTCGCGGCGAGGGTCTCAATCCCTGGAGATGGGTCGGGAACCTGCCCAATGTGCGACATTGCGTGTGAACTCATGACGTTCCGTAACTTTCAAACCAAAACTATGCGGCACGCGCCATAAGCGCGTCTTCCTCGCGTTCATAGATGGGGATCATCTTGGGAATATTCGCCAGGCTCATAATCTCCCGCACGTAGTTTTGCGGCTTTAACATGCTGATCTGGGCCTGCTGCAGTTTAAAATTCTGCGACACGAGCACGAGGAGCCCAAGGCCTGCGCTGTCCACAAATCGCACTTGTTCCAAATTGACAATAAGATGCCGGCAGCCAGCCTGCTTGGCTTTTTCGACCGCCGCCTTAAAAACCGCCCGATGGGCATAGGTCAAGTCTCCCACGACGTCCAAGATTATTCCTTGCGGGACGATGCGTTCTTTGATTTGCATAATGTCATCCTTTCTTATGTTGATGTATACACCGGCTTACGAGCTTGAACGAAGATGCTGCTTTTTCGTTTCTTGTTCTCGAAAAATATACTCCAAAAACTTGAAACCAGAAACATAGAACGCGAAATTCTCAACGTCTTAGAGCTTGGAAATATAGGCCACAATCGCTGCTGGAATCTCTGCCAGCGGTAAGATCTTGTCCACTCCGCCGAGCTTGATCGCCTCCTTCGGCATGCCGAAGACCACGCAGCTGGCTTCGTCTTGCGCGATCGTAAATGCGCCGGCCTGTTTCATCGCCAGCATTTCCTTGGCGCCATCGCCCCCCATGCCGGTGAGGATGACTCCGACAGCATTGGCGCCGGCGTACCGGGCCACCGAAGCGAACAGCACATCCACGGATGGGCGATGCCGATTCACCGGAGGATCTTGGTTAATACGCACCGTGTACCGGGCGCCGCTCCGAACGAGTGTCATGTGATAGCTCCCCGGCGCGACCAGAGCATGGCCCGGCAACACACTGTCGCCGTCTTCGGCTTCCTTCACGGAGATACGACAGAGCTCATTCATGCGGTCGGCCCAGGTTTTCGTAAACCGTTCCGGCATATGCTGGGTGATAAGAATCGGCGGCATATTCGGAGGCAAGGCCATCAGCAGATCCTTCACGGCTTCCGTCCCCCCAGTGGATGAGCCAATCGCGATAATCGTATCCGTCGTCTTGATCATGGCGCCGGAAGGTGCGTCGTGCGTGAAACGTTGTGCGTGAAGCGCATGAGACGAAACCTCCCCTGTCTGCGCCCGTCCTACGATGAACGCTTCACCCTTCACGCTTAACGGTCGTACACGCGCTTGCGCTGCCGCCCTCACCTTGGCAATGAGATCCTGAGCGATCTCCTCCATTCCTTCCCGAAGGTCGATTTTGGGTTTGGTAATGAAGTCCACCGCGCCCAACTCCAGCGCGCGCAAGGTGGTCTGGCAGCCGGCTTCTGTCAATGAACTCACCATCACCACCGGCATCGGATGCCCTCGCATCAGTTTTTCAAGAAAAGTCAGCCCATCCATCTTAGGCATCTCGACATCGAGAGTCAGGACATCCGGATTCAATGCTTTAATCTTCTCCCTTGCGATATAGGGGTCTGGGGCGGATCCGATGACCTCAATGCCGGGGTCTTTCGACAGCAGCGTGGCCAGCACCTGCCGGATCAAAGCCGAATCATCGACGATCAGGACGCGAATTTTTGACATAGGACTCCTCGCATCTCGTGAAGTGTGAAGCGTTGTTCGTGCAGCGAATCTCGTTCAGGACTCGGACACTCCACGCGTTCTTCGCATCTCGTCTTGCGCTTCACGTTTCACGCTTCACCAGCGACGTTTCACACCGCTCAGAAGAGCGTGACATCTTCCACCGGCTGCTGCTCCCGCTGTTTGATTTTCTCCGCATAGTCCTGTTCCCGATCGAGGATAGTTCGGTTCTTAACGCGCTCGATCTTCTTCATCAAAACGCGGCCCGAGTCGGTGAAGTAATAGACTTTCCTGGGAAACACATCGCCCAAGTCCGTCTTGACGGTCGCGAGTCCCTCGCTTTTCAAGTAGCCGATCACCCACTTGGCATTGTTTGCCCCCACGTCGATCTTGCCTTCGTACATCTTGCCAGCGCCGAAGAGCTTGATTTCCAGCCGGCTTTTGAGCCCGCCCCGCTTGAGAATTTCATTGATCAACATTTCCATCGCGTACGACCCATACCGGGTCGATTCGCCCCACGAATCATGCGCAGCCGCCTTTGGCTCCGGCAGCATAAAGTGGTTCATTCCGCCGACTCCGGCGATCGGGTCGCGGATACAAGCAGAAATGCAGGAGCCGAGGACGGTGTAGACGACCATCGGGGCATTGCTGACGAAATACTCTCCCGGCAAGATTGCCGCGATCTCATGAGGAAAGCGGCTGTCTCGCATACGCTTGACATGGGCGAACGGATCGTCGCCGCAGACACCGGATCCAGGTTTCAAGTTGCTTGTTTCAAGTTTCATGTTTGAGGGCTCTTATACGTCGTCCCCTTCACTCCGGCTTTCCTCAGATAACTCATGAGTCCTGCGATGATTTTTACCGTATCGCTCGCAGAGCTCGAAGGCCTAACGAAATCCTCTCTGTCGAGATAGCCCTGATCGAAGGCGATATACAGATGGCTCCTCATCTCGCCCGCAGATCCCTTAGCGATCGCCAAGAACTGAATGAGTTCTCCCGTCCCACTTCTTTCAAAACCTTCCGCAATGTTCGACATGATCAACACGCGCGCTCCGAATTTGATCGCACAGTCTGAAATCCTTGGCGAAGGGTCCCTTACCGGAGACTCGATAAATCTCCCCGTACAGAACTCTGGCGTACCGCCACGCTTCTATATCTTCAAACCGTGTAAACGTTGGCATCGTCTCCCATCCGTCGTGTCGACCCAGAACCATTCCGGGGTGCGGGCGACACTCTATGTATTGCAGAGCGGGAACGGCAACGTCACACTTACGACCAGAAACTTAAAACCTGAAACTAGAAACTCTTCACGCTTCCTTCTGATAGATCGTCGGCGCAACAGCCTTGAAGGGTTGATCTAGCCGCTGGATGCTCTCTGAATGTCCGATAAAGAGATATCCACCGGGTTTCAGATAGCGATAAAATTTGGTCACCAATTGTGCTTGCGTCGGACGATCGAAGTAGATCATCACGTTGCGACAGAAGATCAGATCCAAGGGTGTTTTGATCGGAAAGGCGTCGTCCATCAAGTTGATCCGCCGATAACACACCATCTGAGTCAAGTGCGGTTTGACCTTGATCATGCCGGCGTGATCTCCTTTTCCTTTCAGAAAATGTCGCTTGACGGTGTCCCTCGGAAGATTCCGTACACGCTCATCTTCGTAGACGCCCGACGCGGCTCTCGCGAGCACGCGCGTCGAAATGTCCGAAGCCAAAATTTTGAAATCCCATTGATCAGGATCAGGGACACTATCGTGTAGCGTCATCGCAATGGTATAGGGTTCCTCCCCGGACGAGGACGCTGACGACCAGATGCGGATGCGCCGAGTAGGCTGTAAAGTCGGAAGAATCTGTTCCCGCAGAAATTCGAAATGTCCTGGCTCACGGAAGAAGTCGGTTTTGTTTGTCGACACGAGGTCCAGGAGCAGCGTAAATTCTTCGCTCTCAGTTCGACCCGCGACCAAATCATAGTAGGCCTGAAATGAGTCGAGCCCCAAGGTACGAAGCCGTTTGGAGAGGCGAGACACGAGCAGGGATTGCTTGCTTTCATTCAGGCTGATTCCGCTTTCTTCATAGATAAGCGCACGAAACTGTTCGAACTCCCTGGGTGTAATCGAGTAGTCCATGAACAATTTCATTCCATGTGTGACGAACAACGCGCACGCAGGCATACACACCCTAGGGTGCACACTGTCGATGCTGTATCGGTTCGTGGCTGTCGATTCTTGAGTAGCCGGCTGCGGAAACGATTCACTGGCGCCTGGTGCGATTCGACCCTTCAAACGTTCACAGGCGGGAGAACGCCTCTACTTACGCTTCTGCACGATCGCCGCATACCACCCCTGGCCGTCATACTCCTGATAGCCAAGGGTCTTTGCAAAGGCAACCAACTCTTGGTCGGCGTTAACATAGTGGCCCTTGTGTTGCCCCTGATGTTGCAGGACAAACGGCAAGAGGATCCCACTATTATCGGAAGCGGCAATAATGCGCATGTTCTGATCCAGCAAGATGACGCGGCTGCGTGTCCATTCCTCTTCAGATAGTGACGGCTCTGCCTGAACGATCGTTTTGGCTTGATCTTCCCAATCGAACATGACCCCAAGAACCCCGACTTTCTTTCCATCTTTTCTCCCATTCTTACGAACGGAGGCGGCGTACACGGCCACCAGCTTATCACCATGAAGAACATCGTGAAAAATATCATCCACCACATACTGATCGCCGCTCACAGTTCCCATGGCCTTCTGAAACCACGGCAATGTGGAAACATCGGTGCCGGTCACCTTGGGGAATTGAGCCGGCTGTGAGCAGGCCATGATTGTTCCATCAATCCCAACCAATACAAGATTCAAATACACCGAATAGAACCGGTTGATCTGACCAAGCCGTTCCACCGCATGATCAATGGAGGCTCGATCCAGCGACTCCAAACAGCGGTAGAGTGCTTCATCCGTCGCCCACCAACGAACGTCAGCGGTACGTTCGTACAAATTTCGCACGATAAGCTGCACGAGAGTCTGCGACATTTCAGAGAGACGGTCAGCCTCTTTTTCAGCGAACCGCTGCTGCAATTCATGTGTGTCAGACCGTATCGCGCCCAGCTCTTTCGAGGCGGTAGCGGCCTGTGCCGCAAAGTTTTTCACCTCGCTGGCCACCACAGCAAATCCTCTGCCGGCAGCACCAGCTCTCGCCGCTTCTATGGTAGCGTTGAGCGCAAGAATATTGATGTGATTGGTGATTCGTGCATTCACGAATCGATGGTCTTCGATCCGTTTTTCTATATTACCGATGATGTCTGTGATGGTAACCTCGCTCATACGGATACCTCGTGAGCATTGATCCTCACCTGAAAACCTCTCGATGCGTGAAACCTAGAGTTTCTGGGTCCGGGGTTTCTCGTTTCTAGTTCCAGGTTTCAAGTTTTCCGGACCAACTCCGACAACTTGAGACGAGAAACCTGAAACTCGCCGTCCTGAGGCTTCCAGCCCCTAGAACTCCTCGAACTCGGCTTCCTGATGCCGGCGATCCTTGCCATTGCCTGCGGCGACACTGAGCGGCTCCCGCGCGGCCGTGTGAACCGCCGTCGCCTTCTTGAGCAACGGTTTCTTCACCGGCCCACTCGAAGGGAGGCCGGGTTTGTGTAGGGCCGGGGCCACGCTGGACCGC
The DNA here is from genome assembly GCA_005116945.1 of Nitrospira sp. Classification (GTDB taxonomy): domain Bacteria; phylum Nitrospirota; class Nitrospiria; order Nitrospirales; family Nitrospiraceae; genus Palsa-1315. The sequence goes on from SWDH01000030.1 coordinate 9,491, forward strand.
ACCTGGCTTTCCTGCCCTGTCGTCGTGAGCTTAAAGGATGAGACCTGGCCCATGAGTTCCCTGGCCTGTTCCTTCATCGACTGGCTCGCGCTGGTCGCCTCTTCGACGAGTGCGGCATTCTGTTGCGTGGTCTCGTCCATCTCCATGATCGCCTTGTTGACCTGGTCGATCCCACTGGCCTGCTCCTGCGACGCCGCCGTAATTTCGCCGATGATGTCGGTCACCCGCTTGACCGAGCCCACAATCTCCTCCAACGTCTTGCCGGACTGATTGACCAGTTCGCTCCCGTCCGTCACCCGTTGTATCGATTCGTTGATTAAGCCCTTGATCTCCTTGGCAGCGGTCGCCGACCGCTGCGCCAGGTTGCGCACCTCAGAGGCCACCACAGCAAATCCACGCCCATGTTCCCCTGCCCGCGCCGCTTCCACCGCAGCGTTTAAGGCCAAGAGATTCGTCTGGAAGGCAATCTCGTCGATCACGGTGATAATGTCGGCGATCTTCTTGCTGCTTTTGTTGATCTCGCCCATCGCCTCGACGGCCTTCATCGTGATCGCACCGCCCTTATTGGCGACGTCACGGGCCGCAATCGCCAGCTGGTTCGCCTGCTTGGCGTTGTCGGCATTCTGTTTTACCGTGGACGTCATCTCCTCCATCGCGCTGGAGGTTTCTTCCAGCGAGGAAGCCTGCTCGCTGGTCCGTTGTGAGAGGTCTTCGTTGCCCTTAGTGATTTCCTCCGCTCCCGTTGTCACGCTCTCCGCCGCCTCACGCACGGCCGTGAGAGTTCCCGTAATATTCGCGACCGCCGTATTGAGGCTCTCCTTCATCTGATCGAACTCGCCTTGATAGGCGCCGGTCATGGCCTTGGTGAGGTCGTTGGCCGCCAGCGCCGCGAGGACGCCTTGGGCTTCATGCAATGGCATAGCCACGGCATCGAGAAGCTGGTTAAAGCTCTGGGTCAACGCCTTCGATGGTCCGTTGAATTGATCGATCTTGATCCGTTCAGTGAGTTGGCCGATCGCCGCTTGGACAATCAGCTTTTCAACTTCGAGCTGCGCTTGCTTCTGTTCTGTAATGTCGGTGGCGATCTTCACCACCTTGAACGGTCTCCCCATTTCATCTTTTACCGGATTATAGGAGGCCTGAATCCAAACCTCTCTACCGCCTTTGGCGATCCGTTTGTAGATGTTGGCGTCGAACTCGCCGCTGAACAACTTGGCCCAGAAGGCCGTATATTCGCCGGTCGCCGCGTAGGCCGGATCGCAGAACATGCGATGGTGATGGCCCTTGATCTCAGCAAGCGTATATCCCATGACCTTCAGAAAGTTCTCATTGGCCGTGATGACGGTGCCGTCGAGATTGAACTCGACGCAGGCGTACGACTGATTGATCGCATTGACGACACCCTCCATATTCTGGCGCGCAAGCTCTTGCTGCGTGATGTCGTAGCGCACGCCCAGGTACTTGCGGGGCTTGCCGTTCTTGCCGAGGATCGGCGCGACCACCGCGTCCACGTAGTAGGGCGTGCCGTCCTTCGCACGATTCTTGATGATGCCACGGAAAATCTCCCCCCGTCCGATCGTCTGCCACAGAGCCTTGAAGGTCTCCTTGGGCATGTCCTGATGACGCGTGATGCTGTGCGGTCTGCCAATCAATTCTTCCTTCGAGTACTTGGAGACTGCGAGGTACTTATCATTGACTGTAACGATGTCGCCCTTGAGATTGGCTTCCGAAACAATGCTGGTCAAGTTCATGATGTCTTCGCGGACCCTATTCTCATCGCGGAAGTCATCGCGTTCCTGAGCAAACTTGGCGGACAGCTCCTCCGTAACCAATATCTGCTCCTGATGCTTGGCGGCAGCAGCCTGGAGAGACTCCCCCATCGCGTTGAACGCCTGAGCCAGCGTGCCCAACTCGTCCGTGGTCGTGACCGGAACCCTCGTATCGAGCGCACCACCGGCCAGCTTCGCCGCCGCCTCGCTCACCCGGACGACACCTTTTGCGCCGATGCACCCGATAAGAACCCCAATCAACATAATAAACATCAAACACACGAGGATCGCGATCAGTACGTTTCGGTTGATCGCTCGAGCATCGGCGGTCGCTTCGGCATGATTGACCACGACGAGAATCGACCAATTCATGCCTGGATAGCCTAACGCGCCCTTGAGATGCGTGTAGCCAATCACCTGAGGCAACCCGGTACGATGGTGGGGCTCAATCGTGAAACCGGGATTGCCGGCTACGGCCCCTTTGGCCGCCATGAGTCCACGATCGGCCAGATTGGCGGTCATCAGCGTCGCAAAATCGTGCCGGATCTGGCCGGTGCCCTCGTGAGTTTGATCGTAATCCGCGAGGATCTTTCCGTCCTTGTCGAGCAGAATGACGCCCGAGTTGAGATACCCTGATTTCTTCATCACCTCTCGGGTCACACGTAGGATATCTTCCACGAGCGAGAACTTGGCGCGATTGCTCCAGTAGGCCACGACTTTTCCATCGCGATAGACCGGAGCTGAGAACCCCAGGGTGAGACCATCATCGCCGGGATAGGCAGCCTTCACGTCCGAATCAATATGGAGGTCTTCGATATAGGTGCCGGTCGCAGCCGTATTACCCGGTGCCGCGAACGGCATTGAAGTCGAAAACTGCTTGGCCTTCAGCGCACGAAACCAGGCAGCCTCTCGATAATTTTTCTTATAAAGATCTTGAGAATGAATTGGTTTCCCGTCGGCATCCTTGGAGTTCACGGCGATCACACGCCCATCCAGATCTACCACCATGCTCAATGAGTACAGATCATAGGTGTCCACATACTGGTCTATGACTTGGATGATGGGATTGTTCTCAGCACCGGTGCGATACCAGGCAGCCTTCTGATCGAGCACCTGATTGAACCCGAAGGCTTGCACGTCTCCATAGCGTTCGAAGAGGTTGCGATCAATCTTGTCGGCAACACCTTCCGACATCGCTTGAAAGCGAGTCCCGACCGAATCTTCGATGGTGAGGCTGGCGTTGTAGGCAATCAGCCCGACGACCGCCATCGGGATGAAACCGAAGAAGACAAACAGCGTGGTCAGTTTCGCGGTGATGCCCCATTGAGTAAACATGTTTTTGAAAAAGTTCATGGTCGGTCGCCTTTCAGCTTTGATTGAATAGGGTGATGCGGCCTTACATCATGTGTGTGATGCCGCGGCTTCGCCTGCATCCGGCACCTGCACATCTCCGTCCGTCAGCAAACGATCGATATTCAGCAGTGCCACGAGGCTGTCGCCTGATTTGGCGATCCCGACCAAGAAACTTACATCGACTTTGGTTCCAAACTCCGGCGGAGGCTGGATATCATTCTTGCTGATGCTGAGGACATCCGATACGGAATCGACCACTAGCCCCATGATGCGATCTCGCACGACGACCACGACGATGACGGTGAACATCGTGTAGTCGATCGTCTCCATGCCGAACGTGGTCCGCAATTCGACGATAGGGACAATCGTCCCTCGTAGATTCATGGCTCCTTTGATATGGCTCGGCTGGTTGGGAATCTTCGTGACGGTCGTGTACCCCTTGATCTCCTGCACCCGCAAAATATCGACGCCGTAGAGCTCTTCGCCGAGCTGAAAGGTCAGGTACTGATTCCCGTCTGTGTCGATCCCAATCTGTTGCACTGATTCTTTTGAGGCGATCGCGGCTGCTGTGGCCATGGTGTGCTCCTTCTAGTCTGTCTGGTTGAATTGGGTGAACCACACCAACCAACCCTATTTACGCTGCGATGGGCTGTCCGTGCCTCGCCAACTCCAAGAGCCCCCGGACATCGAGAATGAAGCCCACGGTACCGTCGCCTAAAATCGTCGCCCCTGCGATCCCTTCGACTTTGTGGAAGTTCTGCTCCATACTTTTTATGACCACTTGCTGTTGCCCAAGAATTTCATCCACCATGACGGCGACACGCTCCCCATCGGTTTCCAGAATGATGAGAATGGCCTTGGCGGGGTCCTTGTACTCCGGCGTCAGATTGAACACCTCGTAGAGACGTATCATGGGATGATAGGTGCCCCGGACATTCATGACCTCGCCTTTACCGACGAGGGTCTTCACGTTCTCGACCTTCGGCTGGATGGATTCGACGATGGAGAGCATGGGGAGGATATAGGTTTCGTGGCCGACTCGAATCATCATGCCCTCGATGATGGCGAGAGTCAGCGGTAATTTCAGCGTGAAGGTGGTGCCCTTGCCGGGCGCAGTTTTGATGCTGACCGTCCCACTCAGTGCTTCAATGTTGCGCTTGACCACGTCCATACCGACGCCCCGGCCCGACACGTCCGTGACCTTCTCCGCCGTCGAGAATCCTGGCTTGAAGATCAATGGCCAGATCTGATCATCTGTGAGATTATCCTGCTCGCCGATAAGCCCTGACTTAATCGCCTTCGCGAGAATCTTGTCCCGGTTCAAACCGCGCCCGTCGTCTTCCACGGTAATACAAATGTTACCGCCTGCGTGGAAGGCATTGAGCCTGATGGTGCCGAGTTCCGGCTTGTTGTTGTCGAGCCGTTCTTCCGGTAACTCTAATCCATGATCGGCGGAATTTCTGACGAGATGTGTCAGCGGATCGCCGATGGATTCGATGACGGTCTTGTCGAGTTCGGTCTCTTCGCCGGAGAGCAGGAGTTGTATCTTCTTGCCTGCTTTCGCCGAAAGATCACGGACCAGCCTGGGAAACCGGCTGAAGGCGCTGCCGATGGGCAGCATGCGGATACCCATGACTCGTTCCTGAATCTCCCTCGTGGTGCATTCAAGTTGAGCCACTCGCTCAAGTAGCAGTGCCAATTGCGACATCTCGAAACGGGTACTGAGGTCGCTCAACATCGACTGCGTAATGACCAGCTCTCCCACAAGATTAATAAGCTTGTCGATCTTGTCGGTCTCCACACGAATCGAGGCTGTCTCGCTCCCCTTCTTGACATGAGCCGCATTGTCTTGTTGTTTCTGAAGCGCCTGGGAGATCTGCTGCGGGGTGGCGGCATGCTGTTCGACCAAGATCTCGCCGACGCGTTTTTGCCGTGCCAGCGCATGATCCAATGTTTCGCGAGATACCACGCCGCTTTCGACCAGGATTTCTCCCAACGGTTTGGGATCGTCCGAGTCGGAGGTTGCGGCTGAGGGTGAGTTGGAAACCGGCTGACTCGCTTGTTGCTCCACTTCAGCCTTACCCTGAACCTCCTCAATCGTAAGCACGCTGTCTTCACGGACGAATTCAAAGACCGCGTCCACGACCTTTTGGTCTTCCACAGTCTCCAGCTTCATCGTCCAGGAGAGGTAGCATTTTTCAGGATCCATGGCTGCCAGTTCCGGCAGCTTCGACGTATCGACGGCGACCTGGGATAATGTTCCAAGATCGGCCAGCTCTTTGAAGATTTGCAGCGGGTCGAGGCCGCGCTGGAAGAGCCATTCCGGTGGTGTCCAGGCGATGTGAAAAGAGCGTGCGGGGTACGGGGTACAGTGACAGAAAGAGAGGTTGCGGTTGAAGGAGCAGAGGAACCGGTTGCCGCTTTCGCTGTCACTTGCGTCAGCGGCTGGCTTCCCGCCGCACTTGCCGATGCCAGTTCGATCGTCAGCCGTTGGACAGAGTCGTCGTCTACCGGCAAGCCGGACTTGGCAGCATCGATCAGAGTCTTCAAACAGTCGGTTGATTTGAGCAGCAGATCGGCAATCTGTGGCGTCACCACTTTTTCCCCGTTGCGAAGCAGGTCGAGCAGCGTCTCCATCTTATGGGTGAACTGAGCGACGGCATTGAACCCGAACATGCCGCTCGTGCCCTTGATGGAATGGGCCGAGCGAAATATCTTGTTGAGCAAATCGAGGTCTTCCGGATGTTGTTCAAGCGCCAGCAGCCCTTCTTCGACTGCGGCCACGTGATCGCCGGCTTCTTCGAAAAATGCGTCCTGAAATTGAGAGAAATCGTCGCTCATGTTGAAATCCTGTGATGAGTGCCGAGTGCAAAATCCCACCGATCACATATCACAGATCACTCATTTCTGTTGTTATGCCGGCAATACCTTGGCGATGATCTTCAGCATGACTTCCGGGTTGAACGGTTTGACGATCCATCCGGTCGCGCCGGCTTCTTTGCCGGCCTGTTTCTTGTCCGCAGCCGATTCGGTGGTGAGCATCAAGATCGGGGTAAACTTGAACGCTGCCATCTTTCGGAGCTCTTTAATCAGGCTGATGCCGTCCATCTTCGGCATGTTCAGGTCCGTGACGACGATGTCCATTTTCGGCCCGGCGGCAACCTTATTCACGGCGTCCTTCCCATCCTCGGCTTCCACAACCTTGAAGCCTGCATTGGTGAGAGTGAAGGCCACCATCTGCCGCATGGTCGGTGAATCGTCCACAACGAGTGCTGTCTTGCTCATCTTGTCCTCCAGCCGTCTTCCCGGGGATGCCGGAACCTGCATCTTCCCTATCTCGTTTGATCCAGATTCAGAACAGCGTTACTGAATCCGATTCCGTTTCCGTCTGCTCCGTTTCGATCGGCACAGGTTCTTGGTAGTCGGGCGCCAAAGTGGCAGCGTGGAGGCGCCGCTCCTCTTCCATCGTGTAGCTTTGTTCGAGTTGTTGCAGCGCCGCGATTTCCTGTTTGGCGTGTTCGTCCTGAGGCCCCTTCAACAAGGCTTGCAGATGCTTTTTCCATTGATCCATCGCCTGGGTTACGTGATCCAACTTCTGCTGGGTGATGTCTTGGAATTGCATGGCCATAATAATCTTGGACAAGTTTTCCGATGCCTTTATAGGCCCTGACACAGTAGCCGGCGACGTCAACGCTCTGAGGTGCACCATCAAATCCATCGCCGCCCGTTCTGTCTGTTGGGTCACGGCTTCCATTTGGTTCTTCAAGACCGGGATCATGGACACAGCACAGGCAGCAAAAGCCTCCCAAGCCCGTTGCTGCTCTTTGAGGTTGACAAGTTCGCTCACCTCGCTGTGGCGTAAAGCGTCGTTCGTCCGGACTCGGAGTTTCTGGTTTCTAGTTTCAGGTTTCATGTTGTCCGGGAACAGTCTCTGAAAACTTGGAACCAGAAACATGAAACTTGAAACGTTTCACGTACAGTTATTCGCTGAGCGGTTCCGAAAACCCAAGCCGATTGAGCTTTGTCTGCAGCTCGTCTGAAATACCCGTGACCAGGAGCCGCCCTAGCTTTCGAGCCGCCCACAACAGCTGCATTGACGCCGTGTCCACGCGTCCGACCTGTGACAGATCCAAACAGACCAATCCGTCGTTCGAGAGTACCGCCATCAGTGCCTCTTTAAATTCCGCTGCTTCGAAGATGGTCAGATCGCCGGATGGCTTACAGAGCCTGGAGTCGGTTTCCATAGCGTCTCATAATGCGGAGCTGGTTGTGCATCAATAGATTCATTATCGGGATATTTCTTGCAACTCTTGAGGGCTGGAAGGCGTTATTTCCTTCGTTCACCGGATCCAGGTGCCAGCTCTATCGGGGACAATGGAGGCTGCAGCGCCGGAGGAATAACATTGGAAAGATCGTCGGCCTCTCGTTTCGCAGCATCTTGAGGAGCGGCAAACCGTTCCAATGCGGTATGCGGTTCCGCCGCCTCGATCGGCTGTGAAACCGATCGGGGTTCCTGGACCACAATCTCCACTCGGCGGTTCTTCGCACGATTTTCAGGCGTCAAATTATCTGCAAGTGGGCGAGAATCGGCATGACCTACTGCAGTGAGGTGATCAGCCTGCAAGCCATGCTGTTCAGACAAGGTTCGGACCACCGTCACGGCTCGGGTGGCGGATAACTCCCAGTTCGATGGGAACTGGACCGTGCTGATTGGCACACTGTCAGTATGCCCTTCCACTCGCACATGCCGATCCAATTCAATCAACACGTCACTAATCGCCTGGATGAATGGACGAGCCTCAGACCGAAGAACCGCCTCCCCAGGGCGAAACAACACCGTGTCCGGCAGGGTTAATACGATATCTCCGTTCGCGAGTTCCTTCATCTGAATGATGTCTAACTGTGTTTCATTCTTGAGGGCGCGCATAATCTCACGTAGGCGCCGCACCGCCGGTTCCTTGACCGAGTCGATAGTCGGATTGACTGTCACAGCCTTATTCTGCCCGATGGTGAACGGCACCGCGGTGGTTGCGGGGCTGACGATGGGGTTCAGTGCGGCTTTAATCGAATCGCTGACCGTTCGGAACTTCCCTTCGTTCACGGACGAGATTGAATACATCACGACAAAGAAGGCAAAGAGCAAGGTGATGAAATCCGCGTACGACACGAGCCAGCGTTCGTGATTTTCATGCTCTTCGTGTTTCTTCTTGGCCATAGATCACAGAACGTCGCTCATGACGCGTGAAACGTATCTCGTGAAGGGTCGTTCGTTTCCGGATTCGGACGTTTCACATCTCTTCCACATCGCGTCTGACGCTTCACGCTTCACGTTCCCCGCCTACTCCCCACACTTCACTTTTTCTCTTCTTTCGTTCGTTGCGATTCCGGGAGATAGCCCTCAAGTTTTTCTTGCAAGAGTCGGGGATTCTCGCCTTGTGCCAACCCCACCAGACCCATGATGATCATCGTGCGTGAAGCCGCTTCTTCCTTGAGCTTGAATTTGATTTTGTTCGCTAGCGGAAGAAAAAATAGATTGGCTGCGCCGATACCATAGACCGTCGCCACAAACGCGACGGCGATACCGCCGCCGAGTTTGGAAGGATCGGCCAGATTCTCCATGACGTGAATTAAGCCGAGCACCGCGCCGATAATCCCGACGGTCGGTGCATAGCCTCCGGCAGCCTCCCAGACCTTCGCCGCAGTGACCCCTTCCTCCTCCTGATGTTCGACATCAATCTCCAAAATTTCGTGCACCACCTTCGGGTCTGTCCCGTCCACGATGAGTTGCACACCTTTCCTGAAAAACGGATCATGGATATCTTTCAGCTTGCCCTCGAGCGCGAGCAGGCCCTGCTTGCGGGACACATTCGCCAGATCGATGATGGTCGTGATGGTTCCCTTATTGTCATGCTTCGGGTCCATGATGCCGAGCTTCAGCATGGAGACCCCTCTCAGCACGACTGAAAGAGGGTTCTGAATACAGATCGCGCCAATGGTTCCGCCGATCACGATGATGAAGGCGGTGAGCTGCATGATCGAGCCGACATGGCCGCCTTCAAGGACCTGCCCGCCAAGGATCGACCCGAGCGCGAGGGTAATTCCGATAATTGTTGCGATATCCAAGTTCTACATCCCGCTTATTAGGTTTATTGGGTTGATTTGGTTCATCTGGCTAGGTTCATTCAAGCAAATAAACAACACAAACCCGTGAGAGCCGACAGACCAGAGAACGCTATTTGAATCCGAATTCTGACAACAGTTCATCTGCGAGGTCCTGCTTGATCGCCGTGGACTTGGACGCTTCGAGCTGCCTGAGCATTTCATCGGCCTTTCCCTTGGATTCTGGCACAGCGCCCGCCTGTTCCAGACCAAACACGACCACCAGTTCCACAAGCTTGCACTGGACATCCTCGACGATGGTGACGAGCTTCTTTACTCGTTGCGCGACAAGATCCTGGAACGACAGGGCTGTCATAATGCTCATCAAATGCTTGTCGTCCTGCGCCAATTCGCTCGCAGTCTTTGCCAATCGAGCCGCGAGCGCCTGGCAATCGACTGCTTCCAATGCTGACACCATCACGGCCAGTTCCCTGGCGGCCCGTGCGTGATTATCTTGAATCATCTCGGTTAAACGCATGACCTCCAGCGTGCCCTCTTCTGTCATTTTGTTTAGATCAAGGAGATGGGCTGTGGCTTGAGGGAGGGGCGCGCTGTCGGATGCCAACGGGGCTCCGATCTCAGAGACCTTCCGCATGGCTGATTCGAGAGAGCGGGCCAACTCACCGAGTTCACCGTACAGCTTGGTGTTGGCGTTTAGCACGATCGGGCCCACCAGCTTTCTACGGTATACTCAAACATTGTGACGTCTACCTCCCTTACATCCTCTGCATGAAATGTCGTTGGGAAAGCGTATGATGAAAGACACTTCATGTTTCTTGAATGGGACGGCTGCCTATTTGAAAATCTTGTTCATTTTTTCCTGCAATACTTCTGCGGTAAACGGCTTCACGATGTAATTGCTCACCCCCGCTTGAATCGCTTCGAGAAGATTGTCCTTCTGCGCCTCCGCTGTCACCATCAAGAAAGGGATGGTTTTCAACTTGTCATCGGCACGAACGGCCCGCAACAGATCAATGCCGGTCATCACCGGCATGTTCCAATCTGAAATGATGAATCCAAATGATCCCGCCCTGAGTTTTAGGAGCGCCCCTTCGCCATTCTCGGCCTCTTCGACATGTGCAAACCCAAGCTGCTTCATGATGTTCATGACGATCCTTCTCATGGTCGACATGTCGTCCACGACGAGAATTTTCATGTTTGGGTCGGCCGGCATGATCAGGACCTCCTTCTTCTTCTGGAGCGTGAAGCGTATCTCGTGAAGCGTGCAACGCTAGACATACGGGAATCGGAAACATCCGATTCCGAGGCTAAAACGCTTCACGAACGACGTTTTACGCATCGGGGACGCTTCACACATCGGGCGCGCACATCGTCGCTCGTTCCAGCTCAGGCTGCACTTCTGACAGAGAGGGAATCGTCAGCCCTGCTTGGAGCGGCTGTGCATCCATTCATGGATGTCGCGGCGGAGGAAACGCCAGTGCTTCCCGATCTTCGACGCAGGCAATTCCCCAACCCGAGCAAGCTTATAGACGGTGGACTTGGGCACTCGAAGAAATTGCGCCACGTCCATGACCGTCAAAATCTCGCCGTCCGTTGATGGCGTACCGTTCTGTTGAAGCATCATTGATGCAGAAACCGGGTTGTTCATAATGAATGGGATATCGGCGCTGCCGATGAAAAACTTGAATCGCCACAGATGTTCATTGGTGCGTGAAACAGTCCGTTCTTGCACATGACGCGCGAGGTGTGGATCCTGAGACATGAGAGAGGTGCGTAGCGCGAGGCAATGCGAGGCGACCGTGGCTGTTTCGCTAGCAGGCTTGCTTGTGGCGAGCCCGCAATCGTTCTGCCTGTGCCTGGATGATATGACGGATCAGATGGTCCTGATCGTCCGGATTGATCTCGGTATATTCCGACGCAATCTCGTACTGTGCTCCGTCTTTGGCCAAAGAAGATCGGATGACCCTGGCGGTTGCCTGAATCGGTGTAAAGGGCGGCAGAATCATTTTTATCCTCAGGAGATCATCGACGGCGAATGTCCGCGGCGAGAGAAAACCGACGCCGCCCCCGCTCAGCGTCACATCGACGATTGCCGCAATCGCGATGCTCTCCGGCTGCATCTTGGCAAGCTGCTTGACAATCACTTCCAGCAACCAATCGACTTTCATGATCCAAGGAAGCAACGGCGATTGCGCCAATTGCTCACCGCTGCGGAGCAACAAGTCTGACGTGGGCTTGGCAACGGCAGCCGCAATTGCCTCCTGGCTTATCGGTAAGGCCCCCGGGATCGGCCCCTCCACCGGATCGCTCAACAGCCGATACTCGAAAAGTACTCGATCGTCGATTCGCACCCACTCACGCCGCTCGTCCGACAAGGCTTTGGTTGTGTTCGTTGAGGGAGGGGGCATCGTGATACTCATAGGACCTTTCCGGCCATCATGGCGCCGCAAGCGTCAAGGTGGCCCGTGCAACCGATACCGCCTGACCAGGCACATGGACGGCCACTCGATTTCTTCCCAACGCCTTGGCCCCGTACAACGCCGAATCTGCGGCCGCAATCCATTCGGACACGGATCGAATGGTTACGGCAGGAATGTGGGCGATGCCGATGCTGGCGGTTATCCGCACGATCCCTTGGTCCGCTTCGAACTCCTGCCTCTCTATCTCCCTGCGCAGCCGCTCTGCCAAGACCAACGCGCAATCGAGATCGGTATGGGGCAACACGATCCCGAATTCTTCCCCACCATACCGCCCGACGACATCGATATCGCGAACCGCTCTTTGCATCAACGCCGCTGTGCTCCTGAGCACCTGATCCCCAGCGAGATGACCCAGCTGGTCATTGATCGCCTTGAAATAGTCCAAGTCCACGAGAAGCAAACAAGCCGATGAGCGATAGCGGAAACCTCCTTTGAATTCCCGCGCAAGGACTTCCTCAAGTGCCCGGCGGTTCAACAACCCGGTCAGGCTATCGTGTAAAGCTAATTCCTGGATCATCTGGTGGGTAGAGGCATTTCGAAGCGCCATGGCGAGTGAGGTTCCCACCGTTGACAACATTTTGAATTCGGCTTCGGTAAACGTGCCCTCTCGACGTTCGAGATACAGTACGCCCTGTCTATCTGGCGAGAGAGGCAATGGAATCGTCATCGTATGACGGTCATCGCCGAGGACGGGGAACGATGAAAGCGGCGCACGGTCTTCCCTCGATAGAGCCTCAGCCCCTGCCAGCTCAAGAGGCTGTCGGCTAGACATCCTAGGCTTAGCATCTTCGGGAAAATGACGAAACAGCCACTTTCGAACCTGCATTTCCTGACATGTCCACGCCGACGAACGAGACCAGGTCATAATCCGATGGGGCTCTGCGCAGGCGAGGCCAATGATATCCAATGGAACCAGCGTTGCGAGCCCGGTGAAGAGGGACCGGACAATGGTCTCGCTGTCCAACGAAGCGGTCAATACTTGGGTCAAATGATTCAGGGCCAAGAGCGTTCGATTCCAATGTTTGAGGGCGTTGCGCTCCTCGGCAAGCCGCTCATTCGATTGTGCGAGTTCCTGTGACAGATTGCGCACGACACGGAAGGTGCGCCGGTTGACGAGGCCATCGTGGAGCGACGTCATGAATCGAGCAGGTGAGACTGGAACCGTCAGGTAGTCATAGGCTCCAGATCGTAGACAGTGGGCCACTGACTCTGCGCCGATTTCAGGACCAACCAGGATCACACAGGCGTCATGGTTCAGCTTGGCTAACTGATTGAGGAACTGAACAGCGCGCTTACGTCCTGCCGGAATTTCGTACACGATCGCGGAGGGTGAATGTGTTCCCACGGCATCGAGAAGCGCGAGGTCTTCCGTGAACCGATACACGGCATGACCTGCCTCTTCAAGCTGAAGCCAGAGTGCCTGATGATGAAACTCCGGGCGACCTGCAATACAGACGGAGGATGGTAGATTCAGTCTGGTGGGATCACTAAGGGAACTATCGCAAATTGCCGTTTCGACCGTGGACATCCTGTCCTTATTCATATAAGACACTCCTTGTCTTATCAAGTATGTATGATCATAACCTCATGTATCACGCGCATAATATTCCGTCCGCCTGTACCTGGGGAGTCCGATATCAAACCCTGTCCCAGCTCTTCTGTTCGCTCAGCCGCTTGCAGTCCCGATAGGGAAGAGTGGATGGCCTGATGATAGGTACGCACCACATTATGAATCTGGGTCAATTCAATCGCCATAACTATTCATCAGACTGGTCATACTGATTGGTCCATGAGAGTGGGTCCCATCTCGCTCAATCCTTGCCAGGATCGCACACCGCGGAAATTCTGACGGATCTTCGACGTCTCGATCAGCTGCGCTTGGATGGCTAACCGGGCATTCACAATTCGCGCTGTGACCGCTTGGTCACATACCGATAGATCCATGGCAAGGGCTGGAAGCATGGGATGGTCAAGCAGATATTCTTCACGCAACGCATAACATGCCTCAACCTGATCCCACTGTCCGAGCTCTGCGGCCTCACCAGCCTGCATCGTTACGGTGCGCAGGTTCTGCTCCCAGACTGTCGCATTCGATGTACTCATCCTATCCTCGCGGCAAAGCCATCGGCTGGTTTTGTTGCTGCGCCACCGTGTGCCAGGCTCCACGCATTTCCTTCAGACATCGTAGCGGGCCATCGAGCCGGCGGGCATCGTTTCGCAAATTGGCCTGAGTAAACTCCGCCAGCATATAATCATAGAGACGGTAGAGCGCCTTGGCGATCTCGCCGCCTCGTTCGAAATCGAGGACGCTGGACAATTCGCTGACAATTCCGACGGCGCGTCCGAGAAATCGAGCTTTATCGGGCTGATGCTGCCGAGCGATCCCGTCACTCGCAAGCTCAACCGCCTGGATGGCAGAATCGTACAGCAGGACGATGAGCTGAACGCTTGATGTGGTCAGCACCTCCGTTTGACGATACCGTGAGGCGGCGGCTGTGTTGGGAAAGGTATTCATCATCGTGACCCTTGTGATTGTTGAGATTGCAAGAAGGTGCTCTGGCCTTTCAGCCGGCTGAGAAGTCCGTCGAGCGCGGCATATTGTCTCTTGAGCGACTCCTCGTAGGCTGAGAGGGCATCTTCTTTCCTGTCGATTTCGACTGTGAGACTGCTGAGCTGCTTGGTCAATGCGTTTTTGCGAACCGTGAGTGAGCCGGTCCCGATGTCGTCGATCGCATCGATAGCATTATTGACTCGCTGGGCAACACCAGCCACCCCTGACTGAGTGATAAAGAGGGATTTCACCGCACTGTATTTGCTGTTCAGTACGCCATCCAGTTTGGCATCATCCACCGTGATCGTGCCGTCGCGTTCCGTCTTAAACCCGATTTCCCCCACGGACGAGTAGGTCGTCAGTCCGCTGGCAGAAGCCGAGAGGGC
>SWDH01000030.1:24249-51343 GCA_005116945.1 Nitrospira sp.
ACGCGCCACCGACAATATCGGTCGTCGCACTCGATACGGCGGTCGCTCCTTTGTTGGTAATCTGATGCGACTGGGCCAATTGCGTCACCCGGACGAGATAGGAACCAGGCGTCGCAGTCGATGATGCCGAGGCAGTCACGGCCTTCTCATCCGAGACGGTGGTGGTCGAGCGGTCGAATGAGGTCGGCAATCGCAGGGCATCTCCAGCCGATTGCAAGGCCAGAAGCTTACCCTCAAGCAATGCGTAGTCTGTCAATTTTGACTGCGCCGTGACTTTCTTCTGACCGAGTTGATCGATGGGACCGCGCTGGATTTTGACCAGTTGATCGACCACTTGACCGAAATCCAGTCCGTTCCCCAATCCCCCGAACGAAATCGATGCCATCGTGTCAACCTTCCTCTGTTACGCGCGTTCCTCAACCAAGAGGCCTTTGGGCTCATCCAGATGCTTGGCCAGATCCAGAAGTTCTTGTGCAGGAATCTGTCGAATGATCTCTCCGGATTCGCCATTGAGAATCTTGATCACGGCTTTGTGGGAGTCGGAATCAATCTCGATCTCCAGACGGGACGTGGTTCCACGAAGCACGTCCTTGACACGAGCGGCGGCCTGCTCCAGCTTCTCTATTGTCGGCGCCGGTTTCGGAGTAGAAGCACTGGGATCGGCGTCCACCGGGTTGTCTCTATCGTGAACCGGCTTGACAGCGCTTTCAGAATGGCGTGGGACGAAATACAAATCGTGAGGCGGTCGAATGTTTTGGACCATAGATGCCTCCATAAAGGCGGCGTTCCCTCATCGCCCGCTGGAGGCCCAGCCGCCGATACGGCGGCTGGGTGATCACTCCAGCGAAACGAGATGAAGGTCTACCGCAGCAACGCCAGTGCCTGTTGCGGGAGTGAGTTGGCTTGCGCCAACACCGCAACGCCTGATTGCACAAGCACCTGATTCTTCGTGAATTGCGACGTCTCGTAGGCGATATCCGCATCGCGGATACGAGATTCTGCCGCCACGAAGTTCTCACTTGTGACCTGCAAGTTCGAAATAGCCGCCTCGAAACGGTTTTGAATCGAACCGTATTCCGCTCGTGCGGTGGCCACTGAACTGATCGCGCTGTCGATATTGCTCAACGCGCTCTGAGCGTTTGCCGACGTTGAGATGTTCACGCCTGTCAAGCCAACGGCCGCAACAGTCAAGTCGTTCAGATCGGCTGTGAGCGCATTGCCCGAACCACTCTTGAAACCGACGAAAACTTCAAATGAGTTGGTGGCTCCGCTCAACAGCGCCTGGCCGTTGAACTCGCTCACGGTTGCGATCCGGTCGATTTCAGATCGGAGTGTCACAAACTCTTGATCCAAGTACGACCGCTCCGTGGCCCCGATGGTACCGCTGGCGGACTGCGTCGTCAGCTCACGGAGACGGGAAAGCAAGTTACCGATGGTGGCCGCGGCCCCGTCGGCGACCTGCGTCAAGCTGATGCCGTCATTCGCATTTCGTGTCGCTTGGTTGATACTACGAATGTGCGCGCGCAATGTTTCAGACACACCGAGTCCGGCAGCATCGTCCGCCGCACGGGTGATCCGAAGCCCTGAAGACAACCGTTCCACCGACCGCTGCAACTGGTTCGTATTCACGGTCAAATTCCGCTGAGCTGCGACCGAAGACGGGTTGTTATTGACGATTAAAGCCATGGACCTCTTCCTCCTTGAAAACTGAATGCATCAACCACTTGTACTTCCCGGCATCCGTGCCAGAATTGTTTTGACCGGTGACTCCGCAGATAGCATGCATACCGGCGAAGGTCCTTGGTCGTGCATTCCTTATCGGTCTCAGCCGGTCCACACTTGAGAGGGCCTGAGGAGCAGTGCGGAGAGCAGTCATAGTGGTCGACAACCGACAGTATTCGACGTAAAGGTTCACAGAGAAGCCAATCGTGGGAGGATCTCGAATTCCAGGATATCTGCGATGCGAACAGGATCTTGGATGGATCGGGCATCCAGGAGGTCTTGAATCCATGGGGAAAGAGCCTGCAGATCATCACCGGCTTGACTACTCGGCCCAGCAACTTGAAGAAGTTCCATATAATCGGCCAATTGCCCGAACCAGCGGTCCAATGCTGAAGGAATGATGCCGTTCATACGCAGGGGTGTAAGAAATCCCTGAGCCTCGGCTTTCAATGTCGACGAAAATCTAGTGATGGTCGGCGTCGCGTTCGTCATGATCTGAGGAATATCCTGTGAACAGGCGTCGATCGATCCCACCTCTTTGAGAAGCATACCCAGCAACATAGGCTGAAGGTCGCGATCTGTAATCAGCCGACCTCCAAGTTTCAACGACGTGACCAGCCGATGTCGTGCATGGGCGCGATCACTGACCTGCGCCAGAACCTCGCCGACTAATTGATCGTCACTGACATCCCACTGATCTTGATCGAGTGTGATACGCATGGTTCAACTCCTTGTGGAAATATATGCGAGACGAGTAGTCTGAAGGCTGAAGACTGGATTGCAAAATCCAATCACTTCAGCCTTTAGCCTTCAGCCTGTCTATCCTGCTGCGGTACTCTCTACCATCGGCAACGAGCGCGGTTGTCTCTCGACCTGCGCCGGTGCGTCTGACAATACGGTTCTGACTCGAGCAATGCGCTGCTGCCACCGTCGATAGGCCTTCACGTGTTGATCGGCCAATATCGCCAACTCGCTCGCGCCATCGTTATGAATATCTCTGATCATTGCCACAGTCGCCGGGCCAGTGGCCGAATGAGCCATCATCCGAGGCAGAAGCTTTTCTCGTTCTTGACGGAGCAGCGCTTGTTCCCGTTGTAGCATTGAAGCCGGTATTGGGCGACGTCTCGTGAGCGTTGCGATATGCCGAGCCCGCTGTTCCAGGACTCGCAGGGGTTGGCCCGCTTCTCTCATCCAGGCCATCGCACCGTCTCGGTCCGGCGCTGGTTCAAGGTTCGACATCACCTGACTCGGCCTCCCTGTAAAGTCCTCGTACCAGAATCTCCTCCAAAATTCGGCATACCAGGCCACCTCGGCATCCACATGTCCCGCTCGCAAAATAAAGGCGCCAAGTCCATCAGCATCCGCACTCGATTGATACACTCGTGCGCCTGGGCTCCATACGGGAAATGGAGCGCGCCCTAACGCATGAAGACACAGCATCGCGACTTCTTCGGGAATGATTCGATCTTTGCAGGCATGGTGCGCACAGATCTGGTCGAATCCGCAGGGTGAACAAGCCAGATCGGGCTGAATGACCCAATGACCTGGCCCGTAGGGTCCCGTTTCATGGTGATCGACATGGCCGACTGACAGGTCAATCACTGGAGTTCCAACGCCGACCGCGAGATGCATGGGCCCCGTGTCATTGGTGAGGAGCAGCTGACAACGCGAGAGCAGGCCGACGAGTTGATTGAGTGTCGTCCGACCACTGGCATCGAGCATCGGCGCGACTCCCCCGCTGTCTCGATAGGTCGTCATTGCTAGCTGAATGGCATCCGCCTCGGCAGCCGTGCCGATCATGACAAATCCCACGTCTGAATGACGGCTCAGCCGTGCCATGGTCTGACCGAAATATTCCGGCCGCCACGCTTTCATCACGTCGCTAGCTCCGGCTTGTATGGCGATCCATTGGCGGACGGTTCGGCCCTGCGACTGGAGAAATTGATCGGCCCAGGCTCGACCATCGCCTGGAATGGCGATCGACATCGACGAAAATGCCCCGTGGCTGCTCCCACCCATCGCATAGAGATCCACCAGATTGAACCGATTGAATCGTCGATGCCGATGCAAATCCGTGAAGTAGGACAGCCATGGATTCTGCACGATGGGACCGCCGTCCGGCCCTGCGATGATCCCCCTTAAATCAGGCGCGCCGATGTACGAAGCCAACAAGCCGGTTTGGCGATTAAAGGTAAGATTCACGATGCGATCGTACCGTGCAGCTCGTAGCGGCGCCGCCCAAGCCGTTGTCTCTTGCATGAGCGTCACCAGGCTCTTGGATTGCGTGCGGCACTCATCGAGTAATCGAGTGAAATCGTACGTGATGACCTGCCTAAGCCCGGTAAGGAGTGAAGCCGTCGGCGCAAAACTTCGATCGACGACCAGGTCGATCGCCACGTCAGGCCATTCTTCTCGCAGTCGGGACAACAAGGGACCGGTCTGAATCAGATCCCCCATGCGAGTCACGTTGATGATGAGCGCTTGTTTCATTACACTAAATCTTTTGTCTCGGATCGATATTCATCCAACATCAGCACCATCAGATCCTCCCTTGACAGAGCACCCATGGGACCGCGTGAACGAATCTGTGCTGCAAGCTGCTTCAGCTCCACCCGTTGAGTGGGGGGAAACGTTCCCAGCGTCGAGGCCACCGATGGAAATGCATCAGCGGCTGCTGACGCGAGCGCGCCTGCCTGGCGGGTTCCTCGCAGAATCGACCCAATACGGTCCGGACTGGCCACACCGATTTGGGACAGCAAATCGCGCATACGGTGAGGATAGGTATGTTCGGCCAGCACGCGCCGCCGAGCCTGTGCCGCCATGGCCACGCGTCCCTCAGGCTCCCGAAGCCAGCGGGTAATTTCACCAGGCAGATCATCGGGAGAGGACACCGTAGCGACTTCGCTCTCCGTGAAGAGAGCCGGCATCAAAGCACGGCGATCCGCAAGCTGAAACGCTCCACATGCCGCCAGTTCGAACGTGCGTGGATTCACGAAATCCCCGTCAGGATCGAACCCGGCCCCACCCCAAGAATGCAGATTGAGGTTCACTGCACTCGCATTGAATATTTTCTGACAGGTGTCGGTATCGATTCGGGCGCCGTTGCGTTGAAGCACTGGGGTCAGGCCGCTCGCACCGTCCCATTCATTGCCCCACAGCTTGAATCGCCACTCGTGACCGAGTAACCGGGGAAAGATCTCGCGGCGGTTGGCATAACCTGCGCCGACAAATGACACATCCGACCCGTATTCATCTCGCTCGGCCTGAGTCAAGTCCACGGGGCGGTGGACAGAAGGGTCGGCCGCCATCGGAAGATAGCGCACGTCCTTCGCGCCTGCCTGTTTGAGCGCCGAGATACATGACTCTTGCTGAATCACGAACCAAAAATCGTAGCCTGCCGCTAACTGTTGCCAGTAAGTGAGATGCCGGTAATTCTCGACAAACCACATCGCCGTCAGAAACTTTTTACGCCGGAGATGCTCCAGCGCCGGAAGAATTAATGGAGACTGTGCGAGCGAGAGAACCAAGTCGGGTGGATCTTCTGCCAGCTGAGCCATCGTGATCCGGCTCAGCATCTCCGCATACTTACTCTGCAAAGCCAATCGATGTTGGGAGTTCTTCAGCAAGTCCAACTGATGATAGCTTGTGGCATGGACGCTATGATCGAGCCAGCGGACGCGATGTCCGAGCGATTCAAGCGCGCTGACCGCATAACGGGCAATGGGAAGAGAGCCTCCGTAGATTGGTCCGACGACGGCAATACTGAGCTGCCCACCGGCCTTAGACGCAACCCTCCGTTGCAAAACTGTTTCAATGGCACGATGGCTATCCGTATAGAACGCAGCAGCCGGCGCATAGGTGACAAGCCGCAGTGGTTGGTCGCCAGCGGAAACCTGTTCACCGATTGCCTCCGTGGTCCCCCAAGCCCAAGACACACGATCCATGCACTCGCCCCACACACGAGCCGCCGCCGCATCGACGACGACATTCAGGTCGGGAGCGATCACGACAATCGATGCCGTTCGAGGCAGTCGCGCACACAAGGCCTCGACGTGATAGAGTAGGCCGACGCCGAATACCACCATCGTTTCTCCATCCTGATAACTCTGCCCTTCGGCCCAGGCCTGCGCTTCTTTTATGGGATCATAGGCGCTATGAATCCACCGTCCGTTCGCGCGTGCCGACATCACGCCGGTGCGCGCCGGCACGATCTCCAGCGCGCCCCCTTCGCGTTGGCGAAGCGCCGCCGCCAGAGCAGAATCGCGCCGCGTCAATCGAGCGATATTCGCCTCGAATGAGTTCATCGCACACCTTGCAGCGGCCGGTGCTGTTCCGATAACTGCCGCCAGATTGCCGCTCGCTGATCTTCGACTGGATCGTTCTCGTCCGCGCGTCGGAAAATGGCCCCCCACTCGTCGTGGTAGGACCGCCATAAAGACCAGCCTGCGATCGGTTCCTGTTGCGGGATTGTGCTGCGCTCTCGAATCATCTTCACACTGGCTTGGATCGGCCACATCGCCGGCAAGGCGTAATCGGCTTGCCACACCCAATGGCCCTCTCCGTAAGGCCCCGTTTCATGCACGCGGGCGCGTGAGAAATAGAACCCCATCACAGTGGCACCGACAGCCGCTGCCAGATGGAGCGGGCCGGTGTCGGCGCCGACAGCCCAATGACACCGCTTCATGAGCGTAGCTAGTTGCGGAAGAGTCGTACGTCCCGTGGCATCCCACACACGGGCTGCAATCATCGGTGAGAGTTTGTCCTGAATGGCAAGCGCGGCCTGCTGGTCGCGTTCACTCCCAATTAAGACAACCCCGCAAGGCGATTCATGGGTGAGCAAGAGCGAAATCCATTCACTCCATACCTCGATAGGAATTGATCGATCTGCGTCACCGGCTCCTACTATGACCGCGACCCATTGCCCTGCCGACGTGCCCACCTCGGTTAAATCGCCGGAAAGATCGCTCATGGAGGGTATGAAGACAGGCGGAGTGCTGGGAGGATTCACTCCGCACAGGCCACAGAAGGTATCGGAAAGATGAATGCGATTCGAACCTCGCTGGTGCGCAACCTGGCGCAGATACGCGGCCCAAGGTGACAGCTCCTCATTCAATGGCCCATGCAGGTTGGGGCCTTGAACCTCTGCAGCCAACAACGCTCCTGCCAGGATTGCGCGCGGGTGATGGTTCAGCACATAGGCGATCGAATAAGGCTGGGGCGTCAACTCCGCGAGATATCGCTCAACGTCGCGCAAGCACGAGGGCTGAAACTCTCCGGCAAAGGACTCGGCCCACGTATGCCATTGTGTTCCGTTCCATTTCAGCACATGCCCCACTTCTGGGAACAAACGGGCGAGATCCGCCAGTACCGCAGGACAGAGCAGATCGAGAGACTGTTGTGGGTAGCGAGTCGCAAGTGAGACGAATGCCGGCAAGCTCTGGACCAGATCTCCCAGCCTGGCGAGTTGGATCAACAGCCTTCGCGCCGTCGTGTCTTCATCATGCGCCATGATGATGTGTCAGGGCCGGCTCGTTCTCATCGATCGCGCTCGCCAATTCACTGAGACCATCGAAGGCTGGATCCAGCATACGGATCGAATCATGTTCGCGCCGAGCATCCGCCCAACGGGTCAAACGGAGAAACACGCCTGCCAGCGCGAACCGAATACTGAGGTCTCCAGGGTTTCTCGATACGTACCGACTCAGGACAGACTCTAATTGTTCCCATCGTTGGAGCACCGTACCGGCCCTCAACAACCAGTGCAGCGTTTCCGCATCGTCAGGATATTCGGTCGCCACAACGAGAAACAGTTCCCAGGCATCGGCGGATTCGGTCAAGCCCATCGCAGCCATGCCAAGACCTAATTGTGCCTTGCGACGATCCGCCCCATACGTTCCCGCGCGTTCGAAGGCCGTCTTGGCCTCGGCCAACCGATTGCGCTGCAGAGCCAGGATCCCGGACAATAACCACCCGTCTCCGTGCTTCGGGCTGCAACTCCGTAACTCGTCGAGACAGTGCTCGGCCTCGTCAAGCCGGCCTTCTTCAAGCGCGCTCTTCGCCAAGGCGTGATAGCCGTCTGCGTCCGGTCCGATCGCCAGTACGCGTTTCCAAAATGACAGCGCGACATTCGATACACCGATGTATTTGCACACCAACGCCCCCCACCGAAGCACCCACACATCGTTCGGCCATCGATCAACATCATGTAGAAGTGTCTTGACCGATACAAAGTCTTGACGCTGCGCGGCAGACTGGGTATCTGCCACAAGTTGCCACGCAGTCCGATCGGCCACAGAGGCCAGCGGCTCAAGATGATTGTAGAGCATGCCCTGGTCGGTACGCACATGGCAGGCGAGTCCATCCGACAGATACAGTAAGTCTTCGTCCGGAATCCACCATTTCTGAGACCACCGCTCAAGCAGCCGCCGTGCATTATCTCTATCGTGTGTTTTTCGTCCCGGCGTTTGGCTTTCCAGATGGTACACGACGCTGTCAGGGCGATACACGATGCGCCACCCTCGCTCTCGTATTTTCAAACACAGATCGACATCCTCGAACCCATTCTTGAAGCCTTCATCGAACCGACCGGCCTGCTCGAACACATCACGCCGCACCAGCATGCAGGCTCCGGTCACGCATTGAAATTCACGCCGCCGATTGACCATTGGCGAGTCGGCCGGAAATTTTCTGTAGATATGATAGGGCGTGAATACAATTCGTGAAAATGCCACTCCCGCATGTTGAATGGTGCCGTCTTCGTACAGCAGCTTGCTGCCGACCACCGCGACATCGGGGTGGCGTTCGACCTCATCCACAAGGGCATTCAACCAACCGTCGGTCGGTATGGTGTCGTTGTTCAGAAAGAGGAGAAACTCTCCTCTCGCAGCATTGGCTCCCTGGTTACACGCGACAGCAAAGCCGTAGTTTTCAGGATTGCTGATCACCTGAACGTCTCCGCCTAACTCGGCGAGGAACTCTGCCGTTCCATCGCCCGAGGCATTGTCCACGACGATCACTTCATATTCCGGCATCGTAGTGATTGACGCCAATGTGGTGAGGCATTGGCGGGTCAGCTCGAGTTTGTTGAATACGGGAATGATGATCGACGCCTTGAAACGAAGAGGCGCCGGTTTGCACGTTGAGGCGGGCAGGATGGACCCCGCACCCTGCTCAACAGCTTCGCAGATACCCCAGGCATAGGCAGACTGCAAGAGCGTCTGATACACGGGATAGAGCACGCGTTGGAGATACGTTCGGTCGAACCGTTCTGCGCCGGATCTGATCAACGCCAATTGCTGGAGATCGGGCTTTTCCAGCTCGCGTGCAACGTGAAGCAGCCGCGTAATCCGATCTTCTCCAAGAGCATCACGGACCGCAAGGGCATCGTCGATTTTGATCAGAGTACGGCTCAGCTCAGGATGTTTACGCGCCAGCACGACAGCCATGTGCCCGGCCTTGCGCTGCCGTTGGACAAACCCCGTCAGGGTTATCTCATGGTGGTGACAGGTCACCGCCATGGCGTTGTAGTGCAACTCCAAACCTTGGGTGCTCAAGCGGTATCCCAGTTCCACATCGTCATAGGCGGGATAGGTAAAGTCTGGGTCAAAGAGAACCGGTTGCTTGAGCAGCAGATCTCGCTTCACCGATAGATTGCTCGTGTAGAAGAGCCGAAAGTCGGCCTTCCCTTCCCGCACTTCATGAAATGCAAACTGCTGGCCCCCTTCCGGCGAGACAATGAACTTCATGAACGGCGTGACAGTCAGTTCGGGAGACCAATCGATGAAGCCCAGCATGGCATCCAATTCGTTTGAATGACGTTCGTGGAACGTGGCATGCGCATCGAGAAACGACGGCTCCGGAATCATATCGTCGCCCGTGATGACGACCACACGTCCTTGAGCGGCTCGAATGCCGAGATTGCGGGCCGCATTCGCACCGGCGTGCTCCGCCGTGAGGATACGGAGGGGAAAGGACGCGCTGAACTGTCGAACCATCGCAACGGTGTCGTCCGTGGATCCGGCGCAAGCACGTCCCGCAGTTGCGCGACCGGTCCGTCGAGACGATAGGCCCACCGCAACAGCCGTTCATAATGTTGCTGCGCCATGGCCTCCAGGGGTTTGGAATGCCCGCCGACTTGCCGCTTCTGTACAAGTGCGAAACCTTCTTCCAAGAACCGCTTACCCGCCTCCATGTCGGCCCTGGTGAGGTTGGGTGTATGCATGGGGATCTGGTGGCCCCCATAATCTTTCCATTGCTGTGAATCGATCCAGCCTTCCCGAAGACCTTCCGTATGAAGGGGTGTGCCCGGGTAAGGCGTGATGATCGTGACTCCGATGGTGTCCGGCTTATATCGTTGAATCAGGTCATACGTGGCAACGAGGGATTCACGGGTCTCTTGCGGAAGTCCGACAATCAGAAGGAAATGAAGACGGATGCCGAGCCGGAATGTGTACTCACGCAGATGGGCCAGCATGGGGACCGTCAGGCCTTTCTTCCCCTCCCGTAGATGCATGACCTGTTCATCGCCCGTCTCCACTCCAACGAGAAGACCGACACAGCCGGCCGCGCGCATCTTTTCCAGCACCGCATCGCCGAGACAATCGACTCGCGTCTCGCACACCCATTCAAGCCGCCACCCGGAAGCAATAATGAGGTCGCAGAGCCTGACGATACGCCCCTGGTTCAGCGTGAACGTTGCGTCACGAAAATAGATCTTGGTGATACCCTGCCGCTCAACCACATCTTTCAGCTCGGCAACGATACGCTCTGGCGTTTGCGATCGCCATTTCACGCCCTCAACTAACGGGTACGGACAATAGTACCCGCAGGGATAGGGACAGCCCCGGCTGGTCTGTAGCGTCGCAACGGGGGTACCAAGCAACGGATAGATGTAGTGTTCGTTCGGAAGCAGATCCCGGGCGGGAAATGGCAACTGATTGAGATCCTCGACCGGCGACCCTTCGTCGAATTGGAACGATGGTCCGGCGCCCGACGCGCCGGCATCGAGCCAAGCGGTGCCGCCGGTGCTCCGGCCATGGGCGATGTCGGTGATCGTGAGGTCGGCTTCGCCATGAATCACCAAATCGGCTGTACTTCGCTCCAACAGCGCTTTCAATACCGCATGGTCCCGCACCAGAGTCTTTCCGGCTATTCGCGCGGACGGATGTCGACGACGAAGTTCAGCGAGGAACGCCGCATCCTGCTCCAAGGTCGGGAGCGACACGGTTGCAACGACGAAATCCCAATGATGGCCTTCCAATCTGGCGTAGACCGCACCGGCATTCAATCCCAGCGGGTCGGCGTCGATCAAATCGACCGTTTCGCCCGCCTGACGCAACGTGGCAGCCATGATGGCCAGGTCCAGGGGGGGCAGCAACATACCCTCGCTGCCGTCAAAGCCAAGACCCCCTGCCATGCTGCGGCTGACCGGACGAACTGAAAGGGATGGGCTGTTGATCAATGCGATGCGCATGAGGCCTCCCGTGATTGCGTGGGAAGCTGACCGAGCGCGATCAGTCGTTCTTCCGACCCTCCGTCATACGCAAGGGCGATAGCTTTGGTCAGCCATTCGTAATCCGTGTCTTTCATCTTGGCTTCGTTCGGAGTCCGGTTGGATCCATTGAACGGGTCCACCATCGTCAACCCCTTCTTTTCCACTTCCTCGGCCATACCGCTGCCCGGTGTCGGGGTAAAGTAACTACTGCTGAAATGGTCCGGCTTGATCTTCCAGACCATACGGACGGTCTCCATCACTTCTGCTCTGGTTTCCGTCGGCGCGCCGAACATGACGTTGGCCCAGACCTTGATGCCGTATTCTTTGCAGATGGCAGCCGCCTTCAGATTTTCCTCGACCGTGGTTTCTTTCTCGAACAGATCGAGAATGCGCTGGCTCCCGCTTTCGAACCCGATCATCGCCCATGCCAGTCCGGACTCGGCCATCTGCTTGACGACGTCCGGATACCGGCACATCAGATCGGCGCGCATCTGACAGATGTAGGGCTCCGTGAAGCCCGCAGCCTTATACTGGACACAGAATTCACGGCTCCAGCGATGGTTGATGAAGAACAGATCGTCATGCGCCATCCAACTGTTTAACTTGAAACGATCTTTCAGATATCGCAGCTCACCGATCACGTTTTCCTGGCTCCGCATCTTGACTCGATTGCCGAATACGGCCCGTTCGGCCGGCTGACAAAAGTTGCATTTGAACGGGCAGCCTCGTCCGGCATTGGTCGTGACAAACGGTGTCGGCATACCCGGCACCATCGGCGTGGCCAATTCGCCACTCATATCGAACAGATCGCGGTCCACCCAGGGAATCTCGTCTAACACCGGGCCTTCGCCGACGATGAGGCGGTCGGCCTGCTTTCCTGCTGCAAACATGTTGAGCAGTTTGACAAAACTGATCTCACCCTCTTGCGTGATAATGTGGTCAATGAGCCGGTTTGCCATGACCTGTGCCGTCTTAATGGTGGCATGGACACCGCCGAGCACAACGACAGCATCTTCCCGCTCTTCCTTGAGAATCCTGATCGCACGGACGACATCGGGATAGTGGAGACTCCATGAGGTGAAGGCCCAGACTTTCGTGGGACGCCGCCGGATCTCATCGCGAAAATGGGTCCAGTCTCTTAGCCTACGGAGATCGATCAGATCGACCGTATGGCCGGCGGCCTTGGCCGCTGCGCTGAGCGATGCCAGGCCATGGTCGATGAAATTGGCATCGATGGTGGGTTTCTTCCCGAAACTATCGAACCCCGGCAGTGCGATCCCAGGGAAAATCATCGTCACATGCATGTCATCACTCCCGGTTGTCGACGCAATGCCGCGAGGAGAGCCGGCAACTGGCCGCTTGTGTCGTACCACTGCAGAGTCCTGGCAAGCCCTCGAGACAAAGGCCAGCGTGCATAGGGACCGATCTCTTCGCGAAGCCTGCTGTTGTCGTACGCGCGGTGGCACTGTTCCTGAGTCCCCATTAACACGTATGCAAAGTCCGGCGCGATCGGAAGCGATCGTCCAGATCGCGCCGCCGGCTCATACATCGATTGGACACGGTCTGTCAGTTGCATCAGGCTTGCCAGTTGTGAGACGTAGCCTTCGACCGAAACCTGCTCCTCGCCTGTGATGTTATAGGTGCCGGCAAGCCGACGCTCGACGGCACGCCAGAGGCCTTCGACGAAATCGTCGATAAAAAGCGGCTGGAAAAGACGATGCCGGAGCTGCCCCCAAATCGCCCGAATCGGGGTGGCGCCCAGCAAAGCCAATAGGGAAGGATGGAGGAACCAGGCACTCCCCGGTCCATAAATGTTGCCGATACGAAGGACCAGAGACCGGTGGCCGGACAGGGCCCCCCATGCGGTCACGATCTCTTCCGCCTGCATTTTCGATCGCCCATAGTCTGAGACAGGGCGGCATGCCATATCTTCTCGAAGAGGGATCTCGGATTCAGATCCGAGTCCCTGCGCCTCAATGCTGCTCGCATACACAATGTATGGAATCGCCAACGCGTCCGCTAAGGCTACGGCACGGCCCGTGCCGTCGACATTCGCAGCCTGGAGCGTCGGGCTGCTGACAGAAACGTCTGCCGCAAAATGAAGCAACATGTCGGCAGGGTCGAGCGCCTCAGCGTGCGGGATACGATGCGGGTCGGCAACATCGCAGGCTACGACCTTGCATCCCTGCCGGGCAAGCGCCAGTGCCCGTGGGGCCGACACATTTCGGGTTAATATGGTGACGCGGGTCTTCTCTTTGAGAAATCGGGCGCTGATCTGTGATCCAATGAAACCAGCTCCACCTGTGATGATCACATGGCGGGGAGGCATTCGTGAAGGTTGTTGCATCGCGTGGTCCTCTTTTCAATTCATGATTCGACTCAAACGGCTGCAAGGCTTAGACCACCTGTTGAGGGATCGAACAGGAATTGGAAATCCACCGAAGACAGGGATTTATTGAGGAGCGCGCATCTGAGAGAGGGCACAGCCAGGCAAACATTGCCTGGTGCTCGGCAACTCCGTCATGGTTCTGACGCCGGCGTCAAGAATCCCCACTCGGTTTGCCGCTGGATCACGGAATACTCAATGGCCTTTTGAACGCTCCCTCCCCACCCGCGGTATTCAATCGACTCTTTCCCATTAAAACGGAATTCGACCCCAAGTGAGAGGGCGCCGTCACGCTCTGTAATGTTCTTGATTGTGCCGGCGAGATGAGCGATGTGCCCAATCCCGATCAGTTCAAATTCTAAAAAAACCGTGGCGCCTAACGTCACGTCGGCACGCGTCCGCTGGACAATAATGCGGCAGCCAGAGGCGCTGAGATCCTGTATCAATCCGCCCATGGGAACAGACCCGTTCGATAAAGCGAGCGTCGTACCTCCATGGGGACCTTGCAGCAGGAGCAACGGCTCATTGCTTGCCACGCGCGATTCCTTACGGAGATGGATTTCCTCGACCCTTCGAGGAAATGCGAGGTACAGCAGAGGAAGCGGAGAGGTCTGTGTCATGAGGACTTCGCTCTGGTATGCGACGAGCTTGCCTGCCACCATCGAGCGGACGAGACAGAGGGTTCCTTTTTCGCACGGAACCGCTTGTCCGAAATGGAACGGCCATTCGCAAATCAGCCACGTCTGCGCCTTCCAGCCCATTAAGGTGGATCCACAGTTCACTTTGTCGCGATCGGACCCGATCACCAGCTGAAGGGGCAATCCGACCACGAGAATCGACGGAAATGAGGGGGCATGCTCTGATTCCATCATGTCGCTTCCTTATCTAGATAAAGAGAAGGATGAATACCCAAATTGATTGGGTCGAGAATCGATGCAATATTCTTCTTCGGTTTGTGGAACTGCGCCGCGAGATCAAGGTCCAGGGGAGTGGATCGGTGACGGCCGGATTCGTCCGTGACCAGCACAACCAACGGTTCTAAGGGGACATGATGGTTGAATTGTTTGACGATTGCCGCCTCACCCGTATTGAGCACGACACAAGAACCGACGGGATACACCCCCACAACTTGCACGAACTGCTGGACCAGCACACCGTCCACATGACCCTGGGTCCCTAGTCGATAGAGCAACTGAAGCGTATCGTGCGACGTCTTCCCTTTGTGATAACAACGGTCGCTCGTCACGGCATCGTAGATATCCACAATGGCGGCAATGAGGCCGAACTGACTGAGGTCCTGCTTCGAACGTTGATGGGGATACCCGGTCCCATCAACACGCTCATGATGCTCAAGCGTGGGCTTCAGAAACATGTCGGTCAGGCCTGTGGAGCTCGACAATATCTCGGCTCCTCGCAGGACATGGTGCTTCATGATCTCAAACTCATCGGCCTGATAACGCCCCGGCTTGTTCAACAGCTCGATCGGAATCTGCGTCTTACCGATATCATGCAGCAGCATACCGGTTCCCAACTGAAGCAATGGCGTGCGCGCATATCCGAGGTGCCTCCCAACCGACAGTGCCAGGGTAGACGTATTGACGGAATGGAAAAACGTGTATTCATCGAACTGTTTGAGCCTGGTCAGACTGGTGAGTGCATCAGGATTGCGCAGAATGCTGTCGGCCATCCTCCCGACGACTTCACTGACGGCCTCAATGTTCAACGCACGACCCATCCGAACATCGTCCATCGCCTGCTGAATGATCAATTTGGCGGCCTTGTAGACTTGTCTTGCTACGGGCAATTCTTCAGCAAATGGAACGGACGATGGCTCGGTCTCGGGGGTTGGAGGTATCGGCGGAGAGTCGTCAGTCACTACCGGCCTAACCGACATCGACGAGCTCGATTCCTGGCGGTCGTCGTGCACATCGACATCGATTTGCTGGACACCGCTGGCGTGCAGTTGCTCGATCTGTTCCACAGACGAAATCGTGAAGCGATGCCGCAAGAAGGGGGTAGCCAGCCAGGAACGATCGAGCTTCTCGACCTTCATGCCGACTTTCAGTTGATCGATGGATATCCGTTTATGCATCGTAACGACTTAAGTAGATAGGTCGAAGGTGTTCAGTCTGAAGTATTCGGAGCTCCGGCCTTCGGCCTAAACTCCTTCAGCCTAAACCCCTAGTCCGTACCATTGAACAGCAACGTGCTCTGATGGCCTCTATCGGCATCGAAGGAAGAATCTTGAGGGAAAAGAACGAATGGCGCCGCAGCCGATACAACACGTTGGGGCGGAATTTGCTTCACTCATGTCAAGTTCAGCCCGATATATCCCGATAACACCATGCGCAGAGTCCTCGTTTTCGTGGAAGAGTTCGACCTATTTGTCCGTCCAGTAGGCCTTTACGACACCGTGCCAGGGGACCATCGATGAAACAGGTGAAAACGATCCCGATCGATCAACTAAAACCGGGGATGTTCATCGTTGGAATGGACCAGCCCTGGTACCGAACCCCTTTCCTCCTGCACAAACGCCTCATCCGCCATCAGCACGACATCGACCTGCTCCGACAGCATGGGGTCAGGGAAGTGAAGATCGATCCCAGCCAGGGCCACGATGTGGAGCTTGGCCGACTCGGAGACACAGCTCCGCCGGCGCACACGCAAGAAGCAGTTACCGACCCTCAGGCACACCATCAGATAGAGTCGACCCCGCCTGAAAAGGCTCCTCAGAACCATGAGCGCGAGCCAGTCAGAGCCGCACAGCCGCCTCTCACACAGGAACGCACGCCACTGCCGTCACAGGAACAGGCCGCAGCCGCCCAAGAAACCTATAGAGAAGCGACCGCTTCGATGGAACGTATGTTCGAAGCGTTAGAGACAGGGCTCGTCCCTCAGACGGAGACGGTGCGAACGGTGGTCACCAATGTACTCGCGCGCGTACTGGAGAATCGCGCCTCCATGCTCAGTCTCCTTTCTCTCCAAAAGATGAAGCGATTCGATCGCACATTGGCCTCACACGCACTCGATGTCTGTACCATTTCTCTCGTTGTCGCGCATGACTACGGGGTTCCGGAGCAAGATCTGGAGGCGCTCGGCGCCGGCGCATTACTCCACGATATCGGCTATGTCCGGTTGCCACGCAATCTGTATCGTAAAAGCCTCGACCTCACGGAGGAAGAACGCGCCATGATGCAGCAGCATCCAGCCCTCGGGCTGGCGATCGTTCGGGATGCGAAAGAGAACCGTGACGCGGTCGTTCGGATTGTCGCGGAACATCATGAGTGCATCAATGGGACTGGATTCCCGCATAAGCTCAGAGGAGAAGACCTCTCAGTCTTGGGGCAACTGGTCAGCCTGGTCGATGTCTATGATGGCCTGGTAAGTCGGCGTGGCGGACGTCCGGCAATGCTGCCGCATGATGCGATTCGGCACTTGTTTCACCTCGGAGATACGGGACTCTATGCAAAGGATATGATCCAAACCATGATCGGCACGTTAGGCGTGTATCCGATCAGCAGTTTGGTTCTGTTGAACACCGGAGAACAGGCTGTGGTCGTGGAGATGAATCCCACGCAACGGCTCAAACCGGTGATCAAAGTGATCACTGGGCCACAAGGGGAATCCTATCTCCCGCCGGTTCGCATCGATCTTGGAGTCCAGACAGAAGAGAAGAAGGCACGGGCCATTACAAAGGTGCTAGATCCCCTGCATGAACACGTGAATGTGGCCATGTTTCTTGACGATGTTCAGGAAGAGGCGGCCTGATGACACAGCCTGGAAAGATTCAAGGAGAAGCATCCGGCACCTCCACACCGACACACTCTCAGAACGGTCTGAACCACGCCATACTCGATACACTCCCTATCGGTATCGTGCGGCTGAACAGTCAGCTTCATATTTTGTCTGTGAACGTGGAAGCTGCCCGCCTCCTGGGACATTCAGTCGATTTCTGCGCATCGAAGCCGCTCCTGATCCAACCCACGGCATCCCGATGCGCATTCAAGAATCCCTTCTCAATCGTCGTTCCGTACGGGCAACGCATGCGATGCTCAGGGTCTCCACGCAGGACACATTTCCGGTTGAATGGAGCTTTGTTCCGCTGGACACAGAAGGAAATTCCGGCGGGGTCTTGACGATACGCGACCTCTCCTGCGAGAAGGAGCTGCAACAAGACTACGACCGGCTGGCGAGAGTGGCAGAAGAAAGTCCCTCCCCCATTATCGAGTTGGACTCTGATGCGAATCTTGTCTATGCCAATCCTGCGATGACGGTATTGCTGCAGCGATTCGGCTATACGACAAACGGCTTCCCTACTGTGTGTCCGGGTGAGCTGTCTCAGCTCGTTCGACGCTGCCTCGAATCGGGGGAGGAGATACGAGGGGAAGAGGTCTGCTTATCCCAGGCAAGTTTTGCATGGATTCTCTGCCCCGTCCCTTCGCATCAGCTGGTCCGAGGCTATGCCGTCGATACAACCGACGTCCAGGCAGCCCAAGCGGAGCTGCACCGGTCCGCCGAGCACCTTCGCAACAGCAATTGTCAATTGGACAAAGCGCTTCAGGAAGCACAGGAAGCCGCTCGCGTGAAGGCCTCGTTCCTGGCAACGGTCAGCCACGAGTTACGGACGCCGATGAATGGAGTCATCGGCATGACGGACTTATTGCTGGATACTGAACCTTCGGAAGAACAACGATCCTATGTCGAAACCATTCGACAATGCGGCGAAGCCTTACTCAACTTGATCAACGATATCCTTGAGTACGGCAAGATCGAAGCAGGCAAATTAGAATTGGAATGTATCGACTTCAACCTCCGTACAACGGTGGAAGATGTCTTGGGCCAATTCGCGGAACGGGCACAGACGAAAGGGTTGGAAATCACGGGTCTGGTGCATGCGGCCGTCCCGACCGGTCTACGCGGCGATCCAGGCCGACTCCGTCAAATTCTCACGAACTTCGTCGGCAATGCCATCAAGTTTACGGAAAAGGGCGACGTGACGGTTCAAGCCTTCCTCGAGAAAGACCTTGTCGATGCGGTGGTGGTCCGATTCGAAATCACTGATAGCGGAATTGGCATCTCCCCGGAGGCACAAGCTCGACTGTTCCAACCGTTTACACAGGCCGACAGCTCCACCTCACGCAAATACGGAGGGACCGGGTTAGGGCTCGCGATTTCAAAGCAGCTCACCGAGCAAATGGGCGGCAGCGTCGGCATCGTCAGCCGGCCTGGGCATGGGAGTACCTTCTGGTGCACCGCACAATTCGCCAAACAAGCGACGTGCTCTCTGGCCATCGTGCCATCGGCCGAGTTGACCGGACGCCGGGTCCTGATCCTGGACGATAATGAATCGAACAGAATCATTCTCCATCATTTAGTCACGGGATGGGGCATGATCGCTGATCAGGCCCAGGATGCAAACTCAGCCATCACGCTACTCGAGCAGCAGGCAGAGAAGGGCCTCTCGTACGATGTGGCCATCGTCGATATGTTGATGCCGGGTAAGGATGGATTACAATTCGCCAAGGAGATGAAGGCTCATCCTGTCGGATCTCTCGTCCGTCTTGTCATCCTCACCTCACTCATTCAGCGAGGGCACGCGGAGCTGGCACGCCAAGCCGGATTCGTCGCCTATCTCACCAAACCCATCCGGCACGATCAACTCTCTAATTGTTTGAGAACCGTATTGGGGCTATCAGGGATCGTGAATGAGGGAAATCCAGCAGTGGCTACAGTGCCGGCACCGGCGCTCATTACTCAACACACCCTTGCGGGGATAGCGTCGGCGCCCCGCATTCTGGTCGCGGAAGATAACCTCATCAATCAGAAGCTGACCATTCGTATTCTGGAAAAGCTCGGCTATCAATCGGATGTAGTGGAAAACGGTCAAGAGGCGTTGGCTGCATTAGCCAAAGGCTCCTATGCCTTAGTTCTGATGGATTGCCAGATGCCCGTCGTCGATGGATTCGAGGCAACCAAGCTCCTTCGCCAGCGTGAAGCGACTGATCAAGATACTGTTACACCCGATTCCTCCAAATCGCGCCATATTCCGATCGTCGCCTTGACGGCCAATGCCATGCGTGGAGATCGAGAACGCTGCCTGGCTGCCGGCATGGACGACTACCTCACGAAGCCCGTACGCAAAGACGATCTCAAGGGAGTCCTCGAACGATGGATTCCTCTATCCGTACCTCCACAGGTAACCTCTCCCAGCGATGCAGAACGCCGTGAGAAGGGAACGGACACTGAGACGCTATCGGTCATCTTCGATGTGGCGGCAACGCTACGAAACATCGGAGGGGATACGGTGCTACTAGAAGATCTGGTTGAGCTGTTCCTTGAACGCTACGAAGCCATGATGGAGAGAATCCGCACAGCTTTAGCCTCAAAGGATCACACAGCTATCGAGCAGGCCGCTCACGCGCTGAAAGGAACTGCCAACAATCTCTCTGCATCGGAGGTTGTGTTATCCGCCGGACAATTGGAAGCGCTTGGGCGCCTCGGTACGATTGTTGAAGGTCCGATGATCTATACACAGCTTGAAAAAGCGATGCTCCGCCTAGTTCAAGTTCTTGAAAAGCGGAGCCGGCTCCAACGCGACGTCAAAAGACCTGCGGCATAAGAGCCCGTAAGGCCGAAGGGATACGGGCTGAAGGTCAGAGATCCGAACACTTCAGCCTTCAGTCTCAGCCTTGCCCCTTCAGCCTTCGGACTACGCTGGGACCGCCTCAGCATGGGCAGCAATCAGACCACTCTCAGCATGTGTGGAAGGAGAAAACACCGGATATCGAGTGGGATAGTCCTCAGCAAGAACGAGTTGCTTGCAGAGTCGCGTGCGAGGGTTCACGAGGAGCGGGCCACGAAGGTTCGCGGTCACTGAGAGCGGATCATCCGATGGAATGGTGAGGATCACGACAAGGCTTAGCTCGTCGGTCTCACTCCCCTCCACTTCAACGCGAGCCTCTGCCGAAATCTCAATCTGATAATTCTGATGGAATACCACGGGATCGACGACCACAAACGCAAGGGACGCTTCTTCCACACAGTGCAACCATTTGAATGGGGCATCCGTATCATGATCAAGCATGACGTATCGGGTCCATTCTGGAAATCCTAATACCCCTGACGGAAAGGTCAACACCTTCTCAGCAGGGACAGTCATGATTCCAAATCGAGTTGACGCGACATTCATAACGACAGCTCCTTAGGCTTAAGCTATTTTCGTGCCTAACAGTCGCTGGAAGACATCCAACGGAACCACCGGCGAACGTGCTGCAAGCTGGTTTTCATCTTGAATCCTGACGCAGACCTCATCACGATGCACCTCGATCGTGCGTGGCGCTTCGATGCCCAGGCGAACCTGTCCATTCTTTATTCCCAGCACCACGATCCGGATATCCGGACCAATGACGACACCTTCCCCGCGTCTCCGTGTCAGGACGAGCATCCGTGCAGTCCAATCGCTCCAGAGTTATTCCTCTGGTTATATCGGCGTAGGCGTACGAAACTTGAGAACAGCGTCAACGGAGAAACTTCAGCAACGAGAGATCAAACAATCTTGAAAACGTTTGGCTGGTCGCTTCGTACGCTGTTTCTTGAAGCTTCAACTCAGTCAGCGCTGTCGCCAGATCGGTGCTGGTTTGATCCGAGAGTACTTTCTGAATAGCCTCTGAGACAATCGCTGCGGTCCCTTGGGCCGTCTCTAGGCGATTCTCGATGGCCCCGATCTGCCCTTGCGCCACACCAATCTGTGCCGTTGCCTGATCGAGAGTTCCAATCGCAACCTCGATTCCGGCTCCGTTGTTACCTTCCAAGGCTACCAGTAGGTTACTCAGGCTATTGAAGATATTCGTCGCCCCTCCGGTGAACACCTGATCACCAGGGAGCACGATTTGCGTAGTTTGGTTCGGACCGACTGCGATGGATTGGCTTTCGCTATTGCCCTGATAGGAGACGGCGTCACCGACGCCTAAGACGAAGGGAGCCGCATCAGTCTTGGTCCCGGCAAACACTGGCTGTCCATTGACTTCGGTGTTGGCCAGTTGGATCAATTGCCGATGCAGTTGGCGAACTTCTTGAGCGATGGTCACCCGTCCTTGCGCAGACGTCGTGTCGCTTCTCGCTTGCACCGTCAATTCTCGAACCCGGGTGATAAGATTTTGAGCCTCTCCCAAAACCTTGTCGGCCACTGTCACGCGCGCTGTCCCGAACTGAATATTCCTGATCCACTGCTCGTTGTCGGCCAGTGCGGACTTCTCAAGGATAGCCTGTCCGAAAATACTGGGATCATCGGAAGGTTTGGTGATGCGTTGCTGAGACGCAATCTGCTCGTGTACGCGGACAATACTGTCCTTGATGCGCGCCAAGCTCCCGGCTGTCGTGCCAAACAACTGGTGATCGGACACTCGCATGGTCACGCCCCCCTCTAGATAATCTGCCTCGTTTACTTGGTTTGTTTGGTCGATCGAACCAATCAGATGAACCAAATCAACTAAATAAACCAAACAAACTAGATAGACCCAACCAACCAATTGTTCATCGCTTGAGAGACAAGATGGTTTGAAACAGCTCGTCCGCTACAACAATCATGCGCGAAGCGGCATCAAAGCTCCGTTGATGTTGAAGGAGATTCGCCAGCTCTTCGTCCAACGATACCCCGGAGACGGCCGCACGATGAGAGGTTAATTGGGCATGAAGAATGTCTTGCGCCTTAAGATTCCCATCAGCCCCTTGTGCTGTCGAGCCGAAACTTCCGGCGATCGTGCTGTAATACTCTTGAAAGGTCACATTACCGAACGAGGCAATATCTCTGCTCCGGAGGCCTGCCAAGGCTAAGGCATTTGCACTATTGCCCGGCACACCGACCGCGGTCGATGACGCGGCAATCTGCCTGGCATTCGCCAACGAGACAGCAATGGTGCTTGCTGTCGTGCCCGTCGGGGCAAAAAAATCCTGATTGGTTGAGCCATCAAGTCCGAAACCCAGTCGATGTTGTTGATTGACCTGCGTGGTGACTTCCGAGGCCAAGGTGTCGAGGGATGTCCGCAATGTCGGAATGGTTTGATCCCGAACGTCAAGGAGCCCTTTGAGCCGCCCGCTTTGAATGACCGGCGCCACACTCGTCGTCGGCCCTGCTCCTGCATCGTACTGCACATCAAGTAATCCATTATTGCTGAGATCCTGAACCGCAACCAATTGGTAGGTCCGTTCCTTGTCCACCAAGATATGCCCACGCCCTGCAAAGACGGTCAATTGGCCTGTGGCGTCTTCTATCGATGAAATCTCGATCAACTCGCCCAGATTGGCAAGCTCGACCCCTCGTGCATCGCGCAGGTCATTGGCCTGTTGCCCCGTGGACTCAGCGCGGGCAATCTCGGTGTTCAAGTTCGCGATCTGAGAGGTCAGGCGGTTGACGTCCGTGATGGTCTGCCCGACCTGACGATCGAGAAACTCTTGCGCGGCAGTCAAGTCGGCGGCGGACTGATTGAATCGACCCGCGAGCGCTGTGGCTTTGGAGAGGAGCACGGTCCTGGCAGACAAGTCGTTCGGGTTGGTTGCCACATCCTGAAACGCGCCAAAAAACTCATTGAGCCCCGCCCCGATGCCTTGATTATTGGCATCTCCAAACAGTGGCTCCAGTCGAGCCAGGGCGTTGCTTGAAGCGGTAAACTCTCCTAGACGCTCGCGGGAGGCGAGGAGTTGACCTTCGATAAAGGAATCATAGGAACGGCGAATACTCTCGGCGTGCACACCTGTGCCAATCTGACCCGGAGATCCGTTCTCAGGTCTATTCTCAGCCAGGCTTACCCGTTGTCGGGAAAACCCCGGTGTATTGACATTTGCGATATTATGTCCCGCAACCGTAATAGCCTGCTGGGCGGTGAATAACGCGGATTTGCCAATGTCCACCAGTCTATTGATTGACATTGACTCCCCTATAGGCTGCATCCGCAGGGTGCTCAAAAAGGCCGTCCAGCAAGGCCGCAGCGAGCGAAGAGGCGAGGCGTACGCTTCGGTACGTTGAGCCTCTGAGCGATGCGAGAACGCCGCTGGCGGACTTTTTCAGCATCCTGCTAGCCTTTCTGGCGGAACATCAGCGCATCCATGCCACAATCGCGAGACCGTCCAGCTCCTGAATACAGTTCCAGGGGAGTCGCCGTCTGGCGTACAACGTGCAAACCCTTTGCGATGAATACTTGAAGGCTGTTCAAGATGCCGGCATTGATCGATATCTCATGACGGAGCCCCCGGATCTTCCCGGCCATCCTGGTATACAATGTCTCTAATCGCTGCGCCTCGGACCTCTCAAGCCGTTCCAGAATGACACTCAGCGAGATGGCTGAAGGGTCGAGATTCCAACCACCAGCGAGCCGCGTGACCCATGCCGCTCGTTCCGTTTCAAGCAGAAATAGACCATCCAATAACTCAGCTCGCTGATGAGTCACCTCAGCCATGTCGGTCAATGTCATGGTCCGAAGGGCTTGTCGTT
Organism: Nitrospira sp.; assembly: GCA_005116945.1. GTDB lineage: Bacteria > Nitrospirota > Nitrospiria > Nitrospirales > Nitrospiraceae > Palsa-1315. The sequence goes on from SWDH01000030.1 coordinate 48,337, forward strand.
CTCGTTGAATATTCTCTGCCAGCGCATCGCACTGGAGTTCCTCGCGGCGTAGGATGTGATCTAATTGCTGGAGGGCCGTGACGAAATCCTGCATAATTCCTGGTATCCAAGACACGTGAGGGGTATTCCGTGAAGCGTCGTTCGTGTCCGGATTCCGACGCTTCAGGCTTCATGAACGACGAGAATGCAATGACGCCTCCGACACGCCCAATATGTTGTATTGCGCCTGTCAGAGAACCGCGTCGGTGAGTGTCTGGCGAATCAGTGCGTCGGCAACATGTTTCCCTGTCACCGTATAGGTGCCTGCATCGACCGATCGGCTAATCTGTGCGATTCGCTCTTCTCGTGCAGCATCCGGCTGATCGGCCAACGCCTTGATCCGTTGGATCTCCTTCGCTCGATCGGAGATCTGCACTCGATCCTGGTGCCCACCCTGTGGTGGCAGCGGCTTCGCACTGACCGCATCGGCTCCCTGAATCCCAAGCAGAATCTTCGCAAGATAATCTGGCTTACCATGACCGGAGATCTGCATGATGATGACTCCTCTCAGTTCTGTCGTCTACAAATTCATTCCGGCAACCGCTAGCCGCTGGGACGATGATCCTTGTCGACTATAGTATCGGCGACAGGCTCTGAAAACTTGAGGAGGGAAGCATTTTTTTCGGTGTATTCATGAATCATTTTTGCCAGGCCGATCCCTCCCGCTTCGGAGGCTAACCTGCCGATTTCTTGGTCATAAAAGGAGTAAAAGTAGGCTCCTCCCTTGTTTTCCAATGCCCCCTTTGGAACCGTTTCTCTCATCACTTTCAGCAGATGAGAGATAAAATAGGCTTCGAATTCATGGGCTGCGTCTTTGAGGTCGGCCGGCTTCCCCTGCCGACTTTGGGCAAGTACCGGATGAACCGGCAACACACTCAGTTGAGTTTCAGCGATGGTACCAATCGAACCGAGCATCGTAATTTCGTGATTCATAGAATAATATTATAGTTATAAATTAATATGTTAATCATACAACATCAAGATTAGCTTGAAGTGCTCCGGCGGCTCTAAGCGCTGAGAGAATTGCAACCAAATCTCTGGGCGTTACCCCGACGGCGTTCAGTGCTTGCACTACTTCCCCAAGCGTCACCGTTTGATCCACGACCACAAGTCTGGACTCCTGCTCTTTTACTTCCGTTTGCACGTCTTCGGTCACAGTCGTCTGGCCACCAGTTGACCCAATCAATGGAGCGGGAGGCTGTGACACATTAAGCGTATTCTTCACCGAGATTGTAAGATTGCCATGCGAAATGGCGCAGGTAGAGATACGAACATGTTCACCGAGTACCACCGTGCCGGTCCGTTCATTCACAACAACTTTCGCAGGCATATCGACGTTGATATCCAACCCTTCGATCGTAGCGATGTATTCCACAACTCGCCCACGAAACGTTGCCGGAATCGACGCCCGAACAAGCCCGGAATTCACGGCCATTGCACTGCCCTTGCCAAATACCCCGTCAATCGCCTCCGTCGTCCGGATTGCCGTCGTAAAATCCGGGTGACGCAGAAGCACTGAGACGGTTTCCCACGAATCAATATCGATGCCAGCGTCCTTTTCAATGATCGCACCACCAGGTACGATCCCGGCGGATTGATGATTCTTGGTGGTGGTAGACCCCCCTGCTCCACCTGTTCCTCCCAAAAACCCACCGATTGAAACCGGTCCTTGCGCCACAGCATACACTTGCTGATTTGCGGCTTTCAGCGGGGTAAGCAGCAAGGTGCCGCCTTGCAAACTCTTGGCATTCGCCATTGATGAAACCAGCACATCGAGCGTCAAGCCGGGCTTTGCGAAGGGCGGCAGTTTGGCCGTCACCATCACCGAGGCAATGTTACGCGTCAGCAACTGGATCGGATCGATCACGAGGTTGATGCCCATCTTGTTGAGCATCGACATCATCGCCTGAATTGTGAACTGCCCGCCGATGACCTGATCACCGGTTCGATCTAAACCCACGACGAGGCCGTAACCGATCAACTGGTTGTCGCGAACGCCTTCGAACGATCCGACGTCTTTGATGCGAACCGCATTCGCCGGCATCGCCCAGAGAAGGCTCCCCAATACCAACAGTCCGATGCCCATCTTTGCTCGTATCATGTCGCGTTTCTCGCATGCGTAAGAGTTGAATCGGCCGGCCGGCTAGAAAAACGGGCGAACCAACTGTGCTGATCAGGCGTGACAGCCGAGAGTGATGACAATGACGCCTCCGGATCCGCATCAAGATCGACGTACTTATCAAGATTTCGATGGGGAAATACCTCTGCACGGCGTATGACTCCGTTGATCACCATCAACTGCAATGACCTCATTGTGGCCATGCGATTCCTACGAGCGGCTATCGTTCCCCTCATCGTGTATGCCATGAGTCGTACCTCCTTCACCGTTAGAATGGGGCGATCCAATCCAGCACCCGCACGAGCCATCCGGGCCGCTGAACGTCATCCAGCACACCGAGCCCTGAATACTCGATCTTGGCATCTGCAATTGCGGACGAGAGCACGGTATTCTTGGTATCGACATCGACCCGCCGCACGATCCCCGCGATCGTCATCAATTGCTTTTCACTATTGACCGTCACCTCCCGGCGTCCTGCAATCCGAAGGTCGCCGTTGGGCAGCACCTCCGTGACGATGGAAGAAATGGTCCCCGTCAAGGTTCCTTCTCGATTCGTGGTGCCCTTGCCTTCAAATTTGTTCGAGGCACTCGCATCGATACCAAGCCCTCGTCTCGCTTCACCGCCGAGGCGAATCCCGGGAATACCGATGTACCCGATAGCACTGCCTGCCAGACTGTTTTGAATTGTAGAATCCCGCTGAATCCCAGTGTCGGCGGACTTCGACCCCTTATGCTTTTCAATAATTTTTATTGTGAGAATATCTCCAACACGCATGGCCCGCATATCTTCATAGAGGTAGGCACGACCATTCTCTTCTTGCCAGAGAGACCCCAGCGTTTTCGGCACCG
>SWDH01000030.1:51443-60215 GCA_005116945.1 Nitrospira sp.
CGTCTACGTCCTGCACCGGCATGATCGCTTGGTGCGCGGATACTATGCATTAACCGCGGGCAGCATTAATCGCGAAGACGCGCCGCAGAGAATATCCCAAGGTCTGGCCGGCCATCCGATCGGAGTTGCGGTGATGGGACGGCTGGCGGTCGATGCATCGCAGCAAGGCGAGGGGTTGGGCACTACGCTCCTGCAAGATGCGCTGATGCGCGTCGAACAGGCAGGAGACATGATCGCCATTCGTGCCGTACTGGTTCAGGCAGTCAACGATACGGCACGGGATTTCTACCTTCGCTTCGGCTTCAGTCCATCTCCCATAGACGAGTTACGGCTCATGCTGCTGATGAAAGACTTGCGGGCATTTCTTCGCACCGGATAATGAAGCTCCCCGCAGCAGCCTGCTCCGCCGAAGTAGCACTTCGGCTACGAAAGCAGCAAGCTGCAGGGTATCTTGCGAAATTCTCCGAAGCCACTACCCACCTTCGCCAAGACGGCGGAGAAGAATAATACCCTCTCTTGAGACCATCGTGTTCAGTTTCTTCGATAATAGTAAGGCGTCTGTCGCGGATACCTGCCGGAGACATCGGTATCTGGGAAAAATAAAGGGGACCGAGAATCTTTGTAGCGCGGTCTTGTCATAAAAAGACTCCCGACCCCTTTAGTTCCTCCAGAAGCGAGTGAAGCTGACAGGAAGAGCGTCTGGGAGCTGATCAACGTCGGGCACAGGTGCGAAGTCCACCCATCAAGGATACCCGTCAGACGATCCCGAGAAACACGGCAAGGGAGCGGTCGGCGCGCACCAGGGTCTCCCGGTCGAGGGATCCGATGCGGGCGCCGATGGTGTCCTGCGGAACGGTGACGATCTTGTCGATCATGATCTGGGATGTCTGCAGGAGACCGTTGGCAGGAGATGGTTCAACGGCGAGGCGGAACAGGGGCGCGTCGACGAGGTCGGTCGTCAGGAGGCAGAGGGTCACGCTCCCGAGCGCGGAGAACAGATCCGACTGAAGGATGAGCGCCGGGCGCGGCTTGCCGCTGTAATGTCCTTTGGCCGCGACGGTGACGAGGTCGCCGCGCGTTAGGTGTGGTCCCAATCGGCGATCTCCGAGATGAAGGCCAGGGCGGGCTTTTCCTGGGCGAACCGGGACGCGAGACGTGCCTGCTTGCGGCATTCGGCCGAAAACCCCGCCGCCCGCGTATCGGGAACCCAGATCTGTACGGGCCGCAGGCCCTTGCGGCGTAGACGGCTCCTGTAGCGTTTCTGCTTCTCTTTCTGGGTCAGGTGAGTGCCAATAGCCATGGAGGTTCCCTTCTGCGATGTCATAGTAACATGTTACCACAGCACCCAGCAACAGGTGGCATTCGGTCGAGCCACCCACGCTAACTGGCTCATGACTGGCGGAACTCTGCGCGACTGCGCTTAAACGAGTTCGTATTGACGTTCGCCAGATTGTGGGCAATCGTGTCGACATTGATCTGTTGGGCGGTCATTCCGGTGGCCGCCGTCCACATCGCTCGAATCATAGAAACCTCCTGCGTCTCTCATCGTTCGTGAAGCGTGATGCGTCCAAATCCAGAAACGAACGACGCGTCACGGTTTGACTACACTCGTCCGACATTTTGTATCGCGACTTCTGCCATATGGTCCAGCGTCTGAATCAGCTTCTGCGACGACTCATAGTTCCGCATGCCTTGGATCATCTTGACCATCTCACCGATTGAGTTCACGTTCGACTCTTCAATGTGCCCCCCCTGAACTTGCGGGTTCTTCGCCGGTTGAGCAGAGTCCGATGCAAACAGCCCATCAGTATATTTCTGTGGCATGTGATCCACGGGGAAATCCATCAACTTGAGCGTCGCAACCGGTCGTCCATCGACATCAATCCCCCCTTGCGAACCCACTTGGATTGCGCCAGGCGGGACCTTGATTTCTCCCTTGGTGCCCATCACGGGATATCCTAAGTTCGTGACCAATCGGCGCTGAGAGTCCAGCGAGAACATGCCGCTCCTGGTATAGCGAGTGCCCTGAGGAGTCTTCACCTCGAAAAACCCACTTCCCTGGATCGCCGTATCGAGAGGATTCCCGGTGATCCTAATCCGTCCTGCTTCGAATGATGTGCGAACAGCAGATGGAGCCACGAAGACTCGCTCGTCCGGACCGAACGGGCGGACGCCGATCTGCTGGCCGAACCCAGTTGGATATGCCAAGGCCGGCATGGCAGCTTGCGCACGTGCCATGACAGACTTAAACGCCTGGTCGTCTTGCTTAAATCCAGCCGTATTCACATTCGCCATATTATTGGCAAAGACCTGCATCTCACGTTCCTGGGCGAGTGCACCGGACAGAATGGGATAGATGGCTCGATTCATATATGCCCTTCCATATGAGACCGTTCGAGCATGTCACTTCGCAACATGTATGCCATGTCACGAGGGAATACCCAGCCACATAGGGCGCTGCAAATACAACGCGATGGCACGGATACGCTACAGGTGACTCTGTGATGATCGAGAGAACCGTGCCGAGTGGAGAAGTATGGCTAGGAAAAGATTGCCGGAGTGGGAAAAATTTCTCGGGTTGGAAACGGCGATCGCTGCGCGACGCGCAAAAGCCCTGTACGGCTCCTTCACTTCAGAAGCGACGATACACTTACTTCGCTTGTAAGGAAGCCACAGGCGCTGATACAGGAGCAGCTGAAGAGACAATGGGCGAGGTAAACTGAACAGCTTGCCCGTCGGATTTCGCTTGCTTGACTGCCTGCACGGCCTGCGTGATTAACCCCTCGTGCCCCACGGCATCCTGCGGATACAGCGCGACACCGATACGGCACGTGAGGAACAACTCCTGCCCCTCTAAGGTAAGAGGAAGTCCCACCGTCGCCTGCAGTTTTTCTGCAATGGCCGTGACTTCCTGAGGGGAGGTGAGATTGTCGAGAATCATCGCGAATTGATCTTGTGCCAGCCGGGCAACCGTCTCTGAGGAGTGCAACACACCCTTGACCCTGGCTGCCTGGACGCGCACGAGCACATTCCCATTCGCCCGGCCCTGAGTCTCTGCCACCATCCGGAAGTGTTCCAGCTCCACCACAAGCACGGCAAGGGACCGACCAGTTTTCGCGGCGCGGCCTACCGCCTGTTCAAGCAATGTCCCGAACAATCGCCTGGTAGGCAGGCCAGTCACATAGTCATAGGTCGATGATGGTTCTGAAAGCGTCTCCGTGTATCTGGCCCGGTGAAGTCCTGAATCGAGAAACCGGCTCCTGAGCCATAATCCTCCAAGAACGAGAAGACCGACGAGACAGAGCCCCACAATCCCCATGAGGGGCGATATGAGGATTGCAGAAAATTCCCCGCCCTTCACCCCACCGCTCAGGGAAGACATGAAGCTGTCACGGTACGCAGGCAGGAACATCGTATTGAACGTCATGGGTTGCAAGGCCCGATCAAGGAGAGATTTGCCGTAGAATATTTCGGTTGATTTCAGAGCAGACTTGAGCGGCGCAGGATGAACAGGAACCGACATCAGCAGCCTCGAATGAACAATTGATCCTGTCTGTCGACGCAGTAGAACGATCCAAGTCGGACAGTCTCCTCAACAGAATGGACGCGTAGAACGATTCATCGGGACGGTCAAGCGGAAACTGGCCACCGAATCCATTCGGACGAGCGAGCGCTGACGAGGATGTCGTGGGAGGTTCGCACTTGGTACAACCACGACAGCCGCATGATCACCTACAGGGACAGACACCCGCCGAAGTCTGGGCCAGGATTGATGTGTTTGCAATGCGATCGGGCTAGAGGGAAGAGGCGAGGAACACAACTGAGCTGCGGATGAATTGTCCGTCTGGGGGTGTCGTGACTCAGCAAAAGGAGGTGCCGGCGAGGACGTACTCAGGCTGATAGGAGAAGGAAATCGTGATGCGATGATGAAATAGTTGCGATAGGCAGAGGAAATAGACTCGGTCAGGGCCAAACGGCGCAGCGAGTCGAGCCATATGGCTCTACCTGACACCTGGACGGGACACCGCGTAACCACAAGAAAAACAGCCTGCCCGATTTTCTGTCTCAGGGATAAAGGACACTTAACTCATGCAGCTGAAGATTTCTTCATTTGGAATCTCAGGTCTATTTTGCGTTTTATAGTTGCCGCCATATTTTCGCCTGGAAGCGACATTAAATACTGCCCACTGCACATCTCGTAGAAATAGACCCACTCTTTGCTCTCCTTTGTCCCATTGGACGATGACATCAGAGTCATTTAAATCAGTTGTGCCGCTGAATATGTGAATTGTGTCTACAATTTGCTGGTTTATTTGCCTCATGTCGTACAAGTAGAAGTGGGCGGTATTGCCGTCGTACTCAAATACGCCGCCAAGATCTTCCTGGCCACGAACAGCTGACTCAAACAGTTCTTTTGCCATAACTACTTTTCAAGCCAAGTAGAAAATTAGAAGTAGAAAATAGGGTCAAGTCTTGTAATCATACATGCTTTCTCGACGTTATGTTGCAGTGCAGCCTGAGGCCTGATTCTACAGACTTCTGCGCCGGAGGCAACGAGAATGCTGCATCGATCGTTCAGAACATAGGAGGGACGACCCGACATACCGGGCCGTATACAAGGAAGTGACTCATTGCATCGATTCGAGTGTCCCTTTGAGATGCAGGACCGCTTTGGTGTGGATCTGACATACACGAGACTCTGTGACTTTGAGCATTCGCCCGATTTCTTTCATCGTCAACTCTTCGAAATAATACAACGTGAGCACGAGCCGCTCCTTCTCCGGCAATTGCTGAATCGCGTCGGCCACCCGCTCCCGCTCCTGATCGTTGAGCATCATCGACAGCGGGTCTGGGTGCTGCCGGTCGGCAAGCATGTCGAGAATTTTTGGACCCTCCGGCTCATGCAGATTGAAATCGTCCAAGCTCACTAGGACAGCCCCCTGAGATCGCACAAGGAACTCATCCAGCTCGACCAGAGACAACTTCATCTCCGCCGCGACTTCTTCATCTGTCGGAGGACGCCCAAGTCTGTTCAACAGCTTCGCATGCGTGCGCTGCAGCAACGAGACGCGTTCGTGAACCGACCGAGGAATCCAATCCATCGTACGGATTTCGTCCAACATGGCGCCTCGAATACGAAACTCCGCATAGGTTTTGAATTTCGCTTCGCGGCTCGGATCGTACTTATCCATGGCATCCATCAGTCCAATAATGCCAACCGATACGAGATCATCTGCATCCATATAGGCCGGGAGGCGGTAGGCCAGCCGATAGGCCATGGCCTTCACAACATGGGCAAACTCTTTGATCATCTGTTCGCGATGCGAGTCCGATGCTGCGTTTGTTAGCCGGCTTCGCTGCGTCGCTACATTGCTCATAGTTGGTGTGCTTTCTGTATCCATATACACAGTTGCTGGTTTCTTGTTTCAGGTTTCCTGATACCAGGGAACAACCTCCGAAAACTTGAAACGCCCGAACAAGCTGCGGGCTACGACATGGGAATCAGTTGCTGCCACAGAAACTGCACGGTACTCTTCGGAAGTTCAGGATCCGGCCACTGCGCAATCTTTTTCGCCAACTGGACAAATGCCCGGCTGGCGGGAGCAGAAGGAAAGAGCTCAGTCACTGCCTTTTGCTCAACGACGGCCATCGGCAGGTAATCGTCGAGAGGGATACACCCCAGATACTCAAGCTTGATATTCAGAAACCGCTCTGCGGCTCGATCGAGCTTACGGAATGTCTGAGTCGCCTCGCGCTGGCTCTTGACCAGGTTCACCAACACCTTAAATCCTCGTTCGCGATGTTGCCGGCATAACACCTTCATCAGTGCGTAGGCATCCGTGAGGGCCGTAGGCTCCGGCGAGATGAGCACGATCGTCTCCTGAGCTGCTGAAGCAAAATAGGTGACGTTGGGAGACACACCGGCCCCGGTATCGATCAGCAGCACATCCACGGTGTCGGCGATATGCTCCAACTCAGTCTGTAAGATTAATTGCTGTGAGTCGGTCAAGGAGGTGAGCTGAGGGAGGCCGGAGCCGGCCGGCAGCACCTGGATTCCAGCCGTCCCCTCAATGATAATGTCGGAGAGGCGGCATGAACCGCACAGCACATGCTCTAATGTATATCGGGGCACCAATCCCAACAGCACATCGATGTTGCCCAATCCCAAGTCCGCATCCAACACTAGAACTCGTTTACCGACCCGTGCCAACTCTACAGCCAGGTTCACGACCACATTCGTTTTCCCCACCCCGCCCTTACCGCTGGTCACAGCAATGACCCGGGTACAAGAGCCCCGTTGGGTCACCGTCGGTATCGTCATGGCCTGCTCGCTGATGATATTGTTCATGCGCCCCCCTACTGCGTATGTTGTGGCATCGTGCTAGCCATGGATACAATCGAGTCACGTCTAACGGATGACGAGAGGTCCGATGGTGTGAAACGGGCGGAGCCCCTGTCGAGCAACAGGTCCGCCAACCGAGCCGAATCCGCTTGCTCGAAATCTTCCGGTACCCGCTGACCATTGCTCCAATACGAGAGGGGCAGTGATGTCTGGTGCGCCAGCTCGAGAAGATTGCCGTATTCTTCCGTCTCATCCAGCTTGGTAAAGAGCAGGCGTGATGGAGCGCACGCCTCGTACCGCGTCATCGTACGCCGGAGGTCCTGCATCCTCGTGGTGGCAGACAAGACCAGATGCGTCTCGATCGACCCGTACGAATCTTTGAGGCCGCCAAGGGTCGTGAGCTGTGCCGTCTCATGGGGACCAAACCCCGGCGTGTCGATCATGATCAAGTTTGCCTGGCGATGACGGCGTATGGCTTCAAGTACGTCAGACGTGCTCTGCGCCGTTTCGAGAGGAACGCCAAGCACCTTCGCATACAGACGAAGGTGCTCGACGGCCGCCAAACGGCAGGTGTCGAGCGTGATCAGCGCGACCGATCGGTTTTCCTGAAGCCGGTAGTGCGCCACAAGCTTGACGATGGCCGTCGTCTTTCCCACCCCGCTCGGCCCGACAAACATGGCGACCTTGTAATCCGTCTCGGCATCCAACAAGGGGCCACTGACTCGGATCAGTTCACGACAGAGATGATGCAAGCCCTCCCGAATCTCGCGATCCGATTGAAGCGCTTCCGAAGAGAGACGACTGCGAAGCGCGACACAAAGTCGTTCGGCAGTTGAAGGGCGCAATCCCTGTGCAATCAGAAAACGGCAGGCGCGCCCCAACGGTGCAGAGAAATCCAATCCTGCCTGGTGCGATTCAGAAGGCAACCAGGATACAAGGCGCGCCTGCAGATCCAAGCATTCGTTCATGAGATGGAGGAAACGACCAGAGGGAACCGGTTCGAGTCCTGACTGCGTGGCCGATGGTGAAATTCTAACGTGTGACCTCTCCAACTCCTCCGCCGTATTGGCATGGAGTGCCGCGTTCAAGGTGTCCTGAAACGCAAGAGCGGACGCTCGTTGATTCAGCACAGAGGGGCCAATATCCTGTGCAACCAGCGCCGTCGCCTGCCGGTCCTGGGCGGCATGATCGACAATCGAATCGACCGCAGCGGTCACTTCTAACAGCGCTCGCCCGAACAGCGAGAACGGTAAGCTCCCTCGCCTCACTCGCTTCGTGGAAAGGATGAGGGCATCCGGCCCCAACTCTTCCTTGATGGAGCGGATCGCCTCATGCATGGTATCGGCATGAAATACTTTCATCTTCATCGTTCACCTCACGGTAGAAGACCTTCTCCGTCCAGCCTGATGGTATCCAGCGGTTGGAGCCTGACCATCGAATCAAGTTCGTTGATTCCCACAACCGGCACTGCATGGAGAATCCGATCCGTCAGGCGTCGAATATGGCGCCGGAGCATCGGTGAGCACAGCAACACCGGTTGATGCCCACGTGCTGCCACACGTTCCACAGCTTGTTTCAACGCCGACAATAATGTGTGACTCAAACCGGGATCCAGATTCAGCATGCCTCCTTGAGGAATCGCGGCCGCCTGATCACTCAACACTCGATCGAGCCTGGGATCGAGTGTGATCACAGGTAACGTCCCGTCCGGAGCTTGGTACTGGCGCATAATCGTCCGCCCCAACGCCTGCCGGGCCATTTCTGTGAGCAGCTCAGGATCTTTCGTCGTCCCTGCATGGTCGGCCAAGGCTTCGATGATCGATCGAAGATCGCGAATTGGAATGCCTTCACGCAGCAAGTTGCCAAGGACGCGGACCACGGTGCCAAGCGGTACTAAGCCAGGAATCAGTTCTTCAACCAGTTTCGGGTGAACTTTCGCTAATTCATCGAGCAGCGATTGGACTTCCTGCCGGCCTAATAACTCATGCCCATGACGCTTAATGATTTCAGACAAATGTGTCGCGATAGCCGAACTGGCATCCACGACGGTATAGCCGGCCAATTGTGCTTGCTCACGCGTCGCCTCCGGCACCCACAATGCCGGCAATCCAAACGCCGGTTCCTTCGTGGCCACACCATGAATAAGCCCTCGTTGAGCGGTTCCAGGATCAATGGCCAGCACGTGCGACGGCAACACGTCGGCCTTCGTCAGCTCTACGCCTTTAAGCATGACGGCATACTCGTTGGGGCGCAGTTGGAGGTTGTCTCGAATATGAATGGGCGGCAGGAGAAAACCCATCGTATCCGCGAACTGCTTCCTGAGGCCTTTAATCCGATCCAGCAACGCGGTGCCATGCTTGCCTTCCACTAACCCAATAAGTCCGTACCCGACTTGTACTTCCATCAAATCGAGTGGAACGAGTTGCGGA
>SWDH01000030.1:60315-71309 GCA_005116945.1 Nitrospira sp.
TCGCGAGATGCTCATGAGAATCCTAATACACTCCAGTTCTTGACACCTCACCGATCACTCATCACTGTTTACTGAAAACTCTTGACCAGCGACCCGACGACCAAATTCCACCCGTCGGCCAACACAAAGAGAATGAGTTTGAACGGAAGGGAAATCACGGCAGGGGGCAACAGCATCATGCCCATAGACATCAAGACGCTGGCGACCACCATGTCGACAATCAGGAAAGGAATATAGATAAGAAACCCGATCTGAAACGCGATTCGTAGTTCACTCAGAATATAAGCGGGAATCACCACATGGATGGGGACCTCATCCACCGTGTCAGGCTTCGGCCGCTTACTCAGCTCGATAAAGAGTTCGAGATCTTTGTCGCGCACCTGCTTGAGCATAAAGGTACGAATCGGCTGAATACCTTTGGTCCACGCCTCCTCGTATGAGATCTGCTCTGCCAGTAAAGGCTGAACGGCTTGGCTATAGACGGCCTCCCCTACTGGAGCCATCACAAAGATCGTAATGAACAAGGCGATGCTGATCAGAATCTGGTTGGGTGGGACAGCCTGCGTCCCTAGCGCCTGACGGAGAAATGACAGGACGATCACCACTCTCGTGAAGGACGTCACCATGATGAAGAATGCGGGCGCCAGGGAGAGCACTGTCAGTAATGCAAGAATTTGGAGGACGACGGCGGTCCCTTTGGGGCCCGGCTGGCCGAGATCGATCGTGACAGACGGATTCGCGCCGCCCATGGCATCCTGGGTTATTCCGAGAAACAGACTGATCAGGGCCATAAGCAGGACACCAGTGCGAACGCTTTGTAGTCGTCGCAGGGCCGGGGTCATCGACGGTGAGGCGCCTGCATCAACTGGCATAGTCACCTCTGGCCTCTGCCGCTCCTCCGCCAACCAGGGTCTGGGCGTCGTGGTGCGCTGAAGAGTTCCCCGGCTTGACCGATCGACCGGCGGTCGCCGTGGACAAAAACCTTTCGACTTGTTCTCGATCCGTGATATGGCCGAGCGACACCAGATCCGTCGGCGTCATGCCGACGATGAGGAATTCGCCGGCAACCGACACCAGAGAAATCGTCTTGCGAGGGCCGATATACCCACTGCCGAGCACCTGAACGATCGGCGTGGACACAGGAGCGCACAGCCGCGAACCCGAAAATCGGCGAACCAACACGACGAGTCCACCCATCAGTGCGAGCACGAGGGCCAACGCCGACACCATACGTATCAAACTATCCCAGAAATCAAACACGTTCCTCCGTTCCTTCGGTCTTGTTTATTTGGTTGAACCACATCAACCAGATACACAAAACAAACCAGATGAACCCTTACCCGAGTTGCTGAACGCGCTCAGCCGCGCTGATCACATCGGTGAGGCGAATACCGAATTTTTCGTTTACCACGACGACTTCGCCCCGTGCCACCAGCTTATTGTTGACCAACACTTCCATCGGCTCCCCCGCAAGCTTTTCAAGCTCAATCACCGACCCTTGCCCGAGCTGCAATAGCTCTCGAACCACCATCTTGGTCGACCCAACCTGAACCGTCACCTGCATTGGAATGTCCAGGATAAAGTCTATGTTCTTAGGCGCAGGGGTCGCTCCTCCTCCGTCAATTGAAGGAAATGACGCCGGAGTAGGCGAAGGAGAGGAAGCGGGTGAAGGGCTGGGAGCATTCGCTCCAACATTCGCTACTTCGTTGTCAGCCATAGGATATTCTCCTCAGATATGCGAGCCACTTACGACAGCACCTTCTCAATGCGGCAAGCGTGATTTCCCTTAGACACGCCGGGGCTCCCTTGGAACTTCAAGTATCCTTCGACAAAGCAATCGAGTGGATCGCCAGGTCGTTGATCTAATAGGATGAGATCTCCCGGAGCGAAATCCACCACGTCCCGCACTTTGACTGAGGCGGTTCCGAGCCGGACGGTCACAGCAAGAGAGCATTCTTGCAGCTTTTCCTGAAATCGGATCGGCCAGCTTCCGTCTTGCTCCACTTGATCCGAGACGATGCCCGAATAGAGCTTCTCTTTAATGGGCTCGAGCATCGAATAGGGATACACGAGGAAGAAGTCGCTGGTGGTCTCACCGAATTGCACTTGAAGGGTGGTGACGAAGACAATTTCTGATGCGGACACCACCATGGCAAACTGCGGGTTGACTTCCGAACGGACTAGTTCAATCTTGACGGCGAGCGCAGCGTGCCACGCTTTCTCCATATCCTCAAACGCCGACTGCACAAGCTTTTTGATGATCCGTAACTGAATCGGCGTAAAATCTCGGCCCTCCGGCTTGACATGCGTTTGCGCCTTTCCCCCATAGAAATAGTCCACGATGAGGTAGACTAAGAACGCGTTCAGGACAAAGAGACCATTTCCACGCAGCGGGTCCATTCGGAACACGTTCAGCGAAGAGGGAATCGGAACAGTTTTCAAGAACGCGCCGAACTTCATAATTTGCGTCCCGACAATATTGAACTCCACCTTCGTATTCAGCAGAGCGCTCCATGACAAGGATTGGTGCCGTATAAACCGGTCGGTAATCAATTCGAGCGTCGGCATGCGCCCACGAACAATGCGCTCCTGATTGTACAGATCGTACGGCCTGACTCCTCCGGCTGGTTGCGCATCTTCCTCGGCTTGGGTTTCAACCTCCCCGGAGACGACTCCTTTCAACAAGGCATCGATTTCGTCTTGCGATAGTATTTTTTCCATAGTGACGACGTGGTCCAGACTATTGCACGACGAAGTCCGTGAAGTAGGCGGCCCGCACACCTGGTTTGGGAAGCAGACTGTTGACGCGCTGAGTAATCTCATCGCGCAACTGGAACTTGCCCTGGGGAGTTCGGATCGATGCCGCATCCTTACTCGTCAGGAGGACAAGAATCGTGTCGCGTAACTGCGGAACACGGCTGGCGAGTTCGGCTGATGCATCTGGATTTTCGAGTTCCAACTTCACAGTCAGTTTCAAATAGCGCACCTCCGGCGTATCTGCCAAGTTCACGATGAAGGGGTCAACATCGTATATCGCGCCGGGACCACTGCCTTTTGCGGCACTCGGTTTCGCTTCCGCCTCCCCATGCCCTGCCGCCTTCGCAACCGGCTCCTCGGCTTTGTGCTCATCCCCGCTGTGTCCTCCCGCCATGAGCTTAAAGAGGCCGAACGCCCCTCCCATGCCAAGGACGAGTGTTCCGGCGACGATGATGATGACCATTTTCATCGAAATTCCCGCCGCAACCGGCACTGGCTCCGGCGGCTTGTTCTCTGGCTCTGCCATAGGACCCTCCTCTAATCGAAACAGTGACGACTCTCTGGAAGTTTGCAATGGCTATGCCATCGCTCTCACCGTAGCAAGGATGCCGCATCAACCTGAACAGCCCATCTGGCGTAGCAATGCCTTCACGTATAGCAGCGAAGCGAAGTGCGATCCTGCCAGAGACTTGACGATGTCAATTAAATGACGCCGAACACCGGATTGCAGAGGAAAATGGAACGATGATCGGAGTGCCGCAACACGGCACTCCGATCATCCCCGAGGAGAGGACTCGCGGACGTAACTACCGTTTCAGATTCACCAATTCCTGTAACATCTCATCACTCGTGGTAATCGCGCGTGAATTCGCTTGAAATGCCCGCTGCGTGATGATCATATCGACAAATTCTTTTCCGAGATCAACAT
Source organism: Nitrospira sp. (assembly GCA_005116945.1). Classification (GTDB taxonomy): domain Bacteria; phylum Nitrospirota; class Nitrospiria; order Nitrospirales; family Nitrospiraceae; genus Palsa-1315. The sequence goes on from SWDH01000030.1 coordinate 64,001, forward strand.
TGGACTGCTCGATGGTTTGGGGAATGAGTCGCCCCAACCCGTTATTCGTCGGAGCCCCGTCCAGCGGCGCACCAGAGTCTATGGTTGCGGCGAACCCATTTTCACCGGATCGTGTCAATCCATTCGGATTCGTAAATCGGCTCAGTACGACCTGAGAAAGCGTTCTGGTTTGACCGTTAGTAAACTGCGCGACAACTCGCCCTTCCTCGTCGATCGACAAGCTCTTGAACGACCCGGAGGTAAACCCATCTTGGGTTTGATCGGTCAAACTCGACGCAGATCCAAACTGCGTGATGTTTGAGAAATCCATCGCCACACTCAATGGCGTGGCCGCACCGCCGGTAATGGGCAACGAGAATGTCTGCGCTCCCCCTCCAGTCAAGACGCCGCTCGTATTGAAGACTAAGTTCGTTTGCGCCGTCGTGGCGCCACCGTCGATCTGAGAATGGAGATTCCAGGTATTCGCTGCAGACTTCACATAATACAACCGAAGCTGATGCTGTGCTCCGAGCGAATCGTAGATGGTCATACCATTTGAGAAGTTGTACGTCGTTGCATCAGTTGAGTCGAACGCAGTCGCCGGAATCGTAGACGCAGCGTTGAGGTTGGCTTCCACAGCCGCGGTGCTGCTGGCCTGTGGGGCAACAGTAGCCGTGGACAACGTAATATTTCCAACGGTCCCTAAAATGATCCCTGTCGTCGATGCTTGATAGCCCTGCAAAAATCGACCGCTCGGATCCACAATCTCTCCAAGATTGTTCACTTGAAATTGCCCGGCGCGAGAATAGGAGACCGTTCCTGCGGCATCGCGCACATTGAAAAACCCGTTTCCATCGATGGCCAAGTCCAGGGTGTTTCCTGTATTAGAGAGGGAACCCTGAACGAAACTCGTCTGCACATCATTCAGAAAAACCCCCAGCCCAACCTGGCCGGTCGTCGACCCACCGCCAAGCGAAGCCGAGACCAAATCGGCAAATGACGCGCGGCTCGACTTGAACCCCGCCGTCCCCACGTTCGCAATATTGTTCCCGATTACGGACATGGCATTCCCGTATGTATTGAGTCCACTGACCGCCGAAAAAAGCGAGGTCAAAATCCCCATAATCTGTCTCCTTTGCTCATTGGAATGTCCCTACAACCGATTGATGCCTGTCTCTTCACCGCCCGGCACACATCACACCGATGTCTCTACGCCTGCTGCACAGGTGGCGTCTGTTTTGACTCGAGTGCTGACTCTTGTAGTTCAACGCTCCGCTTCATCAATTTGACGAGGTCGGTCATCTGGTTCAATTGACTAAACTGCGCCGTCTGCGCAATGAAATCCGCGTTTTCGAGAGGTTTGAGCGGGTCCTGATACTGGAGCTGGGTGACGAGAAGTTTCAAGAACTCGTCCTGGCCGAGTTCTTTTGGGCCGGTCGTCGGCGTAGGGGTTTTCGTCGTTGAATTGTTTATCGCCGCGAAGTCAATCATGACTCTGTCCTTTCGTTACATACGATATCTGTGAACATCTCCGTAGCTATGCAAACACACTCAACGCACGTGAGGGTCGATGAGCGGGCCGATCCCGATCTTGGGCGTGCTGATGATGATCCTGTGATGCCAGCTGCTGCTCATACCCTCCGCCATTTCGTCGAGACTGCCGATCCGGCAACGCCTCTTGCCTGCCCTGTTGATCGATATGTACCTGAAACTGACCGAGCTCAAGCCCAGACTTCGCCAAGTTGTGCTGAAGCTGATCCTGTCGCGTAAACAGGAGTGCACCCAGCTCGTTCCGATCAGTGGTGAACTGTGTATGCACCGTCTGGTCCGTCATGGAAATCCGCACACTCAGAGGGCCTGAGTCATGAGATGGAAGTTCCACATGGACAGTCTGAGCCTTTCCAGATGCCGAAGTGACATGTTCGGCATACGCCTCCCCAAGAGGTGCCTGCGCCGTCTTGAGCTGATCCACCGGTGGCGACAGAGCAGAGACTCTCTCTCCATTTACCGACGACTGTGCCTGCCGCGCTGATGCAAATTGGCCGTTGAAGAAAGAGGACTGGGTGTCGTGCGTGGTCAATTTCGAAGCCCCACTGTCCATTTCATAAAAGAAGGCCCCTCCTTCTGTTCCCTGTGCATCCGCCCCAAATGGATCTTGCCCCCTCCTCTCACTGTCTCCAACCACAGGGACCGTGAGCGATTGCCCGAGCGATGTCGTCTCTTCAGCCTCCTGTTCCTGGATAACCGCCGATGACTGAATACCTGTCCCCGGCCGCTCTAGCGACTGCCCCCCTCCATTCGCATACACAGCGGCAAGGACATTCCTCGCCTCTTGGTGTTCCATGAGAGGAATGGTCCCTTGATCGGAAATCGGGGAGTCCTGTGGCAATGTGCTGGGAGCAAGCGCGTGACTGGACGGCTGATTGATGGGGTCAAGAGAAAGGTCGGCTTGAGCGACAGGAGCATTCCAGGCACGTGAGTCGCCTGTGCTTTGTGGGACCGTTTGCTTCGGCGTCATCGCAGGTGCTTCACCCAACTGCCCAGGAACAATAGTAGGCTGCAGTACCGAACCACTGCGCCCGTCCGTACTCGTAGACAATACCGCCTCGGACACCGCACCTGCTTGCCCCTCGGCTCCAGTTCCTTGACTCTCCACTTGACTCACACTCTGGGGCACAGAGAGGCCTGACTCAATACCAGGTAAAGAGGAACGTGGGGAATTCTGTGTACGCGCGATATGGCCGTCCTCAGGAGAAGAAAGATCGAGTGCGTGAGAAGTAGGCACCAGCGTGCCCCCAATCACTATGGCGATGACGGGCTGCTTCTCGGCGTCGGATGATGGGATTGGCTCAATCAGATCGTCTGATTCCGAGTATTCGGAAGCCTTCTCCCTGGAAATATTCTGCACTGCATCCTTGAGAGTCGCAGAAAAGGTTCCGCTCTCCACCGACGGTTGGAGCGGACCTTTCTCGCCTAATGCGCTGGAATGTAGCGACGCACCGGAACGGTCGACCGATGGAATCTGTATCTGAATATCCATAATGAAGAACAGCCCGTGACTGTGTGCGAATACGATCTGATTACTGGTCACGGCATGTTCAAGCTCCATGCCAACTCACAATTCGCGGAACCTATCATCCGGCGTAGGGTTAGCAATGAGATCGAGAGTTGATGGACAGAAACAGGGAAGAAAATGCAGTGTGAGCAGGAAATATTTTCCTTGTCTACGGAAGGATTCGGCCTGAACCCTATTCGGTATTGTCTTCCAGGCGGGATGATGGCGGTGGGTCATTCGCCGTAGGAGAACAGTGTCGAACGGCAGATTCCTATGGAGTCGTGAGAAATTCTTCGCTCAATTTAGCCGCGCGATCGACTTTGACCTGTGCCAAAATTGCTCCTGCCGACTTGCTCTTGAGGAGACGGAGAATCTCCAAGGCTTTCCGGTTGGTCATTCGCTCAATGCGCTCAGCAGCCTCTTCCGCAGGCATACTTTCATACATCTTGGCAAGCTGTCCCAGTTGCTGTGTGCGTGTATCGACGGTGTGTTTCTCCGGCGAAGCCTGTTGAGCCCCAGCGGCTTTCTCTTTCGCAAGACGGCGCTGCTCTGCAGCCTCAATCTGGCTCAAGATCTGCTCCACCTCAGTTTTGAGAATCGCGAGCTTCGCCTCTGCCTCCCGAACCGAGTTTTCGCGTCGTTCCAAGTCCTGTTTCCTTTGCTGGAACATGGCGACCATTTCCTCTGGCACAGTGAGCGCTGGCCCTTGGACCGTTTCAGCTCCCGTCGTGGATGATTCGCCTCCTGCTTTCTTGATGTGATCGGCTGCCATCGATCCCGGAGAACCAGCTTCGACAGCTGCAGAAACCGGCAAACCCATCGAGGACCGCTGAGGATCCTGTCCTTGCTCAGCCGAGACCTGGGGAACAAACACCATCGTCCAGGACAGCGCGATAATCACACCAAGCGCCACACCGGCAGGCGACAATCGACCGCTCCACCCAGAAAAATCCGCTCCCCTACTATCATGACCCCAGGGACCGGTGCGATAATTTTGATGCTTATGAGCGCCATGCCTGTGCCTAGCAGGCTGCGGAGAAAATATATGTCTACCCCGGAATTTCATAGATCTTCCCGTCTGAGACAATAGGAGCACTCCACGCAGGATGATCAAAAAGGCCGTCCAGCAAGGCCGCAGGTGAATCGAAACCGGAGGCGTACCCTCATGGGTACGTTAAGGATTTCGATGAACCGAGAACGATGCTGGCGGGCTTTTTCAGCATCCTACTAGAAGTTTGTGTATTCACATCACACTCCTACGATGTGCAGCCTCATCCATTTCCATTTGCTCGACTCTGCCCTGAATACCACGCTGTTGCTGCCGTATGCGTTCAGCCAGACGATCGAGGGTGCGCCGATCTTGCATGGCTTCTCGCAATTCATCCTGCTTCTGATCCCCCGCCTCACGGAGATGCCGTTCCATTTGCATCGCCGCCGACAGATTCGATACCTCGGCAGTCAGCAGAGACTGCCGCACCAGGAATTCTTCCAACACGACCCCTCGACCAGTCTTCGGCAGATACGCATCTGCCGTGTGTTTCATCTGCGCTTCCAGGAGACGAGTGCGCGCTTCTGCATCCTGAAGTTCCTGCCGCAGACGAAACAGGTCCATCCGCACGACCTCTTCCAGCTGTGCTCGGTACCGCCGCAACACATCAAGCTTCATCCTATCGACTTCATCAGAGCGAGCAAGTCTTGAACCGAGGCGCCCATGGACACGGATTGCTCAATGTCCTGACGAAGAAACGCATTGATCCCATCTTGAGCCCTTACGGCTTTGTCGAGGCCGCTATTGGTGCCGGCCTTATAGGCTCCTAGCAGAATGAGATCCTCAGATTGTTGGTACCGTGCTTGAAGCTCGATCATGGACCTGATCGCGGAATAGTGATCCCGCCCCACGATATCTTTCATGACGCGGCTGGTGCTGTTCAGGAGATCGATTGCCGGGAAATGATTGCGCGCGGCCAACTGCTTCGAGAGCACAATATGGCCGTCCAGGATCGACCGGACCGATTCCGCGATGGGATCGGAGAGTTCTTCACTCTCCAAGACCACCAGCGGATCTGTCCGTTCAATGAGATCAACGAGATTCACGGCGCCCTCGATTTTGCAACACCTCTCCGAGCCGCACCAATTGCTGGTCTAACGAGGCATCAATCAATCGGTTCGTGGTTTGAACGATACAACTCCCTCGGGAGAGCGATGAATCGCCTTCGACATGCAACGTAAAATCTGGAGGCCGGTCTCGGCACAACTCCGCACGAGCCGATTCGAGAACCTGGACATCGGAGGGATGAGTTCGCACGGTGACAACCCCCGCTTCACGAACCGTCGCCAAAGCCGACTTCAACAAGGTGATGACCGCATCCTGCCGTTCCATCACCGTCTCGCGCAGAATACGGGTCGCTAAACTGAATGCCAGCGCCGTCACATCATTTTCGACGGTCTGATACAATGATGTCCGCGTGTCATCGAAACGCCGAACCGCGTTGGCCAACAAGCTCTGCTCCTGCAGCCTGGCTGTTGCGACTCGTGCATCGGCTCGACGCTCACCTTCCGCAACCCCTTGATCGTAGTCTGAGGGGCCCTGGTCACCGATAAACCGATCACCAGTACCAAAGTCGGTCAACGCCAGACTGCGGCAGCGAACCCCAGAGGCGCGAATCACTGCCTGCTTGAGAACCGTATTCTCCGAGCGCAGGTGGTAGAGATCAAGAAGACGATTCACAATTAACTGTAACGCATCGTTTTCAAACGGCTTTATTAGAAACTCTGCCGCCCCTACCTTCATCGCCTGAACTGCGAGATCAACCGTACCGTACCCAGTCATCACCAGGCCCATCATGCGGTGATCGAGCTCACAGGCCTGTTGGAGCAATGCAAGACCGTCTTGATCCGGCAATTTGACGTCGGTGATCAGAAGTGAAACAGGAGACGCTTTGAGTGCCGCACGGGCTTCCCGTGCCGACCCAACCGCGCGCACGCGATGTCCTGCCGACTGCAGCAGTTTTACCAATAGTTCCCGAATCGCCTCCTCATCGTCCACGACGAGGATGGAACTGTCTCGTTGACCGCTGCGACTGACGGATGGCTGGGAGAGTGCTGTATGACCGGTCGAAGCCCGTTCCATTTACAGCATCGCCTCCGCTCCACCAGCAATAACAATCCGCCCTTCCTCTTCCAGCTTTCGACAGACCTTGAGAATATTCTGCTGCGCTTTCTCCACATCTGCCACCTTCACCGGGCCTCTCGATTCCATGTCGTCTTTCAACATTTCCGCCGCGCGACTCGACATATTTTTCAGGAATTTGTCTCTGGTTTCAGGACTCGCTCCTCGCAATGCCACGGGAAGATCCTCTTTACTGACTTCTTTCATCAACTCTTGCATCCCACGGTCATCCAGTTTAACCAAGTCATCGAAGACGAACATCAACCCACGGATCGTATCGGCCAATTGTTGATCGCGTTCGGCAATTTTCGACATGATGTTCCCCTCCGTGGCTTTATTGAGGGTTGTCAGAATATTGGCGACCGCCTCAGCACCTCCTACGCTTGTTGCGCGAGTGCCGGTACTGGCAATGAGTGAATGCTGTAATGCGTCACTGAGTTCTTCGAGCACGCTTGGCTGCAAATCCTCCATGGTCGCAAGACGCAAGGCGACATCAGATCGAAGCGCGTCGGGTAAGTCTGCCATGACCACGCCGGCCTGATCCGGTTCCATGTGCGCCAGGATCACGGAGATCGTCTGGGGATGCTCGGTCCTAATCATGGTTGAGACGGCCTTGGCGTCGACCCATTTCATCGCGTCAAGTCCCGGATACACCTTGGTCGTCATGGACTCGAGCATACGGTTGGCTTTATCAGGGCCGAGCGCCTTGGATAGAATGGTTTTGATGTATTCGCTTCCGCGAAACGTCACCTGACCGGTGGCACTGGCCTTCTCAAATTCATCGATGACAATCGATTCCTCTTCTCTGGTAATATTCGCCGTCGCGTGCATGGAGGCTCCCAATCGGCGGATCTCCTTCGGGTCAAGGCCCTTCATCACCAACGCCGCAGCCTCTTCTCCAATGGTTTTTAGGAAAATGGCCGCCTTTTGCTCGCCGCTCAGTTGGATAGCCATCGCTACATACGCCTTACTAGCAGGCTGTTGACAAAGCCAGCCAGCGGCGTTCTCGCGTCGCGCAGAGACTCAACGTACCGAAGCGTATGCCTCGCCGCTTCGCTCGCTGCGGCCTTGCTGGACGGCCTTTCTGAACAGCCTGCAGGCCATTC
>SWDH01000031.1:0-1672 GCA_005116945.1 Nitrospira sp.
CAGACGTGGTGCTCCTTATTCGTCGCACCGTGCGCCCCAGAGGGTACGCCTCCGGGCCTTCACTCGCTGCGGCCTTACTTGGGACAAGGCGCGTCTCGGCGCGCCGGGGTTGGGCGGGTGAGAAGTCTGAACCTTTTGAGCATCCGGTGTCGCCCCGTTCATTTGGTTTGTTTGGTTGAGCGAAACTAACCAGATGAACCAAATCAACTCAACGAACCAGATCAACCAGCCAAACCTGGTTTGGCTACGTTTCGCGCTGCAAGAACCCATAGGGCAGGAATACTTCTTCTCCTGCCATTCCGGTGTTGTGGCGAAGCATTTCTAGGGCCGATGCTTCCTCCTGTGCCAGGCGATCTTCTTCTTGTCGAAATGAAGTAGGGAGCCGCAGAATCGGGATGAAGGTTTGGACTTCGCAGGCGCCATGGGCCAGGCCCTGATCTTCTGTCGGAATACCCATCGATCGGCAGACCAGGGGGCGGTGAGAGTAGACGCCACAGCGTCCGGCTGCGTCGAGTGCAGGACAGGGCTGATGGTGAAACTCGGTGACGAGTCGGTCGATGTGTTGATCGGTCCAATCGTCGAGCAGCTCGGTCTGGGTGAGTTGTGGGAATGCGGCTTCCATGGCGGAGGTCTGTTCGATGGCGCGTTGCTCGATGTGATGACGGTGATCCGGCGGAAGGCCGGCGAGTCCCTGTTGGAGGGTTTGGACGTCGAGGAGAGTGATGGGAAAGGGGCCGATACAACAGCTGGCGCAGCCGAGTCGGCAGGGGACTTCACCCAGGAGCGCGGCGGTTGCCCGTTGGAACCAGTGGTCGGTTGTTCGATACAGTGGGGGAGGGTCTGGCGGAGCGGGATCCAGGAGCCTGTCTGACATGGTGGCTCATTCAACTTTGACGGAGAGATCGATGATCAGGTCGCCTTTGGGTGAGTAGAAGCCTTGGCTGTCAATCTGGACGATGCCGTTGCACTGGTCTTGGTAGAATTCCAAGATCCATCCGTTGAAGTCATAGCCTTCATCGGTCATATCGTTCTGGGCGAACCGAGTCGTAAGAACAAATCGCGCACGTTCCACATAAGCGCGTACGAGTTCTGCTTCGACATCGTCGTGAGCAGAGAGGATGTCTAGAAACTGTGCCTTCTCTTTGTCGAACACGTCTTGATAGGTACCTCGATCCCGGACACAGAAGACTTGAACCGGCTTCCGGTTGCGATCGTACCCGAGCGTCACTTGGACCCAGGCCCATTCATCCAACATGGTGTCGTCCATGTTCGGCGGAGTGATCGGGGTTTGACCACGTGATGTGAGAAATTCCAAAAGCAAACGGATCGGTGGGGAGTTTTCTTTCTGACAAAACACGCGAGAATACTGATGTGGCTCGGCTTCCGTCGCGTCGTCCTGCTGGACAGGCGATGGCAGAATGGGTAGCTCTTTCGCCATGCTAGCAACTCCTTGATATAGCCATTTCGACTCACACACAAGCCAACGGACGATACTCTACGCTGGCTGGTCTTGAAACTGCAAGAAGTCGGCGGCGGCGTTTCCCTACGCCTGGCCTGTGTTTTCCTGTTGACAGCCTCTGAACGCTTGGATAGACTCCCGCAGGTTTTCGCCACTTCCAGCAACAGGACTACTCGTTCATGAATATTCATCGAGTCTGAGCGGAGTCACGAA
>SWDH01000031.1:1772-17318 GCA_005116945.1 Nitrospira sp.
GACGATCCGATCGATGTTGACGGATGCCGGTATTCGGACCATTACGTGGGACCATCCGGTGAGTGAGTCCACTCACGAAAGCACGCCGGCGGCCAAACCCTTGATCGATCGGCTTGGGCAATTGTACCCTGAGCCTCCCGACATCGTCGATCCCAAAAACCATCCACCGGGTTAGTGGCGCGAGGCTGTCGAGGCCGGCGGACATGGTGTGATGGATGAAGTCAGGGTCTGCGCGGCACGTGTTCGGCCCACCCCGGGCATGGGCTGGACCAGAGGACAAAAGGAGGATCGTGCGCGTTACCACAATCGATATCCCGGGCGTCGTACTGATTGAACCAAACGTGTTCCGCGATCCACGGGGGCTCTTTCTCGAAACATTTCACGCCGGTCGCTATGCGGATGCCGGCATTCCCGGACCATTCGTTCAGGATAACTACTCACAGTCTCTGCGGGGCACATTACGCGGGCTCCACTATCAAGAGCCGCACGCTCAGGGGAAGCTTGTGATGGTGACGGACGGAGCCGTCTACGATGTCGTGGTGGATATCCGAAAAGGGTCGCCGACATTTGGCCGATGGTATGGGGTCGACCTCTCGTCGGAGAATTGCCTGCAAGTATATGTGCCGCCTGGTTGTGCGCACGGATTCTGCGTCACCAGCGATCGTGCGTCATTCATCTATAAGTGTACGGACTACTATGCGCCGGGTGATGAGCGGGGGATCATCTGGAACGATCCCGCCCTCGCCATTTCATGGCCGGTCACGACACCCATCTTGTCTGTCAAGGATCAAGCGTACAAGTCCTTGGCCGAGATGGATCCTGAGTTGCCGCGGTATCGACCGATGGGATGACGGGAACCCATTGATCCCGCGAGGATGACTATGTTATTCACCGAGGGCATAGTGATAAGATCCAAGGGGCGGTGACGGCTCGATTTTACGCATAAGGAGGAGGACACAATGGGAAAGAGTTTGAAAGGGACCAAGAGCCACGACAATCTCAAGGATGCGTTTGCAGGAGAATCCCAGGCCAATCGGCGGTATCTGTATTTCGCGCGGCGCGCGGACATCGAAGGCTTCCCTGACATCGGCGGGTTATTCCGCGATACATCAGAAGCCGAAACAGGCCATGCGTTTGGGCACATGGATTTCTTGAAGGAAGTCGGAGATCCAGCGACTGGGGTGCCGATCGGCAATACCGAGGCGAATCTCAAGTCGGCGGTCGAAGGCGAAACCTACGAGTACACACAGATGTACCCTGGGATGGCCAAAACAGCCAGGGACGAAGGATTTCCTGAACTTGCTGAATGGTTCGAGACCCTCGCAAAGGCGGAGCGGTCCCATGCGAATCGCTTTACCAAGGGGCTTGAGAGCCTAAAGCAGGGCTGAGAGGAACTGACAAGAGTCGGCGTTCAGCGGTCAGTTTTCAGAAGGGCTGGATGAGGATTGAACTCCTCCCTGTCGCTGATGGCTGACCGCTGATTGCTTTCTGATCGGAGCAACGTGAATGGTCTGAGCCTGATTAACCCCATCGACCCCGCGCAGCTCCACACAAACACGCAGCGCATCTATGAGGTGTGTGATGGCTGCCGGCGCTGCTTTAACCTCTGTCCATCGTTTAATACGCTGCTCGACGGCATCGACCGGTATGAGGGTGACGTCGCGAAATTGACGACGACCGACCACCATCAGATCGTCGATGAATGCTATTACTGTAAGCTCTGCTACAACCACTGTCCCTATACACCGCCGCATCAGTATGCGCTCGATTTTCCCCGCTTGATGATTGCATGGAAAAAACACCTGGCTGTCACGCGTGGGGTGAGCTGGCGTGATCGGTGGTTGATCAAGACGGATATGATCGGTTCACTCGGAAGTCGATTTGCGTCTGTGGCTAATTGGGTCCTGGGACTCCGGCTCATCCGTGGAATAATAGAGTCATGGGCCGGCGTGCATCGGGATCGACAGATCTTGCGATTTGCTCCGGAGACCTTTCTCCAGTGGTGGGGGCGCCGTGGGAAGGCACAGGTTGCCGCATCCGCTCTCAAGAAAGTTGCATTGTTCGGGAGCTGCATGGTCAATTATCAAGCAACAGATGTCGGCAAGGCAACGGTTCAAGTTCTCGAGAAGAACGGCGTGCATGTCGTGGTCCCTGAGCAGCGCTGTTGTGGGATGCCCTCGTTCGACCTCGGCGATACGGCAGCCATTCAGCTGGCTGCTTCGGAAAATGTCGCCTCGTTTTTTCCCTGGGTGGAGCAAGGCTACGACATTGTCGTGCCGGTGCCTAGTTGCAGTTTGATGTGGAAGCGGGAATATCCTGAGATCGTCGGAGGCGATGCGGTGCGGCGCGTGGCGGAACGGACGTTCGATATCAGCGAATATCTCATGAAGTTGAAGCGGGAAGGCGCGCTCGCCACAGATTTTCAGCAGAAGCCCGGGCGAGTCGCCTACCAGGTGCCGTGTCATTTGCGGGATCAGAACATTGGATTCAAATCCAAGGAACTCATGGAGTGTGCCGGCGCACAGGTCGAAGTTATCGAGAAATGCTCCGGTCACGATGGCGCATGGTCTGCCAAGACGGAGTTTTTTCCTCTCTCAATGCTGATCGCGAAGAAGGCCGTTCGAGCGATTGAACAGGCTCCGGCCGATCTCGTGGCCTCCGATTGCCCGCTGGCGGGATTGCAGTTGGACCAAGCCGGCGCGATGTCTCATGCCGGCGGAAGGCCGTCGCAGCATCCCATTCAAATTGTGCGCGATGCGTACGGGTTACCGCGATGAACCTTTTGGCCCCCCATGACCTCTTGTCCATGGCAGAGTATGAACGCCAGCGGGAGCAGTTCCGCTCGCAGATCATCGCGCTCAAGCAGCGGCGCAGGATGTTCCTCGGGCCGCTGCTCACGCTCGTCTTTGAAAATCGTGAGACGTTGCGGTTTCAGACCCAGGAGATGATTCGTGTCGAGCATATTCTCGATCCCCGCAAAGTCCAGGATGAGTTGGACGTGTATAATGCCCTCATGCCGGGAACCGGAGAGTTGAGCGCCACGTTGCTCATAGAAATTACGGAACAGGATCGGATGAAAGAATGGCTCGATATGTTCATGGGGCTCGATCATGGCGAAAAGGTTGCGATTCGAGCCGGAAGTGAGCACGTATTCGGGCAGTTCGAAGGTGGCCACAGTCATGAAACAAAAATCAGTGCGGTGCATTTCGTCCGATTCCGGCCGACCGCATCAATGACCACCGCGTTCGCTGACTTGCGCCAGCCGGTCATGTTGACGGTGCACCATCGCGAATATCACGCTGAGGCGCCTGTTCCCGGGAGTATGCGGGAAGAGTGGCTCTCTGATTTAGCAGGAAGCTGAAAAAATGAGGATGGGGTAGCTGGGACGATCCCCGTGCTCGCGCAACGCGCGGCCTCAGAAGGCCCTCGTTGGACGCGCGCAGTTGGGATCATTCCACCCACCCCTTTAAAGTAACGGCTCGCTGCGGCCTTGCTTGGGACAAAGCGCGTCTCGGCGCGCTAGGGTTGGGCGGGTGAGAAGTCTGGCCTTTTTGAGCATCCTGCTGAGCGCGTAAGCGCCGAGGAAAATGGTGAATTGAATAATAGTGACAGACGCCTCGTACCGTCAACATTGAATATGTACAATTAATCATTTTCATTATGTCTACCGTCTTGCTGACAAAGCGCCTCGAGTTTGCCGCGGCGCATCGGTATATCAAACCTGAATGGGATGAGGCCAAGAACCGGGCCGTGTTCGGTCTCTGCTATAACCCGCCGGCACACGGACATAACTACATGATCGAGGTGACGGTCTTAGGCGAGGTGGACTCGAAGACCGGCATGGTTGTGAATCTCTTCGACTTGAAGCTCGCCTTGCTCAAGGTACTCGAAGAGTTCGACCATAAGAACCTGAACCTCGATATGCCCTACTTTAAGGACCAGATTCCCACGTCGGAAAATCTGGCCCGTGTGCTCTGGAGCAAGTTGGACGAGCAGAAAGACATCGGGAAGCTCCACGCCATTCGGTTGTATGAGGATGAAGACCTGTATGCCGAAGTGACGGGAGAGGCAGGCCCCGATGTCGCCAGCGTGACGCGGCGCTACTCGTTCATGGCGCTGTCGAATAGCAATCATGGCTGCGAATGGGACTGTTTCGTGACGGTGCATGGCACGATCGATCCGGTGACGGGGATGGTGACGGATATCGGCGCCCTGGATCGTGTGGTGCAGGAGAAGGTCGTCAAGGTGTTTGACCGCCAGGATCTGCGCCATGTCTTCGATGCTGAGTCTGTCACGGGCGGGCAACTCGCCGAACGAATCTGGACGATGCTTGTGTCCGGTATCTCTCCGGGTCGACTGGCCAACGTTCACCTCGTCCAATCTCGCGATCTCACATTCGATTATGCCGGTTGATCAGTCGATGTTCGTCCTATCGGAGCGCGATCATGAAAAGCCAACTTGCTGTTGTGGTACTGATGGCCTGCCTCTCGTGGACGGTCGTGGCCTGGTCTGCAGATGAAGGAGCGGCGATTGAGAAGGTCGTGAAGGAAGCCGCCATGGCATCCGCGACCTACTCTGAAATCAGAGACAAGCAAGCCGTGCTGAAACTGTATACCAAAGACTATATCGGTATTCAGGATGGCGAGACCGAAACTCGTGAGTCCATCGAGAAGTGGTTTTCAGACTATGAGTCTGAACTGAATAAGGGAAACATGCTGCGTTTCATCAACGTCGTGTCGAACCTGCGTGTCAGAATTCCTGGCCCAACGGCGTGGGCGACCTACGACTATGTGTTTCAAGCCGTCAGGAAAGGCGAACTTGAAGGGCAGGACTCCGGGCAATGCACCACGCTCCTCCGCAAAGAAGGTTCAACCTGGCTGATTCAGCATGAGCATTGTTCCAAGACACGCCCGATGAAATAGCCTTCTGCTTCCTGGCAAGTGCCGGTAGGCGTGTCTGCTATCCCAGTTTCATCGAATTGTGGGTGGCTCAGAGCGACGTGGCCGGGCATCGCATAGGGGCACTGCAATCGGCTCACCCGCCCATCTCGTCATACCTGCAGAATATTTACTTGAAGAGATGATCCGAAATCAGCGCGGCGAGTTCGGCTGGCTCCACCACCCCTTCGCGGGTGAGGAGCAGCTTGCCGTTGGAAAAGAAATGCGTCGTGGGATAGGTTTCGAAGGTGTGGCTCTTCTTAATCTCGCGGCATCGGCCAGGCACGTGCATCTTGGCCTTGCCGACTTTCACGTTGGGAAACTTGGCAGCGGTCTCTACCAGGATCGGGTCGTACGCAATGCAGGGCTCGCAGGTGGCGAGGCCATAGGCGATGATCGACGCGGGCGCGTCGGTGAACTCTTTGTAATTTTCGTCTCTGACGTCTTCAACGATTCCAGGCATGATTGAACGTGCTGAGTGCTAAGTTCTGAGTGCTGAGTCAGCCGATGCTCGGCCCTCAGCACCCAGTGCTTAGAACTAAAAATTAGCTGAGACTTGCGAGAGCTGCGAGGATGTCCTTGTCCTCTCGCGCCACCTTGATGTCCTGCACCTTCGCATAGGCGACCTTGCCGTTCTTGTCGACGATCACGGTCGCACGCTTCGAGCAGTTCAACGGCTCAAAGTAGAGGCCGTAGCCCTTTGCCGTGGTCCGATGCACGTCCGACAGCAGCCGATGCTTCAGGTCCATGGAATCGGCCCACGCTTTGTGCGAGAAGAAGCTGTCACAGCTGACGCCGAACAGTTCCGCGTTGGCCGATTGGAACTTGGGGAAGTCGTCGGTCAAACACTTGTTCTCGCCTTGACAGACAGGACTCCAGTCCAGCGGATAAAAGCAGAGCACGACATTCTTCTTGCCACGAAAGTCGCTCAGCTTCACGTCCTTTTGGTCCTGGTCTTTTAAGTTAAAATCCGGTGCGGTATCGCCCACCTTGATTTCTGGTGCTACGTCGCTCATCTCTGAACCTCCTTCACTGGGTTTAATCCGGCCTCTGATACTGTCAGCTACAATTTTGTACCGTGTGACTTGGAACGTTGTCAACAGTCCTGAAGGCCCAGCAGAGGTCTAGGCAATCCATAAGTGGCTGATAAAGTAGGCGGGCTATGATACTAAACGAATTTCTCGAAAACTTAGCATGCGTCCGGCTGGTGCGGCGGTGCGGTGGTTGGTAATCTCAATGTTCTGACCCAGGAGTTCGAGGCGGAGGCGGCTGCCGACTTTTGGCGACTGGCCGATTCTCGTCAATTCGTCTGCCGTTCCTCTGAGCAGATCGCGCGCAGGTTGGTCCGGGAGGCCAGGGGAGAGAAATATTTCCAGTTCATTGACCCCGAACTTACTGAGGCCGAGCGTATAACACCACGTCCGATGGTTCTGTTCATCCTCGCCCTGCGCGATGGGGATGTGATCGGCGGAGACGAAGTGGGCGAGAGAGCGATCTTGCCAATCCGAAGGGTTGACGTACTGGTTGGTGACGATGTCATGGGCTGTACCTTGCGAGAGGAGCGTGAGGCCTTTGGCCAGTCGCGCGGCAAAGAGTATGGTGTCCGGCGTGTCGCGCGGGGAGACAAGAGAGGGCGCGACGGCCCCCATCACATCGTGTTCCCACGCTAGCTGTTTCATCACATCGGCGACGTGGCTCATTGGCAGCGGCATCACAACATGGGCCGACCAGGGTCCGTGAGTCGCTTGCCAGGATTCCGCCGAGCCTGCTTCGTGTTGAATGGTCAGCGGTCCTCCGTATTCCTTGTCGTACCAGGTCTTCAGCTCGTCAGTGCCCGGCGCGACTCCCCGATAGCCGATAAAGTAGAGCGGAGGACGGCGGGAAGAAGGCTTGGGAGTTTTCTTTTTAATCCTCATCGTAGCGCGAGAGCCTATTTACTGGATTTTCTGGCCTTGCGGCGGTCATCCGGGTTGAGAAGCCGCTTGCGGATACGCAGACTCTTCGGTGTGACCTCAACCAGTTCATCAGGGCCGATATATTCGAGCGCGAACTCCAAGCCCATTTCCCGTGGCGGTGTGAGGACCAGCGCTTCATCGGTGCCCGATGCCCGCATATTCGACAGGTGTTTCTCTTTGCAGACGTTGACGTCCATATCTTCGTCCCGGCTGTTCTCGCCGACTACCATTCCGCGATAGACGTCCACGACAGGGCCGATAAACATGGTGCCCCGTTCTTGGGTCATGAAGATGGCATAGCCGGTGCTGACGCCGTCTTCGTGTGCCACGAGTGACCCATGTGTTGCCACCACGAGGTCGCGCTCCTCCGCCGGTTCATATGCGACGAAGACATGGTGCATGATAATGGTCCCGCGAGTCTTGGCGACCAAGAGATTTTTGAGCCCCATGATGCCACGGGTGGGAATGTGGTATTCCAGGTGCATTTCGCTCCCGTGACTCGGGTGAGAGCGACGGGATGTTCTGCGTCGGCAATCGTATCGCCGATGCTCACCTCGTCCAGGCCGGCCACTGCGACAATTTCTCCTGCCTGAGCTTGTTCCGTATCCGTCCGTTCGAGGCCAGAGTAGACGGCGAGGTCTGATACTTTCCCAGCAAACTGTGCGCCATCTTTACCGATGACGACCACGTTCTGTCTGCGGGCGATCGATCCTGATTGAATCTTCCCCACACCCATCTTGCCTTTGTAGAGGTCCTGAATCAGGGAAAGGACCAGGATCTGGAGCGGCGCATCGGTGTTGATGGCCGGCGCCGGGATTTTTTCCAACACGGTGTCGAGGAGCGGCGTAATGTCCGTGCCGGGCTTATTGATATCGAGCGTTGCCGTACCCTTGATCGCAGCCGTGTAGACGATCGGGAAATCGAGCTGCTCGTCCGTGGCGCCGAGATGGACAAACAAGTCGAAGGTCCGGTTCACCACGTCATCGATGACCGCGTCAGGGCGGTCGATCTTATTGATGACCACGATGGCCTTGTGGCCCAGCGCTAAGGCCTTCCGCAACACGAAGGTCGTTTGCGGCATCGGGCCTTCTTTCGCGTCGATCAAGATGAGGACGCCGTCCACCATGCGCAGCGTTCGTTCAACTTCACCGCCGAAGTCGGCGTGCCCCGGTGTATCGACGATATTGATCTTCACGCCCTTGTAGATGACGCTGGCGTTTTTGGCCCGGATGGTGATCCCGCGCTCACGTTCCTGGTCCATCGAATCCATGATCCGTTCACCCATATCGTCGATCTTGCGATGGACATGGGTCTGTCGCAGCACGGCGTCGACCAGAGTCGTCTTGCCATGGTCAACGTGGGCGATGATCGCGATATTTCGGATATCGCTTCGGCGTTCTTTCGGTTCGAGTTGAGTGATCACGGGAGATTCCGTTGTGGCTGTCTGGTCCATAGATATTGCTGCATGCTCCAAAAAAAAGACGCCCAGAAACCCAGGCGTCGTACAGCAGTATACCTGAAGCAATGTATCCGGCACAAGCGATGGTTCGAAAGATGCGTGGGCGGTTCGCCGGTTCCAAGCGGAATGTTCAGGGGATGTATGGTCAGGCTATCTGGTTCTGTGGGTCTTCAAGAGGGGCTGGTATCGCCCTCGATGAACGTATACGCGAGCCCATCAGTGTAGAGGAGGCGATCATTCTGGACCCTCATAAGCTCCCGTGCGAGGCGGGAGGTTTCAGGAAGCGATTAATCCGTGCAGTGAGCGTGTGGGAGTGAAACGGTTTGACAAGGTAGTCGTTTGCGCCAGCTGCCAAGGCCTGCTTGACAGTATGCTCGTCGGAGTCGGCAGTAAGCATGATCACCGGCACGTTGTGCCATACGGCCTTTTGGCGAATGTAGGGGAGCAGCTCAAGGCCGCTTAGGTGGGGGAGCATAATATCCAGCAATATCAGGTTTGGGGGCGCGATGGTGTCGATCATGTGTTGGGCTTGGCGTCCATCGGTTGCATGCTCGATCTTGCAGCCGTATGCCCCCAACAAGAGAATGAGTAAACTGGTGGTATCTTCCTCATCTTCGACCATGAAGATGGTCGGCGTTTCGGTTGTCTGTCTCGGTGCCACGCTTCCACTCCTTGATTCCAGTGAATAGGGGTTTGCCCTGCGCTGCCAAGACCGAGAACAGCGCCTGCTTACCCCCGATGAAGGTCCGATTTTGGCAAGAACTGATGAACGGACTTCATGACCCGTTCCGGGGCAAACGGTTTCAGGATATATTCCGTGGCTCCGAGATTGGCCGCTTCTGTCATCGTTTCGGAACGTGAATCGGCCGTCAGCAGTATCACCGGAATCCACTGCCATTCCGGCGTCGTCCTGATGATTCTCAGCAGTTCCAGCCCAGTCAGCGAAGGGAGGGAGATATCGAGCAAGACCAAGTCTGGGGGTGGAGTCGTCGCCGTCAGATGGTGCGCATCTCCGCCGTCGATGGCATGGATGACGGCGAAGCCAGCTCGTTCAAGGACATAACGTAACAGGCACGCGGTATCCTCGTGATCTTCGATAACCAGCACGGTGTGTGTAACCGGTTCAATGGCTGTGCCCATGTGTCCTCCCAACGATATCGGATGAATGGTGAGTCTCTAGTCGAATACGACTTGCACCTGCTCTAAGTAGACAGCAAGCCGATCGAGTTCCTCTGCCAGGCCTGCCGAGGTCCCGGTCTTGGCCGTGTGTTCAATGGTTGCGGCCATGGTCGTGATGCGATCGAACCCATAACTCCCGCCGACGCCCTTCATGCCATGGGCCACTTTTCGCACCGTCTCAAGATCCTGTTGCGCCAGGGCGTCGCGCATGGTGACGACTTCGTTCTTGCGGTTCGTCATAAATTTTCTCATGAGCGGTTCAAAGTCCGATTCGACATGGACGATCACTGTATCGTGGGGAGATCCGTGATCGGTCGGAGGTATGACGTTCATGAGGCGGCTCCTCGTGGGGCGTTGGCGATAATGCGGATGGTTGACACTGAGTAATGGGTGACATGCAGGGAGTCTATTCGGTTCTTGTTGAGGTTGACCTCAGTTCTCATTGAATGGGTCATACGGCCCTGTTCCTTCTGGGCCTGTTTCGGTTGAGGCGGCGAACCGAGGCGTGCCGTTTGCGTGGGGCCGGAGTGGTCGTTTCTACACAGGCCTGGTTCGGCCTTGGTTCCGTCGATCCTTGAGTAGCCGGTCCAGACAGCAACTGCCTTACGGTCTGAACCAACTCGTACAGTCCTGGATTCTTCACGACATAGGCCGTGGCTCCTCCAGCCAGCGCTCGATGAATATCCGGTTCATAGTTGTCAGCACTGAGCATGATAATCGGCACGTGTTGCCAATCTGGATTCCGAGTGAGGGCGCCGAGCAATTCGAATCCATTGACATAGGGGACGACAAGATCCAGGAGAATCAGCGCGGGAGGCATCATCGTCTCAATGAGGCAGATAGCCTGGCGGCCATCCCGTGCCCGGGCTACCACATATCCCTCGCGCTCAAGAGTGAGCTGGATGAGATTTCCGGTGTCTTCTTCGTCTTCGACGCAGAGGATGGTTCGAGACATAGTGCCCTCCCTATTCTTGCAGAGCCATCGACGTTGACATTGAATGGGGCCGCGATGTGATCCCTGTCACAATTTCCAATAGCCAGGTGTCTTGAAGTAACTGGGCCTGCATCGGTTGTATGGTCATGCCGCCTCCTTCGCGTTCATGGGCGTGGCATGATCGAGAATCGCCTGGAGCAGGATTTTCTTCTTAATCGGCTTGGACAGATGCGCCGTGCAGCCGGCTGCCAAGCTTTTGTCGATCTCATCCTGGAAGGCGTTGGCGGTGAGGGAGATGATCGGCGTCGGCTGGCGTTGTTGCTCCTGCTCCCATCGACGAATGGCTGCCGTGGATTCAAGGCCGTCCATGACCGGCATCTGCGTGTCCATGAACACCACATCGTAGCTGCCCGCCTGAAAACGCTCGACGCCGACGGCGCCGTTTTCGGCCATGTCGAGCTGGTAGGGCGTGTTTTTTAAGAACAGCCTCACCACGTCGCGATTGTCCTCCAGATCCTCCACGAGCAGAATACGGAGGGGTGGGAGCAGGGACGGCTCCGGGGCAACGGGAGGCGGCTCTGTTGGATCAGATTCGGCTGGTACTTGCCCCATCGCAGCGGCCACCGAATCCAGTAGCCGCTTGCGGCCGATCGGTTTGCAGATGGTGTGGGTGATGCCCAGTGCGTGCGCCCGTTGCTCGGTGACTCCCCGCATTTCCGATGTCGTCAAGAGCAAGGGGAGTGTGCGGTCATCGGGGAGTACACGGATGGCTTCCGCCAGCTCCAGTCCGTTCATATTCGGCATATGGTAATCCAAGATCGCAAGGGAGAAGGGCTCACCCTGGTCCCGGGCTTTCTGTAGTGCAGCCAAGGCTGCGACGCCATCGGAGGCTTCGACGAGCAGGGCGCCGAAACGCTGGAGGTGTTCACGGACGATCAAACGGTTTGTGTCGTTGTCGTCCACGATGAGAATACGGCAGCCCGCAATGGCGAGGGAAGGAGTCTTCTCTGGTGCCAAGGTGGGGACTGGGGCGGCGGCCAAACGTATGACGAAGGAAAATGTGCTGCCGCAGCCGGGGGTGCTCTCGACGTGGAGTTCACCCCCCATGAGTTCCACCAGCTGTTTGCTGATGCTCAAGCCGAGGCCCGTGCCGCCGTATTTGCGGGTTGTCGTGGAGTCCCCCTGGGTGAAGTCTTCGAAAATACCGTGGAGCATATCCGTGGGGATCCCGATGCCCGTGTCGGAGACCGAACAGCGGAGCGAGTTGGAATCCGCCTGCCCCGGCTCAATACGTAGGGTCACTTCGCCTGGGGTGGCCTGGGTTGGCTCGATCCTCAGAACCACCTCGCCCTGATCCGTGAATTTGATGGCATTGCCCACCAGGTTGACGAATACCTGACGGAGGCGTGTCGGATCGCCTGTCACGTTGGCTGGGACATCCGGGTGGACATAGGTCACCAGTTCAAGTTTTTTCGCGCCGGCTCGGATCGCCATCAACTCCCCGATCTTGTCGACGAGATCGGGGAGATCGAAGGGGACCGATTCCAGCTTGAATTGGCCAGCCTCGATCTTGGAAATGTCCAGGATACTGTTGAGCAATTCCATGAGGCCTGTGGCCGCGCGGCTGAATCGGTCGACGTAGTCATGCTGGTTCTCCGAGAGCGGCGTTTCCTGGAGCAGGTCGGCCATGCCGATGATCGCATTCATCGGGGTACGGATCTCATGGCTCATCGTGGCCAGAAATTGACTCTTCGCCCGTGTGGCTGCGGTCGCGGACTGATGCGCTTCCATCAACTTGATATTTTGCGAGGCCAATTCCTGCGTGGCCTGTTGCAGTCGAAACTCGGCCTGCTTGCGATCCGTGATGTCGGTGGCGAATTTGACGATCTTGTAGGGGATGCCGTTGGCATCGAAGATCGGGTTGTAGGAGGATTGAATCCAGACGATGTTGCCATGCTTGTCGATCCGTTGATAGACGCCGGCATCGAACTCGCCCCGATTGAGCTTGGCCCAGAAGGCCTGATATTCCGGGCTCGCGGCATAGGCCGGCTGACAGAGCAGCCGATGGTGCTGCCCTCGGAGGTCCCCCAGGCGATAGCCCATGAGCTGCAGGAAATTGTCGTTGGCGGTGAGGATCGTACCGTCGAGGGCAAACTCGACAGTGGCCAACACTCTGTCGATGGCCGTGAATGTGTCCACGAGCTCCATAGTTCGATTCTTCTCGCTAGTCATATCGTGGACGATGCCGGTGAAGATCCGGCGTCTGCCGAGGTGAGTGTCACTGAGGCCCAACTCGAGCGGGAATAGAGAGCCATCGTTGCGGTGGCCAACAATTTCTTGTCTGAAGCTGATGCTCTTGGCCTTGTCTCGGTCGTGATCGAGGGACAACGCCGCCGGCATCAGGCGCGTCACCGGCTGGTCGATTGCCTCGGCGGCCGTGTAGCCGAAGAGCCGTTCTGCTGCAGGATTGAAAGATTCAATGAGACCACGCTCGTTGATCGTGATGATGCCGTCGACGGCATAGTCCACAATGGCGCGTAGTCGGAGTGCCTGCTCTTGCCGGTCCTCCTCGGCCTGCTTGCGATCCGTGATGTCGTAGTTCACACCGATCATTCGAGTCGGGACGCCATCGTCGGTTTTTAAAACTTGGGCGTGGGCCTTGATATGTCGGAAAGAACCATTCGGAAGGATGAGCCGGAATTCCGTATCGAATTGGCGACGTCCTTCGATGGCTTCTTGAAGCGCTCGTTCAGCCTGGGGTTTATCTTCAGGGTGGAGCCGTTGACTCCAGGCTTCATAGGCTCCCGGAAACCTCTCCAACTCATAGTCATACAGCGCAAGCATCCGAGCGTCCCAGACGAGACGATTCTCTTGAACCTCATACTCCCAGATGCCGATCCCTGCTGATTCCGTGGCGATTTGGAGCCGATGACTGACCGCCTCCAATTTCATCGCCGCCTGCTTACTCTCGGTAATGTCTTGGACGATTCCTGTCATGCGAAAGGGCTTCTTCAGGGTATCGTGTATGACTGCCCCTCGGCAGTGAATGATCCGCTCTTCTCCGCTTGGACGGAAGATTCGGCATTCAATGTTATAAGGCAGATCGTGTGCCACAGTCGCCTCGATGGCTTGAAAGACTGGGGCGCGGTCGTCGGGGTGGAGGGCTTCTCGAAAAGTGTCATGTGTGGGGGTGATGGCCTGGGGGGCGTATCCGAAGATGCGATATTGTTCGTCAGACCAGGTCTCAGCCCCTGTGATCATATCCCAGTCCCAACTGCCGATATGGGCGAGGGTTTGTGCGTCGGTTAGATGGTCTTGCTTGGATTTGAGTAAGCGCTCCGTGGCGACTCGCGCGCTCACATCTCGGCAGGTACAGATGACCCACTGGGCTGGGTCGCTCTGGTCCTGGAGCAAGGCCAGCGAGATTTCCACAGAGATCTCGCGCCCTGATTTCGTTCGTCCTATGACCTCTCCGTGCCAATGGCCTTGGGCCAACAGTACGGGAAAATAGAGCCGGTTGATCTTGTCCGCCCACTCGGGGGCGTACAGCGTCTGCCATGATTGTTCAATCAACTCCTCGACGGTGTAGCCATAGACCTCCGCGTGGGCTGGATTCATGTAGGTGTAGCAGCCGTCCTTGTTCAAGAGTGCCACGCCTTCCAGGCTATAGTCGATCGCGCGGAGGAGTCCGGCTTTCGACCGTTCAATTTTCTGCTGATGCGCCACGGTGTGTTCGAGTGCGATCGTCCGCCGGCGGAGCTCAAGCTGGCTGACGACCTGCTGTCCCAATATCCTGAGGGCGGTCATCTGGTCAGAGGTCAGTTGCTTGGGCATCCGATCGATAACGCAGAGGGTACCCATGGCATGGCCTGTTGGGGTGATAAGCGGCATGCCGGCATAGAATCGAATATTCGGGTCCTTTGTGACCAACGGATTGTCAACAAACCGTGGATCTTGAGTGGTATCCGGCACAATCAGGAGGTCGGATTGGTGAATAGCATGGGCGCAAAAGGCGATGTCGCGAGGTGTCTCCGGTGCGTCGATTCCTACCTTTGCTTTGAACCATTGCCGATGGGTATCGATCAAACTAACCAACGCGATGGGTGTGCCACAGATCTGTGCGGCGAGGCGGGTGAGTCCATCGAAGGCTTCTTCAGGGGGTGTGTCGAGGATCTCGTATTGTTCCAGCTCGGCGAGGCGGGCGGCTTCATGCTCAGGAATAGGGGCGCGTTCCATGTCTACAAAGTCTCACGTATTATATGGGGGGCTGCGCCTACTCACAGCTGCACATTGAGCAGGTGTGAGGGAGGCCTTTTTCCATCGACGATAGGAGGTCTCGCGCCGCAGCAGGAGGCCTACGAAGGACCCAGAGCTTTATCGGTTCACAGGAAAGAGACTTGAGGGTTTGGGGCCAGAGTTGGATGGACAGCTGCTTGACCATGCGATCAGGGCTTTGCTTGAGTTTTGAGGCGGTCCAGGGTAAGGTGACTCTCACTAGCCCTACCGATACGGCAGCCCCCTGTGGGGGCACTTTCCCACGACCATGATCGATCGACCGATACAACTCTCTGATACGCCTCGTCAACCGCCACCTCGTCGTCCATGGCGTTGGTGGCAGATCGTGCTGCTGAGCCTGGGTGGGATCGCCTTGATCGGCGGGCTGACAGCGGGTGGGTTGCTATGGCATTTTTCAAAAGACCTTCCTGCGTTGGATCAGTTGGGGACGTATCAGCCAAGCTTGGTGACCCAGGTCTATTCGGCTGATCAGAAGCTCATCGGTCAATTTTTCATCGAGCGCCGCACGTTGACCACCGTGGCAAACATTCCCGAACGGTTGCGGCGCGCAGTCATCGCGGTTGAAGATGTCCGGTTCTTCGAGCATCCCGGCCTCGACTACATCGGCATGCTCCGTGCTGCTTGGACGAATGTGCGTCGAGGGAGCAAGGTTGAAGGAGCCAGCACGATTACCCAGCAATTGGCGCGATCGTTGTTCCTGTCGTCCGAACGGACTTTCGACCGCAAAGTTCGTGAGCTCATTCTGGCCTATAAAATGGAATTAGTTCTGACGAAAGAGCAAATTCT
>SWDH01000031.1:17328-28754 GCA_005116945.1 Nitrospira sp.
TCGCGCAAAAAAACGACAGGAGCATGTCCTGGCGCGCATGGAAGAGGCGAAGTTCCTCACCGCGACAGAACGCGAACAGGCTGCGGCGGAAATCCTCAATTTCCGTCGTCCGGGTGTTGAACAGGCTGCGCCCTACTTTGTGGAATATATCCGACAGTTGCTCGTCGCGAAGTATGGTGAAGAGACGGTGTATAAGGGTGGGCTCAAGGTCTATACGACCTTGAACATGGAGATGCAAAAAGCTGCTGAAGCGGCTTTCGCGGCGGGTCTTCGTGAGCTGGACAAGCGCCAAGGGTGGCGTGGTCCGCTTCGAACGGTCGATGTGACTGCGCCGGCCCCGTTACCAGTTGTCGCAGAGCGGGATCTGATTCTGAAGGTGGGGGATTATCGCGAAGGGTTCGTCACCAGAGTGGGGAAGGACCATTTTCTGGTGCAGGTTGGCTCGATGGTGACCAAACTTGCGTTTGACGATATGGCATGGGCGAAACGCCGTCTGACTGGGCCGGATTTGGTGAAAGATGTCGTCGTCAATGAGAATCTTAAGCACATACTCAAGCCCGGTGATGTCATTGAGGTCATGGTGAAGAAACTGGATCGTGACATGGTCCATGTGCAAATGGAACAGACTCCTCTGATTGAGGGAGGGTTCATTGCGCTGGATCCAGCCAAAGGCGCGATTCGAGCCATGGTGGGCGGCTATGATTTCGGTCGCAGTGAATACAATCGGGCCGTGCAGGCGCATCGTCAGCCCGGATCCGCGTTCAAACCGATCATCTACGCGACGGCGATGAATCAGGGGATGAGTCCTGGGTCGGTGATCCTCGATGCGCCGGTCGTCTATACGCAGGAACAAGATGAGAAAACGTGGAAGCCGGAGAACTATGGAAGAAAGATCCATGGCATGGTGAGTTTGCGGGACGCGCTGGCCCATTCGCACAATCTCGCGACGGTTCGGCTGCTGGACAAGGTCGGCGTCAAGAGTGTCATCGAATTCGCGAAAGCGGTTGGGATCACCAGTCCACTGGCGGCAGATCTGTCCTTGGGGTTGGGCTCCTCGTCCGTCGGGCTGATGGAACTGACCTCCGTGTACAGTGTGTTTCTGAACCAGGGGAATCGTACAGAACCCCATGGGATCCTGTCCGTGAAGGACAACATGGGACAGGTGCTTGAACAGGTGGAATCGCAAGCCATTCCAGTCATCTCCAAAGAAACGGCGTACTTGATCACCAACATGATGGAAGACGTGGTTCAAAAGGGCACCGCGCAGGCGGCAAAAGGGATCGGGCGGCCGATTGCAGGGAAAACCGGAACCACAGACGAGTTTATCAATGCCTGGTTTATCGGCGGTGCGCCGAACTTGGTTGCAGGCATCTATGTTGGATTTGACGATCGACGGTCACTCGGCGAAACGGAATCGGGGGCGCATGCCGCGCTGCCTATCTGGATCAATTTCATGCAGGCCGCGCTCAAGCCGCTTCCGATCGTGGCCTTCACCATTCCGGAAGGCGTCACCTTCGTCAAGGTCGATCCGTCGACGGGTCTCCTTGAGGCTGAGCAGGACGGGCAGGCGAGTACCGTCGAACTCTTTACGAAAGGCAGTGAACCGACTCAAGCGACTCAGCGTCATTCGGATCCTGTAGATTTTTATAAGTTGGATCAAATCCCCGAAGGGGCGTTGTAACATGATGCTGAAAAAGCCCGCCAGCATCGTTCTCGCATCGTTCAGATCCTCAACGTACCCCAGAGGGTACGCCTACGGTCCTCACTCGCTGCGGCCTTGCTGAACGGCCTTTTTGAGCATCCTGCGTAAATATATTCTGTTGTACTACTTGGACGAACCATCGAAGTTCTTGTACGTCTCGGGTGCCATACCAAGCCGTTCAAAACCCAGAACCCTGTCCTCATTCGGGGTTAGCTCATAGCATCAAAATTCTAACGCTCCACGCCAGCATACAAGAAAATACCTCCGTCCTCTAATTTCTGAGCCTTTGTCACCTTTAAGCCGTTCTCTCGCGCACTGCGATATACCAAAAACATGTCGCAGACAAAGCACCTGAAATTAGTCCATCTAGTACGCGTGCTCGCTCGCCTGGAAGAAGGATCAGCACAGTAAGAGTTCCGAGAAAACCTCCGCTAATCAAGAAAGCAGGTAAGGACACCCAGTTCTTTAATCTCATGAACAAATAAACCGGAACGCCGAACATGAATGCGACTAAATACGAATAAGGGCCAACGAGCACTAGAAAACCCAACGCGTTCTCAGCTAAATCCTGAAGTCGGGGCTTCTCGACAGCCAGCGCCGCATGCAATAAGAAAAATAATGGCACCATGAGTGGTGCGATGGCAAATCCCCAAATGACTCTAGCCATTGCAGAGTTGTGCCTTAGGTGCCATTGTCTTTACTCACTCGCCAAAAATATTATGAATCGATAGTATCACTCCTGTACCTACCTAACGAATATTCTTTCATTTCCCTCTCCCCGTGTGCCCATTAACACTATGAGCTGAGTACGACCGTCTGATTTCTTTTCAACAGATCAATGAACTTGCGGGAATCCTGCGTCGTCTGGTAGGGCGGGAGAGGATAAGTGGGTATGCTGAGGTGCAGGATTATGTAGATGGGTGATTTCCGCGAGGCTGCTCAAAAAGGTTTCGCAACTAGGCCGCAGGCGGAGCAGACACCGGAGGCGTACCCTCTGGGGTACGTTGAGGATGGTTGCGAGACGAGAACGACGTTGAGAGCCTTTTTCAGCAGCCGATCTAGTAGGTGTCGGTCGGGGGGCACGTGCAGACGAGATTCCGATCCCCAAAGGCCTCGTCGATACGGCTCACGTTGGGCCAGAATTTATGGTGGCGTACCCAAGGAGCTGGGAAGGCAGCCTGTTCCCGGCTGTAGGGTCGATTCCATTCGGTGGCTGTCACCACCTGTGCCGCGTGGGGAGCATTCTTCAGTAGATTGTTCGTGCGCGGCTGGCGGCCCTCGACGATCTCTTGTATCTCTCCATGAATCGAGATCAGCGCCTCGCAGTACCGGTCTAACTCTTCCCTCGTTTCGCTTTCCGTCGGTTCGATCATGAGTGTCCCAGGAACGGGAAACGAAACCGTCGGCGCATGAAACCCGTAATCCATCAAGCGCTTCGCCACATCCATGGCTTCAACTCCTGCCGTCTCCTTGAACGGACGAAGATCGAGAATAAACTCGTGTGCCACGAACCCGGACGTTCCTGTGTAGAGAATAGGATAGTACTTCTCCAACCGCTTGGCCATATAGTTAGCGCTCAGGATTGCCACCTGCGTCGCCTGTGTTAAGCCGTCGCGCCCCATCAGGGCGATATAGACCCAGGAAATCGTGACGATGCTGGGGCTGCCGTACGGCGCTGCCGACACTGATCCGATGGAGGCCTGTCCGCCCAATTGCATGACGGAATGGCTTGGAAGAAACGGGGCAAGATGCCGCGCCGCTACGACCGGCCCCATTCCTGGCCCCCCGCCGCCATGGGGGATGCAGAAGGTCTTGTGTAGATTCAGGTGGCAGATGTCCGCGCCGATGTCCCCAGGGCGACAGAGTCCCACTTGGGCATTCAGGTTCGCGCCATCCATATAGACTTGCCCGCCGTGCGTATGGATGATCTGGCAGATGCGCCGCACGTCTGCTTCGAAGACCCCGTGGGTTGAGGGGTAGGTCAACATGAGCGCCGCCAGTCGATCGCGATGCTGAGCGGCCTTGGCTTCAAGATCTGCAACATCGACATTGCCCTGTTTATCGCAGGCGACGGTCACCACTGTCATCCCAACCATCGATGCGGTGGCCGGGTTTGTGCCGTGCGCGGACAAGGGAATTAAGCAGACATCTCGATGTGCTTCCCCTTGGCTTTTGTGGAACGCTCGGATCACCATCAACCCCGTATATTCGCCCTGTGAGCCGGCGTTCGGTTGCAAGGTCACGGCAGCGAGTCCGGTGATCTCGGCCAGCCATGTCTCCAGCTGATGGAACAACTTTCGATACCCATTGGTTTGTTCGACCGGTGCAAACGGATGAAGCCGCGAGAACTCCGGCCAGGTGACGGGCAACATCTCGGAGGTCGCGTTCAGCTTCATGGTGCAGGATCCCAACGGGATCATCGAATGGACGAGCGATAGATCTTTCGCCTCAAGGCGGTGGATATATCGCAGCATCTCATGTTCCGAATGATAGCGATTGAACACCTCGTGGGTCAGGTACGCGCTGGTCCGGGTGAGGTTTGCCGGGAAACCTGTGTGGGCGCTGTGGCTCAAGGCCTGCACGTCAAAAGGTAACCGATCCTGGCCACTGAAAATTTCCATCAAGCGGCGGACTTCATCTACCGTGCTGACTTCATCCAGCGTAATCCCGATCGCGTGATCCTCATATCGGCGAAGATTGATGCTGGATTTGTTGGCCCTGATCAGGATGGATTCAAGCTGCATCTTCGTGAGGCGAATTCGAATCGTATCGAAGTAGGTGTCTGTTGCGATCTCGAACCCGAGCTGCCGTAATCCCGTTGCCAGCACCACGGCTAAGCCATGCACGCGCTCAGCAATCCTCCGCAGACCCTCCGGTCCATGGTAGACCGCGTACATGCTTGCCATAATGGCCAAGAGCACTTGCGCCGTACAAATGTTGCTTGTCGCCTTTTCACGTCTGATGTGTTGTTCGCGGGTTTGCAGAGAAAGCCGGTAGGCAGGCTTGCCTGTGACATCCTTGGATACTCCGACGATGCGTCCAGGCATCTGCCGTTTGAATGTCTCAGCGGTGGCAAGAAATGCCGCGTGAGGGCCACCAAATCCAAGTGGAACACCAAATCGCTGGCTGGAGCCCACGGCGATATCGGCCCCGAACTCTCCCGGTGCGCGTAAAAGAGTCAAGGCTAACAGATCGGTGGCGACCACCACCAGAACTCCGGCTGCGTGGGCCTGAGTTACCAGCGCGCCGAAATCTCCGACAGAGCCGTCGGTGGCCGGATACTGGAGCAGAATGCCGGCCAGTTGGGGATTAGAAAAGTCGAGGGTGTCTGCGCGGCCTGTGCGCAGGGTCATGCCGAGCGGTTCAGCTCGTGTGTGCATCACGGCAATAGTCTGGGGATGACAGTCTTGCGAGGCGAAGAATTCTGTTCGTTCATGGTCCGACGAACGAGAAAAGGCGAGGCACATAGCCATGGCCTCTGCGGCCGCCGTCGCTTCATCCAGGAGTGAGGCATTGGCTAGAGGCAAGCCGGTGAGGTCGGTGACGACGGTTTGGAAATTCACGAGGGCTTCCAAGCGGCCCTGGGCGATCTCAGCCTGGTAGGGGGTGTACTGGGTGTACCAGGACGGGTTTTCAAAAATATTGCGCTGAATCACACCGGGTGTCAGGCAGTCATAATAGCCCATGCCAATCAATGAACGGTAAACCAGGTTTTCTGAGGCGATGGAGCGAATTTCTTCCAGCACGGCTTGTTCGCTGCGATGAAGGGGCAGATCTAATTCCTTCCGCATACGAATGTCGGCGGGGACCGTGGCCTTGCTCAGCTCTTCCAGCGATTGCATGCCGAGCGTGGCCAGCATGTCGTGAGCCTCAGCGTCGGTAGGGCCGATATGGCGATGGATAAATGTGTCGGTCGGGCTCAGAAAGTCCGGTGTGGCCATGGCGTTCGTGTTGTCCTTTGGATATATCGTATTGCTTGAGAGCCTCAGTAGATCGACTGACGCACTTGAGGGCACAAGAATACCACGCTGACCACCTGGACTCCAAGAGTCGTGCGAGCGCTCATGGACTTGCCTTTGAACCCTGAGTCACGTATGAGTGCGAACGTCAAAGACGTAAAATGTATGATGTGAAAGGTGAACCGTAGGATCGTCCGAAACCTTTCACCTTTGACGTTTCACGTCTCACGGATTTGGATATGCAGGCCATGAAACTACACGACATTCTGATCGTTGGAGCCGGTCTAGCGGGGATGCGGGCTGCGGTTGCCGCACCGTCGGATCTGGATGTCGCCGTGATATCCAAGGTCCACCCAGTACGCAGCCACTCTGTCGCTGCGCAGGGGGGGATTAATGCGGCACTGGGAGAGAACGATTCCTGGGAAGCCCATGCCTTCGACACCACAAAGGGTGGGCTCTATCTCGGTGATCAGGATGCCATCGAGGCCATGTGCCGCGAAGCTCCCGAGGACATCCATGAATTAGAACGGTTGGGAGTCATCTTTAGTCGCGATGATCAGGGGCGGATCGCCCAACGTCCGTTTGGTGGAGCAGGTTTCCCTCGAACCTGTTATGCCGCCGATCGTACTGGCCACGCCATCCTTCACGCCATGTACGAACAGCTACTCAAACGGCGGATCACTGTGTACGAAGAGTGGTATGTCACGGCGTTGATCATGGAGGACGGCGCCTGCCGGGGCGTCGTGGCGTGGGATCTCATCCGTGGAGGGTTGCACGCAATTGGGGCGAAAGCCGTCATCTTGGCCACGGGAGGCAGCGGGCGTGTCTTCCTGACGAGCACGAATGCGGTGATCAACACCGGTGATGGCATGGCGCTCGCCTATCGCGCGGGTGCTCCACTCGCGGACATGGAATTCGTCCAGTTCCATCCCACGACGCTCAAGGGCACAGGTATTCTCATCACCGAAGGCGCCCGCGGAGAAGGAGGGTACCTCCTGAATACGCTGGGCGAACGGTTTATGAAGACCTATGCCCCACAACAGATGGAACTGGCCACACGCTCCACGGTCTCATTAGCCATCGGGCAAGAGATCGTCGAAGGCCGCGGGGTTGACGGGTGTGTGTTGTTGGACTTACGACATCTTGGCCGTCAGCGCATTCTCGAACGGCTGCCTCAGATCAGAGAACTCGCAATTGAGTTCGCCGGCCTCGACCCTATCGAAACACCCATTCCTGTTCGCCCTGGCGCGCACTATCAGATGGGCGGTGTCCGGACCAATCAGTGGACTGAAACCAGCATTGCCGGCCTCTATGCAGCGGGTGAATGCGCCTGCGTCAGTGTGCACGGGGCCAATCGGCTTGGAGGAAACTCCCTCCTTGAAACCATTGTATTTGGTCGTCGCGCCGGAGTTCGAGCCGGAGAGTATGTTCGAACCATCGAACGACAGGCTTTCGAAACAGACCAGCTTGCGATCGAGCAGCGTCGTGTTCAGCGGTTGTTGGCACAGGATGAACCGGTCCGAGCCTGGCAGATTCGTGAAGAACTCGGCCAGTTGATGAGCCTCAATCTTGGCCTCGTTCGGACGCACGAATCCATGTCCGCTGCGCTCACGGCACTCACGGCACTGAAGCATCGGGCGGCTTCCGTCATGGTGCAGGACAAGGGGCGGGTGTTTAATTCTGATCTTGTGCAAGCTTTCGAGCTCCAGTCTCTTCTCGATGTGGCGGAGACTATCGTGGTCGGTGCCCTCGCCAGACAGGAAAGCCGCGGAGCCCATTACCGGTCGGACTTCCCCAAGCGGGACGATGGCCAGTGGCTCAAGCACACGGTGGCCCGGCGAACCCCTCAGGGACCGGCCTTGACCTATGAGCCGGTCACGGTCACCCGTTTCCCACCCACATAGCATCGATCTTCAACCGTTTGATTTCTTTATGATCAGGCTCGACCCTCTGAGTCGGTTGGCCCGAGTTGCGCTCCTGGTATTTTGCGCTATGGTTGAGTGGTTCCTGCGTTCGGACTGATGTATCTGTCGAGTAGGAGTGGGTCACCAGCTTTTTGGAGGGGAGATCCCGGCCATCATGACTATCGCCTGTCCCCTCTGTGCCAATACCCATGACATGCTCTCACAGCCCTCTTCGATCAGGTGGAAGCAGGTCTCTTGTGGCTCTTGTAACGCCAATCTGGTTCTAGTCAGAGAGATGGTAGCAGGCACTCCCCGGCGGACACATCCATCACGGTTAAAGCTGAAGCCCACGCAGGGCGGAGCAACACAGCTCATGGGGATGGTCCGTTCACGTCTCTTCATTATCGTGGCCACCGCACTCGCACTCGGCATACTCGGGTATCTGTCCTGGGACGCTGGATTCTTAGAGAGCGATGGATCTTCTGAATCGAGTGCATCACCATCCGCCGTGCCGTCTCCAATCTCGCCACCCAATTAGCCAACAGTCGAAGAGTCCGTCACGAAATAGAGGGAGCGGAAATTTTGCTGAGCCTCGACGATGACGCCGTGCGCAGGAAAGAAGACGATGCGGGTTTCCGTCATACAGACAGAATCATGCACATAGGCGTGCTTGCAGAAGAAAGGGACGGGCTGTGAACACTGCTCTGGCTCTGGACACATCAGTCAGACTGTCATGCGCACGTTGCTCCACATCCCATCGGGTGCGGGATATTGATGCCCTTAGATCGGGGATGAAGGCATCGTGCACCTATTGTGGAGCCCTGTTTGTCGTCGTTGCGATGCCGACTGCGATACCGGACAACAACGTCTCATTCCACGCCGCCTCTGAGGTTCCTGATCCAGGCCTTCAATTGGTCGAGCAGGAGGTGGTATCGGCGGAGAATGCTCAGCCGTTGGGCGCAGTGTCCCGGAAGACCGTGTTTCATGGGGCCGGTGGAACACTATTCGGCATTCATCTGATCAACACACTGCTCACGCTTGTCACACTCGGCATCTACTATTACTGGGCTAAGGTTCGTGTTCGAGCATTCTTATTTAGCCAAACAGAATTCGCAGGCGACCGATTTTCATATCATGGAAGCGCTCGCGAGCTATTGAATGGCACCATCAAAGCCAGTCTGGTCTTCGGAATTCCTTATTTTCTCATGGGTAATGCCGGCCAGTTTCTCGAAGGGAGTACAGCGATACAGGTCACGCTAAAAGTCGCTGCGTCGTTGTTGTTGATCCTCTTCATTCCTGTTGCCATCACTGGTGCGCGACGCTATCGGCTGAGCCGGACTGCCTGGCGCGGCATTCGCTTTTCTTTCCGAGGCAAAACGCTGGACTTCATCAAATTGTGGTTGTCCGGCTACTTCCTCACAGCGGTGACACTCGGGCTCTACTACCCGTATTTCTCGACCAAGAAGCATGCCTTTCTTACCACACACAGTTACTTTGGAAGCGAGCCCTTCAAATTTTCAGGTGATGGAGTGGCGCTGTCCCGTCCGTTTTTAAGGATGTATCTTCTTGCCGTTGCCGTCGCCGGCGTTGTAGGCCTGGGGCTCTATTCCTTCGTCGATCTCCCAGGGCAGAATATCGAAGATCCTGAAGCGATGGGCTCCTTTGTATTTGGGGCGATCGCCAGCCTGATGATCGGCGCGCTGGTTTCTCGTCTTCTTTGGTTACCGTATTCGGTGATCGAGCAGCGTTTCTTTTGGGAGCAGACGTCGATCGGCTCCGCACGATTTCAGCTGCCCATCACCACCTGGCCATACCTCAAGCTGAAGCTCGGGAATCTGCTTCTCATGTTGTGCACCCTTGGGTTCGCCTGGCCTTGGATCACCATTCGGAACATTCGATTTATTACGGATCAGCTAGAACTCGTCGGCATCGACAATTTCGATGAAATCGTTCAGGCGTACGACGGAGCCCCGCCGATCGGCGAAGGATTAGACGGTTTCCTCGACACCGGATTCGACCTGGGCTAACCTGCCATGCCGTCACTCTGGCAGGGGTTTTACCTCGACGGTCGAAGCGCAACGCGACATCCCGTTTCGATTCAGCTCACCACGGCCGCTCTGCACATCGTAAAGGCAGATGGTCACACCATCCGCTGGCCCTATAGCGAGATTGTGCAAACGCACGGTGCCTATGAGGGTGAACAGATTCGTCTCGAATATGGCGCCCCTCTGCCGCAGACGGTGATTCTCCAAGATTCAACCTTTCTTGCTGCCATTCAAC
Organism: Nitrospira sp.; assembly: GCA_005116945.1. GTDB lineage: Bacteria > Nitrospirota > Nitrospiria > Nitrospirales > Nitrospiraceae > Palsa-1315. The sequence continues at coordinate 27,174 of SWDH01000031.1, forward strand.
AGATTTCCGGATCGAGCGCCACCCCTTTCCATAACCCTCGGCAGCGGCCTTTGCGGTTACGATTGACGATCCTAGCTGGGATGGTCCTGTTGGGTATGATGGGCGGATTTTATATGTGGGGCATTCCGGGGTTAGCCAAATTGGTGGCGCCTCATATTCCCGTTTCCTGGGAAGAGCAACTCGGTATGTCTGTGCTCGAACAAATCGCTCCTTCGGAAAAACGCTGTGTCGACCAGACCCGTCTTGCTGCCCTTGAAAGCATTGTGGCCCGATTATCTCGGGCCGTACCCGACTCCCCCTATCGCATTCGACTGACTGTTGTGAATCGGCCCACCGTCAATGCGTTTGCGTTGCCAGGGGGACAAGTGGTGGTATTCCGCGGCCTCTTGGAAGCTACCGAAACGCCGGAGCAGTTCGCGAGCGTGCTTGCCCACGAACTCCAACATATCTATAAACAACACTCGACTCGCTCTCTGATCGAGCAGGCCTCGACGAGTCTCCTGATCGCCGCTGCCACTGGAGATTTCACGGGAGGGGTAGCCTATGGAATTGAAGGTGCGCGTGTGTTGGGGGTGCTGCGCTACAGTCGTCTTCATGAAGGTGAAGCCGATCGCGAGGGACTCCGATTGCTTCAGGCCGTCGGTATCGACCCGGCGGAGATGGTTGCTTTCTACCAAATCATGCAGGCGCAGCATCCTCATGACGACGCTGCCTCATCCTATCTCTCTACCCATCCCGACACCAGCGACCGTATCGAAAAGTTGACGGCACTGGCTGTTGCACCGCCGCCACATCCCGTGAAGCTTTTTTCTCTCGAAGAGTGGAAGGAGCTGCGTTCCCTGTGTCAACATTCGGTCGCCTCATCACCTCATGCGGCTATGGATTCAAGCCAGTAGGATTTTCTCTGCAAGATTGATCGGCACAGGTTTGGTATAATCCTTCTCGTCAACTTTTCAATCCGAGTGATAGGCTGCGATGACAACCCTGCAGGCTGATCAAAAAGCCGTCCAGCGAGGCCGCAGGGAGCGAAGACCCCGGAGCGTACGTGGTTGGGTACGTGAGGAGTCTGAGCGACTGAGAACGAAGCTGGGGGGCTTTTTCAGCAGACTGCCATGCGCATTCTAGTCATTGAAGACGAAACCAAGGTCGGCTGCTTCATCAGGCGCGCGCTTGAAGAGGAGAGCTATGCCGTTGACCTCTGCGAAGACGGCGCGAAGGGCCTTGAGATGGCACTCCATACCAACTACGATTTGCTAATTGTCGACTTGATGCTGCCGTCATTGTCCGGGTTGGAAATTCTCAAGGGCGTCCGCCAGGCCAGGATTCAAACCCCCATTCTGATCTTGACCGCCCAATCGCAAGTGGATCAGCGTGTCAAGGGCCTCGATGCGGGCGCGGACGATTATCTTACCAAGCCTTTCGCGATCGACGAACTGCTTGCCCGCATTCGCGCGCTGCTTCGGCGTGGCTCCACTGAAAGTCCTGGCGTGCTCCAGATCGACGATCTGGCGTTGAACCCCGCGACGCGCGAAGTGACCAGAGGCGGCCAGCGGATCGATCTCACCTTGAAGGAATATGCTC
>SWDH01000031.1:28854-151915 GCA_005116945.1 Nitrospira sp.
CCTGCTCGTGCTGCTGGTCAGTATCCCCATCGCGCTGGTCGTGTCGCTCGCCGGCGGCTGGTTCATGGCCGGCCGAGCCCTGCGTCCAGTCGATGCGATCACGCTGGCAGCCCAACGCATTGCCGGAGGCGATCTTACGCAACGGCTCACAGCTCCAGCTTCAGCCGACGAAATCGGTCGCCTGACGAACACGTTTAATAATATGATCGATCGGCTCGAAACGTCCTTTCGGCAGATCGGCCAGTTCAGCAGCGATGCCTCGCACGAATTGCGCACGCCCTTGACGGTCATGAAAGGGGAAACCGAGCTTGCGCTCCGGCGCCCACGCGAAACCGACGACTACAAAATCGTCCTGGAGAGCAATCTCGAAGAAATCGACCGGATGACGCGCATTGTGGATGAGTTGCTGTTTCTGTCTCGGGCCGATATGGGTGAGGTGAAAATGGAACATTTGCCGGTCCCGCTAGACGCGCTTATCGAGGATCTTCACCGGCAAGCCTCGCTCTTGGGGCAGGAACGGGACATCCAGGTTGTGCTACGTGCTACTGCTCCGGGAGCGGTATTGGGAGATGAACTGCGTCTGCGCGAATTATTCCTGAATCTTCTCGACAACGCAGTGAAATACTCTCGCCCCGGTGGCGTCGTCGACATTGCGTTGACGATTGAGCAGACTCACGCACGGCTGTCCGTGACCGATCACGGGATTGGGATTGCGCAAGAGGATCAGTCTCGGATTTTCGACCGGTTCTATCGCACCGATAATGCACGAGCCCATACCAAGAAAGGCACAGGACTTGGGCTGGCCATCTGCGCCTGGATTGTCGAGTCCCATCACGGGCGTATCGAGGTCCAGAGCAAGGTTGGGGAAGGTTCAACGTTTACGGTGACGCTGCCGCTGGCCCCTCCCAATCGGCCAACCGCCTCTAATAGGATACTGAAAAAGTCCGTTACCGCCACAGACCGTGGTGCGTGAAGTGCGCCGGATCGTCATGAATAATGCGGCCTAGTTGGTCTTGTTTAACCAAACAAACGAGACAAACTATATCAACCAAATAACAGTCTCCTTTCGCTTGCGGACTTTTCCAGTATCCGATCAGTCAAACACCACGGTTTTTCTGCCATACACCAACACCCGTCGTTCCACATGGCGGCGCACGGCGCGGGCCAGGACAATCTCTTCCAGATCCCGCCCCTTTCTCACTAGATCATCAACAGTATCCCGGTGCCCCACACGCATGACGTCCTGCTCAATGATGGGACCCTCATCCAGATCTTCTGTGGCATAGTGCGCTGTCGCCCCGATGATTTTCACGCCCCGGTCATAGGCCTGCCGATAGGGATTGGCGCCGATGAACGCCGGCAGGAAGGAGTGATGGATATTGATGACCGGACAGCCGACCTGTGAGAGGAATGTGCCGCTGAGGATTTGCATGTACCGGGCCATGACTACGAGCTCGATACGATGGTCTTTCAGCAAGGAGAGAACGTCCTGTTCCTGCTGCGGCTTGGTCTCCTTGGTCACGGGATAGACGGTGAAGGGGATCTTAAATAGTTCGGCCCATCCGGCGCAAGTATCGTGATTGGAAATAATCACGGGGATGTCGATGTGCAATTCGTCTCGCTTGTGCCGCTGGAGCAGATCTGCCAGACAGTGATCCTGTTTAGAAACCAACATCGCAACTCTCGTTCGGCGACTTGAAGGACGAACCTCATAGCGCATCTCGAAGGTCTTCGCGACCGGGGCGAAGGCGGCTGCGATTTCATCGGGCGGAATCTGCAAACCCTCGGCGGCGAACTCCATACGCATAAGAAACTCGCTCGTCTCTTCATCGGTATGATGATCCGAGTCGAGAATGTTCCCGCCGAAGTCGTGGATGAAGCCCGAGACCCGAGCCACAATACCCCTGCGATCCTTGCAATGAATCAGAAGGACAACAGATTCTTTTCTGTGTGCCATCGTAAGTGCTTACCTTTCCGACGAGAGTGGATAGGTCGAGTCTAGCAGCCGAGCATCAATATCGCGGCAGGGAACGGCCTAGCATGTTGTGAAAACTATTTTTGCATTGTTCAGAAAGCGATATATCCAGCAGGGTGCTCAAAAAGGTCGTCCGGCAAGGCCGCAGCGAGTGAGGGCCCGAGGCGTACCCTTGGGGTACGTTGAGGGTCTGAACGATGCGAGAACGCTGCTGGCGGGCTTTTTCAGCACTCTGCTTATGTGACGATGTGGCCTACGAGATCATACAACGCCGCATCGGTAATCTCGACCTTGACGAGTTCCCCTGCTGTGGCTGATCCATCGTTGATATACACCACGCCGTCGATCTCAGGGGCCAGGCCTTCATGGCGTCCCTCAAGCAGGAGATCTGTCTCTTCGGAGACGCCTTCAACCAGGACCTCCATCACGGAGCCGATACGGTCCTTGCCCCGTGCCGCGGCAATGTCTTCCTGTACAGCCAGGAGTTCATTCCGTCGTTCGTCCATGACCGGCCTCTCAACCTTATCGTCAAACCCGACGGCCGGGGTGTCTTCCTCGTCAGAATACAAGAACACTGCCACCCGATCGAATTGAGCCTCTGCCACGTAGCCTCGCAGCTCGTCGAATGCCTGCTCCGTCTCGCCTGGAAACCCCACGATGAAGGCCGTGCGAAAGGTCACGCCGGGAATGCGGGTTCTGATCCGATCGACGAGGGCGGTGATGGCGGCGCGATCGCCCAGCCGGTGCATCTTCTTGAGCATCCGATCGTTGATGTGTTGCAGTGGCATGTCGATATACTTGGTAATCTTTTCCTCGCCGGCATAGAGATCCAAGAGCTGGTCCGATACCTGTTGCGGGTAGAGATAGAATGGTCTGATCCAGCGTAGATCTTTTACCGTGACCAACTCTCGGAGCAGGGTAACGAGACCATGGCGCAGGCCAAGATCGACGCCATAATTCACGGTATCCTGGGAAATGAGGTTGATTTCTTTCACGCCTTCAGCGGCGAGGCGCGTGGCTTCTGCAACGATCGATTCCACAGGGCGGCTTCGCTGTTTGCCCCGCATCAAGGGGATCGCGCAGAACGCGCAATTGCGGTTGCAGCCTTCGGCGATTTTTACATAGGCGCTATGGGCCTTCCCGAGACGGAGGCGCGGGGCGTCCGCCTCATACAGATAGGGGGGCTCGCTGATCCAGAGCCGTTGTTGCCGCTTCTTTGGCGCCAACAGGTCCCGGCAAATCTCCGCAATCTTCCCGAACTCCCCGGTCCCCACCACGCCATCGAGTTCCGGCAATTGCTTGAGGAGGTCCCCTTGATATCGTTGTGCCAGACAGCCGGCGGCGATCAATACCCGGCAGGATCCTGTCTCTTTCAGTTTGCCATGCGCAATGATCGTATCGATGGATTCCTGCTTGGCTTCTTCGATAAATCCACAGGTATTAATGATGACGACTTCTGCTTTCTTCGGGTTATCAGTTAAGGCAAACCCGTCCGCTACCAGGGTGCCTAGCATCACTTCGGAGTCGACCTGGTTTTTGGAACAACCCAGGTTGACGAAACCGATGGTAGTTTTCTTGCTGTGTGAGCGAGAGGGGGTAATTAATCGCGAGGGCATCCGGCCAGTCTACGGGACGGTTCAAAAGCCTGTCAATCTCACGATCGAAGGGGTATCGGCTGCGTCATGTGTTTGGACTCACTGCATATTCCCATCTTTCCTGCTCTCTTGGAGGGTGAGGAGGTTTGCTCCCTAACTGCGCGCAACTTTCTCACCCGCCCACCCACTGGCACGCCGAGACGTGCCATTAGCCCGAGCGAGGTCCTTCCGATTCTTTGTACCTTCTTTAGGGGAGTGGCCCAGGCTGCCCTTTACTGCGCGCATTGGACGATATACATGCTCCCTCCAAGCTTGCTTGTTTTTCTTCAGGGATGGGGGCTGATTGATCTTCCACTGCGCGCGTCCAACGAGGGCCTTCTTAGGCCGCGCGTTGCGCGAGCACGGAAGACCATCAGGCTCCATCCCCGCGCCTCCTTGCCCTCCCATTCCCTCTTATGGCATCATGCCTCCCTCTTGGAGATGGGGATGGCACATTTGCTCGAATTTGTTGGCTCCCTCCATATTTACCTTGGACCATACCGTGGGAATCCGATCTCCTTGTATTTAAAGAGGACGGAGACCGGATGCCAGATCGGCCCGAAAGCCTATCCGTGGAATGACGTTGTAGGGAGTGGTGAGACGCCGAATAAGGCCGCTGCAGACTTCGAGGAAAAGTGGAAAGCCAAGGGACTCTCGGCAGATATGTACTCCAGCCCCTCATGGGAAGGCGGCATTAAACCTGAAAAGCCTGCCCCTCCCAAGCCGCCGGCTGCTCCTAAACCCACCGTGCCAGCTGCTGCATCAGCACCTACTGGTCAGCCTGTCGCGTCTGCCGCTTCTCCCGCGGCTTCTCCTGACACTGCACCGACCCCTACTCCAGCTCCAGCTTTAACCGCTCCTCCGGCAGACAAGTCCAGCTAGCCTATTCTATGTACGCTGAACGTTTTGGAAGGTGGCTATCAGGATGATGGGCCTGCTAGCTTGCTATGTTTCATGCCGTATCCCAGGTAGACCACAATGCCGATGACTGTCCAGATGCCGAATCTGATCCAGGTCACCCATGGGAGAAAGCTCATGAGGCCGAGGCAGGCCAGCATGCCAAGAATGGGAACGAGTGGCATGAACGGAAGCTTGAAAGGACGAAGTTGGTTGGGTTTCGTGTAGCGTAAAATCACGACACCGATACAGACGAGGACAAAGGCGAAGAGTGTGCCAATGTTCGTCATGTCCGCCGCATCGCCGATAGGGATCAGGGCCGCGAGCGTGGCCACAGCAATACCGGTGAGAATGGTGGCATAGTGAGGTGTGCCATAACGCGGGTGCACAGTTGAGAGCCACGGACTTAAGAGGTGATCGCGTGACATGGCAAAGAATACCCGGATTTGACCCAACATCATGACGACGAGCACACTGGTAATGCCGGCGACGGCTCCGATCGCCACAATCGCTGCCCCCCACTTGAAGCCCACCTTGCTCAGTGCATCGGCCACCGGTGCATGAATATCGATCTGTGTGACGGGGACTAAGCCGGTCAAGATCGCGGCCACAGCAATATAGAGCACGGTACAGATGCTGAGCGAGGCAATGATTCCAATTGGCAGATCCCGCTGAGGGTTTTTGGCTTCCTCGGCGGTCGTCGAGATGGCATCAAATCCGATATAGGCGAAGAAGACAATTGCAGCAGCAGCGCCGACCCCGGCAAATCCCTGTGGCAGAAAGGGTGTCCAGTTGTCGCTGTTCACGGCTGGCGTGCCTACGGCGATGAAGAACAGGATGACCGCGAGCTTCAAGCACACGATAATGCCGGTTGCGCGGGCGCTTTCTTTAATTCCAACAACGAGGATGATGGTGACGAGTAGCACGATAATGGCCGCGGGGAAGTTTGCCACCCCCCCGTCAGGTCCTCCGGGTGGATGGGTCGCCCAGTGCGGTAGTTCGATTCCGGCCAGCCTGAGCAGATTGTTGAAATAGCCGGACCAGCCGATGGCGACCGCCACACAGGCCACGCCGTACTCGAGAATGAGGTTCCAGCCAGTGATCCAGGCCAGGAATTCTCCCAACGTGGCATAGGAGTAAGTATAGGCAGAGCCTGCCGCGGGAATCATGGTGGAGAACTCTGCATAGCAGAGGGCTGCGAACGCGCACGTGAGGCCGGAGAGTACGAAAGACAGCACGATTCCAGGCCCTGCTCCCGGTCGGTGGGCATCGCCGACGATGGCGGTGCCGATGAGGACAAAGATCCCAGTGCCGATGATCGCCCCGATGCCGAGGGCCGTCAGATCCCAGGCTGTGAGGGTCTTCTTCAACCGATGTTCGGGCTGGTCTGCGTCCGCGAGGATCTGTTCAATGGATTTGGTTCTGAAAAGTCGGCTGATCACCGTAGTTCCTTAGGCCGAGAAGATGGCGAAGGGCGCCGTAGGACCGACAAACGTCTATTCCATACGAGTTCAAGCATAGCAGGCCGTTTTCGCTTGTCACGCATGGATCGTGTGTTGTGTTTCACCGTTCGACGAGCTCACCGTCCCGCGCCATGGCCTGTCGCGCGGGACGCGCGAAGAAACGCTTCGAACAGTCGCCGCTGGAGGGGGTGCCGGTCGAAGAGAAATTCCGGATGCCACTGGATGCCGAGAAAGAAGCGATGGGTCGGAGACTCGATCGCCTCCACGATACCATCGGGAGCCAGGGCGCTGGCGACCAATGACGGTGCAACGGCTTTGACCGATTGATGGTGGGAGCTATTCACTCGCATCGAGACCGACCGCACGATGTGACGGAGCAAACTGCCTGGTGTGACGGTGATAGAGTGGCTCAGATTCGTCGCCGGAGTCCGTTGTCGATGTTGGAGAGGTTTCGAAACTTGGGATGGAATGTCTTGAAACAGGCTGCCGCCGCAGGCGACATTCATGGCCTGCATGCCTCCGCAGATGCCGAGCAGCGGGACATCCGCCTGCCTTGCCAGGTGAACCATGTCCAGTTCGAAGTTTGCGCGACGTTTGCTCACGGTTCCAAAAGGATAGCGCTGACGTTCACCGTATAATGATGGTGGAAGGTCCGGCCCGCTTCCGGTGATGAGGAGTCCATCGAGGTTGTGGAGAATACGCCGTCTGGTGGCCCGGTCTGTGTGAAGCGGAAGGACCAACGGGATGCCACCGAGTTCTTCGATGGCACGAATATACCGTGCGCGCAAAAAATACGTGGACTCGGGTCCGCCCCACTCTTTCCGGTCACCGGCGTTGAAGTCTGGCGTGACTCCGATGATCGGTTTCATCGGCTAGCGGATGGGCTCCGGGGCAGGGGTTGGCGCATCGTCAGAATCTGCGACCCCCAGGAATCGGATGGGTCGATTGCCTTGGAGGTGATCGGGAGAAATGAAGTAGGTGCCGCGGAGACTGGTATCCCAAATACTCTTTGCCGCCTGCTCGTTTCCTCCTGAAAAGGCATAGGCCAATCCGCCGACGATTCCTCCCCCTATCGCAAATGCGGCCTTAAAGGGGAAATAGAGGATCGTGGAGACGGCGGCAGCGGCCTGCATTCCCGCGCTTGACGCGGTTCCACCTTCGGTGTTCCCCGTCGAAGGGGGAGGTGCGCTTTCCTGGCTCCATGCCGATGGCACCATGGTGACAATGCACAGAGCCAGGAGCAGGAAGACCGTCACCAGTTTGAATCTCGAAACCCTACAAGAGCGATTGGATGGAGACGAATAGATGTTCACGAATCTTCCTCCTTTTTCGGCAGAGCAAGCTGAGCGGTAGTGGTCAGTCTCAGACTATTCACTCATGATTGAGTCATAGTGCGGTTATAACAAATTCGTCTCTGAATGCAAACCCCTGTCGCGTTCACGCGGGTATCTTATCGGGCGGTCACGTCTCTCAGGACGAGGTCCAGCTCTGATGCCACGTACGATGTGACGAAGTTCCCCCGATTGATGACGGCGTTTCTGACATCTGCGATCTCTGTGTCATCTGAGAGGCATTGGTTCTCTTGAGTGATGCCGGCTTGCAGCGCGAGGTCTAGCTTGCACCAACACACGGCCTCAATAAACAGCTCATGGGCTCGCTCCTGATACGAGAGACGATCTTCCTCCGCGAGATCCACGAGGGCCAGCGTCAACCAACGGGGAAAATCGATATCGGTGCTGAGGTGATCGATGTCACGTTGGGTGAGAACGACAGCGACCTGGATCCCAGCCTTCCAACTCCGCTTCTTGACGTTAAAGACACAGGAGTAGGCGGAAGGTCTTTCCTCCATTGGTTGCGGTCCAACAAACAGGGTCACGCGAAACTGGGAGAGGGCTGGTGCATGCTCAACGGCCATGGCTGGTAGTCTACCACGATCGCCTGTCTCAAGGGCCGTCTTATTGACGGCTTGGCAGTGCGACGATAAGATGCCCTCCACCATGACTATAGATCTCAATATGCGTGTCAGCGAGATTCAGCAGGCTCTGCGTGATGCTGAGATCGATGGCTGGCTCTTTTATGATTTTCGCGGCAGCGATCCCCTTGCCTATCGCATACTCCAACTCGATCCGACTATCCATGTGACGCGCCGATGGTACTACTGGATTCCCGCGCACGGGGTTCCTGTCAAGGTGCTGCATCGCATCGAACCGCATGTGCTGGATGCATTGCCGGGACAGGCCGACTGTTATGTGTCGTGGGAACAGCAACGGACGCTTCTTGCGCGTCTACTGGCCGGCGGTCCCCGTGTCGCGATGCAGTATTCCCCCCTGAATGCCGTGCCCTATGTGTCGCGTGTGGATGCCGGTACGATCGAGTTGATCAGAAGTTACAATACTGAAGTGGTGAGTTCGGCGGATTTGATTCAGACATTTGAAGCGTGCTGGACAGACCGTCAACTCGAATCGCACCAGTATGCCGCCGTGGCGTTGCGGCGCATCGTTGATGAGACATTCAGTCATGTGCAGGAGGCGACCACGCGAGGGCAGAGACTCACTGAATATGGGGTGCAGCAGTTTATTCTGGCTCGTATACAGGAGGCAGGGATGGTCACATCGAGTGCACCGATCGCTGCCGTCGATGCCCACAGTGCCGATCCCCATTATGGTCCAACGGAGAGAGGGGCCGCCGACGTCACCCGCGATGCCTTGCTCTTGATCGATCTGTGGGCCAAACAAGCAGAGCCCGGTTCAGTCTATGCCGATATTACCTGGACCGGCTACGTTGGCCGGACGGTGCCGGTGAAACATCGTGAGGTCTTCGATGTGGTCCGGCGGGGTCGGGATGCGGCACTGGACTTCGTCCGGTCAGAAACAGCAGCAGGCCATCGCCCCTTCGGGTGGGAAGTTGATGATGCCTGTCGGAAGGTCATTCAGCAGAGCGGGTATGGAGATCAGTTCGTCCATCGCACAGGACATTCAATCGGCGAAGAAGTTCACGGCAACGGCGCCAACATCGATGGCTTGGAGACACAGGATACTCGACGTCTGATGCCAAGGACCTGCTTTTCTATTGAACCAGGAGTGTATCTTCCCGGCGAGTTTGGGATCAGGAGTGAACTGGACGTGTATCTTGCTGAGCGTGAGGCGTTGGTGTTCGGGTTGCCGTTACAGAGCGAGATCGTCCCGCTTTTTTAGCAGGATGCTGAAAAGGGTGGATGGGGTAGCTGGGACGATCCCCTTGCTCGCGCAACGCGCGGCCTAGAGGCCCTCGTTGGACGCGCGCAGTTGGGATCATCCCACCCACCCCTTAATAAGGCGAAAGTGCGTTGCGGCCTTGCTTGGGACAAGGCGCGTCTCGGCGCGCCAGGGTTGGGCGGGTGAGAAGTCTGGCCTTTTTGAGCACCCTGTTTAGAGTACTCCGTCCCTTCCTTGACAGTGCCTCCTAGTGGCCTATAGAGTTTCAATTATCACACGCTAGATCGAGATTGATTGGCTGGGACTAGAGTAAAAGGAATTGCGCCATGTTTGGTACCATGGGGATCTCAGAGCTCATCATTATCCTCGTGATTGTTCTCATTATTTTCGGGGCAGGGAAGCTTCCGCAAATCGGTGAAGGGGTCGGGAAAGCGCTCAGGGGGTTCAAGAAAGAGGTCAACGATATCCCTTCACCGGATGCGGCGTCGTCCGAAGCGAATCAACCGGCGCCCATGCATGTTCAATCTACGCCTCAGACTGCACCGGCGATGACGCAGGGACAGGCCTCTGTCGCTCCCAAGCCCACCGCACCCTATACGCCTGGGCCGGAACTGACTCCCGGGACCACCGCGGCTTTGATGCACAACATGGCGGCTGCACCCCAGCCAGTTCGGCCGTTGACCTCTAGCATAGCCCGGTCAGCGCCAACCCAATCAGCGGGGCAGGGCCAACAGCCTCTAACGATGGAAGAGCGAGCGGCTGCTCCCACGCCCGTTCTGAAGGCACAGTACCCGCCTCTTCCAGCCAGCGCCCAAACAAAACCGGTGGCGAAACGCCCGTCGGCCATTGTCAACAAAGACGCGGTGGCCCGAGTGCAAGCGCAGCAGGCATCGATGAAGGCGAGAGCTGCGCAGTCTGCCGATATTTCCCCGGGGGATATGCAGAGTTTGGGCGAGGGGCTCGGGGATGCGTTGCGGACGTTCAAGCAGGCCGTTGCCGATGTCCGCAATTCAGTCGATCCCGAGATCCGGACCATCCAAGCCGAGATGGATTCTGCTCAGAAGGAGTTCCAGCAGTCCATCGAATCAGCCAAAGAACTGCCTGCCTTACACGAAGAGCCTCCGAAGCATACGTGAGGCGTGGTATGGTCCGTATCAGCCTGCCCAATGTTGGTGCCTGGTTCTGTCGTACTTCTCCTCACACCATCGTGTGCGCAATCCTCCTGTCGGTGCTCTGTCTCGCCGGTTGTGTTCAAGATTCTCCACCTTCCTCACAAGAGCGCACGGTCTCGCTCTTGTTGGAATTGCTCCAGGATGAGACGCCAGAAACGCGGCGGACGGCAGCAGAATCTCTGGGCAAGATTGGTGATCCTCGAGCTGTGGACTCCATCCTCCCTCTCAAGCACGATCCAGCCACAATGGTTCGTGAAGCATCGGTGGTGGCGGTAGGGCGCTTAAAACCGACAGCGACTGAGGGAGTTGTGGATCTCTTGGCGCTGGCCTTGGAGGATCCTGACGAATCGGTCCGACAGGCCGCGGTCGTCGCGATCGGAGAAGTCGAACCAGATCCTCGATTCCTGCAGCCCGTTGTGGGGTTACTGCGATCTTCGGATCCGATGATTAAGCGAGCGGCGGTGCGGGCATTACTACAAATTGACTCAAGCCGATCAGTGCCGGCGCTTATCGCAGCAGGGCATGACGCTGATGCGGAGGTGCGTCAGGGGATTGTGGCCGCGTTGGGTGAATGGGGAGGAGTCACGGCGTCCCCTTGGATCAGAACGCGTTTAGCCGAAGATCCATCACCTGGGGTGCGAGCAGAAGCAGCCTATCGGCTCGGATTGCTTGCTGACTCTGAGGCAAGGGTTTCGCTCAACAGTGCGGGTGAGAAGGATCCAGATAGTGGGGTGCGCCGCTGGGCGAAACGGGGAACGTAAGTCCGTATCATGCTTACCCGGTTGACCCCTGAACCGACAGAGGCGTGATGCCGGTTAACCTATGGCCCGGGCACGACTCAGTGCTTCGACAAGCTCCAGCAAATCTTTGCGGGCGTTTTCATCGATATTCGTAAACTGGACACCCATTCCAGGGAAGAGGAGATGTCGTTCGGGCTTGGTGCGTGTCCAGGCGACCTTCGCTGTGGCCGTATATTGTTTCTTAGGGTGGTCGGGAAGTGAAAACTCGACTGATAGTTCGGTGCCAGGAGTGAGCGGGGCACTGCTCTCGATGAACAATCCCCCTGCACCGATGCCACCGGTGAGGCTGTCGAATTGTTTGCCCTCCGGGGTCGTGTAGCGGATCTTCATCGAGAGGGGGGCTCTTTGGTGAAAGCGCGCATGGGCGAATCGCATGTCTTCGTCACGGGCAAGTATCTGCTCAATGACTGCTCCCCACGACAGAATCCCCAGCAGTTTTCCCGCAGCGCTATGAAGCGCGATTCCTTCCTGGTCGGCATCCATTTCAAGGAGCTTGCCCTGATGCCCTTCCGTCATGATCACAGGGAACTTCATCGTGAGATCCTTATGCTGGGCGAGGGAAGATCTTCGTATGATTGGCTTGTCACGAGGCTGGCTGTCAGACAGGCTGGACGGATTTCACCAGTTCGAGTACACGGTTACGAATATCGGGGTTAATCTCTGTAAAGCGCACCCCCATACCTGGACTAAACGTGTATTGGTCTGCTTTAGGGCAGACCCAGGCCACGAGCCCTTTTGCCGGCAACCATTCGGATGGGTGCTCTGGCAGCGAAAATTCAAGGGCAAGCTTGGTGCCGACTGGTAGCGGTCTCAGGCTTTCGATAAAGAGCCCCCCTCCGCCGATGCCGCTTGCGCGACTTTCAAATTGCTGACCTTCCGGGGCGATGTATTTGACGCCGAACGTGATTGTCACACGTGGATCATTCCTGGTTTCTCGGCTTGCCTGAGGTTTGCGATAGGCCAGAATTTGATCGATGATAAAATCCCAGGACAGGCTGCCAATGGGTTCGCCGTTGATTCCCAGAAGAGTGATCACTTCACGGGCAGCGTCAAGGTCGAAGGCCTTCCCTTTATGCCGAAGGCTTGAAGATACGGGAAATTTCACAGGTCCTCCAGGTTCAGTCGGTACCGCAAGTATAGCGCAGCTTTTCATCTTGTCGAGGGAAAGGGCAGAGTCATCACTATCGTGACTACCTAGAGAGGAAAACGGAGTAGAGAGCATCCGAGAAGGGAAGAGGGGGAAAGAGAAGTCCGGGCCAGGGTACCCCTGGCCCGGAGGATATGAAGTAATCGGTCTGGTAGCGAAAAAAGCTATACTTCTAATGACTTAGGCGGTCTTCGCATCCTTATCCTGTTCGAAGATTCGGATAGGGGCATGCTTACCGAGGATGGCATCCTCGGTGATGAGGACCTCCTTGATCTGTTTCTGAGAAGGCGCATCATACATCACATCCAGCATCACATCTTCAAGGATGGCACGCAGTCCTCGCGCGCCTGTTTTCTGGTGAAAGGCTTTCCGTGCGATGGCTCCGAGCGCGCCATCCGTGAACTTGAGCTTCACTCTCTCAAAGGAGAGCAATTTTTCATACTGTTTCGTGAGCGCATTTTTCGGCTCGGTCAAGATTCGAATGAGGGCGCGTTCATCCAGCTCATCCAAGGTGGCGACGACCGGCAGCCGACCGACGAACTCCGGTATCAAGCCGTACTTGAGAAAATCCTCCGGCTGAACTCTCGCGAACAGTTCGCCGAGCCGCACCTCGCTCCGTCCGCGAACTTCAGCCCCGAATCCCATCGCCTTTCGATTGAGGCGTTGCTCGATAATATGCTCCAGCCCGACGAAGGCCCCGCCGCAGATGAACAAGATGTTGCTCGTATTGACTTGAATGAATTCTTGGTGCGGGTGCTTGCGCCCGCCTTGAGGCGGTACGTTGGCGACAGTTCCCTCAATGAGTTTGAGTAGCGCCTGTTGTACCCCTTCGCCTGAGACGTCGCGTGTGATGGATGGACTATCGCTCTTACGGCTGATCTTGTCGATTTCATCGATGTAGACAATGCCACGCTCGGCCCGCTCCACATCGTAGTCGGCTGCTTGCAAAAGTTTCAGGATGATGTTTTCGACGTCTTCGCCGACATACCCTGCTTCCGTGAGGGTCGTGGCATCGGCCAGTGTGAAGGGGACGTCCAAGTATTTCGCCAGAGTCTGGGCCAACAGCGTTTTCCCCGTGCCTGTGGGCCCCAGCATGAGGATGTTGCCTTTCTGGAGTTGCTTTTTTACCATCACTTGTGTGGGAATTTCTGGTTTCCACACTTTAAACCGCCGCAAGGCATAGAGGGAGGAATCATCATGAGCAAGCAGGTGAGCGAAACATTGCAAGAAATGTTGGGCATTCTGAAGGAGGGTCGAATGACCGAAGGTCAGAAGATCTACTTTGCGGATTCGGTCGTCACACAGGAAGGCAATCAGCCGCCCATCGTGGGCAAACAAGCCTCCATTGAAAGACTGGACAAATTCAGAGAGACGATTGGAGTGGCGGCGTTTATCAGCTACGCCATCGGTGCTGTGGCCATCGCGGGAAACACCAGTTTCTATGACGCGGTGCTGACTTTGAAATTGAAGAACGGGGAAACCATCAATCTTGAACAAGTCGTCAAGACTGACTGGCAGGACGGCAAGATCGTCAAAGAGCGTTACTATCACGGGTGATGTCGCGTGGGAGCGATTGGCTGCGGCCAGTCGCTCCCACAATGATTTTTACATCGGCAGCAACAATGATCGATTACAGGGAGTAGAACACCATGAATATCGAAGAGCGGTTACATCCTTCCCCGCAGACGACTCTGCGCCGACGAATCATGCCGTTTGTGTTGTTGGGTCTGATGCTGTTGACAACGGAGGTCTCGGTGTCGGCGCAAACGACGGAACAATCGACCCCGACTCGCGCGACGTACCACACCGTCAAGGTTGATGGCGTGGATGTATTCTATCGTGAGGCGGGGCCGAAGGACGCTCCCGTCGTTGTGCTGCTTCACGGTTTCCCGACGTCGTCACATATGTTCCGAAATCTCATCCCGCAATTGGCCGACAAGTACCGCGTCATTGCGCCCGACTATCCAGGCTTTGGCCAGAGTGGGATGCCCGACCGGTTGAAGTTCGCCTACACCTTCGAGAACTACGCGCAGGTGCTGGACAAGCTGATCCATCAACTTGGCGTGAATCGTTATGCCCTGTATGTGATGGATTACGGGGCGCCGGTTGGCTTCCGGCTGGCGGCGAAGAATCCAGAGCGACTGACCGCGCTCATCGTGCAAAACGGCAACGCCTACGACGAAGGACTCGAAAAGTTCTGGGATCCCATCAAGGCCTATTGGGGGACTGGGGAATCGACTGAGCGCGAAGCAATCCGCTGGCTGACTTCTCTTGCAGCCACGAAGTGGCAGTACACGAACGGTGTGAAGGACGCATCGTTGGTGAGCCCCGATACCTGGACGATGGACCAGGCGCTGCTCGACCGACCGGGTAACGCAGAGATTCAGCTCGACTTGTTCTACGACTATCGCACGAACATTCCGCTATATCCTCAGTGGCAAACCTATTTCCGCGAGCACAAGCCGGCGACCCTTGTCCTATGGGGGAAGAACGACGCCATCTTTGTTGCAGCCGGTGCCGCCCCCTACAGACGCGACATTCCGAATGCAGAGGTGCACCTGTTCGATACCGGGCACTTTGCCTTGGAGACGCACGGCCACGAGATCGCGAAGCTGATACGTGAATTCCTCGGTCGCAATCTGAAGCCTGGCGGCCAAGGTTGACCAGGCTACGAACGCCCCTCTTGCCGGTCTGCCTGTAAGGGGGCAGATGGAAGAGGGGCGTTCGTTCGATGTGTGCGGTGAAGTCATGTTCTACCGCCCGCGTATGTGAGAACTACGTAAGGAGGTCATCATCGTGAACACGCTCGAACAACCTAGGCCGCCATTTCCCCCATTCGATGCTGAATCCGCGGCCCAGAAGGTCCGAATGGCCGAGGACGCATGGAATACTCGAGATCCTCATAGGGTTTCGCTCGCGTACACACCTGACAGCCTGTGGAGAAACCGTTCGGAATTTCTGGCCGGACGGGAGGCCATTGTTCAGCTCTTAACTCGCAAGTGGAGCCAGGAACTGGATTACCGCTTGATTAAAGAACTATGGGTCTACCAAGGCAATCGTATTGCCGTGCGTTTCGCGTATGAGTGGCACGATGATTCAGGACATTGGTTCCGGTCCTATGGGAACGAGAACTGGGAATTCGACGACAATGGTCTCATGCGCCGACGTATCGCGAGCATCAACGACGCCCCAATCTCAGAGAAGGATCGAAAGTATTTCTGGCCCATCGGTCGCCGACTCGACGATCATCCTGGGCTGTCTGAGCTTGGCCTATAGAATTCCGCCTCATCGCGGCGGCGATGCGGGACGTAGGCAATTCACATGGCATCGACTTTGTCGGGGAGACGGCCGCGCCGTTCGGCGCGACCGATGTTGCGCCGGCCTTTACAGAAGCGAACGCCAAGAATCCCCCGGCGATTGGTCTCAACCTACTACGGTTGAGACCTTGTGCGTGCATTGGACGCGCGCAGTGGAAGATCGATCAGCCCCCATCCCTGAAGAGAGAGAGAGAGAGAAGGGAGCGGCCAGGTGCCCTTCTTGCTCGCAGAACGCGCACGATAAGAATGTGCTCGTTCGATGCGCGCAGTAAAGGACAGCCGTGGCCCCTTCCTTAGAGAGAGGCTTGGGGAAAGCAGAAGGGCTTCGTTCGACGGCCGCACTTCGACCAACATGGGTGTCCTTCCAGGAGAGAAAAGCGAGCGAGCTTGGAGGGAATAATTAACCTTCCTGATGCCCACCCCCTTCTGCACTGTTGATTTATCTGCTCCTTGAGCGTAGGAATTGTCCCGATAGATACACCAGCTTTACCGGGACTTTTCTATGTCAGAGCCCACAATTATCTGCCCGAACTGTAAGACCGAGATCAAGCTGACAGAATCTCTTGCCGCTCCATTAATCGAGTCAACCCGTCGCGACTACGAGAAGCGGCTGGCTCTGAAAGACACGGACATTGCCAAGAAAGAAGAGTCTCTGCGTGTGCGAGAAGCCGCTGTCTCACAAGCCACGCAGGCGATTGACGACCAGGTGGCCGAGAAGTTGCTGCTGGAGCGCGCAAAGATCGTCTCAGAGGAATCCAAGAAGGCCAAACTTGCTCTGCAAACGGATATCGACCAGAAGACGAGAGAACTCGCTGAACTTCAGGACGTGCTCACTCAACGCGATGTCAAACTCGCAGAGGCGCAGAAGGCACAGGCCGATCTCATCCGGCAAAAACGTGAGCTGGACGATGCCAAACGTGAGCTAGAACTCACAGTCGAAACGCGTGTTCAGGACGGGCTCTCCGCCACCCGTGAGCAGGCCAAGAAAGAAGCCGAGGAAGGGCTGAAGCTCAAAGTGATGGAAAAGGAGCAAACCATCGCCTCCATGCAGACCCAGATCGAAGAGCTCAAGCGCAGGGCCGAACAGGGATCACAGCAGCTCCAAGGCGAAGTCCAGGAACTAGAACTGGAAGCCTTGCTCAGGGCAAAGTTCCCGAGGGATACCATTGAGCCTGTCCCCAAAGGCGAATACGGCGGCGATGCACTACAACGGGTCATTGGCCCGCTCGGTCAGCCCTGTGGAACCATCTTATGGGAATCCAAGCGCACCAAGAATTGGAGTGACGGCTGGCTGGCCAAACTTCGCGACGATCAGCGAACCGCCAAGGCAGAAATCGCAGTGATTGTCAGTCAGACCCTTCCGAAGGGCGTCGAGTCCTTTGATCTGATCGAAGGAGTCTGGGTCACACATTCACGGTCAATGCTTTCCGTCGCGCTTGCATTGCGCCACTCCTTAATCGAGGTTGCCTCAGCCCGGCAGTCGTTGGAAGGACAACAGACGAAAACAGAAATGGTCTATCAGTACCTGACCGGACCACGTTTCCGACATCGGGTCGAAGCCATCGTTGAGGCGTTCTCTTCGATGCAGGAGGATCTCGACAGGGAAAAGAAAGCCATCACAAAGCAATGGGCAAAACGAGAAGAGCAGATCGAGCGGGTCATGCAAGCGACGGCCGGCATGTATGGAGATCTACAAGGCATTGCGGGAAAAACAATTCAGGAAATTGAAGGCCTAGGCCTCCCATTGCTCGACACTCCCAAGACGGACCAGGAAACGGAGGCCTTATGGCCGAGAGAAGATAGATAGAATCACGCACTCAGTTGCTGACTGAGGAGCGCCCAGATTGTCCTTTGTACTCGCAGAACAGAGAATGGGATGGGGCCAGATGATCTTCTGCGCTCGCGCAACGCGCGGTCGCGGACTCCCCTCGCACGGGCTAATGACACGTCTCGGTAAATCGATTGTGAAACAATCGGAGGGTAAGGCGGGTGAGAAAGTTGCGCGCTCGATGAGAAGCGCCAGGCCGTGTCTCCAATGCTGGAGGAATGGGCGGCGTTAGAGAGCCACTATTACAATGTATCACCTACCGAAAAGAGTCCATCTGGATTGACCCATTTACAGTTGTGGGCATACACTCATGGCACGGCGAAACCTTGCTTGCAAGAGAGTATCTGCACTACTTGTGGCTCCAATGATTAAATCACCCGCAGAAGAAAAACCCTCAGATGTTCCCACGCAGATTTTCGAGGAATTTCTACATGCCCTTGAGGAAGCCAACGTTTCGACCGAATTGGTCGCACGGCTTCGCAAAACTCTAACGGAAGAGCGGAACCTCACCGAACGCGCACTTAGGGTAGCCGTCCTTGGGCCGGAGACGTTGCCTTGATCCGGGTTGATTCCATAACAATCAAAGAATTTCGCGGCATCCGCGAACTAACCCTGGAATTTAAGCAGAAGAATTTTGCCATCTGTGGTCCCAACGGTACAGGCAAGAGTGGCGTGGTTGATGCTCTTGAATTCGCCCTGACCGGAAACGTGTCGCGCCTTTCCGGGGAGGGAAAAGGAGAGGTCTCCCTTAAGCAACACGCACCCCACGTAGATATGCGGGATAACCCAGACAAGGCACGTGTTACGGTCAAGGTTACAATCCCCAAGCTGAATAAGACAGTCACTGTCGAGCGAAGTCTGAAGAATCCAGCAGTTGCACAAGTAACACCAAATGATGCTGCTGTACTCAAAATACTCGATCAAGTGAGGTCTCATCCCGAGATCGCGCTTTCACGCCGGGAGATAATTCGGTATGTGCTAGCGACTCCAGGCAAACGCGCTGAGGAGGTCCAGGCACTCCTCCATCTCGATCAAGTTGAGCAAGTCCGAATATTTCTGCAAAAGATCGCAAACAGTTGCGAGAAGCAGTTAACTCCGCTCGCCTCGGCAGTCACTCAAGCCCGAGAATACCTATTGCGAGCAACAGGTATATCCGAAGTGACAAAGGAGCAGTTGCTTGCCGGTGCAAACGCACAACGCACTATCCTTGGACTCCCTGCGCTTCTAGATCTGACTGAATCAACATTTCTCAAGGACGGGATGGCAACGCTGGGCCTGGCACAACCCCAACATATTCCCAAGGCTCAAGCCCTCGCTGACATTGAGGCCGCCCGCCAGACTCTTACTGAGATCACAAGCGCTCCAACTGCTGCAAGTGCCGCTCAAGCACTGGAAGCGCTTAACACTCTTGCCAGCGATCCAGCCATCTCAGCAAGTGTGAAAAGAGAGAGCTTCTATGTAACCGGGATGGAGATGATTGAAGCCGCCGCGTGTCCGTTCTGCGATACCGAATGGGACCTTGTTAAGCTCAAGAAACACATTCAAGCCAAGCTAGATCATTTGAAAGCGATATCTGACAAACGCAAGAAAATCGAAAAGATGGTCGCCCCTCTGATCACATCCCTTCGGAAAGCTCAAGCTGCCATGAACACCTTGATAGGACACGCTGCCATTGCGACACCGCCAGTGGTCATTGAAGAAGTCAGCTCCTATCGGGCAAGTTGCGGAACTGCCATCGATAAGTTGGCCTCCTTTCTGCCGGTGAACGAAACGATTACGGCTCTCAATAGTATGCAGGTGGTGCCCATGAGCGTCTTCGAAGCTATCGAGAGGCTCGACCAAGTAGTCGCTACCCTACCTGAGCCGACGAAGCAAGACGCTGCTAGAGACTGGCTTTCGGTTACTCAAGAGCGGCTTGAGTTCTGGCGTGATGCAACACGAAAAAATAAGGCCGCGACAGAACAAGCTCAGAGGGCACGGAAAGTTTCTGACATATACGCTACTACAAGTGACAAGGTACTTGCGGGAATCTATGCGGCCGTTGAAAAAGATTTCGCGTCACTCTATCGCTATGTCAATCGCGAAGACGAAAACAAGTTCAACGCTCAACTCGTCCCATCTATGGGAAAGCTCGGTTTCGGCGTGGATTTCTACGGCCGTGGTTTCTTCCCGCCAGGCGCTTATCATAGCGAGGGTCACCAAGACAGTATGGGATTGTGCTTATATCTCGCGCTGATGAGGCACCTCCAAGGTACTGGGTTCACTCTTGCCGTGCTCGACGACATTCTAATGTCCGTGGATGCAGGCCACCGCCGTGAAGTCTGTTCCCTCCTGAAGAAAGAGTTCCCGAACACACAGTTCATCATGACAACGCATGACCCAATCTGGTTGCGCCACATGAAGACGGAGGGAATCATCGAGGGACGGTCAGCACTGCAATTCAGAAATTGGAGTGTAGACCAAGGGCCAACTAGATGGGACGCGCGAGACGTATGGAAGGAGATCGAGGACTATCTCAATAGTAATGACGTACGAGGTGCGGCATCTCTCCTACGGCACTATCTTGAGTACGAATCAGCTGAATTGTGTCACAGATTGCGAGCGCCTGTTCAGTTCCGTGGCGACGCTCAGTATCAGCTCGGCGAGCTTCTTCCCGCAGCGATCAGACACATGTGCACACTATATGTCCGGATGAAGGAGTCGGCCAATTCATGGAACCAAAAGGATCTCGTAGGCAAACTTGCCGCTCGCCACGTCAAATTTATCGAACTCGCCAAAAACTCGAACGCTGAGCAATGGCAGGTAAACGTAGCAGTGCATTATAATTCTTGGGACAATCTTGGCAAGGAAGACTTCAAGCCCGTAGCAGAAAAGTTCCGTGACCTCCTCACAGCATTCACTTGTTCGGATTGTGGCGAGTATCTCCGCGTGTCACCCGACCGCGAAACTCCTGAATCGATTCGATGCGAATGCGGTAAAATAACCTTCAATCTTCAGAAAAAATTCTCGTAGAAAGAGAACGGTTATCAGGCCCCACTTCGTGGCGCGTGGTAGGTGATATGGCTAATAAGAAAAAGATCGTGTTCGTCCTAGGAGCCGGGTTTACCAAGTCATTTGTAAAGAACGCTCCTCTACTAAAAGACAAGTTTTCTTTCAAGCCGTTACTCAGAAAATTCAACGCTCGTGATTTCCCCTACGCTCATCACATCTTACAGATGGAAGAGGCGAAGCAACAACGATACGACGAGAAAGTTGACCTTGAACGCCTGATGACCAGGCTCGACGGAAGCATGCCTTACGACTACGCAAACAGGAGTCTAAAAGAACTGGACTTGCTTTACCGAGATATTAAGCTCGGTTTTTTTCAGAAGTTCACAAATGCACGCGCTGAACAAGGAGACAATCTCCCACCTACTCTCTTGGCATTCGCCGACGCATGCGTTAGTCATAGTATCCCATGCATCACTTTCAACTATGACGACTTTCTTGACCAAGCTCTATACGAGATCCGAAAACCACTTGGACAGTCAGCAAGTACTTCATTCCCGTCTGACACTTATTTAAATCAGTGGAACCCGCTTCATGGCTACGGATTCTACTGTGAGCCAGCAGAGTCCTGTGTTTATTCAGGTGGACTTGGAGCCCCTGACTCGTCCATGTTCATTCTAAAGCTTCACGGATCATTGAATTGGCGATTGAGATTGGGGACGCCATCCCCCCCACCTCTGAGTTCTGTAGTACATTTCGAAAAATGGACCTACTCTAATCCTTCAGAGAAGTATCTCAACACAATAGAAAGACATCTTGAACCCCTTCAGGCGCTCATTCTTCCCGTCCTTTTTAAGTCAGCTATTACCCAATCACCCGTGTTCCGAATGGTTTGGACGCAAGCTTACGAGGAACTGAAAAATGCTACTCATGTCTATTTCATCGGTTATTCATTCCCCGCAACCGACATTGCGGCAAGGACTCTATTTGACGAGGCGTTGCAAAGATCACCTCTTCCCGTAATATCTATCATTAATTATGACGAGGAAGGAAACGCTCAACAACAAGCTGCCGTAAAAACAACTTATCGAGCTGTCTTTAGCAATTTGCAGGATGATCAATTCTATTTTGGAGGTGCATCTAGCTGGGTCGAGACGCAGTTACCTACGCTCATATCATCATTGAACAACTAGGGATGAAAAGGGGGAGAAAAACGGGGACATTCTGAATTTTCAGATGGAAGCCATTGAGGTCGTTTCTTGAATTTATCCCTCACGGTCGCACGAGAGCGGCCAGCCAGTCCCTCACCACGCCGGTCCAACGAAGGCTTTCCACTTCACCTATCTCCCCAAGGAGTCGCCAGACTGGCCTTCAGTGCGCGCATCGGACGAGCACATTCCTATCGTGCGCGTTCTGCGAGCAAGAAGGGCACCTGGTCATCTCCTTCTCTTCCTTCCAAGCTCGCTCGTTATCTCTCAGGGATGGGGGCTGATTGATCTTCCACTGCGCGCGTTCAACGAGGGGAGTCTTCGACCGCGCGTTGCGCGAGCACAGAAGATCATCAGGCTCCATCCCCTCCTCTCGCGCAGGCGGACAAAGGTACGCATAATGGCGATGTTCACCTCAATGGCGCGCTTGCTTCGCAACACGCTGGATAGCATTGCGACGCCCTGTTCGGTAAAGACATAGGGCGCATGCCTTCTGCCACCCCACGTCGAACTTGATATCGCAATTTGCGATTTCAAGTGTTCAAACTCCGCTTGTGTTAACTGGAACATGAAATCACCGGGAAAACGATCCTCATTTCTTTTGATGGCTTCGTTCAATCTTCCCACTGTGACGCCGTAGAGCTGAGCCAAATCGCTATCCAGCATCACGTTATGACCACGGATCAGGAGGATTGTCTGTTCAATTCGTCCGCGAGGTGCCAGAGCGCTCATGCTTCTCCTCCGCTATGCTCAACCATCACGAGGCTGAACGTAGATACCCTGTTCATTCTATAAAATCAACGAACGGAAAATGAAAATAGAAGCATCATGCGTGGGGATAGCGTGTCAAAGCCGCAATAACGAGGAAAATGACTGGCGATCGTTGAGGGGGAGTCCGTTATAGTGGAAAATCGCAGATGAGCTAGGAGGAGGCAGCGACAATGTCGCTGCCTCCTTCGGTGTATCGGATCGTTATTTGACGATGACCTCGACGCGGCGGTTCTTCGCACGCCCGTCTGCCGTGTTGTTGCTAGCAATCGGGTTGCTGTCGCCGTGGCCTGCGGCCGACAAATTGGTACTCACGCCGCCGTCCCGCAGTGCTCGAGCGGCACTAAAGGCACGTGCGTCCGAGAGTTCCTTGTTAGACGGGAACTTCTTTTGTAACGCGCCCGTGATGGCCACGTTATCGGTATATCCCGCGACATGCACCTGCTTATCCGGGAAGTCTGTCAGGACGCCGCCCACACGCTTCAAGGCATCGGTTCCGCCGGCCTTCAGCTGGTCCTGCCCTGAATCAAACAGCAGGCTGGAGGCCAGATTGATCGTGAGCGCATCCCCTGATTGATTGACCGACACCGTGCGTTTGGAGATTTCTGGTTGCAGTGCTTTGAGGAGGTCCTTCTCGGCCTGGGCCAGGCCGCCCTTGCTCTGATTCACTTGTCCTTCCAGATCGTTCACGCGGCTGGTGAGAGCGCCGTTCTGTCTCTGTGCCGCGGCCAGTTCATCGGCCAATCGTTGACGTTCTTTTTCGAGAGCTGCGAGACGGGCCGCACCATCGTCCGTCGCCTTCGACGTATTGTCGGCATTGCACCGGACGTCGGACCAGGCCACCCATGTGTGACTGGGATTACAAATAGGGCTCTTATCCCAGCTTGCGCAGCCTGCCAGCGCCACGATGCTTGTTGCGAGGATGGCGGTTGTATATGTGTGCATCACAATCTCCCCCTTCTGGATCGTAAGGAATTTATCCTGGACACTACTTGCCCGTAGCGGCGTTCTTGAGCTTCATCCCCTCGGCCTTCATTTCTCCCGCGTTTTTCATGGCATCTTGCGCCTTCATGTCCTTGGCGCTTTGTGTTGCCTCACCGCCCTCTTTCTTCACGGCGGCGGCTTGACCTTTCACGGTTTCAGCCTTTTTCTTCATGGCATCCATGTCAACGGCCCAGGCTGCAGTTGTGAGTCCGATCACGAATACGGACAACGTTGCGCACATGATACCCGTTTTTGTGTTCATTGAAGGCCTCCAGCTGACGGTTGAATTTGGAGGAGGCCACGAACGTGTCGCGGCCTCCTTCGATGCATCGATGTGCTACTTGACGACGCTGATTTCCACGCGGCGGTTCTTGGCCCGTCCCGCATCGGTGGTGTTCGGCATCGCCGGCTTGGTATCGGCTGCTCCCATAGCATGCGCGCCGGAGAGTCCACCGTCCGCTAAGGCTTGGGCCGCATTGGTCGCGCGCGCTTCAGACAATTCATTATTCGAAGGGAACTTCTTTTTCAGTGCGCCCTTAATCGGTCGGTTGTCGGTATGGCCTTCGACATGAACTTTGTATTCAGGGAAGTCCTTGAGGATGCCACCGACCTGTTTGAGCGCATCGGCTCCGGCCGGCTTGAGCTGGTCTTCACCGGATCCGAACAGATAGCCGGAAGCCAAGTTGATGAGCAACCGCTCGTTGTTGAGGTCGACGGTGATATTCTTTTCGTCGATCTGCGGTTTGAGAGCTCGAATCAACCCGCGCTCTGCTTCCTTCAGCTTCGCCATTTCTGCGGAGAGGTCGCCACGAAGGCCGGCCAGTTCCTTGTCGCGATCGGCCAATTTCGCTTCGAGATCAGCGTCGTGTTGTCTGGCAGCTGCGAGGTCTGCTGCTAACTTGTCTTTGTCGCTGTTTGTCGAAGAAAGCTGGCTGGCCAGCGCGGCAGAATCCCCGGCACCGGAGCGAAGCGACGCGATCTCACGATCGCGGTCGGCGAGCTGCCGTTCCAGATCGCTCACACGGCTGCTCAGGGCGCCGTTCTGTCTTTTTGCCGCGGCCAGTTCGTCGGCCAGCCGTTGTCGATCAGTTTCGAGAGTCGCGAGACGGGCGGCGGCTTCATTCGCGGCATGGTCGGTCGTATCTTTCGGTGGGTTGCATCGGACGTCAAACCACGCCACCCATTGGTGACTGGGGTTACAAATGGGGCTCTTATCCCAGCTCGCACAGCCTGCCAGGGCCAGCACGCTTGTCGCGAGGATGGTGGTTTTGAATGCCTGCATGATAATTCCCTCCTTCTGGATCGTACGGATCGTTGAGTCTTCCCACTCCCTGATGGTGGGAATTTTCGTGGTCATGGTCGTATTTAGTGACGGCCTTTCAGCGCGTCGCGGATCTCCATCAATAATTTTTCTTCGTTGGTCGGGCCGGGCGGCGGTGGTGGAGGCGCCGCCGGCGCTTCTCTCTTAAACCGGTTCATCTGCTTGACAAACATGAAGATCACAAACGCGATGATGATGAAATCGAAGATGGTTTGCAGAAACACCCCGTAGTTGATCGTCGCGGCTCCCGCGGTTTTCGCGGCTAGAAGGGATGGCTGGGCGGTGCCAGAGAGATTGATAAACAGGCCCGTGAAGTCGACGCCTCCCAAGAGCAGGCCGATCGGCGGCATCAGGACATCACTGACCAGCGAGGAGACAATTTTTCCGAATGCCCCGCCCATAATGACACCGATTGCCATGTCGAGCACGTTGCCCTTCATGGCGAACTCTTTAAATTCTTTCAGCATAGTTCCTCCTTGTGAGGATGAGGGTGTATTGCAGTCGCGTTCATCTGGACTTACCGTTTTCTGAAGGTATCGAAGTTGTATCCAAGGGTTGCGAGATACAAGTTGTCCGTATCTCCGGTACCGATCGCCGGGTTGTTGTTATAGCGCGTGGTCACTTGAAAGCCACTCGCAAATCCGTTCCAAATCTTAAACCGCACGCCGTTATCCATCGTCAGGAAGAAATCCGATGAATTCTGGAGCGAGGGGAAAATTTCGTTGTAGTGGAACAGCGTGATACGATCGTCAAAAAATGGCCAGTTCCATTTCATAGACACACGTGCACGAATGCTGGACTTGTCGTCTGCCCTGCGGAAGTCTTCATTGAAGTAGGCAACGCCGGCTTCGGTGTAGAACGTCATATCTTTCAAAACGCCGGAGAAGTCTCCCCGTTCGATAAATTGATAGCCCGGACCGCTGGCGAGGGCAGTTCGCATCTTCAGGTCTTGAAAACGATCGTTTTCGAAGTAGGCTGAGGCAAACCAGTAGAACCGTTGGGTAATGAAGAAGTCAAGCTTGATCGTCCCCCGCGCGTTGCGAGCGACAAGCGTATTGTCGTTCTCACCGTAGACGTAACGCCCGTTAATGGTGAGCCGGAGTTGTTCACTCCGCGCCACAAAATCTCCCAGCAAGCTGGCATTGCGCAAATGACTGTTGCCGGTTGTTTGTGAGTAGCCACCAACCAAACTGCCCGTGTAGATGACGGGAGGTTGAATAACCGGATTCATGGACACCACAGAGCCCATCGGAACTTCCATCGTGCCTTTCAAGGGTTCTGCCTGGACATTCAACATTCCATCTGGTCCGGCTGTGGCGGTTCCCATAATCACGGACCCTTCCTTCAGATGAAAGGGGATCGGGTGGTTGACCGACAGTTTCGATACGTCGCCCCAGTTCACTTTCATGAGATTGTCGGGGCTGGCCGGCGTCTTGATTTGCAACACGCCCCCGGCCATTTCAATGACTTCTCCATAAATGACGCTGCCATTTTTTAACGTCACGACATCAAGAGTGGCCGGTGCGGCCGGTACAGTTGGAAGGACTGCTTGAGCATGGACTTCGGTGGACAATCCCACTCCGGTCACACATCCAACCAACGCAAGTGTGAACCCGCAGAGAACTTTCTTCATCAAACCCTCCATAATTAGAAATGACTGAGCGCCCATGAAGCTATCCTCGCACGTTGATGAGTAGACAGCCGTAGGTGCGTTCACTCCGATTAACCCATTGACTGTATAACCCAATCATTTGAGCGTCGCAAGCCAAAAACTTTAGGATTCATTACGAGCGTATCTTCTCCTAGTTGCTCTGCGCCACAGCACGTCTTTGCTTCTGCCGGATTTGGGGGGCCGCGCCGCCGGCAGGGACAGCGGCGCGGCCCTGAGGCAGAAGCGCCTGGCGATGGGAGGGCTCCAGACTGGGCAAAATCCAGAGGTTGTCCCACCTGCATGAGAGGTATGCCCCTCTTTGAGTGGGAACCCATCGGCAGCTCGCTTCGCCAAAGGCTAGGGAGCCGTGGTTGTTTCAAATGCTTTCACCTCTCATGTTTTCTGTTTCATCTTCTTCACTAAGCCCGCGTAGGAATGATCTACCCTTGTTGCTGGTTCTCTCGATCATGGTGGTGTCTCGTTTCCTCGAACAAACGGGATTGTAGCCGGTTACAAGACTTCACTGATGCGTATGGTCGTCAGCTGATCGTTTCCCCGCGGAAGAATAACGAGTGAACAAGGCTGCCGCGTGAGCACGTCTGGTGACGTTCAGCTTCCGAAAGATGAACCGGATATAGTTCTTCACGGTCTGATCGCTCAGATCGAGTGATGAACCGATTTCCTTGTTCGTTTTTCCCTGGGCAATAAGTTCGAGAACACGCTGCTGCTGGATGGAGAGGGTCGTCTGCAGGGGCTTGGATATTTCCCGTTGCACAGGCATGCGAGTTAAGAGAGGCTGAGTGACGGTCGGATCGAGAATTGACTGGCCTTGCGCGACGGCCTGAATGGTTCGGGCTTGCAACAGCTCCTCGGCATTTACTTGTTTCACCAGATAGCCGGATATCCCTGCGAGCACTGCAGCGAGCACCGCTTCATCGTCTTCATAGGAGGAGAGAAAGAGCACACGCGTATGAGGGCAAGAATCCCTGATGGCACGGCACGCATCCACGCCACTATCACTCAGCATCTGGATGTCCATCAACACCACATCCGGCTTCAGGCGGCTGGATCCACCTATGGCTTCCGTGACGGTAGCCGCTTCACCGACCACGCTAATACCGTCCTGTCGACTCAGCATCGCTCGCAGTCCCGCTCGAACAATTTCGTAATCGTCCACGATGAACACTCGGACAGGCTTTATATTCGTCCTGCTCAAGTCCATGTTCCTTGTATGAAGGTTGTCTGATGCATGCAGAACAAAGCCGACCGTCCCGTTGCTGGTTCTCTCGCTCATCGTAGCGTCATCGTTTCCCTTGGCAGCAACCGAGGCATTCGGTGATAGCTCAGCCGAAAGGGTATGCCGCGGTCATCGTATTTCCACACTTACAGAAGATACCTCGAACTAACCAGATCACATCCGGTTGCAGGATCCCGCTGATTCGTAGGGTTGTCGGGTGATCGCTTTTCCGGGGCAGCATTGCGGGTGAAAAGAGCGGCAGCTTGAGCGCGCCGGGTCACGTTCAGCTTTTGAAAGATGAACCGGATAGAACTCTTCACGGTCTTATCACTGAGTTCGAGCAACGCGCCGATTTCCCTATTGGTTTTCCCCTCAGCCACGAGTGCGAAGATATGTTGCTGCTGGGGGGAGAGGGGCCCCCGCCGGGGTGTCGTCACCTCATCCTGGAACGGCATATGGGCCAAGAGAGGCTGAGTAATGGCCGGGTCAAGGATCGACTGCCCTTGGGCCACTGCCAGAATGGCCTGCTGTAATTCCTCGGCGTTCACGTGTTGCAATAGATAGCCGGATGCCTCTCCAGCCATTGTGGCGAGCACTGCTTCATTGTCTTCATACGAGGAGAAGAAGATCACGCGGGCATTGGGGCAGGAACCTCTGATGGCGCGGCACGCCTCCACTCCACTCCCACTGGACAGGTCGACGTCCATCAAGACGACATCCGGTTTTAGGCGGAACGATTCACTGATAGCATCCTTGACGGTACTTGCTTCGCCGACCACGCTGATCACATCGTGTCGGCTCAGCATCGTGCGTGCCCCTGCTCGAACGAATTCGTAGTCGTCCACGATGAACACTCTGACTGGTACCGTACGAGTCTTGCTCAAGCGGATGCTCCTTTTATGAAGGTTCTTCGATGCATGGACAACAAAGACGACTGCCCGTTGCTGATCCTTTCGCTCATGGTGACGTATTTTCTTCCCTTGCCGGGAGCCAAGGCATGGACTGATTGTTCAACCAAGGTGCGAGCGCGATCCTTCATAGTTCCCTCTTGCGTGCGTTCCTGCTGGCGAATTGCGCTCTGACTATGGCCAGATTTGTTGCGTCATACTGAAGCAGCGTGATCCGGCGCTGGATCTCTTTCAGAAACCGGTCGATCTTTTCCACGGTGATCGTGAGTTCAAGCGGCGTCCGATGAGATATCGGTTGGCGTTCTTCACTGCTCCCTGATTCTACTCGGGCACCATCCATGCTCGGTGCGTCACTTCTCGTGGGTTGCGTCATGTTGTCTTCCCTGCAAGGTACTGGTCTGATGCGCGTAAGCGATTCGCATACGTTGCTCCGCAACGTCCATAGTGATTAAAGGCTAGGACATCACGCGTGGCGATGGCCATGAGTTTCTGCCGATTTTCCAGGCGATATAGAGCGCGCGTCCAAACTCCTCTTGTCGCAGTGCACTCAGTCGGATGAATTTCAGTCCCGCTGCCTGTGGACGCGCGGTGTGCACAACGACGACCTCGGCATCGATTTGCCCGGAATAATATAAGAGTCCAGACATTCGAATGGTGAAGGCCGAGCCTTGTTCCAGCGTGTGCGTGCCCATGATCTCGCATCCGCCGATCGAGAGATCCTTGATGCGAGCGGTTGAAGTGCTCCCATCACGAAACTGAATGAGAACCGGCAGCTGGATGGGCAACCGGAGATACTGTCGGCGTCCCAGACCCCTTTCACGGGATGGTTGAGCCTGTCGGCTTCGAAATCGGGCATTGCACACTTGGCATCTGAACGGCAACACGCGTAACCGGCCATACAGCCGATCCGCCCATGTTTCCCCCGGGACGCTCAGCACAAAGTCTCTCCCGCATCGGATACAGGAGACATTCGAGGGCACCGCTGTCCACTGATTTTCCCCCGACATCGTTCCTTCGATGACCACCATCACCCTCCGATCGCCTGGCGAATCTTGGAAGAATCGTCGATCAACAGCTCCCGAACGGACTTCCTTCCGACGGGTCTTGCCATCTTGCCGACCATCGTAGACGTTGCGGACATGATGGGAGTCGTCTGATACACACTGTCTACACGTTCTCTCCCATCACCATGAGTCGTAGGCGTACTCATCTTCCGTGCCAGGACCCTGGAAGTCGACTGACCATAAAGAAGTCGAGCAGTTCCGATGTTGCGTCGTGATCAGACGAGAATGGGTGAGACAGTTCTGCGTCTCAGGATGAGACAGCCATATGTCTCAAGGTGAGACAGCGCGAGCCGGTGAACGTCAGAGATATGAGAGGAGGTTGTCTCGATCAGCGCGGGATGTCGATACCGTAGTTGGCGAGGCGGCGATAGAGAGTGGCTCGGCTCATACCGAGCAGTTTTGCGGCTTCAGATCGATTGCCACTTGCCTGATTGAGCGCGCGCAGAAGCTGAGCACGCTCGTCGTGGTTCGTCGTAGGGAGCATCCATGTCGAGAGAGGAGTGTGTGATTGAGATCGAGTGACTTCCGGCGGCAGGTCCGTAGCAGTGATCCGCTGGCCTTTGCAGCCGATCGCAGCAAACTCAATCGCATTCTTGAGTTCGCGGACGTTGCCGGGCCAGGCATAGCTGAGGAGTAGTCGCAGGGCATCCGGACTGATTTGGTCAACCCCTTTTCCCATGGTGGCTCGTACGTGCCCGAGGAATGCACTGGCCAGCAACGGAATGTCATCGCGCCGGTCACGTAGGGGCGGGAGTTGGATGCGGGCCACGCGAATACGATAGAGCAGATCGGTTCGAAAGGTTCCCCGGGCGACGTCCTCGCTGAGGTTGTGATGGGTTGCGGCGAGGACGCGAACGTTCACTTTCCTTGGCTTCGCTTCGCCCAATCGCGTGATCTCTTTTTCTTGCAAGACTCGCAAGAGGCTCGTTTGGACGTTGAGGGGGATGTCGCCGATCTCATCGAGAAACACTGTGCCTCCATCAGCCGACTCGAAGAGCCCCGCTTGGTCGCCGACCGCTCCGGTAAAGGCGCCACGCTTATGGCCGAAGAGTTGGCTGCCGAGCAGAGAGTCTGTAAACCCGGCGCAGTTCGCCGCGATAAAGGGCCCCTGTTTGCGTGCGCTGGAACAATGGATTGCCCGTGCGATCAGCTCCTTGCCCGTCCCGGTTTCGCCCTCAATTAAGACCGTCGCGTCTACACGCGCAATGTCACGGACGAGTTGATAGACCTGCATCATCGAAGGGCTGCTTCCTACCAGATCGTGAAACCGCGCTTTTTCGTCGAGCAGGCGGCGCAAATCGTGGATTTCCGTCGTGTCATGAAACAAGAGGATCCGCTTTTCGTTGTGCCGCGGATGTGGGGATACGGTGACGTCTAGCCACCGCGGGTTGTCGGTCTCAAGGTGAAGCGTCAGAGGGTCGTGTTGTTCAGCGGGATTGCGAAGCCTGGTCCATATTGCGTCGCGATCTGTTTTTGAGCAGGAGAGCACCTGATCCCATCGCTGGCCCGTACGGTCGGTCGACAGGTTCAGCAGGCCTGCAGCCTCGTCGCTGATAAAGGTGATCCGCCCTTGACTGTCCGTGAGGATCGTGGCCAGGCCTAGTCCCTGGAGGACGCCCAGGAGATCGTCGCGGAGTTCTTCGCTCTGAGAGAGTTGGCTCGTGAGGCGGGATTCGGTACGGGTCTGTAACTTGGTTGCTTGTGCATGACGCAGGGCCTGCTCTCGGGCTTGTTGTAGCGTCGTGCGGGCTTGTTCGAAGTCCGCTCCCAATCGTGCTACCAGCAACAGCTGTCTGGAGTCAACGACCAGTGCGGTGGCTTCGAGGTGGAGTGTCGTGCCATGCCGATCTCGTTCAGTCCAAGGACCGGAGCGCATGAGACCCGCAGCATGTCCGGCCCAGCTCTGTTCGGCTTCCGTGAAGAACTGCTTGAGAAAGGGAGACCGTTCACCGGGTCGGACGGTCGATGGTGGGGTGGTCGTTCCAAAGATGCTGGGCCACCAGGCAGGGAGGGTTCCTTGAAGCGAGAAGGTATCGGTCTGATCCACACGTTCGAGCACTGCCGTTTCGAGTGCGACGAAGAGCTCTGTACACAGGGTTTCGCTCTGTGAGGCCTGTCGTGTGTGATGAGTTCGCATGTTTGGCGATGCCGATTCACGTCGCCTGTTTGAGTAGGCGGTCAGCTAGCGTAGAAAAAAGTGACTCCACCCCTTCGCCCGTTTTGGCGC
Organism: Nitrospira sp.; assembly: GCA_005116945.1. Taxonomy (GTDB): domain Bacteria; phylum Nitrospirota; class Nitrospiria; order Nitrospirales; family Nitrospiraceae; genus Palsa-1315. The sequence continues at coordinate 60,638 of SWDH01000031.1, forward strand.
TTCCGAAGAAGATGGTCCAGCCTTGTTGGCGCAGCTCACTCAGCGCGGCGTCATCGATCTCCCACACATCGCGCACATCCGATTTGTTGACGATCAAGGCGAAAGGAATCGGCCCCAGCAGCCCTTCGACGGTTTGCTGGAGACCCAGCGCTGTGGCCAGTGTCTCTTTCCTGGTGCCGTCCACGACGAGGATGTAGCCCGAGGAACCACGAAGATAGGATTCGCGAATTCGTTGGAATTCATCATCGCCATAGAGATCCCAGAGCATCAACGTCACATCCTCTCCAGCAACAGATAGGACCTTCTTTTCCACGGTGACGCCGATGGTGGTGTGGTATTGTTCCGAGAACAGGTTGGTCACGAACCGCCGCACGAGACTCGTTTTCCCTACGGCAAATCCGCCGAGCATACAGATTTTTTTGTGCATCATGGGTGGCCGGCCTTTGCCGAATCAGCGGGATGTATGCCCACGGACAAGCTTACGCTGCGAGTCGTCGCGTGGTTCTCGGGTCGCCGTATCGAAGCCGTCTCGGTAGTTAACATGGTCGCGGACCCGACCCCACTCTCGCCGAGGGCCGAGCAGACAGCTTGGGCTCGAGCCTTTATCAGCATGCGATTGGTCAGCTCAGATCCACCGGCGTCGACTGAACCCCGACATTCCATCGTGACTTGTTGGTGTGATTGAATGGCCATGTCGTCTAATTCTCGAATGGCTATGATGAGCGCCGGAATTTTTTTCGCCTCACCGGGATCGATCACCGTCGAATTCGACGCAAACAGGATCGTGATGCGCTCAATGTCTGCGATGAGTTGTGCGATCGAGCCTGTCCGTAGTTTTGTATCCTCGTATCGAATGACTCCAGGAACGAACGGCGCGATCCGTCGAGCTTCTTGTGCCCAATCCTTTTGAGCGGTTCCTGAGACGACCAACACCTCTCCTTCCAGGGCGAGATTGACGGTGTCGGGGGGCTGCAATATTGTGCGAGCTCGGGAGAGTATCAACCGAGGGTCCAGGGCGTAGTATGGAGACCAGGTGGAACGGATGCGGTCTGTCTGGAGACCGGACGCGGCGATCAGTGAGGTTGGGTCTGTCGCCAAGGGATCGCGTAGTCCGGTGAGCTCATACTGTCCTCCGTGATCATGCGCGGTTATGAGTACAAGGCCCGGCTCTGATTTGAGCCGGTCGACGAGGCTGTCCCAGCGTTGACCGTCACGGTACGATCCCCAACCCCATAGCAGAAGGCCAAGCAACAGAAGAAATCCGATGACGACCAGCACAGGAGAGGGCTTCTGTGCTGGGGCTTCGTACTGACTCTGGAGACAGGCCTCTAAATTAGGTTGCGTTGATGCGAAGGAAGACGCATCGCCATTGAATGCCACGAGGGCCTCCGCCTGCGTCAGGTGAATGTGATCCAGGGTGTCTTGCAGGACATCGTGGAAGGTCTCGGGTGCTGTGCCCCTGATCACGACGGCGAGGAGTGCGTTAGTCCCCTGTTGGATCCAGACGGTGAACTCGCCGACCTGGAAACTGCTCAGATCTCGCTCCCGTTGGCCTCCGAAGGAATCGTGGACAAAATTACGAATGGCCGTCAGCATTCCAGACACCATCTCCTGGTCTCGGACGATCGCGGTTTCCGTTGCGACATGCTGAAGGAGTAGGCCGGTATCTCGATGGATCAAGAACGCTTGCTCGACGCGGTAACGCAAGGTATGGAACAGCACCACTTCGGCGAAAGGTCGACCGGTGGTCCAGGCCTCGATCCGCCATCTGAGCCCTTTCAGCGAAAAGCTGTGCTCGACGGTTTGGTTCAGCGATTGGGTCAAGGATTGGAGGGCCTGTCTGATCGCTTGGCGAATAGCTGGCCCCATGATGGGGGCAATGGCATCGACGATGGCTTGGGGAGAACGTCTGAGCGACGTAAAGAACGCCTGTTCAACGTGAGGCGTCAGCACAGCAGTCAGCACAGGATCATCTTTTTGGAGTGTGAGTGCGCCGGGCAGCAGTCGGCTCACTTCGCGGGTCCGTAGCACAGGATCGTCGAGTCGTTCCTGCAAGCGATCGAGTTGTGTCTGCTCGGGGGCGAGCAGCAGGTTGCGCAATTCGCTCAAATCCTCCGACACATCCGTGGTGAGATCGGACACATTCTTCGAAGATCGTTCACCCATGGTTGAACTCACGCGAAGGGATGATCAGGATCCTGGAGCCTTGCCTGGAATAATGATGTGCTAGTGAGAATGATCGGCTCAGCCGCTCATTCTGCTGTGTGCCGGTGGGGAGTGGAACGGCCACGCACGAGTGTTTATTTGCCGTCCGGAATCTTGAACTCATTATTGAGCCTCATGGAGGCTTCCATGAACAATGCTGCGAGAGCCGCTCGGTCGGTCTTCTCGGTCCGGAGTTGCTGGACAGCGTGGTCCTGCGCGGCGGAGAGTTCTTTATGGTGTTCCTGAATTTCGTCAGACAGGTTCTTGGATTGGTCGAGGATTTGTTGGAGTATGTCGCGCTGTGCTTTCGAGGCCTGCTCTTCGAGCTGTGAGGTCTTTTTTTCGATTCCCTTGGCAAGATCCTTCAGTTCGCTGGAGAGATCTTTCAGTGCGTCCACTCGGCCAGTCTGTTCTGTTTTGACGCGCTCTGTGATGGCCTCCACTTCTTTCTTCATGTATAGTTCGAGCGAGTCGAACCGGCGTTTCAGGTCATTCCGCAAATCAGCAGATTCCTTCAGTAGCTGCTCCTCAAGTGTGGCGAATTTCTTCTCATAATCGCGTGCTTGCGCGCCGAACAGAATATCGCGGATCTTGTCGAGGTTGCCGCTCGCCATCTGGTCCCCGGGCATCTGCGTCGTGGCCGCTTCTTCCTCCGCTGTGTTTTTGGCACGGAATGTGGAGGAGTTGGTTCGGTCCTTCTCTGTGGACGTGTTCATCGACGACCTCCTTCGCGTTGGGCTCTCTTCACTTGAAGGAGCGCCGGGAGAAAACCTGACGAACCTGGATTTCTGATTATCCTCCGCGCTATGCGAAGGGTCTTGGCTGTCGTGTGTGCGTGTCATCGCCCCTCGTCCATTGCCGCAAGGGCACTTACCCTATCATTTCAGATTTCGCACAGCAAGCGTGGAGTGGTGGTGGAGAGGATCGGTCAGTCCGTGTCCTCAGATGAGAGGGGTCTTCGGAAGCTGTGAGGAGCAATCTCGATCCAGCCAGTGTGAAATCGTTCGGTCGTTATACGGTTCCATAGCTGATCATGAACGCCGAAGGTTAACTTGCTGGTCACCGGACCCCATGTTAAGATGCCGCCTCGCAAAAATGTGGTGTGGAGAGGTGCGAGAGTGGTCGAATCGACATGCTTGGAAAGCATGCGTCCCAGCAATGGGACCGTGGGTTCGAATCCCACCCTCTCCGCCAGCGAGAAGTGCCGAGCGATGAGTGCTGAGACTCAGAGAACAAGATAAACCAAAAAACACTTGCTCAGCACTCAACGCTTAGCACTTCGGGAAAGGGGCTGGGCCCTGTGCAACTGAACCCTGTGAACTCCGCCAGGTCCGGAAGGAAGCAACGGTAAGCGGTCAGTTCTGTGTGCCGCAGGATCACCTGGCCCCGCTCTTCTGATGACGTATCGCGTGAAACGTCATTCGTGAAGCGCCAGAATCTCGGACGAGATACGCATCACGCTTAACGATCGACGCATCTATGGATTACCAAGTCTCCGCCCGTAAATACCGTCCCGGGACGTTCGATGATGTGATCGGGCAACCCCATGTTGTTCAGACCCTGGTCAATTCCATTACGACCAAACGCATTGCCCAGGCCTACCTCTTTTCAGGGACTCGCGGCGTGGGGAAAACCACGGTTGCGAGAATTCTGGCTAAAGCGCTCAACTGCGAGCGTGGGTCGACCGGGACGCCCTGCGGCACCTGCTCCAACTGCCTCGAAATCGCGCAGGGGACTTCCGTCGATGTCATGGAGATCGACGGCGCATCCAATACGAGTGTGGATGATGTGCGCGAGATCCGTGAGAACGTCAAGTTCGCTGCATTTCGCGGGAAGTACCGGGTGTATATCATCGATGAAGTCCACATGCTGTCGAACTCAGCGTTCAATGCGCTGTTGAAGACGCTGGAGGAGCCGCCGCCGCACGTCGTCTTTATTTTCGCGACGACTGAAATTCACAAAATTCCGGCTACGATTCTCTCCCGCTGCCAGCATTACAACTTCCGACGGATTGCCCGAACCGAGATCGTCGAGCGGCTGCGCCATGTCGTTGAGCAGGACCAGATTATCATCGAAGAGCGGAGCCTGATGGCGTTGGCGAGGGCTAGCGAGGGCAGCATGCGTGACGGGTTAAGCCTGCTCGACCAAGCCGTAGCATTTGGCGGCAAGACCATCGTGCATACGGACCTGGAGACCCTGCTGGGAGCGGTTCCACAGGAGCTCGTTCGCGCGATGATTCAGGCGATCACGGCTCAGGAGAGCGCCGCATCATTACGTGTGCTGGCACAATTGTTGGACCAAGGGCATGATCTGCGAACCTACTGTGCAGAGATCGTCGAGTATGTGCGCAACATGCTGGTGGTGTCGGTCGTGCCCTCATCCCAAGAGTGGCAGGGGTTGATTGAGGCATCCGCAGAAGATCTCACGCAGATGGCGTCGGACGCATGCTCGTTTTCGCCCGAACTCCTTCAAGAACTATTGGCGATCTTTACGCAAGCAGAGGACTCGCTCCGACTGAGTGCGCATCCCCGATTCGTGCTTGAAACAGCGGCGGTGCAAGCCACCCGGTTATTGCGTCGGCAGGATGGGAGTTCGGTCCAACAGACGGTGCCGCACGCTCAGCTGGCGCGCCCATCTCAATCAACTCCAATACCCACTGAGAAACCTGGTTCGGCGGGTCGTTCGGAGAATTCAGCCCCTGCACCATTACCGAAGTCTTCGCAGGCGCCGACCTCTGCCCCGATTGCTTCGATGACGCCACGGCCTTCTGCGGTGGGGACGGCAGCTCCTCCACAAGGCTCCTCGACAAATCATCCGAATGTCGCGACCGGTGAGGTGAAGGCTTCGACACCGGTGGTCTCGCCCACGACCCACAGTGGGTCTGCCGCGGTGATGCTCAATTGGGAGCAGGTCCAAGAGGAAGTGGGCAATACGTCTTCCAGGATTGCTGCCTTCCTAGAGAGGGGACGGTTTGTGGGTGTGGAGGGTCATGTGGCGACAATTGGGTTTGCCAAGCAGGAGATGGCGGCTCGAGGGATGATCGAGAAGCCTGATAATATGGCGGTGCTCACCGCCATCTGTGAACGATTGAGTGGCCAGACGGTTCGTCTGCGGGTTGTCGAATTAACCGAGTCGGATCCTTCAGGGCCGACGATGGCGCAGCTCAGGGCGGCGAAGGAAAAAGAGCAACGATTAGTCTTATTCGATCGAGCGCGGGCCCATCCGGTCGTCAAACAGGCCTTGGAGATATTTGGAGCAGAGCTCGCAGAGGTGAGACCGGTATCGATCCAGAAGGAGGTTGAGGAATGAAGAACCCGATGGGTAATATGGGAAATCTCTTGAAGCAAGCGCAGGCGATGCAGGCCCAAATGGCGAAGGTGCAGGAAGAGACATCGTCCAAGACCGTCACGGGAACGGCCGGCGGTGGCAGTGTGTCGGTCACGGCCACTGGGGCCATGGAGCTAGTCAGTATCGCCATTGATCCCGAAGTGGTGAAAAGCGGTGATGTGGAGATGGTCCAAGATCTGGTCCTGGCGGCGTCGAACGATGCCCTCAGGAAGGCTCGCGAGATGATGGCGGGTGCGATGAAATCGGCTACAGGGGGGATGAACGTCCCCGGAATGTTCTAGCAGGGTGCGGAAGAATTATGTTGTTGTGAGCCCACGATTTATTCCACAGGGATACGAGGATAACGTTATTGCAGGGTGCTCAAAAAGGCAGTCCAGCAAGGCCGCAGCGAGTGAAGGGCCGACGCGTACCCTCGGGGTACGTGGAGGGTCTGAACGATGCGAGAACGACGCTGGCGGACTTTTTCAGCATCCTGCAAGCGGGCTAGCACGTTATGGCAGTTGATCAACAAGGACTACTCGTACGGTTGGTGCGCGAGTTAGTCCGTCTTCCAGGTATCGGTCAAAAAACGGCACAGCGATTGGCGTTCCATGTGTTGAAGGCCGACCGCGAAGACGCGCTTCGCCTGGCCGAAGCGATTCGCGCTGTCAAAGACGGACTCTCATTTTGCCGACAGTGCCGGAATATTGCCGAGGGAGAGCTCTGTGAGTTTTGCCTCGATTCAAAGCGGGATCAGACGAGAATTCTGGTTGTGGAAGAACCGAGTACGACCTATGCCATTGAGCGGGCAGGAGCCTACAGTGGTTTATATCATGTGCTACTCGGCGCCTTATCTCCGTTGGACGGTGTTGGACCGTCCGATATCAGGGCTGAGGAGTTGGTCGATCGGGTGAAGCTTGGGGGAGTCCGGGAAGTGATTCTGGCAACGAGTCCAACGATCGAAGGCGAGGCGACCGCTATCTATCTCATGAACCAACTGAAACCTCTCGGAACTCGGGTCTCGCGGATCGCCTATGGCATTCCGGTCGGGATGGATATCGAGTATGCCGACGACGTGACGTTACTCAAATCGATCGAGGGCCGTCGGGATCTTTAGCAGGATACTGAAAAAGCCCGCCAGCGTCGTTCTCGCATCGTTCAGATCCTCAACGTACCGATTAGGGTCCTCGGAGGGCAGAAACACTAGTGGGGCTTATCCGTTCGCCAAGATCCATTATACGGGCGAACAGCCCTCACGAAGTGCGGTCGGTACCTCTTCCGGTCTTCACTCGCTGCGGCCTTGCTGGACAGACTTTTTGAGTATCCTGCGTGAAGGTTTCTTGAGACCCGCTAGCGGAAGCCGGTTGGGCGAAATTGACAGGCTCATGCTGACCATTGACCCTCTCTCAAGGCCCCTGCTATAGTTTCTTTTGTTTCAGACGATAGTATCCCTCAAGCAGGTTGCAGTATGAAAGCAGGCTCTTCTCCCAAGCGTATTTCGCCTATTCCACCGGCGGCCAAATCTGTCGCGGCCAAACGCAAAGTCAAGACATCGTCCCAGGGGAAAAAGTACGCGGCGATTCGTCGTGACCTTGTACGGCAGCGCAAGGTCATGTTGGAAGAGGCAGTCGAGGGCTTGGCCAATCCCAACGGTCAGGAAGCGTTCCCGGATGTCAGCGATCAGGCGTCAGCAGAGGCGGAGCAGAATTTTTTAATGCGGATCCGTGAGCGTGAGCAACGGCTGATAAAAAAGATCGATGAGGCGTTGGCTCGAATGGACCAAAACACGTACGGTATCTGTGAACGCTGCGAAGAGGAGATTCCCTATCCACGCCTGAAAGCTCGCCCAGTTACCACCCTCTGTATCAACTGCAAAACACTCGAAGAGCAGGAAGAAAAAGCTCGCCGATAGAGTCGTCAGCCTGAGTAGACCGCATCAGCACTTTAAGTCTTTCACATTAAAAGTGCAGCGCCACTCCGCCTACAAAGTGGTTTGAAGTGATTGAGTATTTTTCGAAGTACCCTGGCGGAGCCCCAGCACCTTCAAAATCAAATTCGTTCTTGCCTGTGGTCCGTTTCACTTCGCCAAAGATGGCCAGGTTCTTGATCAGGAAGAACTTTACCCCGACAAGTCCTTGAACTGCCGGAGCGTAACTGGTTTCCTGATAGCCTAACAAAGTCAGGCTCGCACGTTGAGCACCGAGACCTCCCCCCACATATGGATACCAACGCCCTTGCGGCATTTCCTGCGTTGCCCCGATCGGGTAACGGAATAGAAGATTGACGGCCAATACATTGACGCTGAAGTCTTGGGCGATCAAGGAGAGTGACCCCAACTCAAATCCAGGAACGCTAACGGCTCCTTCGGCGCCAACGGTTTGCGGATGGATATCTGCAGTAAAGCGTGTCCAGTCGAGCTCAAGACCGATTTGCGGTTGCCATTTATATTTTCTGGGAAGGTTCCAAGCTGTAATTTTTCCTCCAAATGTCGGTGCGTCATTGAGATTAACGCCTTGCGCGATCCCATTAGTAAAGGTACCAATCACCATGCCACCGCCATCGAAAATCGGCCCCTGGCTAATTTTTAGGTTTTCGTTCGAGTGAAAAGCTTTCCCTCCGAACGCGCTGACTGAAAACTCCCAATCCCGCTCGGCTTGAGCTTGGAGCGGTAGAAGGAATAACGACGTGACCGCCAAGACGATTGCTCGCAGAAGAGCCCAGGAAGGTCGTTCCATATTGTTCTCCCAGTCTTCTATGCACAGTAATGCAAGCAGCCTACCGCGAGATGGGGCGGGCACCTAATGAAATGACAGAATCCGTCAGCTGGTGAGAGAAACGGACGATTGATAGGGGGCAGGCTACTGCTTTAACGTTTTGACGCGTTGTTGGACGAGAGCGATTCGATTGGCTTCATCGGGGATGCCTTGGACCAACGCGAGATAGGTCTCGTACTCCGAGATAGCCCGTTTGGGGTTTGTAGGCTCGTAGGCTTCAGCTAAGTTATAGCGGGCAATGGCATAGTTGGGGCGGAGCGTCACGGCTTTTTCGAATGAGGCGAGTGCATTCGCCTTGTCTCCCAATTTGCTGTAGACCGTACCGAGGTTGTTCAGAATTTCCGGAGTGTTGGGTCTGATGGCCAACGACTGAAGCATCTCCGTCTTGGCCGTCTCGTGTTGTCCCTTTCCTACCCATGCAAGGCCTAGTTTGTGGTGGGCTTCTGCCAGCCACACTTTATTTGCAAACCCGGTAGCAATGGCTTTCTGATAGGCGGCAGCCGCGGTGTCGTAGCTCTGGATTCCGCAGTACGAGAGCTGCGCGGTCTGGCCGCGCGCGAATTGCTGGAGTGAAGGGAAGGGCTCCTTGTCCTCGGCGCCTTGACTGTCGAGCTGCTGCCCGGGTTTTTGGCCTCGTGGATAGCGCAATCGTTCTAAGAATTCTCGTCGATAGGGTGAGAACAGCCGAACATAGGGGTCGATCGTCCGAGAAGCTTGGAGCAAGGTCTGATGCTCACGAGGTCCTAGGACCAAGTACTGTGTCGTCGTTTTCTCATCGCCGGTTTCATAGAGGGCGCTGGAGTCCATGCTCGCCCCGGATGATAAATTTGCCACATTGAGATAGAACTCCAACGTCGGCTTCAGTTGCATTAAGGTGTGTCGGAGGACTGGGTAGGGATGTAAGTCAAGTCCCGACGGATAGGTAAAGACGATCCCAACCAGCACGCCATCTTCATCGAAAAAGTAGGACTCGTCGCCATGTGATGGGCTTTGGTCGGCAGGGAAAACCAACTCTTGTCCAGTACCCCACTCTTGTGGGGTGAGGCTAGAGGGAGGATGAGTCTTGAGGAAGGCGGACTTTGAGGTACAAAGGGTTGCGGAATTCAGGAGGACCAGATCGCTTTCAGAGGGCGGGAGGATCGGTTTTTTGGGCGGAGTGTCGCAGCCATTCAGCAAGAATAGCCCACAGACCATCCATAGTTGAAGGAGCAGGGCGCGAAACGTATGCGGATCATGTGAACGCTGATTCACAAAATGAGCATACACGAAATGCAAAAGATTTTGCGAATGGGACGATACGGCAACGCCCGCTCTCGCGAAGAAAGCGGGCGTCAGGCTAAAACGATGGGCCCAGAGAATTATCGTCGTTGGCTATCTAGCATCGAATCCTCAGCCGTGTACCCAAAGAGGTAGGGATTGCGGCTGGGGAGCGCGTACATCGGTCGGTTCACAGCGTAATCCATCGCGACCCCGATCGGGTGCAAGAGAAAACCGGCCCAGCGCCAGGGGTTATCGCTAGGGGATGCTCCGGCTGCCACATCAGTGTAGATCAAGGATGTGGGGTCCATCACACTGTAGATGCTGGCCGGGGGGGTATAGCTTCCATCTGCTTCAGCCGATGTTTGCTGTTGGTGATTTCCGGCACAACCGGCGGCGGTGACGAGCAGGAGCATTCCCACTGCAAGAGCTGTCGTTCGCATAGATGACCTCACTTGTCTTGTACGGTTCAAAGTCGACGGTCTCTCGATAGAATGAAGTGTAGCCGACCTTCAGGATTCTGTCCAGAATAGGCGCAATTCAGGCAATCGCGTGAAGACTGTCTTATGGAGGGGGAGGGGGAACGTGAAGATCTGGTAGGCGATACTGGCTTTGAACCAGTGGCCTCTTCCGTGTGAAGGAAGCGCTCTACCCCTGAGCTAATCGCCTACGCGATGCAAAGTCTAGCATGGGGTTGTAAATTGGATCAACCGTGCCGCCGGCGCCATGCAGAACGACGTCGCCTTGACATCCCTAAAATGCGCTTCCTACAATGCCACCGCTCGCGATCTTTCCTGGAGGAGTTTCACTCGAATGCGTGAGGACATTGTCATTATGTCGGTTGCCTGCTTGTAATGAATAACATGAGGTTCCTCCCTTAAGATAACCGGAGTGCAATGTCTCGGGCTAAGGACCCGCGAAAGGTATCAGAAACCATCGTTGGACACAAATTGCGCATCGTTTTCTGGATTGTGAAGGATGATCGGCCTGGCCCTTCGAAGGGCGCACCTCACAGGCAACGATCAGACCCCCTCATGTAGTCCTGCGCTTCACGGACGACTCTTTACGCGGCAAATTGATGCCGATCCGCGGCCTGTTTCTTTGGTCGAGCGCAAGCACCGATCAGGTAGTCACTCGAATGTATGAATACAAGACGCGACCCCACTATATCCACTACTACACCAGTGTGATAGCAAGAGTATCCTGCCTTACTGTTTATGGATTTTAAAATACTCCCGACCCCTTTTTAGGCCCATCCTAATTCAGTTGTGCCCGTGGTAAGCTAATAGAGGTGTTGAGCAATGCCGACGATCAGTACATTTTATGGGATTTGATCAAAGTGTTACAATGACGCGCTGCACTAAATCAGCAGAAAGTGAGAGGAGTCAATGGACCAACGAGTGATCGTGGGTTTGCAACCTGGGGCCGAATGGGGTCAACTTAAGCGCGATCTGCAGCGTGCTGGAGCCCACACAGTCAGTGAGCCTAGTAGGTATCAGCCCGATGCCGTAGTCGCCACCCTTGGACCGAAGCAGGACGTAACCATTTACACCGAGCGCGTGCGGCAACTACCTGGCGTGCGTTACGCCGAGCCCGATGCGATGTCCGAAACTTGCTAGCTGATTGTCAACCGCGCCCTGGCAGTAGCGGTGAGCTGATGGCAGATGGCTGGTGCAGGCGCAACATCATCGCGCCGATGCCAGCATCTCCTACCATCAGGCCAGGAACCTTGGTCGCGCCGCGCAGGCCGTTGGTCCAACGCCCGTCATTGGCAGTCAGCATTTCCAGGCACAGGTCAGCGGTGCGACGCGCGGCGCGTGTATGATCATCGACGCCTGTTACCTCGTATGCTAGAGTAAACAATTCGACTGCTCCGCCCAGGCCGTGACACAAACTTGCATCGAAGCGCTGACCCGCATTCAGCGCGCGGCGCGCCGCCGCCACGACCGAGCGTGCCGAATGAAGACCCACACCCGCCTCGGCTAGTGCCCATAGATCACCCGAGCGCTGATAGAGATGCAGCCGCAGCGCAGCAATTCCAATCCCACCGTGGCACCACGCCGTCATCGTGCCAGGACCATCGCCCGCAGCCTGGCCGCCGCGTAGATCAGGCCAGGAAGAGGTTTTACTAGAGAACCAACTTCGCTCGTAGCTCATAGCCTCAAACGCCAGCAACGCGAAGCGCTCGTCGCCGGTCACATCCGCAGCGTCTACAAGTGCCCAGGCGATACCCGAGACACCGTGCGCCAGGCCGCACAAACCAGGTACGTTGGCGCCGATATGAGGCTCGGGCCAATGTACACCGGATGTATCCGACACTGCTGTGTTGAGCAGTCGCTCGCCAGCCACCCGACAGGCGTCAGCCAATTCTGACTGCGGTGTTAGGCGATGTACCGCTGCCAGAGCGACAAGGATGCCAGCTGTCCCGCCTATTAAGTCGGTTTCAGATGGTATATCGCCAGCGACGATGCACTGAGCCACGGCCCTAGCCAGCAACCTGGCATCACGCTTCAGGCGCACATCATTCAGGCGCTGGCCTGCTTTCATTGCTGCCAGTGCAACTCCGCTGGCACCGCCATACAATGACAGAGTATTTGCAGCTACGTCTGCACGGCTTCGCTTCAAAGCCGATATCAGCGCCGTGGTGCCACACTGCACCAAATCGGCGTCGGCAACGTGTTGACCCAGATGGGTAAGGAACCAGCCGATGCCTGCTGCGCCGCTGTATAAGCTGGGTCCAATATCGCCATGTACCACCTGCGCGTTAGTGGGGGTGTCACCCACCAGGTCGTCTCCGCGCCAGCCCATCCCGTTCGAGCCGTGTTGAGCCTCGGCGTGCAAGCGGTGGCCGATCGCAAGTGCGGCATTTAGGTAGGAACTGCTCGCGCTGACAGCATGCGGTATAGCGCGGCGGGGTATTCTGGCGGCCAAGGGCGGCGGGGATGGCGTGGCCTGTGAGTCGAACGTCTGCCGCTGACGCGACGTATTCGGAGGTAGGTCAACAGGTGTGTTGCACTGCCAAGGATGGGCTGGATCGATGCCATGGCTCTGCAGTGCCTGCACCAGCCATTCGACAGCCGTCGACGGGTCGTTGCGCGGTCCGGAGGCCACGCGGCGCACTCCGTTAACCAATGCCTGGCAGCGAGTCTGCCCGAACGAACGCTGAGGATCGGCGTCTTCGGCAAAACCCACGCCTCGCCCGATACAGCGCGTCAGCGGCGGTACCGCATCGCGAAGACGTGGCCCGAGTGTATGTGCCAACGCCATGACGCTGGGCTCGAAAACTGGCCAATTCTCACGTTCCAAGTAGATGACTAACGAATCCACGCGGCTGTATTCAATAGACTGCCCGGGGCACTTGAGCGACCAGGCTGGCCCCACGCGTTCGAGCGTGGACACGAGTTCACGTACTACATAGCCCATTTGGGTAGACGCAACCGACCAGTATAAGCGTACCAAAGGATCTGCAGGCTGAGCCTTTTGCGAACGTACGCCCAGGAACCCGGTGGGCGGATCGACCCATGTCAACAAGTTAAATACTGCCAAGCCGTCGCCTGGCACCACCGGTGCGCCAGGCCGCGCAACGTTGGCGTAGTCACCTGGATCAACCATACGCTGAAGTGTGCCACGGCCGGCGATGCAGCGCTGGCTGGGTTCGACCTCCAGTACTACCCAGCCGTGTTCCCAGCGTGAGGAGGCCAGCAGCGCGGCATGAAGCACAGTGCTTAGGTCACTGCGGTACGGCGGAGGCGGGCTGTCGACAAACGGCACGGTCGGCAGCATGTACCAATTAGCATATAGCCAATCGGCAATAGCGTCGTCGCCTAAGGTGCCGAGCAGTAATCGCTCGCCCCACACCATGCATGCAAGGCGCGACAGGGCCACGTGCACGTCGTTCGGGACGGCGATGCGATCGAACGTGATTTCCATCAGGCATCTTCCCATTGCCGAAGCTGCGCACCCGCGAGTGCAGGATCCCTAGCAATAGCCCGCGCTACGTCGACGAATAGCCGCACCGGCCATTGGTCGTGTTCGACTCCCTGCTCAGCACATTCGGTCGCCACGTGCAGCAGGCGTGCCGCCGCAAGACAGGCCAGCTTGCGCCAAGCGCCATCATTGTCTTCGTCCAGCAGGCCGTTGTGCGCAATGTAGGCACGGAGCGCATCGGCGATGACCGGCCGGCTCGCTGCCGGCCAAGGGGTGCCGTGCGCGATGCCGCGTCGAACAGTGTCGATCGACGCCTCTGCCACCAGGCTGCCAAGGTCCCACATGGGATCGCCGCTTCCAGCAATCTCCCAGTCAAAGAGGCGAATGCCAAGCGCACCAGCGCGGCGGTCACGCAGCCAGTTCTCGGGTCTTAAGTCGCCGTGGATCACGCAGCGCGTCTGGTATGTGTTCAAGCCTTCGTCAAGCGTTCCGCGCAGCATCACGTCGGCGACGATGGCCTGCATCAGCGCTCGTGCTGCCGGCGCGCGGCCGCGACACGCCTCGTCCACATCCGCGCTCAATCCTAGCACTCCGACCGCGGGCGACGGCCACATGCCCATTTCGGCCGTGGCGCGGTGCAGTCGCGCCAGCGCTCTACCTAGGTCATGCGCAATGCCGGGCAGACTGATGGGTGCAGCATCTTCAGGATCTGGCCAGCGCGAGCCGACAGACAGCGATTCCACCACCACCACCTGTCGACCCTCATCCAGAAACACCGGCATGGGTACGAGGGACGCGATCTCCGGCATCCACGCGGCGAGCCGGTAGATGAAACATTCCTGTCGCAGGCTTCGATCGCGCTCGGCCGACTCGCGCGGCAACTGCTTGACGACTACGCAGCGGCCATCGGGCGCGGTGACGCGAAATACCGCATGCGAACTGGTAATAGATTCGATACGTAGGGAGGAGTGGGCAGCATCGTTGACCGCTAACCAGCCACAAGCCAACAGCACGCTGACAGGCGATGGCGCGCGGCGCCAACCCAGAGGTAACGCCGCATCGGTTTTAGTGACTTCGAGGATGTGTGACATGAGGCAGTTCCTTCATCGACGCAGGCATGGTCGCGGCGAGGCAACGCCCCGCCGCGAAAACCTAGTGTCCAAAGTCGCTGGGTTTAATTAAGGGCGCGTCACTCAGCGCCTTCGTCCCCGTACCAGCCAGCGTAGGGGTCGTAATAGGCCCAGTCTGCTTCCGACTGAGGCATGTTTTCACAGCATTCGCTATCTCCGGCTGACGCCTCGAGTGGACCTGGGTCGCCAGGGCCGATTGGACCACCGCAGACTAGCGTTGACGGGCAGCGCAGGGTCACCGAAGGTTGCGGACAGCGAATCACAGTGGACGGACCACAAAGCACCAACCGCGACGGCAAGGGGTCGCAGGCAATCGTACGTGAAGGACAGCTAATCACAGTGGACGGACCACAAAGCACCAACCGCGACTGTCGGCAACTGATCTGCAAGGTGCGTCGGCAACTGATCTGCAAGGTGTGTCGGCAACTGATCTGCAAGGTACGGATGATACGCGGACAGGCTCGGTTGACCGCTGCCTGTGCATCCACACAGCCGAATCCGTAGTTGTTGTTCGGCACCGGATCGGCCGGGACGTCGCGCAGCGGACGCGCGGTCTGGCGCAGGATATCCGCCACTTGAGCCCCGGTGAGCGACGAGTTGCACGACAACACTAAGGCTGCCACGCCGGCCACATGGGGCGTGGCCATCGAGGTGCCTGACATGCGTGTCGTGCTGTCGTTCCAGACTGTGCTGAGGATGTCGACGCCTGGGCCGACGATGTCGATATGCGGGCCCACCTGTGAGAAGTTGGCGCGGAGGTCAGTGGCATCGATAGCGCCAACGGCGACGACATCGGGGTAGGCGGCGGGGAAACTTGTCGGCCCGCCCAGGCCTCTGTTGCCCATTGCGGCGCAGACCACCGCCCCGCGCGCAATCGCATAGGCGATCGCATCACGCTCAACCTGCGTGTCGGTCGTACCACCAAGGCTCAGGTTGAGTACGCGCGCACCGTGATCTACTGCCCAGCGGATGCCAGCAGCAATGTCGGCGGCCGAGCCTGTGCCGCGCACGTCGCTCGGATTTGCAATGTTCACGATTCGCGTCAGCACTTTCACCGGCATCAGCCGGCATTGCCAAGTGACGCCGGCCACACTGCGGGTGTTGTTACTAAGACAAGCGATTGTTCCGGCCACATGTGTGCCGTGGCCCACCTCATCCTGCGGCACGTTGTCCCGGCCTTGGAAATCGCCTTCAAAGCGAAAGCCCGGTGGTGGCGTTGGGTTAGCGCCCAGGTCCACCATGTCGAAGCCCGGGACCAGCAGCGGTCCTAGCTCGGGATGGTCGAGGTCCACGCCCGTGTCGATGACTGCAACCACGATGTTGGGTGAACCAGTGGTTCGGTCCCAAGCCGCCGGCGCGTTGATCTTTGCCAAGCCCCACTGTGAGGGAAAATCAGGGTCGTTGGGTATCGCGCAGGTTTCGCGGTAGCAGTTGGGCTCGACGTACTGCACACCGGCGACCTGCCTGACCTGCTCCATTGCCCGATTTACCGATGTGCTCTTATCGAAGGTAACGCGGAACGTAGATGCCATTACCGTCGCCTCGGCCATAGCCATCGACTCGACCGGTGCAGGCGGATGCAGCCGTGTTACCGAAGTGACCTTGAGCGTGGCTAGCGCGTTGTCGAGCGCCGAAACGCCGAACCGCGTGGTACCTGCCATGGCGCGACCGCGCATCGGCCCGCGAGGAATGCTCTGGGTAATCGATGCCGCTGTGGCGTCATCGAGCTGGACGATAAGTTCACCTGGAATTATGTCGGAACCACCTTCACCAAAGATCGAAGTATGCAGTTGTGCGGTATCCACACCGTGCATACTCTTATTCTTACGCCCGCCTGACTTCTTGCCCGCAGCCTGCTTCTTGGTTGCCATGATTAACCTCCTAATTGATGAACGGTGGACATCGCATTGATAGCTATTTTCGAACAGTTGGGTGTCCCGCACCCCTACGACACCATAGAGATAGAAATGATTCTCATAGGCAGAAGAACTGAGAAATATAAACCTGTATCTGAAACGACTGTGTAATAATTACGGCCTTCCAAGAGAAATTACACATAGGCCAAAAGCTACGGTGGATGGCATCAAAAACCATATTACGATTACGATTCATGATGCGCGGAACGTTAGCATACGTATTAATTTTGTCTATCCCCTTGTTAGAGGCATAAGTAGATAGGGGTAATCGTTTCGGCACAGAGGCGTTCAGCTCTATCATCATGGCTCTATTCATGTCAGGATCTCTTTGGTTCGTGTCCAAGAGCCGCAATATCGTATGGCCAAGTCCGAGAAATCCTTCCCTCACGTTGTACCCGCCTCGCCTGATTTTTGTTTAGCCTCAGGGCCTTTCGCCTCCTTGCCAAATAAATATCCGGCGATGGCGCCTAGGATTCCTGTGGCGGCGGTCAGTTGCTCGTCAACCTTGGCTCGGATCATTGCGCCTTGGTTAAACAGCTCGGCGGCAAATAAAAGCGAAGTTGTTATAGGTAAGCTGCAGCTGCCGGCAAGAAGGGCTATTCCAAAGAAAGTTTGTAATGCTCTGATTGGTGATTGCAGGGGATGTGAAAGGGTATCAAGAATCATTTGATGATCCGTGATGCCCGGGACCATCTCGACGCCTTGTGTCTGTTCCATACTGTTCAGGTGGTTGCTGTGATACATGTCTGATATGCAAAGCAAATTGCGAGCCATGCCTAATGACGCTTACGTATGGCGCTAAGGAGCCTGTCCGACATTGCCTTCGTAACGAGGCGAAGGAGGGCCAGGCAGATACGCGGTCGCAGGCCCCGAAAAACCGGAGGCATATTCACTGGAATACGTTGAGGATTTTTCGAGGCCGAGAACAATGTAGATGCGTGGTCATCATTCGTCGCAGTAGATTGGTCAATGTCGGACAGGCTCCTTGATGTGGAATTTCTGAACTGCCCAGAGCAAGCCTCACCTTCGAGGTGAATCCTTTTCGATTCAGCGGTGAATCAGTTTTGATTCACCGCTGCTGAGGAGTGCTGATGAAATGGAGGATGGAAAGGTAATGGGACTCACTGTCGATGGTAAGTGGATCACGTGAGTCTCACCCCACGGTGCAGTGCACTGCGAAGATGATGTGCCACCTGGTTTTGGGTAGAGCGTACGACTTCATTTTGGAGGGGACTGCAGTCGGTTCATTTTGTAGTCTTGGATTCGTAGTCGCGTCGTGCGCTCTGGTTGAGCTATCTTAGTTTCATCTCCATTGAAATAGTTTTCATCCACATATCCATTGGTTGACACAAAAATAGATAAAAGTTTACTATGTGATAATTAAAAGTTTACACTTTGCAGAATAAAGTTTACAGTAACATTTTGAAAAGAAAAACTCAGGAAATACGCCAGCATATACTGCGCGAGATAGATGATACGGGTAAGGTGAGCCCGACGAAGATGTCAAAAATCTTCAACGTGAGCCGTCAGGCAATTTTTAAGAACGTACGAGAGCTCGTGAGTTCTGGTGTCATCACAAAGACTGAGTCACAGAAGTTTCCGTACAGCATCACACCTCTGCAGAGCACCTCCATCACGGTCTCGGTTGGTCCAGAAGCTGAAGAAAATAAAATATGGAATGACTCGATTGGGCCTCTCCTTACCGGACTAAAGGACAATGTTCGGGAGATCTGCCACTATGGCTTTACGGAGATGTTGAACAATGTCATCGACCATTCCGCTTCTGAGTCTGCTGATATACGGGTTACCATAGACGCATTAGTCGTTCGCATAACAATTCAGGACCATGGGGTAGGAATCTGGAAGAAGTTACAGGAGGCCTTCCATCTCGACGATCCCAGGCATGCCCTCCTAGAGCTCACCAAAGGAAAACTGACCACTGATCCCCAGAGACACACCGGGGAGGGCATCTTCTTCACGTCTCGAATGTTTGACAAATTTATCATTGCCTCAGACAAGCTGACGTTTTGCCGATTTCAGGAAGGCGATGAATGGCTTTTTGACATTAAGGAGGAAGATGTCGGCCCAGGCACACGGGTCAGTCTTGTTCTGTGCCTGGAGTCTGAAACAACTCCGCGTGAGGTATTCGACAAATTTACGGCTGATCTAGACCATTTTGGATTCACGCGAACACACCTGTCAGTTCAACTGGCCAAATATGAAGGCGACCATTTGGTGTCACGCTCTCAAGCGAAACGCATCTTGCATAGGCTGGAAAAATTCAAAGAAGTATATCTGGATTTTAGCGATGTCACAGATATTGGTCAGGCATTTGCGGATGAAATTTTCAGGGTTTTTAAGAATGCTCACCCTGAAGTGCGTCTCATCCCGACCCATGCACGGCCAGAAGTGGCACGAATGATTCAACGAGTCATGTCTCAGGAAGGGCCATCTGAGCCACCAACATGAACATTCAGAAAGTCATAATAGCCCACTACCGAGAACGAAGATCAATAGTTGCTTCTTGCCGTTGACGATCGGAGCGTCACGCTTCATTGCCTTGAACAGATCCGATAGGTAGGCGTCGTATCGGTCCGATCCCATTTCGGGATAAGAGGTCAGCCAGAAGTGCGAGCCATGACAGGGCGGGTTGTCGGCGCAGCCAACGTTCCCCGTCGGGTCCACGAGGTATCCGCGGCCGCTGAACATCAGGATGTGCTCGGTCGGCACCTGCGGGATCGAGGAGCAACCAGTCAGTAGTGCTAGTCACAGGGCGATGAGGCCGCACGCAGTCACGATGGAGTAGGACACGCTCGCGTGAGCCTTCTTCTAAAACCGCCTCGGCTTTTTGGTCACAGAGTCACCTTCTCTCGCAATCGTCATCGGCTATCGCCATGTCAGACCTGTTCCCTTACCTCTGCGGGCCTCTACCCAATGGTTTCTTTGACTTGGCCAAGGAGAGTCTGTGACGCCTTTGCGATGGTTTTAGGGTCTTTTGACAAGATCGCTGCAGCCAGTGTCACCACCGCCGACGCAATGCCAATGGTCGCACGCACATTCTCCAACGTCTTGATGGCTTTGCGTGCGTGATCTGTCGCGCGGACAATGTTCGCGAGGGACGTTTTCGTCTCCTCAAGGACAATGCCGACCGCCTTGGTGCGCATGCTCATCGAGGACGCCAACAAATCCCACTCGTCATTCTCTAGGGTCTGGCGTTGGTCAGGCGTCAAGGTATCCCACTTCCCGGTGCGCGTATCCCCAACCTGTTTGGCAACTTCCCGAAAGTTTCTTGCGAGCTGAAAGGCGTCGTCTGCAGTGAGTGGCATATCGTGTCTCCCTCTCAAGTGAGTGATCGGAGCGTCTTTTCAAGTTTCTTTAATTGTGTTACGTACCCTTTGATGGCACTCAGCACATCTTTATTGGCAAGATCGTCGCGTGAATCGTAGAGTTTCTGATGAGCCTCCATCATCGTCCCTATCGTATTTGAGTAGGCCTGCGCAGCCTTTCGATCTTGTTTCAGTTTTCTCTCGTGAGTATCCTTCCATTCTTTGAGCGCCTGAATGGCAGCTCGATCTTGAGAGCCTTGTTGGAGTGCCGCATAGAACGTATTGACCACCTGGGTCTCTTGCTCCACATCTTCTATGAATGCACCTTTCACAATGTTTTGCAACGCGGTTAACACGGTTTGGAGCGGTTCATTTCCTTCTTCGATCAACGAATGTATTTTCTTGCGGCGCCATGTGTCCGTGGTGGCTTTTGCCAAGAGTTGGCCCAACTGGGTCGCCGCAGCGGCTTGGGGTTCAGAGGCAAAAGACGAGTCGGTCAGCGCCGTCTCAAGTTCGGAAAACTCCTTGTCGAAGTTGACGGATTCGTCGGCTGCTAACTTCCCCAATGCCTCCATATATTCCTGGACTCTGGTATGAAGGGCCAGCAGTCCATTTTTCTGTCGCATTCGGTCTTTCTGTATTTGGTCAAGCGCGGTGTGGCGCGCTTCAGGGGCGTATTGTTTTTGACGTCCAGGAAAGGTCGCGTACCCATCCACAAGTGCCGTGTAATCAGCCGCACGATAGGAAATCTGCGCAAAGTCTCGAACGGCTGACAGGTCCGTACACCCGACCATACACACAGACACACACAGGAGAGCGAACATTGTTTGTAAATCGCCCCGTATACGCATGGTCATGCTCCCAATTGGCAATGCCTCAAGCCACGACAGCTTGGGTGAGAATAAAAAGAGTGGAGTCCCTATCGTACTGGTTGCCCCACGAAGGAACAGTCCGTCACATTGTGCCGGTCGCGTCTGGCTTCTGTCCAGTCCCAGGGCTCTTCGTTGTCTTGCCCAACAGATTACCGGCGATGGCGACTAGTACTCCTGTGGCGGCATTCAACTGCTCGTCAACCTTGGTTCGTATCACTGCCCCTTGGTCAAACAGCTTTGGGGCAAATATGAGTGACGTGATAGGTAAGGTGCAGCTGCCGGCAAGAATAGCTATTCCGAGGAAGGTTTGTAACGCTCTGATTGATGATCGTGTGTGACGTGACAGGGCATCAAGAATCATGTGATGACCCGTGATGCGCGGGACAGCCTCGATGCCGTGGGTCTGTTGCATGCTGTTCAGATGGTTGCTGTGATACATGTCTGATACGTAAAGCAAATTGCGAGCCACGCCTCATGGCCTCTACGCAAGGCGCTAGATCTGGAGTTTTGAACTGAACAGGGAGAGACCCAGCTTCGGTGTGAATCATTTTCGATTCAAAGATGAATCCAAACCGATTCACCTCTGTTGAATGAATGATGATAGAGGATGGAGGAGTTAAGGTATTGCTGTCACGGCCATGAGTACGGCCTTCGGCACGTTCAGGTGGTGTAATTTTAGGGGAGCATTACCGTCGGTTGTATGGTATCAGTGCTCCCTATGCTGCCTCCAATCCCTCTCGGCTGGCGATCGTTGCTCAAAGAGGAGACGCGCAAGCCCTATTATCTGGCACTCAATGCGTTTCTTGAAAAGGAACTGGCTGGTGGGCAGACGATCTTGCCGGCCCGCGAGGATATCTTCAACGCCTTGGCTGCAACATCCTATGACCAGGTCCGCGTGTTGCTCGTTGGGCAGGATCCCTATCCCAGGCCTGGTCATGCCCATGGCCTCTGTTTTTCCGTGCAACCCACCGTTCGGCCGCTGCCCTTCTCGTTGCGAAATGTCTATCGGGAACTCCACGACGATGTGGGATGCCAGGTCCCCAATAACGGGTATCTGGAGCCATGGGCCAGGCAGGGCGTGCTGATGCTCAACACGGTTCTCACCGTCCGGGCTCGCCAGGCCAATTCGCATCATGGACGGGGTTGGGAGCAATTCACCGATCGAATTATCGAATTGGTTGCCGCCAAGCAGACTCGGGTGGTCTTTGTCCTGTGGGGACGAGAAGCTCAGAAGAAGTGCGTATTAATCACGCAATCTCATCATACTGTGGTCGCAACGGCACACCCCTCGCCCTTGTCAGCCAGGAAGTTTTTCGGATGCCGGTGCTTCTCGCGCGTCAATCAAGGCCTTGAGGGCGCTCATCTGCCACCTATTGATTGGCAGATTCCAGATATTTAGCAGGATGCTGGAAAAGCCCGCCAGCATCGTTCTCGTCCATCGAAATCCTCAACGTGCCGATTGAGACTTTTAGATGTCGGAAGTGCTGGAGGGGTTTTCCCGTTCGCCAATATTATTATACGGGCGAACGGCCCCACGAAGTGCGGGCGGTACCTCCTCCGGTTTCGACTCGCCTGCGGCCTTGCTGGGCGGCCTTTTTGAGCATCCTGCGAGCTGCTCTTGCGCCATCATCATTCGCTCCATAGAGCCAACTCCTGTGTCCGTTGCATTGACTCTGCCCCTCTGTGCCCTGTAAATTATAGAGTGACGTTCTAAGCTACGCCGACTGTCCCATCTCTCGCACAGCACTCCCTCCTACGTCTCCGTGCGTCTGATTCTCCAGTCTCCGCCGCTTCTACGCCTGAGTACCCGTTGGTTGCCACGCGTGTGTGGCCCACTAATGCTGTCTCTACGAGTGCAGGGGTGGTGTCCAACCGATAGGACAGGGCAGTCACGCTGTGTCTACCTATACGATCAGTCACGTGAGAAAGGAGTGCCACATGAATCAAGAACAATTCAACGCATTTTGGATCCAACTGAAGGCCCCACTGAAAGCGAAGTGGGAGAAGATTACGGATGCGGATCTTCTGGAGATCGGGGGGAACCTGGGCACGTTCACGGCCGTGCTGGCGAAGCGCTATGGCACAACCCAGAATGGCGAGGTCAACACCTGGGCCAACCGGCGCTATTCCCATTGGTCCGGACACTATACGAATGCGTACGCGGATCCGGTGAAGGCGTCCTGACAATCGTCCTTGGCGAAGACGTCTTATGTGTTGCTCATTGATGAGCGCGCGAGATCGAGAACGATGACGGAAAAGAGAAAGGGATTGGGCGATGAAAAAGATTGTGATCAATAAGAGCTACAACAGTTTTTGTGTGAGCCATCAGGCGTTTCTGCGATTGCGTGAACTGGGCCAACAGGAGGCGCTTACAGAAACAGACCTTGGCGCGTACTGGCCGGACTCGGCGACGCCGAATGAACCGAGTCTTAATCAGTGCGGAATGTTGATCCCACGCGATGATCTAAAGTTGGCTCAAGTCGTAGAGGAACTTGGCGGAGCAGCCAACGGCCATGGTGCAGAATTGCGGGTGGTCTCGATCCCTGACGATGTCAGATGGATTATTAGCGCGGCGGGCGGGGTAGAGCACGTGAGTGAAGTTCACCGGACCTGGGCGTAACAGGCTGTTGATAAAGTCACTCTTCTCGCCCGCCCAATCCCTGCGCGCCGAGACGCGCCTTTCACCAGGCGTCGTTCTCGCATCGCTCAGAGGCTTGGAAGCACTGGAGGGTATTTCCCGTTCGCCAAGATCCATTCTACGGGCGAACGGCCACACAAAGTTCGGGCAGGTTGTGACGAGCCTTCACAAATGAGGCAGGTTAGGCCTTCTCTAGAGGATGTCCTTGCGCCATGTCCTGTGACCGATCCAGGAACAACTTGGCACGCTGAAACGCGTTGCTTCTCGCGTCCCATTCCGTCTTGTAGCCTTTCGATGGGTCCTGGCCCTGGCCTTGGAGGCCGCCGTCAAGGTGGCTGAACTCCGGAATAGAAAATGTGCATAGCCATTTACCGTTCTTGATCTGGCTGGTGACCAAGATGACTTTTTTTCCTTTGGCGTAGCAGGTTTCTGTCATGGTTGCCTACGATTCGAGAAGGACGCTGACACACTCCTCCAGCTTCGCTCTCAGCTCATCGAAATCTTCATCGTACCAATGAATCCCGGAGCGCTGAAGGACTGGAGGGGGGTCCGTTCGCCCACCGTCTTACTGGAAAGAGTGTAGCGCACCCCACGGGGATGGTCTCTCTTGCCCCAGCTGCGATGACCCGGAATATCAGGTGGCTTCCAGATCGCGTTTCGAGAACTGCTAGTCCAGTTTTACGAAGCGATCCGGTGCGAGTACGCTATGCAATGATTGTGTCACCGCGCGGCGGTAGGGTGCCTTTTGCCGTAGCATGATGACGAGGTCTTCATCATCGATCAAAATAGATAAATCGCTTTCGGTCACGAGCTGTCGATCCGGCGCTCCGATATTCATGCGATATTGCGTCTTCCCGTCAGGATTCCGGTTCGGTCCACTGACGATCTCGGTAAGCCCGTCGATGAATCCGATGTGTCCTTCATGTCGATGCTTGACCTTCGTGCCATCAGGAATGCGGACCCAAGCCGTGTCTGGTCTTGCATGCACGGGCTTTAGGGGTTTCGTGGTCATGATCTCTCCCTGTAATCTGTTAAGGAGTGAAGTATCACTCCGGTTGTTCATTGCCGCCCCGCCGTTGCGGAGAGGTCGAGGCGCCGTTCTCTCGCACGTGGCCTCGAATCGATCCAGAACACGCGCTCAGCAAGAACTTCTTAGTCTAGCACACACCCATCAGCTATAGCCAATATGGCGGCGAGCACCATGGTCGATCAGATCCTGATCCACCATGTTGCTTGACGTGCCGCTGTCGAACAAGGCGCTTCTCAGTGTGCGCGTTCTGCGAACAAGGAGGGCACCTGTCCGCTCCTCAACTTCCTATTGCTGAATTGCGGAGAGTAGCCACTTTCCATTCTGGTATCGCATGAATGTCCAGACTTCGCTGGATTCGGTCGGCGTGTCTTCGCTGCCTTCGACAAGATAGCCAGGTTCTCCCCGTTGCTTGGTCAAGGATACGGTGTAATCACGGGCACTCCAGCGAAGTCCGATCGTTGCGTAGTGCGTCGTGTCTTCGATCCAGGTTTCCCGGGCATCTGCCTGTACGAGCACCACGTCTTCAACATGATTGGCGATGTCGAGACTGGTTTGTTCGGCTAAGGCGGTGCTGAAATACGACAGCATTTCCGGTGTCACGAATCGCCGTAATCCTGCCAGGTCTTGGTGGCTCCAGGCTGTTTGAATATCGGTCAGCAGTTGTTGAAAGGCCGCCTTGTCAGCCGAGGTGACTTCGCTGGCCACGGCTGTAGTTTGGAGGGGCGTAGCGGAAGGCTCTCGCAACAGACTGCCACTGACTGCGCTACTGCGCGAAATCCCGGAAAATTCAGGAACGGGTCGCCTTACTTTTAGGAAATAAAACAAGGCTCCCGCGCCTACGAGTAGAAGAAGGAGGAGTATCCCGGTGGAACCGGAACCCCCAGCAGCCGCGCTGGTCTCTCCGGAATCGGTGGTACTCGCAGCATTACTGTTTGTCGCTCCGAACAGCATATGACCGATCCATGATCCGGCGAGGCCGGCAGCGATGCCAGTCAACATCGGATTGCGTTGCATAAACGAGGGCTGCATGGCCGGTGCCGGCTGGGCTGTCGCAGACGGGGCGTTCGACGTTGACGGTGGAGTGGCCGCGGATGGCTTGGGTGTTGTCGACTGTTCAATCGGCTTTGCGCCGTTCTGGTCATAGGTGCGTGACCCGCGGCTGCCGATGCTGCCGGAGGGACTACTACTCCTTGATCCGCTGGAATATCCGCCACCATATCCTCCTCCTCGTGCTCTCGCGAAGGAAAGGGACGGGAGCCCGATCAGCGCGATGACGATCACCGCGGCAATGAGTTTCGTGTGGTTCATGGTAGCGTCCTTTCTATCGATATCATAGGTCATCCATCCACCCGTCACCATCCTAGCAGAAATAACCCCATGAAAACCTATTATTCGAGAACCTTCCGGTTGCATGTGTTCCTGTGGATGCAGAGGCCGATCGAGAAGCGGTGTAAAGGCGTAAGCAAGGTGGTCCTGTACCTCAGGCATCGAGCGATCCATATTTTTCCAAATGACCCCTCCAAGCTTGCTTGTTCTCTCTTCAGGGATGGAAGCCAATTGATCTTCCACTGCAGGCATCGAATGACACGTTTCTATAAATGTTATCCCTAAGCTTGCTTGCTTTCCCTCCCCTGGGAGGGCACTCATGTTGGTCGAAGTGCGGCCGTCGAACGAGGCCCTTCTCAGGGCGTGCGTTCCGGGAGCACAGGACCAAGGTGGGCGTCCTTCCAATCCTTTTCATCTCTCGTTAAGGGAGTAGCCAAGGTAGTCCTTTACTGCGCGCATCGAACGAGCACATTCTTATCGTGCGCGTTCTGCGAGCAAGAAGGGCACCTGGCTGCTCCCTCCCCTCCTTTTTCGTCTTGCCGGGATGGTATGATGAGCCTTATTCCGCAGAATGAAGGTCTTATCCAATTTTTACAAGGAGTTCATGCCCATGAATCTGGCACGTCACATCATCGGAATCTCGTTGGTGATTCTGCTGTTCTCAGGGATCGGCTGTGCTGCAAAACAGACTAAGGTGGAGAAGTTTGTGAAGGCTCGCGTCGATATTGGTGAGATGATGACGAACTATTTCCAGGGTGGAGGAATGTTTAAAGATGGACAAAGGCCATCGCCTGAACAGATGAAGGATATGGGTGCGGACATCCACATGAAACTCGGCAAGCTGTTGGAAAAATATGATCTGACAGTCGAGGAGTATCGAAAGATCAGTCCGGAGGTCTTTGCCGACGATGCGGCGGTCAAAGGCTATCTCAACGAGCATCCGGACATGAAAACACGGTACGAGGCGCTCCCGCTCGATCGGATGGGGCGCGGTGGTAGCACTGGGCGAGGATATTGAACGCTCTACCTGATTCCACTGGCTTCCCGTATGTGCGACTGACGAGGAATCGTTCGTATCGACAAAGAGGAGATCGGGATGATCATCACAGATAGTGAGTCAGCTGATCTCGACACTCCTACGGGGCTCATGCGTACGTATCTCTTTCGTCCGACGGCGGAGGGGCGGTATCCAGGCCTGGTGCTGTTCTCGGAGATCTTTCAGGTCACGGGGCCAATCCGGCGTATGGCGGCGATGTTCGCGAGCCACGGATTTGTGGTGGCGGTTCCGGAAATTTACCATGAACTGGAACTGGCCGGCACCGTGCTGGCCTACGACGAGGCCGGCGCCGAGCGTGGCAACCGGCATAAGGTCACCAAGACATTGTCGAGCTATGACGGCGACGCAAGAGCCGTGCTGGATTGTCTCAGGTCCTCACCGCATTGCACAGGTAAGCTGGGTGTCATGGGGATCTGCATTGGGGGACATTTGGCATTTCGCGCAGCGATGCTGCCTGATGTGTTGGCTGCCACGTGTTGCTACGCAACCGATATTCACAAGCGCAGCCTGGGCGAGGGCATGCGCGACAACAGTCTGGACCGGATCCGGGAGGTCACCGGCGAGCTCTTGATGATTTGGGGCAGGCAGGACCCACATATTCCCCGCGAGGGACGAGCGCTGATCTACAACGCGCTGAGCGATGCAGGCGCGCACTTCCAGTGGCATGAGTTCAACAATGCGCATGCCTTTCTTCGCGACGAAGGTCCTCGTTACGATCCGGCTACGGCCCGGATTTGTTACGGCATGGCGCTGGAGCTCTTCGCCCGAAAATTAGGAGAAGGTGATCGGCGCACGACTGCTTGATCTACTCCACCAAGGCCTGACCCTTGTGTGCGCCTCGCCGCACATTTATTGACTCTCCTTCGACCCCTCCATATAATGCCGTTTGATTGTAGATTTTTCTGCCTTTCCAAACAGTTATGGATTTCTTCCCCAAGACATCAGTGGCGGAAAAGTGGGGGAAGGTTCGTGCAGAACTCTCCCACGCCTTTTCGACCACATCCGAGGTCCAGGTGTTCACGACCGAAGACTTCGCGCTGCTTGAACGGGTAGCCGATGCGGTAGTAAAGCGAGGCATGACAGCCCCTGCCACGGTATTCCTGGAATCGCTCGGTCCAATGAATTTTCTCGGCAGTCAGGCGCTCTATTTCCTGACCCCTATCGTGGAATGGGCTTTTCAGGCAAAGGAAGTCGAACAAGTGGCCAGGTTACTTGAGCGACGCGATACGATTTCCCGTCTCATTGCCATGATTGACGCGAAGTCTGCTCCCCAAGCTCCTCCCCCGGCTCCTCAAGGAGCCTCTGCTCAATGAGTGTGCCGAATCCTGCACCGATCAAGCCCGTGATCTCCCATCCGCTCAACGTCATCGTAGCCACCGATTGTGGGAGTACCACGACCAAAGCCATTTTGATTGAGAAAGTTGGCGACGAATATCGGCAAACCTATCGAGGTGAAGCGCCGACGACGGTGGAAGCGCCGTTCGAAGATGTGACGCGCGGGGTGTTGAATGCGATTGCAGAAATTGAAGAACTCTCCGGCAGGAAAATTCTTGACGGTGACAAGATTATCACGCCTTGTCGTGATGCGAAGACCGGTGTCGATATCTATATCTCTACCAGCAGTGCGGGCGGCGGATTGCAAATGATGGTGACTGGGGTCGTGCAAAACATGACGGGTGAAAGTGCGCAGCGGGCGGCACTGGGGGCCGGGGCAATCGTCATCGATGTGTTGGCATCGAACGACGGCCGGTTGCCGCATGAAAAGATCGAGCGGATCAGGACGATGCGGCCTGACATGATCTTGATGTCCGGCGGGACGGATGGAGGGGCGGTCACTCATGTGGTCGAGATGGCCGAGTATATATCAGCTGCGGAGCCACGCCCCCGATTCGGGGCGACGTACAAGCTCCCGTTGATCTATGCAGGCAACAAAGACGCGCAGCCGCAAGTGAAAAAGATTTTGGGCGAGAAGGCGGCGCTGGTGCTGACCGATAATATTCGTCCGGTGTTGGAACGGGAGAATCTCGCGCCTGCACGGAATAAGATTCACGATCTGTTTCTTGAACATGTCATGCAGCAAGCGCCGGGTTACAAGAAACTGATCGAGATGGCCGGTGCGCCGATCATGCCGACGCCGGCGGCGGTCGGCGTCATCATGGAAACGATCGCCAAGCGGGAGCATTTGAACTTAATTGGGGTGGATATCGGCGGCGCGACCACGGACGTGTTCTCGGTCTTCGAGGGACTCTTCAATCGAACCGTCAGCGCGAATCTTGGCATGTCGTACAGCATTTCCAACGTGCTGGCGGAAGCAGGGCTTGCGAATATTATGCGCTGGGTGCCATTCACAATCGACGAGCAGACGCTTCGCAATCGGATCAAGAACAAGATGGTCCGACCAACGACCATTCCCCAGACACTGGACGAGTTGCAGATCGAACATGCGATTGCCCGCGAGGCACTCAGGCTCGCCTTGATTCATCATAAGTCTCTTGCGACGGCCCTTAAGGGTATACAACAAGAACGGACGATCTCGGACGTGTTCGAGCAGCAGCAGTCCGGCAAGACGCTGATCGACATGCTCAAGTTGGATTTGATCGTCGGTAGCGGTGGGATTCTGTCCCATGCGCCGCGCCGTGTGCAATCGATGCTCATGATGGTGGATGCCTATGAACCGCTCGGGGTAACGAGGCTCTCGGTGGACAGTATCTTCATGATGCCGCATCTCGGCGTACTGTCGACGATTGATGAGAAAGCGGCGACCGATGTCTTCGTCCGTGATTGCATGGTCTACCTGGGAACCTGCATCGCGCCGATCGGTCAGGGGAAGAATGGCGAACGGTGCGCAGACTATGTCATCACGTTTCCAGATGGACAAGTAGATAAAGGACAACTCGCATTCGGTGAGTTACGGCTGATTCCCTTGGCCAGCGATCAGAAGGCCTCGATCGTGATCCAGCCGGCGAAGCAGGTGAATCTCGGAGCAGGAGTTGGAGTTTCGATCACACGAGACGTGCAAGGCGGTGTCGTGGGTCTCATGCTCGATGGACGCGGGCGGCCGTTGCAGTTGCCGACCGACCATACAGCCAGGGTGGCAGCGCTGACCAAATGGTACCAGGCCGTGGATCTGTATCCGAGGATGTAAGGCATGCACCGAGGGACACAATAGGAGAACGCTCTTGCAGGATGCTCAAAAAGGCTGTCCAGCAAGGCCGCAGCGAGTGAAGGCCCGAGGCGTACCCTCTGGGGTACGTTGAGGGTCTGAACGATGCGAGAACGACGCTGGCGGACTTTTTCAGCATCCTGTTAGGCAATTTGCGATGGCCCATTCCTACACCCCAGGCTTAACCGTAACAGAACACACAACAATCCGTCGTCGACGGATGTTGTCGTTGCCTGGCACGGTGCTGGTCACAACCGGGGGAGAAGTGCGTGCGAATCAGGCGGTCGCTCGTGCGGAATTGCCAGGGAAGGTCTATCCGCTGAATCTCGCCAATCAGCTAGGCGTGGCGCCGGATGAAATCCACGAGTATTTGATCAAAAAGGCCGGCGATCCAGTGCAGAAGGATGAGATCCTGGCCGAAAACAAACCCTTCATTAAATGGATGAAGACGGAAGTCCGTTCGCCAATCACCGGCATCGTGGAGTCTGTTTCTACGGTCACGGGGCAGGTGTTGCTGCGGGAGCCGCCGCGCGTGCTCGAGTTGTTGGGCTATGTGGACGGGCGCATCACCGAAGTGATTCCGCAGCAGGGCGTCGTGGTCGAGACGGATTGCAGCTTGGTGCAAGGCATCTTCGGCATCGGGGGAGAAACTACTGGCGAGATTGTGATGGCGGTGACGTCACCGGACGAGGCGCTCACGCCGCGCCATCTCACTCCAGATATGAAAGCCAAAGTCGTTGTGGGCGGCTCCTTCATCTCTTCCGACGCGTTGGCGCGAGCAAAAGAGGTGGGGGTTGCCTGTGTGGTGATCGGAGGCATTCACGATAAGGATTTGCGCGCATTGTTGGGCTATGACCTTGGCGTGGCCATCACGGGCACAGAACAGGTCGGCTTTACCCTGATCCTCACCGAAGGATTCGGCTCCATCCCCATGGCCGGTAAAACATTCGCATTGCTTTCCGCTCATGCAGGACAACAGGCGTCTATCTCAGGTGCCACGCAGATTCGAGCCGGTGTTATTCGACCGGAGATCATCATTGCCAAACAGGCTGGCGCATCAGGCGATTACGGCATAGCCACTGTGCCGGAACGGGAAGGTATCAGGATCGGCGACCAGGTGCGCATCATCCGAGACCCCTTGTTCGGAAAAATTGGTGAAGTCGCGAGCCTGCCTGCCGACCTCCAGAAGATTCCGACCGAGAGTGATGTGCGAGTGATGGAAGTCCGCTTTGCCGATGGCAGCAAGGCGGTTATTCCGCGAACGAATATTGAATTGATCGAAGGGGCCTAGTGCGCGTGAAACGTGAAAAGTTAAACGTGAAACGTGAGCAGGCTCGCTCAGCGTTCAGAATCAGCCTGCTGGTCGCTATTGTTCTTTGTTTGTCTGGCTTGCCAGTGTTTGCTCAAACTGACGCACAGACGAAGAGGCCTCTTTCACTACCTCAAAATCTTCGTGTATTCGACACTCCGAGCGATGGAGGCGGTAGCCTGACTGTGCTCTGGTCGCCTGCTCCTGACGAGAGCGCCACAAGCAAGTATCAAGTCTTACTGAGTGAAGGTGCCACGGTATCCGATCCGGCATCAATGAAAGTCGTGGCGGAGTTTCCCGGGAACCAGCGCTATGTTCATGAATCCAAGTGGCCCTGGTGGACGAAGCCGACAACCGGAGACCAGCACCAGTTTACACTGAAGAACGGAAAAGGGGTCGAGCTCAAAAACGGGAACGTCTACAGCATCACCGTGGCTGCCGTGCTGAACGAAGATCGTGTCATGGCCACCCCGGTTCAGGCCACGCCGGAACCGAATTGGATCAATTGGAACCAGATGAACAATCTGTTACTCGCGCTCCTATTCGGCGGCATCGTGTTCTACGCCATCAGTACCGCCAGAAAACGGGAGATCTTCCTCCGACGCATTCCAGGCCTGGATGCGGTGGATGAGGCGATAGGCCGCGCGACGGAGTTGGGCAAGCCGATCCTGTACATGACCGGGGCCCATGACATGAGCGACCCCTCCACCATTGCGGCGGCAGTGATTCTCGGGCGCGTGGCTAAACGCACGGCCGCCTATGAGACCGATTTGCTCGTGCCCCACCGTGAGCCGATTACGATGGCGGTCTGTCAGGAAATTACGAAACAGGCGTATCTGGAAGCCGGCAAGCCCGATCTCTACAAGGAAGATTCCAATTTCTTTATTACGTCGGATCAATTCAGTTATACCGCGGCGGTGGATGGCATCATGCTGCGCAAGAAACCGGCGGCGAACTTCTATATGGGGCATTATTTCGCCGAGGCGTTACTGTTGACGGAAACGGGCGCAAGCACCGGCGCGATCCAGATCGCCGGGACGGACGCGGATCACCAGCTGCCGTTTTTCGTTACCACCTGCGACTACACCTTGATCGGGGAGGAACTCTACGCGGCCAGCGCCTATCTCTCCAGAGAGCCGGTGCAGGTCGGCACGTTACGCGGACAAGATATCGGCAAAGCGCTGATCCTCGGCGTCATTGGCGTTGGGACTGTATTGGCTACCTTCGGAGTGATGTTCGACTCGCAGTGGCCAAAATTATTTCTGGACTGTTTCAGAGACGTGAAATGATCTTTCTCCGACGGCAAGTTCCGCTTCTGATTACACTGATCACCGGGCTGGTGTTTGCGGGGCAATACTATGTGCCGCATCCGGCTTCGGAGCAGATGCTGACTTCTGTGACCAAGTGGCTCCAGATCATCGGGGGGTTTGCGTTGGTGTTGGGCGTCAGCAGTCTGTTCCACGTCCATGCCGTCAAGATTCGACGCAAAGAAGCGGGATGGGGGTATAGCTTCGTGCTCTATGTGGGCATGCTGGGCACTATCGCGGTCGGCCTATGGGCAAACGGCAAAGAAGCCGTCGACGGCGCGATGACGGCCTTTGGGTGGGTCTATAACTTCATGATGGTTCCTCTGCAGAGTACGATGTTCGCCATCCTCGCATTCTTCATCGCCTCGGCCGCGTATCGGTCGTTCCGTGCCAGGAGCCGGGAGGCGGCAGTGCTGCTGATTGCGGCCGTGATCGTCATGATGGGCCGCGTTCCGCTCGGAGAATATCTCATCCCGCTCAGCGGCGACCTCTCGCAGTGGATTTTAAACGTGCTGAATGCGTCGGTGCGGCGTGCCATCCTGATCGGTGTCAGCCTTGGCACGGTCGCACTCTCCATCAAGATTATCTTCGGCATGGAACGGTCGTATCTTGGTGGAGGAAAAGAGTGATGGGAAGCGATCAGTTGTCAGCCGTCAGCTCTCAGCTCATGAAACGAGGACTCGTTTCTTGCCTGAAGGTTGACTGCTGATGGCTGAATGCCCGGTGGCGACGAAGGAGCGACCGTGAGTTTCACTGAGCGCATGTTGAAAATCGACCGGCGGATCATTTTTTTGGTGATCGGTCTCTGCACGCTTATCCCGTTGCTGTACCCCGTTGGGTTGCCGATCAAGATTTCGCAGGAGGTCCGAGGGGTCTACGACCACATCGAGTCGCTTCCTGAGGGGGCCACGTTCCTGCTCTCGCTGGATTTCGATCCGGCGTCGAAACCTGAGTTGCACCCCCAATCGATTTCGTTGCTACGCCATGCCTTCAGAAAAAACCTCCGTGTGATCGCGTTGACGCTCTGGGTCTCCGGGACCGGCATGGCCGATCAGGTCGTCACGCAGGTCGCCCGCGAAATGGGTAAGGAGAACGGGAAGGATTATGTGTTCCTTGGTTGGAGCCCCGGCGGGACTGCCGTCATCATCAATATGGGGCAGGATCTCTATGGCGCGTTCCCAGCCGACTACAACGGTAAACCCACGAAGGGCTTACCCGTGTTGCAAGGCGTTCAGAGTCTGCGCGATGTGAACTACGCCGTCAGTCTGGGCGCCGGCAGGCCCGGTGTGGAAGAGTGGTATGTGTTCGGCAGGGACAAGTACAAGTTTGAACTCGGCGGGGGCTGCACGGGCGTGATGGCGCCTGGGCTCTATCCGCTGTTGCGCAGCGGACAAATCAATGGCCTGATCGGTGGCCTGCGTGGCGCGGCGGAATATGAAATTCTTATCGACCAGAAGGGCAAGGCTGTCGCCGGAATGGATGCGCAGTCGGCCACCCACCTGGCAATCATCGTGTTGGTCATTATGTGTAACCTGTTTTATTTCTCATCGCGTAGCAGAGCCAGACAGCAGGGCCAGGCGGGGGCATAACGAACAATGTCGATTGAATTGATTATCGGGGCATGGGTGGCAACGGGGTTGACCTTCTTCATCTTCACGTTTCTCTATAAGGATAACCCGTTGTTCAAGCTGGCGGAGAATCTCTACGTCGGTGTATCGGTCGGGTACACGATCGTCAAGACCTACGATACGGTCATTATTCAGCTCATCTGGAAGCCGATCGTCGAACAGGGTGAATGGACACTGTTGATCCCTGTGGCAATAGGGATGCTGATGCTCACGCGCTATGCACCAAAAGCCGCCTGGATTTCGCGATACGCGTTTGCGTTCATCGTGGGCGTCGGGTCGGGGCTCGCCATCCCACGGACCATTTCGTCCTTTATCTTAAAACAGATCGAAGATACCGTTCGGCCGCTCTTGATGCTCGTACCGGGAGAAGGCGTCACGTTTACGTGGAGTCTCCTCAATCCGGCCAGCAGCCTGAACGCAATCATCATCTTGGTTGGTGTCTGCTCAGTGTTGTTCTACTTCTTTTTCTCCGTCGAGCATACGGGGCCAGGTAAGGTCGTCGCCCGCACAGGTGTCATGTTCCTGATGATCGCGTTCGGCGCAGCCTTCGGCTATACCGTGATGGCTCGCATGTCGCTGTTGATCGGGCGATTGACCGACCTCATTGAGTTCAGCGATTCCTCCTATGGCAGTCCGAGCCTCTGGCTCTTGGGTCTGACCATCCTCACCTTGGTGGTGATGGCTCGCCGGTCCAGCAGCAAACAGCCCAAAGAAGAGTAACAGGATGCTGAAAAAGTCCGCCAGCATCGTTCTCGCATCGTTCAAACCCTCGGAAGTGCTGGAGGGTATTTTCCGTTCGCCAAGATCTATTTCTACGGGCGAACGGCCCCACGAAGTGCGGTGGGTACCTCCTCGGTCCTTCACTCGCTGCGGCCTTGCTGAGCGGCTTTTTTGATCATCCTGCAGGAGTGTTCTCCACATGCACCCGCTGAGCGGTTGCAGCGAACGCAATTCCCTCGTTACAATGGGCGCTCAAAAAAGGAGCGTCATGACCACTTCTCCCAGTACCGCCAAAGATCCTCAACAGCATCCCGCTCTTCGCAATCTGCAGTTCTCGCCGATTAAAGAAGGTGAGGAGCAGTACATGGTCCTCTGGGACCCGACCGGGCTGAGTACAGAAAAACTCGTACTGCCGCTCAACTATTTTTTTATCATTCAGCACTTCGACGGCGAGCACTCGCTGGCTGAAATCGGCGCGCTCTATCTCAAACGATTTGGCGAATTTCTCGTGCCCAGTAAAATCGAACAGTTGGTGTTCGACCTGAATGAGAAACTGTTTTTGGAAGGTCAACGAGCCGAGGATGCTCGCCGGTCGGCGCAAAGGGCCTATCGGCAAAGCCCACTGCGTCGCGCTGCATTTGCCGGACGGGGCTACGAAGCAGACGGCGTGAAATTGAAAAAACAGATCGACGGATTCTTTACGTCGCAAGAAGGGCCGGACTTCAAACCGTCGGAGCATGCAGGGAAACAGATCAAGGGCCTCGTGGCCCCAACCTACGACTTGAAACAAGCAGGGCCGATCTATGCATGGGCCTACAAAGAACTTCAAGATGCAGAGCAGCCTGATCTCTTCGTTATCATCGGCACAGCCTCTGCCGGATTGGACCATGTGTTTGCCGTAACGGACAAGGATTTCGAGACGCCTCTTGGAGTCGTGTCTGCCGACCAACCGATCTTGAGTCAGCTCAAGGCCACGCTCCCGGATTTCTTTGAAGACGATCTCTGTCACCAAGCGGAGCAGGCGGTAGAGTTTCAACTCCCTTTCCTTCAGGATGTCGTGGGAAGCAAGAAGCCCTTTACCATCGTCCCGATCTTAAGCTCCTTCTCTGCTCTAAGCTTGACTGACCAGACTATTCGTCAATCGGTCGACCAGTTCCTAGGAAGACTTCGAGATGTACTTGAGCAATCTGGCAGAACCTATTGTGTAATCGCAGCGGGTGAGTTGGCACATCTAGGCATGCGATACGGGGACAAGGCGCCTCCGACAGACTTCTCTTTTCATCGCTGCATGCAGTGCGACTTGGAAATGTTAAAACCGGTTGAAGAACGGCAGCCGGAAGAGTTTGCCAACTACATCAGGAAAGAACAGGACCAGCGCCGAATCTCCGGATTTTCACCCATCTATTCCTTGCTGCGGTTGATCGAGGCGGAAAGCGGGCAGGTGTTGCGGTACGACCGCGGGATCACCGATCAGTATAATTCGACGGTGACGTACGCCAGCATGGCCTTCTTCTAAGCAGGCTGCTGAAACAGGCCCCCAACTTCGTTCTCGGTTCGTCACAATCCTCAACGTGCCCCTGAGGGTACGCCTCTGGTTGTGACTCGCCTGCGGCCTCGTTGGCTGGCCTGTTTGAGCCACCTGTGGGAGACCCCTGAACAAGAAAGGTTGAGTGATGGGGTTGTCTAGGAGTTCACGAGTTGCTTTGTTTCAGAGCGTGGGCATATATGGTCATTTGCTTGCTCGTATCTCATTCCCGTGGAATGGCCACCGTGCTGATCCTACTGCGACCGTCGAACAAGGCCCTTCTGCCTCTTCATCGTCTCTATAGGGGGCAGACAAACTGTCCTTTACTGCGCGCATCGAGCGACCACCGCTTTATTATGTTTCTCCGTTGAAGGCAAGCCAGATGAGTCTCCCACTGCGCGTGTCCAACGAGGGTCTTCCGAGACCGCGCGTTGCACGAGCACAGGAGACCGCCTAGTCTGCCCTCTACTCCTTCACCGTCATCGTCATCGTAACCGGCTGCAGCGGATTGTCGAATTCGTCGCGGGGGGAGGCGACGATCTTGTCCACCACCTCCATGCCTCGAAAGACTTCGCCGAAGACGGTATAGGTGCGGTCCAGCCCGCTGCTGTCATCGACACAGATATAGAACTGCGAGCCGTTATCGTTGGGGTCTCGCGTGCTGTTGCTCTCGCGCGGGACTTTCGCCATGCCGATTGCGCCTCGTTTATGCGGCCGATCGCTGGTTTCAGGATTGAGCCAATAACCGGGACTACCTGAGCCGTGCAAGGAACGGTCTGCAGTCTTGCTCAGAGGATCGCCGCCTTGAATGATGAATCCGGGCACGACGCGATGGAAGGTGGTTCCGTCATAGAACCCCATCTTGGCGAGCTTGAGAAAGTTCTCGACATGACGTGGTGCATCGTCCGGGTAGAACCGAATCTTGATTTCGCCAAGCGGCGTCATAATCGTGACGCGCGGATCGATTTTTTGAAATTGCATAGTCATTCCGTCAACCTAGCAAGGGGGCAGCCTGGGAGGCAAGAGGCAGGAGAAAGTGATGGGTGATGAGTGATCTCTGATGAGCGATTTCCGGAAATGTTTCATCCTCACCTGATCACCCTTCACTCATCACTGTTCACGCCCATTAAGCCCGTCTCCGGGCTTAATGCGTAGCCAGAGGATTCCGCCCACGACGGCTACGGCTGCAGCTACGCCCAACGAGACTGGCCAGCCCCACTGATTGGCTAGCCATGGTGTCAATGTCGGTGAGATGGTCCCGCCGATATTGGCGCCGGTGTTCATGAGCCCGGACAGCGTCCCTGCATGGGCTTTGGATAGATCGGTCGTGGAGGCCCAGTAAGCGCCGACCGCAAAGTAGAGCCAGCCCGCGCCGAATGACAGACTGGTGATTGCCAGAAAGGGAGAATCGACGAGGCCACCCAGTGCAATCGCGCATCCAGCCAGGACCATACCGGTCATGCCGGCCACAGCTCGGCCAGTGGTGAGACCGTAGCGGGCTGCGAGTCGATCGGTTACCCAGCCTCCTAGGGGGCAAAAGACCAACATGGCCAGAAAGGGGGCGGAGGCATAGAATCCACCGCGGAGCACATCGAACCCTCGGACATTCACGAGATACAAGTAGAACCAAGACAGATAGACGTAGGCGACATAGCCGAGGCAACTGTAGCTGATCACCAACCACCAGATAGTGGGGGTCTGACTGAACGCTCGCCAGGGTACGACTGTGGTGGCGGCGGTCGGCTCACGCTTGAGCAGGGTCTGTTCACCTGCATTCACCCAGGGATGTTCGTGGGGGTGATTGCGTGAGAGGAGCCACCAGAGAATCGCCATTCCGATTCCGAGCAGGCTCGCGAGAAAAAACACGGTCGGCCAGCCCCAGTTCACCATCACCCAGGCGGCAATGGGTGGAGTCATGGCGGAACCTAGTCCGATGCCTCCGATCGCGATTCCGATGCCGAGGCCTCGTCTATCAGCCGGTAACCAGTTGGTGACGGCACGATTGAAAGCCGGCAGCGCCACGGCTTCCCCCACGCCTAGGGAGAACCGCACCAGCATCAGTGCGCCGACAACCCCGAAGAGGCTTGCGAGCGACGTGGCAGCGACCATGGCGGTGAAGGCCGTACAGATCGACCACCAGAGGAGCGCGACAGTCAGCACTACGCGGACTCCCCAGCGATCGGCCAGCCATCCACCTGGAATCTGAAACAGGGCGTACCCTACGACAAAGGCTGAGAAGACCCAGCCCATCTGTTGATCGGTCATCCCATAGGCCGGCATCATCTGACGCGCGGTCACGGAGATATTGACGCGGTCGATATAGGTGACGACGCTGATGAGAAACAACAGGGCGAGAATGAGCCAGCGGATTCGTGAGGGGCGAGAAGTCAGTGTGTTCACAAGGTTGAGTCGTGCGGTCTGTCCATCGTGATGTCGAGGCCGGATTATACAGACTCCCAGCTTGCGTCACTACTAGCCCGCACTATTCTCACTCACCGAGTGCCTTGTAGCTTGCTACAGGGACGTCCGGCCATCGCAGCCGAAGCCGCAGCTTCGGTTTTTTGGGTGTGCTCAATGCACGTGATTGCAACCCCTTGTATGCCCAGAAGAGACATGACAGACTAAGTTCTGCCCGGTAGCTGCTCCTTGGAGAGGCTCTCCTGGATCAAGGGAGGCCGTGAACCCACGAAGCAGATGCTATTGGATGCGTCTTGTGTATCCAGGACTATGCTATTGCGCCAAGAGCGCATGA
Source organism: Nitrospira sp. (assembly GCA_005116945.1). Taxonomy (GTDB): domain Bacteria; phylum Nitrospirota; class Nitrospiria; order Nitrospirales; family Nitrospiraceae; genus Palsa-1315. The sequence continues at coordinate 99,827 of SWDH01000031.1, forward strand.
AAGAGGAACCATGGCTGAGATGAAATCCGCTGAGCTCAAGTCCTTCCTTGAGATCCCGTATGACGAGCTTGAAGAGATGAATCTCAAGGCAGGGCAGCGTGCCGAGAAGGCCAGCGCCAAAGAGCTGGAGCAGGAATATACGGCGTGGCTGAAAAAGGAGAAGCATATCAAGGCCGTCACGTTGTGTTTCTCGGATATTGAAGGCCGCCTGCACATGCTCGATTACGACAAGAAGTTTCTTCTGGAGTCGTTGGGGAATCTGACATTTGATGGGTCGTCTATCCGCGGGTTCACGCCGCAACATGAGTCGGATTTGCGCCTTGGAGTTGACTGGGCGTCTATCCGCTACTTTCCGGCCGACGTGATTGGGGCGGGGAAGGTGATCTTCTTTGCCTCCGTGTTAAACGCTGATCGTTCGCCCTATCAAAGCGACTTCCGTAGTGTGCTGAAATCATATACGGAGCATCTCAAGACAAAGCAGGGTATGACTGCGTATGCAGCCTGCGAAATAGAAGGCTTCCTCGTGGACGGGCAGAACGCGGAGCAACGTTATGGCGAGGACGGGTTTAAGCTCATTTCATCGGGCGGGTACTATCACTCCCTTCCGATGGACACGCTTCGCCAGTTCATTGATAAGGCGGCGGAAGCACAGCGCGCTTTGGGATTCAAGAACGAAAAGGATCACCCGGAGGTCGCGCCCTCGCAGTTCGAAATGAACTTTTCCTATGCGAATGTGGTTCGTGCGGCAGACCATGTGCAGCTGTACAAACTGATCTGTCGCCAAGCGGCCCGATCCATGGGGCACACGGCGACGTTCCTTCCGAAGCCCTTCGTGGGGATCAATGGTTCCGGCATGCACACCAATTTCTCCTTGAGCAAGAACGGGAAGAATATTTTCTATGAGGCGAAAGGGAAGGATGGGCTGTCCGATGTAGCGTGGGATTTCATTCTCAAGCTTCTGAATCACGCCTCCGAGATTTGTCTCGTCATGAATTCGTCGGTGAATGCCTACCGCCGGTTGGATCCGCATTTTGAAGCGCCAAACCAGGTCAAGGTCTCGGCGATCGATCGCGGGTCGATGATCCGCATTCCGATGGCCAATGAAAAGACGGCGCGAATCGAACTACGTTCAGTCGCCCCCGATGCCAATCCCTACCTCGTACTGTACACGATGCTCAAGACCGGTTTTGAAGGGGAGCGTCTGGAAAAGGACGAGGCGACACCCGACCGCGTGCGATACCTTCCGAGTGACATCAATGAGGCAATCGCGCTGTTTAAATCGTCTAGGTTTATCGGCGAGATCCTTGGCGAGGACAGCAAGAAAAAGTATGCGAGCTTCAAACAGTTGGTGGCCGATCGTTCTCCTAAAGAGTTGGGGACGAGGGTGAAGGCTTCAGAAGTGCTTTTTCACCACGAAGTCACAAACCAACTGCTCTGGAATCAGTTCTAGTCAACAACATGGCAAGAGAGTGAAAAGGCGGACAGCAGCTATTTTGAGATTTAGGCAGAGTGACGGTCGCTCAGAAAACTGGACCATCCAATAAAGGAAGAAATGCTTCTACAGTTGTCTCCGGTTGACTAGTTCCGGAAGGATTAGCAGCGTTTTCTGGGTAGAGATCCCGAGCAAGGTTTGGAATCCCGCCTCAAGGTTGAACCCTAAGATTTGGCGTGGCGGATGAGGTAACGGATAATGGCCTCACGCTCCGGTTCTGTCAGAGGCGGGAGCCCTTTCTCGCGGATAAGACCATCCATTCTCGGCAGGACCTCCTGCCATTCCGCCATCGTCCGGAACCGCGGATCCGGCACCCCATGGCCTCCTCTATGGGACGCGCCGTGGCAACCTCCGCAACGTTGTGCGAACACTCGCCCATCGGGAGTGTCCAGGTCTGGAATTCCGGTAAACACCCCGCCACACCCTCCCATCCACATCAGTGCCAATAGTCCCATTACAGATCTTCGTGTGCATTGAGCACTTCGGATTTCTTTTCCGAAGCGCTTAACAATGTTGACCATCACACGCGCTCTCAGTACAGAATATAAACCGTAGGTCATCGAAATATGTCACAGCCTCAGATGTGGTCCAGAGCCCAATTTGTCCCTGCCGGAAGGTTTCATTGCACGGTCCCAGCGCCTGTGTCTCATCAAACAAGATCTAGATGTGGCAGCTACGGGCCATGACTTGTACTGTGTTCCATTCGTGACATCAATGCTCGTATCATAATTGTGCAGCATGTGCCAAGCCGTCGAGTCGCTCGAGATCCCAAGCTGCCGTTGTCGCTATACGGCACTGATCCCATATCCTGACGTTGTCTTGGATCAAGAAAGTGGAGGGGTGCGTCAGCATTATATGGAGGGAGATCAGCAGGGAATGTGCGGGGCTTGAAGATGAATAAAGTCGCGACAGAACAGTTATGTATAGCAATTAGTTATGATGATAAACATAAAAGTATTGATGAGGGGATGCAGGGGAGGGGAATGGGGGGGGAATTCCAGAGGGGGAGGGCGAAATTCCAGGGGGACGGGAAGGGCGGCCTGATCGGTCTCCTATGCTCGTGCAACGCGCGATCTAGGAAGATCCTCGTTGGACACGCGCAGTGGGAGACCGATTCAGGCCTCCGTGAAGCCCATCTCGCCCAGGAGGGGGGAGGGGTCATCTATAAAGGGAAGTGCATCAATGGTCAAACTTTGTAAATGCCGCTATTTTCAGATTCCTCGAGTTGACACAGTTACTAGTTGAAAGTAGCCTGTCTTGTTTTCGTCTTGATTTGCTTTTGGAGACTTATCTCCACGGATGCCCACCATAGAGGTTCTTTCTGTACACAGGCTAGCGTTATGACCACCCCAATATTTGACCTCATCAAGGGCGATGTATACGCCGGAATATCAGGGATTGATCTTAATTTTGAAAGCCTGGATCTGGGTGATGGCGTTCTGCTCTCCAAGACATCTGCTCACGTGTTAGCTCCATATATGGTGGTCTTCGACACGGATCAATCGGGAAGGAGCGAGAGCTCAGATGTATTGAATAAGTCTTTTGTGAGAGATCCTGATGGCACAAAGTGGGTAAATGTTACAGATAAGACTGAGGTGATTCCTGCGCAGAGGGAATATGCTATTGCTGCAGAACTCTACTTTCCTGTTGGCGTCTTGTCGGCTATGGGAGTGGATCGTATTTTTCTAATACGCTGGATTATTGCATTGTTGCGTATCTGGTCAGCTCCGACAGCATCAGTGCCAATAATCACAAACATGTCTTTTGGAGCCGCGTTAGAGACGAATGAAAGATTGATTTTTCCATTTGAGACTGAGCCACGTGGAATTCACTTGGAGATGCCGAGTGGACGATCTCAAAATCTTGATCGACTCTCCTGGGTAAAAGGATGCTGGAAGCCTGGGTTGGAACTTGCCAAGAAGCATAAGGAATTGCATCTCGCGGTTCAGGCGATAGACCAAGCCCATTTTGTTCATGACTGGGCTTTAGGAGTGCTCTTGATCTGGGCAGCGATTGAAGGACTGTTCTCTCCTTCGCGGAGTGAGCTGCAGTTCCGAATATCGGCCTTGATCTCTTCCTATCTAGAGCCGCCCGGTGATCAGCGGCTCGTATTGCACAAACAACTGATAAAACTTTATGAAGGGCGCTCAGCTGCAGCCCATAGGCGCTCGTCAATCGATAGAAATGTATTTTTTGAATCCATGCAGCTTCTTCGCCGCATAATTGTCAAAATGATCTCTGATTCACAAGTGCCATCGAAGGATGATTTGGAAGCCAGGCTTTTTGGTGGCTAGACTCAATCTCGCCAGCCATCCATCGTGTCCGAGCTTGGTTCTGACATCTCGTCGCTCGTCTCTTAGAACTCCTCACGGTTCCCGCAGAGAGCGTGAGTTTCGTATAGGCTGTCTGCGGTACATGTCTGGTGTTAAGCCCATACGCGGGATAAGATGTTTGCCGTGAGGGACAGGCGACCTTCTCGTCACAGTGGAGGGCATCCATGGCCGGTCGAGGTATTCAAAATTCAACGCGTTGGTTCAGGTTTTTTCTGGGCTTTGTGGTGGCCTTCTCAGGGAGCCTGTTCTTTCTGATGGATGATGCTCGTTCGGTTCAGGCAGATGAGTCAGTGCAAGGAGAGTCTACTGTCCAGGGCATGGATATGGATCGTCACGATCATGCGGAGGGCACTGTCGACATGATGGTTCCCCATCAGAAACATCTCGGACCCCACATGAAATGGACGACGTTGCGAACGGCGAATGCAGATGACACTGGGCGTGCCGATCAGATCGTTCAAACTCTGCGACAGGCTCTTGCCAAGTACAAAGAATACCGGGTGGCCATGGACGACGGATATGTTTCGCTTCATCCCGAGCGAAAGGCAAAGCATCATCATTTCGCCAATAAACAGCGCCGATTCCAGGCCAAGGTTCACTTTGAGCCGGCTGAACCAACCGCACTCTTGTATCGGAAGACCGGGAATGGTTACGAACTTGAGGGTGCGATGTACACTGCGCCGAGAGGCATGAGCGAGGACCAGTTGAACGAGCGCGTTCCGTTGAGCGTCGCGCAGTGGCATGCCCACGTCAATCTCTGTCTCCAACCTGATGGCAGTCGACGCCGCATGACTCGGAAACAACTCGGAGGCAAGGGGACGATTGCCACGGAATCAGAGTGCCAACAAGCCGGTGGGCGATTCGTTCCGCAAGCTGGTGGGTGGATGATGCATGTGTATCCTTTTGAATCGACCCCTGCAAAGATATGGACACACTAAGGGCATGGCTCAGACCTGAGGACTGGGGGTACTGCTTAACGAGCCTTCTGCGGAAAATCTGGAGCAGGCGGATGGGTAGGAGGCATGGCCTGAGGCAATTGTAGTGGTTGGTTGTGTAGCTGCAGGGGAGGGCCGAGGTTCATCGACGGACTTTGCGGTGGCTGCACCGTGATGCGACGCTCGCCTCCCGGTGGATCGAGAATGGTTCCAACATTCCCCGCAGGGTCCTTGTACACTTGCACCCCACCCTCGGATCCCAGCGCTTGGTTTAAGCGCTCGTTAAAGCCCGGCACTTGAGATGGTGGCTCCTCAGCGGCGAGCAGCATGCTTGCCCACGTCACTCCGAAAATCACGAGAAAAACACCAGTCTTGTACATATCCACATTGTACTGCCGATTTGCGCCTGGGTACACCCCGGTAATGAGAGTCAGCATGTGAAGGAAGTCGAGGTGCAAGAGCTGAGAATGGTGTTAGGAATGATTTCGGTTGATTGACGCTCAGCCCCGCCAGTTGCCCCCAGCATCCGACGATGTTTCTTACCGCTTGTTGTCCGGATCGTGAAAATACTTGGGGCTGCTCTGGGTTGCCGCTAGACTGAATGTCTCCAGTCTGCGCCACAATCGCGGACGCATGACGATCTCTGCGTGGCAAAGATGGCAATCTTCATAGGTCGTTTTCCTTACCTCAGTTTTATTATTGCCGGCGCGATAGTGTCCTCCAGTTGTTTTGCGTTCCTCTATTATTGGTTTGCCATCTTCAATGAATGGCTGGGGATGGCTGTGGTGTATGACACCCGGCCACCCTGGCTCGTTACCGTCATGTTTGCTGTGACATGGTTCCCTTGGTTCCTTCTTGTTGTGGTGCTTGGTCTGCGGTTTTGGCGAGGCCCAACATATAAACCCGTTGCATTTTCGCTTGGACTCGCAGTCCCCTATATTGTGGTCTTTAGCGTGCTTTTCCTTCTCCCTCCTTTGGAAGATCGCTGGCACCGGGAAGCATTCGATCCTCAGAGGTGGAAGGCAGCTCAAGCCGAGGATCCATTATGGCCGGATCGTCTCCGTATGGTTGACGATCTCATCGACACTGTTCGGCTTGTTGGACTGCCCAAGGATCGCGTGACCGAGCTTCTAGGGGAAGGCGATAAGACCAACTACTGGAACGATTGGGATGCTGTGTATTGGTTAGGCCCAGAAAGGGGGTTGTTTGGCATCGATTCAGAGTGGCTGGTCTTGAGGTATAGCCCTGATGATCACGTTACAGAGTATCGTATTGTGACCGACTAGAAAGAGAAGCGATACAGAGAATTTCGGCGTTCTGACCAGCAGCCTACCGTATCTGGCTTGGCTTGCTTCTCAAGCATTCAATAGGTAGAACTCAACCATGCACGGACTCTTAATCATACTTATCATCATTGCATTGGGTGCATGTACGACCCCTTTCGAGAGCTTCCATTCTCATCTTCGGGAGGCTGTCGGTGATGTAACCGAGGACTGCGGGCTTGTTCCGCTATCTGAGCCTCATGGTCCATCTGTTTCATGCGCGTCAGCCGCCCTTGCTTCTGGCAAACCATTCATCGTCGGATTTCAGCTGCAAGGAATTGATTCGGAAGTGTGGGAAGGGTTGGTTTTCGGCCGCGACGGCGCGGCTAGAAGAATTCGCTTTGATTCGGATGTTGGTGGAGGAGGGCACTTCTTTAAGGAGCCACGAGTCCATATCGAAGATTGTGTGGCCCCATCACTTTCAGTGTCGAAATCGGTAAGGATTGTATGTGGAATAAAATAGGGGGAGGAGTCGCTTCAAGCAAAGTGTCGTCCAGCACGGCAGGCTTCTTGTCGCTTGGCTTTCGCGACTGAAGCGATCGACAGACCGATTTCAACTGTCAGCCTACATTTCTATGAAGGAAAGGATTTGTTGAACCAGCTAGGGAGTACATTGTCTGGCGGTTTGCCCAATGCGGCCTCTGTCTATAGCGTCAAAATCCATTGAGACGTTGTCTAAATCATCGACGCCAAGGATTGGAGAAAAGAGCACGCTTGATTTTTCTTGCCGTTTGGGCAATCCGTAAAAGTACAACCCGATTTGCTTGGAAGTCATCTTGAGCAGACGGCGCACCAACACGGCATCGTTGGGTGGAAACCCAAAGCTCTCCGGATCCATACGAGCGGTGGAGATAGCAGCAAAGCGGCCGTCTTCGCGGATGGCAAAGGCAAATCGCCATTCCTTCCGTCGGATGTACATGTCTCCTCTGGTGAATCCCATCATCATGACCGTTCGGTCTTGAGCCTGTTCAGGAAAAGCAATTTTCATCTGCTTAATGATCTCTTCTCCGATCAATTGACCGCGAGCGCGATCCATCATTGAATCTTCGAATGGAATGGTGGGTTGAACAGCAATGTGTAACCCAAGAGTCTTCTCATAGTAGTTTGCCAATGTCTGGAGGGATTCTGAAGGAAAGTTGCCAATTGGGACAAATGTGATTTGGCATAGAGGCTTTGACAATGCGATCCATTGTATCCCCCCGTAGGAGAGGAGGAGAGCAACGATCACTCCTATGACTTTTGAGGTGGTCGATTTCACCGGGCTTGCTCTAGCTCCTTGAGGCGGTCAGGTCGCTGATCAGATTGCGGAAGTTCTCATTCTTCATGAAGCGCTGAAACGATGAGTTCTGGCGTGGGTCGGGCATGCCCTTGTCGCCAGGATTGAGATTCTTCCGATGGCGAAAGGCTGTTCTGAGGGACTGCATGGCATGATCGAGCTCGTTCATTTCTGCAAACGTGCAGGCCAAGTTGTAGTGGAATATTGGATAGGCAGGGTCGGCCTGTATTGCCTGTTCAAACAGGGCTTTTGCTTCCTTGAGACGACCGGTCATCACGTAGGCCATCCCTAAATGGTCGATCAAGACGCGCCAAAGAGCCCGGTCGAGTTGCGGCTCGGCTGTTTCAAGATCATACGCTTTCAAATAGGGTGAAATGGCCTGGGCGAATTTGTTCTGTCGATAGAGCACGTTCCCTATTTCGAATAATTCTCTACTGTTGGGTGGCGCGGGTGGCTGGGTCAGTATGATCTTTGGCGGTGCCGGTCGCGTGGTCTGTATGATCGTTGAGGGTTCTGGTTGCAAGCGAATGGTTTTGAGAATTGATTGAAAGAGCGGCGCATCGGCGGTGGTGTAGTGTGCCTTCGAAAGGTGGATGTCGGCGTAGACGTTGTCTTGTGCGAGGCAGGCATGCACATGTTTGTGGTCCAATCGGACTCCCCGGAACTTGTGCAGGGTATATTCAAGGGTCGGTATTGCAGCGGTGGTATTGAGCGCGATGTCCTGCCCATGGGTGACAGACGAATCCTTTTGTATCAGCTGGAGCTGTTCGATGCATCCTGGCACGGTCGCTTGGGTTGGAACTTTCTCAAGAGAGACCGACACAGTCAATCCTGTCTTGTGATGTAAGGCCGTGAGATAGCGGCGACCGTCTGGTTTGACCTGATCGATGTCTTTTGTGAAACCAGCTAAGTCGATTGAAAGTCCCAAGCCTTTCTCAGGCCAGGCCACAAATGTGGGAGGTTCGTCCGTTCCACTCGCAGCCTGTGAGAGGCCAATGGGCTCTGCCGACATGAAGGCCCAGAGACTCAAGACGCACAGGACCAACACCTTGATGGTCTCGGACTGCCTCTCTCGGCTCGTCATGGGCCCTCCTTTGATGACACGCTGTCCTTCTTGCACAGACAGTGTAGGACATGACCTGATTCATCGAAAGAAATTACTATTTATGGGATCGCTCGCCCGCATGATTCATGTGGCTTCTGCTGCAAGCATGGTTACGCGGCTGTGACGGGCCGTCTCGCTGTTCAACCCGTAGCAACCGGTTAACGCTTCCCCTCCTAAGGTAGGATACCGCTCACAGCACCTCCCTCGGTACAATCCGGCGTCACGGAGGTTGTATGGCGCCACTTCGATATTCCCGAACTTATCATCGGTTCCCGCTTTTCTATCCAGTTATCTTCGGTGGGGCTCCATTTGTGGGTGAAGGTATCTTAAGCAACCTGTCGCTGATGGGATGCTCCGTGATGTGCGATCGAGAGGTTCTTTGCGGCAGTGATGTACGTGTGAGTGTCCTGCTTCCTCATCAGACGCCGGCGCTATCAATCGATCTCGGGACGATTAAATGGGTTCGGGGTTGTGAGTTTGGAGTGGAGTTTCTTCGCCTGCCGCTTGAGGCACGGCAACGTCTGAACCGCATGCTGCGAATTGAACTCATCGAGTTTCTGAAGGCCAGTTCAGGAAGACGCGAATCGCTGGAATTGCTCAATCAGGGAGGGTAGCCCGCACGACCCATACGCGCGCCTACTGAAATTGCCGATTGGCTTATGTGTAGAGCGTCGTTCTTCTCCTGATGCCGAAGTGGTCACCACTCAAGACCCACCCATCAGTCAATCTCGCCACATCCCGTGCGGAATGCCCACACAATCTGAGGCGTTACGAGAAGAATTTTCGCCGGCTGTCCATCGTGCCTGCGCGCTGCAGAGTAGATGTTATGGCGCCGATGGTGAGCGGCACAGTGACAGGGGACGCAGAATGTTTGTCGTCTCTGCTCCTGCGGTGCGGCGTGTCCGCGGTTCTTTCTCCCTCAGCGGCAGCGCATCAAGGATCCCAAGAGCTGCGTGGTGAGTCTCTCGTCACAATCTTCGATAATGTTTGGTCAAATGTCGAACCGAGGCGATACTATAGATCGGTATCCTCACATGAGATGCCACTCCAATCTTTGGGATGCCCTAGGACTGAATCAATGCCATCGCCGCTGGAATCCATCCGTCATCTCAGCGAAACCCTCTATCAGTATTCAAACGTCGACGACATGGTGAGTCACGTGTTGCGCACCGCTCTCGAGGTCATAGGAGCGGACGCGGGATCCATCCTCCTGGCAGACGAACATACCAAGCAATTAGTCTTTCGCTGTGCAGTGGGAACGTCTGTCGACGGCCTGCACCGTGTGTCGATTCCCTGGGACAGCGGAATAGTCGGCGGCGTCTTTCACAGCGGTCGGACAGAGATAATCCCCGCTGTTCAGCCGGACGCTCGGCATGAATCGTCGACTGATCGAATGACCGGGTATCAATCACGAGACATGATCGTCGTTCCACTCAAGCGCCAGGCTGAAACTCCGGTCGGCGTCATCGAGGTTCTGAATAGAGGTACAGGCCAGATCACCCGCGACGATCTCGACGCGTTGACGATCATCGCCTCCATTGCCGCGTCCGCCATTGAACGCACCAACAGTGCGGAGGCATTGCGTCAGAAAGACCTTCAACTACAAGAATCTCAAAAAATGGAGATCATCGGTCGGTCGGCGGAATACATCGCCCACGATTTCAATAATCTTCTCGCTGGCATAAAAGGATTCACCCAATTGATTGCGAAGACGCAGGCCCCCGATGCCGCTTCGGGGCAGTACGTGGACCAAGTGATGAAGGTTGTGAAACAGGGGAGGGGCCTGACCAAGCAGTTGCTGGCTTACATCGGAAATCAGGTGTTGGAACCCCAATCTGTCAATCTGAATGATCTCGTGTCCAGTATGGAGAAGATACTGCGATTGTTCATCGGGAAGGGGAATGCTCTATTCATGAATCTAGACCCGCGTCTTTGCCAGGTGAAGGCTATTCCTGTTCACATCGAGCAAGTCCTCATGAACCTGTGTGTGAATGCCCGTGATGCCATGCCGAAGGGGGGATCGCTCACCATCGAGACGGCAATGGTCGAATTGGATGCCTCGTATTCCCGTCATGCGCCAGACCTCTGCCCCGGATGGTATGTTCGGCTCTCGGTCACCGATACCGGGTCTGGCATGGATCAGGCGGCGAAAGAGAAATTATTCAAGCGGTTCTTTACGACGAAGGCGCCGGGAAAAGGAACCGGCTTGGGGCTGTCTATCGTCCATGGGATCGTGAAGCAAAGCCATGGGTATGTTGCTGTCGCCAGCACGGTGGGGCACGGCACTACCTTCACAATTTATCTGCCTCAGGTCGAGGCTTCAGGTCCTGACGGATGCGCAAACGATCGTGCCACAGCAGTTGGAATGAAAGATGAGCAGAGGCCTGTTCAGGCTCAATAATCCACCTCAGCCTCCCGAACGACCCGCCATTCGCCCCTCATCCCATCGCGCACATTCTTGACGCGCCTGTGTTCAGAGCGTAGGGTCTCACAGTATCAGAATCCAAGGACGGAGGTAGCGAATGGCCTCTGCATTTTCCCATGCCATTGTCGCGCTGGCGATGGGGAAGGCCTTTCAGAATAAGGTATTGGGTTGGCGCGAACTGTTCTTGGGTGCGTTCTGCTCAATCGTGCCGGATTTCGATGTAATAGGGTTGTACGTTGGTATCCGCTACGGCGACGTGTGGGGCCATCGTGGACTGACGCATTCGATCATGTTCGCGGTGCTACTAGCCGCAAGTCTTGTGGCCTTGTGGTATCGAGGCAAGGGCACGTTCGCGATGACGGGGATTTTTCTCTATTTCTTTCTCTGTACCCTGTCGCACGGCGTGCTCGATGCCATGACAAATGGAGGGTTGGGCGTGGCGTTTTTCTCTCCATTCGATACCACGAGATATTTTTTCCCCGTACGACCAGTCCTTGTGTCTCCAATCGGTGTCGGCAAATTTTTCAGTGACTATGGTGTTCGTGTCCTCGCCAGCGAAGCGATATGGATCTGGCTGCCGTCCGGTGTGGCGTTTCTGGTGATTCGTGTCGTTCAGAGGCTGTGGCCAGCCAAATCCGCGCCGTCTCCCTCATCGACGTCCTGATGCGCCTTTCTTCAGCGCCATGGCGCAGCAAGAAATAGGATGCGCTCATATGCTTGCCACGTATGTTACGAGGATTGGGGTGGTGCGACAATGCGGAATCGTACTTCATCGACAAGGGTATCGGCAGACAGCGTATCTCCCATAAACAACCCGCAGTGATAGAGCCCAGCTGTCCATCCAGGCTTTGGAGGCACTAACACAAAATAGCCGGACTGGTCGTTCATGGTCGTCATGACTCGGTCCTGTGCGACAGCGGGTTGCTCTCCTGTCATCTCAGATGTTTCCACAAAACAGCGGGCTGTGAGGGGCACGGCGTCAAATGAGGCGGACACCAGGCCAAAGACGAGGTAGATCTCTGCTTGTGTGGTGGGAAAGCTGTCGCCCGGATATACAGGAATAAATTCATGAGCGCCGGTGGGGAAATCGTCCCGTACGATCCTGCCCGCGGGAATCACAAATCGAAACCAACTGAAATCGGCATCTCTGCCCATGAGGGACGCATGCTGGTCCAGAGGTTTCTGGGGTTTAAATCGCTCATTGGCTCTGGCGTACAGCTCTTTTTCCGGAGAGAGTGATGGAGCGGGTGACTCGTCCGAAGGGGTAGGGCTTGCAGCCGCATCTGCCTGTCGCGTGGCCAATTCAGGAACATGGGGACGCACTTTCTCGAGCCATCGTGCGATTTTATTCTTATCCAATACACGGGTGTCAGGTGGGAGTCGCACCTGCTTGTTGGTTTCTTCAAATTCGACTGCGGCATCATAGAGCGTGTGAAAATGGACGAACGCATCTTCCCATTGTTCCAACTCTACGAAACACTGCCCCATCCGAAACACCGTGTCTGCGTAGTCGTCGTCGTTGGGGTCGAGGTTGGAGACCTTGCCAAACACGGTCAGCGCATCTTTGCACCGGCCGAGCTGCATGAGGGTGAGTCCTAATTGATAATTGGCGAGCGCATCATTGGGATTGAGGGTCAGCATTCGTTGATAGATCGGCTCAGCCTCCTGATATCGTCCCGTCGAGAAGAGTTGCCAGGCCTCCGCGCGAATGGCCGCCCATTCCTTGCGCTGTGCTCCTGTCATTTCTTTGGTCAGAACAGGGTCGAAACGCCGGCCTCGATCGATGGAGTTGCCATTTACTTGTGCCAGGAGATTCCTGGCAGGGAGCTCCAGCGGAGAACCGGAGGAGATATTGTGTAACACGTACTGAACGTCATGCTCTGCGCCGTCATAGTCCAAGACGTCGAACCGCGCACGGGCCAACGCTAATCGCCATCCGAGCACATTTGCGGCAAGTTCCACGGATTTTTTGTACGATTCGAGTGATTCCTCAAGGCGATTGTGTTTTCGGAGTTCTTGCGCCAGCCGCAGATGAACCAAGGGATTCTCATCATCGATGCGTGCGATGTGCCCTAACTCTGCGATGGATTCCTCACCCTGTCCTGACCGAGTCAACACCGCCCACTTGGCCCATCGGACATCCAGGGCGGTCGGAATTTTGGCGAGGACTGTCTCATAGGCCTCAACCGCCTCTCGAGGGCCTCGGGATGTGGTGAGAATATCGGCGCGTAATTTCTGGAGTGTCAGTGCGTCAGGGTAGTCGTGAATGCCTTGGTCTAGGATCTCTAGCGCAGCGGACGAGGTTCCATCCTCCCACAGCACTCGCGCCTGTTCGGCAATGTGCTCCGCCGAACGTCGCGATCGATCCTCCGCGTGCGTGAGGGATCCCATTGTCAGCGTCATACACAGTGGTACGCCAATGAGCAGGGCGATAGCACCCTGTCGAAGTTGCACGAGGGGCAGTGGGATAGGAGATGGCGACGGTCTATTCATGAAGGTGGAGACTTCCGTGCACTGAGGCTCACTATACCAAGAAGCGCTGTGATGATGAAATGCGCCACCGGTTTGTTTGACTTTCCTGTTCGTTCGCCGATATCGGTGAAAACGTGCGTCGCCGTGATACACTTCCCGTCCTCATGTTCGACGTTATTCTCTATCAGCCGGAGATCCCTCCGAACACCGGCAACATTATCCGGTTGTGTGCGAATACGGGCGCGAAGCTGCATCTGGTGAAGCCGCTGGGGTTTTCTCTGGACGACAAACAATTACTGCGAGCCGGGTTGGACTACCACGAATTCGCGACAATCTCGGTCTATGAAAGCTGGGCCGATTGCGCAGCCGGCTTCCACGATCGCCGGGTATTTGCCGTCTCCACGAAAGGCACCCAGCGATACGACTTGGTGAACTATGCTGTCGGCGATGCCTTTGTGTTTGGCCCGGAAAGCCGTGGGTTGCCGGCTGAGATTCTGAAGTCGGTTGCCGAGTCGCAACGGATCCGTGTTCCCATGGTCCCTGGAAATCGAAGCCTCAATCTCTCCAACGCGGTCGCGGTGGTGGTGTACGAAGCCTGGCGGCAGCTCGGATTCGCTATAGAGTGAAGCGGTAGGCGGTGAGGGCATTTCTTCCTCGCCATCAGCTTGTGCGGGCTAGGAACCTGTCCGCCATTGGCCGTTCTACTGCGGCGAATGATCCCCAACCATCTGCGTCGTTCTCGGCCTGAAAAAATCCTCAACGTATTCCAACGAATACGCTTCCGGTTTTTCCAGGCCTGTGGCCTCGCATCTAGTCGTGCCTCCTTCGCCTCGTCACGAAGGCCAATGTCGGACAGGCTCCTAGAGCTCTTCTTCTCTCAGACATCTTCCGAATCCCTGCTGCTCGGCGAAATAATAGGCATAGTGCAGCGCCGCGAGATTGGCGATGCGCTCTTCGGCCTCGTCGCGTGTATCGGCGTAGATGATGTGGATGCCATATCTGGCGGTGAGGGCGTCCAAAAAATCCATCAGCCCAATCTTGTGATAGTGGTTGAGCCGTCCTCCGGCTTTGCGATGTTGGAGTATGCCTTCGATGACGAGGACACGAGCGGGGAAGGCGAGGACCTGTTCGAGCTCCTGGAGAAACGGCGTGCGGTTATGCGAAGGGTTTGAAAAGACCGTATAGAGTTCTTCGACGCCCATGCGCTTGATACACAATAGCTCAGGGATTTCCGCAATGGCATAGCCACTGACGGGCAGGGTCTCTCGCATCGTCCCGGCAATGCGGACAAAGCCGTGAAAGTCGTAGGGCTGGAACTCGCGCGGATCGATGAAGAGATGAATGGCCGGAACCATAAGTTTTGGCTGGCCTTGGGGAGAAAGCAACATGATGAGCGATCGTGGTCCGCGAGGGCTCTGGCTGGATCGAGTAGTCTCGTGCGCGCGCGGCGGGGTGGAGGGGTAGCTTCCAGACGATGGACTCGCTGTTGGCGTAGGACGCGTGGGTGGTCTGGGGGAAGCCGAGTCTTGGATCGTGGCATCGTAGCGCGCCCGTGCCGTGGGATCGCTTAGGGTTTGATAGGCTTGATTGAGCAGTTGTGTCCGGATTTCGGCTTTGCGGTGCAGGGTCGGCGCATGGCCGAAACGATCCGGGTGCCAGACCTGAATCTGTTCATGCCAGGCTTTCTTGAGTTCTGCGTCCGTTGCGGTGGGCGAGAGTTCGAGCAGCGCATAGTAGTTGGTCGTCTGTTTCTCCCGCATCAATCGCTCCTTTAGCAAAGTCTAGCGGAGTTCTAGGCTCAGATCTAGTTGAAGGGCAGCGGTTCGTGTGGTTTCGAGATAGATGGGGTGGATACGCGGATCTTTTTGCAGTACACTCGACATCAGCTTCCTAATGCCTGCACGGTATAAACTGATTCCACGAACCACGATCTACAACGCACTTTCATAACAAGAAAGCTCGCGAGACTCTGAGTGGCCGGCACTCGACGTCATGCTGCTTTCGGAAAGATCGGTCACGGACACAGATGGTTTCTCCAACGACTCAGACAGTGTCAGACTCAGCGCAACTGAAAATCATTCCACTCATTGCCAAGGAACTCGGCGTCGGCCCCCATCAGGTCGTGGCAGCGGTGACGCTGCTCGACGAAGGGTCGACCGTGCCGTTTATCGCGCGGTATCGCAAGGAGGTGACCGGCAATCTGGACGATACGCAATTACGCACGTTGGAAGAGCGGTTGCTCTATCTGCGTGAATTGGAGCTGCGACGTGCGGCGATTCTGGCTTCGATTGAAGAGCAGGGAAAATTGACCGATGCACTGCGTGGGACCATCGAGGTCGCCGCGACCAAGCAAACGTTGGAAGACCTCTACTTGCCTTATAAACCGAAGCGCCGCACGCGCGCGCAGATTGCGCGAGAAGCTGGATTGGAACCGTTGGCCGATGCTCTGTTTGTGGATCCGACGCTCGATCCTGAGCTAGAGGCCGCGAAGTATTTGAATGTGAAGCCTGCGTCTGAAGGCGTCGAGGCGATCAATGTGCCGGACTCCAAATCTGCACTTGAAGGTGCGCGGGATATTCTGGTTGAGCGGTTTGCCGAGACCGCCGAGTTACTCGCCACGTTGCGGACCCGCCTCTGGGATCAGGGCGTCATCACGTCCACCGTGATAAAAGGCAAGGAAACGGCTGAGGAAGAAAAGTTTCGAGATTACTACATCTATTCTGAAACCATCCGCACCATTCCGTCGCATCGCGCGCTGGCGCTATTCCGAGGCCGCACGTTGGGAGTGTTGAAGATTGACTTGGGCCTGGGCGAGGCATTGGACGCGGTTGTGCCGCATCCTTGCATCGCCACCATTGCGGCACATGTCGGCATCGAAGACCGGGGCCGTCGCGCAGATCCGTGGCTGATGGGTGTCTGCGATTGGGCCTGGCGCGTCAAGATGCATCTGCAACTTTCCGTGGAACTGCTGGTGCAGTTGCGCGAAGCCGCAGAAGCCGAGGCGATCAAGATTTTCGGACGCAATCTGCACGAGCTGTTGCTGGCGGCGCCTGCGGGCCCGAAGGCTGTGCTCGGCCTCGATCCAGGTATTCGGACGGGTTGCAAGGTGGCGGTGGTCGATGCAACCGGCAAGCTGCTGGAGACCACGACCATTTACCCCCTCCAGCCACGCAACGATTGGCAGGGATCGCTGGCGACCCTGGCCAGGTTGGTCGTGCAGCATGGTGTCGAACTGATTTCGATCGGCAATGGGACGGGAAGTCGGGAGACCGACAAGCTGGCCATCGAAACGATCAAATTAGTCGCGGCGCATAAGCCGGAGCAGAAAGTGGCGAAGATCGTGGTCAGTGAGGCCGGCGCTTCAGTCTATTCGGCGTCGGCCTTTGCTGCCGCTGAGTTCCCAGAATTGGATGTGAGCCTGCGTGGCGCCGTCTCCATCGCTCGACGTCTGCAAGATCCGTTGGCAGAGCTGGTGAAGATCGATCCCAAGGCGATCGGCGTTGGCCAATATCAGCACGATGTCAACCAGAAGGCGCTGGCGCGGTCGCTCGACGCAACGGTGGAGGATTGCGTCAATGCGGTGGGCGTGGACGTGAATACGGCGTCGGCTCCGCTGCTTGAACGGGTGTCGGGTTTGAACAAGGCGCTTGCGAAGAACATCGTCGAATACCGTGATGCGAATGGTCCTTTTGCGAACCGTACCACGATCCGCAAGGTGCCGCGTTTTGGCGACAAGACGTTCGAACAGGCTGCCGGCTTCCTGCGGATCAACGGTGGCGACAATCCGCTGGATCGTTCTTCCGTCCACCCGGAAGCCTACCCAGTCGTCGAGCGTATCCTGGCTCGGATTAGCAAGGGGATCGTGGATGTGCTGGGGCAATCGGCGGTGCTCAAGGGATTATCTGCCGCCGACTTCACCGATGAGAAGTTCGGCGTGCCGACGGTGCGCGATATTCTGACCGAGTTGGAGAAGCCGGGGCGTGATCCGCGCCCGGAATTCAAGACGGCCACATTCCAAGAGGGCGTCGAGTCTCTGACCGACCTGCACCCAGGCATGGTGTTGGAAGGCGTCGTGACGAACGTTGCTGCGTTCGGGGCCTTCGTCGATGTCGGGGTGCATCAGGACGGTCTGGTGCATGTGTCGGCGCTGGCCAATAAATTTGTCAAAGACCCGCATGAGGTCGTCAAACCTGGCCAGATCGTGAAGGTGAAGGTGTTGGAGGTCGATGTGAAGCGCCAGCGTATCTCGCTGACGATGCGTCTCGATGATGCGCCAGGCAGTACGTCCACCTCGGGCCCTGTGCCTGCCGAGGTTTCAGCAAACCCATCACACAACCAGCGTGACCGGCGCCCACCGACTCCACAGCGTGTTCCGGAGCGTCAACCGCAGCCAACCGGCACGATGGCGATGGCCATGGCACTGGCGCGAGCCAAGCAGAAGAAGTAGACAACTGTGCGGCGGGCTTGAGAACTGGCAAGTCTCTCATGTGTGTCCGGTCTGTCTCGTGTGTGACTGAACCAGATAGGCCAGAATTGTGTCGTACGTAAGGCCATCGAGGGGTAGCTTTATCCTATAAACATCATACACATCCAACACAATACCGGCTGAAGGTTATTCCTTCTCATCGATTCGCATGACATAACTATTGGAGGAATTGAGAGGGCTATGGTACACTGCACCGTTAGTTAGGATGGCACGAGAAAAAAACCTATACAGGCATCGCCTGGGAAAGCATGTAGACTGAAAGCATGGAAATCAAAGTCTTCAATAATAATGTCGAGAAAGCCCTCAAAATTGCCAAGAAAAAACTCGCGGGGGAAGGGCTTTTCCGCGAACTGAAGCGGCGGCGGTTTTACGAAAAGCCGAGCGTCAGAAAGAAATCTAAGCAGCTTGAGGCGCAACGGCGGCGTCAAAAGTTGTTGGCGAAGCGTAAGCCAGAGTAAGCGTCCCTCCATGGGCCGCCTGCTCGCTTGATTCCCACTCTCATCAATGGCCAAAGCCAGTGAAGTCGTGCCTGAGAAATCCCATGCAAATAGAAAACAAAGGGGTCGGGAGTCTTTTTTGAAACCCCATGAAAGAACAATGGACAGGCTGCTTTTTCTGAGCGCTGAGCCTCGCCTGTAGCCCATCGCATCCGGTCCTCGTCGCACGTGAAGCTTCGCGTGTATCTCGTCGAAAGCCCGAAACGTTTCATGAGTTGAAAGCCCACCCATCGCATCAGGTCCTTGTCGTTCATGGTAGTCGCAGCGCATAGAGGGCAGAGACGACTGGCCGAAGGCGTCTGGGTTGCCAGGCTGAGACGAATTGCGATGGTGGGCTGGGGAGCAGGAGAGCGGAAATGATGACGTTCGTGTCGAGAGCGGCTCAGATCGCCGCCGCCGGCTTCGGTGCCCTCTCGGCCATGCGATGGCATAATCCCAGGGTCTGTACTGTTCTGTCGCATGGTTGCGAATCGAAAGCCTGGACTACCCACGGTGGCTGGTCTGAGAACTAGCACTCCACCTTGTGCGGTGATATCGAGGTCGTTGGTTTCAGGAATATTCCGAAGTGCTTTCTTGGGCAACCACCGCTCCGATGGCCACCTGAAAGGAGGCGATGAAACCCACGACTATCAACTCTAACGGATTCATAGGAGTTACTTCCAGGTCACTTCATCCCAACAGAGATGAACGAAGGTTTCAAAGGGAGGAAAATTATTCGTGTTTTGTTCTTTCGACCGGACCCAGAGATCGATTTCCATGCCCGCCAGATCGGTTTCCCCTCCAGGCAGCGCGTGCTTCACGGGATAGCGGACCTCATGGGTTTTGGGATCGCGGGATCCATTCCATGACCATGAAGTGGGCATCGTAATCGTTGTAGAGCACCTGATCGTTCTTGTGCGTTGTAGGCCTCCTTCGAGTGCGCGTATCGTAGGAGCGAGGCGGCGGATGCCAGACCTTAGAGAGGGCAATTGAGAAGGTCAATGTCGATCGCATGCCTGGAAGAAGTGATAGGGCATTCGTCCCGCAGCTAGCCCGGTTACAGGCAAGGTTATGATGAGCCATTATACTTGACATGTAGCAACTATAATTGCTATGCACTGCCTATGACGCACCCACGGAAACTGGCCGAGAATACCTCGAATTTTTCCAATCGCCTCAAATTGCTCCGCACACAGAATGGCTTCTCGCAAGGTGAGCTGGCTGCTCGTGCGGGCATCACACGACAGGCGGTATCTTCGATTGAGTCGAATCTGTATTTGCCGACCACAGCCGTTGCCCTCCATTTAGCATCAGCGCTGGCTTGTCACGTTGAAGATCTTTTCAGCATCGGGACAACCGAGGACATCGTTGAGGGCAAGTTAATCGGCCATCTCCCACACAGCGAGATGAAGGCTTCACCCATCCGAGTCAAAGTGTCGACGGTGGGTTCGAAGACAGTCGTGCGACCGGTAACCGGATTGGGCGAGGCGCTTTCTTTCACCGTTCCTGCCGATGGCTATGTCGTCGAGGCGCATGGTCAGACCTCGGGCGCCACGGTACGCGTGAAACTCTCGCGAGATCGTCAGGCGATTGAACAAGCCATCTCTGTGGCCGGCTGTGATCCGGCGATCTTCCTGGCAGGGGAGCACATGCGGCGGCGCAAGGACCAGACCTCCGTGGTCGGCTGGACGATGGGAAGTATGGCAGCGCTTCGAGCCTTGCAGCAGGGCGAAGTGCATGTCGCGGGTCTGCATCTCTTCGATCCGGCGACCGGGGAATCAAACCTGCCGGTTCTTCGACGTACGCTGAAAAGTTCGCACTACGATGTCGTTACCTTTGCAACATGGGAAGAGGGCTTGCTCGTTCGCGCAGGCAATCCCAAGTCTATCCGGGCAATCAGCGACATTGCCGATCCAAATGTCACGCTTGTGAATCGAGATGAAGGATCCGGGGCCAGACTGATGCTGGATCAGCGATTGCTTGGGGCAGGAATCAATCAGGATCAGGTGAAGGGCTATAGCACGATCGTCGCTTCTCATTTCGAGGTTGCGCGCACGGTTGCAAGGGGTCAGGCGGACGTCGGGGTTGGGATTCGATCCGCTGCACAATCCTTTGGACTCGACTTCGTTCCGCTTCAAACTGCGCGCTACGACCTGGTTGTGCCCAAAGCTTATCTGAAGTCCCATCCAACGTTGGCGCATTTGTTCGAAACGCTCGTCAGCCGCCCGTTTCGAAATGAGATCGAGGCGCTGGGCGGGTATGACACCAGCGAAACAGGAAAGCTCCATGAGCTACACGTTGGTTGACGGAAGGTCTTCCGTAATAGGCCTGGTGACCCTAGGGATGGCGATGTGGCTTGCGACCGGTGTCGCGCTGGCCGAGGATCCACCGTCTGTATCACCTTCGTCCACCAGCACAGAGAACGGTTCGAACTATGCTGATCTGTCTGGCTTATTCGGTGAAATCAGGAATCGAACAGAAGGACAGACCGGAAAGAATTGGAAGGAAACGGCTGATGCCGTGCTCATCCTCGAACGGGAGACCAAATGGAACCGGTATCTCAAGACAGCATTGCATTTACCCGATTGGGTAGATCTGGGGATCGAAAATCGGACGCGATTCGATAGTTATGACCACCCTTGGCGATCCGCCCAACAATCTGGAAATGGGCAAACTGATTCCCAGGTACTTCTCCGATCCAGGGTGCGCTTTGGGTTGGGCAACGGACCCTTTCGGTTTCTCTTTGAGGGTCAGGATGCACGGGCCTACTGGAACAATGCTCCGGGGGATTTTGTGAATACCACGACGGTCAACGAATGGGATATTTTGCAATTATTCGGGTCGATGACCCTGGACAATGTTGCAGGAAGCGGATTGCGGACGGATGTGCATGTCGGTCGTATGACCCTGGATTTCGGAAGACGCCGGTACATCGCCCGAAATGATTTCCGGAACACCTCAAATGCCTTCGATGGGGTTCATTGGCAAGTCGGTGAGGGCAAGACCTGGCGGGTCAGGGCCTTTTTGGTGGAACCGGTCAATCGGAATGAGGTACGACTCGACGAGCAGAGCGCAAATAGCGTCTTCTGGGGGACTTACGTGGAGAGCCAGCACTTTCCCTGGTTCAATGTGAATGTTTACTATTTTGGATTAAATGCCCAACAACTCCAAAATAACAATCTTTACCGTACGTATAGTACGTACGGCCTTCGCCTGTTCAAGTCTCCCGCGATCAGCGAATTCGATTATGAATTCGAGGGGGCCATTCAAACGGGACGTCTAGGCAACGTCGATCATTTTGCTTATAACCCAAACGCTGAAGTGGGGTATACATTCAATGTGCCTTGGACTCCTCGTTTTTTGACGCAGTATACCTACGCCAGCGGCACTCGTACCCCGGGAGGAAGCCAGAATCAAGACTTTGACCCCCTCTTCGGCGCCCGTAACTTTGATCTGATGCCAACGGGAGATTTCGGACCATTTTTCCGCTCCAACATCAGTTCTCCCGGTTGGAGGCTGATCGTCCAACCGGCCCCAGAGTGGACCGTGCAAATCAAGCAACGGTTCTGGTATTTGGCCCAATCGCGCGCTGTATTTACAGGAGGCCTCGTGCAAGACCCCACAGGAGAGTCAGGAAACTATTTGGGTCATGACCTGCAACTTCGAGTGCAATGGGCCGTCAGCCAAAATCTGGACTTCGACGCCGGGTACGATCATTGGTTCAAGGGATCCTATTTTGATAGCCCCGCCATCATCGCCCAAATGCCAGCAGGCGGGAACAAAGATACGGACTATTTTTATTTCCAGATGAGAGTCAGATTGTAAAGAGGGCAGCCCATGAATCGAATTCTTATTGCCCTGTGTATGGTCTTCATAACCTGCGTGAACGTTGCGGTCGCCGAGGAGATTACGATTGCGGCGGCGTCCGATTTGAATTTCGCCTTCAGAGAAGTTGCGGCTGAGTACGAAAACACGACCGGCGATCATGTGAGGCTGTCGCTTGGTTCATCGGGGAATTTCTACGCGCAGATTCAAAATGGTGCGCCGTTCGACCTCTTCTTTTCAGCCGACATTGCCTATCCCAGAAAACTGGAAGAAGTCGGCTTGACCGTTCCTGGCTCGCTGTATCCCTATGCCATCGGGCGGATTGTCTTGTGGGTAGGCAAGGATTCGCGCCTGGATCTCTCCAAGGGAATGGATGTCTTGCTTGAGCCGACGATCAAGAAAATCGCCATCGCCAATCCCAAGCATGCGCCTTATGGCAAGGCGGCAGTGGCCGCGATGGAACATGCGAAGATCTACGATCGCGTCAAAGACAAGCTGGTGCTCGGAGAGAACATTTCTCAAGCCGCCCAATTAGTCGAATCCGGCGCGGCAGATATCGGAATCATTGCGTTGTCACTCGCTCTTGCGCCGCCGATGCAGGCAGCGGGCCGTTATTGGGAGATCCCTGCCGATGCCTATCCACCGATCGAGCAAGGCGCGGTGATACTCATGGGCGGGAAGAACCAAGAACGCGCGAAGGCCTTTCTCTCGTTTGTCCAGGGGGTTGAGGGGCAGGCCATGATGAAACGCTATGGGTTCGTGATCCCAGCGGACAGGGTAAAGCCATGACAGAAGGCATGCCTCACGAACGACGCTTCACGAACGATGAGCGATAGATGAACTGGATTGCGATTGCCGTCACGTTCAAGCTCGCGCTGCTCACAGCGGCTGTGCTGCTCGTTGTCGGACTGCCCATCGCCTATTGGCTGACCTTTTCAAAGCGCCGATGGAAATTCATCGTTGAGTCCGTGGTCGCGCTCCCGCTCGTGTTGCCTCCGACGGTGCTGGGTTTTTATATTCTGGTCGCGATCGGTCCGCACAGCCCAGTTGGTCGATTCTACAGCGATGTAGTCGGGCATCCGCTCCCCTTTACCTTCGAAGGTCTGCTCCTTGCGTCGATTCTCTACAGCCTTCCGTTTGCCGTGCAGCCATTTGCCGCAGCCTTTGCACAAGTCGATCATCGGTTGATCGAAGCCTCCTGGACGCTCGGTGTGTCGAAGTTCAAGACCTTCTTTCGTCTGATTGTTCCACTATCGACGGCAGGCCTTATTACCGGCGCGGTCTTGAGTTTTGCGCATACCTTGGGGGAGTTTGGTGTGGTGCTGATGGTCGGCGGCAACATTGAGGGCGAAACGCGAACCGTCTCGATCGACATTTATGATGAGGTGCAGGCGCTCAATTATGCCGGTGCCGCCAAAACGGCGCTCTTGTTGTTGGCGGTCTCCTATGGCGTGCTGCTGCTGGTCTATGCGATGAATCGAAAGGTCTGGGCTATATGGCCGCAACGCTGACAGTTGATTGCCGCAAGACGTTTCCCGGCCGGTTTACGGCTGCTGCACAGCTGGATCTCCCGCTGGATCCTCCACGAGTCCTGATTCTCTTCGGGCCATCGGGATCTGGGAAAACGACTTTGCTGCGTTGTCTTGCCGGATTGGAATGGCCGGATGAGGGACGAATTCAATTCGGTTCGACAACCTGGATCGATGTGGCTGCTAACATTCGCCTCTCGCCGCAAGCGCGGTGGATCGGCTATATGCCGCAGGACTATGCGCTTTTCCCCACGCATACGGTGACCGGCAACATTGAATATGGATTGAGCGATCTGCCGACTGCGGCGCGACAGGAACGTGTCCGTGAGCTGCTTGCGTTGTTGCAACTTCAAGGACTAGAACAAGCTAAGCCGGCGCAGTTGTCCGGTGGGCAACAGCAACGCGTCGCGCTTGCGCGCGCGATCGCCAGACGACCGCAGCTCTTGTTGCTCGATGAACCACTATCGGCCTTGGATGCGCCGACACGCGCGAAACTTTCCGGCGAGCTGCGCGCGCTGCTGACGCAACTTGCCATTCCCGCGATTGTCGTGACACATGATTGGGCCGAAGCCCTCACACTGGGCGACGTCATTGCGGTAATGGGTGCGGGCCAGGTCCTCCAAGTCGGCGTTCCACAGGATGTCTTCTCTAGGCCGGCCAATGCGGAGGTGGCAAAGATCGTCGGTATCGAAACCGTCGTGCGGGGTCACGTGGTCACGAACGACAATGGATTGGCGACGGTGTCGGTGAAAGGGACGACGCTCAAGGGTTTAGGCGCGGACGTGAGCGGCTCGGCTGTGTACGTGTGTATTCGTGCGGAAGATGTCTTGCTTGAGCAGGCAGGGAGTGGCATTACCAGTGCACGTAATCACCTGTCCGGCCTGGTGACCGAGATACTGCCGCAAGGTGTATTGGTGACGGTGACGGTCGATTGCGGGTTTCCCCTGCGGGCGATGATTACGAGGGGAGCCAGGGAAGATCTTGGCCTCGAAAGGGGCTCAACGGTTGTGGCAGCGATCAAAGCCGGCGCCGTACATCTCGTGCCGAGATCAGGCTAGAACATCCCTGCGATGCCGGTAGAGATTTTTTCCTGAATAATAGGTGTGGCTTCTGGAATATCGAGATCTTTTTGTCGCACGTGGCCGACCATGCGCATCTGTTGGACCTTTGGGCCGCTTACAGACTGGCTCCCGCTTGGTTGACCGATCGTTTTGCTGGATTTTCTGTCGGTAATCTGCACGTCAGTCACGCAGAGGTAGGTCACACCCTCTTCTTTCGGCGGCGGCTGCATGCCGGGGAAACCGGACATGCCGCCAAATCCAGCTCGCCCGCCGCTCATGGCCATGACCTGCCTCATCATCGCGTTCATATCCGGCATGCCTCCGCCCGTCGGCATCCCGCCCATGCCTTCCATCCCCGTGTTTGAGGCTGATGCCATCGCCGCGCCTCCGCTGCTGATGCCTGCGCCGAATCCGGCTTTGGCCACCGATTCCGGTGTGACCTCATTGGCCGCTTTGTGGCAATAGACCACCTTGGCCTGGATCCAATAGTTCGCCTGTTGTGGGTCTGCGGTCAGCTGGTAACCTTTCGTCGTGAGCTTGGTCTGGATATCGCTGAGTGTGACGGCCTGATTTTCCGAAATGTTTCTCAGTTGCAGATACGCGGTTCGTTGTGTACTGGGATCGAGGAACACCGTGTTGCTGTTCATCAGGCCTGAGCGGACGATGTTGGAACAGCCGGTTGAGAAGATCAGTAACAACACGATCGTAAGGGGTAAGGGGTGAGGGGCGAGGCGATCAACGAAGGTGCCCATCAGAAATTTCCCGCAACGGCCGCGCTCAGTTTCTGTTGCAACAACGGCGTCGCTTCCTTTTCGTCGAGTTTCTTTTGATGCACGTCGGCGGCGAGACGGGTTTGGTAGACACCTAGTTGGCGGTCTGTTTCTGTTTTCATGCCGACTGGAACCGATGGCGTGGCGCTCTGCTCGGTAATTTGTACATCGGCGACGCAGGCATAGTTTACGTCGTCGGGCATCTTGGGTGTCGACGAGGATGAGCCGAAGAGACTGCCGACGGCGCTTCCGATGCCTTCAACCGCACTCAAGCCCATGTCAGCGGCGGTCCCTAGCAGCGCACCCTGCGGACCTGCCATACTAGCCATACCGGTCAGACCGTGCAGCCCGCTCATCATAGTCGATCCAAATCCTCCCCCATAGCCGCTTGCGACGATGTTCTCGACCGGCATCTCTGGCTTGGTGATGTTGCAGTAGACGATATTCGCCAGGACAACGTAATGTGCTACGTCGGGATCTTGGATGATCTGATACCCTTTGGCCGTCAACCGCGATCCCAAGTCGTGAAACGAGACATCCTGGTTGTCGGACGAATTCCGGGCTTGAACGAAGATGGTCTTCTGTGTGCTGGGTGGCAGGAAAAAGGTATTGCTCGTGATGAGGTCCGTGTCTTTGATATTGCCGGCGTAGGCGGTGAGAGGAAGTGCCAATAATACGATAGGGAGCGCCAGGTATCGCATGGACGCCTCGGTTGAAGTGGCCCGATTCTACGAGACGACCGAAACGAATAGCAAGAGTGAACTCAGCGGCCTCGTGAACGTTCCTTACCCACATGTATTGAAGGGATTGTCAGGATAGGCTAGCATGGCGGCCATTCCAGGCGTTTGGGCTGACCTACCAGGGAGCACCCACATGCGATTCCGCGTTTTCCTGATCTTCATCCTATTCATGATTGGCGGTTGCGGCGGCGGGGATAAGCACCTGCCGTCGTCGAACCCGCCTGAATACGATCCAAAGAAAGTCTATACAGCACCGGCTGCGTCACCTAGTGCTTCGGCCACGGTGGCCACACCGACCGAATTCGAACGGCTCAAGTCCCAGCTTGAGTCGCTCGAAGCAGGCCAGAAAGCGAAGGGCGAGGGGAAAAAGGTCCCGTTCGATCCGAACTCGCTCCCACGCTTCAAAGGAGTCACCAACCCCTGCGAGGCCCTATCGAGGCTAGCGCCTGGTCTGGGCAATACCCAGCTCTTTGCGGGCACAGAGGGAGCGGCCTTAAAGAAGGCTCTCGGTCCAGATGCCGACGGCATTGCGCACAGAATGGATGACCAACTGGCCGAGGGATTGAAACACTCGCTCGGCCCCGGTGCGGCGGACTGTCCGATCTCCGTGCGGCCACAGAAGAAGAGCGGCCTCTTTCAGCCAGCTCGTCTCGTGCTGACTCACGCCTCTCCCAGCCAACCTCTCCTCCTGGCGCAGACCACCATCCCTGACACGTCGCAGGATGACTACGACGTCGACGAACCTCCAATACGCACGGAAAATTCGCCTCCACCTCCAGACTGGGTGGGCTACAAGATAACGCGCACCATGTCACGAATTGGCAAAGAGGACCGGCCCACGAAAGGCATTCGAGAAGATTATGAGATGGTCATTGCTCCCAAGGTAAAGCAGTGTCCTCACTTGGAGGGGCCTGATCTGAAGGGGATGGTCGACGGGACATTTGAGTGGACCTCCATGATGTTTCGGGCGACGCCGGGACCGCAGTCGGTGCTCTATCGCCGAAAAATCCAGGCCACACTCAAGGGGGAAGTCGGCGATGATGCTCAGTTGAAAAAGGTGGTGAAATTTGATGCCGCCGTCACGCTTCAACATATCGGCTCGGAACTCCCACACTATTCTCATACTATCGGCGTCCAAGGAGAATTCAGCATTGATCAGCGAACGGGGATTCTCCAAGATTTCAAGATCATCACGGTCTCAGGCTTTTCGGAAGGGGAGGCTCAGGCAAAAGACGCGCAACTGATTGCATGGCTCACGTCCATCATGGGCTGGTTTTCGGGTCCAGAGTATGTCCGCGCTCAGGCTATATGGAACACAGACAACACCTGCGTAGAAATCATCTTCACGCCGCCCACCAAGACCAAAAAGTTTGTTCCAAGTGAATCGACTCAAGTGAAGACGGAACTTCGAACCAAGAAGGAGCAGGCACTCGTTCCAGCGAAGTTCAAGGAGGCGAAGGAGAAGCCAAGAGAGGGCAATGGCCGTGTGTCGCCGAGGGAGGACAAATCAGAGCTCAATAGGCCGGCCACGTTCACCTATCAGGCTCCAGCGAGTAAGGTCCTGCACAGTGGATTCCAGGTGAAGGCAGTTTCTCGCGCGGGAGTGGCGGGAGAGAAGGAAGGGGAATGGGAACTCGCTCCTTCTTCTTATGTCCTTGAATTCAAGTCGCACATCGTTCAGGAACCGTTAAATCTTCCGAATCCGCCATTCGGTATGTTCATGAGTTCGAATGGGTTTGATGCCCACGTCGAGGCGACAGTACCGCTCCAGCGCAGGGACGATGGCCAATGGGTTGGGGAAGGCGTGATGCAGTACACAACTCGCACATTGACTCAGCCGGCCTCGTGCGAAATCCGCACTCAGGGCGCCGGCACGACCACCTTTCATGTGAACGGAGGCTCGATCAGCAATGATCCTGATCCATTTGCCGTGAACCTGATTATTCTTCCTGGCCAATCAGGGGAAGTGGCAGAGACCCACTGTACAAGCGGCAATACGCCCGAAAAATTAAGGGAATTGTTTGCGACCCAAGGTGTACAAGGTGGTGAGGCACATAGCACAACAAAAGGTGGGGGATGGAGCGGGGCCTTCAACTTCACTCGCTTTAGGACATTCAATTGGAATAAGAAAGGCTACGAGATTGGAGGCTGGACTCCGGTGCTCAATTCCGATGTCGTGGCAAAAAAGACGATGAGAGTCAATTGCGGCATGGGACTGAGCGCATGCCAGGAAGAGACGACGCTGACCTTGAGGCTGGCGGATGAGCCGGGGCCAGGCGCATCCCCGGTGAGATAGAAGGCCTCCAGTGTTGCCAGGAAGCTTCCTCTGCCTTGAGAGCAGAGATTGCAGTCGGCGGTGTGTAGGTAACGAACGCCCTGTTCAAGGTGGTGATTCTATGCAGACGAGAATGTTTTCGTTCTGATCATTCTCTTCCTCAATCAAAGTTGCGGCGGTAGGAATAAGCATCTGCCGTCGTCGAACTCGCCTGAGCATGATCCGAAAAATGTCTATACGGCGCCGGCCGGGCCGCACCCTCACTCGCTCAGTTGGTCATGCCGCCTGACACAACAGCGTCGCCACGCAAGGCCGTGCCTGACCCATGCGAGAAGCAACCCAAGAAACCACAAAAGCCAGGTGAGCCACCGATTGTGTGCGGCGGAGTACCTGGACGCGATGAGAGATCGATTGTCGGAGAGGGGGGGCTGGTGATAGATCAGGAGGTGGGATTGGTGGCGGTGGAAGTGGGAGCGAGAGCCCAGCGGCGAGGAACCCGTCTTATGTTTTGGAGTTTCGCTCCATGATCGTGTCCTCGGATCCGGACGGCGACCCCGCCCAATACCAAGCGTCAGCAGTCATTCCGCTGTGACCAGTGGAGAAGTGAGCTCAAGCAGTGAGACGAAATACATTGGACAAGGGATGATCACCTACCAGACCGGTCCGTTGCCCCAGTGGAACAAATGCGACCCACTCGTTCAGGGACAGGGCACGGTCCCCATTCGTGTGTTCCAGGCTTTCATTCACATCGACGAGCCATCGGGTGAGTTGAATGTATCCTCAGGAGGTTTAGCGAAAATTGAACTGCTCTACGGCATCCTTGGGATGTCGCAGGAAACCAGCACGTTCTGGCACTATAACCTCAATCATGAGTGTGTCCTCAATCCGCCCAGACTGGCACATTTTTGGTCTTCCAGGTATATGAGGGGGCGCGCCGAAGTAGACCCCGATCCGATGAAAATGTTTCTATTGAGGGATTGGACGTATGTAGGGCGAGACGGTGTGGTGGCGACCAAGACGCTCAGAAGTACATGTGGCGGAATGTGTGACCAGGAAGTGGCAACCTTCACGCTGAAAGAGAGGGGAATTTCCTCGCCGCATCCGTAGTTTTAGGAGAAAAGCGAACCAAAAATTTCCGCTCTGAAGACTTTCCCCAGCTTCTGTGGATAAGTCTGTTCATAAGGCTGCCCTACCATTGAAATCGCGCACATTTCGTTACCTTCAAAACGTCTTTGCCTAGAAATTAGGCATTGGCCCCACATCGATAGCACCACAAGGTATGGTGGTCCTAAGGGTTAAACCCAACAGAAACGTCAAATACTAGATATCCATTGGCGTTGCCGGGTCGGTGCGATGAACCGCCAATCCTATCGCGGTGTTTCTCAAATGGTTATACACAGATTCCGCGCCAGATCGGGCCGGTAGCATCATTTATATGGGATCCAACTGAAGGGACTTGACAGGCGAATGCGATATAGTGTAACCATTGGTTACACTATGAAGCCGATGGAGCTTAAGCGAGTGCGAGAACAGTTGGGGCTGACTCAACAGCAGTTGGCTGATGCATTGCAGACGACACGCGTGTCGGTGGCGCGCTATGAATCGGGGATGCGGCGCATCCCTGGAATGGTACAAGTGGCGATCGATCAATTCAGTCGAACGCAGGAAATTCCCATGGCAGGGCTGGTGGCGGCCGGTTCGCCAATTGAGCCGGTTCCCCAGTCGGAATTGATCGATGTTCCTCCCAGCATGTTGCGTGGCGGCAATACCTTTGCGCTCCGCGTCAAAGGGGAATCTATGAAGGACGATGGTATTCTTCCCGGCGATCTTGTGGTGGTGCGAAAGCAGGAGGCAGCCAGGAACGGGCAGACCGTCGTTGCGCTGGTCAATCATGAGGCGACGATCAAGATCTACTTCAAGAAGGACTCACACATTGAACTGCATCCAGCCAATGCGGCGATGCAGCCGATTATTGTGCAGTCTTCAGATACGTTTCATATCGAAGGCATTCTCATCGGCGTGATTCGGCATTGCACAGTCTAAGAGTCTGCGATGCGAGAACGCGGGTGGCGGGATTTTTCAGCATTCTACTCATGAAGGAAGGGAGGGAGGGCATGATGTTCATAACCGGGAGATCCTTTAAGGCCGACCGACTTGTAGACTTAGAGCGAACAGTGGATTTCTTGAACGGACAGGTGCGCAGGATGCAAGGAGATTTGTGCAGGGTGAAGGTGGAACCGCTTCCGATTCGATTGTGGCGGAATTTGGTGAGTCTCAAAGGCAGGCAGCAGTTTATGTCAGCTGTCTGTACTCGACGCATTCGTCCGAACACAAAGATGGTGTCCCATGCTGACTCAAGCGCGTAGGATCGACATACCAGTTATCGGCGCCTGCTCTGACTGTGGAACGGTAGTCCAACGCCGAATTTTCTGTGTCGATGGGATGACCCATTCGACCGTCGAACTGTGCGAGTGCTGTTGGAGTGCCTCTCAGCAGCGGCAGGTCTTCGCAGGTGGGTGCTGTGGATAGAAAAGCTGGGTGAGAGCCCTGTTGCCGACTTGCAAGTGACGCTCTGCCCACGATGGGATTGAGACGCCAAGCGAGGTTTGGTGGCATCTCCGCGGCTTCTGCCATCGTCAGTCCCGCCGGTGTCATCGTGCATAGAGCTCTTCAAACCGCATCTGTCTCACCTCCTGTAGGGACGGTCACTCGTGTCAGGGTGGCCCTCCTTGAGGGGCCACCCTAACCCGGACAGATGATATGCCATCTACAGCCCACAGTATAACTATTGACTCAGTCTCCATAGCGCCCAGGGTGATAGAGGATGGGCGTATGACGACTGGATGATAGGTCAAATAGCTTCGGCGCGAGGGGTTCAGCTTTCAGGCTCTCGAGCACCGATCCCTGACACATACTTTGGATTTTACCGGCACCAGCCGTCTTTGACGAACGCTTACGATAATGCCTTGACCTGGGTGTGGGGTCATATTGTAAGGAGGATCTCATATGATAATCCTGAAGCCTTTCATAATATCATCCTTGTGATTACTGAACGTTTCCCGTAATGAAGCCGTCAGCAGTCGCGTTTGAGAGTGTCCCATTAGTTTCCATCCACAGCACGAGCCCTGTCTTCCCACTCTTAAACCTACTATCCGTCGCAGTCAGCAAACGAGTTTCTATGGTCGAACCGGCTGGGATACGAAAGAGACGTAATTCGGTGTCATCCGCCTCACAAATAAGCTTGTCTCCTGATCCCCAGACGGTCGTGAAATCACTGGCGAGATTCACGCCAGTAGTTCCGTCATGTAGCGCAATAGCGGCATTGCGTGCTCCGTTCTTCCTGGCATAGCACCAGTACCACCCGACTGTCGGGGGAGTCTTTGCCCGCACTATACAACCGTACTCGCGGTCGCTAGGACCTTGAAATACGGGCAATGTAATTTGGCAAAATTGGTCACTCCCAAGCGCCGCGGCTGTGTAGAGTTCGACTGATTTAGGCGCGGCAACATTCATCACTGTGGTTCGCACTTGGTTCGACACGATCGCTACATTTGTATGTCCCGTATAACCATGTTCCCAATTCGGGCCGAGTTCAGTGCTATCTGGGCGGAGAAAATTGTCGGATCCGAGAATTATACGGCGCGTGGTTGATATAGACACGGCAGGCTTGATTGCCACGACACTCGTCACCCAATCAGTGGAGACGTTTTGCGCCCAGTCCATAGTTTCCGTTCCAGCAGTGGCCTTCCCGTTTACCGTGGAGACCATCACGATATCTGTTGGGGTTGGTGAAACAGTCAGTCGATTCGTGCGAACGGTTTGGTTTCCGCCGACCTTCGCTGTCATGTTATTGTCACCCCGTCCTATTGCACAATCCGCAATCCAATCATTCGCGGTGGCCGTGATGATGTTCACAGAGAACGCTGTCCCTTTCCCATCGCCACCAGAAGCGGCATCAACAGGAGTGCCGTAGACCCCTGAGTAGGTCGTCGCTGTGCCGACTTCATACCCATTTTGGGGTGCGCCGGCCCATGTCACCACGACATTGTTGGTCCCGCTCGCCGGATTCGCCTTCACCCATTGCTCGGTACGGAGATAGGTGCCTGCGTTATCGCTGTGGGTGTCGCCGCGAACAAAGGTCAGGGCCGCTCCGCCATAAGTAACGGATGACACCGAGACACTGGCTCGCACCGTGCTCCGTGCTTGTGTGCAGACGAGCATGGCGCGGTTCGAGTCTGCTCCCGTCCTATGGGACCAGGTCACGCTCGGGCTCGTGTTGTTATTCGTCGAACTGCTGACGGCATCAAATGAAATAGTGGAGGCTGCCAACGGATCGCTTGACAAAAAAATCAACCAAACACTGAAGAATATTGCCATTTTATAGGCCACTCCTATACTGCCTCCCATCATTCAACCTCCATTCATGATAATAATTGGTTAACTGCGATGTATTGCACCAGGAAGTCCGGTTTATATCTGACCTTCGCTGGAAGCCACTGCGAGCACGGTTCATATCACCATTGCTTTGACAATCTCCCTCCTGGTTCTCCATCTCCAGCTTGGCGCATGGTAGGGGAGGAGTACCCCGTTGATGTGCCGACCGCTGTCTATTCAGTTCACACCGTGACTGGAGCTGTGCAGGCGGGAAGTAATAATAAGCAGCCCAGTAAAGTCTTGGTCATCGCGCGCACGGTACTCCCTTCGACGGGCTCAAGACGTCCTGACCCAGAAACTACCAAGCTATGATCGGTGGGTAGGCGGCCCTCTAATGGCAAGACAGATGCCCAATATCTTCGTTAAATGAATTTCACCTTGGTCAGAGCCAAGAAGACGTGAAGATGCAAGGGTGTCAATGACTTCCGGATAGTATTCGAGTAATGGTTAGGTGGAGGAAGATGAGAAGACCATGTAATCCTGTAGGTCGTGACCTACATAGGCATTGCGACTCTCCTTGATAGAGGTGGTGTGCGAAGTATGAGTTATCGCGCGTGTGCGCGAGGACGATGTCTTGCCTTTTGGAGCCCCTAAGTATCCATTTTGACCGGATCGCGTCGATCACGCCTTCGTAGCTGGGCTCCTACCTTCGAAGAATGTAATTCGAATATTACCCGATGCTGTGGTGCGACCGCTGGGGAATCTTTGGTGGCGGTGTCCCGGATTGAACGGGAGACCCGCGGCTTATGAGTCCGCTGCTCTACCAACTGAGCTACACCGCCAGGGCCGCAAAATTAACGAGTTACGGTGACAGAGTCAAGCGGGGCGGGGGCGAATGTGCCCGTTTTGTGCCCACCGCCCATTTTCCGAGCCGCCTCTTGTAGGTCGGCGTGGCTGATGATGTTATAGCGGTCAAAGACTGAGCGGGTTCGGTGCCCCGTAATCTTCATTGCAACCACTTCCGGCACGCCCGTTCTGATCATGTTTCGCGTCGCGGTACGTCTCAAATCATGGCGCAGCATCCCCGGCAATCCGGCCTTTTTGCATGCACTCGTCCAAATTTTGCGAAAGTCTTTGATTTGCTGCCCTTGGAGACGACAGATCGTCAGATGTGGAAATAAGAATGGGATCACGCACCCGAGTTTCCGAGAGAGGGCGCGGACTCTTTCAATCTGCGCTTCGACTAATCCGCGCACCTCGTCTGACAAACACACAACTCGGCCTTCTCCGTTTTTCGATCCGCCCGGATTGAGTCGCAACGTGTTGGCCTTCAGATCCACCTGCGACAACGTCAAGGTTAAGACTTCACTCTGCATTCTCCACCCAAAGTCGTGGGCGATTGTCACGGCGCATTGGATATCTGACGGCAGTTGTCGGCGCACAGCCTCGAAGTCGTCACGTTCAAAGAATCCAGACCGTGGCGGGGCTTCCTGTAATTTGTGAATCTTCGGCATCCGGGCGACCTTCTCCCGCTCGTATCCCAGCCCCAGCATGCGAATCAGCGTGGCTAGCTCACGGTTGACCGTGGCGGGCGTCACGCCAGCAGGACGGCCTTCTCTTTTCATTTCTAGGCGATATTTGACGTATTGTTCGACCAGCTCCCCCTTGATGCTCACGACCTTTCGTCCGCTGAAGAAGGGCTTGAGCGCATTGAAACGCGTATCAGCTTCCTTCAATCCACGCGCCCCCGAGACCTCATAGTGCCGTCGCAGATCGTCTGCTAATTCGTC
Source organism: Nitrospira sp. (assembly GCA_005116945.1). GTDB lineage: Bacteria > Nitrospirota > Nitrospiria > Nitrospirales > Nitrospiraceae > Palsa-1315. The sequence continues at coordinate 134,513 of SWDH01000031.1, forward strand.
GTACGTGATACGATCAACGCGAGGTAATGGCTGAAGTCCTGCCGCGCTGCGCCCCTCACGATCTTTCAGAAACCGTTCCGCCTCTTTCTGTTTGGTCGTCCGCGTGCTCTCCCGGATCGGCTTCCCAGCGGAATAGTATTTGATCCAATACACTTCGCCTCGTTTGTACAACATGCCCATGGTTCACCGTCCTTTCTTCGCTGTGGCGCGTTGCTGAAATTCCCGCTCGACCAGGCTACGGATAAATCCGCTCGCCGTGGTGCCGTGCTGGCGGAGCACATCGAGCTTGGCCTTGAGCGGGCGGGGGAGTTGAATCAATACGCGAACCATCATCATAGTGACCTCCTTCATTGATAAGCATGATATGTGTACATATCAAACGCTGTCAAGAGTCATACAGCTATGCTATCTTCCTCGACATGCCGAAAACTAAAAAGACTGACGCTGCCGGGGGTGCCTGGATCTTCCGTGATATTCCACGAGACCTCATGAAACAGGCAAAGATCGCGGCAGCCATTGAAGGTCGATCCATTAAGGCGCTCGTCATGGACTCGTTAGAAACCCATCTGCAAGAGATGGAAAAGAAGGGCCTACTCCCGAAAGGCAAATGAACGGTATCCCCTTTTAGCTTGAGGACACCATGACACGAGGACAATTCGTCGGCACGGTCATGATTGCCTTCCTGGTCACAAGCATTCTGAGTGCTGCCTATCTATTGAGCCACAGGTATCAAACCGCTGCGAGTAATGACTTCTTGTATGTGGTCGATACCTTCACAGGACAAATCGAGACATACACGGTTGCCGGTAGAGGGGGGACTTTTGAAAATCTCCGCCTTCATGAAATCGGTCAGAAGTAGCCTTACCGCACCGACAACTTCTGCTCTGCTATAGTGCTTCGACCATCGCGCTCGCCAAGGAGGTGCACCATGAAACCCATTCTTTGGTTCGTCCTCGGAATCCTCGTCGCCACTGCCGGTCAAGCCGTGGCTCAAATTGTCTACCCGTCAGGCCCAGTTGATAGCTACGGCAATGGCATTATCGGAGAGACGTATAGGCCCGTGCCAGGCGGGTATCAATACCGAGACTCGTCCGGCGATGTTCATTATTACGCCCCGTCTCAGAAAAATCCTTGCTAAGCACCTTGCTCGCCGCCAGTGGGGCGCATTGCAGGCCATCCACTCTCCTGGATATAGCGCTCCACTTGCGCCGTGAGATCGTCTAACCGCCCCTGTACACCATCCCAATTTCGCAAACACTGGCGGAGGCTACCAATTAACTGTGTGCGCATATTGATATCGACAGACTTCCCGTCCGTCCAGATCGGTGGGGTCAGTCGGTCCCACCCTTCAATCCCGGCGCAGATTGTGTTTGGGACCGTGTCGCACAGCATTCCCATTTCCCGAAGCCACGGCTGGACCGCGAGCGGGAGTGGGACCTTGCTCTGGGCCTGAATGGTGGCCACGCGCTCCAAAAATGGGCGATAGATTTCGCTTATTGTTCGCTCCAACTTCGGGAGTTGGTCCTTCGCCTGCGTATAATGTTGCCGTCCGATCTCATCCCGCATTGCGTCGATGATCTCGTTTCGAGTGGTGCGCGCCTGGTCAGTTGCCGGAGCAATCCGTGCTTCGGCGTGGTCAAGAATTGATAGGGTACTCATGTTGCGTTCCTCCATGGGGTGTGAGTGTTACGGCGCATAGGTCCGCGCCTGCTTACCAAAATGCCGGGCAATGTTCGTGACGAGCCGGAGATCGCCGCCTGCGGCCAACACCGCCGCAACCAAGTCGTCCACTTCTCCGCCTAACGTGCGCGTCAGACGGCTTATCCCCACTTGCGCATCGGCCCAGTGTGCGGCAGCTTCTCCGCCCCATTCGTGGCGAAGGGCCTCCATCGCACGGGCATCGTCGGGGGAGAGAACGGGCTCATCATCCGCCCCGCCGGTCTTGACGGATACTCCTTCCTGGATCGTGACCGGCGAAGAGTCCGGCAGCGCTTTTTTGTAGAGTCCATCGAGATAGTCCGACACTGCCCTGTCGCCCCGCTGATACCCCGCGTACCGTGGGTTAGTCGTGTTCGTCGCAATGTCTTGGAACTCGGCGCGGGCGGTGTCGAGCGCCGGATTACCGGAAGCCGTGAAGAGGCCACCGCTACTTATTTGTTCGTCCATCGTGTGCCTTCCTTTCTCGACGAGTTGCCTTCACCCCGTCAGTGCGGGGAGGGGGTTCCGGTTTTCAGGTGCCAGTCCTTCGTGATGGCGGCGAGTCGCTCCTCCGTCTCGGGTATGAGCCGTTCGATCTCCGCCAGCTTCTCCCGCTTGGTGCTCAGGGTTGCGTCAAGCGTTTGCTCTTTGTCACGGTATTCTGTGGCAAGTTGGCTGTATCGCGTTTGGAGGCGCTGGTAATCGCCATCCAGCTTCGCAAACGCCGCTCGCACGGCAGCCACATCCGCCTCGACCGTGAGCTGTTCGCGCTTGGCTGTGGCGAGCCGAACCTCCAGTCCCTCCACCTCGTCAAACGCGTCGGGGAGTTTGTCGATCCCCGTGAGTAAGGCACGCACCTGTCGCGCAATGCCGCCGAGGGATTTGGCTTCTTGTGCTGTCATCATGTTGCTAGTCTCCTTTCATGGTGGTGAATGTGGCGTCGTAGATTTGACGCGTGTGATCGTCGCTGAGGGTTTCATAGGCTTCGTTGATTTGTGTCATCGCGGCTCCCGTCTCGCCGCTGGATGTGTCGGGATGGTACTGTTTCGCCAACGCCCGATAGGCCGCCTGGATCTCGTCAGCAGTCGCATCACGGAACACGCCGAGCGTGACGTAGTGTGTGGGGATGGCGATTCGATTCCTCGCCCGTCGCAGCGCGAGGGCTTCCGCCTGAAACAGCGTCGCCAGTCGGTCGAGGGCTTCGATTGTGATCGCGCCTGCCAGGATGGAGTGACCGGATCGGACGCGGAGTTCTGCGTCTGCGCCGTTGCGTGTCACTGTGAGGGTGAGGGGTTCGAGGGACATGGTGCTCCTTTCTTACCGATGCTCGGTGAATACGCCGAGGTCGAAGGTGGACTCGACCATCGGGATCGGATCGAGCGAAAAACTTGTTTCCACTTTGAGAGGCCCCGGCGTCGGGACCTCCATCAGATCGCTCCCGAGGAGCCAGCCGAACAGATACGCCGCCGCGTCGCCCAGATCCGCAAAGGGGCTATTCGGTTTCTTCGGCCCTGTCCGATCCACTTGGCCGTCTGTGGTGATCGGATAAAACCATCGGCCCTCAAAGGCCTGCACCAGCAATGCGGTGTCTGGTCCTGGCGCAATCAACAGCGGCGATTGTCCGGCTTCATGCCGAGGAGCCAACACTTTCAGCACCGCTTCTTTTCTCGGAGCCCAGCGGACGGCCCCTTTGACAATCCGCCCACCCAAACATTTCAGAATCATTTTCTCCGCGGTCTCGTGAATGGTGGCTTGCCCCGGCGTTGACAAGTTCGGGTCGATGCAATGGACGAGCGCCGCGCCGCCATCGAGCAAGGCCCAGGGCGCATGTTGGTCGATCCATGGACGCACCTGCTGTTCAATCAATTCCAATGTCCCAATACCCAGCCCGTTGAGCGCCGCAAAGACCTGAATCGGCCCGCCCTGTCGCTGCCCGATCACGGCAGAGGGACTATGCCCGCCGTCCCAGCCGATGCCGAGCAGATACTGCGGGTGCGGGGTCAACGGCCATCGAGACACATGGATGGCGGCATTGAATCCTTCCGCCACGGGCTGGCCTCGCTCTGCCATCACCCATTCGCCACGACCGAGTCGCGCATCCATCGCCGAGTTCCCGGCGAACGTCTTACGATGCACGGCTTGTTGCTCTGGCGAGAGCCGATCGGAAATGGGAATGTGAATGGCCCGCCTTGTCGGATGTCCCTGTCCTGCCACGTCGAAATGGGCATAGGGCCATAAGTCTGGGCTGCCGGGATTGGTCGCGGCCATCGCCACACGATGCCGCGTCTCTAAGCGAATCGAGGAGGAAATCGCTAAGCGCCATTGCGGGAGTTCAATCCCGAGGCCATCGGTCAAACTCGCCACGAGTTCTTCACCGACAACCATGTGACAGTCTTGGCGCAAGCGTTCAGCGGAGCTGGCATCTTTGCAGCCGACGAAGTTGCCGAGGAGCACTTCTTTGCCGCCGATGGAGAAGATCGCTTTGGTTCGATCATCTTTGATACTCCAGAGCCCGCCCCACATCGGAAGTTCTAACGCTTCACCGGTTTTCGCACTGGCGGACATCAGCGAATCATGCAACCACATCACTTTGAAGACGCCGGGATACTGCCCACGATGATGGAGCTCGGCATTGATGAGCGCCGCCCCGGCGAGCAGGTGCGTCTTGCCGGTTCCGCGTTCCCCATACGCGAGGATTTCTTCCATGTCGCCGTCAATCGCCGCCGCCATCGCGAGCGAGGCCTTCGGCGCAAAGAGGACCGGGTGGACCACATCAGGATAGTGCCCGTCCTTGAGCTGGCCAAGGATGTACTCAACCGCCACGTCCGCTGGAGCATCCGAGCCCAGACTATGCCGCCCAATGAGAAAGACCGACCGGCCTGCGGCGTCTAGGCCATCACAGAGCGGATGTCTCACCGGCAGGTCCAGCAACACGGCGCAGCACAATACCCCGGTCTGGGCTCCCAAGCGTTCGACGATGGCTTTTAAGGCGCGGCTCATCCGGCACTCCGTTTCCCCGGCAACACCCGCACCGGCGACTCTTTCAACCGTTGCAACGCCGCGAGGCCAGGGCCGTGCCCATCCAAGGCGAGCAAGAGCTTGTTCTGTTCTTCCAGGGCCTTCGTGGCATGATCGGCACTCGCGCCGCTGGTCGCTTTCAAGATCATGTCGAGCCGGCGATAGTCCGGCTTCTTCTCCGTCTTCAGGATGTCTACGACCTTCGCCCGAACCTTGAGACAGTCGCCGACCGTCTCGAAGTTGTTCGTGTCGAGATCATCGGGGAGGCGCATTTCTTGGGCAGCGGAGACCGCACGGGCCAGAATGGCCTTCGCCCGCGTCTGGTCCACATCATGATGGTGACAGGCCGTTACCCCCTCAGGAAGACTGAATCGGCAGGGCTGCCCATCCCGCGATTGATGCCCATGATCACCGCACGTATTCATGCTGTCCCTCTCCTGTCTGCCTTGTTCAAGCCACTGCCAACCTTCCCACAAGGGCCTTGCTCGTGATCCAGATGCTTAAAAAACCGGAGACATCTCCCTCGTGCGCACCCAGGGGACCTCAAAAGCCCTTCCCCCTCGGTGCTGTTTTCGGCGCGGCTCCTCATCCAGCGTCCTTCCACTGCTCAATGAGCCGGTCGAGATCGGCTCGGTCAAACAACAGCTTCCGCAGCTCGCCTGAATTGGGGAGGGGAATCCTCACCCGTTGCAAGCTACCAGCGGCTTCGAGGTCTCGGACGGTCCACGGCGAGAGGCCGAGGTATTGTGCGGCGGTCGGCAGATCCAAGAGCCGTGGATTGAGAGGAACCACGGTTGTTTGAACCTGTGTTCCCTCACCGGCTCCGCTCTGAATGCGTGGTTTCATCGTCACTGTGCCCACACTGTGCCCGTGTTCCGGCTTCCCAAAGATACCCGCATCGCCCTTCCGTGGCCGTCCAGGCTTGCCGCGACGGGAGCCAGGGACGAGGGGAGGGCTATTCAGGTGTGCTTGGCGCATGTTCACGGCTTACGGCGTTTCCCGGTTGAAGCCCATATCGTTACGCACTCCATTCCTCATCACTCCCCAATTCCCTTTGGTCCCCTGTACCGTTTGTAACCGTTGTAACCGATGCTATGGGGGAGGGAACTAAGAGAGAAATAGAAGGATCTTCCAGAGGTGGCAGGTAGCGGGCCCATGGGTCGAGAAAGTCACTCCGCTCGTACCCTTTGCATATCGTCGTTCCGATTCTAAGAGGTTTGGGTCCGACCTCATACGGCTTCAACAGCCGTGAGAGACGGCGACCATCTAACGGCTTGCCTTTCAGATCGCCCCAGGGCGACTCTTCGAGATCAATCAAGGCTTCAATCAGATCGACCGTCGAGAACGCGTCACGCACTCCAAAGACCGTGCGAATGTCCGTGAGGAGCCGAATTCCCAAGCTGCCATTGTCTCGCTTAGTATCGGTTACAAGGGTAACAGCGGATACACGCGCTTGCGCAGGCCACGAACCACCGATAGCATCGGCCACTGCGAGGAGGGGTTCCCACACGTCGGCATTTCGATCACTTACACCGTCCGGCATGGAGGGAGAGGTGAGTAACAATGGCCGAATCTGCTCCGCCCAATCCTGTAACCGATCGCGTAACCGATGGCCTTCCGGTTCATGGGTTCGTAACCGATACGGCTCCACTTGTTCGTGAGGAGCCCGCCGCCGCATGCGGATCACGATCGAGCGTGTGAGGATCGTATCGGGAAGCTGGCCGAGTCCAGCCAAGGCGATCGCGCAATACGCCGGGAATTTCACGGTCTCGATCGTCTTGCCTTTCAACACGCATCGATGAATGATCGCCCCGCGCCGATGTCCGGCATTGATCAAGGCGCGGAGATCCTCATGTTCCTTGGCTCGTGGGCCAAAGATCGTATCGATCTCATCGAATAGGATAGTTGGCGAACCGTCGGGATCAGAGATATTGCGAAACAGGGCGGCGACGGTGGTATTGATGGATTGCAATGGACGCGGCACCAAGGTTTCGGTGAGTTCAAGCGCGCGCGTTTTTCCACTGCCTGGTTCGGGTGAGAGAAACGCCAGACGTGGTGTCGATTCCCACTTGTCCATCAGGTGGGTATGGACTACCCAAAGTGTATGCGCGTTCAGGGCATGCGAGGAGGGATAGGCGACGAATCGAGCGAGAAAGGCCGACAGATCGTCCAGAATCGAAGACGACTGCGTGAAACTCTCAGGCGACGACGAGCGCCCATTCATGGAGGGCAAATCGAGGGTGGCGAGCCCTACTTGCGCACGTCGCAGCGCTTGCTGGAAAGTATTTCGCGAGTCTACGCCGCTATCGCAGTCCATCCAGATCCTCATGCTCCAACAGGGTGTAAGCATCGGCCAGTGCATTGAGTTCGGCATCCAAACGCGCGTGACTCCATTGCGAAATATCAAGCCCTTGCCGAGAACGAATAAAGTAGTCAGCCTCTCGCAAAGCATCAATCACTGCTCCCTCTTGGTGTGCGTCCTGTTCGAGTGCCTGCCGCTGGCGTTCTCGTTGCTGGGATGCCCTCTTCCGTCGTTGCGGGTCTCGGTCGATCGCATCAAAAAACAAATCAGAAGGACGAAGCTGGAGCGCCTGACAGATTTCGTCCAACGCACAGCCAGCGAAACACTTCAGCAGAATGCACTTGTTGCCGTCCTTGAACGTCAGGCTTGGACGACGATCTTGGTGAGCGGGACAACAGGCTTTCCACTTCTCGCCGAACTGCATCGCGCCGGTTATTCGTTCGGCAAGCTCAGCGGCTCGCATGCCAGGCCTCTTCGTGTGCGAGTTTGGAGCCAACAGGTTTTTCCAGCACGTGTGGCAGTTGCGCAATATATGCCTCGAGTTCTGTCCGCAAGAACACTACGCGACGACCGAGTTTCCGGGCCGGAATCTGCCCACGCCGAACAGCCATATACAGTTGGCCCTGATTCCAACCTAAGAGCCGACAAACGTCATCCGCGCAGAGGATCAACCGATCGTTGAACGTGTCTATTTGTTGAGTAAACACAGGTGCACGATAGCGCACCGCCTGACACCTGGGGAGGGGGAAATAAAATCAGGGAGGGGGGAAATAAAATTGATAGAGGTCTAGCGATTCCCCAGAGATAGGGGCGTCCACTCAGAATTTCAAAACGATAGCGGTTGGGCCAGGTCCCTTGGGCTTCGGCGGGGTTCTTCGATCTTTCAGTTCAGAGTCAATAAAGTCAATGAGGCGCTCCATACTTGCTGCCCGCGCCTCTACAACAGCAGCGATCTTCCGACTCCCAAAGGCATGCCAGTATTCTCCTAGATCAGGACGCTTGCGAATACTTTCTGCGGCATCAAGATGTGTTCGCAAATATCCGTTGACGCGCGCTTTGACTCGCGCAGATGTCCAGCCATCAGATTCTCGACACTGACCAGGAAAAAATTTTCTCAATAACTTGGCCGTGACAGCCCAGTGTCGAGACTGCTGCCGTTGAGCGTCGCTTTCTCCCAGCAGCTTGAGGATGATTGTATTGAAAACGCAGAGGTTGAAGGTGAAATCCCCATCGTAGTGGGCCGGGCGTCCCTTCGAGGGCTTCTTGACCGTTAACGGAGGATACTGAGGATCAAATTGCACCCACATCGCTCCGAGCTGGCTTCGCAATGCATGACGCCATTTCAACTCGTAGTCGGGGTTTGTGCACATGTTCTGGAGAGCTTTAGAAGATGCGGTGCGCTGCTCAAAGGTCTTGTATTTTTCTGGAAGTGCATCGCCTGCGGCAGCCTTATCGTACCAGCGCCAACAGTCCAACACGTCTATAGGACGCGGTGGGAGGAGATAGTCATTTTGGGAAATGTTCTTTGTGGATCGCATCGTGGCTTCTCCCTTTAGCGCATCCCTGTGTGGAGGCGGGCAGCGCCGCAGGGAACGGCACGTTCGGCACCGAGGATCAGTCGAGGCCTAGCCTGCAATACAAATTTCCCCTATCTAACACTACAGGGCGTTCGATGCAAGATCGAGGGCGAACATTCGGCAGAAGTGCTGAGAAGATCCAGGCCAAGTCCAGAAATTGCGCGAAGCCTAACGGGAGACGCTGCTCGCGTGAGTCCGTGTAATACAAAAACGGAGCACAATTATGAGTAGACCAAGCGAGCGCCCCAGCTTAAAGGATGTGTGCTGTAGTAAGTAGCTAGACTTATTGATTTCCTAATCTGGTCAGCGTAAGTATTGAGGACGCTTGACCATGGGGAATTGGTTACTGAACGGGATATCTTTTCGCCAAGACAAAGCCTCACCCAATGATTGCTACCTCCGTAAAATATCGCGGCCATCGGTGCTTTACGAAAGACTTTGTAGGCTTTGAGACTATCAAGCCTGTCAACGTCATCATCGGCAAGAACAATACCGGCAAGTCTCATCTGCTTGACTTCGCTGAGTCGCTTTGTGGGGAGTCAGCGCAAAACAAAACCAGCGGATGGGAGTGCCAATGTGAAGGGGTACTGAAAGAAGATGACTTACATAGAGTCTTTGGTCAGTCCGCAATACCCTGGACGCAACCTCTGCATGGGCATCCATGGAAAGACTATGGGGCGCTACTTGTTGGGGCTACAGTATCCTGGGACGTTGATAGCACCGGGACCGTCAAAGTTACTAAACTGCCCCAAGCAGTTACCCTTCACAATCGTGGAGAGACTGTCACGAGGGTCTACGAGGAACGAATCTCGGCGATTCTCAAAAACGCAAAACCTCCCTTGTCCGGCAGGCGTTTTCGCCGCTTGGTAGCCGACCGTGACATTCAGCCAGAATCAGCAACGCTAGATCGGTCTCTTTCCTCTAATGGTGGTGGAGCCACAAACCTAATTAGACGCTTTGAACATAGCACCAGCACAGAGGTTGATGCGGGGATAATCGAGGGCAAGGTGCTTCATGCACTCAACGAGATATTCCAGTCTGACGGCCACTTTAACAAGTTGGAGGTCAAGCACCATGACGAAAAGCAGACAGAAGAACGGGATACAAGATGGGAACTGTTTCTCGCCGAGGAGAAAAAGAACCTTGTGCCATTAAGTGCCTCCGGTAGCGGCCTTAAGACGGTGATCCTTGTGCTGTTAAATTTGCTTGTAGTCCCTCATTCCGAGAAGCGGGCTCCAAAAGACTATGTCTTTGCGTTTGAGGAACTCGAAAACAATTTGCACCCTGCCTTACTGCGACGACTCTTCCAATATCTGGAGCAATTTGCGCGGGCGAACGAGACAACATTTTTTCTGACTACGCATTCAAGCGTGGCCCTTGACGTGTTTGGGTTATCGGAGCACGCACAAATTATTCGCGTCACTCAAGAGAATGGGTCTGCAAAAGCAGAGAGGATTACGGCCCACTTTGACCAGCAGGCTGTCATTTCTGAACTCGGCGCCAAGCCGTCCGACCTATTACAGGCCAATGGAATTCTTTGGGTCGAGGGACCATCCGACCGTATCTATCTGACCCGCTGGATTGAGCTGCTTTGCGATGGGGAGTTGCGGGAAGGACGGGATTATCAATGCGCGTTCTACGGCGGTGCTCTGCTTGCACGCATGCAATTCACATCCCCAGAAGAAGCCGATATCGAGCTAGCGAATCTCCTCCGGCTCAATCATAATATTATCGTCGTGTGCGACAGTGACCGGACGGCTAAGACTGGCAAAGGTTCAATCCTGAAAAACAGGGTTCAAAGGATTGAAGAGGAAGTTTTAATGATACCAAGGGCCCACATTTGGATTACGCATGCCAAGGAGATCGAAAACTATATTCCCGGTCCCGTCTTAATTAAGGCGTTGAGTGTCGATGCTGTTCCCGATCCAGACCAATTTGAGCGGTTCTTCCCGCCGGAGAGTGCAAGGAAAAGGCAAACTTCATTTGTCCAGAAGCATTTGAAGCGCAAGACGATTGACAAGGTGGAGCTTGCTTTGAAAGCCTCCCCGCATATGACCAAAGAACTACTTGCGAAGCGCTTTGATTGGGCTGACCAGCTTAGGAGTATTGTTGAAAAGATACGGAGCTGGAACTAGCTAATACTGTGTCCTCTTCTCCGACAGCTGACTCATTTCAATATCTCCGCTCGGGTTCCGCATTCCCACGGCGGCACCGGCTGCGGATCGGCCCACAAGCCTTTCCTCGCTTCTCGTGCGTCTTTCTCCAACCCTTCCAGCACCGTATCCCCTGGGGCATATTTCCGATACCACCAGCACCAGCCTTGTTTGACGAGTTCCTGATTGAGATTCATCCCATCGGGAAGGATCATATCACCAAGGGTGCGTTTGTACTTATCGTGGCCATGGGTCTGGACGGTGACTTCCTTCCCGAAAGCGAGGGCCGAGGCGGCGTGCTTGGCCGCTTGCCGTAGGCTTGCCCTTTCTTTGGGAAGTCGATGCCGCTGAGACGGATACGTTCGGCTTTTTCTGTGCTACCGAGAATCCCAATTTCCAACAAAGCCTTCAAGGTTTCTGTTCTCAAGTCTGAAAGGGTCGTGACCGAGACATGGAAACGAGCATTGAAAGATGCTCCAGGTAAAAATCACCTTTGGATACAACAGGATGGATGGCTTAAGCCGGTCTAGATTTGCGGATCATTTCTCCTAAGAAAGAGAGTTTGATTTGCGGAACATTTGAGGGTCAGAGAATGTCTATCTCTGGCCCTCTTTCTTCGAGGTTCCACCACCAACCAACCATCTGTCAGTCACGTAGGCACATGGCGAAATTTAGGTTCTAAGCGCGTGGTGCACAGCTTTTCAGCAGGAGCATCATCAGCGACGGGAACGCCGCCAACCAGAGCAGTCGAAGGGGTCGAAGTGCCATGAGCGTAAGTTAGATTACAGGGGGAATGGCGTTTGCTGTTCCCCATTAACTCGGGTGCTGTATTTCACTTTTGGTTGGTTAGCGGCAGACTACAACCCACTCCAAACCTGATTTGGTACGTCCTGCTTGGTTTTCATTCTGTCCATCCTTTCGCAGCAAGGCATGCGTTTCTCATGCGTGCGACATGCATCCACGTATCGTCATTTTCTCTGCGAATAAGAGGGGCCGGTATTGCTTGGTTGGCTTCACGCTCACATTCATACCGCTGCTTCGCGGCGTCTTGCTGTGTCAATCCGGCTGGATAATGTTTCAGGGGAGCAGTGCCGCATCCTGTGACGGTTACGAAACAAAAAACCAGCAAGCCGATGAGAGCTAGAGTTTTCATGGTGAGAACCTCCTCTATGACATCGGATACGTGACGGCCTCCTTCCACCTAGAAGTTTCCCCACCTGAAGTACTTTCCCTTTGGCGCAGCTCTCATCTTGTTAGCTACCTCCTCTATGTCAAGTTGGCGTTTGATCTTCTCAGGACTTTTATCTCTGTCCGAAAGCTTCAGACATAATACCTTGAGGGTATATTGTGTTCCTGACTTTGTGTCTGTCATGGTGAACCAGTGATAGAGGGAACCATCTGATCTGTCCTTGGTAAGTTCAAACCCTTTGAATTGGCCGAGCAGATATTCTCGAATAACTTGTAGATTCTGTTCGATGCGAATCTTTTCTTCTTCGTTGCTCATAAGTGCCCTCCTTTCCTTATATGGGCAGTTGAACTTTCTCCAACTGCCTCGCTCCTCACTTCTGCCAAGGTGTAGGAGAGCCCTTCGCCACCCGCTGCCCCATCTCAATGATGCCACCCAACCGCTCTAGCAGGTCTTGGGACTGGTGAGGATTATCCCGTACTACCCAAAAATCTGTAAAAATCGTCTTTGCACTTAAACCAACTCAGCTTCGAATTCAGGTTGGCTACGTCGGTTGGGAACTGCCATTCGGTACTTTGCAGCATGGTATTGGACCCCACAGGCGTAGCAAAAAGTTCTGTCTGAACCACGAACAAGCCGGGAAGCCTACCTGCTGAGGCTTCCTCGATCACGTGATCGATAGGCCAGCTCTTGGAAGGAAACCATCTACGGCGGATCAGGAGTGGAACATGTTCCAACCGTCTCGAAATAACTTGATGGAGAGCACACGTGGCGTCCAGTGTCGTGCCTAACGTGCAGCTTTTAATATTTGCCAAACGGTTGTGCTTGAGATGGTTATAGGTCATCCACCAATCGAGATCAGAATACTTTCCACTCGTAAGGATGCTAGTCCAAGGAGAAAACGGATTTCGATAGCGAGGAGGAGAGACAAGCATGGTTGATCTAGTGTTTGGCAAATCGAGCGATTTGGCATGAAGCTCAGCAAACTCAATGATCGTGCAGTCTTTCCTTGCAACAGTCTTACTACTAACGACAGTGGGGTCTAGAGTCATATCACGAAAGACAGAATCTATTAACCCACACGCATCTAGTAAATAACTAGCTAGGATGGGGGCAATGAGTGTCTCGTTTTCTCGTGTCAAAGGAACATGCTCCCCGAACAATAGAATCCCTTTCTCGATTCTCTCGTACCACGTTATTAATTGATCCGCAGTGTATTCATCCAATGCCATAACCTGCTTCCTTCTGAGTGTGCCTGCCCCTGTGCCCGCGACGGCCTATATACCACCTACTGTCATTTCGCGCAAAGACGGACGGCCAAGACAGACCTAGCTTCCAGATTAGATGTCAAAATTGTCCTGTATATTGGTGTGGTTCAGTACAGAGTTCCAAAGTTCCGCGATCGCTGGATAGTTTTTAAACGGATCCCCCATGGACTCTGCTTCGAAACAAGGCATATTGATCCCGGTGAAGACGGCAGTGTGACCGGGATCATGCCCCGCAATATCGACATAATGATATGGGTGGTTAGTAAGAAAGACTAAAGCAGGGGGATATTGGCCAGTGGATTTGAACGGGTCTATGACCCGCTTGATGTCGTCGAGAAAATCCGTCTCAAGCCGCGCTTTATCGATGGGCGGCAAATTTACATCGAGGAAAACGATTCGTTGATGATCGGCACGCTTCTTAAGCGCTCGTCTTAAAAGCCCTGCAACATCCGCCTTGATTTCGTCATGTGGTTGGGGATCGCCACGTTGTCCCAAGTAACCCGGCCGATGACGACTCTTCGCTTCTACGGAATATCTTTCGTTCAACTTCTCATGTGTCGCGGCGAATTCACAGTGGCTGGTTTCTCGATCAGTCTCGTCCTCAAGAACCACGTCAAAGCCAGCCCTGACGAACGTTGCAGCAACATAGGTTTCATAACGCGCACCCTGAAATTGATCCACATGCTTAAGACGCCCAATCAGTCGTTCTTGCAATAAGGCGTGATGCTCCAGTGTATAAAGGTCGTACCCCAAAGACATATATGCCATGACCGGAGCGGTAGCTGTGGCAACATGGATCTTCCCCGATTCCTTCACCACCTGCTGTTGATGTAGGCAGAGGTGGTGGTACCACTGAACGATAGGATGTCGGTCGACAAGGGCTTTTTTGATTTCTACCTCACCCCAGTCTTTTCCAAGTGCGGAGGCGAGATAGTTGACCAAGAAGTCGTGAAAGGTCTTCCATTTCGGAGAATAGAAAATGCGGCTCCCAACAGCGACAACTCTTTGACCTTGAAGCTCAGTGGAAACTGGGGGCCTGACGTGGCCGAATTTCCGAAGATATTCAGCCTGTTTTCTCTGTATTTCAGCGTTCTTTTCGAATATCTTCGCTAGGACCTCGGGAGGAAGGTTCATTGCCTGCTCCTGTCCGGCACGGAGGACTCCACCGCAGCACTTTTTGTACTTAATGCCGCTCCCGCAGAAACACTTTTCGTTTCGTCCAACCTTCTGCTTTTTGATGATGTGTGGACCCCCTTGACTGTGCCCGTCTCTGTGCCCGCGAGGGGCTTTATACCACCTCCCGCCACCCCACGCCACCCAACAAGACAATGAAAAACCCCTTGTAACCATTGAGGATCACAAGGGGTTCTGATGGCTAGCTAGGCTTATGAGTCCGCTGCTCTACCAACTGAGCTACACCGCCAGGAAGGATGGTACGCAATCTCGACAGGATACAGGAATGGTTTGGAGAGTGTCTAGCCCGCAAGCGCCCCGTGCGCGACAAGCGTGAGTAGCGAGACTTGCCAAACTTCTTTGCACATCACGCTTGTCGCGCTTTTCTAGCCTGTCTCGTTGGGCTCAGGCCACTAGAAAGTAGGATGCCTGTGCCCAACATGTTGGTTCTATCTCTCTGTTCCGGTAGACTTGCCTCATGACTCACCCGCTTCCTTCTTCCTGCGAACGGGCTATTTTGGAACAATTCCTGAAGGCGGAGGCCATGGCATTGTGGGCGGTACGTTCTGCACAAGCGCAGGATGTTCCCCGCGGAGTGCTGCAGTTCTTGCGTCGTCATGAAGAAGAAGAGGCGCAGCATCTCAAGCAGTTTGAGCTGTTGCTGGGAACGAATTCGCACGAGAAGGCGGCTCTCCCTCGTATGCCCAGTCAGTGGAGGGTACTCGCGGTGCATCTCTACGGATATGAAGCGTTGGGATTAGAGTTTGCCAGGTTGTTAGTCGGCTTGCGACCCGATCTAACCTCGATTTTGGAAGATGAAGAAGTGCATGTGAGTTTTTTCGAATATGAAGTCCGCGCCATCCTTGTTCAAGGAGGACCTGCTGCATCCGATACACGACAGGCTGCACAGTCCTGGAGGCGCCGGTTGCCTCGTACGGTCGATCGCTACCTTCACGATGAGAGTCTCGCGGCGTTTCGGGATGAACTGCAGCAACATATTCTCGACGTGATCGACGCGCGCTTTGTTGCTGTTGGATTGCTGGCGCCACCGCACTCGCATGACTCATGAGGGCGTGAGCTACATCGCCTGCCCGGGCTTGTCTGTGCGCAGATCGGTGAGGCGAGAGAGGAGGGATAATGGATTGCGTGTTGTTGCGGCATGGCATTGCGGTGGAGCGGGATGAATGGGAAGGAACGGACGGGGATCGTCCTCTGACTGCGCGCGGGGCGAAGCGCGTGGCGCAGGCGGCGATTGGGTTGAGCCGACTCGATGTGCAGCCAACTCACGTGTTCTCGAGCCCTTTGATTCGGGCGATTGAGACGGCAAATATTGTGCATAGCTCGCTGCCGGTGTGCCCGGCATTGCACGTCGTTGATGAGCTCTTGCCTGATGCGTCGCCCCATCGGCTCCTGTCGATCTTGCGCAAGCTTCCGCCGGAGTCCTGTGTTCTGTGTATCGGCCATGAACCACAATTGGGGATGGCCGCAAGTGTGTTTCTCTCCGGGCGGGGATCTCCGTCGTTTCCCCTGAAGAAATCAGGGGCCTGCTTGATTGAGTTGTCGCTCCCAACGAAGCCAGGTCAAGGGATCCTTCGTTGGTGGTTAACGCCTGGTCAGTTACGAGCCATGGGGAAGGGAAGAAGTTCTGAGTTTTGAGTTCTAAGTTATCCGGAACAAACTCGGAACTCATCACTCAGCACTTTCCCGGATTCATCCCTCGCCACTGTTTCCCTGAGGCGGTTTGCCGGAAATGTCCCTCTGCTGGAGCAATTTCGTGAGGTAGGTCCGTTGCAGGCCGAGTTCTTCGGCTGTTTTCGTTTGATTCCATCCATGTTTGCGCAACGTCTCTTCAAGGATCTTCCGGCTATAGGCGTCCATGCGCTCATGGTAGTGACGAGGAGCAGATCCTGTCTCGGCATCCCCTGGCGAGTGGGAAATTGAATCGGCTAAGTGCAGGTGCCCTGGCTCAAGAGTATCTTCGGAGCATAAAATGAGCGCACGTGTGAGGACATTATCCAACTCTCGGACATTGCCAGGCCACTGATACAGTTGCAAAGCCCGTAAGGCGTGGTCACTCAAAGCGCAGGGGCCTCGTGTTCCCATGAGGGCTGCGCGTTTGAGAAAATGTTTGGCGAGTGCAGGGATATCGTCTATCCGCTCTCGCAGGGGCGGGAGGGTCACGGTGATCACCGCGAGCCGGTAATAGAGATCTTCACGGAACGTACTCTGTTGGATTGCACGTCGAATGTTTTTGTTCGTAGCCGCGATGAAGCGCACATTGGTGCGAACCGACTGGGTTCCGCCCACACGAAAGAACGTCTGATCCTGGATGACCCGCAGGAGGCGGCTTTGTAACGGAAGCGGCATGTCTCCGATTTCATCGAGAAACACCGTTCCCCCTTCTGCCACTTCGATCTTGCCCGGTTCCCGTTTGACCGCTCCGGTGAATGAGCCTTTTTCATGGCCAAACAGTTCGTTCTCGAGGAGATGCTCCGGCAGCGCCGCACAATTGACCGCGATAAAGGGTTTCGAGCGGCGC
This sequence comes from Nitrospira sp., assembly GCA_005116945.1. Lineage (GTDB taxonomy): Bacteria > Nitrospirota > Nitrospiria > Nitrospirales > Nitrospiraceae > Palsa-1315. The sequence continues at coordinate 151,427 of SWDH01000031.1, forward strand.
GGGCTCCAACGATGAATGGCGCGAGCCACGACTTCCTTCCCCGTACCGGTTTCACCGAGCAGCAGGACGGTCACATCGGATGACGCGGCTTGTTTGGCAATCGTCAGTTGTGTGGCCAGTTTGGCATTGGTTCCAACAAGGTGATCGTATCGATCATCGACTTCTTGACGAAGGACATCGACCTGCCGGTGGAGTGCCACAATGTCCAACGCTTTTTTGACCACGACCGTCAAATGGTCGGCGCTGAACGGTTTCGTGATGAAATCAAATGCGCCAAGCTGCATGGCCTGAACGGCGCGCTCGATGGTGGCAAACGCGGTGAGGATGACGATGAGCGGCGTGGTGTAGGTTGTGCTGGTCTCCTCTTCAGAGCGTCGCCCACTGTGCGAGGCGCTTCTCACCCGTTCCAAGACCTCCAGACCGGACAGAAATGGCAGCTCCAAATCCAAGAGCACCAGGTCAAAGTCTCCTTCTTCTACTAGACGTAGC
>SWDH01000031.1:152015-152642 GCA_005116945.1 Nitrospira sp.
ATCCGCGCGGAGGATGTTTTACTTGAACAATCAGGGAGCGGAGTCACCAGCGCGCGTAACCACTTGTCTGGACGTATAACCGAGATGCTGCCGCAAGGTGTGCTGGTGACGGTTACGGTCGATTGCGGCTTTCCCCTGCGGGCGGTGATTACGCGAGGAGCCAGAGAAGAACTTGGTCTCGAAACAGGCTCGCTGGTTGCAGCCGTGATCAAGGCTGGTGCGGTGCATCTCGTTCCAAGATCGACTCAGCTGCATATGGGTCGTTCGTCGCAGTAGAAAGGTCAAGCGAAATATTCACAAAACCCTCTCCCCAGCTTCTGTGGATAAGTCTGTTCATAAGATCATTCCGCCATCGAAATAGTGGGTATTTTCCTGCCTCAAATACGTCTTTGCCTAAAATGTAAGCATTGGCCCCACAAGTCTCCACACCACAAGATATGGTGGTGCTTCTAAGGAAATAAGGCAGAAACAACAAATCTTAGTTAAATACAGGTGTTTCCTGCATCGTAATTCTGAATCTCGTTACTGGGAGCGTTGTTCGCACTCAAGTTATGCACAGACCCTCTCGTAGATTGGGGTTTCAGCTTCATTATTAGGAGTCCCAATACTGGGGCTTGACAGCCTGTT
>SWDH01000031.1:152652-153212 GCA_005116945.1 Nitrospira sp.
GACCACGCGCGTATCGGTTGCTCGTTACGAAGCGGGGATGCGCCGCATTCCCGGAATGGTTCAGGTTATGTTGGCCCAGTTGGGGCGATCATCTGAAATTCCCATGGCGGGGATGGTGGCAGCCGGCTCACCGATCGAACCGGTGCAGCAAAGCGAGTTGACCGATGTGCCGCCCAGCATGTTACGCGGTGGAAAGACGTTTGCCCTCCGCGTCAAAGGGGAATCCATGAAAGATGACGGCATTCTTCCCGGCGACCTGGTGGTGGTGCGGAAACAGGAGACCGCCAGAAACGGGCAGACCATCGTTGCGCTGGTCAATCATGATGCGACGATCAAGACCTATTTCAAAAAGGATTCGCACATTGAGCTGCATCCTGCGAACGCGGCAATGCAGCCGATCATCGTGAAACCGTCAGATACGTTTCATATCGAAGGCATTCTCATCGGCGTGATTCGGCATTGTACGGGCTAGTAAAGAAGTTCTGAGTTAGGAGTTCTAGGTTCTGAGTGACTGGGACGCACTCAAGACTCAGCATGCTATTTAATGAAAGAAGGGAGGA
>SWDH01000031.1:153312-173017 GCA_005116945.1 Nitrospira sp.
ATCGTGGGGGCGGTGGCCACGGTGGGCGCGATCACTAATTCCGACGTTTTCCTCTCTTCTTCCATTTCCCCAAAAACCCAGTACCGCACGGATGTCGTCTCCAACGGGCTGCGCATGCCTCGCGTTTAGGCGCCAGGGAATACTACATCCGCACTTCATGGCGCTCAGAATGAAGAGGATATTGTTGGAAATCAGTGCGATGACCATGTTGATGACCGAGGTGGCCTTTGCCGAAGCCGAAACATTTGTGATTGATCAGGGGCTGCGAGCGGGCAGTTGAACGAACGAGAAGCGAACAGGCTGAACAGGCAGCAGGAATATGTGAACAGGATGGAAGACAGGGCAATGTCCAATGGTGCATGACGAAAAGGGAACGGGCCAGGATCGGCGCGGCCCAGAATGGCGCTTCGCGCCATATCGCTCGGGAGAAGCACGATCGCCAGGGAGCAGGCATAGGTAAAGAAAAATCAGTCGATTGAGACAGGAAGAGGAGCTCATGACTCGGGTCGTGAGCCCCTCGTTTCGTTCAGCCCGCTGACTTATCGGCTGTGTCCACCACGATCGGCGCGATGATCCGCTTGTCGATCATGTTGCCGATCTGCCTGGCGATCCATTTGCCGGTCCTGCTGCCGATCCATCTGTCGATCTTGCTGTCTGTCCGCCTGGCGGTCCTGCTGCCGGTCCTCCTGGCGGATATCTGCTTGCGCGAATACCACATTCGGCAGGACGACAGGGGCCGCCATAGCCATGGCCAAGCTGGCAATCGTTCCGGCTTTCAAAAGATTCTTCATCATGATGCGTGCTCCTTCTGTCTGAGAGAGGGGGTAATAAATGCGAATTGCGGCTGTCATTGGGCAGGACCAACCGACTCTCTCATCTGGTGGCCCGCTCCAATCAACCTGTCACTAAGTAACACGGCGGGGTGAGGAAAAGGTAAACGCACCGTACTTGCGCCAGAAGTACAGCAGGGTCACGTCTTTGATCATCACATCGCGACTCTGACATCTTCGTTTTTGGCTGCTGAGGTGGCAACAAGCGAACTGGATTGCGCCGGATGAAATGATTCTGAATCTAGACATTCGGCCTGCGCGTGGAACGAGAACGCGCTCAGCAACTGAGGGCTCCCCACAAATTTCATGGTGTCGTGAGGGCGGTATCTCCCGAAGACTCAGCAGGCGGCCTATGACCTGGCGCAGGCCGATAAGAAAGCCGAAACAGTGAAGGTACATGCTGGTCTCATCCTGATTCCCAACCTTGCCCCACTCTGGATTTCTTGGCAGAAGTTCGCGGCCCCGATGCCGCCTGCGTCACTTCACTCGCGCTCATCGGTTGGGCCACATTGTTGTCCCATACATTGCTAATCCTGCTTCTGCCGGCCTTCATCGTGTACATGAATCGCTTTCACATCTCGCCCGAGAAGCGCACGTGGTCTGCCACATTCAGGGATGAATAGGACACGCACTAGCAAGCCGTTTCGACCCGACTCACGTGAAGCACGCATCTGCACGAGCAGATTGATAGAACGGGAGTGGTGAGTGGTATGGTCCTGGTTGTTAGCGTGTCACGTGTCGTTCGAGGCGTGCATCCCAGCGGAACCGCCCTTCGTTGGTCCATTCGATCGCGGGGAAATCCCGATGCGTCGGGTTGAGGAGCATATTCCACTCCTGGGGGATGACGGCAGAGGGCACCCGCAGTCCCACCTCACGGTTGGTGCGCACCCAGTCTCCCCCAATGGTGAGCAGTGTGCGTGGGGCAGGCATGTTCTGCCAGTCGTCCGGAAGGCTGGCTGGTGAAATGGTCCGAATGGGGAGCGTCTCTGGGATGTGTGCTGACAGGATGACGAGATCGTCAGGCAACAGGTCACTATCCGCATGCACGAGCGCCTCAACCGCGGCGAGCGCTAACGATGTTGAGGTGTAGACGACTGCCAGGCCTGAGGGAGTCCATCGGCCCCCATATTTCTTGGCGCCTTCGCCGTTCGGAGTCGTATACGCGGCTCTGGCCAAACGCCAGACCTTCATCAGCTGTACAGGCCGTGTTCGAGGCGCCCGAGTACGGTTTCAATCTGTTCGATTCCCGCATCGGTGGCCAGCAGATTGAGTGGGAGAAGATTCCCCAGTGCGCGATTCGGCCGGTGCAACCAGCGCCGTGCTTTGTCCTCAGACCCCAGAACCTCACTCGCTCGTGTGGCAATGCGGGCAAAGCGAAAGACGCGATCGGACTCATCCGGTCCGAGTCGGCGCGCCTTCTTTCGTCGCGCAAGCGTGCGAGTGGGAATGTGGAAGATGTTGGTCGCCTCGTGTGCCGTGAGTGAGAAGGCTGCCAGCAAGTGTGTATACGTGGAAACGGGCAGTCCTCCGAGAATAAGTTGGTGCAAGTCTTCCCATGATCCGATGGTGCGTTTCAGCGTGTGGGTGCCGCCAAGGGTCTCCACAATTCGTTCGGTGTTCAGCATAGATCTCCCTCTCAATGCCACATGGCATGATACTACACGCCGTCTGGCATGCTGTCAACCTGTTGATGGGAACTGTCGGGAGGGAGGGGATGAGGGAGGGGAACGGCGTACAACACCGCTGGTCTTGCGGTTGCCGCCAAACACGGGATCATTCACGTTCTTGATCTCGCCTCTTTTCTTTCTCCCTGACACGGCTCCGTCCGGTGAAGTAGCCCACCAAATCTGCCGCGAGTTGTCGGTCCTCACCGTGAGCAGACCTCGCCAAGGCCTTCATGACCCGTTCATAGTTCTGCATCACCTCACGCTGCACCGGCGTCGCGCGTAGGCGTCGATCGATCTGCTTGGCCTTGGTGATCGGATCCACCACACGCCGAATGGTCCACCGTTCGTGGGTCGTGCGATGGAGGCGGCTGGTCGTCGTCGCGTCAATGCCTTGGTCACGAAGGGCCTCGGCAAAGCCTTCTCGCCAGCGTTGGATGTCGTGTTTGAGGCAAAGGAGTGGATAACCGCTCATACACTGAAGCGCTGAGCCGCTTCATGGGGAGGCCTCCGGCCATCGGGGGGCTTCCCCTCAAAGCACAATGGCATTGAGGTGAGAATGCGCAGTATATAGGTACTAACACTACGTGTTCCCGGCGTGTTCTCTTCACAGCAAAATTGGCCCCAATTCGCCTGAATTGGACTGAGCCAAGCTGAGCCAGAAAAACAGCCACACGCCGCTCCTGGAGAGGGGTTTCGCTGTACTGATAAGGATTTGTGTGGAAGTTTCTAAGAGGTTACAAAACCGCTGCTCTGCCATTGAGCTACGCCAGCCTGCGAGGAATATCACCTACTTACGTGCGCGATGTCAACCGGCGAGGATGGCATTGTGCCCGGCATGTCCCAGGAGTCGCCGCGCGGCATTCTGACTGTCGCGCGCCTGAAGCCGCGTTGCAGTATGCGGACCGAGCCCACCTGTTCTCAGGTGTGAGTCTCGGCCTTTCGGAAATCTCGTACAGGGGACCCGTATAACATCTACGTAGATGGACAAAGAGTTATGGAGTGTGAGCCGTCCATCTCCTTCTCTCTCTCCGAGCCTCGCCCATCCCCAGCTATGGGGTATCGCCTCTAGCAGTCCGCTGAGAATATCCTCGTCAAGCGATGTGAAAATTGAGGCAACCGCTTCATGGAGATACGTCCGACCCATAGCGATGGTCGACCCATGCTGTCCGATGAACAGTTCTTGGTGGGCGGCACCCATGACTCTTGAAATATGCTCGGTTTTCGTTTGAGGTATGGGCCGAGCACTGCCTGGACACTAAGCTGGACGTTCCTGTATAAAGAAAGACGAATGAATAGCCTCCGCGTGGCTATTTCGAAGGGTTGAATCACGAACCTATGAGTCCATCATTTCCATCATTACAGTAAGCAGCGGTAGACACGTATCCGCTATCAACATCGTGGGCCACATGAGCGAGCAATGCGCAGGCGGTACAAGACAGTGAAGGTAGAAGACCTGCTTGCGGGAGTTGCAACGTTACACGATTGTGCCGTTGCTGCGGTAATAACATGTGCTGATTCTCTCCCAGAAGGGCAAAGTGCGGGTGATGATAATTCTAGCGTCGGGGCGTAGCGCAGCCCGGTAGCGCGCCTGCTTTGGGAGCAGGATGTCGGAGGTTCAAATCCTCTCGCCCCGACCAAATGCGTAGCCAGTGTTGAGACCTGAGTGCTGAGTCGCGAGTCTCAGAACCATCTTGAGCCAGACGCTCTGTATCTCAGCACTTCCAAGAGGGCGCCCGTAGCTCAGTTGGATAGAGCAACGGCCTTCTAAGCCGTAGGTCGCTGGTTCGATTCCAGCCGGGCGCACCACAGGGCTTCCTATCCATGCGCTGGTTGCTTCGCCCCTCCCGACTCGCGATCCTAGCCTTAGGCTTGGTGGGTCTCTACGCGCTCGTTGGGTTTTTTCTCGTTCCCTACCTGATTACTGCCTACGCAATCCCTGCTGTCGCTGAAAAGCTCAAGCGTCCGGTGTTGGTCAAAGAGGTGGAGCTGAACCCTTTTGCGCTGTCACTTCGGTTGACGGGCTTTGAAATTCGAGAGCCGGATCAATCTCCCTTGCTGGGGTTCGACGAGTTCTTCATCAATGTTCAGGCGAGTTCCCTCATTCGTCGGGTCTATGCATTCGAGACGATTCGACTCACGATGCCTTATGTGTCTGCGCGGGTATTCAAAGACGGGCGCATGAATCTGGCGGAACTCGTGCCGCCTGATGATGGATCACAACCGGTCGCACCGCTGCAGGCTGAGAAGACCCCAGCCGAAATTCCCGCCATCGAAATCGGAGAATTTGAGATCGCGCAAGGGGTCGTCGAGTTTCGCGATGAATCGAAGCCCAAGCCCTACACGCTTGATATTGTTCCCATCCACATTGTGCTCAAGAATTTTCATACCAAACCAGGCGGTGACAATGCGTATGCCTTCACTGCGGAGTTGGGTAAGGGCGAAACGCTTTCCTGGGCAGGCACCGTCTCGCTCGAACCGATTCAATCCTCCGGAAAATTTTCCCTCTCAGGGGTGAAGCTGCACGGGTTGTGGCAATACCTTCATGATCGATTCCGTTTCGACGTCATCGACGGCATACTCACCGCTGATGCCATGTACGCGTTCGATGCCAGCGCGACTCCCATCAAGCTTCATATGTCACAGGCGAATGTTCAGGTCGAGCGACTCGCGGTCAGGGAAGATGGGAACCTCGACCCGGAGATGACGATTCCATCGCTGAGCGTGAGGGGTATCGACGTGGATCTCGCGACGCACAAGGTGACGGTTGGAACGATCGGGGTTGAGCGTGCGTCGTTCTCGGCCTGGTTGAATCCTGACGGCACGGTGAACTATCAACAGATGTTTGCTCCTGTGGATGCAGTTGAGCCACCCCCTGCAGCGAATAGCGGCTCGTCGAAACCCAAAGACGAGATGTCATGGTCGATTTGGCTCAAGGAGATTTCGCTACAGGATCATTCGATTGATTTTGAGGATCGCACCTTGCCGACTCCTGCTCATGTCGAAGTACGAGCCTTGACCGTCAAGACCCACGACGTGCGGATTCCGATCACCGCGGCCCTGCCGCTTGAGGTGGGGCTGCAGCTGAATGGAACAGGAACGATCCGCGTGAATGGTTCGGTGCTGCCTCACCCGTTTCAGACCGATGTCGTCTTGGAATTTAATAATATAGCGATCAGGCCGTTTCAACCATACTTTGAGAAGTTTGCGCGTATCGATGTTCAGTCTGGCGTCATCAATCTTGATGGGGCGATGCATCTTGCCACTGAACATCCGAACGGTCCGCTGTTGTCGTATGAGGGTAACGCCAGTGTCGAGGGATTGAGCGTGGCTGACCGTGACCAAGGTGACGAGGTCGCCTCACTGCAAGCATTTTCCCTCAACAAGGTCCGTGTGACTGTCGATCCGACGGCGGTTGCGATTGCGGAGGTGGGCCTACAACAACCCATGGTGCATCTTGTTGTGCAGCAGGATGGTGGATTAAATCTCGGCAAGCTTGCTGCCGCGACGTCGCCATCGGTTCCGGCGACGGATGAGAAGACTGTAGCGCCTCAGAGCGCCAAGAGCCCACCCGTGCCCGTGACGATCGATGTGGTGAAGCTCGCCAAGGCGGCCGTCACATTTCAGGATAATTCGGTGCAGCCTCCTGTTCTCACGGGGCTGTCCAATTTGACCGGTACGGTCAAGGGACTCTCGTCGAAGCAGTTGGCTAAAGCAGACGTGCACCTCACCGGTCGAGTGGGTAAGGTGGCACCGCTCAAGATTGCTGGGACGATCAATCCTTTGACGGAGGATGCATTTACGGATCTCACGATCACGCTTGGGGGCATGGATCTGACCGCAGAAAGCCCTTACAGCGGCAAGTATGTGGGCTATCGATTGTCAAAAGGGAAGCTTTCGCTCGATTTGAAGTACAAGATTTCCCAAAAAAAACTTGAAGCGGAAAATAAAGTGGTGGTCGATCAATTGACGTTTGGGGAGAAAGTCGATAGCCCGGATGCGACGTCGTTGCCGGTTCCACTTGCGGTGGCACTGCTGAAGGACCGTAAGGGCCGCATCGACATCGATTTGCCTATTCGTGGCGACCTGAAGGATCCAGACTTTAAGTATGGCAAAGTGGTGATCTCAACATTGCTCAATCTGCTCACGAAAATTGTCGCCTCTCCGTTTACTCTGATGGGGAAGCTGATTCCCGGCGGTGGCACTGAAGAGGATTTACAGTTCATTGCCTTCGACCCGGGCAGCGCAACCGTGCCGGATCAGGAAGTGAAGAAATTCGAAGCCTTGGCGAAAGGGTTAGAAGAACGGCCTGGACTTAGACTCGAGATTGCCGGGACGGCCGATCCCGAGCTGGATCGTGCGGCGATCAGAGCACGCAAGCTGAAGGACCAACTCATCGCCATGAGGCAACGCGAGCGAGGAAACGGGGCATCTAAATCGGAGGAGCTGTCGAGCGAAGACGAGTCGCGATTGGTAATAGACCTCTACGACGCACAGCGAGAGCAACTGGAAAAAACTGCACCGTCCCGACCGACTGAGGCTGTAAAGAAGCCTCCTACAGTCGAGGAGATGAGGCAGCGGCTGGCCGAGGCTATTTCTGTCGATGAGGCGGAGCTTCGCGCGTTGGCTCGGCAGCGAGCGGAGCAGGTGCGCGATGAATTGATCGAAGTGGGAAAGTTAGCAGAGGAGCGAGTGTTTCTCTTGGAAGCCGATCTGACGGCGACCGGGAATGAGCAGGTGCGGAGCCTGCTGACAATTGCAGCCGGATCATGACCTGTTCCGGAAAAACTTGGAATAACAAGAAGGAGCGAGACACGGAGGAAGTTTTGGATTGGATCGCCCTTGCACTTCGTCCAAGAAAGACAGTATCGTACTTCTGATCATGTGGTTGAGTTGTTGGCGTGAATGTAAATACAGGAGGCTACCATGGCACTACGACTGGGAGATGAGGCACCGAACTTTACGGCAGAGACGACTGAAGGGACCATTAACTTTCACGAGTGGTTGGGCGGGGGGTGGGGGATTCTCTTTTCGCACCCGAAGGACTATACCCCTGTCTGCACGACTGAGCTGGGTACTGTTGCCAAGATTACACCAGAGTTCAAGAAGCGGGGCGTGAAAGTCTTGGCCGTCAGTGTCGATCCGTTAGATTCGCACAAGGGGTGGATCAACGATATCAATGAGACGCAGCACACAACGATGAACTATCCAATCATCGCCGATCCGGACAAGAAGGTCGCCACGCTGTACGACATGATCCATCCAAACGCGCTGGATAACATGACTGTTCGATCAGTCTTCATTGTCGGACCGGATAAAAAGGTAAAGCTAACCTTGACCTATCCTGCATCATGTGGGCGAAATTTTGATGAACTCTTGCGAGTCATTGATTCGCTTCAATTGACCTCGAAGTTCAAGGTCGCGACACCGGCCAATTGGAAAGATGGGGAGGATTGCATCATCACTCCGGCTGTGAATGACGCTGAAGCCAAGACGCTGTTCCCCAAAGGCTTCAAGGTTGTCAAACCCTACCTGCGCTATACGCCGCAGCCGAATAAGTAGCGAGAACGGTTCGACCGGCATTTCAGTATTGAGGGCGGGAGTGGCACTAGCTTCTCCCGCCCTTCGCCTATCTTGGGCATGTTTCCTTTCTACCTGTGCTCGTGTACTGGATAGGAAAGGGATAGGCTGATTGATGGGGTAGAGGAACTGTGCTAGGCTGACTTCACATGCGACTCATTTATGGCAAGGTGGCATGGTCTAGGATAGTGGTCCTTGTATGGGTGTCCCTATGGATGCTCATGGTACCACTCTTCCACGTGCATCCTGAGGCAGATCATCGTCATGGGGATGCGAGCCATGTTCATGGGGGCGTTGTTCATAGTGTTTTCTCCCCTGACCTCGAGTGCGAGTATGCGGAGACTATCCACGATCCGACCTGCCCTGAAGCTGAGCATCAACACCTTCAAGCTCGTGCCCATCCCGGTCATGCGGTCAATCACCCCGAAATTGATTTCTCACTGCTGACGGCTTCGATCGATCGTCTACTGCCGAAACCAGGGATTACGATTGCCGAATTGCCTGTTGTTGAACATACGGCGGCCCAACGCGCTGTTGTCGTAGCTTCACTGCACCCCGGAGCTCCACAGACCATTCTGTTTCTCTCTGCCACACTCCCGCTGCGTGCTCCTCCCTCTTCACTCCTCTGATCCATTTTTCGTTTCACAATGATTGAGCAGCGCAGGCGTATCACTGTTAGATATCGGTGAGGGGCGGTGCCCGTCCCTATTTCCGACCGGAGGTCTTCCCGAAGATCGCGATGATCTCCGCGTTGAGCGCTCCAACTTCTCGTGGATGCCACGAGAGGATTGCGTGCGAAAAATGACCGGTAGTCAGGGATTTGTAAGGAGTTTGACCATGAGAACTCGATGGACCGCACAGACCGGATTGTGTGTGCTTGCATTGTTCCTGTTCGTCACGGCCTGCGGAGACAGTAGCAGCGAACCGCCGGCACCGGTGCCAAAAGCAAACCCACAAGCAGGCACTTCTCGCATTAGTACCATTCAGGCTCCAACGGCCGTGCGAGATCGAGTACGGATCGACCCGGTCGCCGTACACGTCGTTCCAGAAGTGGTGACGGCCCCAGGCGAAGTCGCGCTCGATCTGAAGCAGGTTGCCAAGATTACGTCTCGGATTGAAGGGCAAGTAGAAAAAATTCATGTTCAGCTTGGAGATCGGGTCAAGCCACGTCAGCCGCTTGCGGCTATCAGCAGCTTGCAGTTCGATCAGTTGATTGAAGAATACCTCGTGAGCAAGGCGCAGGCCGATGTCGCAGAGAACAGCTTCCGGCGAACGGAAAAACTGCGGGCCGACGACATTGTGTCCGAGCGGAAGCGCATTGAAGATAAGGGCCGACACCTGGAAACGAAGGCGAGGTTCCAGCACGTCCGCGAGAAACTCTTGAACATGGGCATGATGGCAGATGAACTCCATCAACTGGAGCGTGGAAGCCACCAGGAGGGGCATCACTATACCCTCACATCGCCGATCGCCGGGACGGTGGTCGCACAACATGTTGTGCGGGGACAGGGAGTGGCACCGGGACATGAACTGTTCGAGGTCGTCGATACAAGCCGGGTCTGGGTGTTCGCGAATCTCCCGATCGAACAGGCCCGAAAGTTCAAAGAGGGCGATGTGGGAACGATCCTGCCGAAGGGCGGAGAGCCAGTCACGGCTCCGCTCACCTATCTTGCGCCGGTCGCAGACGAGACCACGCGCACGATTCGAGTTCGGTTTGAGGTCGCGAACCAGCAGTACCGCTTGAAGCCACGCGAGTATGTGGATGTTCAGCTGGCCATCGCGAGCCCACCAACCTTGGCGATTCCCGTCTCAGCTCTGACGGTGGTGGACAACGTGCGTGGCGTCTTCGTTCAACAGAAAACTGGGTATGCATTCCTCCCAATCGAAGTCGGTCGCGAAGGCGGAGACTGGATTGAAGTGAAGAAAGGACTCTCAGAAGGCGAGCTAGTCGTGGTTGACGGTGTCTTTGACCTGAAGAACGTCCTGCTGAAAGAACACATCGAGTCTGGAGAGGGAGGGTAAGATGGACAAGCTGTTTACCCTCTCGCTGCGCTACCGCTTCTTCACTCTGGTGGCAGCGAGTTTCGTCATCGTCATCGGCCTGTGGTCCTTCTTCCACCTCACGATTGACGCGATGCCGGATCTGACGCCGGTCCAGGTCCAAATCATGACCCGTTCCCCTGCGCTTGGTCCAGTTGAAGTGGAACAGTTCATCACGTTTCCGATCGAAGCGTCGCTGAGCGGATTGCCGGCCCTGCGAGAACTCCGCTCCGTGTCGCGCTACGGGCTCTCGGTGGTCACCGTAATTTTCGAAGATCAGACGGACATCTACCGTGCGAGACAGTTGGTCACCGAACGGCTTGCCCGCGCCATGGAACGTATCCCAGTCGAGTATGGCCGTCCGATGATGGGACCGCTGACGACCGGGTTGGGTGAAGTCTATCAATTCACCGTAAAAGGACACGGCTACAGTGCTATGGCGCTCCGAACCCTTCTCGAATGGGAGATCGGAATACGCCTGCGGGCGGTGCCGGGCGTGGTCGAGGTCAATATTTGGGGCGGAGAGCCTCAGCAATTCCAAGTGGTGGTCGATCCCACGAAGCTGCTGTCCTACAAGCTGTCGCTTCGGCACGTGTTTGAGGCGCTCGAACGGAATAATGCCATCGCCGGTGGCGGCTACATTGAGCATCAGCGCGAGCAATTGCTCATTCGTGGTGAAGCCTTGGCGACCAAGGTGGCCGACCTTGCGAGGATTGTGGTGGCGCGCGGCCCCGGGGGAGTCCCGATATTTATATCAGACCTCGCGGAGGTGAAGGAGGCCTCGGCACTCCGCATCGGCGCGGCGACGGCGATGGGAGAGGGCGAAACCGTCATCGGCATGGTTCAGATGTTGGCGGGCGAGAACGCGCAGCAGGTCGTTGAACGTGTCAAAACTCGGGTGAGAGAGATTGAAGCGATTCTCCCCCCTGGTGTGACCATCGAACCCTACTACGACCGGACCATCTTTGTCTCGAAGGTGATGCGCACCGTCCGTAACAATCTGCTTGAAGGTGGACTCCTCGTCATGGCTGTGCTGTTCCTCTTCCTCGGTGATCTCCGTGCAGGCGTGATCGTGGCGTCCGCTATTCCGTTGTCGATGCTGATCGCCTTCAGCGGGATGATGCAGGCCGGACTTTCCGGAAACCTCATGAGCCTCGGCGCCATCGATTTTGGGTTGCTCGTGGATGGTTCGGTCGTGATGGTGGACAACATCCTTCGACGATTGGCGAAGAAAGGCGTCATGAGCCAGGAGGCACGGCTTAGTGAGATCCAGGCGGCTGGCCGCGAGGTCCTTCGCCCCATGACCCTCGCCGTCAGCATCATCATTCTCGTGTACGTGCCGATCCTGGCGCTGACCGGGATCGAGGGAAAGATGTTCCGTCCGATGGCACTGACCGTTATCCTAGCCCTGGCCGGGTCACTTCTCCTCGCAGTGACGGTTATTCCTCTATTCGCCTTGTGGTTTGTGCGGGCGAAGTCTGGACATGAGCACACGCCGGTGATCGGCATGCTGCGCCGTGCCTATGAGCCCTGTCTTAGGTGGGCAATCGCGCGCCCGGCGTGGGTGGTGACGCCAGCCGTGGGGTTGTTCGTCGTGAGTCTCGGAATCGCCGCGTCGCTCGGCATCGAGTTTGTCCCTCGACTCGACGAAGGAGACATGGCGATTCAAGTGTGGCGGTTACCCAGCGTGTCGCTAAATGAGTCGGTACGGAACGCCTTGGAAGTTGAACGGGTGCTTCGCCAATTTCCGGAAGTCGTGCAAGTAGTGACCAGAACCGGGAGTCCCGAGGTGGCGACCGACGTGATGGGAGTGGAGCTGTCCGATGTGTTCGTCATTCTCAAGCCGCAGCACGAATGGACGACGGCCGGCACTCGCGAAGACTTGATTGCCAAGATGAAGCCCGCCATTCTCGAAGCGGTTCCGGGCGTCGGCCTCGGCTTTACGCAACCGATCGAGATGCGCTTCAACGAGTTGATCGCAGGAACGCGCTCTGATCTCGCGGTCAAGATCTTTGGGCCTGATCTGGATGTGCTCAAACAGCAGGCCGAGGCCGTGGCGCGTCTGCTAGAAACCGTGCCGGGGGCCGCCGACGTGAAAGTTGAGCAGGTCGCGGGCCTGCCACTGCTGCGAGTGATTGTGGATCGGGAACAGATCGCCCGGTATGGGCTCACGGCAGACGATGTGCTCACCCTTGTGCAAACCACACGTGTGGGACGTGTCGTCGGCACGGTGGTGCAAGGCCCCCGACGTTTTGACCTCGTCGTCCGCTTAGCCGACAGCGCATTAGCTGATCCCGCCGCGCTGGGCAGTCTGCTCATCCCAACCAGTCATGGTGAACTCGTCCCCCTTTCCCGCGTGGCGGCCATCCGGGTGGATACGGGACCGGCGCAGGTCAGCCGGGAGCATGTGCAGCGACGTATCGTCGTGGAAAACAACATCAGAGGAAGGGACCTCGGCAGCTTTGTGGCAGAGGCTCAGCGTATCGTGGCGCGCGACGTGTCGCTTCCAAGAGGGTACGAATTGAGATGGGGTGGACAGTTTCAGCATCTCCAAGAAGCCACCAGCCGGTTAGCTGTGGTTGTGCCGATCACCCTCCTCTTGATTCTGGGTGTCCTATCGGTCATTTTCGGGGCCCTGCGCCCTGCGCTGTTGATTTTTCTCAATATCCCCTTGGCGTTATCTGGTGGCATTGTGGCCCTCTGGCTGCGTGGGTTACCCCTCAGCATTTCAGCGGTGATCGGCTTCATTGCCCTGTTTGGGATTGCTGTGCTCAATGGTGTGGTGCTGGTCAGCCACATCCGTTTACTCGAAGCAGAAGGGTTGCCAACTGATCAGGCAGTCGTGCAGGGAGCCATGGACCGCCTCAGGCCCGTGCTGATGACCGCACTCGTCGCCAGCCTCGGTTTTCTTCCCATGGCGGTGGCGACGAGCATGGGGGCTGAGGTTCAGTGGCCGTTAGCCACGGTGGTGATCGGGGGACTGCTTACCTCGACCCTCTTAACACTGCTTGTCATTCCTGCTCTGTATGCGCATATGTGCCGTAGAAGGGAGGGTCAGGAGCACAATGAGAGCTTCGATCGAATCCATTGATGTGAGGAATTATGAAATCTTAGTCCAACAGATCTCGTTGAGCCCAGTGTCGGCATGTGACCTCAGGGCGGGGCCTTACGATTTTGCATGAGTGCTGAGGTAGCGGGTGATAGACTCACGCTCCATTTCCGTGAGGGGAGGGAGTGTTCTTTCTTGAATAAGATGGTCCATTTTTGGCAGGACCTCCAGCCATTCTGCCATTGTCCGGAAGCGAGGATCCGGCACGCCATGGCCTCCTGCGTGACAGCCTCCACAACGTTGCGCGTACACCCGTCCATCGGGAGTGTTCAGATCTGGTATCCCGGTAAGTCCCACACACGAGACCACCCCCATCACCGCCAGCAGTCCCATTCCAGATCTTCTGATGCATTGGGCACTCGAGATTTCTTTCCTGACACTTTTCATAATGTTGTGCGTCACGGGCACTTTCAGTGCAAAGGCTCAAGCCGGAGGTCATCAAAGTAGGTGGTCGCATCGGATTTCGTCCAAAGGCCAATCTGTCCCTGAGTGAATGTCTTGTCGCAGAGGTCAAACACCTTCTGCTCATCATAGAACACTTCGATCTGGCATCCTCGATTGACAACTCGTAGTGTGTGCCAGTGCTTGACGTCAATCGTCTGATTGAAGTTTTGTAACAGGTGACGGATTCCATTAACGACCCGGTACACTCGAATATTCTGCTCGAGCGGATTAGCCCTCGTCAGGTAGTAGTTTCGATCATCCGTCGCCCGCCAGATCAGGCCGCCTCCCATATCCGCTCGGCCTGAAATGGGCAGGAAAGAGGCGCGCACATCCAGATTGGCGGCGGTCGTGCCTTGAATCAGCACGACCTTATACGCGTGCTCAGCGCCTTTTCCCATGAGCTGAGCACGCACATGATTCCCGCTCCTCGCCATCTCGGTCTGGAGGATTTTCCATTCCCCGGCAGGCCGCCCATCGTACAGCGTGCCCACCTGGAACTCGGGGGGAAGAAGACTCTGCGGCGGGTCATCGTCAAAGGTCCACAGGCGGGTCGCGCTCTCAAGTGAGAAGCCGACCGCCGGGATAGCAATCGCCACGGCGAAAAGCAGGAGAATACGCAGATGAGCCATCTTCAACATCGTTGTACGTGTCCAGAGATGACGCGCGTGTTAGGGCCTGATCCATGTGGATACATCACCGGGTTCGACCGGTACATGCTCGACCGGGAGTGGACATTGAACTACGCTGACGATCATGCGGCGGTCCAGGCTCGTATTAATGTACCCATGGGGGGTATTCATCGGGACCAATACGGTCTCTCCCGCTTTGATGGGTTGATGCTCTATCCCAACGACCACACGTCCTTCACCTTCTATGCAAAATACGACTTCATCAGAGACCGGATGGCGGTGGAGGCTATTCTGCTGGCCTGGCTCAAAACAGTAGATGTTGCAATGGAGTTTGTCAGTTTGTCAGATCCGTTTCCGAACGAAACTGTTCGTCGAGAAGGTCTTGAAGCTTTCGAAAGTTTTCTTGTCCATCGGATGAGGCTCCTTCTCCTTATCGCCAGGTCACTTCTTCCCAGCAGAGATGAACAAACGTCTCAAAGGGGGGAAAGTTGTTCGTGTTTTGCTCCTTGGACCGGACCCACAAATCAATTCCCATCCCTGCTGGGTCGGTTTCGCCTCCCGGCAGTGTGCGTTTCACGGGGTAGCGAACCTCATGGGTCTTGGGATCACGCGACCGCTCCATCACCATGAAGTGGGCATCATAGTCCTTGTAGAGCACCTGATCGTTCTTCTGCATGGTGGCGGTGCCCCACGCACCAAGATAGAGCCACGTTTTTGGATATAGCGGATCGCCGTTTCCTGAGTCCCCATGTTCATAGATTCTCGTCGCGATGCCCCCATCCTGGAACGGGGCCCTCGCGGCAAACCGGTCAAAGACGATGTGATAGCGGTCGGTGCCCTCGACAAACTCGGCCACTACCTGCCCGGTATTTGTCAGCTCATTCACATCGATGGTAATTGTTCCTTTCACAGCATTCAGATGCTTCCCCGCATAGTCGAGGTGGTCCCAGGGCGGAGTATCTCGCATACTGCCGATGAGTGTGGCCCGTTCGCCTTTGAGGTGAAACTCGCCGCTGTAAAACGGATGCTCGGTGGCTTTGAAAATTCGGGTACCTTCCGTGCCTTTCGGGGTTCCAAATTGACCTTCTTCTGCCAGGGCTGACATCCAGCCACCCACTGCAACTGAGGCAACGAGAGTGATTACCCACACTACCGCACTGTTTGAAGTCGACACAGCCCACCTCATAGATCAATTCTTGATTCTCGTACGTTTCAAAGATTATTTTACACAAGTTGAGTCGGGGATGTAATGTTCCACGAGGTTGCCTTTTGACTGAGTCGGCCTTCGCTCTCATCCGAATGGTCGCAGTGCATATTGAAGTGTTCAGTGCTGAGTTCAGTTCGAAATGATGTCTTGATCAGGGCGGGTATTGAGTCATTCATTTTACTGCTTTGCGGTCCAGCCAAAGACGATAACGGCCATACCAAGCATGGCGATTCCGGCTCCAGCCCAGTCGAAGACGGAAAGCTTTTCACCGTCCACTACCTTTAGCCAGACCAAGGCCGCTGCGACATAGACGCCCCCATAGGCCGCATAGACCCGTCCGCTCGCTGCGGGATGGAGCGTAAGGAGCCAGACAAAGGCAGTGAGGCTGAGCGCCGCCGGAATCAAGAGCCAGATTGATCCGTCCTTGCGGAGCCAGAGGTATGGGAGAAAGCACCCGACGATTTCAGCAAGAGCTGTGAGGACGAAGAGCGCGGCGGTTTGGATCAGGAGCATTGATAGGTTCCCCTTCGTATGGGCAATAACGTCTCATCATGCATGAGAAGAGTCAAGTTCGAAGGACTCACGTAGGGCGTGACACGATACTCCTGAACCTCAGTCTGCTACACGAGCAGCAGGCCGGCCTTGCGAACCTTCTTCCAGGAGGTGGTACTCAAAAAGATTTCAAACTCTTTGACGGTCCCTGGAAAAGTCGCTTTCGTTTCCCGGACGAGAGGGTAAAGACGCGATGGGCTGTTTTGAGTTGTGGAGTGCTGAATCAGATCGTGAAGCCACTGCGCCTGCGGGTTCGCGAGGGTGACGCTCTGATCGCAGCTGTGCCCTGGAAGAATAAGTCGTGTTTTTTTCCCAGCCTGCTCACACACTGGTTGCCCGCCGAGCCAGACGAATCGCCGCTCTGCCTGCGCGTCATCTGTGGCGATTCTTTCCTTGAGCAGGCGCCGTACCCACGTGGAGGAGACGCGTGGCCGTGGCACGGAATGGTCGAACCATTGGCGGACATCGAGCGTGAGGCCGCGTCGTTCCAAATAATTCAGCAACGACCGTCGCAGCCCTTCGCCGAGCCACTCGGGCGTTTCACCCTGTTTGTCTTGGTGCAGCAGGTCATTCTCCGCAAAGCCCTGAAACTCGGGTCCGAGAACGCGCAATCCATGGCTAACCGGGTTGAGCCCGATTGGACTATGTGCCGTGACGGTGAACCGATGCCAGAAGGCGGATTGAATCAGGTCTGTTGCGAATAATTGCCGCACCCGCTCCAGCGAGTCCACCGTTTCTTGCATGGTCTCAGAGGGGCATCCGTACATGAGATACGCATGAATGAGAATGCCTGCGTCTTTGAAGGCCGCTGCCACAAGGGCGGTGTGATCGACGGTAATCCCTTTCTTGATCTTTTCCAGCAGACGGTCTGATGCCGCTTCAAGTCCTGCGGTCATTGCGATGCAGCCCGACGCTGCCAGGAGCCTGCACAGATCAGGCGTAAAGGCTTCTTCAAAACGGATATTGCCCCACCAGGAAATCGTGATGCCTTTTTCGAGTAACGCCAAGGCGAGCGATTTTAACGCAGCAGGTGGCGCGGCCTCGTCGACAAAATGGAAGCCCCGGCAGTTTGTTTCAGCGATCAGTTGCTCGATCTGCTGAATGAGCCGATCGGTCGGCGTCATTTCATAGCGGCGGATGTAGTCGAGCCCGATATCGCAAAACGTACACTGTTTCCAGTAACAGCCGTGGGCGACGGTCAGTTTGTTCCAGTGGCCTTCCGACCAGAGGCGATGCATCGGGTTCGTGCTGTCCAAGATCGTGAGATAGCGATCCAAGGCCAGGCCGCTATAGGTTGGACAGCCGATCTCATCCACCCCGAATTCACGATCCGAGGTATCGTTTGTAAAGACCACTCGATCCTTATCCCGATAGAACGTCCGACAGAGTCGCGTGCGCGGTCTTGCTCCCGCCAGATGTTCAATCAACGAAAGCAGTGGCCGCTCTCCGTCGTCAAGGGTGACGTAATCGACGTAGTCGAATACACGGGGGTCAGAGAGGCGACGAAGTTCTGTGTTGGCGTATCCGCCGCCAAGGGCAACGACAATGTCGGGCCGTCGGCTCTTGATGGAGTGGGCGATACGAAACGCGCCATAGAGGTTTCCAGGAAAGGGAACAGTCAAGCAGACAAGCGCAGGATTGACGCGTTCGAGATGTTCCCACAGGGATTCGAGCAGAAACCGATCCGTCAGCATCGGAGGAACATCGACCGCATCGATGACAGTTTGGAACGATGAGGCCGCTCGGGCGATGTGTTCGGCATAGCGGCTGAGGGCAAAATGGGGAGAGACGGCCGCTTGGACGAGATCGGCCAGGTCTTCGAGATACAAGGTGGCAAACCGTTTCGCGCGATCCTGATCAGATACGATACGTGAGGATGCCTTACGCGCTGTCTGGCAAGAAAATCGGGGGCCTTGAGGAAGAAATCCGGGCCGGGCGAGGAGCAAGGCCAATGACGGATTGCGTCCCTGGAGGAATTCAATGACTGGATCGATGGCATGCAGATAGGCCGGCGCGACTGCCAGCATCTGTCTGGCTTCACCAGGCAATTCATCTATATGCTCACGCACTTTTTCAAACACTGCCGTAAGCCCTGATCGACAAAAGAGACGGAGCACCATCTCAATACCGAGGTCGGCTTGGGAGGCTTCAATTCTGTGGCCACGGAGAAACCCTGTGAGATACGCGGTCGATGGATAGGGAGTATTCAGCTGAGTAAGCGGAGGGGTCAGGAGTAGAACGCGTGAAGCGGCCATGGGCTCGACATACCATACTGCCTGAGGGGAATGCTACGCATAGGTTTCCTGCCTCCTGTCGACTGGAGAGGGCGGCTATTGCTTGATATCAAGAATGCTGCCCAGCATGTCGTCCGCAGTCTTTAAGACTTGCAGGTTGGCTTCAAATCCTCGTTGCCCGATGATCTGCACGACGGTTTCTTCGCCGAGATCGACGTTCGACAATTCCACCTGGGTTGGACCATAGCCGCGATCGCGTAAAACTGTAGGTCCGGCAGAGTTGTCTTTTCGAACAACAGGAAGCACGCCTCCGGTTTCCACAGAGATAAGCTCCGTGTGCGATTTCTTGAATCCGTCGGTATTGACGTTGGCCACATTATTTGCCGAGACCTCAATTTGTTTCGCATAGGCCCCGAGCCCTGAAAGGATCGAGTGAATAGTGGACATCATGGGGTACCTCCATGAGCGTCTGTGTCAGTCGTCGCCTCTAACGACTTGGCGGGGTAGCCTGTTGCGCCCTGTCGGCATATATATCGGTCGATTGAACGGAGAACTTGATTTTCGACTGGCGCTATGGAGTGGAGATCAACCTGTGAGAATCGACTTCAACGAATACAATCGAAGAATGATCTCTTCTGACCGTGAGAATGGAATTGAAGATTCATGGCATGTTTGCCGATAGAGTAGGGCTATATGCACGTATTACTCATCCGGATCTGACTCGTGGCCCAACGGACGATTCCAATCACACGTCTTACGGTTGGTATGTATCTGATCGGTGTAGATCGATCATGGTTGCAGACGCCATTTTTCCGCCATAAGTTCAGGATCAAGGACCAATCAGAAATCGAGGCTCTTCGGCGGGCTGGAATCACCGAAGTGACGATCGACACAGGCCTCGGGCTGGATGTTGTCGACCATGAATCCTCTCCAGTTGAGTTGGTTGAGACGATTCGTATTGAGCCTCCTGCGCTCGCCGACTCGATTGCTCCTTTGGCAGCAACACCGTCGCTGCCTTCCGCGATGATCCTTGCTGAGAACTTTTCCAAAGCACGACAGCGTCGTGCTGAATGGGTCAAGCGTTTGGATAGCCTCTATGAGCAGACACGTCGGACAGGGCTTGTAGAGTATGATGTCGCGTGCCAGCTCATCGATGAGATCATTGGGGACATCCTTGATCGGCAAGCCGCTTGTTATGCCGTGTTAGGATTGCGACAACCCGACCCCACGATTCACGAACATGGTTTGAGCGTGTGTACCCTGTCTTTGATTCTTGGGCAGGCCTTGAACTTTCCTCGTGAACGGTTGCAGCAATTGGGGGTGGGTGGGTTGCTGCATGACATCGGGCTCACTCGCTTACCCAGGAATATTGTAAAACGACCGAAAACAATGCCACCGGCCCAACAGGCTTTGTAC
>SWDH01000031.1:173117-183717 GCA_005116945.1 Nitrospira sp.
TCACTGGACAGACCGGTCTTACCCCCATGTCCTCAAATCAGGCGCTATCACAGCTCTACCAAAGATACCGAACCGATGAAGAGCTTTCGAATGGTGTGTCGTATTTGATTCGGGCCCTCGGCGTGTATCCATTGTACAGCGTGGTGGCGTTAAGTTCCGGGGAGCTCGCTGTTGTCGGGGCCATCACACCGGGGAAAGCTCACCTGCCGCTTCTGTATATCTGCAGAGACCAGTCCGGTAGGCCATGTTCCCCACCTGTTCTCTTGGATTTAGTGCGTGAACCGGAGGGGGGACGGACGATTCGCGATGTGCGGGATTACCATCGAGAGGGTCTTGATGTCGAAGGTGTTCTCCGGCAGGTGGCCGCATGAACGTGTCCGGCGGCTATATCCCTGATCCCACCCCAATGGGGAGTGTGTCATGGCTGCCTACCCGTGAAGACACGTTTCTCATTCTCGAGTCATCGGGAGAAGCGATGTTTGTGACCGATCGAGCTGGACGGATCTTGTCTCTCAACCCCGTGGCGCAGCAACTTGTGGGCCAGCATCAGGATGTCATCGGCGTAGCGTTTCATGAATTGGTGGGATGCCGTTCTTCAACGGAGAAAAGACATCCCAGTTGTCCATTGGAGCACACCGTAGCAACCGGTGAAGTTACAATGGTTTCGTCTCATCAGTGGATCCGAGCCGGTGGTGCTAGGATTGAAATTTCTGCAATGTTCTGGCCCAGGTGTCAAGGCTTGGAATGCATCGGAGCCATTGTGGTGTGTCGAGATCTGACGGAGAAACGTGAGGTGGAGCGAGAAACTCAACGAGTGGCCAAACTTGCAGAGGATGCGCCGAATCCGATTGTGGAGTTTGACGAACACGGTAACATGCTCTACGCCAATACCGCGATGGTGGAATTCCTCAATCGTAGCACTTCCGTTCAGGGGGAAGTGGGAGCCGTATTTCCGCCGAACTTGTCGGGCGTGTTGCATCATTGTTTAGAGTCGCAGCAACCCACTGTTCGGTTGGAACATCGTGTTGAAAATTGGGTGATAGCTTGGTCCTTTTTTCCACTAGGAGACGTGAGGCAGGTCCGAGCCTATGGAATCGATATTACTGCTGATGTGGAATTGCGTCGTGCGAAAGAGGCTGCGGAAGAGTCAGCCCGTGCGAAGGCAATCTTCCTGGCCACGATGAGTCACGAATTACGCACCCCGATGAACGGCGTCTTGGGGTGCACCCAACTGCTTCAGGACACCGCTCTCACCGATCCACAACGGCAGTTATTGGAAACCATGCACCGGTCGGCTGAGTCGCTCTTAGTGCTCGTGAACGATATTCTCGACTTCTCAAAGATCGAAGCGGGAAAGATGTCATTGGAAGTTGCCGATGTTGAGATCACGCCTCTCATTGCGGATGTCATGACGCTGACGTCGGAATCGGCGAAGAAGAAAGGGTTGCTCGTTCAGGTTCAAGTGGCGCCGGACATCCCCGCTATCTTACGAGGTGATCCGGTTCGCCTGCGGCAAATTCTGTTTAATCTGGTTGGGAACGCCGTCAAGTTTACCGAGCGGGGCAGGATTCACATCTCCGTGAAGACCATGCCGTCGAATCTGGACAATTCAGACGCCGTGGTTCTCCACTGGACGGTGAAGGATACAGGTATCGGCATCACCGCGGAGCAGCAAGCGCGATTATTCGGCGCGTATGTCCAGGCAGAGGAATCGACGGCCAGACGATTCGGGGGAACCGGGCTGGGCTTGATGATCTGTTGCCAACTGGTTGAGCTCATGGGCGGAGCCATGATGGTGGAGAGCACGCCAGGAGAGGGTAGTTCCTTTACGTATTTCACACGTCTATTGCCTGCGATTCAGCGGACGACATCTGCTCAGGTTGTGACGCCACCTATGGCATCGATGGTGGACCGTATCACACCGCTCAAGATTCTTGTCGTAGACGATAATGAGATCAATCAAGTTGTGGCATGTAAGTTTCTACAGAAGCTTGGATGCCATGCGGAGGTGGCACGGAACGGCCGAGAAGCGCTGGATTCCATCGCCAAAGTTGTCTACGACGCTGTGTTGATGGACTGCGAGATGCCGGAGATGAACGGCTATGAAGCGACACAAGAGATCAGGCGGCAAGAGCAAAGCACGACCAACCGTCTACCCATCATTGCCCTCACCGGTCATGGGTCATCGGAGGACGAACAAAAGTGCCGAGAAGCCGGAATGGATGACGTCGTGACGAAGCCAATAACGCTTCCAACCCTCCGCGCAAAAATAGAACGTCTCCTCGCATAGCCAGACTTCCGACACAGCTAAATCGTTGCCAGGATTTTCGCCAACGATCTGCTCTTCATAGATGCGGTACCTATTAAGAGAATATGTGATCGTCAGTTTTGATTGTGGATTTTGCTCGAGCTCATCGGTACCATATCCGTCTAGAAGATAAGGTTGCCGGAGTCCAAAGGAGAAAAGACACAGTGAATGAAAAGCGTAGCATTCTGTATAGCGACTTCAACTGTCCGTTCTGTTATGCCATGCACGAACGGCTATACGAGATGAACGTGCTCACGCGCTGTGAATGGCGTGGGGTGCAGCATGCCTCACATTTGCCTCGTCCCATGAAACCGTGGCAGGGTTCGTTGGGTGCGGAACTGCGCCAGGAAGTGACGGTCGTGCAGCGACTGGCGCCAGGCCTGCCTATTGCGCTCCCTCCTGGTAAGCCCAATACGAAGCTAGCGATTGAGCAAGCGGTGGCACTCCTCCGGCACGACCCATCGCATGCGATGACGTTTGTGCGTGAGACCTATCGGGCCTTCTGGTGTGAAGGTAAGGACATCTCTGATCCGGAGGTCATTAGCCGACTGGTCGAGCAGGTAGGAGCCTCACTAGAGAGCATGGGTATGATCGACAGTGAAGATCGCCGGGTGGCTCACGAGTGGGAAGCGGCTTGGCATCTCACAGGCCAGGCTGGAGTTCCCCTCATCGTCTCGCCGGAGGATTATCTTCTGGTCGGATGCGCACCGATAGCTGATGTCCAAAGGTTTTTCAGCCAATAGAATTAGCTGACATCCAGACTCATCATGTAGTTCTGTAATTCCCGCCGATATTCATCCTCGGTGTTTTTGAGACGTTCAATGTCCTTGCGCAGGCTGTCCAGCTCGGTCTCCTGCTGGTCTAACTTCTTGACATAGCGATTGTAGAGATCGGAGTTCTGCTGGAGTCGCTGCATGTTCTCGCGGATGCGAGCATGTTCTGCGGTGATCTCGGCGGTTCGCTGGTCCAGGCGCGTTCGTTGGGCACGTACATCGTCTAGTTTACTGCGTAATAGCACCACTCGTTGGAGGGCCTCCTTCACTTTTGAGCTGACCTCCTTCGCTTGCTGGTAATAGGCGATCTGATCGATGCCGCTATCCATCAAGAGGATTGATTCCTGAATGGGGAGTGTTTCCTTGACGCGGAGCGTTGCGCTTTTCCCTGGGTCAACTGCAAGACTAAAGCGATAGAGATCGCGCGTCCGTTCAGTCGATTGCTTTGGTTCGGCAAGTTTCCAGTCTGCACGATAGGGCTGTTCGATCAGAATGGTCTTCGCTTTCGTGTCGCGGTTCTTCACGAGATACGTGCGGTCTTCGACCACACGGCGTGAGATGAGCATCGTGCCCTTCTTCAGCGAGACGGTGGCAAGTTCTTGCGTGCCTCCGTCGAATGTAGGTTCCACCTCGGTCTTGAGATCGAGTGCATAGCTGATCAGCCGATCTTGTCCTGGAGGAAGATCTTCGATGCGTGCATCGCCAGCATAGGTGCCGTTGTCGAAGAGTGTAATGGGGCCTTGCATCAGATGAAGCGCCGAGGTGTTGTTCAGCCGATACCCATTCAGTGGATGTTTGGCATTGACGTGTTGGTTGTAGAGCGATACTTTTTGCCCCTGGAGTGTTTGGCCAATGATAGGCAGCAGCGCGCTCTGATGCTTGGCGAGGGTCACTGGCTGGTCGATACGATATTCGAAGAGCTCGCCCTTGTCTTCAGCCATTGCCATGGGTGTGACACCTTCTTCCAAGGTTCCCATATCCATTTCAGCGGAGAGAGCGGACGCGGCTGGAGTATTGGCCGTATTTCCTGCGGCCCCTTGGGACATTTTCCCGAGCACGCGCTCGTTCTTCCTGTCGCTTCGGGCTGGAGAGGGAGAGGCCATTGGTTTAAGTTCGTCCATGGCATCGCCGTAGGTCTGGGGTTTGAGGTTGGCGTAGAGCTCAGGCTGTACGACCGGCCGTGGGTTGTAGAGCGGTTGATACAGATCCATGGTGAAGGAAATGGGCCGTCCCGAAACAAGTGACAGCTTGACGTTGTTCCAATCCTGTGGAGTTTGATTTTCCACAATGGCCCAGCCTTGCAGGTAAGGAGCGTTGTCTTCATCTAAGACGAGTCGATAGCTGGTCTTCCAGACCGGGGTTTCCGTCAGGTAGGCGATACGGGCTTGGCGGTTACCGGCGCCGTCGAAGGTGATCGAGACCGTCTTTTTCTGTGCATCGTGATTCGTCGCGAGTGTGGCCAGCGCCTGATGCAGTTCAGCGTTCAACGTCGGATTGGTCAACTTGATTCGCTGTATGCTTGCCAGCGAGAGCGAGCGGAATCCATCCTCTGTCAGGAGCGTGACATATTCTTGTTCGATGAGACGGTGTTGTGAGCCTTCGCCGATGGACTCTGTTTTTTTCTCCACGCCAATTAATGTGCCGACAATAGGATTGGGTGCAGTGACTTCAACTGGCTCCCCTCGGACTTGAGTCAGGATTTGTCCTAGGGTGGGATTGCCGTTCAAGTTGACACTGAAGCTTCCGAGTGTCTTGGTGACGGGATCGCGTGAGCCGTAGGTGACGGTTGAGACTTTGCCGCCACCGAAGTCTTGCACGACGAGACTTTTCAGCATGTCGTTGATCTGGTTCACGTGGAGGCGTAGGTCGAGTTGCGTTCGGTTGCTCACGGTGCCGTCATGTTGAAAATACCCCACGCCGCTTGAGTAGAGGACGATCTTTGAGAGGGGAAGTGCCGCTCCATCCTCTGCGAAAACAGGCCAGGGAAGCAGAAGGAACGAGATGAGGATCAGCCGCCTCACGAGGGTGTCACCGGAGCCAATCGACCGCGCGCGCATAGAGACCTCCATCAATAGAGTACTGCACCAGGCTGGAACGTCAATGGTATAGGACCTGTCTTACTCATATCGTCAAGGGCCAGATTCTTCCAGACTTATGAGAGAATTGTCCAAGCTATTCCACTCATGATACGGTCTACATCATCTGTTGAGGGGACTGAAGCATGTCTAACCAGTTGACTATGATCATCGATGAAATTCTACGAGATTGCCGTACGATTGCCGTGGTAGGGCTGTCCTCGAATCCGGCTCGGCCATCTTATCACGTGGCGGCCTATATGCAGAGTCACGGCCATCGAATCATTCCGGTAAATCCGAACGAGACGAACGTCCTTGGCGAAAAGGCCTATCCTTCGCTGGGTGCTGTGCCCGAGCCCATTGATCTCGTGAATATCTTCAGGAAATCCGAAGACGTGCTCCCGATTGTTGAGGAAGCCATTGCGCATGGCGTCAAAGCCATCTGGATGCAAGAAGGAATCAGCAACGAGCAAGCAGCCGTTCGTGCTCGAGCATCCGGCCTGCTTGTCGTGATGGACCGCTGCTGGCTCAAAGAACAGGCTGCTCGATCACATCGTGGCTGACCAGGTCACCCGTCTCCCTCGAAAGTCTCCATCTCCCGATTCTCAGCGAGACGCCATGGTGGCCACGGCTGAATTCTTAGCCAAGATTCTGGATACCACGGTCAAAATTCCCGGCACGCCCTTCTATATAGGACTCGATCCGTTGCTCGGATTGATCCCCGGCATCGGTGACATGATTGCCAATCTTATCGGAACCGTCATCCTGATCTTGGCTGCGCGGCTTCGTGTGCCGCAGATCGTCATCACACGGATGAGCCTGAATCTTTTGATCAATGGAACCGTCGGTGCGATCCCGATCCTCGGCGATCTCTTTTCCATTTGGTTTCGGAGTCATGCGCGGAATGCGGAATTACTGCGGAGAGCCGCGACGCAACCCTATCGAGAAACACAACAGGCCAGACTCTATGTGGCCGGCATCATCGGTGGCACCATCGTGCTTCTGCTGCTCTCGATTGCAGCAGTCCTCTGGGTCGTCGTGAAGCTCTGGGCCGCAATCACCATGTAAATTACTTGGCCGTGGTATGTCTGAGACATCACGATAATTGTATTTCGACTACCTTTCCATTGTTTGGCTCAACGGAGGGAGCGCGTGACCTGACGCGGTTGTTTTTTTGAGGTCCGAAGCTTTATAGTTTCTGTCCATTGGATATGTGTGGGTCTGGTGTCACGAATTTCTTCAATAAACGCGGAGGCGGTTCATGAAAAAGACACTTGTGTTGGTGGCGTTGCTTGGGCTCGCGGTTTCCCCGGCAATGGCCGCTCCACCTGTCGAAAAGGCTGCGAAGGAATTAGTTCCAGTGCAGAAACCGAGTCAAGAGATGCCTGCGTCGGCCAAACCGCCTGAGGGGGCAATGGTGGTGGTGCCGGGGGGAGAGTTCACGATGGGAAGTGCTGCGGGAGATTCAGATGAACAACCAGAGCACAAGGTTTATGTGGATACATTTTCCATGGATGTGTATGAAGTGACGGTAGGGCAATATGCGGCATTCCTCCAGGCGAAAGGAATCGAACTGCCTTCAGACTGGAAGACGCTGAACCAGTCGTCGAATCAGAAGCGTCCGGTTGCCAATATCGATTCGACGGAAGCGTCCTTCTACTGCAAATGGGTCGGCAAGCGATTACCGACAGAGGCGGAGTGGGAGAAGGCGGCACGGGGAACAGATGGCCGTACCTATCCGTGGGGTAACGAGGCTCCGACGCCGCTTCATGCGAATTTCGGGAAACAGGAGTGGAATAATCACGCCGTATTGGCGCCGGTGGGCTCGTTTGAAGCGGGCAAGAGTCCCTATGGCATTTATGACATGGCCGGGAATGTCTGGGAATGGGTCAGTGATTTGTACGACTATAACTATTATAAGATCAGCCCGCCGAAGAATCCGACAGGACCCTCGACGGGTGGGACCAGGGCGGTCCGTGGCGGTGCATGGAACAGCAATCCCCGGGCGATGCGTTCCTCGAATCGGAGTCTCATTTCGCCGACAGACCAGGGGCTCAACGGGTTCCGGTGCGCGAAGAGTTAACAGCCTCATGCTCCTGGCTTCTTCGTTCGTACTTTTCATCAGGATGTGTTGTTTCCTGCAACCCGTTCGCTTCTTAGGGGCGAACGGATTGCAAGACGTAGACGCGGCGTAGAAATTTTAGGGTCGTATCCGGTTGTTTTTCTGAGGCGCGAGGCTTTATAGTTCCCGCCCATTGGAAGTTGCGAGGGAGAGGTGTCATGGTTTTTTCAGGAAAAAGCGGAGGCGGTTCATGAGACGGATGCTTGTACTGATAGCCTTGCTCGGGCTCGCGGCGAATACGGCGTTGGCTGCGCCACCTGACGTGAAGGGGGCGAATGGGTTGGACACGCAGCAGAAACAGAGTCAGGAGAATCCGATAGTGTCGAAACCGCCGCTAGGCTCCATGGTGGTGATACCGGCGGGAGAATTTACGATGGGGAGTGAGGATGGTGATGCAGACGAACGACCGGCGCATAAGGTCATCGTGGATAGCTTTTCTATTGATGTCTATGAAGTGACGGTAGGAGAGTATGGGGATTTTCTGCGGTCCGGGGGAGGCCATCTACCTCCAAGTTGGGAGAAGATGAACCAAACGAAATACCACAAGCGTCCGGTCATGGGGGTAGATTGGGCGGATGCGGCTGCCTATTGTAAGTCAGTCGGCAAACGTTTGCCGACTGAGGCGGAGTGGGAGAAGGCGGCACGAGGCACGGATGGCCGTGTCTATCCGTGGGGGAACGATTCTCCGTCATCGCTCCATGCGAACTATGGGAAATATGGCACGAACGATTTAGAGGCATTGTCACCGGTAGGGTCGTTTGAAAAAGGTAAAAGTTTCTATGGTGTCTATGATATGGCTGGGAACGTCTGGGAATGGGTCAGCGACTGGTACGACACCGACTATTTTAAGAACAGTCCGCAACAGAATCCCGAAGGATTGCCGACAGGTGGATTCAAAGTCATCCGTGGTGGAGCCTGGAACAGCAGCGCGAAAAATCTGCGATCATCGGATCGGTACTGGGACCCTCCGTCGTTCCGGAGCTTGTACCTCCCTGGGTTTCGGTGTGTGAAAAAACCCTAGTGACTGCTTGTGTAATGAGCGATTGCGGCCTGTCGGGGAGGCTCATGTAACGTGACAACATCTCACCGTATTCTTCTCTTCTCGATTGCTGCATGGATGTGCCTGGTACTCAGCCTGGCGATGAGGAGTGTTGCAGAGCCACAGATTGGAGGGGAATCAGATAAGAAGTCTTTCAAAACGGTGCCCTTCGTTCCAAACCCCTCAGACACACAACGGGATGATCTCAAACGGATGGTTGATCAATGCGTACAGACGGTCGACAGAGAAGTGCCGGGTGGTCATTTCAGCGCGAATGCAGCTGGAGGTATCGTCAACACAGTCGGCATCGACAGGGAGAGATTTACGTTTTGGAAGTGTATGTCGCAGAACGGACAGTCGCTTGCTCCAATCAATAAATGAGGCGACGAACCCGCATGATTCATGACTGTTCATAGCCACATTGCACAGTCATCACGCGAGAGATGTGCGCAGGGCCTTCAGGCGGGGCAACTCCCCGCGTGAGATGTCGAGAGGGGTGTCTCCCCGGAGGGATTGTCCAGGGAGGTCGGCCCTCTTCAAGTCAAGAGTTATCCCCCACCGTGTATAGCTATTTCACCGGAATACTAATCACAATTGCCCCCATGACATCGTTGATCTTGAAGTCCCGTTTGGGGCTGTCCGGATGGGAATTATGGCAGCCGATGCAGGCCTGGGTCACGGCAAGATCCGGATAGACGGCCTGGAAGTAACGGGCTCCTCCTTCCTTCACAAAACCGGTATAGGGTTTGTTCTGGTGAGTGAGAATGGTGCCCAGGCCTTCCTTTTCGAACTCGCTTCGAGCGACATTCCGTTTGTTGATCGGCCAGAGGCTGATCAATCGATACTGTACGCCAGTGCCTTTTCGTCCCATGACACGGCCTGATTCCATCAGGAATTGAGCCGGGAGCGGCAGGGTATTCTTTTCCTCCCAGTTTTCCGAGGCCACGACCACTCCTTTGCTTTGCATCCGTTCAACGACGTGCTTGGTGTAGACCTCACGGTCCGCTTCAATCACCGCGTAGAGATAGTCCGCCACCGTTTCGACAGGCAGACTTACAGATGTCTCTCCCGCCATCGCGCTACTCGGCCAGACGAAGCCGGTGATGCACAATCCGAGCACCAGTATAAGAATTCCCCGTCCGAACTTGTTGGAGGATGTCATAGAAACCTCCTTGGTTTTTCTCTGTGGACCAGTCGGCGTCCTCGCCGCGGTTCCATGAAGAGGTGAGGGGAGTGGAAACAGTGACTTGCGTGAGGCGATTGAGTCAGCTGGTCGTGAGGATCGCTGGAGTAGTGGAAGGAAGTCGCATGGGAGGAAAATACCGAAGCCATGGCTCGGTTCTCCCAGTCAGTATGAGACAGCGTGACCACTGAAGCATACGATGAATCATCATACGCTTCGGCCAGCAAGCTGTCCAATTGCCCTGCTCAAAGTGGATCAACGGTTTGACAAATGGGACAACCTGACCGTTGTTGATCCCGTCTCTATATGCTAGTGTGGTGTCTCAATCACGGCTTTACAATGGGTGATCTTCTTCATAATATCCCGAGCCCCTTTTTGGCTACGACGCGGCCGGATTCCATCAGGAACTGAGCCGGGAGAGGCAGCGTATTTTTCTCCTCCCAGTTCTCCGAGGCCACGACCACCCCTTTGTTCTGCAGCCGTTCAACGACGTGCTTCGTATACACTTCACGATCTGCTTCAATCAGGGCATACAGATAGTCCGCCACCGTTTCGACGGGCAGATTGAATGAAGTCCCATCCGTCGCTGCGCTGCTCGGTCCGGCGAAGCCGGCGATGCCAACCCCCAGCACCAGCATGAGAGCTCCCTGTCGCAACTTGCTGAAGGCTTTCATAGAAACCTCCTTGGTTTCCCCATGGGCACGCCGGCGTCATCAGCCGTGGCTCCACGAAGAGGTGATGTGCATTGCAGATAAGAGAAGTCACAAACGTAGCAATGGGCAAGCGGATCAGTTCGATTGTTAATGTGGAGCCTGGAAGAGAGGCCGGGAAGTGGAACCTGTGGTTTGCGCGTGACGATTGAGTCAGCTGGTCGTGAGGATCGCTGGAGAAGTGGAAAGAAGCCGCATGAGAGGAAAGTACCGAAGCCATGGCCCGGTTCTCCCTGTCCGTATGATGCAGCGTGATTACGGGATCATACGATGAGTCATCATACGCTTCGCTCAGCAGGCTGTCCAATTGCCCGGCTCATACAGACGGTTAGCTCTGCCAGTTCGCTCGGAGCAGATCTTCGCTCTCTTCGTAGCGACAGGTGAATGTGC
>SWDH01000031.1:183817-215965 GCA_005116945.1 Nitrospira sp.
GCTAGTGTGGTGTCTCAATCACGGCTTTACAATGGGTGATCTTCTTCATAATATCGTCGACGGTTTTGGTCCACATGAACGGCTTGGGGGTCTTGTTATTGAGCCGAATGAACTCGTCGATCGCCGCGACCAACTCCGGCACGCTCGTGAAGACGCCGCGCCGAATGCGCTTGCGCGTGATCTCACCGAACCACCGCTCGACGAGGTTCAGCCACGAGGCACTCGTCGGGGTAAAGTGCAGATGAAATCGTGGATGTTTCGCCAGCCACTTCTTGACATTGGGGTGGGTGTGCGTCCCGTAATTGTCCAAGATCAAGTGGAGGGCCTGCCCTGGCGACGTGTCGCGGTCGATGGTGCGCAGGAACTTCAGAAACTCCTCGTGGCGATGACGCGGATAACAGGTGCCGATGACAGTGCCGTCGAGCACATTGAGCGCCGCGAACAGGCAGGTGGTGCCGTGGCGCTTGTAGTCATGCGTCATGGTGCCGCATCGCCCTTTCTTCATCGGCAAGCCCGGTTGTGTCCGATCCAACGCTTGGACCTGCGATTTTTCATCCACGCACAGCACCACCGCCTTATCCGGGGGGTTGAGGTAGACGCCCACCACATCCGTCATCTTCTCCACAAACCGCTTGTCCTTCGACAGCTTGAACGTTTCGATCCGGTGCGGTTGCAAGCCGTGCGCGTCCCAGATCCGCGCTACGCTGGCATGGCTGACTCCCTGGGCGTGCGCCATGGTCCGCGTGCTCCAGTGGGTCGCATCTGGCGGCGTCGTGTGCAGGGTGGCCTCCACGATGGCTCGGACTTTTCGGGCCGACAGGCGGTGGGCACTGGGCCCATGCGGGGCATCCTCGGACAGACCCGATGGTCCCGCTTCGTTGAACCGTTTCCGCCACAGCAGCACGGTGGGACGCGAGGTCTCCAAGCGATGGGCAATCGCGTTATTGGAGAGCCCCTCGGCCGCCAGCAGGCAGATCCGCGACCGCAGCACAACCCGCTGGGGACTGGTCTTCGCCCGCATCCATGCTTCCAACATCTGTTTCTGTTCTCCCGTCATCGGCAACGAGTCGGTTGGGTTCCACATACCCCAGACGATACCAGAACCAACCAATATTGGAAAGATATTACTGAGACACTACACTAGTTAGGCATCGGCCGCGTTGGCGGGGCGCACATGCGTGCAGAACGGCCACTCGCTGATAGGCTGATCGTCGAGATAAACATCCGGTTTTGGCAGAAAGGCGAGGAAGCAATGCTCAATGTCGAACTCCTTAGCTGACGCGCGTGCATAGTCTGCGCCGCCAGAACTCCACAGGTAAAGCGCCACACCCTGCGCATGTAGTTCGCGGATTCGAGCGATGACATTCGGCATAGGAATGCGCTTCGCCCCAACCGATCGAACGAGCGTGTCATCGACATCAATGAACACAACGCGCTGTCTCATTTGACCTCTAATTATGAATTGTCTGGTTCTCCATAAAACGATCAGTCGTCATGCGAGGGAGGACATGACTCCTACTGGGTTTCAGGGGAGTCAAACAAACCAGGCCAGACAGACTAGGGCATTCGACTAAAAATTCCCCGCCTCGACCACATCCTCGATACTATTGATGTCGAGCCAGTGACCGGCTGTATAGAGCACACGGATGGGATATTGCCGTTTCAAGAGTTCTTGGAGCAGTTGGGGGATACCGGCTTTGCGGTTGGCTGGCTTGGCCAACAGCTCCGCGATGATGTCGGTGATGACGGTAGCCGTACTGGGTGAGACTTTGAGGAAGCCCATCCAGACCCCGTGGATGGATTCCTTGGGGAGGTTGTCTCCCAATTGCTTGAGATAGATCTTGGCGTTAAAGGCTCTTCTCGAATTGGGAATGGTGCATTCAGTAAAGCCGCCGAGACGGGCATAGCTGCTCTGCTCCTGCCAGTTGCTGTCGACGAAAATCACGCAGTCATCTGTTTCCTGACAGAGAGATTGCGGAATATACTTGTTGAACAGTACGTCGCCGTAGGAAATGACTGTGCTCTGTGCCGGTCCTTTCCGGGATCGAAGGGCTTTCAAGAGTGAATCTAACTCGCCGGTATCTGCAAAGTCGTCGTTATCGACATAGGTCAGGTTGGGCAGGTTGACGGCTGCTTTTTTATACCCCCGGACCACCACAATATCCTTGATGCCGACAGCGTTATACGCGTCGACAATGTGGGAGAGAATCGGTGTGCCCTGGATGTTGACCATCGTTTTGGGTTGCTGTTCGGTGAGTTCTCCCAGTTCTTTTCCTCGGGAGGCGGCCAGCACGATGGCACAGGTATCTTCAGCGCCTTTGGGGAGGTAACGATCTTCGGCGTCTTGCAGTTCTGCGGCATTTTGTAGGCGGAAAATTTCGGAGACCGATGCGACTTTGTCTTCAATGGAGAGCAGGTGTTCATCCTCCATGAGAGTCCGCGCGGTTTTCTGCATGGCAGCGACGGCAGTCCGCAGCATGTGGTTGGCCCAGATCACCATGGAAAAGCCATGTTGGCGAAACACATCGGTGGGTGTGGCGTAATATTTGGTGGGCACGATCACAACAGGGCAGCGATTATTCCATTCCTGTTTGAACGCCAGGATCTCATCTGGCACCGAAAGGGCACTGTGAATGAGGATGCCGTCTGCCCCTGCCTGGTGATAGGCCTCGGCGCGTCGTAAGGCTTCCGTGAGTCCCCAGCCGCAGATGAAGGCTTCCACGCGGGCGATGATAGAAAAGTCCGGATCGGTCTGCGCGTCTTTGCCTGCCTTGATCTTGCCGCAGAATTCATGCATGTCCGCCATGGGTTGGGCACCGCCCTTGATGAAGCTGTTCGTTTTGGGAAAGAGCTTGTCCTCGATGCAGACCGCGGCGATTTTGCGTTGCTCTAATTTGCGGACCAGCCGCTGCATGTTGTTGAAGTTGCCGTAGCCTGTATCGCCATCGAGAAGAATTGGAATCGTCGTCGCATCGGACATGAATTCCAGATTTTCCAGGACTTGAGTCCAGCTGGCTTCGTTGTTGTCACGTACGCCGAATTGCGCAGAAATGGAGAGGCCGCTGGCCCAAATACCTCGAAAGCCGGCCTCTTGGACGATTTTTGCGCTGAGGCCGTTATGGGCTTCACAGATGAATTCCAATTGCTCCGACAAGAGAAGCGTTCTAAATTGGCGTGATGGGGAGATGCCTGTGGTCGAACTCATGGATTCCCTTCCTTTAGCAGGATGCTGAAAAAGCCCGCTAGCATCGTTCTCGGCTCATCGAAATCCTCAACGTACCCCAGAGGGTACGCCTCCGGTTTCGACTCATCTGCGGCCTTGCTGAACGGCCTTTTTTAGCATCCTGCTGAATTATTCTCCTGGTGTGCGACATCGTCCTGTTCGGGACGGGTTGGCTGTGGGGCGTTCGTTGGCGGTAAAGAATACCGATTTCCCCTGGAGAAATCATCTTGCCTTTCAAGGGGAGGGAAAATGTAAAGGCCAAGATATGAGAGCGTATAGCGGAGGCCGACATATCTGGCCGGTCGCCCGTGCGGCTCTACCTCGCGTTAAGTGCAGATGGTCCTAATGCGGTGTTCCCCAACTTCTGTGGATAACCCTGTGCATGACAGCGATGTCGATTGAGAAAAGGCTTCATTGGAGAGTCCTGTCAGCTGTTTGCCTGAAAAATGGGCATTGTGCCTTCTTAGATAGACCCACTATATTTAGTGGCTTGACGAACAATTTTTTCGCTTTCCCACAAGCAATAGTTATTCCTTCGCTCTGCGCGAATTTTTTACTTGAATGGAATATCGCATTGTGGGGTGCCGCGCAGAAGATTACACTTATGCACAACGTAAGAGGAATTGCTAGGAAATCAATCGGTAAAACCCACACATTTAAGGTGTTTTCGCCACTTCGAAGTCTGCCAGGGAGGGAACCATGTCAGTTAAGAGAATCGTTCCACGGAAGCTGGTGCAAGGTCGAGTCGTTAGTCGTCCCAAGAAGGGATCCGTCAAGAAGCGAAGAGATTCCGGCCTGGGCCAACGACTGCAAGATCTGCGTGAACAAATTGATATCGTGTTGCCGGAGATGACTGCCAGGATTGCCGCGTTGGAGCATCTATTGCGTGAGAAGCAGCTCTGTACCAGGCAGGACCTGATCGCCGCACGCCAGTTCGTGCGGATGCAGGAGGCCTAAATGATGCGCTGAGACGTGAGAATGATGAGGGCGAGATACGAGCGATGCGTGGGACGTTGATCGCTGATCGGGCGTGCCGGTCTGCGGGTTATTCCAAGGAGTGGCCCTGCAGAAAGATGGCTTGTTCCAGTGCGCGGAAGAATTGCTGATACGGGCCTGGTTCTTCGGCGGCCTGCAAGTAGAACTGTGCGCTGGCCCGGACGATGAGTTGGGAGTCTCCTCGAGAGCGAATCGTGGCGGTGAAACGCACGAGATTACTGCGGTGGTGGAACGGGCCCCATGTGTGAAAATTGCGCGTCAGGAGGAGGAGGGTATCCGGACGATAGAGGAGATAGGACGGGTCTATGCCGTAGGGTTGTTCAATTTCGATAAACTTCTTCCCGGAGATAATCCCCAGCTCTTCATCCAAGACTTCCACGTTAAAGTCCAGATCCTGCATGGTAGAAATGATGGCTTCAAACATCCGCCGGCGGTCCGTGGTGTCGAATGCTCGTGATTGTGCAGCCCGGACCTTGAGCTGGCTTGTTTCCGACAACCAGATCTGTTCCCGCGAGTTCCATTGGTTTTGATGCCGTGATTCGTAGGGAGCACAGCCGTGGATCAGGAGCGTGGAGAGAAGCGCGGCGCCCACAGCGCTTTGCATTGCGGCATGTCTCAGGGCCGGAGGCGCCATGGTGGGAACCCTTACTCCTTTGTCAGAAACAGCGAGCGCTCGAGGGCGGCAAAGAAATTCTGATACACCTTGGGGTCGTCGATGGGCTTGTTGTTGTAGATCGCGTTTGCGCGGATGGTCAGACGGTCTTTCGTGTCCTGGCGCACAGTGACGGTGACGCTGATCACGTCGTAATAGTTGGGCTCGGCGAATCGTGCAGCCGTCACGAGCCCGAGCGGTTCATTGGCGCGCTCGATGATGAACCCGAGGTCTTGGAGCGACGCGATGACTCCACGTATGGCAACGTTCCGATCTTTAACCTCGAAGGTTCGCGTCTGGAGGCTGCGGATCTTGAGTTGCGCATCGGTCGGCGCGAGGAGATCTTGTGGGGTTGGTGGGGTAGAACAGCCGTAGAGCAGGAGACTTCCGACGATGAGCAGGCCTCCCCATACACTTCGCATATCGGTCATAGATCCTCGTCTTCGTTCAATCATATGGAATGCGCTTCCAGAAACACGGCTTTGGAGAGCTTAGCGAAAAATTGCTGGTAAATTTCCGGGTCCCGGATCATTTCCATATACTGTTGGCCCGGTGGAATGTATTGGTTGTCGGTTTGTCCGTCACCTTTCCATATGACGCGGTAGAACACGATACGGACCTCCTGTCTGGTGGCGTCCTGGTTGAGCGGTCTGGTGATCAATCCTGCGGCGATCTTCTGATGCAGATCCACCGGGGCGAGTAGTTTTCCAAGCGAGAGGATTAAGAACAGAGCCCGTTGGATATATTGGCCATATTCCCGCGCGCTGCGCTCTTTCGTGGCACGCAGAAACCCAACCTCGCGCACGCTCTCCTCGACTTGAAACCCGAGATCTTGGAGTACAGCGGCCGACGCCGACAACAGCTCTTTTTCGTTGGGTGTCTCAAAGAATCGGGTCTGCATCGCCCGGTGCATGGATGATTCTGCCGTCAGCTGAAACAATTCGGCTGGCTCAGTATGCGTGACACACCCTGCCAGTAGCATGACCGTGGCCAGGCAGATTCCCCCTATCAGGTTGCCTAGCCTGCCTACGATCTCCCACTTAGAATTGCGTGGAGTTGTAGGCAAAATCGCGAACCTTCTTCTCTTCGTCGTACTTGATGATGATGGTCAGGGTGCGCTGGCGCTGCGAGCTGGAACTGCTGCGTGAATTGGCACCCAGGATGATCAGCCCGGCAAAGGAAGAGCTGGAGGTGTCGACCCGATCGGTTGAAACCTTGTCGTACATCCAGACCTCGCGACGTTTCTCATCCGTCGTCACGATATTCGGCGAGCCGAGGAGTTCCGCGACTTGAGACGCTGCCATGCCGACTTTGATTTCACCCTGGACCTTTCCGACGGTCAGCCGATCCTCTTTGATTTCAGGCGTTCCGCCACCACAGCCTGCAATGACCACTGACACACACAGTCCCAGTGCGATCCATATGTTTTTCATCTGCTGTCTCCCTTCTGCGTGATGTCTGATTGGAGGTGATGCCATTGGAAAAGGCGCTCTGCTCCCTTTCCTGTAGCCGACTCACCCAGCGACCACTATTTCTGGAGGGGCAGTTGGCGTTCCCGTTTCTCATGATCGTAAAGGATACACGTTTCGTGGGGAGAAAACACTCAGGCTGCGCAGGCGTGGCGATCCTGCTGGTCGAACTTACTCCGAGGCGATGCGCATGCGTACGATGTCGGTTGGGACGCTACACCTGAATGTGTCGTAACAGGATTGCACGGTCACTCCCCACAGCCCTTCATGGTTGGCGCCCGCATCCTTACAGGGAAGTTTCGTTGTCTCCGCAGGGATTATCAACACCGTTTTCTCTGTCGGATTCTCCTGGTTGATCACGGTGAGTTGATACCTGGTGACCTTCGGGTCGTGTGTTTTGTCCCATGAGATGCTGCAAGTCGGTTCTACGGTTGTCGGCTGCTGCGTCGATGGGGTTGCACAGCCAAGGCTCATAAGCAGTGAGATCATGAGCGGAAACGCTGCGTGATTTGATAAGATGGTGTGAGGTTTCATCACGTGCGTCCATGCCAAATGTGCTGGGTTTTGGAGTAGCTCACAGACAGAATACACGGAGGGTTGTCCTGGTTTCCAGTCATCATAGGTAGAAGGGTCTTCTCTTGTATGTCCATGATGGCGCAGGGTTAGATCTGCGAGGCGGGGTTACGAGTGGGAGGAAGGGTAGAAGGAGGGTTCTGTATGGCCATGTCTGACGCGATGTCGAGTGAGGAGGTTCAGGCGGCTTGGGCGAAGCTGACCGAGGAGATTCGTACAGGGGTTCTGCTGACACTCAGGAACGGTCGGCCGTTTGGATCGCATGTGCCCTATGTCTTCGGCGAACACTGGACGAGCGCCTATATCCATGTGAGTCGTTTGGCGCTGCATACGGAACATCTGCTACGCGACCCTCGTGTGGGGCTGTTTGTCTCAGAACCGGATCGGCCAGGGAAGAATCCCTTGGCACTGCGGCGGATGAATCTTCAAGGTGAGGCGTCGTTACTGGACGTAGGGGCACCGGGCTATCTCGCGGTGAAGGAGCGGTATCTCGCCCGCTTTCCTCAATCGGCCATGATGTTTGGTTTTGCAGATTTTGCCCTCTGGGAATTGCGGCTACAAGACGCACATTTGGTGTTGGGGTTTGGGCAAGCTTACCTCTCGAATGCCACGGCTCCTCTTGAGTGGCTCCATCAGAGACCTGATCAGAAGGGCGGGTAGTGGCGTTATGGTTCGTTTTGAGCCGAGGATCGATAGGTCAAATAGAGCGCGATACTCCCGATTAGTGCAATGATCAGGCTCGCGGCGAATATGGTGGAAAAACTCAGTGGAGTAATATAGCGGTGGTACAGAAGAGGGAGGAGAATCGGGGCGACTACGGCCGCAGCAAGCCCTAGTATGTGACGTTTCAGATAGATCGGTTCGCCTGGCTTACGTCTCATGTCCGACGAGCCATATTAGGTGATCCTTCCACCCCAGCTTCGGTCTTTCTCCACGGGCAACCTGGTCGATCCTCGAATGCGCGCGTCGAACGGGCATAGCTCTTCTACCTTCTCTTTTGGGGGCGGGCTAGCATGGTCTCCCATTGCGCGTGTCCAACGAGGCCCTTCTGAGGGCGCGCGTTGCGTGAGCACCTTCCAATCCCTGCCTCTCTTCAGAGGAGCGGCCAAGGTTGCCCTTTACTGCGCGCATCGAGCGACCACTGTTTTATCGTGGGGGCTCTGCGAGCAAGAAGGGCACCTGGCGGCTCCTCGCCCTTTCTATTTTACGAGAAACGGTTTCGAACTTTCTCCTGAGGCGGTGGTGACGGTGAGGAGGACCAGGCCTTTCT
The DNA here is from genome assembly GCA_005116945.1 of Nitrospira sp. Taxonomy (GTDB): domain Bacteria; phylum Nitrospirota; class Nitrospiria; order Nitrospirales; family Nitrospiraceae; genus Palsa-1315. Next base: position 192,001 of record SWDH01000031.1, read on the forward strand.
TCCCACCGCTAGGCACGGTCGTGGCGATGCTGTCATTTGTCTGACGAAACTGAGCGGGGTGTCCTGGGCCGAACGAGACACCTCGCATACAGGCTGCTGCACCGAAATTGGTTCCCGTAATGGTGACCTTGTCTCCCGTTTTGCCTTGGTCAGGTGAGAGCTTGTTGAGCGTTGGCGCCTCACCGAAACAGGATGGAGCTTTCCCGGCGATCTCCGCCGTGGAAAATGTTTTCACAGGTGCTTGTGGGGCAGGTGTGCTTGTGCGGCCTTGTGCCAGTTTGCCGGCCTTCTTCTCCTGCTTGACTGGTTCGGCAGCTGAGCTGACGACTGGGGTGATCGCCGCCAGACCCAGTGCCAGTATTGCGATTGCGATCATGATTCTTGGACCTGTTGCTGAAAACATGGACACCCTCCGATTATTTGCTACGCGCACAGACGTTTCATCGATCGCCTGGTGTGTTGATGTGTCATCAATCTTCGATCGTGGAAATATCGCCAACGTCCTGTCCGAGCTCTTTCGCTTTGAGCACTCGCCGCATGATCTTACCCGAACGAGTTTTGGGGAGCGAAGACACAATGTCGATTTCAGACGGCACGGCGATCTTGCCCAATTCCTGCATCACTTGATCCTTAATCGACTGGATGAGCGCCGGGCTGTCTACTTCCCCCTGCTTTAAAATAACGAAGGCCTTGATGGACTCGCCGACGAGCTTGTGCGGTTTGCCGATGACGGCCGCTTCTGCGACGGCATGGTGGCTGACCAGCGCGCTTTCGACCTCGGCGGTGCCGAGCCGGTTGCCAGCCACTTTGATCACATCATCGGCACGTCCCATGAACCACATGTACCCGTCTACATCTTTGTGGCAGATGTCGCCGGCGGTGTAGCAGTTCGGGATCGTATTCCAATAGGTCTTGTAGCGCTCCGGATCTTTGTAGATGGTCCGCATCATCGAAGGCCAGGGCTTTTTGATGACGGCAAATCCGCCGGCGTTGGCGGGGAGACTGTTGCCCTGGCTGTCCACGACATCGGCCTCGATACCGAGAAAGGGTCTCGTCGCGGAGCCTGGCTTTAAGGGGACGGTTGGCAGGGGGGTAATCAGGATGGAGCCTGTTTCGGTCTGCCACCAGGTGTCCATGATCGGTGTATTTCCCCCGGCTGCCCGATGGAACCATTCCCAAGCTTCCGGATTGATCGGCTCGCCCACGCTACCAAGGATGCGAAGGGTGGAGAGATCGTATTTCTTAGGCCAGTCTTCTCCGTAGCGCATGAGTAGACGAATGGCGGTGGGGGTCGTATAGAAAATCGAGACGCCATAGCGTTCGATCAAATCCCACCATCGGCCAGGGTTTGGATAGTCGGGCTTGCCTTCAGCTGTGAGAATCGTGGCGCCATTGAGGAGGGGGCCATAGACGATGTAACTGTGACCGGTGACCCAGCCGGGGTCGGCAACACAAAAGTAGACATCGTCCTCCTTGAGATCGAAGACGTATTTCGTGGTGATGTAGGTTCCGACCATGTAGCCGCCGTGGACATGGACCACGCCTTTGGGTTTCCCGGTCGTGCCGGAGGTATAGAGGATATACAAGGGATGTTCTGCATCGAGAGGCTCGGCTGCGCAGATCGCTTTCTCACTCTTGACCCAGTCGTGCCAATCGATTTCTTTCGGTGTTGATAGGCTTACGCCAGGAGTTTGTCGCCGTAAGACGACGACATGTTCGACGGAGGGGGAATTGGCGACGGCTTGGTCGACCACCGGTTTGAGGTTGAGGACCTTTCCCCGGTCAAATCCAACGTCGGCCGTAATGACCAGTTTGGATTCTGCGTCCTGAATGCGGTTCGCGAGGGCCGGGGCGCTGAACCCAGAATACACCACACTATGAATGGCGCCGATGCGTGCGCAGGCCAGCATGGCCACGATCTGTTCAGGAACTTTTGGCAGGTAGATCGTGACCCGGTCACCTTTCGCGATGCCGAGCTTCTTGAGCGCATTTGCGCAACGATTGACCTGACGGTAGAGTTCGCCATAGGTGATGACCCGTTCCTGATCGTTCTCGCCCACCCAAATGATGGCGACTTTGTTCTTGCGCCAGGTTTTGACGTGACGATCGAGGCAATTATAGGCAATGTTGCACGTCGCGCCGACGAACCACTTGGCCCAGGGATAATTCCATTCCAGCACCTTGGTCCAGGGGGAAAACCACTCAAGTTCCTTCGCGACATCGCTCCAGAAGCCTTCAGGGTCGGCGATCGATTTCTTGTACGCGCTCTCGTAGTCCTGAATATGGGCCACAGCTTTGGTTTCAGCGGTCGGCTGATACACACGACTTTCCTTGAGAAGGGTCTCGATGTTTTCTGCCATGGCGCGGTGACTCCTTACGGTCAAGGTAGATCAAGGGGAAGCGAATCGCGCTCATTATGCTGGAGGGGCAGGGAGGAACTCAACTATACCTATAGCATGCTCAAAAAGGCCGTCCAGCAAGGCTACCGCGAGTGAAGATCGGAGGAGGTACCCACCGCACTTCGTGGAGCTGTTCGCCCGACAATGGATCTTGGCGAACGGAAAAACCCCTCCAGAGATTCCAATTTCAGAGAATTTCTTCGGACGTTGAGGGTCTGAACGATGCGAGAACGCCGCTGGCGGACTTTTTCAGCGTCCTGCTCGACCTCGGTCTGCCGTTTCTTGACAGTGGCGCAAAGGCAAGAGTACGGTGAATTTATTACGCGTCACACACTGAGACCGGTTTAACTGATGTTGCCGATCGCCTGCCGACGACTGCGGCTCTTCCTGTTCGCGGTTCCCACCTGCTTGCTGGTGGCGACGTTCTGTATGCCAGTGGCATTCGCGCAATTGGGCAAGCCGGAGGGGCTGTACTATAAGTCGTGGGCCATTGTGATCGGAGTAGAAAACTATCTCCTGGCTCCGAAAATTCCAGGCACGATTGAGGATTCCAAAACGGTCGCCCAGGCGTTTCGCCAACTAGGTTTCGACGAGGTTGTCGAACTCTACGACAAGGATGCGAGTGCTCGCCGTCTGCAGCAGATTCTGACGGATTTTTTGCCCCGCAAGGTTGGCCGATATGATCGGCTGGTGATCTATTTCGCCGGACATGCGGGTGTCACGCAAGATTTCGATGGCAAGGAACTTGGCTATCTCGTCCCCTGGGATGCACAGAGGGAAAATGTGACCAAATCGGTTACCTTCGAACATCTCAAAGAATTCAGCCGGCGGAGTGCGTCTAAGCACACGCTCTTTTTCTTGAATGCGGCGGTTCGCGGGTGGGAGGTGAGTACGGTTCAGCCGTTGTCTCTAGAAGGTCGATTGACTCCGGAAGATGAGATGGAACGGCGAGGAGTACAAGTGTTGACGGCGGGTGATAAGGGGGAGTCTTTGAGTCAGGAGAATGGGAGAAGTCTGTTCGTACAGGCCCTGGTGAACGGACTGAGCGGCATGGCGGATCGTAATAATAATGGATGGCTCATGGCCTCGGAAGTTGGAGCGTATATACAGCAACAGGTTCTAGAGCAATCGAAAGGCGCTCAGCACCCTCTCTTTGTACAGCTTGAGGGGGAAGGGGATACGGTGTTGATGGAAGGACGAAAGGCTGCTTTTACCATGGGAGCCGAGCCCCAGTCACCAGCGGAACGACGGCAGGCCGCGAAGATGCAATATGAACGGGCTTTTGCACTCCTCCAAACCGAGAAGTCTCCGGAGGAAGCGTTGGAGCGTTTGGACAAAGCGCTGAAATATGACCCCACGTTCGGCGACGCCTATGTGCTGAAGAGCTATGTGCGCCTAGAAGTCCTGCCGAATCTTGACGATGCATTGTCCACTGCAACGTTGGCGGTGCAGTATGCTCCAAAGAACCCTGATGCGCAGTATACCCTCGGGTTGATTCACGAAAAGCGTGGGCAGTATGCCGAGGCAGAATATGCCATGCGGAAAGCGCTGGTGGTCAATCCCAACTATACGGATGTCTATTTTTCGCTAGGCATCCTCTACGCCGACAAGCTAATGGATCAATCGAAGTCAGTCGAGGTCTTCACACGCTATCTCGAACTCGGCGGGAGCCATGCCCGCGCCAGGGCGGCGGTGGCACAGTCAAATTCACCCGCTTCTGTAGTCCCAGCGAAACCCTAGTTGTAACAAGCGGCAACAAACCATTTACTACACGAGAACTTTGACGGTCTGTCCGTGTGGCATAACAGGACGGTCATCCCGCAGGCTGCTCAAAAAGGTTGTCCAGCAAGGCCGCAGCGAGTGAAGATCCGAAGGCGTACCCTTGCGGTACGTTGAGGGTCTGAACGATGCGAGAACGCCGCTGGCGGGCTTTTTCAGCAGCCTGCCGTTAGGCTCGTTCGCCGCCTTTAAGATACCCCAGCCCAATTTTTACGGCTTTCCGTGTGATTTCTGCCCAGCGGGCTTGTGGGTATTCCGCGAGGACTGCAGCGGCTTTGGGATCTTGAACCTCAAGACTCAGAATCTTAATGATACCGTCATCGATTTGAATGTCTGCCACTGGTATCCTCCATTAAAGGAACGACGAGACGGTCACCATCGGTCGTTGGTTTCGTTGACGGAATAGGGGGTGCATGTTAGCATGAAATCTATTGAACACTCGATCCTTCATTATCAGCATCTACGGCAGGTAGAACATCGTTTCACCGTCCTGATTATCACCAAGGAGGCATGCGCATGGATAGGGTACTAGGGTTCAGGTCGAGGTTGGTCGGGGGAGGAGTGGCGGTTGCCCTGATGATCGGACTTGTTGCCTGCGGTGGTCCTCCAAAGTGGGTGAAGCAAGGATCAGGGGCGTTTAACGAAAAAGACAGTAAGGCCTTCTATGGCGTCGGGGCTGTGTCCGGTGTTCGGAATGAACCGCTGGCCTGGGACACTGCTGAAAATCGTGCCAGAGCGGAAATCGCCAAGACCTTTGAGACCTATACCGGTTATTTGATGCGCGACTATGCGGCCTCTACGACGGCTGGGGATTTTACGAGAAATACGGAAGAGCAGAACGTCGAGCGGGCGATTAAGACGGTGACGACGACGACCCTGAGCGGCGTGCGCCCCATCGAGCGTTACAAGGACGAAAAAACCGGCACGTTTTATGTGTTGACCAAGCTGAATCTCGAGGAGATGAAGGATAATCTTGAAAAGGCGAAGGAACTCAATGCGCAGGTTCGCGATTACGTCAGGAAGAATGCAGACAAGCTCTTTGAGCGGCTTGAAAAAGAAGAAGAGAAGCGGGAGCAACGCTAAGCTTCCCACTGAGTGACTGCCAATGGCTGCATCTGTGAGGAGGTATCGCGTGATGATCAGGGGTAGAAGGTGGGTGGGGTGTGTGGCGTTGGCGTTGTTGTCGTTATCCGGCTGTGCTCAGGAGACAAGAATAACAAGGGTCGACTCCGGGGTTGTCACCGATCTGAGCGGCCGTTGGAACGATACTGACTCCAGGATCGTTGCGGAGTCCATGGTGAAAGAGGCCTTGGAGTATCCATGGCTCAACAATTTTTCCAGCTCGAAGCGGCGTCAACCGGTCGTCGTTGTCGGAACCATCCAGAACAGCAGCCACGAGCATATCAACGTCAACACGTTTGTGACCGATCTTGAGCGTGAACTGACGAACTCACAAAAAGTGACGTTTGTGGCAGGAAAGGGCGATCGCGAAGAGCTTCGGACCGAACGCAAAGAGCAAGCGATGTATGCGCGGGAGGATACGCAGAAAGCGCCAGGGAAAGAGATCGGCGCCGATTACATGATGAAGGGCACGATTGCGACGATCCTCGATGAGGCCGATGGAACAAAGGCGGTGTTCTACCAGGTTGATTTGCAGATGGTGGATCTGGAGAATAATGCCAAGGTGTGGTACGGCCAAAAGAAGATTAAGAAAGTCGTCGAAAAGAAACGTTCAATTTTTTAGGCTCCTCGATATCCGTTGAGCCCTCTTGTCTCATGCCCCACCGTCTGTATTCCGGCACGGTGGGGCTTTTTTATTTCCACCCAGTTCCTCCTTGCTGCGCTGGCGATGGTACTGCTTGCCGGATGCGGTCCCTCGGTCAACCGGTATCTCCTCATTGATGCAAGCCTGCGCGCTCATGACGCGAAGGGCGCCGATGCCATTGTGCAGCAGGCCGAGAAGGAATATGGCGGGGGGAGCCGTGTTCTCTATGGCATGGATCGAGGGATGACCCTTCAACTCGTCGGCGACTATCAGCAGAGCAACGCAGTCTTGGAACTGGCCGAGGAAGAACTTGATCGTCTCTATACCAGAAAGATTCGAACGCAGGCGCTCGCGTTCATGACGAATGATACGGCGCTCCCGTACGAGGGTGACCCCTACGAACAGGTGTTGATCAATGTCTTGAAGGCCCTCAACTATGCGGTGTTGGGGCAGTGGCAGGATGCGCTGGTCGAAGCCCGTCGTATCGACCATCGACTCAATGTTCTCTCGGATCGAACACAGGAGAAGCATACCTATCGAGACGATGGATTTGCGCGGTATCTGAGCGGCATTCTCTACGAAAGCACCGGCGATGTGAATAATGCGTTTATCGCCTATCGAAAGGCGTATGAGACCTTTGATGCCACCCGCGCATGGTCGCACACGTCTGTTCCGTTTCAGTTGAGGGAAGATTTGTTACGAACGTCCGAGGCCATGAATTTCACTCAGGAATTGGCTGAATACCGGCGCCTGTTTCCTGATACAAAATGGGAAACGAATCAATCGTTACAACAGCTCGCTCAAGTTGTTGTGATCAGTTATAATGGCCGCGCGCCACGCAAGGAGGATCAGTTTCTTGACCTTCCGATTAGTCTCAATGCACTCCAGTTGGTGCTCCTCAACCGCGGGATTGTGCAGCAGAACCGACGGTCCAATCAGGCGATGGATACGGTCTTGTATGGGTTGAACGGACGCGTGGTTCGAGTGGCGTTACCAAAACTTATTCCGCAGAAGACACAGGTGTCTGTCGATACGGTAAGCCTTATCCCGGACAATGGTACGCAGGTGACGGTGAACACTGAATTGGTGCATAACGTGACCGCCTTGGCAGAGAAGGCGCTCTCGGAACGAATGGCCGGTATTACTGCGAAAGCTCTTGCTCGCGCCGCGACAAAGTTTGCGTTCGCCGAGGGGGTGACGAGAGGAGCTCAGCACGCAGCAGGGAGAGATGCAGCGCCTTGGGTGGGGTTACTCGTCGGGCTGTTGACGAAAGGATTGGCGGTGGCTTCGGAAGAAGCCGATACACGAAGTTGGCAGACGTTGCCTGATGAAATTCATCTCGCGCGGGTGTGGGTTCCACCAGGTCGCTATCAGGTGCAGGGCGGACCAATCGGTGGGCTCAATGACCCGTTTCAGTTAGAGACCATGCGGACTCTGTCTCTCGGGCCGGGCGAGACTGCGGTGCTTCTTCAGCGTGTGATGCCATGAGAGACGGATCGATGTTCGTATCTCGAGCCGGGATGGTGCTGATAGGGTTGGCCGCACTGTCCGGCTGTGCATGGATCGGAGGCCACACACAGCCAGACTGGATTGCAGGGGTGAGTACGGCGTATCCGTCCGGGCAATATCTCGTTGGTGTGGGCCAGGCAGAGAGTCGGGCGGTCGCTGAAGATCGTGCCTATGCAGCGGTGGCTCGTATTTTTAAAGCTGAGGTGAGTGCGCATGCAAAAGACTGGGAGTCGTATCTGGTGATCGAGCAGCGTGGACAGAGCAGCGCTGAACGGCGATTGACGCTCGACAATTTGACCCGTGTGTCGACCGACAAAGTATTGGAGAATGTTCAGATCGTCGATCGATGGATCGATGTGCAGAAAGGACTGCATTATGCTTTGGCGGGGATGCATCGGCCTCAGGCAGAGGCCTCGTTCATAGAACGGATTACCGTTCTCGATCGCTCGATCAGCGATGATGTCGAGGAGGCCCATCGTTCTTCCGATAAGCTCGGAAAAGTCAGAGCACTGAGACGAGCTGCGAGGAATCTGGTACTTCGGGAGACGTATAACACCGATCTTCGTGTGATTCGCCCAAGCGGACAGGGTACCGCCGCGTCCTACCGTGTGAGTGAACTCGCGCATGAACTCGAACAGTTCCTTGCCACGAATCTGGTGCTGGTGGTTTCGATGGCCGGGGATCAGGCTGAACCGATGCAACGCGCCTTGACGGAGGGATTGTTGAAGGAAGGGCTCACCGTGACGAGTCGAGCTTGGGAAGGGGATCGGTCGATGAACGGTGGTTCAGGCGGGTCTTCCCCGGAGCTGCTCGTGCGGGGTGTCGTGCGTGTATGGCCGATCGATGTGCGTGATCCTCAGTTCAAGTTTATGCGATGGTGCAGCGATTTTGAAGTTGTGGATGTGACCAGCCGGCGCGTGGTCGGCGCGTTGTCAACAGGTGGAAAGGAGGGCCACCTATCGGAGCGTGAAGCGACAGCCAAAGTTGTGCGCGTCATGCAGGAGACGTTATCGACTCATGTGGCAAAGGCCATAGCGGGTCATGTGTATGGAGAGGTAGAACTGCCGATACGGGCAAGCCAGCCTGCGGGATGTCCCCGGGACGGATTGGCCTCTACGCCGGCAGCAGCACCGCACTAATTCAGAGAGAGGGAGGATATGGCCAAATCGAAGGTGGACGCAGCACAGACATCAACTCGTGCGCCACGCAGTCGTGGTCGCGGATTGACGGTGACGCAACAGCGGGTTCCCAGTAGCTTGGCGAAACGCCGACTGAATGAGAGGCTCAAGAACGACACGGCTTCGTTTAACCTGGGCAACCTCACCGACAAGTTTCGTAAGGAGGGGTACGACGAGCTACCTCTGGATGAACTTCAAGATCGGCTCTCGAAACTGTCGGGTCCTTTGGCGGCCATCATTCTGAAGGGGAGAGTGTGATCGTATGCCATACTACTATTTCGACTCAACGGCGCTGGTGAAACGATATAGCATGGAACGCGGTACACGCATCATTGGGAGACTGATGGTGAAGCGGGGTAAAGTGGCGATTGTCTCGACGTGGTCTGTGACGGATTTGTATACAGTCCTCGCCAATCGGGCTCACCATGGAGAAATCACCAGAGACGATTGCTACTCGGTGATCCATAAGTTTGAACGGGATTCTCAGGAGGGCCTCTATAAGTTCATTGCGCCGACGATGCAGACGTTTTTAGCGACCAAAGAGCTTGCGCTAGAGTATCCTGCGCTCCGATCACCACAAGTATTACATTTGGCGCTGGCGTTGGAGCTGAAGCCCTTGCGGCTGACCGTTGTCAGCGCAGACACACAATTACTGACGGCCTCTCGCTCGGCGGGACTTCATATCATTAATCCGGAAGAGGATTGATGGGCAGGCGCAGGAGTGTTGGCTCGCTAGCCAGCGATCATTGCGTCGATGACGGCCATGGAATCAGTGGCGGCGTACAGAAGCGCAGGGCATTATTCTAGAGGCGAGTGCCGACAGTGACGGATTAACCTTGTGCTTCCAAGTGGGGTTATAGGGGCCGTAGCCCTATATCTGTGTATGTGTCGAGGATGACTTTTGAGAAGAGCCTGTTCGGCCTAATGGTCGGTTTCTTTCTCTAGATCCGAGGGGGCTTTTTCGTCTGGTCTGATTGAGCGAAGAGCAACGTTCCACGCTGCAGCAATGTCTCAACGCAGTGTGAAGTCGGCGCCGTCACCTTCCCATCCCGCCACGAACGGATACGAGCGACTCGGTACGACCCGTATTGTTCTTTTTCCCATTTTTCAGAATCGAGGACTTCCTCAGAGGTGTCATGACTAGGTGCACGCATGTGTTAGCTCTGGTCGAAGAGGGCGACGATCCTTGGTATGGCCGCGAGTACTGTGGCACACTACGATGAAGCGGTTTCGCTGTCGGAGTAGACATGGCGACACAAGAACGGTGGCAGTTACATCTGGGGGCATGGCCTATCGGTCCGTCCACAGTTCATTTTCGGGTGTGGGCTCCTTATGCCAAGCAGGTGACGGTCGATCTTGTTGGTCCATCGCAGTTACCGAGAGACCAACCCATTCAGATGAAACCGTGCGAGCAGGGATACTTTGAAGCCACGGTGTGCGGGATCGAGCCAGGCGCTCGGTATCGCTATGTATTGGACGGCCAGAAGTCACGTCCGGATCCGGCGTCACGTTTTCAACCAGATGGCGTGCACGGACCCTCTGCAGTCATCGATTCCCATACGTTCCAGTGGTCCGATGACCGCTGGTCCGGGACCCCCGTAGAACGATTCATCATCTACGAATTGCATGTCGGTACGTTTACTCGAGAGGGGACATTTCAAGCCATCATTCCATTGCTCGAGTATCTACGGAACGACCTGGGCATCACGGCGATTGAACTGATGCCGGTTGCCCAATTTCCCGGCACGCGTAACTGGGGGTATGACGGCGCATCTCCCTTTGCTGTCCAGTCCTCTTATGGCGGACCTGAAGGGCTTCGAGCCCTCGTCAATGCCTGCCATGAAAGGGGTATCGCCGTCGTACTGGACGTGGTGTATAACCACCTCGGACCGGAAGGAAATTATCTGGGCGACTTCGGCCCATACTTTACGGACCGGTACAGAACTCCTTGGGGTTGCGCGATCAACTACGACGGGCCTGACAGCGACGAAGTCCGCGCGTACGTGATTGATAATGCGCTCTACTGGGTGACGGAGTTTCATATTGACGCGCTCAGGTTAGACGCCATCCATAGCATCTTCGACTGTAGCACTCGTCACATTTTGCGGGAACTGACCGATGCCGTGCATGCTCAAGCCGAGCGATTGGGCCGGCTCATTCATGTGATTGCTGAGAGCGATCTCAATGATGTGCGAATCATTGCTCCGATTGTCGAAGACGGGTTTGGTTTGGATGGTCAGTGGAACGACGACTTTCACCATGCATTACACACAGTGCTCACGGGCGAGAGACGAGGATATTACGAGGACTTCGGACGACTTGACCAACTAGCTACGGCACTGAGGGAAGGGTTTGTCTATTCTGGGCAACGATCCGCGTTTCGGCGTCGCCGCCATGGGAGTTCGTCGATGTCCCGCGCTCCCTCACAATTTATCGTCTATTCTCAAAACCACGATCAGGTTGGGAACCGTGCAGAGGGAGGACGTCTCAGCATCTTAGTTCCCCGCGACGCGCTGAAAGTGGCGGCCGCAGCCTGTCTCTTGGCGCCGAATATTCCACTGCTGTTCATGGGTGAAGAATACGGAGAGACCGCGCCGTTTCTGTACTTTATCGAGCACGGGGACCCGACTCTCATTGACGCAGTCCGGAAGGGTCGACAGGCTGAATTCGCGTCGTTTGCTTGGGAGGGAGAGCTGCCGGACCCACAGGATCCTGCGACATTCGAACGCTCACGGGTCCATCCTGGACCGCAGACACGGGAGGAATGCGGTCAGCTCCTGCGCTGGTATCGTCGCCTCATCGGGATCCGAACATCCGTACCCGCGCTCGGGGCGGCGCAGCAAGGCCAACATGTGCATGATATATGGGTTGAGGAAGGGGACCAGACACTGGTTCTTTATCGACGGGCTCTCAACTCACGTGCAGCGCTGGTGATTCTGAGTGTGAATCGGGATCAGATTTACGTCACGTTACGAAAACCTCTTGGCACCTGGGAGTTGATCGTCGCCTCGTGGGACTTAGAGTTCGGAGGATCTGGCCGCAACCATGCTCATGCCACAGTGGTCATTGGAGAGCAGGCGCAAACCATTTCTATGCCGGCATTCAGCGTGGCGATCTACCTGGAATGCATCCCGTCAATGTAACAATAGCAACAATGAGCTTGCCAGAACATTTCCGTCTCCATTTTACCCGAGGGATTCTTTTCTATAGTCTCTCGACTTGGGCGCTCACGGTGGAGGTGAGGGTTGACTCGACTGTGACCCAAGGAGTGGTTGACTTTGCGTAGGCGTGACTGACAAGGTTGACGGATCTAGGATGCCGGAACTCCATCTGAACATGTTCGTGGATGAGCGCTTCCAAACAATCCGAGAACCTGCTTGAGAATACAATGAACCTCAAGGTCTCTCACCCGAAGATTCCTGCTGCGACGTACCGGCTTCAGTTTAACAATACCTTCACATTTGTTGATGCCGCTCATATTGTGCCGTATCTGCATGCCTTAGGCATTACGGATTGTTACGCATCATCCTACTTGACGGCCGTACCCGGGAGTCCTCACGGCTATGACATTGTCGATCCGACGACATTGAACCCCGACCTCGGAACCGAACAGGACTTTCAACTCTTTGCTGACTCGCTCGCACAGCACGACATGGGGCAGATTCTGGATGTCGTGCCGAATCATATGGGCATCTCAAAATCGTGTAACGCCTGGTGGCAGGATGTCTTGGAGAACGGACCTAGTGCGCATTACGCATCGTTCTTCGACATTGATTGGCGGCCTGTCAAGGCCGAGCTGGAAGGAAAAGTCCTTCTGCCTATTTTGGGGGAGCAGTATGGAACCGTCGTGGAGAACCAGGAGATCATTCTGGAATATGATGAAGGACGGTTCTTTTTCCGTTACTTCGATCACCAGCTTCCCGTTGATCCGAAGCACTCAGCGATGATCCTCGCTCTGCGGTTGGATGAGTTGATCAGCCGGACGCAGTCGGAAGATCTGCATGTGCAGGAGCTGCAGAGTATCCTGACCGCTCTTCGACACCTCCCCGATCGCAATGAGGCGAATTCTACCGAGGTTGCAGATCGTTATCGGGAGAAGGAGATTGTCAGGCGGCGACTCTCACGCATCATGAACGAGAGCCAAACTGTCCAGAAGTTTATTCACGATAATGTCGCGATCTATAACGGGACAAAGGGAGACTCGAATAGCTTCGATCTGCTGGATCAACTCCTGAGCTACCAGGTGTATCGACTTGCCTATTGGCGGGTTGCTTCAGAGGAAATCAACTACCGGCGTTTCTTCGATATCAATGAACTGGCAGCTGTTCGCATGGAGGATCCTGCCGTATTCCTTTCCTCTCACGAACTCATTCTTCAGCTCTTAAAGAGTGGAGCGGCCACCGGATTGCGTATCGATCATGTCGATGGCTTGTACGATCCCAGCACCTACCTCGGGCAATTACAGACGTGGGCCAAAACTCACCTTGCTCCCCGCGAAGAAGAAACCGAGCGGCCGCTTTTTCTTGTCGTCGAAAAAATCCTTACGAAGGAAGAGACCCTGCCTGTTCAATGGCCTGTCTATGGCACGACAGGGTACGATTTCCTCACCCTGGTCAATGGGTTGTTTGTGGACGGCTCACATGAACAGGCGTTCAATCGGCTCTATGCCCGTTTTATCGGCAATCACCTTTCCTTTGAAGACTGTGCCTATGAAAGTAAGCAGCTGATTATGCGAGCGTCCATGTCGAGCGAGATCAACGTGCTTGGGTATCAGCTTAATCATCTCTCGGAAATGAACCGGCGATTCAGAGATTTCACGCTGAACAGCCTGATTCACGCCATTCGTGAAATTATCGCCTGTTTTCCTGTCTACAGGACGTATGTGACTCCGGGCGAGGAACCGGTGATGGATCGGGATCGGTCCTATATCCGGCTGGCAGTCTCTAGGGCTAAGCGCAAGAACCCTGCGCTTAGCGGTCTTGTGTTCGACTTCGTTCAAGACATTCTGCTCAAGCAGGCCAGTTATCACCACGAACGGGAGCGCCATGATCAGCTGAGGTTTGCGATGAAATTTCAGCAGATCACGGGCACGGTCATGGCGAAGGGGGCCGAAGACACGGCCTTTTACGTATATAACCGGCTTGCGTCGCTGAACGAGGTCGGCGGCGATCCTCTGCAATTCGGGATTTCGGTGCACACCTTCCACGAACGCATGCGTCAGCGCCGGGCCCATTGGCCGGCGAGCATGTGCACGACTTCGACTCACGACACGAAACGTAGCGAAGATGTGCGAGTCAGGATCAATGTCCTTTCAGAAATCCCGCAAGACTGGAAAGAGCGCATCCTTCGATGGAGCGCACTTAATAAAGGGTATAAAACCGAAGTGGACGGTATGCTCGCTCCAGATCGCAACGAGGAATACTTGCTCTATCAAACTTTAATCGGTGCCTGGCCGTTTCATGCCATGGACGAAGATGAAGGCCAACGCTTCAGCGATCGAATTCAGGCCTATATGGCCAAAGCGTTGAAGGAGGCCAAGATTCATACGAGCTGGGTCAATCCAAACCATGCGTATGACCAAGCTGTGCGAGATTTCATTGAACGTATTCTGGTTCGTGCGTCACCCAACCCGTTCTTGGCTGATTTCCTGCCCTTTCAACGAGAGATCGCGCGTTACGGCGTCTATAACTCGCTTTCGCAAGTGCTTCTCAAAATTGCAGCGCCCGGCATTCCGGATTTTTACCAGGGCACGGAACTGTGGGATTTCAGCCTGGTCGATCCGGACAATCGTCGGCCGGTGGACTATACGATGCGAGCCGATTTCCTGGCTGGATTTCAGTCAACCCGTGGAATACTAGGATCGGATCAGCGTCGGTTCGTTCAGGAATTGCTTGCGACGGTTTCAGACGGGCGGATAAAAATGTACATGACGACGGTTGGCCTACACTATCGTCGTGCGCATGCGTCATTGTTCTTAAGCGGAGAATATGTTCCGCTCAAGGTCGAAGGAACGAAGAAGAAGCATGTCTGCGCGTTTGCCAGAATTTATGAGGATCGGGCTGTCGTTGCAATCGTTCCGGTTTTGCTCAGAGGACTGTGCCGAGAGACCGAATCCTTTCCGTTCGATCCAAGTTTATGGGAGGACACATGGGTGATCGTGCCGTCCTGGAGACCAGCCTCCTGTTATCAGAACCTATTAACCGGGGAAATTCTATCCTCGACCGAGACTGAAGGCAAACAGAGCCTCCGTCTGGCTGAGATCTTGGGCTCCTGCCCGGTCGCACTGCTCGAGCGAATGACATGAGTCTCGGCACATTGTCTGTGCCCTGGAAATCTCTACGTCACTGCGTCATCATTGACTGCGGCAGTTCACATGTGAATCGGCCAGCCAAAAATCTCCCATAATTTTCGGTTGGATGGTAGGATGGCGACTTCTGAAGCGTATCATTGCGGTGAAGATTGGAACGGTAAGGAGGAGAGTTGTGCGCAAAGCTGACAAACCGTTTTGTTTTACCGGGTCAAGCGAGCTGCGAGAGAGTCTAGGGAAGGAAGCGGAGGATGAAAAGCGGTTGGTCGAATTGCTCGAAGAGGTCCCGCTCGACTCTAACGTCTATCTCAAGATCAATCGTCAAAATGCTCAAGTGCTCAATCTCGATGCCGACCTTGTGATGGTCCATGATCCTGGGCCTGCTGCGCTGATCGAACACCGTAAGGGCGGGAAATGGATCTGGCGATGCTATCTGGATCTTTCGCAGCCTCAGCGCCGCGCCTGGAGTTTCCTCCGCCATTTTGTTGTCCGTTATGACGCCGCCATTTTTTCCGTCACTGGATTTGCCCAACGGCTTCCGATTCCCAAGTTTCTCATCTATCCCTCGATCGATCCGTTAAGCGAAAAAAACCGCGAGTTATCACGAGCAGAAGTGTCCCACACGCTGGATCGCCTTGGGATTCCAAGGGACAAGCCGATTCTTTTGCAGGTGGCGCGTTTCGATCGTTTCAAGGATCCGGTCGGAGCCATCAAGGCCTATCGGATGGTCAAGAAACATTACGATTGTCGGTTGATTCTGGCCGGAGGCGGCGTGGCAAACGATCCGGAAGGAGAAGCGGTGTTGGCAGATGTGAACACCGCTGCCGGATCTGACACCGATATCCATGTGTTGCAGTTGCCTCCTGAAGCGGATCGGGAGATCAATGCGCTCCAGAGAGGTGCGACGATTGTCCTTCAAAAATCCATTAAAGAGGGGTTCGGTTTGGCGGTTTCAGAGGCGATGTGGAAAGGCAAGCCGGTTGTCGGTGGAACAGCCGGAGGGATTGCCGATCAGATTATCGATGGTGTAACAGGCTATACGGTACATTCTATAGAAGGGGCTGCATTCAGGGTCAGGCATCTTCTGAGTAATCCCGGTTTGAGTCAGCGCATGGGAGGCGCGGCCCGAGAGCATGTGCGGCGAAACTTTCTCATCACGCGACACCTGGCAGATTACTTGACGCTCTTGAAGATATTTACGCAGTGATGGCGAGACGGCGACTGTCAGGTTCACAGCGTGCCGGCGTGGATAATGAGTCGCGATGACAATGACCAAGACGGTGTTGAGCCAGGTTCGCCAACAAGCAGGAGACATCGAAAAAGTCGACGTGCTGGTGGGAATCCCCACGTTCAATAACGCGGCGACGGTGGGGTCGGTGGTGAACGCGGTCAAGGCCGGCATCCGCAAGGTGTGTCCCCAGGCTTCTGTGATCGTGGTGAATGCGGATGCCGGCTCACAAGACGGCACACCGGAAACTATCACACGCACGATAGGGTCTGATCTTTCTACCGTGTGTATCCAGCACTTGGAAAGCGGTGTGTTTCCGGGGCCGCTCTCTCTCCAGGCGCTATCTGAGTCTGGGGTACCCGGCCGCGAGCATGCATTTCGAGCCTTTTTCATGATTGCAGAAGCATTGCAGGCAAGAGCCTGCGTTGTGATCGATGCTAATCTTCGCTCTTTTACGTCCGACTGGTTGGATGTCTTGCTTCACCCGATCCTTGAAAAGAATGTCGACTATGTCGCCCCTCTCTTTTGTCGGGCGAGATATGAAGGTAGCTTGACGAATTGCATCATCTATCCCCTCAATCGGGCGCTCTATGGCAAACAGATCCGTTATCAGAGCGGCGGAGGCTATGGCTTCTCCGGAAAGCTTGCGCACCTCTACTTGGCGAGGAACGTATGGGAGGGAGTGGGGGCACGGTATGGGATCGATAGCTGGTTGACCACCGTTGCCGTTGCCGAAGGATGTGAAGTTTCTCAAAGTTTTTTGGGAACGAGGGTTCAAGATGTCAAGTTGACCGGAGTCGAACTCTCAGTGGTGCTTGCCCAAGCGGTAGGGGGACTGTTTTATCTCATGGAATCGTATCAGGACGTGTGGGAAGGCAGAGTGGGGTCTGTGCCGATTCCGCAATATGGTTTTCCCTATGAGTACGGACCCGTCGGTGGCGCAGTCAATGTTGAACGGATGGTGAGGGGGTTCCGACAGGGGTTACGAGATCTTCTGCCTATCTGGGAGATCATTCTGGCTCCTGAGACGCTGGCCGGAATCCTTGCCTTGGGCGTAGTCGAGGAGGAAGAGTTCCGTTTTCCTGAGGCGCTATGGGTCCAGACCATTTACGATTTCGCTCTGGCTTACCATGAGAAGGCGCTCCACCGCGAACACTTGCTCAAGTCTCTGACCCCTCTTTATCTTGGGCAAACCGCCTCACTTGTCCTGAGGACCAGGGAGGGGCCGCCAGAGGATGTCGAACGCGCCATCGAAGCATTGTGCAGGACATTTGAGAGCATGAAGGCCTATTTGACTCAGCGATGGCGATTTCTGTGAGCCGACTGTGACAGGGAGCCATTGAGCCGGATGCGGAGCCTTTTGCACGCGTCGAGGTCGTCTTAGCCCGCATTACTCATGACGCTTCTGCTGCAAGCGCGGATACGCGGCTGTGACGGGCAGTCTCGCCGTTCAGCCCTTCGACATACTGCACGAGTATGCCTCTGGGCTTCACGTCTTCGAGTGCTCGCCTCGCGTCTGCACGCTTTCGCGACGAACCTTCATGAATAATGCGGGCTAGAGGACACATGTGATGGGAGCCAGGATTGGAAGGGAGCTGACAGGAGTGGAGGAAAGACGTCGAGTCGTGATTGAAAAAGTGACGCCTATCGTCGATGGAGGCCGCTATCCGGTCAAGAGAACGGTAGGGGATGATGTCGTGGTCGAGGCGGATGTTTTTGCGGACGGTCATGATTGTGTGGGCGTGGCGCTGCTGTTTCGCCGAGATGGCGAACCGGAGTGGCATGAGACACCGATGATCTATCTGACGAATGACCGATGGCAGGCATCGTTTCAGACAACTGAGCTTGGCCGCTATGTGTATACCGTGGCCGGTTGGGTCGATCATTTTCAGACGTGGCGACAGGGTTTTATAAAGAAGATAGATGCAGGTCAAGCGGTGCTCGTGGAGGTACTCCAGGGAGCCAGATTGATTGATGCCGCAAGTCAGCGCGCCCCGGGAGTGGAGGGGCAATCATTGAAAGAATGGGCAGACCGACTGACGTCATCAGATGAGTCAGAGCGAAGGCGTATCGATCAGGTATTGGATCCGAATCTGGCGGTGGTCATGGCAAAGTATCCGGACCGCCGTTTCGCGACACAATATGAAAGAGAACTCGGAGTGGTTGTGGATCGAGAGAAGGCCAGGTTCAGCGCCTGGTATGAGATGTTCCCACGTTCATGCTCTCAGGGGGGTACGCACGGGACATTCAAAGATTGCGAAGCACGCCTCCCCTATATCGCGTCCATGGGGTTTGACGTATTGTATCTGCCTCCTATTCACCCGATCGGCGTCACGCATCGGAAGGGTAAGAATAATGTGCCGACATCGGGGCTGGATGATCCAGGAAGTCCATGGGGAATCGGTTCATCGGACGGAGGGCATGAGGCAATCCATCCACAACTAGGAACCGCGATGGATTTTAGGCGGTTTTTAGAAAAGGCGAGATCGTTCGGGATCGAAATCGCGTTGGATCTGGCCTTTCAGTGTTCTCCTGACCACCCGTACGTCATGCAACATCGTGAGTGGTTTAAGGTCAGATCGGACGGGACGGTGCAATATGCGGAGAATCCACCCAAGAAATATCAGGACATCGTTCCGTTAGATTTTGAGACGGACCAGTGGGAGCCGCTTTGGCAGGAATTGAAGCACGTCGTGAGCCACTGGATTGAGCAAGGGGTGCGTATCTTTCGCGTGGACAATCCACATACCAAACCTTTTCGATTTTGGGAATGGCTGATTCACGAAATTCGCCTGGACTATCCGGATGTCATTTTCCTGGCCGAAGCGTTCACGCGGCCCAAAGTGATGTACCGGTTGGCGAAGCTGGGGTTTACTCAGTCCTATACCTATTTTGCCTGGCGCAGCTCGAAAGCGGACCTTACGGAGTATTTTACCGAACTGACTCAGAGTGAGGTGCACGAGTATTTTCGGCCACACCTTTGGCCTAATACGCCGGATATTTTGACAGAGGAGCTTCAACAGGGAGGCCGGCCTGCTTTTATGGCTCGATTGGTCCTGGCCTCGACGTTAGGTGCGAGCTATGGGATTTATGGCCCCGTTTTTGAACTGTGTGAGAACCGCCCGCTGGAAGAGGGGAGCGAGGAGTATCTGAATTCGGAGAAGTACGAGATCCGGCAGTGGAATATCGAACGAGACGATAGTTTGAAAGAGTTCATCGGTCTGGTGAACCGGATTCGTCGTGAGAATCCAGCGCTTCACAGCAACGAGAGGCTGCACTTCCACAGGACAGATCATGAGCAATTGATCTGCTATAGCAAGAGCACGGCAGATCGTTCCAACGTCATTGTGGTTGTCGTCAATTTGAGCCCGCATCATACCCACTCCGGATGGGTTTTTCTGGATCTTGATTCGTTGGGACTCGATACGCAGCATCCCTTTCAGGTGCACGATCTATTGACGAATGTTTCGTATCGTTGGGATGGATCGCGCAACTATATCGAGCTTAATCCCCACTCTTCGCCCGCTCATATCTTCCGTGTGCGTCATTGGCTCCGCAGAGAAGAAGACTTCGATTATTACACGTAAGAGGCATGAAGCCGATTATGCTGATTGTCGCTGACCGATGGGAGCGTATTTTGGAACGAGACATTCGCGTCTCCCTGGAGACGTGCTTGTTTGAATTCTTGAAGTCGCGAAGATGGTTTGCAGGGAAAGCTCGTGCAATGCATTCAGTATGTATCCTCGAGTTCGTGCCCATCCCAGACCGATCGAGCGGCGCAGCCCTACTATTCATCCGGGTTGACTATGTGGGTGGCGCTTCAGACATGTATACGCTCCCCCTCACGGCGGCATTCGGTGAACAGGCGGCTCAGATTCAGCAAGACCTACCCGGTGCTGTTGTGGCGAGGCTAACAGTTTGCACAAACGATTGCGAACAGATCGGGGTCTTGTACGATGCACTGTGGAGCCCAGACTTTTCAAGGACGCTGTTGTCTGCCATCGGGAGTGGTTGCCGTTTCATCGGAGAAATGGGCGCGTTGATTGCGTTCCCCACGCAAGCCTATGAGGATTTGATAGGCGGCGGGGTCTCCCTGGACCCTGCGGTCTTGAAAGCGGAGCAGAGCAACACGTCGGTGGCCTATGATGATCGTGTTCTTCTGAAAGTCTATCGACGTGTTGAGACTGGAATCAATCCGGATCTGGAGATCGGCCGGATGTTGACGGCCATGAGTTTTCCTCATAGCCCCCCTCTTGCTGGATCCCTCGAGTATGTCCGTGCAAATAACGAGACTGTGACGGTCGCGATCCTTCAGGGTTTCGTGCAGAACCAAGGCGATGCATGGAATTATACCCTTGAGGCGTTCGAGCAGTACGTCGCACGTTGTCGGGCTCAACCACCTGGGTCAGCGCATGAGCTGATGTTCGCTGGATCGATTCTGGAAGCAGCACAGGGAGACATTCCCCTTATCGCGCGTGAATGTATCGGTCCGTATCTGGACTCAGTCTCCTTATTAGGCCAGCGTACCGCCGAACTTCATGTCGCACTGGCGACCGTTCACGATAACCCTGACTTCATGCCCGAACCGTTCTCGTTGGAATACCGTCGATCTCGCTACGAGTCCATGGGCCGGTTGGTTTCGCAAATCTGCTCGCTGTTAAGGAGTCGACTCAACGATTTGCCTTCGACCACGCAGCAGGAGGCCAGGCGAGTACTGAACAATGAGCCTCGAATGCTGGATCGATTTCGAGCATTTTCTGAGTTAGAAACCTGCGCACGACGAACTCGATGTCATGGGGATTATCATCTCGGTCAAGCACTCTGGACTGGTCGGGACTTTCTGATCAGCGATTTCGAAGGTGAGCCGGCCCGCCCGCTCAGTGAACGACGCATGAAGCATAGCCCAATCATGGATGTGGCGGGCATGTTGCGGTCATTGTACTATGCGCCGTATGGGACGCTCTTGCGTCAACAACCGCTTGGGCATGCAGAGGGCGCCGGCGCAAGCCTCGAACCCTGGATCCGGTTCTGGGGTGGCTGGGTTAGCGTAGCGTTTCTGAAGTCGTATCTCAAGATTGCAGAGAGGGCTTCGTTCTGGCCTGGAACCCAATCAGAATTCCGCGTACTCCTGGATGCGCATCTGCTCGAAAAGGCCGTCTATGAAATCGGGTATGAACTCAACAATCGGCCGCATTGGGTGAGTATTCCCATTCGTGGAGTTCTGGAAATAGTAGAGATGAAAACACGTCAAGCGATATAGCCGCACCGTACCGATGATGATCGGCACTCTAGCAGGATGCTGAAAAAGTCTGCCAGCGGCGTTCTCGCGTCGCTCAGAGGCCCGGAAGCACTGAAGGACATTTTCCGTTCGGCAAGATCCATTCTACGGGTGAACGGCCACACAAAGTGCGGATGGTACCTCCTCGCCTCTTCGCTCGCTGCGGGCTTGCTTGGGAGAAGGCGTGTCTTGGCACGCCAGGGTTGGGCGGGTGAGAAGTCTGGGATTTTTGAGCATCCTGCCGGTGATCCGGCACTATCAACCTACCTATATACTAGTGGGCCTTGCCGCGCAAAAAAACTGAGTTTTTCAGCAAACTGCGAGTGTCTTGCCACTCTACGAGAAAGACAGAGATCTTCACTCGCACGAATCGTTCTCCCGGCTTCTTACGGTACCTGTGCCAACAGCTCCAGGACCGCTTCGTTCCACCCCGCCGGCCCTATTCCTGGTGCATGAATCATCCGAGGTAGTTGGATATCAGGATCATAGGATCCGTCTGGTTTTTGGACGAGAATCGGATAATCCACCATCGCGAGCAAGGTGGCGTCATTGATGCTGTCACCGATCCCAATCGTTTCAATCCGATCCGTTTCTCCTTGCATGCGTTGTTGCCGGCGATAGCAGTCTAGGAGTTTGGAGGCGGCCTTTCCCTTATCGGTTTCTCCTGTGAGATGAAATAACCGGCCACCTTTGGTCCATCGGAGCCCCCTGGTGACGATTTGACGGCACACTTCTTCAATGAGCGGTCTGGGGCCTTGTAGGAGAAAGGGTTCATCGTATTCCCGTTGCTTGGCCAGGATGGCGTCTGCGCGCGGGAGCCCGGTGACTTTCATAATCGTGTCTATTGACAGGTCGCCAAATCCTTGCAATGGCGTTTCAAGCGCGTCTTCTATTTGTTTCAAGACATCTCGCAGCATGTGATACGGGAGGCCTAATTCCATGACTTGATACGGAGGTCGCGTTCGCATGCGTTCCAAGGGGAAATCGAAAAATCCTTGAGGGATAAACACCGCGCCGCCATTTTCGACAATGAAAGGGTTCTGAAGGTCGAGGCGCTGTCGAATCGGCTCCATCTCCGCACGTGTTTTACTCGATGCCAGCACGAGGGGAATGCCTTGCTCGCGAAGCGCGGTGAGGGCCGGGAGAGCGGCTTTGTACGAATAAGTCGTACTGTCCAGGAGCGAACCATCCAAGTCTGTGAACACGATCAAGTTGGGCATGCTCGTGCGCCGTTACCAGTGATGGAGATCGTCATCCGGGTTGGTTTTGGATCGATTGATCAGTCGTCGCTCCAAGAGCTCTTTGGCAAGATCGGAGGCACCAAGCCCGAATGCAATAGCGCCGGCCAGCACAATCCCTCCCCAGGTAATGCCGAATCCTACAACGACGATGTGTTGGGCAATGCCGAGTTGTTCGAGCGCCATGGCGGCCGCGAGGACTTGTATCCCCCAGCGAGAGCAGGCGGCGATGAGTCGGGCGGGTGGGAGGCCGGCGTTGACGGCGGCAATCAGGACTGCCTGGGAGACAAAGTTCGAGAGAAAGTACCCGGCCAGGAGAATCACCGCTGCGGTGACCAGGTGCGGCACATACGCCAGGAGTGACTGGGCGAACTGGTTGATCGGGGTCAGGTTGAGGGCTCCTAACGCCGCGATCGAGGCCATCACGATGACAGTCCAATAGATGCCTCGCCCGACAAGGCGAGAAGGATCGGTTTTGACTCCTCCGCGGAGGAGCGCCGCATTCATTCCTACCCGATCGCAAAAATGGTCGAATCCGATCACACGAAGCAGCCGTTCTGAAAAAGACCCAAGGGCCCAGGCCGTGAAGATCCCACCGAGTAGGATGATGCCCATGGCGAGCACATTCGGGAGTACGGTCAATACTTGACGTCCGAGCAGTTCCAGCGGTCCAAGAAGAGCTTGGCTGATGAAGTCACTCATGATCACCTCCTGCGTCAGTGCTGGTGTGATGCAACAGAGCCGGAGCGGCAGGTTGCGGCGCCGGCGGTTGCCAACGTTCAACCAGATAGGGTTTCATGCGTTCGAACGTGAGGCACAACGCTTCGATCTTCTGCTCTGCTTCGACGGACGTCAAGCCCTGGGTCGCATGGACAAACGAGGCGGTCCGACCTAAGTACAGGGGCGTGAGGGCTTTGAGGAGGTGGTCGCGTCGTATAATTCGCTTGCGATGCGCAATCGCCGCATCGTAAACGACCTGAACCCACAGTTCATCGGGGATACGACAGTCGGTGTTGGACGTTCCCTGGAGATCGCGGAGTTGCGCGAATGTATCGTCGGCCAGGATCTGGCGCCAGATGGGCTCAAGATCGGCGAGGCCCTGTCGATAGTGCAAGACCATCCGTTCCATATTGACATGGACTGGTTCGACACCCACCTCGTAGGTGAATCCAAAGAGTGGAACCGGTTGCGATCCTTCCTGTCGAGACCAGAGCGCTTCATGCTTTTCCATGAGGGCAAAGAGCGCTCCCATCACCTGCGTCAACATGGCCGACAAGTCGGCTG
>SWDH01000031.1:216065-216824 GCA_005116945.1 Nitrospira sp.
ACACCAGTCTTTCAATCCAAGTTGCTGCGGGTGCTTCAGGAGGGAGAGATCAAGAGGGTTGGGGGAAACCAGCCGATCAAGATCGACGCGCGGGTCATTTCGGCGACGAATAAAGACCTGACCGAACTTGTGAAGGGCAAAGCCTTTCGGCAAGATCTGTACTACCGGCTTGCGGTGCTGCCGTTGTCTCTTCCTCCGCTCCGTGACCGAAGGGAAGATATCCCGCTCCTGGTGCAACATTTCGTCGCGGCCTCCTGTAAGCGCCACAGACAGCCGATTCGGCAGGTGTCGCCGGATGCGATACAGGTGCTCACCCAGGCCTCATGGCCTGGCAATGTCCGGGAGTTGCAGCACTATCTTGAGCGGGCAGTTGTCACCACCACCGGTCCCGAGCTCAACTGCAAAGACATTGTCGCAATGGGATCAGATCCGGCAGAGCACGATCTCCGCACCATTGCGCGCGGGGCCACCCGCCAGGTAGAACGTGCGAGGATTCTTCAGGCGCTCCAGCAGACTGGAGGAAATCGGGCGAAGGCTGCCAAGCTCCTCAAGATCAGCCGGGCGAGCCTGTACAATAAAATCCGCGACTATCAGATTGACTAGCCCTCCGAATACCCCTCTCTCCCCCACTTCTCTCATACGACCGTCCAAGAAATTAGACAGCGCAACTCATTGTGTTTATATGTAGTGATTTTGGTGAGCCCTGGTCGGTCTTATTCTGTAGAAATACGCGCCACAATTTGACCGCACAAATGATTC
>SWDH01000031.1:216924-295170 GCA_005116945.1 Nitrospira sp.
AGCTTTCATGACGTTCCTTGAGCTGGAACGTCATGCGTCGCACGAAACGGTGCGCAACTATGGCTCGGATCTCCGGCAGTTTCAGGCGTTCATGCACGCAGAACATCCCGGCACGCCCATACTCGATCCCGCCACCGTGCAAACAGAATCCATTCGAGGCTACCTTCACTGGCTGAATCGCAAGCATGAGAAGAGTACCTCGATGGCCCGAAAACTTTCTTCTCTGCGCAGTTTCTATCGCTATCTGCAGCGAGAAGGCATGGTCGGTCTCAATCCTGCCGACGCCATTAGGATGCCGAAACAGCCGAAACACCTGCCGCGAGTGTTGAGCAAGGATGACGCGGCGGCGTTGATGGAGTTTCCTGCCGATCAGGCGGCAGGAGGCTCGCTTCGAGACCGCGCCTTGCTGGAGACGCTCTATTCGACAGGGGCTCGTGTGAGTGAACTCGTAGGAATCGATCTTGACGATCTTCGTGCATCCGAGGGATTGGTCCATCTGCGAGGAAAGGGCCGGAAGGAGCGCATTGTGCCGATTGGCGATGTGGCGCTACAGGCTATTCAAGCCTACTTGGATGAACAGCGCCTCACGAAGACTCGATATCCGACGGCGAAGACCACACGTGTCGCGTCGCCGATTTTTCGAAACAACCGGGGAGGGAGGCTCACGACTCGGAGTGTTGCTCGCATTGTGGCTCGCTATTCGAACCGGTTGGCCGGTGGTTCCGTGAGCCCTCATACGCTGCGCCACTCCTTTGCCACCCATCTCCTCGATGAAGGGGCCGATCTGCGTTCGATTCAAGAAATGCTCGGACATGCCTCATTGAGCACAACACAAAAATATACGCACCTGGCTACGGATCAACTCCTGGCCGTCTACGATAAGACGCACCCTCGGGCCGGTCGTTCGGTCGGCGCGCGTGTTGTGAAGGACGAAAAACCGTAATGATGGTTGCCGGCGAGCTTGCTCGGTCCGCGTTTTTCGGGTACCGTGCTGGATCTGCCATGGGAGCCTGGATATGAACAGACTGATCAAAAAAGCCAATGTCCTGATCGAAGCCTTGCCCTATATCCGTACGTTCAAAGGCAAGACGATTGTCATCAAATATGGCGGTCATGCAATGACCGATGCGCCGTTGAAAGAACGGTTTGCCCAGGATGTCGTCCTTCTGAAATACGTGGGCCTGAACCCCGTCATTGTGCACGGTGGGGGGCCCCAGATCGATAAGATGCTCCAACGTTTGGGTATTGAGGCCAAGTTTCGCCATGGGGTGCGAGTCACAGATGAAGCCACGATGGAAATCGTGGAGATGGTGTTGGCCGGCAAGATCAATATGGAAATCGTCGATCTCTTGAATCGCCATGGGGGCCTTGCGGTCGGCTTGAGCGGAAAAGACGGGGGGCTCATGCTGTCTCGACCGCTCACGGCTAAAGCGTGGGCGGCCAGCCTGGAAAAGGATCTCGATGACGGTGAGGAGGATGAGGATTTCGGCTTGGTCGGAGAGGTGCAGTCTATTGATCCCACGTTGGTGCAAAAACTTCAGCAGGATCATTACATCCCTGTCATCGCGCCGATCGGCACCAATCGGGAGGGGAATACCTATAATATCAATGCAGATCTTGTGGCTGGAGCGATGGCCGCTGCGCTCGGTGCGGAAAAGCTAGTGATGATGACCGATGTGAAGGGTATTCGCGATGCGAAGGGGCGCCATCTCTCCACGGTCTCACGCAAAGATGTGCAGCGGATGGTGAAGAGGGGCACAATCGGCGAAGGGATGCTACCCAAGGTCCACGCGTGCTTGGATGCGCTCGGAGGCGGTGTCAGCAAAGCCCATATCATTGACGGTCGAATTTCACATGCCATTCTTCTTGAAGTGTTCACGCGTACAGGTATTGGGACCGAAATCACCGCGTAATCGGTTAATCCACACACACATGTTGTGCTAACCCAGCGTCTTCGAATCAACCGTCATCTTCAGGCTCTTGTTGGCGAACGTCATCCCGAGACAAGCCCTGGCCCGCTTCGGAAGGCGGCGCACTACCTGGCGACGCAGCTTACCAAGTCAAACTGGAGCACAAGCGACCAGCTTGTGCGTGCATGGGGGAAGACCTACCGCAATGTTGTAGCGACCAAATATCCTGACCGGCCAAGCCAAGGAGGGGAGTGGCCTCCACTCTTGATCGGGGCTCACTACGATACGGTGTCCGGGTCACCTGGCGCAGATGACAACGCGAGTGGACTTGTCGTGCTTCTCGAAGTGGCATTGCGCCTCAGCACGCAACCGCTCGTGCGACCAGTCTGGCTCGTGGCGTTTTGCCTTGAAGAGCAGGATCGGCTGGGAAGCCAGGCGTTTGTCTCCCGCTTGAGAGCTGAGCGCCGTGAGTTGGCTGGCGCGATTGTTTTGGAGTGCGTCGGGTTTGCGAAGAGCGAGCCAGGCACACAGCAGGCCCCGCCAGCGGTGCCCATCGCAGTGCCGACTCAAGGAGATTTTCTCGCCATCGTGGGTAACGAGGCGTCCCGGTCCTTGGTGAACCAACTTGAGCAGGAGGCACAACGGCAGGCGGCCCCGCTCAAGACCCTGTCATTGGTGGTGCCGGGACGAGGGGAGGCCATGCCTCATACCCGCCGCAGCGACCATGCCTCGTTTTGGGACGCAGGTTATCCCGCGGTGGTGTTAACCGATACGGCGAATTTCCGGAACCCGCACTATCATCGCGAGACGGATGTCGCGGACACATTGAACATTGAATTTCTTTCCAGCGTGGCTGCGACGGTGACAGCAACCGCGGTGCAGATCGCTGGAGTGAGGTCATGAAGACGAGTGCCGCACAGTTGACTCTTGCGACCCGCCGGTTGGTGACCGAGGTCTATGGACGTCTCGACTATGGCGCACTCGCGCCGGTCTATTGCTATGAGGGTGGGGATGAGTTCTGGCGCGTGAAGCGAGGTTTGTGTCAGCGTCTCGGAAGTCGTGTGGCGGTGTTGTTGAAGAAGAAATTACCTCGACATGGCCGTAGCCTGTACGTCGGCGCCGGGGTGGCGGAGCTTCCTGCTTTGATTATGGAAACGGTGGAACGGGATCGGGCGGTAGAACCCTACAATCTTCGGAGATCCGAAGTTGCCACCCTCAATCGTGCCTGCAGCTCGATTCCCATTACGTTCCGTGCAGTCGATGCAGGGGGGGCCAAGGGTCTCTTCGATCATCTGTGGATGGTCAGCGTGCTCAATGACCCTGAGCGGTTCCCGCATCTCTCGCCGCTGTCCTATGGGCGAAGCAATCCACTCACCCTCGATCCTGCGAAATTCGATCGCGAGCGTCGCGTTGTGCGCGCCCTGGTTGCCGGCTGTATGGAAAAGCTTGCGAAGCCCGGCCTCGTCACAACCACCACAGAAGAAGTTCTATGGATTGCAGAGTGGTGCCATCGGCATCAAGTGACCTATCGGGTTGGGACACGCTACTATCCGACGGCATTAGTGGGAGATCCGATCTGTTTCATTCAAATCGGCAAGGGCTAAAGAGGTGAAGCGTCGTTTGTGAAGCGTGAAGCGCAGGCCGCTAGATTCGGAATCCTGGCTTAGCTATTGAGGTGTTGTCTAAATACTGACCCGCATATTTCACGTAGTTCTCCGCGGATTCCTTAATCCACGCACGCTCTTCATCTGTGACTGATCGTTTCACCTTTGCGGGTGAGCCGAGTATCAGGCTGTTGGGTGGAACGATGGTCTGCTCCGTGATCAGGGCCCCGGCCCCCACGACGGAGTCTTCGCCGATCACAGCGCCGTCCATAATGATGGCGCCCATGCCGATCAGCACGCGATCCTGAATTGTGCAGCCATGGAGTATCACCCCGTGGCCGATGGTGACCTCATGGCCGATGATCAACGGATGGGTGTCGTGAGTGACATGGAGCATGCAGAGATCCTGCACGTTCGTTCGGTTACCGATTCTGATATGGTGCACGTCCCCGCGAACGACGGCATGGAACCACACGCTGCAGTCCTCGCCCAGCACCACATCGCCGATGACAATGCCGGTCTCTTCGATAAAGCAGGATGTGGGAATGGTCGGCTTGATACCTTGGAATGTGCGGATCATGCAGTGCACTGTAGGGGAATCGGCAGATGATCTGCAAGAGGCACGTGTACTGTAGGCCTGTTCATGAAGGCCGACTATCGTTCGCCTGACCAGCGGCGATCGGAGCAGAATCCTTCAGGAATATTGGGGGTGAGAAAGGCGCGTCTGAACCTGTTCGATCGAGTGCCGTAACGCCTGATGGGTTCGGCATCCTGCAATGAGCATCGCGTCGGAGATCGTGACAGCCCTATAAGGCGCCACAAATCTGTGTTTGAGACGGGTGATCCGGGCAACCGACTGGTCCAGCCGTTCGGGAGAAATTGTTCCTGCCTCGACCGCCTGCGCCACGGCTTCGAAGGCGGCGATTTCCCGATCCCGATCTTTGCAAATCAACAGCACATCGCATCCCGCCAGCACGGCACGAACCGCAGCATCTTCCACCCCGTAATGGTCGATGATCGCGTGCATTTCTAAATCATCCGTCAGCACCACTCCGTCGTATTGCAGTTCCTTACGCAAGAAGTTCGTGATGATAGCCGGCGAGAGGGTGGCCGGCAATTCGGGATCGAGCGCGCGATACAGAACGTGTGCAGTCATCATTGAGACGACACCTTGTGCAACGGCACGGCGGAAGGGGGGGAATTCGACGGCTTCCAATCGTTCGCGCGGCGCCTCGACAACTGGAAGTTCTTTGTGGGAATCGACCGCGGTATCGCCGTGACCTGGAAAGTGTTTTCCGCAGGCCACCACCTTATTGTCTTGCAGCCCGGCTGCCGTTGCCATTCCCATTTCACAGACGATATCCGGCGTTGCGCCGAATGCCCGGTCGCCGATGACCGGATTGTCGGGATTGCTGTTCACGTCGAGCACCGGCGCCATATTCATGTTCACGCCCACCGCCCTCAGCTCTTTCGCAATGGTGGCCGCAGCCGCGTAGGCCAATTCGGTGGAGTTGCAGCGCCCCAACAGGTCACAGGGGGGGAATATGGTGAAGCCTTTCGGAAGGCGAGAGACCCGACCACCTTCCTGATCGATTGAGATCAAGAGCGGCGAATGGGGACTGCAGGCTTGCAAGCTGTTGGTCAGATCGACCATCTGCTCGACGGACTCGAGATTTCGCGAGAAGAGAATGACCCCTCCCGGCTTGTACTTTTTGATGAACGACGCCAAATCTGACGTGACCGACGTGCCCAAAAACCCGACCATGAAGAGCTGCCCGATTTTTTCGCGTGAAGTCATGAAATCCTTCAGCAGGCTGTTGATAAATTCCGCCAGCTCCGTTCTCGGCTCATCGAAATCCTCAACGTACCCCAGGAGGGTACGCCTCCGGTTTCGACTCGCCTGCGGCCTTGCTGGACGGTCTTTCTAAACAGCCTGCGGGCCATTCTTATAAGCTTCGGTCAATGAGGTATTGCAACAGTAAGCGCGTACCAATTCCAGTGGGACCCTTCGGGATGTAGGCCCGTTCCCGCTCGCTCCAATCCGTACTGGCGATATCGAGATGTACCCAGGGGCAATCACCCACAAACTTGCTTAGAAAGAGCGCTGCGGTAATCATGCCGCCGCCACGGCCGCCGATGTTGCGCATATCGGCGACGTCGCTCTTGAGCTGTTCGAAATATTCCTCCCACAGCGGCATCTCCCACACCCGCTCGCCGGCCTTCTGTCCTGACTTCCGGATTCGTTCTTTGAGTGATTGGTCGGTGCCGAACATTCCGATCGCAAATTGGCCGAGAGCGACGACACAAGCCCCCGTGAGCGTCGCAATGTCGATCAAGGCCACCGGGTTATAGCGCATGGCGTAGGCGAGGCCGTCGGCCAGGATGAGCCGGCCTTCCGCATCCGTGTTCTGTACTTCGACGGTCTTCCCCGACAACGTCGTCACGATGTCGCCCGGTTTCATCGCCCGGCCGCCGGGCATATTTTCAGCCACGGGCAGGATGCTGATCAGACGCAACGGGAGCTTGAGTCTTGCCGCCGCTCTGATCGAAGCCAGGACTTCGGCTCCTCCCGTCATATCGGCCTTCATATGTTCCATGTTCTCTGCAGGCTTGAGAGAGATTCCCCCCGTATCGAAGGTAATCGTTTTTCCGACCAGCACGACCGGACGCGCGTCTTTTTTCTTGGCTCCGTTGTATTCAAGGATGATGAACTTGGGCGGCTCCTGACTCCCGCGCGCCACGCCGAGCAGTGCGCCCATTCCCAAGCGCTCCATCTCTTTCTGTTCAAGGATGTTGATCGCAATGCCGTCAGCCTTGGCAATGGCCTTCGCTTCGTCGGCGACCCTCGTGGGGGTCAGGACGTTAGACGGGTGATTACAGAGATCGCGGACAAAGACGGTAGCTTCTGCCGTGGCGACGCCGCGCCTGATCCCTTCGGTCACCTGTCGCGATTGACCCTTCATCGGGATGAGTATCTTCATCTCTGCAACATCTCGCCCTGAGGCAGCTTCGCTTCGATAGACGGTGAATTGATAACTGCCCAAGATCGCCCCTTCTACCATCGCTTGCGCGACGTCGAGTGATGACATGCCCTCAGGCCTCACGGTCGGCAACGCCACCGAAAAAGATTCAACCTTCGTCTGGCGGACGCGCTTTGCGGCTGAGCCCATTGCTTGCCGGATGGTCTCAGTGGTCACCTCGTTCTTCTTGCCCAAGCCAACCAGCACCACCCGTTTTGCAGGCACCTTGCCTTGGGTATGGTACAGCACGACTTCGTTAGCCTTGCCTTCGAACTCCTTCGAGTGAACCAGCGTGCTCAACGCGCCATCGAGGGCGGTATCGAGCCGAGCGGTATCCTGCTTGACCAATGCCTCTCCCTCACAGTGCAGGAGGACCAACACCTCTGCGGATGCGGCCTCTACCCGCGCAACCTCTACCGTCACCTGCATGATCTTCATTCGAGTCTCCTTTTCCAAGCTGTCAGCTATCAGCTTTTGGCTTTCGGTTCAAACTGAGGGCTGACTGCTGAGAGCTGATAGCTACAACTCACACCCCTCGCATATCCGGCGCCCAAATATACTTGTGCATCTGCAATTGGAAACGAACTGGTAGGCGATCGGCCAGAATCCATTCGGCCAGCTGACGTACATCGAGCGAGCCGAAAACCGGACTGAAAAGCACCGAACAGCGGCTGGCGATGTCGAACCGGGTCAGGATCTCCTGAGCCCAGTCGTAATCGGCTCGGTCCGCCAGGACAAACTTCGCCTCATCCTTGGCCGCCAACGTCGTAAGGTTCGGCCAATGCATTCGATCGGTCATCCCGCTCCCCGGGCATTTCACATCCAGGATGACATGGACACGCGGGTCGACCGGTGCAATATCGATGGCTCCGCTGGTTTCAAGGAGGACCGTATAGCCGGCATCGCAGAGGCGGGATAACAACGGGAGACATTCAGGTTGGGCGAGCGGCTCCCCACCCGTGACCTCTACCAGGCGACACCCATAGGTCTGCACCTTCGCCAGAGTCTCGTCGATCGAATACTCTCGTCCTCCGAAAAAGGCATAGTCGGTGTCGCACCACGTACAGCGGAGTGGGCATCCGGTCAGTCGTACAAACACACAGGGCTGTCCGGCAAAGCTGGACTCACCCTGAATGCTGTGGAAGATCTCGGTGATGAGCATGACTCAAGACGTGAAGCGTGAAGGGTGAAGCGTGAAGCGCATGTCGGAAACGTGGAGAAGCTGTGTAGCCGCAGAAATGGTTAACATTGAACGATTCATATCATTACTCCCACGTTGCGACAGGCCAACCTTGGCGTTGCGCCATGCGTGCCATGCCACGGATCGGGTTCACCACCAGGGGATGTCCGACCAGCTCAAGAAGGTCGTGATCGCCGGGGCTGTCGCCGTACGCATAGGACCCGGCGAGATCGAGATTCATTGTTCGAGCGTGGGCGAGGATCAGCTCGCGCTTGCCACGGCCATAGGGCAAGGGGGGAATCAGCGCACCGGTATAGGCGGAATTCTGTTGCTCCAGCTTTGCGGCGAAGACCGTAGCCACATCCAAGAATCTCGCAAGAGGCTCAATCAAGAAATCCGGCGCGCCAGTCACAAGGATCAGTTGGTGGCCGGCCTGTCGATGGGCGTCCAGCTTCGTGCGACCTTGTTGAGACACCTTGCCGATCATCTCGGTCTGACAGAACTCCCGTGCATACGACTCAATGTCTGCGGGGCGCTTGCCGGCCAAATAGATTTTTCGCTCTCGGAGCGAGTGCAGTGAAAATGGAGGCACATGTCCAGCCAGCCAGGCCGCACTCCGTCCCAACTCGCTCCATCCCACCAGACCGCGCCGCCACAGAAACCGGAAGAATCGTACCTCGCTGGCCTCTCCCGGCAGGAGTGTATTGTCGACGTCGAACAACGCGGCGATGGATCCCTCTGTCCGCCGCTCACCCACCTCATCCAGCGTGGGCGTGAGACTGAGGAGACGGTGTACGGTGTTGGAGGTGCCGGTGAGCATACGCCGCCCGATTCTACCGGAGCCTCTATTGATTGACAAGGATTTTGGCCCACTTCTATAATGCGGCTCCCTCGGACTTGTATTCGTTTTTCGTGAAGCGTGAAGCGTGGACATGAAACAACGGGACAGTCTGTTTCAGGGTCTTCTGTTGCAGGAGCTTCAAAAAGCACTGCAACAAGGCCGCAGCGAGCGAAAGCCCGAGGCGTACGGCTGAGTACGTTGAGGGTTTGAGCGATGCGAGAACGCAGTTGCGGCGGGTTTTCAAGGCGTGCCGAAGTGGTGAAATGGCAGACACGCACGTTTGAGGGGCGTGTGGCGCAAGCCGTGCGGGTTCAAGTCCCGCCTTCGGCACCATCTTATTCGCGGGTTTATGTACAAGCCCTGGGCGTCGGTTGTGTGGGCCGTGCAGATTTGAATCGCTCGTTCGTTCCCGTACCCTCCTGATTCCGTCCGCAAAGAATCACTGGTGTGGGTGGGCAGCAATGCGGTTCTTTCTTCCTGATCGACTCCAACAGGACAGGGCTTGGGTTTGTTATAGAGCCGCTCGTTGCACATCTCTGGTTTTCCATGTCTTCCCGTTCACGCATCTTCATGACCGTCCTACTCAATTAGGTGGCAGAAGCACGATCATCGCTGGTGCGTTTCACCACTTTGATACTAATGATCTGCACCTATCCGCAATACATCGCCATCTTGCACGCCAAGGAGTCGCACGATGAGTCATACCGGCCATCTTTCTGAACTCGAGGTACTACGCAGCCAAGTCGACGACCTCTCGCGCCAGCTGGCCGAGCGGGATCGTTCGGCGCAGGACTTGCGCGAGCACTCGGCAATGCTGCGCGCGATTGTCGAAGGTACCGCAATGGAAACAGGCGAAGAATTTTTCGCGGCCTTGGTGAGACATCTGACGACAGTGCTACACATCAAGTACGCAGTCATTGGGGAAGTACAGGGAGATCACATCAAGAAAATCCGCACCCTGGCTGTCTCAGCTGGCGGCGTTCTCGTCGACAACTTCGACTATGAACTTGCCGATACGCCCTGTGCCACCGCCCTGACGCAGAGCTTCACCTGTTTCGACCGGGATGTCCAGGCCACGTTTCCTCAGTTCCAGCGTTTGACAGACCTCGGCGCCGAGAGCTACTGCGCGGTCCCGATCCGGACGAAAGGTGGAGCCGCCGTTGGGCTGCTCGTCGTGATGGATACCAAGCCCCTGGAGCATAGGGACTTTCTACCGTCACTGTTGGAAGTCTTTGCCCCGCGCATTGCTGCAGAGTTTGAGCGGATGCGCGCCGAACAGGAACGTGCTCAGGCTCTGGCCGACTTACACAATGTCATAGAGACGATCCCCGATATCGTGTTTGCCCTCGACCGCCAAGGCAACGTGGTGAAATGGAATCGGCGTCTCGGGGATGTCACGGGATACAGCTCTGAGGAATTATTGAACAAGCCGGCATTGTCATTCGTGCCTCCGGACGAACAGGCCCGCACCGCCGCTGCCATTGAGCGGGTTTTCACGGCAGGGTACGCCGAACTCGAAGGCCATCTCCTAACCAAAGAGCGCCGCCTCATTCCCTATCACTGGACCGGCGCGTTGCTCAAGAATCGTGACGGAGAGCCCATCGGTATCACCGGAATTGCGCGAGACGTATCTGAACAGAAGCGGGCGGAAGAGGCTTTGCGTAGGAGTGAAGAGCGTTTCGCACTGGCTGTAGAGGGATCGAACGATATTTTCTGGGATGCCCACCGGCTTCCAGCCGAGCCATGGTATGCCCCGCAGACTCCGATCTGGTGGTCGCCACGAGTCCGTCAACTGCTGGGACTACAAGAATCAGACTTGTTTGAGACGTTCGAGCAATGGGCCACTCGGCTCCATCCCGATGATAAGGATCGCGTGTTCGGCCAGTTGACTGCGCACATTGAGCGTCGAGTTCCGTACAATGTTGAGTACCGGCTACGCACCAATCGAGGAGACTATCGATGGATTCGCGGGCGCGGGCAGGCACTGTGGGATGAGGAGGGAGAGCCTTGTCGCATGTCGGGCTCATGTCAAGACATCACCGAGCATAAGCAGATGGAAGAAGAGAGGCAGAAGCAGGAAGTACTCATCACACTGATGCTGAGTACTGGCCCCGCTTGCATCAAGCGCGTCTCGGCCGATGGCGTGCTCCTACATATGAATCCAGCTGGATTGAAATTGGTCGAAGCGTGCGGAGAGCCTGAGGTGGTCGGGCGTTCGGTATTCGACCTTGTCATCCCCGAGCATCGTGACGCCTTCATCAGTATGCATCGGAGTGTGATTGAGGGGCACGCGCGCACATTACAGTTCGAAATTCAGGGCCTCAAGGGAACTCGCCGGTGGACAGAGAGCTACGCTGTGCCATTTCGGAATCCCGTCACGGGGCAAACAGAACAACTGGCGGTCACTCACGACATCACCGAGCGCAAGCAAGTGGAAGAGACCTTACGGTTGAGCGAGGAACGATTCCGGGCCGTGTTCGAAAATGCGGCGGTGGGAATTGCCGTCGGCAGTCATACGACGGGAACTGGTATCGACCAGGTCAATCCCGTATTTGCCTCGATGCTTGGATACACACCAGAAGAGCTTTGCCACCTTGGCATGAAAGGTCTCACTTTTCCGGACGACATCTCGGCCAGCAAGGAATTGCTGAAGCAGCTGGTTGAAGGCACCAGGAGTCACGGAACTATTGAGAAGCGATACGTGAAGAAAGATGGATCTCTAATGTGGGCTCAAACCACAGTCTCCAACATTTTCGACAGTCATGGACGTTACCTCAGTTCGATCGCCCTCATTCAGGACATCACCGAGCGCAAGCGAGTGGACGAGGCGTTGCGGGCAAGTGAAGAACGGTATCGGGATTTGTACAACGAAACCCCGACCATGTACTTCACGCTTGCAGTGGACGGCACGGTGTGTTCCGTCAACCGTTTCGGCGCGGGGCAGCTCGGGTATCAGGTTGATGAACTCGTCGGACAATCTGTGCTGGGCCTCTTTCACCAAGACGATAAGGAAACTGTTGTAGCTGTTCTATCCGAGTGTTTTGCGAATCCGGAGGAAACGAGACACTGGGCATTTCGGAAAGTACGGAAGGACGGGAGCATTGTGTGGGTGAGGGAAACAGCCCGTGTGGGTCAGTCTTCTTCTGGAGAGACAGTCGCGTTCGTGACATGCGAAGACATTACCGAGCGTAAGCAGGTGGAAGCGGCGCTTCAGGTTTCGCAGGAAAAGCTACGGCAGGCTCTCCAAGCCTCCAATACAGGATTGTGGGAATGGAACACGGACACAAGTGAGGTCTTGCTCTCCAGAGAATGGAAACGCCAGATTGGGCATGAGGAAGCTGACCTTGCCAATGCGTTCTCGACGTGGGAGACCCATCTGCATCCAGACGATCACGATCGGGCCATCGCGTTCGTGCAGGCCTATCTGGCCAATCCTCTTGGCGAGTATCAGCAGGAATTCCGCTTACGGCACAAGGATGAGACCTACCGATGGATCGAGGCTCGGGCCTCGTTTGTGACTGAGCCTGATGGCCGGCGGGTTCGCCTCCTCGGATCGCACACCGACATCACTGACCGCAAGAGGGTGGAGCAGGAGCAAGTTCGCCTCATCGAGGATTTGACGCGTTCGCAACAACACTTTCAATCCCTCTTCAACTTGACTCCCTCCGCTGTCGGGATCAGTACCGTGGCGGAAGGTCGGTTTATTGATGTGAATGAGGGGTTTAGCCGGCTGACCGGTTACATGCGAGAAGAAGTGATGGGCCGTACGACATTAGAATTGGGGCTATGGGCCGATGTGTCGGAACGCGAATCTGTGCTCCGGGAAATTCAGGAACAGGGTTACTTGCACAATCAGGAAGGGCTGCTCCGTACCAAGTCCGGAGAGATTCGCTCACTCATGGTCTCCGTCGAATCGATCCAACTCGGGTCTACTCCCTGCCTGATCTATCTGTGCCATGACATCACCGAGCGCAAGCGCATGGAAGACGCTCTACGCGCGCGAGAACGTGAGTTGCAATCTGCGCTTCAAGAACGCGAACGGATCAGCCAAGACCTTCATGATGGCATCTTGCAGTCGCTTTTTGGGGTGGGGCTCAACCTCGAGGTGACCAAATCGTTGATGCCTCAAAAAACACGCAAGACGGCCGGCGGATCACTCGATAAATCCATCGATCAATTGAACCGTGTCATGCGCGAGATCCGGAACTTTATCGCGGGGCTGGACTCCGAATTGTTCGAGGGAAAGGACTTGCCGGCGGCGCTGAAGCATTTGCTGGAATCACTGACAGAAAACCAGCCTACGCGTGTGCGTTTTGCAGTCGAGGATCGTGCCGCGAAAGCCTTATCGGCTGAACAGTCTCTGCACCTGTTCCGCGTCATCCAAGAAGCGGTGAGTAATTGTATCCGGCACGGCCATGCGCAAGAGGCGAGAGTGTCGCTTAAGCTGCTGAAGCAGGGGGTCCGGTTGAGGATTCGCGACGACGGCCGTGGATTCAGCCAGGACACCGTCAAAACGGGTGGGTACGGGTTGCGTAACATGGCCGCCCGCGCGAAGAAGATAGGAGGGCGGTTCACCATCTTGTCCAAGGAGAATGAGGGGACACGTATCATCCTCGATTTGCCGAAGGAGGTTCCCCATTTCTCCCGCTAAGAAGTCAATTCGCCTGCTGCTAGTGGACGATCACGAAGTGGTCCGTGTCGGCTTGCGCACCGTCTTGCACAAAAACCACGGCATTACCGTTGTCGGCGAGGCTGGATCCAAAGCCGCCGCAGTACAGGCGGTCAAGCGGCTCAAACCGGACATCGTTCTGATGGATGTCCGACTCCCGGATGGCTCCGGGGTTGAAGCGTCCCGTGACATATTCGCCGAGCACCCCGCGACACGCATCATTTTTCTCACGTCCTATATGAATGGTGATTCCGCACGGGCAGCCATGCTGGCAGGCGCACAGGGGTATGTCGTCAAAAATATTGACTCTGACCAGCTGATTCGATCGATTCTTGGCGTTTACAATGGCCAATCGATGTTCGATCCGGTCCTTACCCAGCAGGCGTTGAGTAGGAATGTTGGGTCGGTTGAAGCCCGTTTGGAGCGGGAACCATCCCTCGCTCCTCAAGAAGAGCGAGTCCTGGCGCTGATGGCGGAAGGTTTGACGAATAAGGAAATTGCCGTCTCACTGCAACTCAGTGACAAGACGGTCAAGAACTATGTCGCCAACATGTTCCAAAAGCTGCAGATCTCACGACGTGCGCAAGCTGCCGCCTACTTCGTAAAACGTCAGCTCTGAGGAGGCGCCTGCGCGATCCAGAGTTGAGAATTCGACGTTCAGTACCCCTCAGATCCTTTTCTCTCACCAGCCCCGTTTCCCTCGTGAGATTATCTGGTCAGAGGCACATGCTCCTATGTGACTGTGGTCGCCGTCGACATTCTTTCGGCACAGACAATGACGAATTGTTTGCCCGCTCACGTGGGAGATGATACAGTCCAGAAGTGTTTTCTGGAAGGCACGCCATGTGAGGAACCGAGGTCCGGAATCATCCACCGAAGCCGAGGTGCACAATGTCATCCATCCTTGTCGTCGACGACGAAGACCAAATCCGCCGGTTGATTTGCCAAGCATTAGAGGGGGCAGGCTATCACGTCACGGAAGCGCGTGATGGGAAGGAGGCTCTCCGTCTGTATCGGTTAGCTCCAGCAGATCTGGTCATTATGGACGTGCTTATGCCAGATCAGGATGGCTTGGAGACCACCGTTGCATTGCGACAGGAGTCTCCCGATGTGAAAATCATTGTGATTACCGGTGGCAGTGACATGATTGGCATCCTCAATTATCTCGATGTGGCCACAATGTTGGGTGCTCACCGCACGCTTCAAAAACCTTTTGAGCTGAAGACTCTCCTCGAATCCATCCACGCTGAATTACAGGCTCCTAGCCCACAGGCGGCGTATTCGGACCCGTGAAGCGTATCTCGTGAAGCGTCGTTCCTGAATGGTGAGCGAGACAAGCACGGCGTGCGCGACAGGCTTGATACGACGTTCGAAGTTCCGAAAACCTAGAATTTCGGACCTCGAACTTCCCCCCCCTCGTCCCGCTTTTCTCGCACGGCTCACGAGTCTCGCGCAAATAACGAGATACGCGTCACGTTTCACGCTTCACGGATCGTCGGAGGAGAGTGGCCGCGCTTGACCATCGGTCGGAGAATCGCTATGGTGAGAAATTCGTTAGAGCCATAGGTCTGAGCGCTGCAGGGGAAGGATCCGCGCATATATGTCTCGTCTTTATAGGGAGCCACAGTCACGGCGGCGCGGATCGGATCGTGTGCATCCCTTGGTTGGCGTGTTAGGCGGAAGCAAGTCTGATTTCCCGATCTTAGAAAAAGCCACAGCCATTCTGACGGATCTCGGAGTTCCGCACGAATTGATGGTCGTCTCTGCGCATCGAACCCCGGATCGCTTATTCTCGTATGCAGAACAAGCTCCCGGCCGGGGAATCGAAGTCATTATCGCCGGGGCTGGAGGCGCTGCCCATCTTCCCGGGATGCTGGCTGCGAAAACCCATCTGCCGGTCATCGGTGTCC
The DNA here is from genome assembly GCA_005116945.1 of Nitrospira sp. Taxonomy (GTDB): domain Bacteria; phylum Nitrospirota; class Nitrospiria; order Nitrospirales; family Nitrospiraceae; genus Palsa-1315. The sequence continues at coordinate 232,059 of SWDH01000031.1, forward strand.
CGATTCCGACCGAGAATCTTCGCGGACTCGATTCGCTTCTCTCCATCGTGCAAATGCCCAGAGGGATTCCGGTCGCCACGGTGGCCATCGGTGGGGCGGAAAATGCCGGATTGCTTGCTGCACAAATCTTAGCAGGCCGGTATCCAGCGATTGCCGCTCGCGTGAAATTATTCCGCCAGGCACAGACGGACGCGGTGCTCCGGTCTCCTGAAGCAAAGGGACTGGTAACTGGAACGAAAGGTCCGGGCCGTCCGAGCCGACAATCGTGACGGCGGGCGTTATCGCACCTGGATCTGTCCTGGGCGTCCTGGGCGGTGGACAATTAGGCGCCATGTTCACCGTCGCAGCATGTCGCCTCGGGTATCACGTCGCTGTCTGGGATCCAGATCCAGACGCGCCGGCTCATCGTGTTGCCACGCACAGCTTCCCCTTCTCCTTCACCGACCAACAGGTTCTGACGCGGTTTGCCGATCTGGTCAGTGTCGTGACCTATGAATGGGAAAATGTCCCGGTGGAACTCTGTCGCGCGCTAGAGCAGCGGAAGCCGGTTCGTCCATCGAGTGCTATCCTGAGCGTGATTCAAGACCGCATCGCACAAAAAAACTTCTTGGCCACCAACGGATTTTCTGTTCCTCCCTTCGCAGCCCTGGCTTCTCCCGATCAATTATTGTCGACGGTCAGGCAAGTTGGGTTTCCCGCTCTCTGTAAAACAGCAACAGCTGGGTATGACGGCAAGGGGCAGTGGAGAATTCCCCACGAGTCCGATATTCCAGAGGTGGAACAAGCCGTATTGGAGTCTGCTCGCCCCGACATGCGATGGATCGTGGAGTCGTTGGTGTCGTTTGAACGGGAGCTTTCAATCCTGGTGGTTCGCGGATCTGACGGACAGAGTTGTACGTATCCCATGGTTGAGAATGAACATGAAGAAGGAATTCTTCGAGCCACCATGGTGCCGGCGCCGGGATCGTCTGCTGTGGCCGACCAAGCCGCCGCGCTTGCCATTCAGGTCGTCGATCGCCTGGAGGGAGTCGGAGTATTTTGTCTCGAATTGTTTCATCTGCCTACCGGGGAATTGCTCATTAACGAGATCGCTCCGCGGCCTCATAATTCAGGCCATTACACGCTCGATGTGTGCACGGTGTCTCAGTTTGAGCAACAGGTTCGTGTGATCTGCGGGATGCCGCTTGGTGAAGTGCGCCTGCTGAGTCCAGCCGTCATGCTGAATCTTATCGGAGACGATGCTGTCTCCCTCATGAAGGGTGAAGGATGTCGTACGCTGCTGGATATTCCTGGTGCGGTACTCCATCTCTACGGCAAGCATGTCATTCGTCCTCGCCGCAAAATGGGGCATGTCACATTCCTCGGAGAAACGCTCGGTCTTGCCCTCGATCGTGCGAAGCAATTTCGCGACGGTCTCGCAAGCGGTCCCCCTGCCTCCGGGTAATTCCCTTCATTCGGCTGGATTGGCCACCACCCGGCATCAACCGACAGGATGGCGTGAGTAGGGCCAACAGTCTCTTACGACGCATACCTAATTGACTCCAATCTGCGAGCCATTGTTTGGCCATTCTGCCTCGTTCTATTTTGTGACTCGTTGTGGAGAGATGAACCAAATAGTTCAGTTCCTCAGGCAAAGGCCACGGAAAAACCGCGGGGTTCGCCCTGTTTGCATATCGGTACAGGACTTGCTCCACTCCTAGCCGGATCCGGGATACGCCCGCCCTCACCGTTCTCGAAGCATCAGGATTAGTACAGAAGCGACGCTTCACGCAGGACGCGGTTGCACGAACAGGAGACCATACAGATGAGCAGTCTTGCCGTATCGTCTGAAAACCATGTTGAATTGCCCTCGGCTGATTCGGGTCACGACAGTACAATCTCACGCTCTCGATATCTGGTGCTTCAGTCGTTGGTCGGCATCATGTTGGCGTACCAGTTATTGTCAGGAGCGGAATTCATCGCAAGTCACCCTGCGATCGGGGTGATTGTCATTGGCTTGGTGGTGATGGTCCTCTGCTTGTGGTATGTGCCGAACACGATCCTACAGGCTGGGTGGTTCAGCGGGACCGTAATCGGTATTGATACGGTGCTCGTGACCGCGACTATCTATCTGTCGGGTAATGCTCGGTCGGAACTCTATCTGTCGTATTTCGTGCTCATGCTCATTGCGGCCTCGGTACGGCGACTTTCCCATATTATTGGATTATCGCTGTTGCTCTGTGCCGGGTATGGCGTCATCCTCTATCAGGGGATTGTGCAAACCGGCGCTTTGTCGCCCGGGCATTTGCTTGGAGTCCCGGTGTTGTTGGTGATGGCGACCTTCTATGGACTTGCGTTGCAAACGATCGGGTCTGAACGGCAACAAAAAGCACAGTTGTTGGAGAGTATCGAAGCGTTGAGAGTGGCTGAGCAGGCCCTGAAATTGTCGCGCGACCAGTTGGAGGTTCGTATCAAGGGCCTCAAGGGCGATCTGGTACGGGCGAATGAGCATGTTCGCCAGGAGAAGAAGGAACGAGAGGGCCTCGAGCAGCAGTTACATGAAGTACAGAAGATGGACGCAATCAGTCGGATTGCGGAAGGGGTTGCAGAAGAACTCAACCATCTTGTGTCGGTGATCGGGAAGCAGACGGGTGTCGTTCTTTCCCATCTCAAGGCGAACGACCCACTGTATGGGCCGATCGATGACATATTTCGAAGTGGAGGAAAGGCTGCGGCGTTGACTGCTCAACTGGCTGAGTTGGGTGTTCATACCGGCCATGTGAGACAGGTCCTGTCTGTCAAGGCTGTGTTGGAGGAAATTCGTGACGTGATGAGAGGATTGCTGCCGCCATCCGTAGATCTCAGCATGGTCATTCACAATGCGCCGATGGAAGTAGAGGTCGATCGTGAGGGACTCGATCAAGCGCTCCTTCATTTGGCGGTGAATGCTCGAGATGCCATGCCGCAAGGGGGTCGGCTTCGCATTGAAGCAAAGTTGCTATCTCATGGGCATGAGGGGATGTCTGTGAATGGAAAGGGAATGCATCGCTCCACGGTGTTGATTGAAGTGAGTGATACCGGGAGTGGAATGAGTCCGGAGACTCAGTCTCACATGTTTGAACCATTTTTCTCTACAAAGGAAATGAACATGGGACTGGGACTGACCGCAGTCTATGGCATGGTGAAGCATAGTGCAGGCCAGGTCGATGTGGTCAGCCAGCCTGGCAAGGGTACCGTTGTGCGGGTGACGCTTCCTCTCGCAGGACAGGGTCGGCCGCTTGCCCCGTCAGCTCTGGCACATGGTGTAGCCAAAGGGCAGGAAACGGTTCTGTTGGTAGAGCCAAATGAAATCGACCGCAAGCTCGCGCTCTTGACATTGTTACGACATCGTTATCAGGTCTTGGAGGCAAGCTCATCCGTGGAAGCCTTGCTGCTTCCGCAGCAACATCCCGGGGCGATTCATATGGTCGTGAGCGATCTCATGATGCCGGAGATCGGGGGACGTGAATTAGCCGGACGGTTGTTGAAGCAATGTCCGACGATGAAGGCGCTCTTTATTTCCGGATTTGACGACGAAACCATGATATCTCATCGTCTCAACCCGCGGTATCTCTTGAGGCGTCCCTATCGACAAGCTGGATTGGTCGAAAAAGTCCGTGAGTTGCTGGATACGTGAAGAAGTGTCTTGGAGTGTCTCTGGTGCGCGCTAGCAGGTTAAGGAAAAACTATTGAGGCATGCCAGAACTTCACTGATTTGCACGTCTGGAACAACGGGAGAACACCACGCAGGATGCTCAAAAAGTCCGCCCAGCAAGGCCGCAACGAGCGAAGAGGTACGCACCGCACTTCGTGTAGCCGTTCGCCTTTGCAATGAATCTTGGCGAACGGATGAGCCCGTTCAGAAATTCGAATATCTGAGGGGTGCCCCTCACGTTGAGCCTCTGAGCGATGCGAGAACGAAGCTGGCGGGCTTTTACAGCATCCTGCTAGCTATCCAATCGGTCTCTGCGGCCCGGTGCCAAGAAGGGTACGTCCGGGCGTTTGAACAGACCGATCAACGCCATTCCAGCGAGAAACCCGCCGATATGGGCAAAGAATGCGACGCCGCCACCCTCGCTCCCGATGCTCATCCCTCCACTCAACAGTTGCATTACGAACCACATGCCGAGGACGATTGCTGCCGGCACCCGTGTGGCGCCTAGGGCGGGCATCATCACCAGCACTTTGGCTCGTGGGAACAGCAACAGGTAGGCGCCTAAGATGCCCGAAATGGCGCCGCTCGCTCCTACCATCGGGATCGATGATGACGGATCGGTGAGGGCGTGGCTTAAGGCCGCGAGAATTCCGCATGTGAGGTAGAACGCGATATACTTTGCGTGCCCCATGGCATCTTCGATGTTGTTTCCGAAGACCCAGAGGTACAGCATATTCCCTATGAGATGCATCCAGCCGCCATGGAGAAACATGCTTGTGAGTAACGTCGCGTAAGCGGGAATGGCTACGCCCATCTCAGGAGGGTCGGCTTCTCCAAACACGAGGGCAGGGATTGCCCCGTACTGAAAGACAAATGTCTCTCCTGGGCCGGCGGGAAGACTGGCCTGGTAGAGAAAGACGAGGGCACAGGCCACGATCCAAGCAATTGTGATGATTGGCGGGCGTTCAGTGGGGTTGTCGTCGTGCAGAGGAATCATGGCACCCTAAGTAGGGGAAGAAGACTGTTATTTGGTGTGTTTCGTTTGTTTGGTTAAATAAGACCAACGTACATACACAAAATAAACCAGATGAACCAGAGAGACCAGATCAACCAGGAGGCCTGCGACGGTCGACGGTCGATCGGGGAAGCGCCGGGTTATCCGGCAAGGATCCATCGGGCCCAAGAGGGACGGAAAACCCTGCGGCGTGTGTATGGCCTCCACCGCCGAACGATGCGGCAAGGGTTCCTACATCAGCTCCATCCTCTCGCGAGCGCATGCTGTAATAGCGGCGCCCATCGCGATCATGCCAAATGACGCAGAACGGATGATCGGCAGACAAGCGTTCACCGATCTGACTTGTCAGGACTGCGCTTTGGACCGAAGGAACGACGGCTCCGTGGAAGTCCATTAACATTGCTTGGGCCGCAAGTTTGCTCACGAGCTCGCTTTCGTAACGGAGGATGGCACGGCCTTCCTGTTCCAATTCCTTCTGAGTAAAGTGATTCCAGAGGTGGTAGTCGAATGGATAGGAGGCGACGGCCGCATTAATTTCTCGACTGGAGGGGAGCGTCCACGTCCAAAGATCTTTGTCTTGGATATAGTCAAGGAGCCACGGAATCGGTTGATCGTGAGCCCATTCCCAGGCCAGGACCGCTCCGGATTTCTTCATGTCGAAGTATGCATAGGGAAGGCCGGCGAGGGCCTTCTCCGCGGTGATATGATGATCAAGCACAAGGAGCGCCTGCGTCTGAGCCGCCATGGTTTCCAACGTCTCGCGGGCATAGCTAAAATCCACGATGACGACTCGTTCGTCTTGAAGTTCTGTGGGAGGAGGATTCCCATGCTTCACGGGTATAAACCGAGCCGCTGGAAATCGATTCCATATCGCCCACGCGGCGCCGAACCCATCGGCGCATTCGGCGTGATAGAGCACGACAGTGGGAGATTCGGAGAATGGGGGTTGTGTGCGAGAACCGGCCATCGCAGGGAGCATACCATGTGCTCCGTCGAGACTAAAGCGCCTTTATGACTCGGACAGGCTCCTAGCAGGCTGCGGGGAAACTCGGTTCACTGGGAAAACACCAGAAATGTATCGCAGCATGGCGCTGATACCACAATATGCAGGATGCTCAAAATGGCCGTCCAGCAAGGCCGTAGCGAGTGAAGATCGGAGGAGGTACCGACCCCACTTCGTGAGGGCCGTTCGCCCGTATAATGGATCTTGGCGAACGGATAAGCTCCACTAGTGTTTCTGCCCTCCGAGGACCCTAATCGGTACGTTGAGGATCTGAACGATGCGAGAACGACGCTGGCGGCATTTTTCAGCATCCTGTTAGAGCGCGTTGAGACGGTCGATCAGCTGACGCAACCGGCTCGCACTCCGTCGATTTGAGGTAAAGGTCAGCCGCGGCAATTCTCGTAGACTCGGCTCGTCAAGCTCTTCGGGGAGCGCCCCGCGCAATTCGAAGGTGCCCTCGGATAACAGATCGCCAAACGTGTCATGAAGATTGGCCACCTGCTCGGGGGAAATGCTCGTTTTCAGCCGCATGACCAAGAGCCGGCCCACATAGCGGATGGAATGGAACCGGCGATAGAAACCGCTGATCTCATCGATCGCCTCGTCTATGGACGTGGTGATTTTGAACAAGCTGAGATCTTCATCATTAATAAGTCTGCGGGCCAAAAGTTGGCGTGTGATGAAGGTGTACCAGTCGTCCCAATAGTCGCAGCCTGGAGCCTGAAGGCACACGATCGGCTGAGGATCGCTCTTGCCGGTTTGGGCGAGGGTGAGAATTTCAAAGCCTTCATCATGTGTCCCGAAGCCGCCGGGAAACAACGCAATCGCGTTGGCCTCTTTCTGAAAGATGAGTTTGCGGGTAAAGAAGTATTTGAACGTGACGAGCTTGGGGTCATCGGCGATCGTGGCATTTGGGCCCTGTTCGAAGGGCAGCATAATATTGACCCCGAAGCTGTTCTCTCGTCCGGCGCCCTCCTGGCATGCGCGCATGATCCCATCGGCGCCCCCGGTAATGACCATGAACCCTTCCTCGACGATCCGACGGGAAAACTGGAAGGCCATCTGGTAGTTGGGATCGTCCGAGTCGGTGCGAGCCGAGCCGAAGATGCTGATCTTGCGCCGATCGCAATAGCCATGGAAGACCCGGAAGGCATGACGCAGTTCTTTGACGGCGCGATTGACGATCTTGAGATCCAGGATGTCTAGATGAGAATCGTGGAGTCGAAGCGTCCCGGCCAGGAGCTCCTTCATGATCGCCGCTTGCAGGTCATCTTCAGGACTGTCGAGCAGGAGGCGAATTTGACTGAGCAGCTCCTCGTTCGAGGGAAGAGGACGAGAACGGGACTGGGACGTCTTCATGTAGTTATCCATAGGGGGTTCTATTTCATCCTTGAGAGAAAAAATTCTATCAGCTGATTGCCTATCGGTCAAAGGAATGGAACATTGGTGTGCGATTAAGAGAGATGGGGGGAAGGAGGCATTGTTTGGAGCGCCCAGGCTCTGATCCGCCCGAGATCGGGCGATGAGAGGTCAGTGAATTGAATATCGATGTGCCAGGTAGGAGTCTCGCCTGATGTGTCATCGGGTTCTACCTGAGGCGCTTCACTGGCCAACACCTTTCCACGAATGGTCAGAGGCGTATTTTGACCGGAAATCGAAAAGGCCAGTACGACGTTTGTCTTTGGCGTGAGCTGTGTTGCCGATTCGATCAACCCTCCAGCATGGCTCAGCTGGGTGATGATGGCGTTATAGTTGAGCCCCGGTTCTGGGGTTTGTCCAACCACACTCACCACGACGGGAATTCTCGTGCTCCGTCTGGGTGGGTTGAGCAATACGTCCTGCGCGCTGAGCACCCCGACCGGCTGGTGCTGTTTGGTGACAATTAAGAGGGAGGCGCCTGTGGCCATCATGAGTATCGAGGCCTCTGTGATGGCCTCATCGTATTCGATGAATTGTACCGGCCGTGTCATGATCGTCCGGACTTCGATCTCGTGCGGTTCGAGCCCCTGAGCGACAACTTTTTTGACGATGTCGGTTGGCGTCATAATGCCGAACTGTGTGTCGGTATCCTTGATAAGCAGACAGGGCGCCTGCTCTCGCTCAAGCAACATGGCTGCCTCACTGACGGAGACGTCCCCTGGAATTTGTACAACCCCTGGTGTCATCATATGGGCAACCATCGTGGGTATAAGTGGTGTCGTCTTCACGGACTTGTCATCGTCGTTCATCATGGGCTCGAGCACTCCCTCGATTGATGCCTGCACGATTCGTGAGGGCCCGCCCCTGGCGACGTACGCCAAGTATAGCAGACGGGTCCCTCTTGCCTATGAATCGGGCTTCCCTTGTCAAACAATGAGTTCGGCGAATAGACTAGGCCAATTGTCAGTACAGTACGAGAGTTGATCCTATGCCTGATTCCGGTTTTGTTCAACAGGACTTTCAGCGCCGTCTCAGGAACATTCCTCTGCTGGGAATGGGGCTGTCAGTCGACGTCTATTCTCCCAACCTGTTTGAGTTGGTGAATACACTCAAGGCGCAAGGACTTCAGCCCGGCTACCTCGAAATCTTTAAGGCAACGGCGACTGTGCTGTCAACGGTTAGACAGGCTCTGCCGGATATATCATTGGGATACCATGGGGAGGGGTTGTGGATCACTCAGCCGGATGTTCAAGACTCTCCGTTCTTTCAGCAGGACGTGGACGAGATGATTCTGCAACTCAATAGTATACAGAGCCTCTGGCTGAATCATGAATGTGCGATGAAGCAGATGGCGGGCTATTCGTTCGGTACGTATGTTCCGCCACTCTATACGCGGTTGAGTGCTGAGGTGGTGGCTGCCAACATTGCGGCGGTTCTGCACATGATGGATCGGCAGAATCGCCGAGCAGATGGGACTGCGCCGCTCTTTCTCTTGGAGATGCCGCCGCTCACATATTTTTCCGCGGGCACGCTATCGATCCCTCATTTTTTTCGGCTTGTCGCAGAGTTGGTACCCTGTGGCCTCGTGCTCGACATCGGGCATCTCTGGACGGTCTATCGCTATACCACCGCCTGCCGACGGATGTCGCTTGAACGATTCGTTGGGGAGTTCCTCGATGAGTTTCCTCTGGATCGAGTCGTCGAAATCCACATCGCAGGGTTAGCCTGTCATGAGTCGATTGGTCAGTCAACCTCGGGAGAGGAGCTTCCTGAATGGATCGACGCGCATGCGGCTCCGATTCCGTCTATCCTCCTCACCATGCTCGAACAAGTTCTGACCCATTCGAACCTCGTGAGTCTCCGGGCGGTGGCGCTTGAAGTGGACACCAAGCCGATTGAGATGATCGTGGGGGAGTATGCAGAGGCTGTTCGGCGTTTTTCCCCCGTCGTTCAGCAGACGATGGCAAGAGGAACGTCTCTCGAACACTCATTAGAGCCGGCGCCCCATCCGATTTCTATCCAGGCGCCGGTGTGCCAGTCAGATCGACAGCAGCTATATGACGAGTATACGCGCTATGCGCACATTATCTCGGGGCATGCTCCCGCGACAGGGCCGGAATGGCAGGACGCAGCCACCGAAGCGACCGGTATGACCCGTTACCGTACGGGATATCTCCCCTATGAGATTCTCCATTGGGGCGGAGATCTCGTGGAGATGTTCCCGCAGACTTGCCGGGTGTTAGCGGAGCGGGGCATTGACCTGGCAGAGTTTGTGGCCTTCTGGTTTCGGTCACCACGACCGCTTACGCACTCGTACGATTTCTTCCTCCTGAAGATCGAAAGGTTTCTCGAATTTGTGACGGAACGTGCATTGGACTTACAGGGCTGCGCACAACAGGAATGTGATATCTTGCGCCAGGCCTATGCTGAGGCGAATGAAGTGGTGGAACCAGTGATGGAGATGGAGCGGACTCGATGAGTTTCTGGCAATCACTTCCCAGACCGGTCATTGGGATGGCGCCGATGGATGGGGTTACTGATGCTACCTTTCGACATACCGTGGCGATGCACGGGAAACCGGATGTGTCCTTCACGGAATTCACACACGTGCATGACGTCTGCCGGGGACCGGAGTTCCTGTTGGACTCCCTCATCTATCACGAAGCTGAGCGACCGATTGTCGCGCAACTCTATGGAAAAGAGCCGGACCTCTTTTATCAAGCCGCTCATGCGGTGTGTGAGTTGGGATTTGACGGGTTAGATATCAACATGGGCTGTCCCTCGCGGAGCGTCGCCTCTTCCGGATCGGGCGCGGGGCTGATCCGAACGCCGGATGTGGCTCACTCCATTATGCAGGCTGCTCGGCAGGGGATCGCCGATTGGGCGGCTGGTCAGACTCTTGAGGGCGCAGGTCTCAAGCCGGGCAGAGTGGCGGCGATCCACCGGATAAATGAGCGACGGCAGGATGCCTGCCCGCTCGTTCGGCGCAGGATCCCCCTGTCTGTGAAGACACGCCTCGGCTACGATGTGGTGGTCGTCGAAGAATGGATCGAACATCTCCTCAGGGAACAGCCCGCGGTCATTTCTCTCCATGGACGCACCTTGCAGCAAATGTATCGAGGGGAAGCAGATTGGAACGCCATCGCTCGGGCGGCAGAGATTGTGAAGGGAAGTGAGACGCTATTGTTCGGTAACGGGGACGTACATAGCTATGACGATGTCATCCGTCGCGTGAGGGACACCGGAGTCCATGGGGTGTTGGTTGGGCGAGCCGCGCTTGGAGCGCCCTGGTTCTTTCGGCAGAAAGAAGACGCGCGAAGAGTGTTGCTGCAACATCGGTCTGAAGAAGGGCCTGAACCGTGGGTGCCGCCGCTCGATGTTCGCTTCGAGATGTTGCTTGATCATGCGAGACGGTTTGAAGCGGCCTGCGGACAGGGTCAGTTTCGGCGGATGCGTAAACATCTGGGGTGGTACTGCAAAGGGTTTCCTCATGCCGCCTCGCTCCGAGCCAATATGTTCCGAGTTTCGTCGGTCGCTGACCTGGAACAAGTACTCGCCGATTTTCATGCGCACTGTGCAAGTTTCACCGAGGCCTCCGATCGAATGCTGCTTTCTGTTGAACCTTCTCCGGCGTTGTAGATGCCGATCATTCTGGCTTCCACCTCTCCGCGCCGGCGCGAGTTACTTGCCTTGCTGGGTATTCCCTTTGACGTCAAAAGCCCAATCTTCGAAGAGCGGCTGGTGGCCGATCGTTTGGCGGTCGAGCAGGTCCAGTTCTTCGCGCAGGGCAAGGCTCAGTCGGTCGCGAGTAAAGACCCTGAGGCGATCGTCCTGGGGAGTGACACAGTGATTGAGTTAGATCACGACGTGATCGGGAAGCCGGTCGATCTGGCGGATGCTCGTGCGATGCTCCGGCGCTTGGCTGGCCGCGACCATCATGTGCATACGGCGGTCGCAGTCGTCTGTTCAGCTCGCGTAATCGATATGGTCGCATTATCTACGACCGTTGTTCGAATGAAGCCGTTTGATGAACTGGCGCATGAACGGTATCTGGCGACAGGGGAAAGTCTCGGCAAGGCCGGCGCCTATTCGATTCAAGGAGAGGGCGGTGGCTTGATCGATTCCATTGACGGAGATTTCCCGAATGTGGTCGGTCTGCCGCTCCGCCTGGTCGCGCAGCTATTGATGCAAATCGGTGTGAGCGTGCCGGTTGATCTCGACGAACTCTATGCCATGAAGCCCTACGCCAACTGGGCACGCTTCTCAGTGTAATTGCAAAGGGGTAGGGAGCTTCCGTACAATGCCGCCTCATCAGTCTCTGCCTTGTATACGGAGGGAGTCATGAGCGTGCGATACCTGACATCCTCGGCGCGAGTCGGTGGTGTTGCCATCTGTGCGGTCTTGGGGCTATTGACAGTTGTGGCGCTTCAGCCGGTCTCCGCGATCGAGGTGAAGCTTTCAGCTGAAGAGGCGCAGAAGGCCTTAGAAAGCGGGAGGGCGCCGATGGAGAAAGCCAACACTCCGGAGGACGTCAGGAAGGTCCTCCAGCAAGCCTCGCTGGTCACGCGCGTGGGAGCTGACCCAGAGAAAGATCCCTGCGGAGCCAGTGCGATCCTCCGGACCAAACGCTATCGACTTGAAGCCTTTGGCCGACAAGAGGCGGCGGAGTCTAAGAAGCGAAAAATGGATGTGCGCATGCCCGAGGAGTTCATCAAGAAAGTCGTAGACATGCCCAACATGGAGATCGAGGTTCAGCTCTGTGGCGACGATGAATATTTTGCAGAAGGCGCCGTAATCGAATTGCAACAAGGCTCCAAGAGGATCAAGCCCATCGATATTGGAAAATCCGAACGTGGCCGAAAGAATGAGGGAGCCGGACCAATCTATCGATCACGCTTTACCGCGCTCTTTGCCTATGAAACATTCGATCCCACGGCCGCCTCAGTTTTCGCCGTGAATCTTCAAGATGGAACTGAGGCAAGAATCATTGCCGATTTCTCCAAAGTAAGGTAGGCGTTCTTCTTCGATTTCATCCCCGCCGCCCACTCTACTGTGCGACTGGACCTCAAGCCGTGGCTGCGGCTATTCCTGCCGGATGATGTGGTCTCACCTTTGCAGATCCCTGCATTTGAACCGGCAGAAACGTCATAAATAAAGCGAATAGTGGGGCGTTCTTCCCCAAGCGGTGAATGTGTCTGTAGCCTTTCGCGCCAGAGCAATCTTGACCCTTTATTGAGCAAAGGACTAGTTTCATGCGCTGGACCATCACAGGTAAGAGCAAATGCTCCTGACTCTGCAGGAAATTCAATGGCTCACATGTTTTAGGCAATGAGGTTAAATGAGCAGGATGCTCAAACAGTTCGTCCAGCAAGGCCGCAGCGAGTGAAGAGCCGAGGGCGTACCCTCTGAGGTACGTTGAGGATCTGCACGATGCGAGAACGAAGCTGGCGGACTGTTTCAGCATTCTGCCGAAAGGGAGTCAGTATGACCGAAGACTGGGGCGCGATTCTTGTCGTCGATGACGATGCGGAAATGCGGGCGCTTGTCCACGATGTGCTCAAGGATCGCGGACATCAGGTCGCGACCGCAGGAGGTGGGGAAGAGGCCTTGAAGCTGTTGGCCGAGCAAGACTATGCCGTCGTGGTGACGGATTTGCGGATGAAAGGGATGCAGGGGACGGAGTTGCTGACGGAGATCCAGCGCCTCTATCCGGACATCGGCGTCATCCTCATGACCGCCTTTGGGTCGGTCGATACGGCGGTTGAGGCCATGAAACGGGGCGCCAGCGACTACTTGACCAAGCCGATGAAAAACGACGAGTTGACTCGCGTCGTCGAGCGTGTGATCCGTGAAACATCGTTACGGCGTGAGGTGAGCAGGCTCCGGCGCGAGGTCCACAAGGAGTACAGTTTTCATCAGATCATCGGCAAGAGCAAACCGATGCAGGAGATCTTCGATCTGATCCGGCGTGTCGCCGACAGTCCGACGAATCTATTGATCACCGGCGAGAGCGGAACTGGCAAGGAGTTAGTGGCCAAGGCGATTCACTATAATAGCGATCGCAAAGATGCGCCGTTTATTCCCGTCAACTGTGCCGCCATTCCGGAACAGCTGCTCGAAAGCGAACTGTTTGGCCATATGCGAGGCGCCTTCACGGACGCGAAGGCGGACAAGCGGGGCCTTTTTGAAGAGGCCCAGAAGGGCACGCTGTTCCTCGATGAAATTAGCGAACTCCCGCTGATGCTGCAGGCAAAAATCTTGCGCGCGATCCAGGAGAAAGAGATCCGGCGGGTGGGCGCCAACAGACCGATCGCCGTCGACGTGCGCATCATTGCGGCGACGAACCTCAACCTGACGGAAGAGGTCAAGGCGAAGCGCTTCCGAGAGGATTTGTATTACCGGCTCAACGTGATCGAACTGCGCCTGCCCCCCTTGCGTGAGCGCCGCGAGGATATCCCTCTGCTCGTGGACGCGTTCATGAAGAAGTGTGCAGCCTCTCGCGGGAAACAGATACAGGGGGTGAGCGAATCCGCACTGGCGATGCTGGTGGATTACGCCTGGCCTGGTAACGTGCGGGAATTGGAAAATGTGATCGAGCGAGCCGTCACGCTCAGCCGAAGCGAAAAGATCGTTTCTGACGATCTTCCGTCGACGATTCAGGGAGCCCGTGGCGATCGCCGCGTGCTCGACGATGCAGCTGAACGGACTCTGCCGCTGGATGAAGTGGAAAAAGAATATATCCTCAAAATCCTCGAAAAGACCGGCGGCAACAAATACCAGGCCGCTCACGCCCTTGGTATCGACCGTAAAACGCTGTATCGTAAGCTCGCTGAGATCGAAGGCAAACCTCATCCAGAGGAATGACCGCTTCGTTCCGATCATCGAACTGGATCGTGGTCGCGCAATCCCGCTTCATGGAGGGATCGATCGCATGAAGGCTGTCGACAGTTTCGCGATAGATGTCGCTTTCTGGGCAGGAGTGCCTGAGGGTTCGATCCATTACAAGCCCGTGCAGGAAGGACTCGTCAGTGCAGAAACACTTTGAAGATATTTTCGAAGCCTCAGTGGACGCGATGGGCTATGCCGCCCCCGATGAGGCCATCCTCCTCGTGAATCGAGCGTTTTCCGAACTGACCGGTTTCTCAAAAGAAGAGTTGCTCAGGATGAATGCGCGGGACTTGATTCCCGAACAGCACAGAGAGCAGCGAGATCGCGTTGTGGCTCAAGTCATCCAGACCGGCAAGCCGGTCGAATATGAAATCAACTACCTCCGGAAGAATGGCTCACAGGTTCCCGTGTCCATCACTCTGTTTGCGGTGAAGGGGGATGACGGGAAGCCGACCGGTCTTGCGGCGATTGTACGCAATCTCACCGAGCGCAAGCGGGCTGGGGAGCAATTCCGTCTAGTGGTCGAAGCGTCGCCGAGCGGGATGCTGATGGTGGATGAGGATGGTACCATCCTCTTGGTGAACCGGCAGATTGAGCAGCTGTTCGGCTATGAACGGGCTGAATTGATCGGGCAGTCTGTGGAAATGCTTGTGCCGCAACGTATGCGCTCGCATCATGCCGGTGATCGGGCCAAATTCTTTGCCCATTCCGAGTCACGCGCCATGGGAAAAGGGCGCGATCTCTATGGTGCGAAAAAAGATGGACAGGAGTTTCCATTGGAGATCGGTCTCAATCCAATCCGGACGCCGGATGGCATGAAAGTCTTGGCGTCGGTTGTGGACATCAGTGCGCGAAAACGGGCAGAACAGGCGCTTCAGAAAGAGCGGGATTTCATCGATGCGGTGCTGGAGACCGCCGGGGCGCTCGTGGTCGTGCTGGATCGGGAGGGACGGATTCTGCGATTCAATCGCGCCTGTGAACAGACAACCGGCTACTCCTCTGAAGAAGTAATGGGCCGACATGTGTGGGACCTGTTCATTATTCCCGATGAGGTCGCCGGTGTGAAAGCGGTGTTCGAGCGCCTTCGGGGCGGCGAGCCGCGCAGCGACTATGAAAATTACTGGAGGGGAAAGGACGGGTTTCTAAGACGGATTTCTTGGTCGAACACGGTCATCGCAGACTCCAGCGGCAAGGTCGACTATGTCGTCTCATCCGGCCTCGATATCACCGATTTCCAATCCATCCAGGAACAGCTTCGTAGGACGGAGCGGATTGCGGAACTTGGCACGCTGGCTTCCGGCATGGCGCACGAAATCGGCACGCCGATGAACGTCATCCTTGGACGCGCAGAATATCTGCTTCAACGCACAGCCGATGAAGGGATGAAGAAGGGCCTTGCCACGATCATCACGCAGATCGAGCGGATCACCAAGGTGATGAACCAGCTCCTCGTCTTTGCCAGGCGGAAGCAGCCGGATCGGCAGGTTGTCGATCTCGGTGAAATCGTGGAGGATAGCCTGGAGATGTTCCAGGAACGGCTGACTCACAACCGCATCACGGTGGAAAAGGCGATCGAGGCGAATGTGCCGTCTATCCATGCAGACCGAGACCAGCTTGTTCAGGTGCTCATCAATCTGGTGACGAACAGCCTCCATGCCATGCCGGAGGGGGGGCGGCTCAGGCTGAGCCTCGATCGCGAGAATAGTCATCTGCTCCTGGGCCTGTCCGATACCGGTCATGGGATGCCTGAAGAAGTCCGCTCGAAGATATTCGACCCATTTTTCACGACGAAAGATTTCGGGAAGGGAACCGGTCTCGGCCTCACGGTCGTGAAGGGCATCATCGAGGAACATGGCGGGACCATTGCTGTGGAGAGTGTTGTCGACAAGGGGACAACATTTTTGATCCGGCTTCCCATTGAAGAAGCTCAAGCCGCAAGCGTGAAGCGTGAAACGTGAAGCGTGGAACCAGTTGGTTGCTCTGGAGATTCAAGCGTTTCAAGTTTTCGGAGGCTGTTTCCTGAAACCTGAAATTAGAAACTAGCAGTCTGTTGACAAACTAGCTGATGACATCGGATATGACATCATGTCTGCGATCACTGACGGAAGCTGCGGGGCCTGCAGGCTGTTCAGAAAGGCTGGACTTCTCACCCGCCCAACCCCGGCGTGCCGAGACACGCCGTTCCGCAGGCAAGGCCGTAGCGAGCGAAGAGGCGAGGAGGTACGCACCGCACTTCGTGTAGCCGTTCGCCTTTGCAATGAATCTTGGCGAACGGATGAGCCCCTTCAGTAATTCGAATATCCGAGGGGTGCCCCTCACGTTGAGTCTCTGAGCGACGCGAGAACGCCGCTGGCGGGCTTTGTCAACAGCCTGCTAGCAATTCCAGTTGGGGCAATACATAACCGGTCTTGCTTCGCCTACCCCTGCCGCTTGAGCCAGCGGTCGCTGTCTTTCTTGTGGAAGACGCTGAGGATGACAACGAGCTGGAGGGTGACTCGATAGGACACTCGATAATCGCCGACTCTTAGGCGATAGAGCGGCGGGGAGAATCCGATCAGCCGCTTGACCCTGGTCTAAATCTCCCGAACCGGTTCCGTGCTAAGGTGGGCGCGAATTTCTTTAAGAATGAGGCGGGCAATGGCACCGGGGAGCTTCGCAAGATCATGCTCGGCGTGAGGAGAGACCTCGCTCGATAGAGAAGCGACGCGAGTCTGCACTCATTCAGAAAACCGCTTGAGCACCTTCTCCAGCGGACGTCCTCCACGAGTACCATACGCCCCCCCAGCGCTTTTCAATGATTTTGCGAAACTTGGGGTCGTGTTCGACGACATAGTCTTTGAGGTCGTCCTCTCCCAGATAGTGGAGGACCGCTGTGGGCCGTCCGTTCCTGGTGATGATCATATCCTCTCGCTCTGCTTTCTTGAGGTAGTCCGATAACTTGAGCTTGACGTCTTTGACACTTGCCAGTTTCATGGCCAAGTACCCTCCAAATGGTAGCCACCATTATAGCTACGCTGGTAGCGGAGAACAAACCGGTGTCGCTGAACCAAGACGTGTCCACTCTGAGTCGCATGGGTTGAGTCAGATGGGGAAACCATATGTCCGGTTCGATGAGCGGATGTGGGGAACCTCCTGACCTCTGTGGTTGGCGGTAGATATGCGCGCATCGGCACCATCGTGAGCGGCTCCGGGCTAACGCCCACGTACGGCTCTACTGAGCGCCTCTGTCGCAATCTGCGACAGGAGGAGGTTGTCATCTGTTGCAATTCTCATCAGACTTTAGGGTAGTAGCACTCACTGCTCTGATCTTTTCCAAAGAAATCTCCTGCAAGTTTGCTCAGTTCTGGAGTCCAGCGCTTCCCACCAGCAAGGGGGTTGGTTTGCACGGGTTGTGCATGATGTCCCACAGTAGGTTGCTCAAATAGGCCGTTCGCTTCGTCCGTTGTTCGTGAAGCGTATTTCGTTGGGGCGTTTCAAGTTCCACGTTTCTAGTTTCTAGTTTCAAGTTTTCAGACGTTGTTTCCTGACAACATGAAACCTGAAACAAGAAACCAGCAACTCCACTCCCGAACGACGCTTCACGGGTGTCCGGAGTAAAGAAGGCTGGACGCAGAGGGAGACAAAAGATGGCGCAGGGGGGCGGTACATGACACAGGATAGGAAGTCTGCTGTGGTGCTCATTGCCGAAGATGATCGGGAGATGCGAAGCCTCCTTTGCGATGAACTC
This sequence comes from Nitrospira sp., assembly GCA_005116945.1. Taxonomy (GTDB): domain Bacteria; phylum Nitrospirota; class Nitrospiria; order Nitrospirales; family Nitrospiraceae; genus Palsa-1315. The sequence goes on from SWDH01000031.1 coordinate 249,784, forward strand.
TATGATCTGGGGCTGTCCATCCGGGAAGCGGCTGATGGGGATGAAGCGCTTCGATCGGTGCTCGATACCCGCCCCGCTCTGATTCTCACGGATCTCCGTATGCCGGCAGGTGGTCTGGATTATATTGCCAGGCTCCGGACGTTCGCTCCGGGCGTGCCGCTGGTGCTGATCACGTCATTTGGAGACCAGCAGACGAAAGCCAATGCCTTGGCGCTCGGCGTCGAAGCCTACTTCGATAAGCCGGTTCGCATCAGCGAACTGAAAGAAGCCGTGCGACGACTGTTAGGCCCGGCATTGGATGGAGAAATCGACTGATATCTTGTATGGTAGTGACTCTAAACGCATGAGAGGTATGGGATGGCCGGATCTCACAAGCAGGCGAATACCGTTCCCTCCTGTGCTGACCCCATCCTCGCCGCTCGACTGGAAGCCATCAAACAGTTAGCCGGTGGGCTCTCTGAGCGAGTGGCAGTTATGGATCGCGGTTTCAACGTGATCTATGCCAATGAATCCGCATGGTCTGAAGACGTACCCGGTGGGTCTGGCCACCCGGCGAAGTGTTACGAGGCCTTTGCTCACAGGAGCGATCCCTGTGGTACCTGCCCGGCAACGAAACTGTATGAATCCCCCGAGGTCCAATCCGTGGCCTGTTCCTCCGGAGGGAATGGGACAGCCTGCGGGATGCATCAGGCATTTCCGCTCGTTTCGAGCAACGGTGAGGTCGAGACGGTGCTGGTGTTGTTCAAGGCGTCGCCAAAGCTTACGAAACCGGCGAGCCGTGAGCGTCCGGACGCGAAACAGGAATCGACGTTGGGTGAGTTGATCGGTTCGAGCGCGCCGATGCGAGAAGTACTCGACATGATCCGGCTCGTGGCAGACAGTTCTGCAACTGTGCTGATTCAGGGAGAGAGCGGGACCGGCAAGGAACTGGCAGCCAAAACGATTCACCAGACCAGCTATCGGCGGGACAAACCGTTCATCGTGGTCGATTGCGGTTCGCTGCCGGAAACGCTCCTGGAGAGTGAGTTGTTCGGCCATGTGAAGGGAGCCTTTACTGGAGCGCATGCCTCCAAACGAGGACTCTTCGAGGAGGCAGACGGCGGGACGATTTTCCTCGACGAAATCGCCGACACGACTCCGGTCTTTCAAGCGAAGTTGCTCCGGGTGCTCCAGGAGGGAGAGATCAAGCCGGTCGGGGGGAATCAGCCGATCAAGATCGATGCGCGGGTCATTTCGGCGACGAACAAGGATCTGACCGAACTTGTGAAGGCCAAAGTTTTTCGGCAAGACCTGTACTACCGCCTTGCGGTGTTGCCGTTGTCTCTTCCTCCACTCCGTGATCGGCAGGAAGACATTCCGCTCTTGGTGCAGCACTTCGTCGCATCGTCCTGTAAGCGCCACAAGCAGCCGATCCGGCAGGTGTCGCCGGATGTAATGCAGGCGCTTACCCAAGCCTCATGGCCCGGCAATGTCCGGGAGTTGCAACATTATCTCGAACGAGCGGTCGTCACGACCAGCGGTCCCGAGCTCACGTGCAAGGACATTGTGGCGATGGGATCGGAACCGGCAGAGTACGATCTCCGCACCGTTGCGCGTGGAGCCACCCGCCAGGCAGAACGTGCGCGAATTCTTCAGGCACTCCAGCAAACTGGGAGCAATCGTGCCAAGGCCGCCAAGCTCCTCAAGATCAGCCGGGCGAGCCTGTACAACAAAATCCGCGACTATCAGATTGACTAGCTCTCCGAATGCCCCTCTCTTCCCCACGTCTCTCATCCAATCGTTCAGAAAATTAGACAACGTAACTCATTATGTTTATATGTAGTGATCCTGGCGAGCCCTTGGTCGGTCTTATTCTGTAGAAATACGCGCCACAATTTGACCGCACAAATGATTCTCTTCCGTGGGCTAACCTCCGCAGTTGTCGATGAAATGTTTGAGGAGGCGTCGCGTACGAGCTCAGGCACGGCTGTTGCGAATGTGTAATAATAGGTGGAGGTCTGTTTGATTGGTACTTGGCCTCCGAGTGACTCTTTCCTCGACAAGGAGGAGAGGGTCGTCAGAAGGGAGAGTCTGATGAGCAGGATGTATTCGGCGATGGTTGTGTTAGTCCTCGCACTTGCCAGCCTGGTGGGATATGAATCTCCAGCAGTTGGAGAGGTGAATCCAATTCGTGTGGCAGAGATGCAGAAGACTCTTCGCGATCTCTGGCTCGGGCATATCTTTATGATTCAGCATGTCGTGTTGTTCAATACCTCGAACGATCCGGTGGCGCGGGATGCCGCCGATAAACAGGTCCTCGCCAACGCCAAACAGATTGCAAACGTGTTTATCCCGTTCTACGGCGAAGCGAGGTCTGCGAAGCTCTTTACCCTGCTGAGCGGTCACTATACCGCAGTCAAAGAATATTCCGAGGCCACCATCGCGGGGAATACCCGCCAACAGGATGCAGCACTGGTCCGCTTGGGGTCCAATGCCGACGACATCGATGGCTTCTTCATCGGCGTCAATCCCAACCACTTGCCGAAAGGTACCGTTCGAGGTCTGATCGAAGCGCATGGAGCCCACCATGTGCTCCAAATCAACCAGTACAAGAAAAAGGAGTACGCGAAGCTCGAAGAAACCTGGCCGATGATGCGCCAACACGTCTATGTCATTGCGGATACGCTCACGACGGCATTGGCGAAACAGTTTCCGGACAAGTTTCAATAACTCGTGAGTGGCGCCGCCGCCGGGTCGGTTTCGAGAGACGGATATGTCAATCAAGTCGGTCTTGCAGGAAGGGGATCCTTTGCGCTACGATTTTGGCTGGTGGCGCGTCGGTTCCGTCAATGAGTACATGCAGAAGTGCAGTTCTATCTCGAACCTCCTGAACGCGCCGAACTGTGAACGGTCTATCAGTGGAAAACGTTGCTCTTCAATATCCTGATTGGATGTGAGGGACACCGGTGTCCTATCTTGTGCCAGTTTATTTACATCCCCCGTATATTCCGAAGACGATCATCCCGCAAAGACGTTGTGAGGTTGCGCCCACATCTGCTGAGGTTGACCAGTGCCGCTTTTTGGCTACATGTATGGCGATACGAAGCTGGACTGGCCTTGCGGGGATTCTCGATCGCATCAGCGGGCTCGGCATGACCGTGGGGTTTCAATTGTCGGGGAGCGCGTCGCAGCTGCAGATATGAAAGTGTGAGTTAGGGCCACAGGCATTGTGCGAGTTGTGTGAATGCGGGGGACCTTTATGAGAGGACTGACCCGGGAACAGGCCATATTCTTAAGAGTGACTCGTGCCTACGTGAAGGAGGAACGACCGGATATGAGTTTCCGGTTTGCGTTCGACGGTGTTCCTCAGCCTGTGATCGGCAGCGGTTCAAGACGAGTGGAGGTGTTGTTTCATAATGCAGCGCGACTCTTTCAGCGGATATTCTTGGAAGGAAATATGGGGTTGGGCGAAGGGTATTCTGAAGGGCAAATAGAGGTCAAGGATGAAGACTATAAAGAGTTTTTGTGTATCTGTGTCTACGCGACGTCGCTACGCATTCTCCGGCATCTTTCGATCTTCGACATGATTGCCGCCGTCCGCGCCAGGGCGGGCGGGTATTTTACGAAGCCTCGGCAACATGCGACCATCGATAATCATTATTCTCTGAGCGACTGGTTTGAGAGTGACGATGACTCGAACACGTTCTTCCACTATTGGCTCGACCAGGATCATCGCATGTATTCTTGTGGGAAATGGGACCCGGAGACCAAGACTCTTGAAGAGTCTGAAACAAACAAATTGGAATTGTATGCCAAGCGAATGGGCATCGATGAGCGCAGCCGGGGAAACACGCTCCTCGATTTGGGCTGTGGGTGGGGAGGGGTGTTGTTTTTTATGGCGGAGCGATTTGGCGTGCGCGCCAAAGGGCTGACCTTGTCCACCGCGCAGCATCGGTATATTACACGAGAGATTGCCCATCGACAGTTGCACGATCTTGTCTCGGTGGAACTCAGGAATGTCCATGATATGGAGGGGAGATACGACTACATCATTTCCATCGGCATGTTGGAGCACATTACCGATTTCGATGACCTGTATAAGAAAATAGCCGGGGCTCTGAATCCCGGCGGGCAGGCGCTGATGCATTCGATCTATTCGGAGTCATGGTTCTACAAGGCAGATCGATGGTTCCTGAAATACATTTTCCCCTACGGAGCCTGTCCGAATTTTTCTTCCAACATGAAATGCTTCAGGAAATATTTCAACGTTGTGGAATCGAAAAAGATGCCGTACTTGTCCTATCCAAAAACGCTCGACGCATGGTTCGCAAATTTCTGTCACGCTGAGCCGCAGATTCGTACACTTCTACAACAGCGCAGCAAGGTCAAAGATGTGGATTTTGCGGTCAGGACGTTCAAGCACTACTTGGCAATCGCGTCCGTCAGTCTGACATTCGCCGGGTTTGTGGGACATACGCTCGTTAAGGACCCGAGAGTGCAATCGTAGCCCGCACAACCCATGAGCGCGCTTTCGCGTGACGCGAAACATGAAGTGCTGAGTGCTGAGTTCGAAGTTCACGAAACCTCGAACTGTCGTCAATCCTGCGTGTTCTGCTCTTTCCGCTCATCACTCACCCCGAACCAAAAACTCGCAACTGGCCTCCGCCCGTGATGGTTCTGTTGGTCTGGCTCCATGTGCTCGCGGCAGTCGCCTGGATCGGAGGGATGATTTTTCTTTCCCTGGTCCTGGCCCCCCTGGTCAGAAGTCGTAAGGCCTTGCCTGAATTTATGGCGCTCTTTCGTTCGGCCGCGCGCCGATTCCGCTTTGTGGTCTGGGGTGCCATTGCCGTCCTATTGAGCACCGGCCCCGTGCTTCTTCAGCAGAGAGGCCTTTCTCTTCTCAATCCGGTCGAATGGCCACAGGTCTTGTGGATGAAGCTAGGATTGGTCGGAGCACTCCTTCTCCTCACAGCTACGCACGATCTTCTCCTCGGGCCACGGGTGAGGAAGATCAGTGCGCTCCCTGAGGGAGCCAGGTCTTCCTGGGAGCAGACCATCGTTCGTACGTCCTCCTGGGTGCCTCGTATCGCGCTCTTGCTTGCTCTTTTCGTACTTGGCGTAGCGGCGATGCTTGCGCGCTCTTAAATTCCTGTGCTGTCGCCTTCTGCCACAGTACGTTCCGTCATCGCTGTAGCAAGACGCCCCATAAGTCGCGGCATCTTCTCATTTGAATAGTTCAACCGCTGAATAACTCTAGAGAAACTTGTGCGATCCTCTGAACGACGAACGGTCTTGGGTTTGCAAAGATTCTGTTCGCAACGTGGTTGTTTCCCTTCGCTTGGCGAGGAGGAACTATACGGTCATCTCTAGCCTCTGTTCAACCTGCATAGGTGCCGGCTATGCCAGTGAATAAAAAAACTTCTTTTTCGATCTTGTATGTCTTTCTCGCGATTTTTGCGGTCATTCTCGTGCACGATTTCATCGTGGCCACGCAGAAGCTCGAAGAGATTCCGTACAGCGAATTCAAGTCGCTTCTGGCGGCCGGCAAAGTGGCGGAAGTCACGCTGACTCAACAGCGAGTGACCGGGATGCTGAAACCTCAAGATATATCCAAAGAGCAGAAATTGTTTACGACCGTTCGTATTGAAGACCTCGATCTCATCAAGGACCTCAGCGCGGGCAACAGCAAATTTAGCGGCACCATTGAAAGCACCTTCCTGCGCGATATTCTCTCCTGGGTCCTTCCGGCTGTGGTCTTCGTCGGCATTTGGTTCTTTGTCATGAAGCGGTTCGGACAGGGCCAAAGCGGGTTCATGACGGTGGGGCAGTCGAAGGCAAAAATCTATGCCGAGAAGGACACCAAAGTCACCTTCGCTGATGTGGAAGGTGTGGACGAGGCGAAGGAAGAACTGCGCGAGGTGATCGAGTTTCTGAAGACACCGGAAAAGTTCACGCGGCTTGGAGGAAAGATTCCGAAAGGGATCTTACTCGTCGGCCCGCCTGGAACCGGCAAGACGCTCCTGGCCCGCGCCGTGGCAGGAGAGGCTGGGGTGACCTTTTTCAGCATCAGCGGATCCGAATTCGTGGAAATGTTCGTCGGAGTGGGGGCAGCCCGCGTGCGGGACCTATTCGAACAGGCGAAGGGCAAAGCGCCCTGTATTATCTTCATCGACGAGTTGGATGCGCTGGGGAAAGCACGAGGGATGGGACCGATGGCGCATGAGGAACGTGAGCAGACCTTGAACCAGCTGCTGGTTGAGATGGACGGCTTCGATCCCCGCATTGGCGTCATTCTGATGGCGGCGACCAATCGGCCTGAAATCCTGGACCCAGCGCTGTTGCGGGCCGGACGGTTCGACAGGCAAGTCTTGGTCGATCGCCCGGATAAGATCGGCCGCCTGGCTATCTTGCGCGTTCATGCCAAACAGGTGACGCTGGGTCCCGATGCGGATCTCGAGGTGATCGCCGGAATGACCCCCGGGTTTTCCGGCGCCGATCTCGCCAATATCATCAATGAAGCGACGCTTTTGGCCGTGCGCCGGGATAAGGAGCAGGTGGGCCTCCCCGAATTGCAAGAAGCGGTGGAGCGGGTTGTCGCAGGATTGGAAAAGAAGAACCGGGTGCTCAACAAGATGGAGAAAGAGCGGGTCGCCCACCATGAAGTGGGCCACGCCTTGGTGGCGTTGTCATTCCCAGGCGCAGACCCGATACAGAAAATCTCCATCATCCCCCGTGGGATTGCCGCGTTGGGCTATACCCTTCAACTCCCGACAGAGGATCGTTTCCTGATGACCAAGACGGAGCTGGAGAACAAGGTTGCCGTCTTACTTGGAGGACGGATTGCGGAAGAATTGATCTTCGGCGAGGCCTCCACGGGAGCGCAGAATGACCTAGTCAAGGCGACGGACATTGCCAAGAGCATGGTGAAATCCTACGGGATGAGCGAGAAGTTGGGAACCATCACGCTCGATCGTGAACGCCAGCCTCTCATGATGCAGATCCAGGCGCCTCAGGAAAAAGGCGACTACTCGGAAGAGACCGCCCGCGAGATCGACTGCGAAGTGCGCCGCATCGTCGATGAGCAATACGAGCGCGTGAAGCGGCTGCTGACGGGACGCAAGGCCGCGCTCCTCGAAGGAGCGAAGAGGCTGCTCGAGCAAGAAGTGATCAGCGGCAGCGATCTGAAAGCCATCATGGACAAGTATTAGCAGGATGCTCAAAATGACCGCCAGCTTCGTTCTCGGTTCATCAAAATCCTCAACGTACCCCGCGGGTACGCCTCCGGTTTCGATTCGCCTGCGGCCTTGCTGGACGGCCATGTTGAGCATCCTGCGCGAGGTTGTTCTGAGGTTCTAGATCTGCGAACCATTGAGTTCCCACTCTGCCACATTATTTTTCCGTCAGGCGCCTGGGGCGCAGCTCACATCGGCAATGAAGGTTGATGAGGACATCGTTCAAGACCGGCCTGAGTTTTGGGCTCACGTCCGGAGTAATTACGACATTGGGGTTGATGGTGGGACTCCACTCAGGCACCCACTCACGAGCCGTCGTGATCGGTGGCATCGTGACCATTGCGATTGCCGATGCCATGTCTGATTCGCTGGGCATTCATCTTGCGGAGGAATCGAAGAATAACGGGAACGTGTCGGAGATCTGGGAAACGACCATTGCTACCTTCGTGGCCAAGTTTCTAATTGCACTGACCTTTGTGGCGCCGGTGCTACTGTTGCCCTTGGAACAGGCCATGGTGGTGAGTGTCGTATGGGGCCTCATGCTGCTCGCAGGGCTGAGCTATTTCTTGGCGCAGGCTCAGCAGATCTCGGCTTGGAAAGTCATCACGGAGCATGTCGTCATGGGGGTCAGCGTGATCGTGATCGCGCACTTTGTGGGCGACTGGGTTCACGTGGCGTTAGGTTAGGAGGATGCTGAAAAAGTTTATCAGCGGTTCTTATTCATTCAGTCTGTTCTGTCAATCTCGTTTGTTTGGTTAAGCCAGCCAGACTGATAGATCAGATGGCCACATCGACCTCGTCCGTCTCGCGTCGCGTCTGCACGCGTTCCAACGAACCTTCATGGCAATGCGTGTAAGGAGCCCGCGCTTGTGACCTTGCCGGTCTGGCCCTCCAGGATCGTATGTTCCTGAAAGATGCCTATCGGGATCCCTAACGAGCAATCTGAAGCTGAAAACTAGGTGTATGAACCGGTCGAATGAGGTTGTCTTACTGGCCCTGAAGTGGATACTGCCACAGCCTTGTGGTAGATTACGCCCGTTCTGGCGCAAAACAGGGCTGGAGGGAAAAATGCGGAGGAGCATAATTCAATCCATGACCAAAGTGTGCCTCGCGAACTCCGTGCCTTCTCGTGGACGGCTTGACGCCAACGACTCAAAAAATCATCGGGTACACAATGGGTCTGCTTCGATGGGAGCAGCGCGGATTCATTGGTTGCATCCTCAGGTGTTTGATGAATCCGCACGAGAGCGGCGAACCGATCGGGAACGTCTGCGTGACGACCAACTGCGGCTTCTTCTGACAGAGATCCCTCCATTGACTGGATCCGTTTGGACTAAGATCGACGGCTAGAGTGCGTGAAGACGGAGCCTATATTTGACAGGAGATGCATTCATCTCCAAGTCCCGCCGTTTTGCACCAACTCGGATCATACAATCCGGCTGTTCTAATACGGTTGATCAGATCGATGCATTATGACAGCAGGAACTCAAATACAACTTCTATGATGTTCAGAATCAAAAAAGGCTTGGATCTGCCGATCAGCGGGAAACCGGAGCAGCGTGTCCATATTGCCAAAGCGGTCCGCCACGTTGCCGTTCTGGGCGTGGATTATATAGATCTCAAACCCTCCATGCTGGTAGCCGAAGGGGACAGGGTTAAGCTCGGCCAAGCACTGTTCGAGCACAAGAAGCTACCAGGCGTGCGCGTCACTGCTCCGGGGGCCGGCGAGGTGATTGCCATCAAGCGTGGAGCTGAACGCATGCTCCAGTCAGTCATCATCCGGCTTGACGAAACCGAAGACGAGGAGCCCTTCACTACGTACAGTGCCGACCAACTGGTCAGCTTGACTGAAGCGCAGGTTGTGGAAAATCTTTTGGGATCGGGTCTGTGGGTGACGTTACGGACGCGGCCCTATAGCAAGATTCCCGACCCAGCCACCCGTCCGGCTGCCATCTTCGTGACGGCGATGGACAGCAACCCGCTGGCCGCCGATCCCGTTCCAATTATTACAGCGGAGGCTGAGTCGTTCGGCCATGGCCTGACGGTGCTCTCGCGCCTTGGCCCCATGCCGCTGTGGGTGTGCAAGTCACCCGCAGCTGACCTGCCGTTGCCACAGGGTTTAGACCACGTCCGCCAGGCGAGTTTCGAAGGCCCTCACCCAGCCGGTCTGCCGGGAACACACATTCATTTTCTCGAACCGGTAGACGTCAACAAGACTGTCTGGCATCTCAACTATCAAGAGGTGATTGCGATCGGCAAGCTGTTTACCAGCGGCCGGTTATGGACCGGACGCATCATCGCGCTAGGCGGGCCTCAAGCCAAACAGCCACGCCTGTTGCAGACCAGGCTCGGCGCCTGTATCGAGGAGTTGATCGAGGGTGAGCTTCAGGCCGGTGAGAGCCGCGTCATCTCCGGCTCGATCTGGTCGGGGCGTCATGCCGCCGACTGGTCGTCCTATCTGGGGCGCCATCATTTACAGATATGTGTGCTTCAGGAAGGGGTAGAACGAACGTTCATGGGCTGGTTCGCACCCGGGCGGAGAACATTTTCCCAGAGCAACGTCATGCTGTCGAGTCTCTTCCGTTACCGCAAGGAGGAGTTTGGGTTGACCACCGGGCTGAACGGAAGTCTGCGCGCCATGGTGCCATTCGGTAACTTCGAGGATATCATGCCTCTGGACATCCTCCCGACGCAGCTGCTGCGCTACCTGGTTGTGGGCGACACCGACATGGCGCAAAAGCTGGGCTGCATGGAACTGGACGAGGAAGACCTTGCATTGTGCTCCTTCGTGTGCGTGGGCAAGAACGACTACGGCCCGGTGCTGCGGAGCGTGCTGAGCCAGATTGAGAGAGAAGGCTGATGGCAGGCATGAAACGCTATCTTGATCGTCTGAGGCCCCTGTTTGCCAAGGGCGGCCGCTTTGAAAAGTACTATCCCGTGTTCGAGATGGTCGATGTGTTTCTGTATTCCTCTCCGGAAACCACGCACACCGCGCCCCATGTGCGGGATGGAATCGATCTGAAACGATTGATGGTGTACGTGGTGGTGGCGCTGATTCCCTGCATCCTGTGGAGCTGGTTCAACACCGGCTATCAGGCTAATCTGGCACTCGCAAAGATGGGGATGGCCAAGGCTGGCTGGCGTTATGATCTGCTGGCAGCGCTCAATATCGGTTTTGATGCCGGCAGTATTCTTGCCAATACGGTACATGGCTTCTTGTATTTTCTGCCGATCTATCTGACGACCTTGATGGTCGGCGGTGTCTGGGAAACGGTCTTTGCCACGGTGCGTCAGAAAGAGATCAATGAAGGATTTCTGGTCACCTCCATGCTCTTCACGCTGACGCTGCCACCCAATATGCCTCTCTGGATGGTCGCAATCGGGATTAGCTTCGGCGTGGTACTCGGCAAAGAGATCTTCGGCGGGACCGGCAAGAATTTTCTCAATCCAGCCCTGACCGGGCGGGCGTTCCTCTTTTTTGCCTATCCCGCCGAAATTTCCGGTGACCGGGTGTGGGTGGCGGTGGATGGCTATTCCGGCGCGACCGCGCTCAGCCTTGGTAAAGTGGGCGGCGTAGAGGAGATCATCCGCGGAGGCACGACCTGGTGGGATGCCTTTATCGGCCTGATGCCAGGCTCCCTGGGGGAAACCTCCACCCTCGCCTGCCTGCTCGGCGCGGCGTTCCTGATCTATACTAGGGTCGGTTCCTGGCGCATTATCGTCGGGGTCTTTCTGGGGATGGTCGGGGCCTCGCTCCTGTTCAATGTGGTCGGCAGCGACACCAATCCCATGGTGGCGATGCCCTGGTACTGGCACCTGGTTCTGGGCGGGTTTGCCTTCGCCATGGTCTACATGGCCACCGACCCGGTGTCAGCCGCGATGACGAGTACCGGGCGCTGGGTCTTCGGCATTCTGATCGGAGCCATGACCGTGCTGATCCGCGTGGCGAACCCGGCTTTTCCTGAAGGCGTGATGCTCACGATTTTGTTTGCCAATGTGTTCGCGCCCCTGATCGATTATGCGGTCGTCCAGCTGAACATCCGACGGAGGCTACGCCGCCATGTCCGCGCCTGAACCCGAATCCGCCGTGTCCGCTGCGCCAGTCGAAAGTGCGAGCAGAACGCTGCTGGTGACCTTTGTCGTCTGTCTGGTATGCTCCGTTGTGGTCGCCGGAGCGGCGGTGCTCCTTCGACCGATTCAGGAATCGAATCAGAAGTCCGACCTCATACGGAATGTGATTGAGGTCTCCGGCCTCCTCAAGGAGGGACTGACGGAAGCACAAGCGCTGAAACGGATTGACGCGCGCATGATCGAACTGGCAACCGGTGACGAGGTGAAGGGGGTCGATCCTGACACCTTTAATATCGTCAAGGCCGGAAAGGATCCCGCGATCTCCACCGAACTCACCCGCCGAGAGGATGTGGCAGGGATCAGGCGCGAACCACGCTATCTGCCGGTCTATCGGATTGTCGGCGCCGACGGTGAGTTGAAGAAACTGATTCTGCCGGTGTACGGCTACGGGCTCTGGTCCACGATGTACGGGTTTCTCGCGTTTGAGAAGGATCTGCGAACGGTTCAGGGCCTCCGCTTCTATCAGCATGCCGAGACCCCGGGGCTCGGAGGAGAGATCGACAATCCCAAGTGGCGAGCACAATGGACGGGCAAAGTCCTCTTCGACGAGAACTGGAAGGTTCAGGTTGAAGTGACGAAGGCCGCGATTGACAGTTCTACACCCGACGCTCAACACCAGGTTGACGCACTCGCCGGCGCCACCATCACCTCGCGAGGCGTGGAGAATTTGCTAAAATTCTGGCTGAGCGATAAAGGGTACGGGCCATACCTTTCCCGTTTGCGTCACGAAAGGAGCTAACGATCATGTCCTACCAGCATCGCAAAATTCTTTTCGACCCGATCGTTGACAATAACCCGGTCATCCTGCAGGTCCTGGGGATTTGCTCGGCACTGGCCGTGACGTCGAAGCTCTCAACCACGATCACGATGTGCATCGCGCTGACCATCGTGACCGCCTGCTCCAATGCCGCCATCAGTCTGGTCCGCAATCATACCCCGAGCAGCATCCGCATCATTGTGCAGATGACCATTATTTCGTCGCTGGTCATTGTCACCGATCAGTTCATCAAAGCCTATGCGTTCACCATCAGCAAGGACCTGTCGGTCTTCGTCGGGTTGATTATCACCAATTGTATCGTCATGGGACGCGCGGAAGCCTATGCGATGAAGCATCCCCCGCTCCCGAGCTTCCTCGATGGACTTGGCAACGGCCTCGGCTATAGCGCACTGTTACTGGTCGTCGGGGTCATACGCGAGCTGTTGGGATCCGGTTCCCTGTTTGGATATCCGATTCTCCCTCTTGATCGGGATGGCGGATGGTATGTGCCAAACGGTTTGTTGCTCCTGCCCCCGAGCGCGTTTTTCCTGATCGGCATGATCATTTGGGTTGTGCGCTCTTGGAAGCCGGCACAAGTGGAGGAACCTGAATACCAGATCCATCACGCGCCTCGTCCCGAGGTGGCCTCATGATTGACCTGATCAATCTGTTTATCAAAGCGGTCTTCGTCGAGAATCTTGCGCTGACATTTTTCCTCGGCATGTGCACCTTTCTTGCCGTCTCGAAACAAATCGGCACGGCGCTCGGACTCGGCATCGCGGTGGTCGTCGTCCAAAGCCTGACCATCCCGATCAATAATCTGATCTACCAGTTTCTGATACGTGATGGCGCGCTGGCATGGACGGGGCTCTCTGATATGAATCTGAGTTTCCTTGGGCTTATCACCTACATCAGCGTCATTGCGGCGGTCGTACAGGTGCTGGAAATGTTTCTCGACCGATATGTCCCCTCACTGTACAACTCACTGGGGATCTTTTTGCCGCTCATTACCGTCAACTGCGCCATTCTTGGAGGCTGTCTGTTTATGGTCGAACGTGACTATACCTTTAGCGAGAGCGTCACCTATGGTGTGGGCTCTGGTGTCGGGTGGGCGCTCGCGATCGTGGCGATGGCAGGGGTGCGTGAGAAGCTCAAGTATTCCGACATCCCCGATGGGTTGCAGGGACTGGGCGTCGCATTCATCACCGCGGGGTTGATGGCCCTGGGGTTCATGGCCTTTTCTGGAATTCAACTCTGAACCTGATGAGAGGCCGCGTATGATCGAGATCATACTGGGAGTCGGCGTGTTCACCGGGTTCGTCCTCATTCTCGTCGTCTTCATTCTGAGTGCGCGATCGAAACTGGTGGCCAGTGGCAATGTCACGATCACCATCAACGACAAGAAATCTATCGAAACTCCGATTGGAGGCAAGCTACTCGGTGTCCTTGGCGACGCCAAGATTTTTCTTAGTTCTGCCTGCGGTGGCGGCGGTACGTGTGGCGTGTGCCGGGTAAAGGTCTTCGAAGGGGGCGGGGCCATTCTGCCGACTGAAACCTCGCATATCACCAAGCGTGAAGCGCGTGAGGGCTACCGTCTTTCCTGTCAGGTGGCGGTCAAGCAGAACATGAAGATCGTGATTCCCGATGAGGTGTTCGGGGTCAAGAAATGGGAATGTACCGTCCGCTCCAACCACAATGTGGCGACCTTCATCAAGGAACTGGTCCTCGATCTTCCCCAGGATGAACATGTCGATTTCCGCGCCGGAGGGTACATCCAGATTTTCTGTCCCCCGTATGAGCACTCGTTTAAGAATTTTGACATCGAAGAGAGGTTTCGCAGCGACTGGGACCGGCTGAACCTCTGGGAACTTGTGTCCAAGGTTAATGAGCCCCTCGAGCGCGCCTACTCCATGGCCAACTACCCTGAGGAGCGTGGCATCATTGTGCTCAATATTCGCATTGCCACGCCCCCACCACGCACGCAGAATATACCTCCGGGGAAAATGTCATCCTACCTGTTCGGGCTCAAACCGGGCGACAAGGTCACCATCTCCGGACCGTTCGGCGACTTCTTTGCGCGTGACACTAGAAACGAGATGGTGTTTATCGGCGGTGGTGCAGGGATGGCGCCCATGCGTTCGCATATTTTCGATCAGCTGAGTCGCCTCAAGACCACACGCAAGATGTCTTTCTGGTACGGGGCTCGATCGAAGCGCGAGATGTTCTATGTGGACGACTTCAACAAGCTGGCCGCATCGCACGACAAATTCGAGTGGCACGTCGCCCTGTCCGACCCGCTCCCAGATGACGCGTGGAGTGGCTATACAGGCTTCATCCATAGCGTGCTGTATAATGAGTATCTGAAGAGTCATCCGACGCCTGAGGACTGTGAGTACTATCTCTGCGGACCGCCGATGATGAATGCCGCCGTGATCAAGATGCTGGTGGATCTGGGTGTCGAACGGGAAAACATCATGCTCGACGACTTCGGAGGATGACCGTCCATGCAGCCCTCCATTCTGCGCCCTCGTGCGTTGATTGCCTTGATCGTGCTGCTGGCTGCCGGTGTTGGCTTCAGCCTGCTGCGTCCTGAGCCGCCTGCCGCAGAGCTGCACATGAGTGGTCGCACCATGGGCACCACCTATAGTGTGAAATACCGTCCCGCCCAGGACGCTCCGTCGCTGAAGGCTATGCAGATAGAAGTTGACGCATTGCTGGCCGAGATCAATCACACCATGTCCACCTACGACCCGGAGTCGGAACTGTCGCGCTTTAACCGTCTGCACACCACGGACTGGGTTTCCGCATCCGCTTCGATGCGTGCCGTGGTCAAAGCAGCGCTCGAGATCGGAGCCCAGAGCGAAGGCGCATTCGACATCACGGTTGGTCCCCTAGTCAATCTGTGGGGCTTCGGTCCCGAGGTTCATCCAGACCGCATCCCGCTTGAAACCGACATCGCCGCTGCACGCGCGCGCAGCGGTCTCGATAAAGTCACACTGCGTGAGACTCAACCGGCGATACGCAAGCACCGCCCTGATGTATTCCTGGATCTTTCCGGGATAGCCAAGGGGTACGGTGTGGACCAGGTTGCTGAACTCATGACCGCGCACGGCATTAAACATTATATGGTTGAGATCGGTGGCGAGGTGCGGGTACGCGGCTTTAAGGAGAAAGATACACCCTGGCGGATCGCGATTGAGAAACCGTTGCCGGGCGAACGCTCGGTGCAAACGATGCTGGCGCTCAGCGACATCGCACTCGCCACATCGGGCAATTATCGCAACTTTTTCGAAATCGCCGGGCGACGCTATTCCCATACCATCGATCCGGCAACCGGATGGCCGGTCGATAATCATCTGGTCTCGGTGACGGTGCTGGCGGATACCAGCATGCGCGCCGATGCCTGGGCTACCGCGTTTCAGGTGTTGGGGCCTGA
This sequence comes from Nitrospira sp., assembly GCA_005116945.1. Lineage (GTDB taxonomy): Bacteria > Nitrospirota > Nitrospiria > Nitrospirales > Nitrospiraceae > Palsa-1315. The sequence goes on from SWDH01000031.1 coordinate 265,319, forward strand.
CCGTGGCATGGCCATCGCCGAACGGCTCAGTCTTCCCGTCCTCTTCATCATCGAACGTGATGGAACATTCGAGGAGCGCGTCTGCTGCGCCTTCCAACGTTACCGTCAACAGGAGATGTCATGACAATTTTCCTGGTGACCTTTGTCGTCATCGGTATTGCCATACTGGCTATGGCGGTGGGTGTACTGGTTGGCCGCCGTCCGATCGGCGGCAGTTGTGGCGGTCTTGAACGCCTTGGGCTGGAGTGCGATGCCGGCTGCGACAAGCCCTGCCCGGAACGTCTTGCCCGTCTGCAGCCTCCGAGGAAAGAACTGCTGTAAGAGGGCCTCGACAACCACGCCCTCGGTGAATTTATGCACTGGCTGCTTGAATCCGCGAGATATAGTAGGATGTACTGATCTTCTTTAATTGCTCGCCACTGGCTTGAAAGAGGCCGTTATGCCTAACACAATCTTGGTTCCGTTCGACGGCTCGGAGAGCGCGATGCGCGCACTACATCTTGCTGTTGGGCGCGCACGTGAAAAACCACAAGGTCGCGTGCATCTCGTGACTGTGCATCCCCCGCTACGCGTTTACGGAGAAATCCAGGTCTACGTGGGCGACAAGAAAGCCGCGGAAATGGCAGCGCAGCATAATCGCGAGCTTCTCGAACCGGCGGAGCAAGTGCTGCGCTCGTCGGGCGTAGCGTTCGCGAGCAGTACGGAGGAAGGCGATGCCGCCGAAAAGATTGTGGAGTGCGCCAAAGCAGTTGGGGCCGGCGAAATTGTCATGGGGTCGCGCGGACTCGGGCCTATTGCCGGGCTCGTGATGGGCTCGGTCACCACCAAGGTCGTCCATCTGACCCAGATCCCCGTCACGCTGGTCAAATGACTCGGGTTTCGACGCAACATTTCAAGCCAATCGCGCTCATTGAACGGATAACCGGGTGATGGTGATGTCCCCCTTGCATCGTCAGTGAAACGCAGGCCAGAAATCTCACCGAGTTGTCTTCGACGCATGCTCCGTGGAAAGTTTGCCTTGATTTTCACTCATCTGCCTGTGTAGCTTCTGGTTTCGTTTGGATGTTGGGTGTATCTGGATCGTCCGGTTGTCACTTCGAACCACGACCTCTGGATCTCTCATTCGGCGGGACACTGACGATCCCCGTCCGACAATTCAAGATCCACCGTAAAACGAACAATCGTTCTCTCAGCTAACGATTGGGGGATTGGGGGATTGGGGCAAAGTTGGGGATGGGACCCCCCGCCATTCCATGCCCCCAGAAATTCAACAAACTTCCCGTTGACAGTCGCCTGATCGGGCGCGTGCACGACGACCGCTTTGCGATGGTAGCGGGCTCGCTCCTTCGCATCGATATGATCAACGTGAAGCAGGGGGAGCGTATTGCGCCTTGAAGAACAGAAGATCCCGTCGTCGCGCGCGGGCATAGGTCCGCGGCTGAGCATCGCCGGAGCCGCGTTCGCGTTATGGCTCGCCCCCTCGTTTGCTATCGCGGCGACCGACCCACCCACCGCTTTTGGTATCCCGTTCGATTTCATCTTGTTCGCGCTCACGCTGCTCGGGGTGGCGCTGTTCCACCATCACACGCTGCAGGTGGCACTCACTGGACTCGGAACAATCGCGTTGTACAAATTGGCGTTCACCGGGTTCAAGACCGGCGATGGCCTGCCGGGCTTGGTCAGCCACCTGGGCCATGAGTGGGTCATTCTTTCCAATCTGCTGTGCCTGTTGCTGGGCTTTGCGTTGCTGTCCAAGCATTTCGAGGACAGCCATGTTCCCGCGGTGCTGCCGAAGTACTTGCCGGGACAAGCGAAGGGTGCGTTCGCGCTGCTTGCGATGGTGTTCGTGCTGTCCTCGTTTCTCGACAACATCGCCGCGGCGATGATTGGGGGCGCCATGGCGCACACCGTCTTTCGCGGCAAGGTCCACATCGGTTACCTCGTCGCGATCGTCGCCGCCTCCAATGCGGGCGGTTCGGGCAGCGTGGTGGGCGACACAACGACCACGATGATGTGGATCGACGGCGTGAGCCCGGTTGCCGTACTCAACGCGTATGTCGCCGCGGTGGTCGCACTGGTCCTGTTCGGTATCCCGGCCGCGTTGCAGCAGAACAAGTATTCGCCGTTGATGGCCTATGAGCCCGGTGGCACACATGTGGACTGGGGCCGCGTCGGTATTGTGGGGTTCATTTTGGTGGCAGCGATTTCCACTAACGTGTACATCAACTTGATACACCCCGAGATTGCTGATCGTTTCCCCTTCATCGGCGTAGCCGTGGCACTCGCGACCCTGGTCTCGGCGCCGTTACGCAAGCCGGATTGGAGTCTGTTACCCGGCGCGACCAAAGGGACGATTTTTCTGCTCGCACTGGTCACCTGCGCCTCGATGATGCCGGTGGAAAAATTGCCGGTCGCCTCCTGGCAATCGGCCATGGGACTCGGTTTCATCTCCGCGGTGTTCGACAACATCCCGCTCACCGCGCTCGGGCTGAAACAAGGCGGCTATGACTGGGGCATGCTCGCCTACGCGGTGGGGTTCGGCGGCTCGATGATCTGGTTCGGCTCGTCGGCCGGCGTGGCCTTGTCCAACATGTATCCGGATGCGAAGAACGTCGGTCGCTGGGTGTATCACGGCTGGCATGTTGCGGTGGCGTATGTCATCAGCTTCTTGGTGCTGCTCGCGGTCATGGGCTGGCACCCCACTCCCAAACGCGGCGATCCGCCGGTCACAACGTCTTTTGTTACACAATCAGCCGAGGCGACGGCGCGCTAGAACCTCTCTCCTTCGTTCTCGAAGGGAAATGCATAGAACCGAAGCAGTGTCGGTGTCGCGCTGACGGGGCAGGCGAAAGGGAAATATACGTTTTTTAGTCATCTCAAATGGACTCCGGCTATTGCGCTGGGTTATGCCGCAAGTATCGCCGTTCATTTCGCATTGAACGGCGCCCTCTTTCATCCTTAGGGGCCCGCGTTTTTCATTCAGACTTCCTGCGATCGCGCTGTCCCCTGTGAGAGGCGGGCGGTTGCGCGGGGATAGATCATCTCTGACGCGCACGGTCTCCTGCTGCAGCTATTTTCCCCAACACAACCTGTCCGACTGCCCCTATATGCCTCAGCGGGATCGGTGGCTTGCTGAGGGCTCGATGAGGATGAAGGGACAATGTCTTGCGAAGGCGAAGTTCAGGTCCTGCGAACCTATTGGCATTGGGTCTGCATGTTTCATATCGAGGCAGCGATGTATCGAGAATTGCCTTGTCGGCGAACGGTCGATTCTGCAAACTGATCAGCCATGGCACGAGGAGAAATCTCACATGAGTACAAGGAAAGACAAACGATACGACATATCGTACAAGAAGAAGGAGAATCCCAAGCAAGATCCCTATGCGATGCTCAAGGCCCCGAAAGGGCCGGCAATCTGCCGGAAATGTCTGGCTATTTATGCGGACAAGCGATGGCATTTCGATAAGGTCGAGGCTCCCAAGCTGGCAGCGTCTCCTCGCACGAAGAAGCTGGTCTGTTCAGCCTGCCAGAAAATCCGCGACGATTATCCCGAGGGCATCGTCACCCTGATATGGTCGGATTTGAGGGAGCATGATTCTGAGATCAGGGGATTGATCGCCAATGTGGAAGCGCGCGCCGCATCGGCCAATCCCCTCGATCGGGTAATGAAGATCGTCCGGCGCAGGAAAGAGTTAGAAATACAGACGACCAACGACCGACTGGCACAGCGCATTGGCCGTGCGCTGGTGCGGTCGTACAAAGGGAAGGCTGTCTATAACTGGGCTCATCGCGATATGATGGTCCGGGTGAGATGGCAGGGGCCAGAAGGCAAGAGGGGCGAACTCAAAAAGAGGGAGAAGGTCCTGGCAGGGTGAGTCTCTCACGGGCTTCCCCGTGGTGGTTAAGCAGATCCGCAACAATGAAGACTGCACCGTCCATCGCTGGAGCGTGGCACACGAGTTCGCCGGTTGCTCTGGCGACGGCCTTCCACACGAGCGTCGACGGGGGCCTGTCCGGTCACGAAGCCCAGCAGCGGCTCCAGCAAGAAGGCCTCAACGAACTCCCGGAAGCCCAGCCCCCTTCCCTACTGAAGCTCTTTTTCTCCCAGTTCACGAGCGTCATCGTCTGGGTGCTGATCGGGGCGGCGATCCTCTCGGGATTGTTGGAAGACTGGCTCGATGCGGCGGCGATCCTGGCCATTGTGCTGCTCAACGGAGTTCTTGGATTCGTCCAGGAGTTTCGAGCGGAGCGGTCTTTGGCGGCGCTGCGACACATGGCGGTGGCGACGGCACGGGTCGTTCGCGATGGGGTTGTCCTGTCGATTCCCGCACGTGAACTAACACGCGGCGATCTCATCCTTCTCGAAGCGGGTGACCGCATTCCTGCCGATGCCCGGCTCATCTACACAACGAATTTCCAGACTCAAGAGGCTTCGCTGACCGGCGAATCGACGCCGGTTCAGAAACACGTGGGCGTCATTGCTGGAATCGACGTCCCGCTGGCCGAGCGGACGAACATGGCTTTTATGGGGACCGTTGCGGTGTCCGGGAAAGCCCGGGCTCTTGTCGTCGCGACCGCTCTGCACACGGAGTTGGGCCGGATCGCTGCGATGATTCAAAAGGCCTCGGAGGCTGAATGGGCGGAAACTCCCTTGCAGCGCCGGCTTGAACAATTCGGCTACCAGCTGTTGTGGCTGGCACTGGGCGTCGTAACGGTCGTATTCCTGTTGGGTTATTTGCGAGGCGAGCCGGCCGTCTTGATGTTGTTGACGGCGGTGAGTCTCGCGGTGGCCGCTGTTCCTGAAGGGTTGCCCGCCGTCGTGACGATTACGCTGACCTTGGGAGTGACTAGGATGGTGAAACGCCATGCGTTGATCCGCAAGCTGCCGGCGGTCGAAACGCTCGGCTCCGCCACGGTCATCTGTTCCGACAAGACCGGCACGCTCACCAAGAACGAAATGACAGTGACGAGATTGTTCTCCGGAGACCGAGTATTCGAGGTCACGGGTGAAGGGTATGAACCGGTTGGTGAAATTCGCGAAAGCAATGCTGAGACGAGAGTGCTGAGTGCTGAGTTATTAGACCGGCGAGAACCTCCTCCTTCCGAAAGCTCAGCACTCAGCACCCAGCACTCAGCACTGATCCAGTCTCCCGCCTTGCGCGAACTGCTGACTGCCGCTGTGCTGTGCAATGGTGCGACGTTACGAGAGGAGAAGGGAACGTGGCGCGTGATCGGCGATCCGACTGAAGGCGCACTGTTGGTTGCGGCGGCGAAAGCGGAGCCCACGATCGAGCGACTTGATTCGACCTATTGCTTTCTCGGAGAGGTCCCATTCGATCCGGAGCGCAAGATGATGACGATTGTGCGGCAGACACCGGACGGTTCGGTCGCCTATGTCAAAGGGGCGCCGGATGTCTTGTTGCGGCACTGTACGCATCGGTTAGCCATGGACGGCACGACCGAACCGATCACGGAATCGATTCGCGCCGCCATCCTCGATGCGAACGCATCATTCGCACATCAGTCGTTGCGTGTGCTGGCGATGGCTCATCGACGGTTGGATGGGGAGCCCAAGGTCTATCGGGCGCAAGACCTGGAGGAGCGGCTGGTTTTCCTTGGGCTTGCGGCCATGAAAGACCCGCTGCGGCCTGAGGCGAAAGTCGCCGTTCAGGCCTGCCACGATGCCGGCATTCGGACGGTGATGATTACGGGAGATCATAAGGATACGGCAGTGGCGATTGCAGAAGAACTCAGAGGGGTGAAGGAACCGATACGGTCGTTGTCCGGGATGGAACTCGATCGCTTGTCCGACGAAGAACTGGCCAAGACTGTGGACCAGGTGGCGGTCTACGCGAGGGTTTCGGCCGAGCATAAGTTGCGGATCGTCAAAGCCTGGCAGGCGCAGGGCGCTATCGTGGCCATGACGGGTGACGGGGTGAACGATGCACCCGCAGTCAAAGCAGCGGATATCGGCGTGGCCATGGGGATAACCGGAACCGATGTGACGAAAGAAGCCGCCGATATGGTGGTGACGGACGATAATTTTGCCTCGATCGCCGCGGCCGTGGAAGAAGGTCGCGGCATTTTCGACAACATCCGCAAGACCATTTATTTTCTCTTGTCGTGCAATGTGAGCGAAGTGCTGGTGATGTTGTTCGCGGCGTTGATCGGGCTTCCGTTGCCTCTGTTGCCGATCCAAATTCTGTGGATGAATCTGGTGACGGACGGATTTCCTGCCTTGGCTCTGGCAGTGGATCCCAAGTCGCCCGATCTGATGAAGCAGCAGCCCCGCCGGCCGGAGGCTCGGTTATTGGACGGCCGCACGCTCGTGGCCATCGGGGCGCAAGGGGTCATGTTGTGTGCGATTTCGTTGGGGGCCTTTGCCTATAGCCTCTATGGTCTCCATCAAGAGGTCGAGCAGGCAAGAACCGTCGCATTTACCGTGATGGTCATCGCCCAATTGGTACATGCGTTCAACTGCCGAAGTGAACGATGGTCTTTGTTCCAAGTTGGTCTGTGGACCAATCGTCCGCTCCTCTTGGCCGTTTCGCTTTCTCTTGGGATTCAGGTTGTTGTGCTCTCCGTCCCAGCGGTCGCGACGATCTTCAAGGTTGTCCCGCTGCCGATTGAAGACTGGGCGTTGATGGGAGCCATGGGTGTGCTACCATTCCTCCTGATGGAACTGGTGAAGGCTCTGCGACGACGATGAAGAATGTGTTGGCGATCAATAGTGGAAGTTCGTCCTTGAAGTTCAAGGTCATCGAGTTCGACGAATCTCCGAAGACAGCCGCCCGCTTCACCGCGAGCAGTCGGTATGAAGGATCCATAGAAGACATCGGGCCAGCAGCGAAGATGATGATCTGTCCCGCTGGAAAAACGGTCATCCAGACGACTAGCCCTGTCTCGACCCATGCTGAGGCGGTCCGGTGCATGTTGCAGATGTTGGAGGAATCGAGCCGGCTTGATGGACGAGATCTCCGTATTGACGCAGTTGGGCATCGAGTGGTGCATGGAGGGGCGCAATTTCGAGAGCCGGTCGTGATCGACGACGACGTGGTCGCTGCAATCGGCCGGTTAGCTGAATGGGCTCCGCTCCACAATCCTGGATCGATTGCTGCAATTGAGGGTGCGCGTGCTGTACTGGGATTAGACATCCCGATGGTCGTTGTGTTTGACACGGCCTTTCACCGCTCGATCCCGCCCCACGCAGCCACCTATGCCATCGATCTCGATCTGGCCCGCAAGCATGGCATTCATCGTTATGGATTTCACGGTATTGCTCATGTGTCGTTAGCCGGCATCTGTGCGGCAGTAGTCAATCGTCCGCTCGCCCAACTCCGACTCATCACGCTGCAGCTTGGTAATGGCTGCTCCGCGACGGCGATCGATGGGGGACGCTCGGTGGATACGTCGATGGGATTTACGCCGCTCGAAGGTTTGGTGATGGGGACCAGATCGGGCGACCTGGACCCAGCAGTCATCGGACATCTTGTTCGGAGGGAAGGTCTGTCGGTCGATGAGGTTGAGCGACTCTTGAATGAGCGTTCGGGTCTTCTGGGAGTGTCGGGTCTGTCGCGCGACATGCGCGAACTCCTAAACGCAGCCGAAGGCAAACCGGATTCACGCGCTGCACTGGCGTTGGACATGTTTTGTTATCGAGTGCGCAAGTACATCGGTTCATACCTGGCTGTGCTGGGAGGTGCCGATGCGATTGTGTTCGGCGGCGGCATCGGTGAACGATCTGCGGTCATCCGTGCGCGGATCTGCGAGGGGATGGACTGGTGTGGGTTACGGCTCGATCCTGTCCGCAATCAGGCTGCCGTGAGTCTTGCTTCCGGCGACGCGGTGAAAGTCAGCGAAGAAGCCGCACCAATAGCCTGTTATGTGGCCGGCGTCGACGAAGAGGTCGAAATCGCTCGCGCCACGTTCGAGTGTGTGCTGAAAGGGCCGTCCTCGTCGTTTGTGAAACGTGAAGCGTGAAACGTCCGAATCCAGAAACGAACGACGCTTCACGAGATACGCTTCACTGGTGTGCCCATGAAGCTAGCGGGCTAGTTATGGAGGAACAGCTATGAAGTCTCCACTAGGAAAAAATGAATTAGCGTTAATCGATGCCTATTGGCGCGCAGCCAATTACCTGTCCGTCGGTCAAATTTATCTCTACGACAATCCCTTGTTGAAGAAGCCGCTGAAGCGCGCCCATATCAAGCCGCGGTTGCTCGGTCATTGGGGCACGACGCCTGGACTGAACTTCATCTACGTGCACCTGAACCGTGTCATCAAGAAGCAGGATCTGAATATGATCTATATAGCCGGGCCAGGCCATGGAGGGCCTGGGTTGGTGGCGAATGCCTATCTCGAAGGAACCTACAGCGAAGTCTATCCCAACGTCTCGCAGGACGAACGGGGCATGAAGCGGCTCTTCAAACAATTTTCCTTTCCGGGCGGTATTCCCAGTCACGTGGCCCCGGAAACCCCGGGCTCCATCCATGAAGGCGGCGAATTGGGGTATTCACTCTCGCACGCGTTCGGAGCCGTATTCGACAATCCAGATCTGATCGCAGCCTGCGTCGTTGGCGACGGTGAAGCGGAAACCGGTCCGCTCGCGACGAGTTGGCATTCCAACAAGTTTCTGAATCCGCTCAACGACGGCGTTGTCCTGCCCATTCTCCATCTGAACGGTTACAAGATCGCGAATCCTACGATCCTGGCCCGTATCAGTCACGACGAGTTGGATCACCTCTTTCGCGGCTACGGCTACATCCCCTATTTCGTCGAAGGCCACGAACCCCTGAAGATGCATCAGCTCATGGCCTCGACGCTCGATGCCGTGATCCGGGATATTCAGCGTATTAAAGCTGCCGCACGCCGGGACGACGCCAAGATGCGGCCGCTCTGGCCTATGATTGTGCTTCGTACACCCAAAGGCTGGACCGGTCCGAAGCAGATCGACGGCAAGCGGACCGAGGATTATTGGCGCTCACATCAAGTACCCATGGGCGACATGGACAAACCGCGGCACATCAAGATCCTCGAACAGTGGATGAAGAGTTACAAGCCCGAGGAGCTGTTTACCAAGGCGGGAGGCTTCACCCCTGCATTGACCGAACTGGCGCCCAAGGGAGCGCGCCGCATGAGTGCGAATCCCCACGCGAATGGCGGACTCCTTCTCAAGGACCTGCGTTTGCCGGATTTTCGCGACTATGCCGTCAAGGTCACGAAGCCAGGCGCTGTGGACGTCGAGTCTACTCGCCTCATGGGGGCATTCCTGCGAGACACGATGACGCTGAACATGGAAAGCCGGAACTTCCGCCTCTTCAGTCCGGACGAGAACAATTCAAACCGCTGGCAGGATGTGCTGGAGGTGACCAATCGCGCCTGGATGGCGGATCGCCATCCCTACGACGACCACCTCGCGCCGGACGGCCGGGTCATGGAGATGCTCAGCGAGCACCAGTGCCAGGGTTGGCTAGAGGGGTATCTCTTGACCGGCCGGCACGGGTTCTTCTCCTGCTACGAGGCGTTCATTCACATCATCGACTCGATGTTCAATCAACATGCCAAGTGGCTGAAGGTCTGCGGGCACATCCCCTGGCGGAGACCGATCGCCTCGCTGAATTATCTTTTGTCCTCCCACGTCTGGCGGCAGGATCACAACGGGTTCAGTCATCAAGATCCAGGCTTCATCGACCACGTCGTGAATAAGAAGGCCGAAGTGATCCGGGTCTATCTGCCGCCTGATGCCAATACGCTCTTATCCGTCACCGACCACTGCCTGCGAAGCCGTAATCACGTGAACGTGATCGTCGCAGGGAAACAATCGGCACCGCAATGGCTCGGCATGGACGATGCGCTGAAACATTGCGCCGCCGGCATCGGCATTTGGGAATGGGCGAGCAACGACAGCAACAGCGAGCCCGATGTCGTGATGGCCTGTTGCGGCGACGTACCCACGCTGGAAACGCTGGCGGCCGTGTCGTTGCTACGCGCCTATCTGCCCGATGTCAAGATGCGCGTGGTCAACGTCGTGGATCTCATGAAGTTGCAACCACCCAATGAGCATCCGAACGGATTGCCCGACAAAGACTTCGACGCTTTGTTCACGACGGACAAGCCAATCATCTTTGCCTTCCACGGCTACCCCTGGTTGATTCATCGACTGACCTACCGGCGGACTAACCACAAGAACCTGCATGTGCGCGGGTACAAGGAAGAAGGCACGACCTCGACCCCGTTCGATATGGTGGTGATGAACGATCTCGATCGTTTTCATCTGGTCGCTGACGTCATTGACCGGATCCCCCTGCATGGCTCCCGCGCGGACTATGCCAAACAGGCTCTGCGCGACAAGCGCTTCGAGCACAAGCAATACATCGCCAAACATGGCGAAGACATGCCGGAGATTCGCAATTGGCGATGGAGTGGGACGGTGTGAGACCTGTAGATCCACGAATTCGATATAGATGAGAGGTGTGCCCATGACAACACCGAACGTCGTCTTTCTCTTTGACGTCGACAACACCCTCCTCGACAACGATCGGGTGACGGCCGATCTCAAGCGCCATCTTGAACAGACGGTGGGGCACGAACGGCAGGAAAACTACTGGGCGATCTTTGAACGGTTGCGAACGGAACTCGGGTATGCCGACTACTTGGGGGCGCTCCAGCGTTTTCGGGTCGATCATCCACGCGATCCACAAGTATTGACGGTCTCTCACTTTCTAGTGAACTATCCATTTGCGAATCGATTATTTCCGAATGCGCTCGATGCGGTGGAGCATGTGAAGCCATGGGGAAAAGCGGTCATCTTGTCGGATGGGGACGTGGTGTTCCAACCAAGGAAAATCGAACGGTCCGGTCTTTTTGAGGCTGTGGAGGGTCACGTGCTGATCTATATTCATAAAGAGCAGGAACTCGACGATGTCGAGCGGCGGTATCCGGGCGATCACTATGTGCTGGTCGACGACAAGCTCAGAATCCTCACGGCGGTCAAGAAGATCTGGGGTGCGCGAGTGACCACCGTGTTCCCACGGCAGGGACACTATGCGCACGATCCTCATCTGCTCAAGAATTATCCGCCGCCGGACGTCACTATCGAGCGCATCGGTGATCTGCTCAAGTACGATCTTCCCCAGCTTGTCGGCGCTTCGGCTCGTAAGTCATGACGATTTTTCAGGCGTGAATCGTGAATGGTGAACAGTCAGAGATGAAAGGTCCGAGAGCGAACCAAGGAAAGAGAGGAAGAAATCATGGAAGCAAGACCGAAAGTTTACACATATCACACATCGGTCAAATGGACAGAGCAACGCAAGGGAGCTATCTCCTGTGCCGGTAAACCGGATGTCCAGGTTGCAACCCCGCCGGAGTTCAAGGGACATGACGGTATCTGGTCGCCGGAAGATCTATTCGTCGCGTCAGCCAACATCTGTCTGATGACGACGTTCCTGTCAGTGGCGGAGCGAGCGGGTCTGGCCTTTACTTCGTACGAGAGTGCGGCCGAAGGGAAGCTGGAATTAGTCGATGGGAAGTTTCAGTTCACGGCCATTATGTTGAAGCCGACTATCACGCTTACGACGAGTGCCGATGCGGCTAAAGCCAAGGAGTTGATCGAGAAGGCCGAGGCAAATTGTCTGATTTCCAACTCCATGAAGGCGAGAGTAAGCCTAGTGCCTACGATTGTTGAAGAATGAGCCGATTTACGAATGACCGTTGACGTTCTCACTCTGTGGCGTCTTGCGACAGTGACCTGATGCTCGGCGGGGTCTTTCTCGCCACTTGCGACGGTCTCTCGGAGAGTCCTCCTGCATTTTTCTCCTAACACATTGTTTGTACAGACTGTTGGTTGTGCACATTTCTATGTCTGCTTGGCATCTGACTGGCAAGAGGTACAACGGATGGTGGGGGAAAGGCATCCTATTATGGAGGCGACGCGATGAAAGCTGTAATTGTCGGGGTCGCTGTGCTGGTGTTTGCCGGGATCACGGGGTTGGGATATGCCGGGGGGCCGAACCTGAAGGATTTGAACGTGTCTCAGCCGGAGCGTGATGTGCTGAGCGGCAGAGTCATCTATTCGACGATCTGCATCCGTTGTCATGGAGTCGATGGGAAGGGAGATGGGCAGATGAAGTTTACTCCTCCGGTCGCAGACCTGACATCCCCGGCAGTTCAAGGGAAGCTGGATGCGAGGCTGTTTAAGAGTGTCCATGACGGCAAACCGAATACGGCAATGGGAGCTTGGAGGGAATCACTGACAGACGATGAAATTTGGGATGCGCTCGCCTATGTGCGAACCCTGGCACCCGAACAAACCGGCGGCATGGGCAGCGGGCTCCGATGAAATCGACGCTCTGTTGGATCGCATTGGGTCTGTGGATCGTGACGATTGGGGTTGCCGGTTGGTTCTTTGTGCAGGGGGTGACGACGCAAGGCACAGACGGACGGACACAAATCATGTTGGCGTCGGCAGAGCGAGACCTGATCCTGGGTGAGATGCGTCTGCTCCTGAAGGCGGTCCATGGTGTCGTGACAGGTCTGGCTAGCCAGGACCAGGCTGCGGATCGAACCCAGATGGAACAGGCGGCCCGTTCGGCAGGCATGCACATGGCCGAAGATGTGAATCCAGCGCTCATGGCAAAGCTCCCGCTGCCGTTCAAGCAGATGGGTATGTCGATTCATCACGATATGGATGCGTTGGCAGATGCGATTGCGAACAAAGAGACCTCGCAACAGATTCTGCAACGGCTATCGAGCATGACGGCCCGCTGTACTGCCTGTCATGACATGTACAGATTTGGTGCGGGTCAGTAGCGGGCCTGCCATCATCATGCACGATCTGAACAGTCACAGAAGAAATCTCGGGTTACGCTGAATCCATTGTGCCTGCGATGACTCATACGGAATGTGTTTGTCATGGCCGGGTGGCGGCACACAAGCGAGCAGGCTTATCGCTTGCCCGCGCCGCGAGCAATGTTGCTCACGGCCATGTGCACGATGTGCACAAGGAGGTGTCAGATGAAGTCCAGAATGATGTGTTCCGTCGCAGTGGCAGCAGCCATGCTGCTGCCGGTTGGGATTGTAACCATCGTGTCTGCGCAGGATCGCGACCGCGATCAGCTGAAGACGGACCAGCTACTTCAGGACAAGGACAAGCTCCAGACCAAAGACCGGCTGAAAGATAAGGATCAGCTCAAGGAGCAGCTCAAGGAACAGGAGCAGATGCGGGAGCGGACCCGTGAACAGACTCGCATGGAGAGGCCGGAGAGACCGCAGCACGAGAAGGCAGAACGAAGCGGACAGGGCCATTAAGTTCTGTCAGAGGACGTCATGAACGTTCACCGTGATATCGGGCATCACTTGTCGGTAGGCAGGCGATGCTCGTGCGGCTGAACTGTCCATGAGGATGAGTCTGATGAACTCAATAGCCGATCGGTCGAAAGGCGACCCTCTTCCGCGTGTGAGGCGTGTAAGCCATTGGAGCAGAGTGGGGATTGTACTCGTGGTTATTCTCGCTCTCATCGGAGAAGGAAGGACGGGGTGGGCGGCTGCTGCTGAAGTCGAGGGGCCGCCTCGTCCGCCCCCGCAATGGCGAGTCAGCGCAACCGTGAATTATTCGAGCGGGTCGTATGGCACCGATTCCCGAACGAACATCCTCTATGCGCCCATCACCGTCCGGAGGATCTTTCGAGATGGAGATATCAGCCTGACGATTCCTTTTGTCAGCATCTCCGGAACCGGCGCTGTTCGATTGGTGGGCGGAGCTCCGACCAGGACCGGAAGCAGCGGGGGAAGTGTCGTGGGAACTTCCGGCGGTGGGTCTGGACGTGGGAAGAACCCTGGAGAAACCCCTCTTTCCGCCACCACCACCGACAGCGGGATCGGCGATATTATTTTGCGTGGCCGCTACTATCTGATTGAGGAGAGTTCCTTCATGCCGTTCGTGGCAATTACCGGGCGGGTGAAATTGCCGACCGCGGACGCCGATCGTGGTCTCGGTACCGGCGAGTTCGATGAGGGGGCGGGAGTGGAGTTGACGAAACGCCTCGTTGATCGCTGGCTGGCCTATATGGCCGGCGGCTACAACATCATCGGCGATGCGCCGGGCACCAACTTCCATAACCAGTGGTGGTATGACGTCGGGATCGGGCATGACGTGACGGACAACCTCCACATGAGTGTCTTTTATGAAGAATATCGCGCATTGGTCGATACCGTGAATAACGCTCGAGATCTCTTGACCTTGGCGAACTATGCCGTGGATGACACCGTGCATCTCACCGGTTCGCTGCTTGTTGGATTGTCGAACGGTGCCCCGAATTACGGGCTCGGTGGTGGAGTCAGGTTTCGGTTTTAATTGAGCGCGGCGCAGGGCCAACGACCTATGAGGCGCGGGTACTGTTGGACAAGCATCAGTGAACCGTTTTTCGAGAGGGCGATTATCAATGCCATGGGTGTCGACAAGCGTGAAAAGGCCGGCTAACGCGATGGTTTCTCCCCTGCGAATCCTTTGCTCCGTCCCTGCCTCACATAGGCAAGAGGGAGGAGGGTGACATGAAACTCAACGACATGTTGCGGTTGATTGCTGGAGTCTTTGTGCTCGTTGCGGTCATCCTGGGCGCAACGGTCCATCCGTACTGGAACTACTTCGCAGTCATTGTGGCGGCGAATCTCATCCAATCGGCCTTTACCGGCTGGTGTCCGATGATGGCGCTCTTGCGGAAGCTAGGCGTCCAAGAGTAGCAGGGCGCTGAGGAAGGCTGACAGTTAGCCGAAGGGTGGGTATGTTCGAAGGACGTGTAGCGTCTGAGGGTGTCGATGATGATAAGGAGTCGCCCATGACGATCCCGTTTGTTCTCGATGGAGTCTTCCCCAGCGAGCAGGCTTTGCGAGACATGGTTGTCGCACGAAGGGTCTGTTTCGATCACGACCCCTACTACGTGCAAGATGGGTCGGGCCGCATCGTCCAAATCGGATTTCAGCTCAACCTGTACGCGGCTTTTCGGGATCCCAGGCACTTGCCGACGGGTGAAGATCTTGAGCTTCGTGAGTTGGTGGGGGAACTTCATCTTCTCTGCCGCGTCTTCTTTCAATCCTTAGATCTACTCAAGCCCTGCCGATACCCGGATCCTCCGATGCATCGGGTCATGTACTCCCCCGAACGTCAGTATCGGGCCGAGGTCTGTCTTCAAATCCCCATCTTTGATCGGGAACACTTCGGAGTGAAGCCGGACCGACGTCTTGGCGAACTGCTCGCGACGGCCGAATGTCTGTTGCGACAGCTGGGAGCCAAACGCGGGAAGTGGGAAGACCATGAGCGTGCGGAGCCCCGACCCGGCGATAGATGTGAGGACCACGCGCAATCAGCCATGGCGAGTGGGGGTTAGCCCGCATTATTATTCAGGGAGTGGGAGCCCATCGCTCAAATGAGAACTAGAGCAGCAAGACGATTGTGCATCGTGGCGGCTCTACTGCTGTCGTTCGGGTGCGGGACAAAAGAAGAGTCGGCCACGTCCGGCGTCTCGGCTGCGCCGCAATCGGCCATTCAGGCCGCAGTTGTTGAGATCAAGACTGCCCCGGTGCCGATTCGCGTCGAAGTCACCGGGCAAGTCGTGCCCATCTATCAAGCGACACTCTCCAGCCGCATCCAAGGGACGATCGACAAACTGTTGGTTCGGGAGGGCACGCAGGTTTCGAAGGGCCAGCTCCTGATTCAGTTGGATAGCCGGGATGTGCAGGCGGACCTGGCCCGCGCCAAGGCGGAAGTCGAGAATGCGAAGGCGCAACTCGACCGTATGAAGGCGCTCTATGCCCGGGACGCGGTGTCCAAGCAGGAGATGGAAAATGCGACCAGGACGTACAAGGTCGCCGAAGCTGACCGGAAGGCGGTCCTTGCTCAATTCAGCTATACCGCCGTGAAGGCGCCGTTCGACGGCATCATTACGGAAAAGAAAGTGGAAGCGGGAGAACTAGCCTCGCCCGGTCAGCCGTTGCTCAAGATGGAGGACTCACGGCAATTGCGTCTCGAAGCGACGGTCGCCGAAGGGGATCTGAAGTCTCTCTCTCTCGGGGAGAAGATTCCTATTCTCATCGATGCGCTTGGAGTTCAGCCTCTGCGTGGGATCGTCAGTCAGATTCTTCCGGCGGGCGATTCCCATACCCATACGTTCATGGTGAAGGTGGATCTGCCGATCACGCCTGGTCTCAAGAGCGGGATGTTCGGTCGGTTGCAGTTGGATAAAGGAGTCACCCAGACGATGCTTGTACCAGCCTCCGTCATCATAGAGCGGGGCGAACTGACGAGTGTGTTCGTGGTGGGGTCCGATACGATCGGCCGCCTCCGCTGGGTCAAAGTCGGACGGCGGATCGACAATCAGGTTGAAATATTATCCGGTGTGAACGTCGGCGAACGACTGCTGCTTGAAGGCGTCCGCGGCGTAGACGGCGTTGTCGTGCAGATCGTCAATTCAGTCGCCTCTCCAGCTACTCCATAAACAGTCGGTCATCACGATGGATCAGTATCGCCCAGGGCTCAGTGGTCGGATCGCAGCCCTCTTCATTGGGAGCAAGCTCACGCCGCTCATCATGTTGGGCGCGTTGCTGCTGGGTCTCTTTGCAATCGTTGCGACTCCTCGTGAGGAAGAGCCCCAAATCATCGTGCCGATGGCCGATGTGTGGCTGCCCTTTCCTGGCGCGTCCGCCAAGATCGTTGAAGAACAACTGACCAAATCGTTCGAGCGTAAGCTCTCCGAGATTAAGGGCGTGGAGTATTTGTATTCGATTTCACGGTCGGGTGGCGCCCTCATCATCGTACGGTTTTATGTCGGCCAGCCGATGGAGCAGAGTCTGGTCGACCTCTACGACAAGTTGATGTCGAATCAAGATATCCTGCCCCCTGGTGCGGAGCCTTTTTTGGTCAAGCCGAAGGATGTCAACGATGTCCCGATCGTGACCGTGACGCTCTCGAGTCAACGGTACGGAGAATTTGAACTGCATCAGTTGGCCGAACAGGTGCTGGAGGAGGCGAAGA
Organism: Nitrospira sp.; assembly: GCA_005116945.1. Taxonomy (GTDB): domain Bacteria; phylum Nitrospirota; class Nitrospiria; order Nitrospirales; family Nitrospiraceae; genus Palsa-1315. The sequence continues at coordinate 282,342 of SWDH01000031.1, forward strand.
AAGTTGCGGGGACTTCAGCTGGTTTCATCGTCGGTGGTCAGGCGCGAGAGCTACGGATTCAGATCGATCCCACCAGGTTGAAGGCCTACGGGCTCACACCGTTGCAAGTTGCAGGGGTCATTCGGGGTGAGAATCGGGCATTGTCGACTGGGCGGTTCGACAGCCGTAATCAGAGTTTTCTCGTGGAGACCGGTCGGTTCATCCGGTCGCGTGAGGATCTGGAAGGCTTGGTCGTTGGCGTGAACGAGCAGCGTCCAATCTATTTGCGCCAAGTCGCCGACGTGAGCGATGGACCGAGTGAAGCCAAAAGCTACGTCTGGTTCGGCCTCGGCGCCGGTGGTGCCGGTGAAACGGTAAGCGTGAAACGTGAAACACAAGAAGGATCGCGGTCCGACAGGCTCACCGTCCCGAGCCCAGTCGAGGGACGAGATACGCCTCACGAATCCCCCGCCGTCACGGTGGCCATTGCGAAGCAGGCCGGCATGAATGCGGTGACGGTCGCACAGGAAGTAATCCGAAAAGTCGAGAGTATGAAGGGCGTGACGATCCCTTCGGATGTGCGCGTGACCGTCACGCGCGATTACGGAGAGACGGCGCAGGAGAAAGCCAACGAACTGCTCTGGCATCTGCTCATCGCCGTGGTTGCGGTCGTGGGGTTTCTCGGAATTGCATTGGGACCGCGCCCGGCCTTCGTCGTGTCCCTCGCGATCCCACTGACTCTCGCGTTGACCCTCTTTACGTCCATGTTCATCGGCTACACCATTAATCGTGTCACGCTCTTTGCCCTCATCTTCTCTATTGGAATTCTGGTGGACGACGCCATCGTCGTCGTTGAGAACACCTATCGGCATCTGGCGCTGCGAGTGCAGCCTCATCAGGAAGCTTCGATCTATGCGGTGGACGAGGTCGGGAATCCGACGATTTTAGCTACGTTTACCGTCATCGCTGCGCTCCTGCCGATGGCTTTCATCTCTGGGCTTATGGGGCCCTACATGCGGCCGATTCCTGTCAATGCCTCCATCGCGATGTTCTTTTCGCTGTTGGTCGCGTTTGTCGTGGCTCCCTGGTTCTGCCAAACGTGTTATCGAACTGGGGTAACCGTAGCGGGTGTCGATCATGAAGGCGACGCGCGCGGGTTGACGGCGCGGATTTATCGGCAAGTCCTTTCGCCATTGCTGGCTCGTCCCATCCTGGCCTTCGCGTTCGTTGGGATTGTCGTGCTGTTGCTTGCAGGATCGGTGGTGTTGGTCTACACGCGCCATGTCGTGGTAAAGATGCTGCCGTTCGACAACAAAAGCGAATTGCAACTGGTGGTCGATATGCTCGAAGGCACGACGCTTGAAGAAACGGCGCGAGTCACGCAGGCCTTGGGGCGGTATGTCAGAACGGTGCCGGAGGTGCGGGACTATCAGGCCTATGTCGGCACGGCCTCGCCGTTTAACTTTAACGGATTGGTGCGGCACTATTACCTGCGGGAACAGCCTCACGAGGCCGATATTCAGATCAATCTTGTTTCGAAGTCCGACCGGGCCGCTCAGAGTCATGAGATCGCTCAACGGATGCGTCCTCAGGTTCAGGAGATTGCCAAACAGTATCGGGCAAACGTGAAAGTCGTCGAAGTGCCGCCGGGGCCTCCGGTGCAATCGGTGCTGGTAGGAGAAATCTATGGCCCGGACTATACGAGGCAGATCGCTGTTGCACGGGAGATTCGATCGTTATTCGAGTCCACGCCCGGTGTCGTCGATGTGGATGACTATGTTGAGGCGGACCAAGTGAAATATGTCTTCACGGTCGATCGAGCGAAGGCGGCTCTTGCAGGAATTCCCTCCGAGGAAATCGTAAACACATTGCGCATGGCGTTGGAGGGCACGAAGGTTGGCCTGGTCCATATTCCTCAGGAGAAGAGCCCTGTGCACATCGTGCTTCGCCTGCCGCTGGCGGAGCGGACCGGCCTTGAGCATATCGGCGAGATTGGTCTGCGCACGAATACCGGCGGCATTGTGCCATTGTCCGAACTGCTCACGATCGAGCAGACGGTCCAAGACAAGGCGATCTATCACAAGAATCAGAAGCCGGTGGTCTATATCGTCGCCGATGTTGGAGGTCCTGGAGCCGAGCAGGCTGAGAGCCCTGTCTATGGGGTGTTGGGAGTCGGGAAGAAGTTGGAAGGCTATCGACCGCCTGAGGGATATCAGATCGAGCAATACTATGCCTCACAGCCCTGGTCGGAAGACAAAATAGCGATGAAGTGGGACGGGGAGTGGCAGATCACCTACGAGACGTTCCGCGACATGGGAATTGCCTTTGCCGTGGCGATGCTCCTGATCTATCTGCTTATTGTCGGGCAGTTTCAGTCGTTCCTGACGCCGGTGATCATCATGGCGCCGATTCCATTGACACTGATCGGCATCCTGCCGGGCCACTGGCTGACCGGCTCCTATTTCACCGCCACCTCGATGATCGGTTTCATCGCATTGGCCGGCATCATCGTTCGGAACTCGATCCTCCTCGTGGATTTCATCCAGCTTCAAGAGCGAGCGGGCGTTCAGCTGTTCGACGCAGTGATCAACGCCGGTGCGATCCGCACCCGGCCTATTGTACTCACTGCAGCCGCGTTGATGGTCGGCGCCTTCGTCATTATCCTTGATCCGATCTTCCAGGGGCTGGCTGTGTCGCTGCTCTTCGGTGTGGGAGCGTCGACCCTATTGACCCTGATCGTGATCCCCATTCTCTATTTCCATATGGGTGGCCGCCGGCGCACCCCGCTTGAACCTTCCACTGATCCGGTCTTCGGCGGTGGGGAGCTGGCTCGCCCCCCACTGAAGCCTGCTGGAACTCTCACCCTATAGAGCTATGCTCTGTCTCCTTCCGCCACAGTGCTCTCGGCTTTTCGGCGTAACCCGAATTGCCGACGCTTCGATCTCTTGATTTTTCTGCGAGCCGCATTCATCCTGGTCGATGTGCCGCAGGTCTTATCCTTGCAGTCCCTGTGAGGGCTGTGCTCTGCGACTTTCTCGTTGTGCTACTATGCGAAGATGATTCAGCTCTTGAAATGGGGCTGTCTGGCTAGAGAATCGGATAACCAAGGAGGTTGTATGAATCGAATACTTGTGGGAACTGCAATTGTGGTGTCGGCACTCGTGCCGCTTGCCGGCTGCTCGTCCTATTATAAAGGCAAGGTCGAGAAGCCTTTACATTCGAAGGCGGTCATCGCCGGCCCCGGCATTACGGGAGAGGCGCATCTGTACGAGGAATATGAAGGGCGCGTCCGGATCAAGTTGAAGCTCCAAGGCACAGCGGAAAGCAAATTGACGCCGGGACGCCACGCGATCCATATTCACGAAGTCGGTAACTGCGAACCCTTCGCAGCGGCCAAAGGGCATTATGATGGGAATGTGGATGCGGCAATCAATCCGGAGGCGAACGTTACCTCTGGGTTAGGAAACCATCCTTACCATCTCGGCGATCTCCAGAATCTCTCCGTGGACAACAGCCGGAACGGGTCGCTGTATACGATCACGAGCCGGGTGACTCTGTCCGAAGGGCTGAACACCATCCACGATATGGATGGAAGTGCCTTCATCATCCATGAGTTGGAGGATAAGTATGTGCCGGATCCGCTGACAAAGGATGCGCCGGGTGGGCCACGTATTGCGTGCGGCGTGATTGTGAAGGAATAGCGCGTGCTTAGTGTGATCTCATCTGCACGATTCTCTTTCGCCTGATAGTCTTCACTGCCCAGCCTTCGTAGCCGACATGGCTACGAAGGCTGAGTTGGCCAGCCGTTACTCCTCGCGTAATTTCTGTAGCATCCTGCAACAACTATAGGGGGCGCGCTGTGGCTTTTCGCCCCATGGCGATCTCAACTGAGGGATAATCATAGAATTTGACAGGGTAAAACGATAGGTCCGTTCCTCTTGATAGTGGCACGGTCTTGGCACAAGAGAGGGGCATGATATGGCTATTGCCGGCTATTCTCGGAATGATAGCGCTCGCAAGTTGCTCAGGTGAAAAGGCCCGGGTTACGACCGACGAGCTTCGAGCGACCAGCCAAACTATTCGCGCGCCGATAGAATTCGCTCCGCCTTCCCCCGACAGTATTCCAGGCAGTCAATTGGGTGAGCAGATCCGGCTCGGCTATGAGATTGTCGTCAAGACGCAGGACTATGCCAAGCCCTATGTCGGCAATCGCCTCAACTGCACCAACTGTCATCTCGACGGCGGGCTCAATCCGAACGCCGCCTCATTCGTCGGTCTTGCCGCGGTCTATCCTGAGTACCGTCCTCGCAGCGGGAAGGTGAATACGCTCGCCGATCGTGTCAACGAGTGTATGGAGCGGAGCCTGAATGGGCGGGCATTTCCACCGGACAGCTCCAAGCTACAGGCCGTCGTCGCCTATATTACCTGGCTCTCGCGCGGAGTGCCCCAAGGAGCCACAGTATCTTGGCGAGGCCTCCAGCGCATTGAGTCACGTCGCCCGCTCGATCCAGGCAACGGGAAGAACGTGTTTACGGGCAAATGTGCCTTCTGTCACGGCATAGACGGCCTGGGAACGATGGCGGCGCCGCCGGTCTGGGGCCCTCAGTCCTATACCATTGGCGCGGGCATGGCACGGGTCAGTGTGGCTGCCGCTTTCATCAAATCGAACATGCCGCGTAGCTGGGGTTGGAGCCTGTCGGATGATGACGCCTACGATGTCGCGGCCTATATCAATGCCCAGCCGCGGCCGGATTTTCCCGGCAAAGTAAATGATTGGCCGAAAGGCGGCAGGCCTTCTGATGCACCCTATTAATTGGAACCTTTGAGAGGGTAACCGGCACAGTGGTCGTCAAGATGAACGCGATGCTCGTCACGCTTTTAGTTTTCGCGCTGGGCGTTTCTTCCGCTGGGCTCAGTGGAGCAGCCGTGACGTCTCAGGATCCGCATCGAGTCGTCATGCACCTTAATTCAGCCGATGAGAAGGTGCAACGAGGCGCGTTGAATAACATTCGCAATCTCTATCAGGAAGTGGGCCGCGAGCACCTGCTGGTCGAGTTGGTCGTGCATGGCGCTGGGCTGACGTTGTTGACAAAAAAAGATTCGACGTTGGCGCCGGAACTGGCGCAACTGAAGACGGCCTATGATGTCGAATTTACCGCCTGTTCCAATACGATGAAAGCTCAGGGTCTTACGCGGGCAGATTTGCTCGATCAGGTGGATCGAACAGTTCCCGCCATGGTCCGTCTGATGGAATTGCAAGAGCAAGGCTGGGCCTATATCAAACCGTGAAGCCGAAATGAAGAAAAACATTCCAAATCGTCCTGACGCGTCTCACGCGGATGCGAGCCCGGTACTCCCATGGTGGGCCGGTGGGATCGGAATCGGTCTGGTCTTGATCGTCGCTGTTGCATTGGTTCAACCCATCGGGGTATCGGCGCAGTACGTCGTGTTGGACGGTGTGCTCCTGCACAATATCCTCCCGGACGTGGCATCAAGGAGCCCCTACTTGGCTAAGACCGCGCAAGGATGGACGTTGGCCACCTACGAGTTCTTCTTTGTGTTGGGAATCCCACTAGGCGCGTTGGCGGCAACGATGGCTACCGCTCGTTTCAGGACCAGGGTCGTGCCGATTGAATGGAGAAGACGGTTCGGCTCGAATCCTGGACGTCGGTTGGTCTGGTCCTTCGTCGGCGGATTTCTCCTTCTCTTCGGCGCCCGCTTCGGCGGCGGCTGCACCTCGGGGCACATGATCAGTGGGATTTCGCAATTGGCCATCAGCTCCTTTGTCTTTTCGGCGGCGCTCTTCATCAGCGGGATTGTCACGGCGCGCGTCCTCTACCGGGATGGAGGGGCACGATGTTGACACTCGCACTGGGGTTGGCGCTCGGGGCGGCCTTTGGAGCCCTGCTCCAGCTCTCCGGCGCGTCGAGTCATACCAAGATTGTCAATGCGCTCCGGTTGAAGGATTTGACCATCATGAAGCTGATTCTGACGGCCATCGGCGTCGGGCTTATGGGGGTGTATTTATTGGATCTGTTCGGTTTCGCCAATATGAAGGTGAAAGATCTCTACCTTTTAGGGCTCATTCTCGCCGGGCTGATCTTTGGTGTAGGATTTGCGCTCACGGGATACTGCCCCGGTACGGCACTCGCAGCTTGTGCCGAAGGGAAGCCGGATGCCTGGGTGACCGTGATAGGGGGCCTATGTGGAGCACTCGTCTTCGCCTTCATGTTTCCTGAGGTCGAGGAGTCTCTTCTGTCTGTCGGTCGATATGGTCCGGTGACAATTCCAGACGCGATTGGGATTCACGGCATCTGGATCGCGATGCCTCTGGGTATGGTCTGTATCTGGCTTGCAGCGCGATTACCTAATTCAGGAGGTGCGCGATGACACTCACTGCGGCCTACCATGGTGGCACTCGGTACGACATTACGAGCGGCAAGCACCGGGTCGTCACCGATCAGCCGATCGAGGATGGGGGACAGGATACCGGTATGAGTCCTGTCGAACTCTTTGTCGGTTCACTCGCCAGTTGTGTCGGGTATTTCGTGAGCCGCTACTGCGACCGCCATCAGATCTCGACCAAAGGGCTGCGCATCGAGGCGGAATGGACCATGGCGGAACAGCCGCATCGGGTGGGGCAGATCACACTGGCGATTCACTTGCCGCATCGCATCACGGCTGCGCAAAGCGAGCGGCTTCTTAAAGTGGCGCATGGCTGCACCGTGCATCAATCCCTCGCGGTGCCTGCCGGCGTGGCGATCGAACTCAATCCCCATCCTTCTGCGGAAAAACTCTCGTGAAAGGAGTAGCGATGTTGAATGTGAGAATCCGGCTGGTCACTGGAGGCGTGGTGCTCGCGCTGGTGGGGCTGATGTCATCCCCTCATCGGTCGTTCGCGAGCGATCACGCGCGCGCGAAAGACATCATCCAGCAGACCTGTGTCCAGTGTCATCGGCTGGAAGGTCAGCCGGATTCGCGCTTCAGGCTTCACGCTCCTGACTTGATGTGGGCTGGCAGCAAGTACCAACGGTCGTGGCTCATTCGTTGGTTAACCGGTCAGGAGGCTCCGATCTATGCGAAGGGCTATATGTGGGACCTGACACACGTTCCGTCCAAGCACCCGATTGTCACGGAGTCGGAGGCGAACGCCCTCGCGGATTACTTTGCCGAACACAAGAAAGATTCGCGCGTGACCATCGGCGCGTTCGATCTCTCGAAGGTCACCAAATTCGATGTGAAGTTTGGTGCGGCGGCTTTTAAAGCCCATGCCTGCCTTGGCTGTCACGTGATCGAAGAGAACGGCAAGTTTATCGGGGGTCCGCAGAGTGCATCGCTCGTCACGGCAGGACAGCGGTACAACCAGGATTGGCTCTTCCGATTCGGGCAGAACCCGCAAGACTTCACGCCGCACAGCGGCGAGTTTTTGGCCGATGCGACGGAGCCACAACTCCGCGCGGTGATCGGGTTTCTGATGGTGCAGGGCGTGAAGGACTTCACGTATTACGAGCCCTGGACGAGCCGTGAATTCGAGATGGCCAGCGTGGATCGCGGGAAGGTCGTCTACACGGAATACTGCTCGCAGTGTCACGGTGCAACAGGTAAAGGTGACGGACCGGCAGCGTCCGGTCTGGAACCTAAACCGGCGATACATGCCAACATTCCATTTGAAAAGATCCCGATCGAATATCTCTATAACGTCATCAATCATGGCGGGCCGGCAGTCGGCAAATCGCCGAACATGCCCTATTGGAATTTGACGATCGGTCAACAGGGCGTGGCGGATGTGATCGCCTATTTGAAAGTGACATTCAAGGGAATACCGGATGTTGCCGCTGTGGGTGGAGGCGCTCAAGGCGGTGCCTGTGTGCAGCCGCGCAAGACGGCCAAGGCGCCGGAAGACTTCCTGACGAAGACCAATCCGCTTTCGTCATCTGCGGGTTCAATCCAAGCAGGTAAAGAGTTGTTCCTGAAAACAGCACAGCCGATTGCCTGTGCGATGTGCCATGGAGAACAAGGCGATGGGAAGGGGATCATGGGGGCAGCATTGGTGCCGCTGCCGCGCAACTTCACGTGTGGGTCGATGATGAAGGACATTTCTGATGGGCAACTGTTCTGGATTATCAAGAACGGTTCGCCGGGAACGGGGATGATGCCGTTCTCCGGATTGCCGGATGAGCAGGTCTGGCAGCTCATCCACTACATCAGAAGTTTGGCAAAGGAATAGGTGGAGGGTGCATGGTTACATATCAAAAAGGAGGTAGATTATGAGAGTGCGTCGATATGGAGCGGTGAAGTCAGCCGTTCTGTTTGCTGTCGCTGCGTGGGCGGTATTGGCCGGAGGCCATGATATCGCCTATGCACAGGCCGCGGGGATGGGAGCGCCGCCCTCAAAGGTGGAGATCACCATCAAGGACCGCCAGCACGGCTATGAAACGGTCGGGATCACGATGCCGTCGCAGGACACGATCATCGTCGTCAAAAACCAGGATTCCGTCACTCATGGGTTAGCGTCAACGTTGTTCAAAAACATTCCCGTGAAGGTGGAGGGAGGGACTGAGATACGAGGAAAGCAATTTAAGTCGTTCCATGTCGACGCGGGAAAGACGATGACGCTGCGTTTCGCGACGGCGCCCTCGAGCTACGATCCGATGACAGGTGGAGCCGAAAGTGTGCGACACGCTCTGTGGTGCGACATCCATCCTGAGGTGAAAGGCGAGTTATTTATTATAGAAACCCGTGGGGATATAGGAGGGGGATGAGTGGCATCCCGGTCACACCCTCAAACGTGTCCCACCATCGTGTAGAATCAGGTGTTTTTTTTCCAAGGAAGGGGACTGAGGGTGAGGATTCCCGGTCCTGGCCAGCGAAAGTTCGGACCGGAGCTGAGCCGGGACTGGTGGAGCTGTTGTTGTGATGGGTAACGTTGAGGTGAGCGGGTGTGCCGGTCGTGTAGTGGGTAAAGGACACACCATATGAAAGGGTTCAGGAGATGCCCTGCCCGTGCTGTGGGTGTCTGGCTTGGATGTGTGATTGGCGTCGGAGTGTTTGCCATACTGTCTACCGTCTGGGCGAAGGAGATCGCGTTTGTCGCTCGTGAGGTCGAAGATCAGCAAGCGGTGTGGCTTCCCGGGGAAATCGTCATTCACCGGAGCACGGATTTCAGGGAGCCGTTGATTCTTCGGTTTGAGAACCCAACCGAACGGACCCATGTGTTTGAAGCCCCGGCCTTGTTTGAGTCTATCGAAGAGGGAGGTGTTCAGGTCACCAGGCCCGTTCGGATTACCATTCCGCCCAAGGGGACTGAGCAGACCGTGATCGACAGGGATCGGATGGCGACCGATGCGATCGCTGCCGAGGGAGAGGCGGTGACCTATCGATTTTACTGCCCCCTTCATCGGGTAGATGCCGATATGGGTGGCAGAATAGTCGTGGGTCAATAACCAGAGAGCAGCACTGCTTGTTGAGAAAAGCTTACGTTGTGTAGACCCTATCCCGAACTCGGTTTTTGATGGGATTCAGTCTCTGCATCGCAGGCACGGTCATAAATACATCGTCAATTGCTCGGAAGAATGCGGGTGCTTCCTTGAGCTTCGCGCCGTTGGCTCGCTGAGGAAAGCCGATTTTCAATGTTAAGAGAGATTCTAACTAGCAGTCGTTGATCAGCTAAAACGGAGAGCTGTCAGCTATCAGCTCTCAAGGAGTTACTCATGGCAAAGTTCATTATATCAGGTAGTCGAGGAACTGATGATCCCACAATGGCGACGTTGCCGTTCATGGCTGCCAAGACGGCCAAAGAGCAAGGACATGATGTCGTGCTCTGGCTGTGGAATGAAGCGGTCACACTTGGACGCAAAGGAACCGCCGATCACGTGACGGGGGTGAATCTGACGCCGATGAAAGATTTGCTGGCCGCCGTGCAAACTGCGAACATTCCCATCTGGGTCTGCGGGGCCTGTGCTGTGGCTCGGCAGATCGGCACAGGAGATCTTGTTTCTGGCGCCACGATCAAAGGCATGGCAGACTATATCAAAGCCGTCGCCGAACGTGATCACAACGTCGTATTCTGATTCTGGGAAATATGGAGGAGTGTTCGTATGGCAGCTGATGGCGAATCGACCAGGAAGTCAAAAGGCCGAGCGGGTCGGCGTGAAGGGGCAGATATCGACGAGCGCGTGGGACAGGCGGGGCCTGTCGATGTCAACGAGTTAGAGACCATTCCAACCATGGTGCCGCGGGAAGGAGATGGCTATCGAACCCCGCTCAGTGGGTTGGTCGGCCAGGGGCTTGGACGCATCGGCGAACCGGGCCACGGCTTGACCGAGGACGATCTCCGAAGGGTTAACACGAGAAAAGGTTTTTTGAAGCTCCTTGAGAACAAAGCTGTCGATATCGAGGAGGTGCGCAAGACACTGCTGTACGAGCAAGAGTTGCGACAACTACAGGTTGAATTGGTCAGGCTTCAACGGTGGGTACAGAGCAACGGAGCACGGATTGCGATCCTGGTCGAAGGGCGTGATGCGGCCGGGAAGGGCGGCACGATCCGCCGGTTCACCGAGCATCTGAATCCCCGCGCCATGCGGGTGGTCGCGTTGCCTAAACCATCGGATGAAGAGCGGGGGCAGTGGTATTTTCAGCGCTATATCCGTCAGCTGCCCAACAAGGGCGAGATCGTATTCTTCGACCGCAGCTGGTACAACCGCGCGGTGGTTGAACCGGTGATGGGATTTTGCAGCAAGAAGGAACATCAGCGATTTCTGCAGCAGGTTCCGGAATTCGAACATATGCTCTACGAAGACGGGGTGACGATCATCAAGTTCTGGTTCTCGATCTCGAAGGAAGAGCAGGCAAAGCGATTTGAAGCGCGCAGGCAGAATCCACTCAAGCAATGGAAGTTGAGCCCGGTCGATGACAAGGCGCAAGAACTGTGGGACTCCTACACTCGCCACAAAGAGGAAATGTTCAGCAAAACGCACACGACGTACAGCCCCTGGATTATCGTCAAAGCGAACGATAAGCAAGCGGCGCGTTTGGAAAGTTTGCGCTATGTGCTGAATCTGTTGCCCTACAACGGCAAGGATGACGCCCCGATCAGACTGGCCCCGGACCCCAACGTGATTACTCGATTCCACCGCAAGATGGTGGAGCTGGATTTGTAATACGCTGCAGCAAGAAACCTTCTGCGTTTGACTCATCCGATCACGGTTCATGTTCCAAGTCGGCCGTATTCATGCCGGGTGCGTCCACCGTTGCATTTTGCCTCAGTTGCCTGCCCAGATCGTTGCAAGACTCCCCAGTCCCGCACCCACGATAGCACGAGACCACTATTCCCATTGCTGAACACGCTGTTAATCCAAGGCTATTTGGATCTCTGATTTTTTCCGATTGGCATAGAGGTTGCTGATTCGTACATGCGAGTCGTCGAGGCAGCGCTGCTGCTCGATGAGGAGAATGATGTGTGATCACGCAACTATTCAACATCAAGAGGAGGGTGCTATGACCACGTTAGGGAGGCCGGGTGTTCCTGCCGGGGGGTTCAAGACGATTGGACAAGTGCGTGCCACGAACGATCTGGTGTTTACGCGAAAACAGAATGCGATGGGGATTGCCGTTGAGTTGTTGACGACGCATACGCCGGGCGCGCCGGTGGTCGATGGAGAGGGGAGGTTCGCCGGATTCATCAGCGAGTTCGACATTCTTCGGGCGCTGGAAGCGGGGAAGGATCTGAACCGGCTGGCCGCAGAGGACATTATGGTGAAAGACCGCATCGCCGTGACAGATGAGACGAGTTTCGATGAGGCGGTGAAGCTCATGGAGGATAAGCGGCTTCTCAACCTGCCGATCGAGAGAAACGGCAAGGTCGTCTATTCGATCACGCGACACGATCTGTTGCGTGCCTGGATCGGCCTTGGAGTCGATATCGAATCCAATATTGGCTCGTAAGTGATGTCTGGGCGTTGAAGGTCTGAACGATGTGAGAACGAGGCTGGCTGACTGTTTCGGCATCTTATGAGAGGAGAAAGGTGATGAAGCTGAAGATGCTCCCATTGATGGCCGTTATGGTTTCCCTTGCCGTTCCCGCCTTGGCTGCAGAACGGCACATGATGCAGTCGCCGGTGCCGGCCGACAAGCTGGCCGACGCGCGCGCACTCACGAGCCCGTTGCCGAAATCCCCGGAGGTCGTCAAGGAGGGCAAGATGCTCTACGACGGCAAGGGAGGCTGCTTCAACTGCCATGGGAAAGACGGAGACGGCAATGGGCCGTTAGCGGCTCAGCTGAATCCATCCCCCCGCAGCCATGAGACAGTGGGAGTTTCGGAGAGTACGGAAAGACGGAAACATCATTTGGGTGCGGGAGACAGTCCGTGCGGGTCAGTCTTCTGCCGGAGAGACTTTGGTGTTGGTGGCATCCGAAGACATCACCGAGCATAGGCGCATGGAAGACGCTCTACGCCAGCGAGAGCGTGATCTGCGTGCTGCATTTGAAGAGCGAGTGCGGATCAGTCAAGATCTGCACGATGGTATTTTACAGTCACTTTTTGCCGTGGGCCTCACCCTCGAAGCCAGCAAGTCGACGATGACTCCAGCGGTTCGCAAGATATCCGGCGCACCACTCAATCAGGCCATCCATCAGTTGAACCAGGTCATGCGCGAGATCCGGAACTTTATCGCGGGGATGGGTTCAGACCTGCTCCAGGGGAAGGATCTTCCGGCTGCGCTGAAGCAGATGCTGGCATCACTGACGGAGCACCAGTCGACGCGCGTGCGCCTTGCAGTCGAGGATCGTGCCGCGAAGGCTCTATCGACTGAACAGTCCCTGCACCTGATCCGTGTCATCCAGGAAGCGGTGA
>SWDH01000032.1 GCA_005116945.1 Nitrospira sp.
CCCGCGATTTTGCGCGGTATGGCGCATCACGGCCCGCCGGATTCGAAATCTTCAGTGACGATCGTGCTGAGTACGGCGGCGACTTGGTGCAACACCTGCCTCCCTGCGATATCATAAATCTTCATTGGATTGCGCGCTATGTCGATTACAAGACATTTTTCTCAACCGTACCGAAGAAGATCCCCGTGGTGTGGCGCATTGCCGACATGAATCCGATCACCGGAGGGTGTCACTACGACGAGGGTTGCGGGAAATATCTGGCTGGCTGTGGATCGTGCCCGCAATTAGGCTCAGACGATCCTCAGGATCTTTCCCGGCAAGTGTGGACACGCAAGGAGGCGATCTTTGGCGGCATTGAACCTCACCGGTTGCATTTTGTCGCCCTGAATAGATGGATGGCGTCCAATCTGGCGCAGCACCCGTTTCTCAACAGGTTCCCGGTCACGATTATTCCCAACGGTCTGGATACGGATATATTTTTCCCCCAGGATCGTAAGGTCGCTCGAGAGGTTCTTGGACTTCCCCAAGATGCCACGATTGTCTTGTTTGTCGCATCTACTGTTCAGATTCGTTACAAGGGTTTTCTCCCGCTGATCGAAGCGCTGTCGGGTTTGAAGGAGCGATGCAATCTTCTCTTGGTATCAGTAGGAGCAAAGGCGCAGTTTAAACTTGGGATCCCCATCCCCCATAGGAATCTAGGCTCCATCAACGATGACCGGTTGCTCGCGCTGACCTATAATGCTGCAGATCTGTTTGTTGTCCCCTCCTTGCAGGACAATTCGCCGAACACTGTGTTGGAGTCTATGGCCTGCGGGATACCTGTCGTTGGATTTGAGACGGGGGGAGTTCCTGACATGGTGCGTCATGGAGTGACAGGCTTGTTGGCTCCATGCAATGATGTGACTGCGCTGAGGGCAGCGATCGAGGACCTCATACGGAAGCCATCGAAACGGGAGGAGATGGGGATAAACAGCCGCAGAGTCGCTCTTCATGAATATTCGCTCGCTGTACAGGCCAGGCGATACAGCGAGTTGTATCAGTCGCTTCGTTGACTCCACTTCGAGCCTCTTCCATAACACGTGGGTAGACCATGCGAAAAGAGAAGTGTCGTGGGTCTCAGCCTGGAAAGTCGCATTGGGAGGTTTTGCCATCTGAACCCGATCTCACCCATGCAGCTTAAACTCGACGTGAGTTTAGGGCGCCCGGATTCATCAATTGTTCAGATGTTCCAGAACTCTTTCAAGACATCGCTCCCGATGGCATCATACAACTGGCGGCTGTTGTGTGAGGAATCGAGGTCGACATCAGAGGCGCAGTGGATTTGAGTCGGAATCAGAGGAATTGAGTATGAGATTGCTGGTTATCTCTGCTGCCTTCCCCCCGATGCGTGTCGGCGAGGCTGACCATGCTCTTCAGCTCTGTAGGCAATTGGCAGAGCGAGGACATGATGTGCATGTCTTGACAACAAAGGGATGTATCAGTCCAGAGAGGGAAAATTTTAGCGTCCATCCAATCATGTCCAGTTGGAAGTGGCCGGATCTTCCTAAGTTCATGAGGTTTTTGGGACGATGCTCTCCTGATGGAGTGATTTTGATGTACATTGGATTTATCTACAATGATCATCCCATGATGACGTTTGCTCCGACTCTTTCGAAGTTTATTCTGCCATCTGTTCCGTTCGTCACTCAGTTTGAAAATGTTCAAGGCGCCTATCTGTATGGTGCCCCCCTTGGAGCGCGGTGCGTCCGAAAAGCTATAGCCCTCTGTGTAGGTGCGAAAAGGGTTGATTATTCCTTTGGGACGCTACTGTCTGATAGTGATCGAATCATTGTGCTGAGCGGCGTTCACCTCGCTAAATTGACTATGTTGTGGCCAGATATTGAACGGAAAAGTGTCATGATACCTGCGCCGCCTTTGATGCGAGTCAGTCCCGATGATGGTGGGCTGGTTCGAGCTCGCGGGAGGGAATTGCTGAAAGTTGGACCCGATGATTTTGTCATAGTGTATTTTGGCCGGATCTATCCGCAGAAAGGCATTGAGACATTGCTTCGCGCTTTTCATATCGTCTCAGCCAAGCGAAGGAATATTCATCTTGTCTTAGTAGGCGGTGGGATCGATCGACATGATTCCCATCATTTTCGATCATCGTATCTGGGGGAGATGACTCAGCTTGCGTTGGAACTAGGCATTGCTCAGATGATCACATGGACTGGCGAGTTTGACTGGGATAGCGAATTGCCATCACTCTATCTGCGCGCAAGCGACCTCTGTATCTTGCCCTTCAATTACGGGGTTCTGTTAAACAACAGCTCATTTGCTATGACTGCGTCATATGGTCTACCAATCATCACTACCAAAGGTGAGATTCTTGAGGCACCTTTTGTCCACGAAGAGAATGTCTGCCTGTGTGCGCCGCGGAAGCCCGATGAATTGGCAATGGCTATCGAAGTTTTGATCGATCAACCACATTTCCGAAAACGGCTTGCAGCTGGCGCGCTGCGACTCGCACAAGAATGGTTTTCATGGGAACGAGCGATTGAGCGAACGATCAAGACCTTTGTTTCGTAGTAAGCCCACCAGGGCCGCTCAATCCAAGAGGGGGTGAATTCTAATTACAAGTGCAACACCGGCAGCGACGAGGGGATTTGGGTGG
>SWDH01000033.1 GCA_005116945.1 Nitrospira sp.
TCATCGAGCGGGATGAACTTCGAAATTATCCTCTCCTTCGTGAGGACAAGGATGCCCACACCTCGTGGCAGCTTGAATCGCTTTGGTCCTGCTGATCCGGGATTGAAAAGCAGGGTCTTACCAAACCACTCTTCTTTCGGCTGGTGCGTGTGACCAAAGATGCAGATGTCCTGTTGCTCTCGTTCTAAAAACGTTCGCCCTTCTTTCGTCATCTTCCCGCCTTCATACAGAATATGGCGTATGGCAATGCGGCGGCCCGCCAGTTCGATCACCGCCTCGGACGGAAATCCGCACAGCTCACCATCAACATTGCCCAAGACAGCGGTGACTGAAGCGATCTGCTCCAGTTCTTCGATCACAGACCGCTTGCCAATATCCCCGGCGTGGAGAATGTGATCGATGTCTTTAAAGTGTCGGCGAACTGCCGGATCGAACAAACCGTGGGTGTCGGCGATCACTCCGATCCGAATGGCTCTCTGCTGGCTCACGGCACAGCAACCGATTGAGACCCGAGCGACACCTGCACCTGTTTCCAGTCGAACGTAAAGGGCTCCGGCGATTTCTTCGGCAAAGCCGCAAGCTCTGCCTTCAATCGATCAGCCCTGGCGGCGCTCATCGGGTGCGTC
>SWDH01000034.1 GCA_005116945.1 Nitrospira sp.
TGGTCTCCGGTGGAAACCGCTCGAAATACTCGGGGTCCATCCGAGACACAAAATCCTGAACGATCTCATCATCGACATCAAGACACAGGGAAGCCAGGGTCTTGATGATCGACTCGCGTGATCCAAGCCCGTCCGTCATGGCTCGGAGTATAGCCGAACCATGGTTCATTGTGCGAGCGGCAATGTATCAGTATAATGCCCGCCTATGGCAGCTCATCCCAAGAAGCCGGCGCCACGCAGTCGTCCCATTTCTACGCTCGATCAGGGTGCTCGGCCAGACCCAACCCCCGTCCTATTAGCGCCAAAGTTGGAACCAGCTCAGGTTGAAGCCATTCTTCGACCCTACGGACTTCAGCGCATCAAGGAAGCCGATGCAAACTTACAGTCGATGGCAGGCGATCCACGGCAGCGGCATCAGTTGGCGGGTATCTTGCCCACCCTACTTGAATCCATAGGGAGGACCGCCGATCCAGATCTGGCTCTGAACCAATGGGAACGCTGGCTTGCGAGCGGAGTCAGCAAGTCGGCCGTGCTGGAATACCTGGGCACCGCTCCTCGCATGGTGGACTTGGTGTGCACGATCTTCGGAAATAGTAACTCGCTCGCCTGCACGCTCGTCCATGATCCTCTGCTGCTGTATTGGTTGGCTCAACAGAATGTGTTGTCTACTGCGCCGAGCAGGGTGGGGATGGAACGGACGGTTCGGCAAAGCTTGGAGACGGTCACCTCCACTGAACTCAAGTTGGACGCGCTCAGACGATTCCGCCGTCGAGAGATGTTGCGCATTGGTGTGCGCGATCTCCTTCGATTAGCCGATGTGGTGGAAACAACGGCTTCCCTCTCGGATCTGGCTTCTATTCTGATCGATGCGGCCTACCGTGTTGTAGATGGCGCGTTACGCGGCCAGTTCGGCGTTCCTATGCATCGGAATCGCCAGGGGCGGTGGGTGGAGACCGGTTTCACGGTCATTGGGATGGGGAAGTTGGGCGGACACGAGCTGAACTATAGCTCCGATGTCGACGTGCTCTATGTTTGCCAATCCCATGAAGGGGAAACCAGACGGGTTGTATCGGGGCGTAGGAAGGCAAAGGGTCCCGTGCAGGGCAACCTATCCAATGAAGAATACTTTGAAATCCTCGCGCGGGAGCTGACGAAGGCGCTGACCGAACAGACCCATGAAGGGTACCTCTATCGCGTAGACCTTCGATTGCGGGCAGAAGGCTCGGTAGGCCAGCTGACTCGCTCGCTCGATGAGTACGATACATACTATCGGACGAGGGGACAGGCATGGGAACGGTTGGCTTTGCTGAAGGCTTGGCCCATTGCCGGATCGCGGGAGGTCGGGAAATCGTTTATTAAGCTGGTGCGGCCCTTTGTGTTGGCGCCTTCATCGAAACGGCGGGCTGTTGAAGAGGGACTTGCAATCGTGGAGGAGGTCCGATCCGTGAAGGAACGGATTGATGCCAAGATGGCGGAACGCGGGCAAGAGCAGCGCAACGTCAAGCTGGGGGGCGGAGGCATCCGCGAGATTGAGTTTTTGGTTCAAACCATTCAAGTGCTTGCCGGTCATCGATTGCCTGGGATTCTCGACCGAGGGACTATCGGTTCGTTGGCGAGGCTTCACAGTGTGGACATTCTGTCATTGAAACAACAAACTGCCCTCACCCGTGCCTATCAATTCCTCAGGGACGTTGAACATAAACTGCAGATGGTGCACGATATGCAAACTCACGCCTTGCCGGATCGACAGGATAAACTGGAACGGTGCGCGATCCGCATGGGCTATACGGGGGCGAGTCGATCTGCCGCGCTCAAACAATTTCAAGCCGACCATGTGGCTCACCGGACTGTCGTGCATGACATCTTTCACTCTTTCTTCGAAACACCAACAACCTCGGCGATGCTCAAGCGCACGTTCCAGCTGATAGGACACACGGCGGTAAAATAGTCCCTAGCCGGCAGTACTCCTGAGCGCTTCTTCTGCAAGCGACGATCCACTGCTCTTGCGCGGTGAAGCGGCGTTGGTCACGCGCAGGACGGAACGAGTACGTCTGAGTTTTTAAGGGAAGTTGTCGCGCTATTCATGCACGAGGACCGGAGGCTCACTGCTGCCCTCCTGATCAGGCCTGCCAATTCCCAGCGTATCCATGCGGTACTTGAGCATCCGGCGGCTAATTCCCAGGAGATTGGCGGCATGGGTTTGGATGTAGTTTGTCCGTTTGAGGGCGTCCAAAATAATTTCTCGTTCGAATTCCATCACGGCTTTTTCGAGCGACAATCGCCCGGCGAGGGTGTCGTCGCGGAGTGAAGAAGATCGGGAGTCTTCCTTGATAATGATCGGGAGATGTTCAGGGGTGATGGTATCCGATCCCTTGGACCAGATAAACGCCTGTTCGATGATGTTTTCCATCTCTCGCACATTGCCAGGCCATGGATAGCGAGACAGAAGATCGACGGCATCTTTAGAAAACTCTTGGGGTGGGCGGTTGTCTTCTTCGATTCGTTTGGCTAGAAAATGTTTGGCGAGGAGGGGAACGTCTTCTCCACGTTCTCGGAGCGGAGGCAGATAGAGCGCAATGACGTTGATGCGATAGTAAAGGTCTTCCCGGAATTGCCCCTTGCGAACGAGTTCCTCGAGGTTTTTGTTCGTGGCCGTCAAGATGCGTACATCGACCTTGATGGATTGCACCCCACCGACTCTGGTGAATTCTCGTTCTTGCAACACGCGCAAGAGCTTCGCTTGTGTCATGGCGCTGAGGTCACCGATTTCGTCGAGGAAGAGTGTACCGGTATGGGCGAGCTCAAACTGCCCGACTCGACGGGCTGTCGCATCCGTGAACGAGCCCTTCTCGTGGCCGAACAGCTCACTCTCGATCAGCGTTTCAGGAAGGGCGGCGCAGTTCAATGCCACGAAGGGCCGCTCGCGCCTACTGCTATTATAGTGGAGCGCTTTCGCGACCAGTTCCTTCCCTGTACCGCTCTCCCCGGTGATCAGGACGGTGGTGCGGCTGTCGGCGACTTGTTCGATCTTGCTGTAGATGCCTTGCATCGAGGGGCTTTTGCCGATCAGGTTGTGAAAGGCATAGCGTTGAACGACTTGCGCCCGGAGCT
>SWDH01000035.1 GCA_005116945.1 Nitrospira sp.
CGTTCGTATCGGTGTATGCCGAGACGACGAAATCCTTGCCGTTTGCCACGCAACTGTTGCTGGATGTGGTGAAGGGAGGGCAAGCGTATGTTGTGCCGGGAATGTTAGGGATTGCTGCACTGGGGCTTGCGAGTCGCGCGTACTATACGACGCCTGCTGGACGGCTTGCCGTGGATCGGCTGTCGTTGAGCATGCCTGTCATAGGGCCGATCTTCGTCAAGCACTACACGGTTCAGCTCACGCGCACCCTTGCGACGATTCTTGCCGGAGGCACTCCGCTTGTGGAGGCATTGTCTATTGCGCGGGGTGCCATCTCCAATCGGTATGTATCGGTTGGAGTCGCGGATGCAGTCGCAGAAATTCGAGAAGGGACGACCCTGGCCGCTGCACTTGATCGCCCCAAAGTATTTCCGAAATTAGCGGTGGAGATGCTGTCGGTCGGAGAGGAAACCGGATCGCTGCCCACGATGTTGCATGACGTGGCTGAGTTCTATGAGGGAGACTTGGATCTTCGACTGACACAATTGACGACGTGGATTGAGCCAGTACTTCTGCTGATCATGGGAGTGTTAGTCGGTGCGATCGTCATCGTCATGTACTTGCCCGTGTTTCAGATGGCCGGGGCGGTATAGCTCGGTATGTGCGTATGGATTGAGAAGTAAGTAGGACACTATGGCACGGACTGTGACACGACCAACGCTGACTGATGTTCTGGTGCACCAGGGTATTTTGACAAAACAGACGCTCGACCAAGTCCTGAATCGATTGGGTGGCGTGACGGCAGCCTTCGGCCAGACCCTGGTGAGCGAAGGGATTCTTTCCGAAGAACAGTTGGCGCGTGCGTTGGCGGCTCAGTTTGACCTCCCCTGCAATCTGTTAACAGAATTCCGTGTTGACCAGGCGTTCTATGACTCCATGTCGGTGAAACTCATGCAACGGCATCCGTTTATCCCGATCGCAGAGCATGAAGGCCGCCTGGCCATCGCCATCCCCGATCCTCAAAATCTTTTAGCATTGGATGAGCTGGAATTGCTCTTGGGATCTCCGTTGGATTTGGTGGTGAGTACGAGAAGCGCCATTCTGGCGGCCTTGGAACGGAGTGAAGGGTCCAGCCAAGCTCTTCGGGAACTCGAGGCGGAGTATCGGTCCGTGTTGGTGAAGGAGGACGAACGAGGCGAGGAAGTCCTCACGATCGATCAAGCGGGAGAAGATCAGAGCCCTGCCGTAAAACTATTGGATTCGATTCTCTTGAGCGCGATGCAGCGTCGCGCCAGCGACATTCACATTGAAGCTGCCGATCGCGCGACCAAGGTGAAATTGCGGGTCGACGGGATTCTCGTTCCCGCAATGGAGCCTCTCGATATCCGGCTCCATGCGCCATTGGTTTCGCGGTTGAAAGTCATGTCGGATCTGGATATTGCCGAACGGCGGGTGCCACAAGATGGCAGTTTTCGGATGCGGCTGGAGCGAAAGACCGTCGATTTCCGTGTCTCGATCCTTCCGAGTGTGTTCGGTGAATCAGTTGTCGTGCGTATTCTCGACCGCGAGGCAATTACGACCGGTGTGTCGACGTTGCGGCTGGAGCGACTCGGATTCAATGCGGAAGATCTCAAGCGATTTCGTCGCGCAATCACACGACCCTACGGCATGGTGCTAGTGACCGGTCCGACCGGCAGCGGCAAGACGACGACGCTGTATGCGGCCATTACGGAGATGAATATCAAAGACGATAAGCTGATCACGATCGAAGACCCGGTCGAGTATCAGTTGTCAGGAGTCGTGCAGATTCCTGTGAACGAGAAGAAAGGCCTGACGTTCGCGCGGGGGCTTCGATCCATCTTACGTCATGACCCTGACAAGATCATGGTCGGTGAGATTCGCGATGCCGAGACCGCACAAATTGCCATCCAATCGTCGCTCACGGGTCATTTAGTGTTGACAACGGTGCACGCCAACAATGTGTTCGATGTGATCGGGCGGTTTGCCTCAATGGGCATCGATGCCTATAATTTTTTGGCTGCCTTGAACTGTGTGTTGGCGCAGCGCCTTGTTCGAATGGTGTGTCTTTCCTGTCGAACGGCGGTCAAGCTCGATAAATCGCTGGCGGAAGAATCAGGCCTCGACTTCGAGGGATATAAAGATGCGCCGTTTTATGAAGGCACAGGATGCCAGGAGTGCCATGGAACCGGGTATCGAGGGCGAAAATGCATCACGGAGTTTCTGGACCTGAATGATGAGATTAAAGAAATGATTCTGGCCGAGCGCCCCTTGTCCGAGATCCGCTATCGTGCGGTGACCAGTGGAATGATCACGTTGCGACAGTCCGCACTCAGGAAGGTGCTGGAAGGCTCCACAACCTTGCGCGAGATCAATCGAGTCACGTTTAGCGAGGAAGGGTAAGCCATGTGGGGGATCACCGCCAGTCGTCCGCGGCACTGTTTGAAAATCGGGCCGCAGGCGCTTGCATGGGGAGAAGCCATCCGCACCTGGCGAGGGCGGTATCACTATCGATGCGCGCTTTCACCGGCGCCACCCGAGGCGATTAAGCTGTCCCCGATAGATCTGAACCTCACTGATATGCCTGCGGTTGAACATTGTCTGCGGTCGCTGGCAGGGCCACAGCGAGAGAGTGGGGGAGCAGGACGTGTATGGCAGTCTGAGGCTCCACGCCCCATTGTGTTGTTGTTGCCGGATCTATCGGTGCGCGCGACGGTGCTGCAGTTAGAGCAATTCCCCGTGCATGCGGAAGAACAAGAGGCATTGATTCGCTGGCGCTTAGGGCAGGAACAGCTGTTGCCCCTCGCGGGGGCCAAGATTGTGTGGCAGGGGTTTCCCTCACAAGGCGCACGAAATGAGCCTTCCCATGTGGTCTTAGCCGTGGCGATTCAAGAAGCCATCTTGAAGCAATATGAGTCTCTGTGTGAATCAGTCGGCTTGCTCCCTCAAGAAATTGGAGTGACCAGCTTTCGTCTCTTTAATCTCTGGCTGAAAACGGCAGGTGGCCGTAAGCGATTGGGTCGCGATTTGCTCTGGGTCAGTGTCTCGGACGGCGGCTTGACCTGTTTCGTCATGCAGGAAGGTCGATTGGCGTTTGTCAGGACGAAACTGTTGCGTGCAGATAACGTACAGGATGGCGAGAGTCCCGGTCATGACATGGCTGATAACATTGTCGAAGAATGTGCGGCATCGCTTCGTGCATGTCGCGACCATTTTCCTCACTTGAATGTGACGGATATGGTCTTCGCCGGCGATTGCCCATTCCCGATTATTGAACAGGCGCTGAATAGAGAATTTAGCCTGTCGACTGAGCGGCTGGACTGGAAATCCGTCGAGCAGGCAGGATGGACTCACGACGGTGGAAGTACGTCATGGGCCACGCTTCCTGTTGTGGCAGGGGTGATGTAGATGATGGCGCTCGGATGGACATCCTTTCGTACGGCCGCCGGCAAGGCAAGCGGGTTTTTCGTGATGCCAGGGAGTGCCCGATATTTTGACATCGAACTGGGCAGCCGTTACCGGTGGTATGTTGCGCCGGCTCGCACGATGTTGGTTGCGCTCTGCGGGATCATAGGAGGCGGAATCCTTTGGAGTGTCATTCAGACTGGTATGACTCTATACGAACTCCAAGATGTGCAGGCAGGCCTCGATCACGTTCGTATGCAAGATCAACAGCTCCTCGCGCAGGCTCAACGAGAGGGTTTTGATCTGTCTGGGCCCTCTTTGCAGCAGTTGCCGGCAGAGGTCAGTTTAGCGAACCAGGTCCTCACGAAGCGGAATTTTTCTTGGACACAGTTTCTGTCCGCTCTCGAATCGGCCATTCCTCGGCAAGTATCAATGAAGACCATACGCTTGGATCCAGGGGGTGGGGTTGTCCACATCACAGGGTTGGCGGTCACCGTCGAAGATGTGACGGCATTGACGGTCACATTGCAAGACCACGCCGCCTTCTATGATCCCGTACTGGGGCAGCACAGGGTGAGACCCGATGGGTTGGTTGAGTTTGACCTGACGCTACGGTATCGGCAACAGGGTGTGTAGCAGGATGCTGAAACAGTCCGCTAGCGGCTCGATCGAACCCGTGAAGCGTCGTTCGATTCCAGATTCGGACGTTTCACCAACGACGAGGACGGCCTTTTTGAGCATCCTGCGAGGGGAGGGGCTGTTGCGCGGCCTATGCGGACCATCAAAGTTCTCACGTGCCAAAATTGTTTTTCTGCGATCTGATAGAGAGGCATGATGGATTTCATCCTTCAGCAATTGCGAAAACCCTACGGGGTGTTGATTCCATGGCTGATGTGGATCGTGTTGTTGTCAGGAATCTTGTGGGGAGTTCGAACCATTGGGGTGGAAGGGGCTGAGGAGAGTCTCGCGAAATTGGAATTGGAATGGAATCGAGCCCGTCAAGAGTTCACACATCATAAAACGGCGCAGAGAGCGCGGAAAGATCTTGCGCAGGTGTGGTCGGTGTTGCCGGTTGAACGGGACTTTGCTCCCTTAGCGCTGGGTATTACGGAGGAGGCCAAGCGCAATGGTGTGATTCTCCCGGCGCTCTCCTACAAGACAGAGCCCACTCTGGTTGCTCATACAAATAAGGGGGTCCTCCAGGGGACCATGACCGGTCGTTACGAGGATCTTCGACGGTTTCTTCATGGCCTGGAGACGGCTGAGGAATTGGTCTACATCGAAGATTTGGAACTTGCACCCCCAGATGATCAGCAAAGCCAGACGTTGACCTTCGATATTAAGATTGCCACCTATCTTCGAAGCGAGCCCGACAAGCCGGCGCTTCAGTAGTGCCTGGATATGCTGACGACGAATCAAAAGAAAATAACGGCATTGGTCGGGTTAGGCCTGCTCTGGGGTGGAATCATTGGATGGGAATGGCTGACCATGGAAGAACCCGAGCGTGTGCCGCTGACGAATGTGAGCGGCCCTGCTTTTGTGCCTCAGCCAACCCGTGGAAGAATGGACGGGTTGCAGGTGCAACTCAATTTCCTCGCTGCCACGCGGACTCAACGGGAGATGACCTTTACCTCACCACGTAATATCTTTGCCCCGCCTCGGACTGATGCTTCCGGGGCTGCCTCTGCGAATCGGCAGGAGGTCGATACCGGTTCGGAGCAGGCCCTGCGCCAGCAGGCGGCACTGGCAGGGTTGGCCCTATTCCACTATCTCGGGTTTGTCCGTGTGGAAGAGGTATCGCAGAAGAAGGGTGACATGGCTGTGCTCACGAAGAAAGACGATCTTCATGTCGTCCGGACTGAAGAAACTGTAGAAGGTCATGTCTTGGTGAAAGCCATCACACAAGAGAGTGTGACGTTGCTGGACCGCCAGTCACGAGTGGAACATACAGTATCGCTCTCCAAAGAAGCTCCATTGGAAGAAGCTCTCATGCAGCCAGAATAGTTCGATGGCCATCTGTTACCGGAAACGGGTCATCAATGAGCGAGGGGTGACCTACCTCATGCTTATGTTCGCCATCGTCCTCATCGGGATTGCCACAACCGCTGCGGCAACACAATGGAAGACAACTGTGCAACGCGAACGTGAGATAGACCTGTTGGCTAAAGGGATCGAGATTCAGAATGCGCTCGCGTTGTATTCGGCGACGAAAAAGGCCGGCCGTGTGATGCCGGGAGAGGTGTATCCCCAGACGTTGGCTGACCTCACGAGATTACCCAAACCGTTCTTGCGGAAGGTCTACCTTGATCCAATGGGGCACGGAGAGTGGGAATATCTGAGGGCGCCGACAGGCGGCATCATGGGTGTCCGGAGTACGAGTCGTGCAAAGCCCTTTCGACAGCGCAATTTCCCCCTTGCTGTTCGGCATTTCGAGGGGCGCCCCACGTATCGTGATTGGGTCTTTCAACACCCCAGTCCCTCGTCGGCTCCGATGGTCCAGCCACAGGCTGGGCCACTTCCTGCGGCGCCATCGATGGAAGGGCTGCCGATTTCGCCTGATGACAGTACGGTAGATGGAAGCGCGTTAATTAATGGGCCACTTGAGGGAGCGCAGGCTCCGAATCCGTAATCTCTGCCGGCGTTCCAGAGCTGTGCGAGTGTTTGAAGTCTCCTGAAGCGATCACCCTGCCTGAGGCAATCGCCGCCCATTGAAGCGCACCCAGGAGAACGTGTGGGTAGAAGTAGCAATCTAGCCCGCCCATGCGCCACAGAACTTATCGACGGGGCTCGCTGCAGAATGAACATCAGTTAAATTTTCGTGCCTCAAGCGGCCGGACAAGATACGTAGCCCTGGGTTCTCTGGTAAACGAGCGTCAGAGGTTCAACGCCAGATGTGCAGCTCTGTGAACTGGGATCGGCGGGATTTTCTACCGTTGGGTTTGGGGAAGGACACTTCTCCTGTGGCTTGATAGGGTATATTTCGTCTGGCGTGTCCGGTTAGAATGAGCCCCATCATCCGGAGCCCAATAACTAGAGCGAGACTTGACACGATGAGCAGTGATATTGATGTGAACGGCGAACAGTGGGTCTGACGGTCTTCCAGTTTTTCTCTCGGAGGCAGCGATGAGCATCGGCAAGGGCATCATCTTTGATCAGACCGAGATGCGCGACGGTAAGTGGAACGGTTCTTCAAGTTGTTCATGCTGTTTCATTATCTAATTGTTTGTTTTTTCAGCGCATCATGATATGTGGTGATGCCGCAAGTCCGGATCGCCGTCTCAGTCTCGGTTCTCGCTGCCATCGGCAAGAAAGGCCTCAGCCTGGAGGCGTTGAGCTACATATGGCGACAGACTGGACATCATTGAG
>SWDH01000036.1 GCA_005116945.1 Nitrospira sp.
AGCCGCAAGACTTTGCAGGCAGGCGCGGAGCTCGCTTGCGAATTCATCCGCGCGCCGATAGCGGTGAGGCAACTCTTTCTGTAACGCGCGGTCCACGATTTCTTGGACCATTGGTGGAAGATCCGGCCTCACGGTCTGAATAGGGGGGTGCGGATGATGGGTGATGCTAAATAACACAGCCGACAGGTTGTCGGCCGTAAACGGCAGCTGCCCCGTGAGGAGTTCAAACAGCACGATACCGAGTGAAAAAATATCCGACCGACCGTCCACTTTCTTGCCCGCGATTTGCTCCGGTGACATATACGTCGGCGTGCCCATGACAATATTCGTTTGTGTCTTGCTGCTCGAGGCCATCTTCGCAATGCCGAAATCCATGACTTTCACGACGCGATCCTTTGTGAGCATGATGTTCGCCGGCTTGATGTCGCGATGGACGACCCCTTGCTGATGGGCGTAGTCCAGAGCATCGGCGACGGTCGCAATAGTCAGGAGAACTTCGTTGACCGGCATCAAGTTGGGTGTTCGCGCCGACTGACTCAAGGGGGTTCCCTCGATGAGTTCCATGGCGATATAGCCTAAATCGTCTTCTTCTCCCGCATCATAGATCGTCACGATATTCGGGTGAGAGAGACGTCCGGTGGATTCTGCTTCACGGAAAAATCGTGCCTTGATCTCTTGCAGCTTGTCGTCCTGATCGATGTGGTCAAGCCGCATGGTCTTGATTGCCACAAAGCGCTGAATCGTAGGATCTTTTCCCAGGTAGACCAATCCCATGGCGCCGCGCCCGAGTTCCTTCAACACTCTGTACCGCCCCAACATGCTTGGTGTATAGCCATTGATCATCGATGTAGCCGCTAGCCCTGTTGGTTCTGGCGGAGCTGCTTCTTCTTGCTCACTATCTTCTTGCTCAGAGAGGTCCTGCACCTCTTGACGTTGGGTCTGGCGAGATGAAGCGAAGGCGACACGTAGAGAGTGTTGATTCAGGACCCATATTGCTGTGAGCCAGAGCGCAGATCCGAGAAGACCGATCGCATACCCCATCGCGTATCGTGAGGGGCCTATCTGTTCAATGAGTGGAAGGCCAATGGTTTTGAATACTTTATTGGCGAAGAGCATGACGATAAGAGTTGTGAGTGGAAGGACGAGGCTGCGGAGAAAGCCTAATCCACGACCGTTGTCCGGGATTTTTTGAGAGGCCGTAAAGGCGAGGATCCAAAGAATGGTGAGGGCAAGCAGGTTGGCAAACAATCGAATAGTGTGAGGGCCACTGAGCGGTACATACGGAATTGAAATCGATTGGGTCACTGCGAGGTTGCTCAGCAAGGGGCCGGCGAGGAGCGTGGCCAACATGGCACAGATATAGGGAATGATCCAAGTCCAGGATTTCGACATAGCAAACGCGGTTGTCCGTGGATGAGTAAAGTGTAGCGGATAGGGAGAGAGAGTCAACGAATAGGGGGAAATGTGCAGCTGGCCTCTCGACACTCGTGAAGTGAGATTGATGAGGCGTATCTTCCAAACCGGACTGTAGGACTGTCTGGGAGCGATGTGGTGCGACCGATGGGAATCGCGCTACGAATGATGCGCGTGGAGGGCGGCCTTCTTGAGGGGGACGAGCAATTTCTCAGACACTTTCAGACCTCCCCGGCCTGTCCCCACCTCGATGTCCGGCTTGGTGAGACCGTGGAAATCGCTTCCACCGGTCACCAGGAGGTCCAGTCGTTTGGCTAGGTCGAGGTACTCTGCCGTCTGTCGCTTCGTGTGGGTACTATAGTGGACTTCGAGGCCTCCGAGACCGTCGGCTTTCAATGCAGTCAAGAGCGTATTCAGCCCTTCTCCTGATACTTTTGCCCAGGTAGGATGGGCCAGGACTGCTACGCCACCGGCGGCTCGGATCCAGGCGATGGCATCAGCTGGAAGGGGTAGTTCCCGCGCCACATACGCCGGGCGCCCCTCCGCCAGGTATCGGTCAAAAGCGTCTTTGGCGGATGAGACATATTTCTTTTCAATCAAGAGTCGCGCAATATGCGGCCGACCGACTGAATCCGTGCCGGCTAAGGCCCGCACCTCTTCATAGGTTATCTCCAGCCCCAATGCGCGCAATCGTTCGATGATCTGTGGATTTCGAGTATGCCGGCTCATGCGTAAGGCGGCGAGACGTCCAAGCAAGTCAGGGCTGTGCCAATCTATGCAATAGCCTAGAATGTGGAGCTCGCTCTTGCCGATGCTTGAGCTGATTTCTACGCCGGGAATGATTTCAATTCCTAGTTCTGCTCCGGCTGCAATGGCGTCGGGAATACCCGATACAATGTCGTGATCTGTAATGGCCAGCGCTGTGACACCTGCGTTGTGAGCCAGTCGAAGTACTTCAGATGGTGATAGGCTTCCATCGGAGTGGGTCGTATGAAGATGGAGATCGATGCGACTCATGTCATGTGTGGAGTAAGCTGCCGGTGGCTGCTTGTTGAGCGGCGAGCTGTGCGGTAAAGGCCGCGCCTGGTCCATTAGCGCCGTCTCGCTCATCTTCGTTGTACGATAACACGCGGAGGGTAGAAGTGAGCCGGAGCAACTCGTTGTGCGCGAGGCAAAACTCCCATCGGCGTGGATGGTGATGCCGTAAATAGTTGTCGATGGTAAAGGTTTCGTAGAGTAAGACGCCGTTCGGTTTGAGAGAATCGATGAGGGCTGAGAAGAGGGCTCGATGGAGATAGAAGAACACGATGATCACATCATAGGTCTGCTTTGGAAATTCCGGCCGTTCCGTTGTCTTTCGTTCTAGGTCCACTGTCTGGACCGTGAGGTTCGGGAGATTCCGTTGTTGTGCCGTGGCGGCGAGCTGCGCCATGGCCTGTTCATCGTGGTCTATTGCATCGACCTGGAACCCGTGCGAGGCGAGATAGAGTGCATGACGTCCAGACCCAGCTGCAACATCCAGCGCTCGGCCTTTGGGCAATCGACGGAGCTGTTGCGCTAAGAACAATGAGGGGACGGGGTCAGTCTGTTGTGGCTGATGCGCCATGCGGCTTCGCTCCACCTTCACACCGACCGATCCGGTCATCTGCGAGAGAGGCGGGGCCAGCTTTCTAAGCCAGAGTGAAACCTTGGCCACCGGGAACTCCGTGAACAACATTTCGAGAATCTTCTCCGTGAATATTTCCAAGAGCGCACAGTCCTGAGTTTCACCCAACTCCACGATCCGCTCAGCGACCCGGGCATAGTCGACTGTTTTAGTGATGTGGTCGGCAGTCTCGGACGGTGTTCCTTCGCAGCCCAATTCCAGATCGATCGCTAACGGCTGCGGTCGCCTCCGCTCCGCTTGCGCGACACCACAACGTCCTTGAAACTCCAACCGTTCAACGACCACACGATAGGCCATGTGTGCATTCTCACGGATTAGATTTCCGGCTGTCAACATATCGTTAGTGGGGTGTGCGAGAAGAAGGGGAGCACGTATGCGAGCCCGTGCTCTTCCACGACGTGGCAGCGAAGGTTCTTGCTCGACCTGCAGGAGTGAGATGAAAGAGGGGGGGCGTCGATGAACTTGGAGGGGCCCTTGAGAGAATCTGTCATAGATTGTGTTGGAATGTCAGGAGTTGAGAGGCCTGGCCTTGCTGTGATCACGCGACAGCAATCGTGCCTTCGGTGCTGAACCCTGTTTTTGACATCGTGACAGGTGCGGTTCCGGCTTCCTTCAGTTTATCTCCCAGGCCGGACGCCAGAAGCGTTTGCTGTAGGTTTTCGGCGGTGTGGTCAAGGAGAAAGTCCAGTCCGATGACCGCATAATGAAGAGGGTGGCCATGTGGACCATCGATACGAAAGACATGGGAACGGTTGGTCCCTTCCTCGAAATCAGCGATATGGTGCTTGGGGAACTGCAGGCGTAGATAGTGGCGAATGACATCGAACTTGGCTAGATTGTTCACGTGCGTCTTTCTGCTTTTCCCAATTTATAGAGTCCAAAGCATTGAAAGGGTTTGTCTTGCCTGTATCATCCCCGGTAAATCCCACAGCTCTATTATATACGCCCGCAATCTCTTACAGGCAGAAGATTGAAATAGGGAGTCAGGCTGGACTGCTTTGGTGCTTCCAAGCCACACACAGTCACTCCTGTTTGCGCTATCTGTCACTATCTCGGGATGCACAAGATGATGGAGGAAAACCTGTCATCTCGCAGTGTTATCTGCTCTGCTGTATGAGCATCTGACGTTTACCCTGTTGATTGAATGAGCCCCCTCGTCATCTGCGAATACCTGGGCCTAGGAGCCTGTCCGACATTGACCGTTCTACTGTGGTAAACGATCCGCAACCGTCTGCGTCATTCTCAGCCAGAAAGAATCTTCAATGTATTCAAGCGAATACACTTCCAATTTTTCCTGGCCTGCGGCCTCGCAGCTGGCCGCGCCTCCTTCACCTCGTCACGAAGGCAATGCCGGACAGGCTCCTAGCCCACGTGACATTGCCAGTTGGAGTTTGCTCGTTGGTGATCGCAGACGGAAGGATCATTTCTTGCTCTCCAGAATAGATGCCGGCAAATTATTCCCATGCGAAGTTCTGCTGTAGAACGATATCTTATTGAAATTTCATCGATTGTATTGCTCATCGATTAGGCAATCTGTGAGGCACTGCGATGCGGCGAGCTATTGCAGGCTTATCCACATGGTTACCCACATGCCGTACACATCTTTTGTGGACAGCGCGAGCGAGTGGGCAAGATCCAACTATCCTGCTGCCTTTGCTATCGCGGCATTCAAGGTTGACGTCATCGAAATGCTTGATTGTGCAAGGTGTTTCTGCGCTGATCCCTACTTTAGTACTATAGAGTGCGTCGATATGTGCTCATGGGCTGAAAATGAGGCATGCCTTCTATGGTTGCTCACTCCTCATCCACAATTTCGCATCAAATGAGGGGAATTACACATACAGTCGAATAATATTCGATCGAGAGCTCAATCTCATGGTGTCATGCATGTAATCAGGCACCTGAAGGATGGTATGATCGATCCCTTTGCTGCCCCTTCTTCTCGATCACGAGAAATGTGGCAGTCGATACGGTAGGAGCACGCATCAATGCCGAAACTCGTCACAGTATTGCGACCGGAAAAGATTGACGAACAAGCGCGGAACTATGTCCGGTCCCATATCCTTCTGCCTGCTGGGACAATCGGGCTCGTCTGCATGGTTGGTGGAATAGGGGCACTGGGCTATCAATTACTCGCGAGTCATACATACAGCTGGGTCACATTCCTCAGCAGCTCACTCTTAATCGTGGTCGGTGCGGCCTGTGGGTTCGCGCAGGCTCGTTATCATCGCTATCTCTTTAAGACATTTCCTGAGGTGTATGCGGCAAAATTGAGGACCGCTGTGGCTCAACGTACGAGGAAGGCCAAGTCTGAGCCCGACGTGCCTGTCATCGAGCATCCGGGGCGCGGCTTTGTCACGGCTATTTCTATTGCAGGAGCGGTGCTGGTCTTCGGTTCATCAGCCGCTGCCTATATGCGCGGCGATCTCGACCTGCTGCCTTCTGTGTTGGTGCCGTGGGCGGGATTCTTCTGGGCCAAGTTGTTCTGTTGGCGTGGAGTGGTGGACTAGGCTGGTTTGTTTGGTTAATCTGGTGTATCTGGTCCTCAAGGCTCAGCACTCGCCTTACCCCGTACCCTCATGTGCTACGGTTTCTTTTCTTGGCTTTTGCCTTGGACGCGTGAGGTGTAGCGCGCGATGCTTCAAGCTGTTTCATTCTTTCATCCAATGTACGTACAGCATGTCTGAGTTCAGGGAGC
>SWDH01000037.1 GCA_005116945.1 Nitrospira sp.
CGAACCCTTGGCGGGCCGGGATCCCGGCAACACGGGGTGGCAGCAAGACCTGTCGCTGAGCCACGACTTTATCGGCCACGTATTGGAGCGCCAGGGCGATCTGCCGGGGGCGCTCACGGCCTATCGCACAAGCCTTGCGCTCCGCGAACCCTTGGCGGGCCGGGATCCCGGCAACACGGAGTGGCAGCGCGACCTGTCGTGGAGCCACGGCTGGATCGGCGACGTATTGAAGCGCCAGGGCGATCTGCCGGGGGCGCTCACGGCCTATCGCAAGAGCCATGCAATCATCGAAACCTTGGCGGGCCGGGATCCCGGCAACACGGGGCGGCAGCGCGACCTGATCCTCAGCTATATGAGATTGAGCGAAATGACCGGTGACAAGGCCTATGTGAGGAAGGCGCTCGCGATTGCACAGACCATGCAACAACGGGGCACGCTCGTCCCACGTGACGCCTGGATGATTAAAGATTTGAAGCGACGGTCGAAGCAATGAACGAGGTTTTTGTTTCCTACAAGCGTGAAGATGAGACGCGAGTCGGACGCTTGGTCCAGGTGCTGGAGAGTGCCGGCCTCTCAGTGTGGTGGGACCGCGGCTTGCCGGGTGGCGAGAGCTGGCGCCAGCAGATTCAGACGGCGCTCGATGCCGCCCGATGCGTGCTTGTGCTGTGGACGCATGACAGTGTGGGGCCAGCCGGTGATTTTGTGCGGGATGAGGCGGGCCAGGCCAAGCGGCGCGGGGTGCTGGTACCGGTCTTCTTCGATCGAGTCACGCCGCCGTTAGGTTTTGGTGAACTGCAGGCGATCGATCTGACCCATTGGAAGGGCAACTCACGCGATCCGTTTTTTCAGGATCTGCTGGCAGCCGTTACGGCCAAGCTGGACGGGCGTCCGGTGCCTCCGGCCAAGGGTCCGATGCAGCGTCTAGTCCGGCGACTGACTTGGAGCAGCCTGGCTGGCACGGTGGGTTTTGGCGGACTCGCCTTAGCGTTCAACCTATTCAGTGCGCAAGAGCAGGTCTGTGCGATGCCGGTTTTGCAACCGCAACTCTCTGATCTCTGTGGATCGTTAGTCATGGGTCACCGACCGACTAAGGCTGAACGAGTGGCCTGGGACCAGTGCGATGGGAGCTGCGACGCGTTGCGCCGGCATGTTGAACAGTTTCCTGATGGAGCCTATCGCACCAAGGCTGCGGAGCTGCTGGCGGCACGTCGGGTCATACAGACCGAGGTCTGGACGCCCGGTAC
The DNA here is from genome assembly GCA_005116945.1 of Nitrospira sp. GTDB lineage: Bacteria > Nitrospirota > Nitrospiria > Nitrospirales > Nitrospiraceae > Palsa-1315. Next base: position 1,245 of record SWDH01000037.1, read on the forward strand.
TCGTCGACTGGCTCTGTTCGTGAGGCAAGAGGGCGCGCCTGCTCGCACGGACGCTGCCGCCCACTCGGCGGCCTTGGCACGGGCGCAACCCAGTGCCGAGCGGCTGTGCGAAGGATTTGCGGTGACCACTGCGTTTCGCCTGAAGGCAACCACCCCCGAGGCACAGCAGTGGCACTGTGAGACCACAGCAGGTGGTGCCGTGTGCGGCTTTGACGGCGTAGCGGTCTGCGAGGTTGAAGAGCGCCAGGTCGAAGAGACGGAGCGCTGCGGGAAATAGAATGAAGGACCGCTGGCTATTAAACCTTGTCTTGGTGGGATGGGTTCTGCTCGCCACTATGGCAGAGACCCCACCAACACTTGCCGCCAGAACCACCGTCGATCCTCGGGCAGAAGTGGCCGCCGCGCTCTATGCAGCCTCGGCGACGCAGGCGGCGGTCGAGCGGGCCGCCGATGCTATCCTGCGGACTCTACGCAAAGAGATCGAGGCACTGCGCACCCAGGTCCGCACCGGTGCAGCCCAGCGTCAAGCCGACCTCACCGCCGCGGAAGAGAAGTACGTCGCGGCTCTCGCCAGCCGTGATCGGGTCTATGCGCAGGAAATCGCCGTCTTCCGAAAAACGGTCGAAGATATCGCGGCCACGCCAGAAG
>SWDH01000038.1:0-25766 GCA_005116945.1 Nitrospira sp.
CTACAGCCGCGTACTGACCCTGGCGGAGATCCAGGCGGATCGAGCCACCCCGATCGCACCGTCCGGGCCGGCCGACACCACTCCGCCGAGCAATGTGACCGGCTTGACGGCCACCGCCGTCAGTGCCACGCAAATTAATCTTAGCTGGGCCACTGCGACCGACAACATAGCCGTCACCGGGTATCGCGTGGAACGCTGTCCGGGGGCGGGCTGCACGAACTTTGCGCAAATCGCCGTGCCCACCGGCACCACATTCAGCGATACAGGTCTCACCGCCTCCAGCAGCTACAGCTATCAGGTGAAGGCCGTCGATGCCGCCGGCAACGTGAGCGTGAATTTCTCGAACGTGGCCACTGCCACCACAGCCGCGGCACCTCCGGATACGATCCCCCCAACTGATCCGACCAACCTGACCGCGACAGCGGCCAGCAGCAGCCAGATTAACCTGACCTGGACCGCCTCCACCGACAGCGGCGGCTTAGCCGGCTACGGGGTGGAGCGCTGCCAAGGCGTCGGGTGCACCAACTTTGTGCAGATCGCTACCCCCAGCACGAACAGCTACAGCGATACCGGCTTAACAGCCGGCACCAGCTACAGCTATCGCATCCGAGCCGTGGCTAACGCCGGAAACTCAAGTAATTACTTGAACATTTCCGCGACCACCCCCGGTGGGGGCGGAGGGGGGGCTAGCCTCGTGACGGCCTTGGGAATGAATGAAGGGAGCGGTACCACGCTAACAGATGCGTCGGGAAGCGGACACATCGGCACGCTGGTCAACGGCCCCCTCTGGGTCGCCGGGCAGGCTACCTATGGCCAAGCCCTCTCATTTGATGGGGTCAACGATGTCGTGTCAATCGCCAATTCCGGCACCTATAACTTCGGTACCGCCGATTTCACGATTGAACTGTGGGTCAAACCCAATGTATTGGGTGGGGGCCAGCGCCATCTTGTCAGCAAATGCGCAGCCGCAGCATTTGTGACCGGGTGCAAAGAACTCTACCTCAACGGCAACCAGTTGCTCTTCGGCTCCTACAGCACCGGCGATACCTCCGGCGGCACAATCGCTGACACGAACTGGCATCACATCGCGCTGACGTTCACGGACAGCACCAACACGCTCCGGATCTATGTGGATGGGGTGCTGACCACCACGGCCACGAAGGCACTGGAAGCAGATAATACAGCCCACGTCGTAACGCTCGGTAACATGCACGGCAATAATCCGTTCAGTGGCCTGCTCGACGAGTTCCGGGTCTACAGCCGCGTACTGACCCTGGCGGAGATCCAGGCGGATCGAGCCACCCCGATCGCACCGTCCGGGCCGGCCGACACCACTCCGCCGAGCAATGTGACCGGCTTGACGGCCACCGCCGTCAGTGCCACGCAAATTAATCTTAGCTGGGCCACTGCGACCGACAACATAGCCGTCACCGGGTATCGCGTGGAACGCTGTCCGGGGGCGGGCTGCACGAACTTTGCGCAAATCGCCGTGCCCACCGGCACCACATTCAGCGATACAGGTCTCACCGCCTCCAGCAGCTACAGCTATCAGGTGAAGGCCGTCGATGCCGCCGGCAACGTGAGCGTGAATTTCTCGAACGTGGCCACTGCCACCACAGCCGCGGCACCTCCGGATACGATCCCCCCAACTGATCCGACCAACCTGACCGCGACAGCGGCCAGCAGCAGCCAGATTAACCTGACCTGGACCGCCTCCACCGACAGCGGCGGCTTAGCCGGCTACGGGGTGGAGCGCTGCCAAGGCGTCGGGTGCACCAACTTTGTGCAGATCGCTACCCCCAGCACGAACAGCTACAGCGATACCGGCTTAACAGCCGGCACCAGCTACAGCTATCGCATCCGAGCCGTGGATAACGCCGGAAACTCAAGTAATTACTTGAACATTTCCGCGACCACCCCCGGTGGGGGCGGAGGGGGGGCTAGCCTCGTGACGGCCTTGGGAATGAATGAAGGGAGCGGTACCACGCTAACAGATGCGTCGGGAAGCGGACACATCGGCACGCTGGTCAACGGCCCCCTCTGGGTCGCCGGGCAGGCTACCTATGGCCAAGCCCTCTCATTTGATGGGGTCAACGATGTCGTGTCAATCGCCAATTCCGGCACCTATAACTTCGGTACCGCCGATTTCACGATTGAACTGTGGGTCAAACCCAATGTATTGGGTGGTGGCCAGCGCCATCTTGTCAGCAAATGCGAAGCCGCAGCATTTGTGACCGGGTGCAAAGAACTCTACCTCAACGGCAACCAGTTGCTCTTCGGCTCCTACAGCACCGGCGATACCTCCGGCGGCACAATCGCTGACACGAACTGGCATCACATCGCGCTGACGTTCACGGACAGCACCAACACGCTCCGGATCTATGTGGATGGGGTGCTGACCACCACGGCCACGAAGGCACTGGAAGCAGATAATACAGCCCACGTCGTAACGCTCGGTAACATGCACGGCAATAATCCGTTCAGTGGCCTGCTCGACGAGTTCCGGGTCTACAGCCGCGTACTGACCCTGGCGGAGATCCAGGCGGATCGAGCCACCCCGATCACGCCATGAGAATGAAGATCAACCTGGCAGTGTCATAAGCAACAAACCAATCACTATGGCATTTAAATCCGTATGGTCTTCTTGGCCTGCCTCTGAGGGCAGCCCGCGATCGACCAGGCTCTGCAGGAAGGTGGCACAGACCACCCGTTCTCTGTCGTCGTCTGCACAAAGCCGAGGACCTTTTTCTCCCCCGTCGTCGTGATCCCCAACGCCATGACGATCATGTCCGCCGCGAAGGTCTCGCCGTCGAGCACGAGCGCGACGAACTCGTCCCGATCCAGCCGCCGTTCACACAAGGTCTGCAGAGGTCGGGCGCTCGCTCGGATGAACGGGGGGGATCCACTGGACGCATTGAGCCCAAAGGCTTCCGGTACGGCCTCGGCACAGGCCGCAGAGTTGCGGAAGCTCAGCGCTGCAGCACTTTGCCGAACAGCCCGGCATCCGCAGCCCAGGGGGGCCGCACGCGCTCGTAGGTCTGGAGTGGAGCCTTCTGACGGCCTGGCAGATCCCGCACGCGCGTGTACGTGACTGGCAATTTCTGATCCGCGAGGTAGACGGAGCCTTGCTGGCAGCTCCACCGCACCAGACCTCGCTGCCTACCTATTCGGCTGTACCGCTCCCTGGCCAGCGCAGTCACCTCGGCGTCCAACGTGTCCGCGACGGCGTGCAGGCCCAACGGAATGAGTGCTTGAATCAGGCCCACGGTGCTGTCCAGGTTGTGTGCGGCCGGTAGGGCCGCCAGCGCTTCCAGGCTATCATCCTTCACTTGCCTTGTGGCTGAATCCGCATTACTCTCTTCATGAAGCGGCACCTTACGTTGGATGGATGGTGGTTGTTTGGCGATGATTACCGCACACACCACAAAACGAGCCGCTTCGTCAATTTTCAACTAAGATTGGCACATTCTCGCCCAGCCTGACGTGTCGACTTAACTGCGCACAATAGGACTCCCATCTTATCAACCATGAACGAATACGTGACACAGTACTATCGGTGCTCGGAAAGACATATCAAGTTCAGTTTTGCAGGACAGCTCACTCAGGAAAAGGGCTATTTTCGATTTGGGAACGAAGGGCTTTACTACGGGCAGTTTGCGAGAGACAGGCCATCACCGTCACCAAATGGAAAACTTTGCGACTTGGTCAGCCATACTTCTCATAATAAAGGGATCACATATCTTCCATTTGACGTTACACAGGTCGTAGATAATCTTAGACTTGAATTATATTCAAAAAACTCTCGCCATGATGAATCCCTCTTGGACTCAATACTGAACAAAATATACTACACCGTACGTCCGCTGCTGCCTGGGGGCGTCAGAAGAATTCTCCAGAAGGCGCGACTCTCGGATTGGGAGTCTTTCAAGTTTCCCAGATGGCCAGTTGACCGTAGTGTAGACCTCCTGTTTGAGCAGTTATTACTCGTGTCTCTCAGATCACAGCGGCTTGAACGAATCCCGTTTATTTGGTTTTGGCCGGATGGGGCACCGAGCTGCACCATCATGACCCACGATGTGGAGACAACAGTAGGGCGTGACTTTTGCTCGACGGTGATGGACATCGATGATACTTATGGAGTTAAGGCATCTTTCTCAATCGTGCCCGAGAGTCGTTATGAAGTGACCACGGAGTTCGTGGATTCGATTTGGAAGCGCGGTTTCGAAGTATGCGTCCAGGACTTGAACCATGACGGTCGACTGTTCAAAGATCGGGAAGAATATCTGACACGCGTTGAGAAGATTAATGCCTACGGCAAACAATACGGAGCGACTGGATTCCGATCTGCCGTCCTGTACCGAAACCAGATGTGGTTTGATCAGCTTAAATTTTCTTACGACATGTCGGTTCCTAATGTGGCACATTTAGAGCCACAACGTGGAGGCTGCTGTACTGTCATGCCCTACTTTGTCGGAGACATCCTGGAATTGCCTGTTACGACAACCCAAGACTATGCCCTTTTCAACTATTTGAACGAGTACTCGATTGACCTGTGGAAGCGCCAGATCGAACTCATTATGGAGCAGCATGGTCTGGTCAGTTTCATCGTCCACCCTGATTACATTACGAAATCTCGCGAGTGGAACGTCTACAAGTCTCTGCTGGCACACCTTGCCCAGTTGCGAGACGAGAAGAAGCTATGGATTCCACTGTCTGGCGAGGTCAATCGGTGGTGGCGGCAACGAGCGAAGATGATACTCGTCGAAGATCAGCACGGAATACGGATCGAAGGTGAGGGTAGTGACCGAGCTCGTGTTGCCTATGCAAGCGAGATGAATGGGAAGCTTGTCTATTCACTTCAACCGGTACCGGCATTAGACAGATGAGGATTATCTTAACCTTCCCTGACGCTGGGCTCAAACGCCTGATTTGACCAAGAGCCAACTTTCCGGCGGACTAAAGCACGGCGCGTGCCTACCATCACGCTTGACCACCTTCGTTGCGGGCCTTCTTCTTACCGCGATAGCAGCGCTCACCATGGCTGTGACCCACTGTAAGCTCCCCCGTCAAGGAGACGTGTCGATAGGAGAACATCCGACGGTTTGATGAGCTCGAAACACGGACGGGGGCATCCCGTCCAACGTGTCGTGGGACCGTTCTTCGTTATACTCCCGCATCCACTCCGCACTGATTTCGCGCACCTGATTCAGCGACTCGAATACGTAGGCGTCAAGCACTTCGTGGCGGAAGGTGCGATTGAACCGTTCCACAAAGGCATTCTGATTGGGCTTGCCTGGTTGGATGTAGCGCAGGGCCCCGCGGTCCGCACACCACCGGCAAACCGGTCAGGCAGAAACTATGGCCCGTTATCGAGCCGAATCGTCTGCGGGTGGCCCCGCTAGGCGGTGACTGGCAAGACCAAAATCATCCGTTCGGTGGGCAACGCGGTATCGACGTCGATTGCCAAGACTTCGCGCACTCCTTCATCCAGGAGGTTGAATGTTCGGAACCGCCGCCCGACGTCGCTACTGTAAGCACGCCAATCTTGCGAGTGCGGCAGGCCATCCTCCGCATCTTTCACTCCGCCACTTTCGGTCAGCAGAGGTGAATCATTTTTGATTCACTACTAAATCAAAAAGGGTTCACCTCGAAGCTGAGCCTCATCCTGTACAGTTCGGAAATCCGATAATGCGCAGCATGAGTAGAAACCATCAGGTGTGGTTCGCAATTTGCTATGCATATCAGACATGTGACCTGCCCGGGCAAATTTGGTCCAGGGTGAATGGTAGACTGGACCGCAACCAGGGAGGTCAGGTCATGCCCAAGAAACGGTATACGCCCGAAGAGATTATTCAACATCTGCGGACGGTTGAGCTCGACACCGGCAAAGGTCTGGCCGTGCTCGACTCCTGTCGGAAGCTCGGGATCACCGAGCAAACCTACTATCGCTGGAAGAAGGAGTATGGGCGGTATGGCTACCGCACGGTGACGGATCTCGTCCGACGCGAGGGTTGGAGGTGGGGAGAGATCGCGTGTATACGATTTGGCGTGAAGAAGGCCTCCAAGTGCCCGCGAAGCAGCCGAAGCGGGCCCGACTCTGGCGTGCCGATGGGTCGTGCCTCCGACTGAGGCATGCGTACCACCATCACATCTGGTCGTATGACTTCGTAGCGGATCGAACGCACGACGGCCGGCCCTTGCGGATTCTCAATATTCTGGACGAGTACACCAGAGAGTGTCTGGCTTCGGTGGTGGCCAGACGGATCCGCTCGCATGACGTGCTGTTGATCCTGGCTGACCTGTTCCTGAGTCACGGAATCCCGACGCATATTCGGTCGGATAATGGGCCAGAGTTCATCGCGCGCAAGCTCAGACACTGGCTGACCGCGCTGCAGGTGGCGCCGCTCTATATCGAGCCAGGCTCCCCCTGGGAGAACGGCTACTGCGAATCATTCAACGGCAAGATGCGCGATCAGTTTCTCAACGGGGAACTGTTCTACACGCTGAATGAAGCCCAGATCATCATCGAACGCTGGCGGATTCACTACAACACGATCCGTCCGCAGCGCAGTCTCGGGGGCCAGCCACCCGCTCCCGAAACTATTCAGCTTGCGAGCTGAGAACTAACATGGTCGGTGGTACAAAAACTCTCGGCTGGTCACATGACAAATGTCATCTGATCTCTTATGATATGTCAGCAACTTTGAGACTCTGCACGTATTAGATCTAAAGTAGGGTATCAACCCCTACATTGTGAGGATTGTTGAAAGGGTGGAGGCGAGCAATAGTGTAGAAATCCTGCAGAGGGTTGCTCGTGTTTAAACGTACTTAATTTTCAAATGTTTATGTGAGGTGAAAGTTGCCAGGTGTGCTTCAGGAATTTTCCCTTCGAACTGAGGCAATGAGCAAATCGAAGGGAGAATGTCACGCATCTCATACAATAGCAGGGCCTATGTATCACGAAGAAGCCTTCCGTTATTTGTTGGCAAGTGAAGCGAAGCGCTCAGTACGTTCAGGGTATTCTTTCAAGGTCCTTCTTATCTATTCCATCGATAAGCAGGGATTGATCGTGCATATGGATCGTGACGTGGTCGATACAGTGGTTGAGGCCTTGCTCCGTGCTGTTCGGGAGACAGACTATATCGGCTGGTATCGCCAAGGACACATCGTCGGGGCGGTTTTAACGGTTCTGGGGCAAGATTCTGAGGTTGAGGTGTCCGCCCGTATTCAGCAACGTTTGATGGACATGATTCGAACTGAGGTCAGCGCTGAGAAGAATAGCCATCTGCAGGTCAGAATCTGCCAACAGCATGAGTTGGAGGGAATCGAGTAGGGAAAGGGAATCTTTACGGTGAACTAGGTTCTTGCGGTACGTTTGTTCGGGTGTTTGGTCATAGGCTCTGAGGAGATGCCTTTTATCAACGGGCCCAATATCTTTAGGGAGCAAATCCATGGTTAAACTTGGAGTCATTGGATACGGTTACTGGGGCCCGAACATAGTCCGTAACTTCTCGGGGCACCAAGACTGCACAGTGATGGCCGTGTGCGATAAGAACCCTGCGGCCTTAGCTCGGGTGTTAACTCAACATCCCAATATCCGTCTGATGACTGAAGCAGATGATATCGTCAAGTCTCCTGAAATTGACGCGGTGGCCATCGTGACGCCAGTTTCATACCACTACGAGTTGGCCAAGAAAGCGCTTGAGAATGGCAAGCATGTGTTTGTCGAAAAACCCTTTACAGCGACCTCCGCACAAGCGGAGGAACTCGTCGAACTCGCTGAACGCAAGAATTTGCAGATTATGGTGGACCATACCTTTCTCTTTACCGGCGCGGTTCGAAAGATCAAGCAGCTAGTCGACGATGGGACTCTGGGGCCTCTCTATTATTATGATTCGACACGCGTCAACTTAGGGCTTTTCCAGCATGACGTCAATGTGATGTGGGATCTCGCTCCACATGATCTGTCAATCATGGATTATCTGGTTGGGTTGGAGCCGGATTTGGTTGTGGCGACGGGCAGCGCGCATGTGAACAGCCTGGAAGATGTTGCGCATATGACGGTGTATTTCCCTAATAATATACTCGCTCACATCAACGTCAATTGGCTTTCTCCCGTTAAGGTACGGACGACGTTGGTAGGTGGTCAGAAGAAGATGTTGGTATGGAATGATCTGGATCCGGCTGAAAAAATTCGAGTGTACGACAAGGGTGCTGATGTCAAGACTGAGCTGGGGGTTCACAAGCTTCTGGTCAGTTATAGAAGCGGCGATATGTGGGCACCCAAAGTAGAAGAGCTGGAGGCGCTTCAGCTTGAAACCCGATATTTCTTGGATTGTGTCAAGAACAGTACGAAACCATTCAATGACGGGCAGGCTGGCTTGCGAGTCGTGCGAATCCTTGAGGCGGCAGAACTGTCGCTCAAACAACATAAAGAGGTTGCATATGCTTCGGTTGGGTAACGGAATTCAGAAGCGTCTTGGCGTCGACATTCGGTTTCGCCATAGGATTGCGTGGTCGGGCCTGGCGGAAGAGAGAAGCATGAGGTCTTCGTTCGCGAAAACGGAACGGGTTGGGGCTCTTCAACCGGTTTTCGATGAAGAGATCATGGAAATCATCACGAGAGAGCGTAAACGCACAGATCGATCCGGGCTAGCCATGGCGATATTGTTAATCGGCGTACAGGACAACCGGCACGAAAACACATCAGCACTGTTTGCCGTAATTGCCGATGTGTTGTCGGCGATCAAGTCGGATATCGATATTGCAGGATGGATCGAACGAGAGTCGATCATTGGTCTGATTGTTCCCGAGATCGATCCAGCGAATCTGGTAAGCACCTGCGAACGGCTCGAATCCGAATTTCGAAAAGAGATCACGAATCGGTTTGAAGGGGATCTCACCGAGCGATTGTCGATCAAACTGTGCGTGTATCCTGAGCCACCGCAACTCGGAGATGATGAGCTCCCGGCGGTGGATCCGTTTCTCTATCCCGAATTGCATGTACAGCAAGATAGCATCGCTAGGTTTCAGATGTTGAAGCGGACCATGGATATTCTATGTAGTCTTGGGCTCCTCCTCCTCCTCTCGCCGCTGCTCTTGGCCATAGCGGGGCTTGTGAAATTATCATCCCGTGGGCCGGTGTTGTTTCACCAGATGCGAATCGGCCAGATGTTGAAACCGTTCATGATGTGCAAGTTTAGATCTATGCATGCCAATGCAGATCATGGGATTCATCATAATTATGTGAGTTGGTTTATTACTTCGAGCGACAAGGGGCAAGAGCAGGATAAGAATAAAGTCTTCAAATTGACCAACGATCCACGGATCACTCCGATAGGACATTTTCTAAGGAGGACGAGCCTCGATGAGCTTCCCCAACTATGGAATGTGCTGGTTGGCGAAATGTCGCTGGTCGGTCCTCGGCCTCCACTCTGGTATGAGGTGCAACAGTATAAGCCATGGCATCGTCACCGAGTGTTGGACGCCAAGCCGGGCATTACGGGGCTGTGGCAGGTAACTGGCCGGAGCCGGACGACGTTCGATGAGATGGTCCGACTGGATCTTCGCTATGCCAGGGGGCGATCAGTCTTGACCGACATCAAGATTCTCCTTGCGACTCCTGCGGCTGTCTTTAAGGGGAATGGTGCCTGCTAAATGTGTTCTCGATTCGCTCAGGAATCGTGAAACAAGAGTCTACTATAGATCTGTGACCTTGCTTGAGAAAGTGATATGCATCTGAGCGACTATCTGAATATCATGGCGTCGTCGGGAGGCAAGCAACAGACTGGCGAAGGGGTCAACCGTTATGACGGAGGCCTCATTCAGGCCTTGAGCCAACCTCTGCCGTTTAGCACGTGGATTCGGAATGGACTATCTCTTCTCTTATTACTTGCTGCCGTCGTAGGGTTTTGGCGTCCGCTAGTTTTGTTATTTTCCCTCACCCAACAAGAGGAACATTACTCGCACATTGTGCTGATCCCCTGTCTGAGTTTGTATGTGCTCTATCTTCACCGGAAGACGATCAATGCCTCAAGGGAATGGAGTCCATGGCTTGGATTGCTTGTGATAGGGCTGGGGGCTTGGTGCGATTGGTCTGCCGACGCAGCGATTTTTTCCCCAGACCAGTTGTCGATGACCATATTGGCATTGGTTCTGATGTGTTGGGGTATTTTTCTCTCCTGCTTCGGAGTCACGCTCTTCCGCAAGGTTTTGTTTGGACTGCTGTTTCTCCTCTTTATCGTGCCACTTCCCTTTTTTCTCTTGGATGCGATCATTGGATTCCTGCAACGTAGTTCAACAGAAGCGACAGCGCTACTGTTCTCGATTCTCGGCGTGCCGGTCTTTCGGCAGGGGTTCGTGTTCAGCCTCTCGAATTTCTCAATCCATGTTGCAGAGGAATGCAGCGGAATCCGATCGGCGCTTTCCCTCATCATTACCAGTCTCGTCGCCGGGTACTTTTTCCTTCGGACCCCTTGGACGAAGATGGGGCTGGTGGTGGTCGTCGTGCCGCTCGCAATCGTCAAAAATGCCTTCCGCATCGTCGGGCTGTCCCTCTTAGCCAATTATGTGGATCCGACTTTCATTACTGATAGCGCGTTGCATCGCAGCGGCGGCATCCCGCTCTTCCTCGCCTCTCTCGTCGTGCTTCTTTCCCTTGCCTGGCTGTTACGCAGATTTGAGGAAAAGTTCGGACACTTTCCTCAGAAGGAACGTATACTATCGTGACTGGGGGGGAGCTGTAACTCCGACCAATACCAGCTTGATGGCAACCTGGGGAATGATGTCTCCATCGTACACTGGTGTCTTTGCGATCGATCCACTACGAGACAGTCGGTGGCCTGAGCTCATAGCCCGACATCCAAATGCCTCGGTGTTCCATACGTGTGGCTGGCTGGGAACATTGCAGGCAACCTATGGGTATGCACCGGTTGCGCTTACGACCTCCGCTCCAAATGAACATCTGACGAACGCCATTCTTTTTTGCGCCGTGAGCAGCTGGCTGACCGGCAGCCGGTTCGTCTCGCTGCCCTTTTCTGACCATTGCGAGCCACTCATTGAATGCGCCGAGCAGTTTGAGGCACTTTGTGCCCACGCCGAGGTACTGAGAGTAAGGGAAGGGCGGAAATATGTGGAATTACGTTCGGCGAACCCCTGCCTTGAATTTGGCAAGGAGTTCAGCTCCACCAATACCTATACCCTCCATCGGCTGGATCTTCGTCCGAGTCTCAGTGTCCTGCACAATGGGTTTCATAAGGATTGCATTCAGCGGAAGATTAGTCGCGCAGAGCGGGAATCCCTCACCTATGAAGCAGGCCGTAGCCCGCTGCTGCTCCAGCAATTATACGGGTTGCTTCAGCTGACACGATCACGTCAGCACCTGCCTCCGCAACCGTTCGAATGGTTTCAGAATCTCGTGGGATATATGGGAGAAAAAGTGTGTATCAGAATCGCCTCCAAAGATTGCCAGCCCATCGCTGGGATCATGACGTTGGAACATGGAAAGAAAATGGTCTACAAATATGGCGGTTCTGAGGCGAAGTTGAACAATCTTGGTGCGATGTCCATGCTGTTTTGGCAGGCTATCAAGGATGCAAAAGATGCCAGTATGGAAGAATTGGATCTGGGGCGCTCGGATCTCAATAATCCTGGTCTGATCACGTTCAAGGAGCGCTGGTCGGCAGCGCGTACAACTCTCACCACATGGCGCACTCCTGCCGTGAGCACCTCCCCTTCCTTTGAGCATCTTAGAACTCGGTTGGCGAAGGAAGTGTGTGCACGCCTCCCTGATAGCGCGCTAACCTTAGCGGGGCGGCTTCTCTACCGACATATCGGATAAGCGAAGTCGTGTCGTATAGAGGCGGATGAGGCATGTATTTCCCCTCCCCTCTTCGTCGGCTTAGTACTCACGTGATGGTACAGGTATAGCATGGCGCTCCAGACATGGTTTTCAATCGCGGCTGGTCTCGTCGCGGCTATTGCCGGCGGAATGGCTTGCGTACTGTTTGCAAGGAGAAAGGCCAGTGCCTCACACCGGAGTCTCGCGTTGTTGTTGGGGGCGACCGCCGTGGCCCACTTGGTCAATGCCGCTGGGTTGCTGGACCAGTCCCATGCGCTGCTGTGGCGTGCGATTGCGATGGTTGCAGAGCTTGCCCAACCCGCTCTGTTGCTTTACGTTGGGTTGGCATTTCTGAGTCCAGTTGAGCGGAGCCACGATAGTTCTGTACGGTGGCGTGCCCGCGTTATTGGAATACTTGGCCTGTTGCTGGCGGTCTGCGCGGTGACCGGCCAGGTTTTTGAGAGGAAGGTTTTTGAGGATGGCCAGGTGGCAATTATTTTGACTGCTTGGGGAGGAGTGCCCTATGCTTTTATCCTGACCGGAATGGCCCTGGGGTTAGCCCAACTTGAATTGGTCTTACGGGCGAGCCGTGAGCCGGTCCGCCACAAGCTGAAATTCATTGTGATTGGGTTAGGGGGGCTGGCCGGGTTCCAAATCTATCAAGCTAGCCAGATGCTCCTCTTTCCAGTCTGGCAAGCTCAACACGTGTTGGTTGGAAGCGTCGCGACCGCCATGGCGTTGTGTCTGGTTGTCTATGGGTTGGGGCGAACCCGCTTTCGGGAAGTGCTTGTTAATACCTATGTATCCCAACAAGCACTCTTCGGCTCGGTCACGTTCATCCTCTGTGGGCTTTATCTGCTGGGCGTGGGGGCGATCGGTGAATGGCTTCGACGGTCAGGGCAGCCGTTGGGGGTGGGGTTCAGTGTCGTCGTGGTATTTGGAGCCCTGGTTGGATTGGCAATTGCGGTATTCTCAAAAACAGTGCGTGCAGACGTCCGGCGCTTCCTCAACCGAAACTTCTATCGATCCAAGCACGATTACCGCGCGCAGTGGCTTCAGGTCACAGAGATCTTTGAGCAGGCCGCGAGTAAAGAGGCGATCATGGATCGGTTGCTCGACTTTCTCATTAAGACGGTCCCTACCACAGAGATTTCTCTCTGGTCGTTACGAGAAACTGATCGTCGGTTTTGCCACATTCGTTCGATGAAGACTGAGAAAGTGCATGCTTCATTGGATCGTTCCCATCCTGTGATCGTTCAACTCCAAGAGAAGGATGAGGAGGTGGTGATCGAGGACGCCTGGTCGAAAAAAAATGCAGGATCTGGTTCAGGAGAAGATCCGTTGATAGCCGCTGGGGTGGCACTCTGTTTCCCCATTCGCACTCAGGGACGGCTTACGGCGTTCATCGCGTTGGGGCGGCAACTTCGAGGAGAAGCCTATGGGGCGGATGATTGCGACTTGCTCCGTGGATTATCCCATCACGTTGGCGCGTTACTTTCCCATGCGAGTTTAGCGGAAGAGCGCCGGGCGTCGGCTGAATTGGAGGCGCTCCACCGGTTTTCCGTATTTTGTCTGCATGATCTAAAAAATCTCGCGGCGAGGCTATCGTTGGTGGCTCAGAACGCCGAGGTTCACGGCAAAGATCCTGCCTTCCAGGATTCCGCCATGAGAACGGTGGCTGACACGGCTCACAAGATGGGGACGCTCATGAGCAAGCTTTCTTTGAAATCGTTTGAGCCGATGTCTATGGCGATGTTGGAATCGGTCGATATGCCGACGCTTATTGATGAAACGGTGGCGTCGATGGGAATACAGGAGCACGTGCGCCTGTATGTCTGCAGTGAGCCTGTTCCTCCGGTGATGGCCGTGCGGGAGCAACTTCACCAAGTGTTGCTCAATGTGGTGCTCAATGCCAAGCAAGCCATCGGCGAGAAGGGAGAGATTTCAGTTGCGGTGGAACAATCGAACGGTTTCGTTGTTGTCACGGTGAGCGACACGGGCAGCGGTATTCCCGATAGCATGCTTGAGTCGTTGTTTCGACCGCTGCAAACCCGTAAACCCGGCGGGCTTGGAATTGGACTCTACCAATGCAAGCAGATCGTGGAGGCGCATCAGGGAACTATTCTGCTGCAAAGCCAGGAAGGAAAGGGGACACAAGTGCGAATTACGCTTCCCATATATTGCCCAGCTGTTACTATGTAAATGCAGAATCCTTTTCACGTCTTGATATGAACCGTCATTCACGAGATCGATATGTCTGAAAACCCCGTGAGCATTCGACAGGCTCTGCTGTTGGTCGACGACGACGCCGAAATTCGCGACCAAATGAAATGGGCCTTGGCCTCGGATTATCAGTTGCTGGAAGCATCGGATCGTTATACCGCATTGGCGCATGTTCGGCAGGCGATGCCGCGATTGATCCTGCTAGATTTAGGACTGCCTCCTGACACCGACGGGGCCTCCGAGGGGTTGGCCATCTTGCAGGAAACCCTCGCGCTCAATCCGATGGCAAAGATAATTGTGGTGACGGGTAATAGCGATCGTGAGAAGGCCGTCGCTGCTATCGAAAGCGGAGCCTATGACTTCATTGAAAAACCTGTCCAACTGGATGTCTTGAAAATCGTGCTGCAGCGTGCGGCCTACCTGTCCAATTTGGAGAGGGAAAATCGGGCGCTTCAAGAGCAGGCTGGCCAGTGTGAGTTCGAAGGGATGCTGGGCCATAGTGCACGAATGGAGGACGTATTTCGCATGATTCGCCGGGTCGGACCGTCTGATGTGCCGGTCTTGATCACCGGTGAAAGCGGCACGGGGAAAGAATTGGTCGCGCGGGCGATTCACCGTCAGAGCGTGCGAAAGGGCGAACCCTTCGTCGCGATCAATTGCGGAGCGATTCCGGAGACACTATTGGAGAGCGAACTGTTCGGGTATGAAAAAGGGGCGTTTACCGGAGCGGCGCAGCAACGGAAGGGGCGTATCGAAGGCGCACAGCAGGGCACGCTCTTCCTAGACGAAATTGGCGACATCCCGTTGGGGTTGCAAGTCAAACTGTTGCGGTTCTTACAAGAACACACGATACAACGGTTGGGCGCAAAGGAGACGATTACCGTCGACGCGCGGATTCTGGCCGCGACCAATGTCGATCTGAAGAAGGCGATCAGTGAGGGGCGATTCAGGGACGACTTGTATTACAGACTCTGCGTGGTCACGATTGCGGTGCCTGCTCTGAGCGAACGGGGTCCTGATATCACGTTGTTGGCGCGGACATTCTTGACAAAGTTTGCTAAAGAAGAAAATAAACTCTTGAAGGGGTTTACGCCTCAATCGATGGAGGCCTTGATGGCATACGATTGGCCTGGAAATGTCCGGGAATTGGGAAACAGGATTAAGCGCGCGGTCGTGATGGCGGAAGGAAAATATGTGACCCCCGCGAACTTGGAACTGAAAGATTCCTCTTCAGTCGAAGAGCAAGCGTCCACGCTCAGAGCTTCACGCGACAGTCGTGAAAAGGATCTCGTGAGGCTGGCAATAGAAAAAGCCGGATGGAATTTGTCTAAGGCAGCTGCAGAACTAGGGATCAGCCGGCCCACGCTCTACCAGCTGCTTACTCGGTATGGCTTGAAAAAGACGAAATCAGAGAACCAGAAAGAAAAGGCTTAGATAGCTGTGATTTCACATGGCAGTCAGCACCGTTCCTGAGCCAGCCTCTTTGCTCCTGCTTGGTGCCGGCTTGGCCGTGGGGGGGGATTGGGGTCTGGAAAAGAAAATCAAAGAAGATCTAATTCTTCTCTTACTTCAAGACGAGAAACGGCAACCTGGGCCAGCCCTCTCACAAGGGGGCTGGCTCTATGCATTTAGGGGCTGTGGTGCTTCACCCGCCTACGCAGGAAGCCACGGCTGTGAAGCCGTGGAGGGATACGCAGCGGGTGTCCTCCAGAGCCTTGGCGAAGGAGGACACGCTTGGCGGGTTCCGCCGAGACACAATAGGGACCACGGCTGCGAAGCCGTGGGGCTCCATGAAGCAGTGGCGAGGGGCGTCCTATTGCTGCGCTGTTGATATTTCCTCACTTTGAATGCTCTAGGATTACGTGTAAAGAAAATTAACGGAGGAATATTTATGCAAGTTATTGAAAAATATGAATATAATAGATTTTCAAGGGAAACGTCGATCCAATGCTGTTAAAAAATCTGACAGATGCTAGGCGGTTGGTAAAATGAGAAAATTATAAGACATTGTATTCATTAAGTTTTTTACATGAACAACGCTGGTGCACGATATGCATGTATTCTTAGTCGTGGTTTCAAAGTAGCAGGAAAAATTGCAGAGTACGTGTAAGTCATTCAGTAGGAGAACATTAAAATGAAGCATCTCATAGTCGCAGTCGTGATCGCCGTCATGGGAGTTGTTGCAACCGACGCACGCGCGAACAATATAACCTACTCCGGTCCTCTTCTCCTGGTGAATCCTATCTTTGCGCCCCACAGCCGTGGAGGCTTCACTGATACGTTCACTTTCACTCCCTCTAGCCCTGGTTCTTTTACCATCCCTGGCAGCTTCGTCGGTCTTAATTTGACTGGCCTCGGGCTTACCTTTAGTTCAGCCAGTTTGAATGGGAATCTACTCTTTTCAACCCCGCGTACCTATTTTGTGAACTCTTCGCCGTTCAGCTTCAGTGGGCCTTTAACACTCAGAGTGACCGGCACCGCAGGATATTTTGGTGGTAGCTACGCTGGCGGCCTGACCGCGTATCAGCCGTCTGCATCAGTTCCAGAGCCTACATCATTAATATTGCTTGGCGCTGGCTTGGCCGGGATCTGGATCTGGAGCTGGAGAAGGAACGCTACGAAGGCTTAATTCCTTTTCGTTCAAGAAGAGTCTCGGACAATCAGGGCCAGTCTTCGCAAGGGGACTGGCCCTTTGCATTTCTAATGGAGAACTCATGGAGCCAGTCATGGGAAAAGGTATTGCCTCTAGGGTATTAGCCCGCTGGTTCCTGTGTCTGATAAACGCACGCGTTACCCCAGACCTGTAAGCGTTAGAGTCCTTCCAATGTTTTCCTGGCTTCTTCAGAACCCGGAAAGTTTGGATTCAGCTTCAACGCAGTCTGAAAGGCCTTCTTCGCTCCTGCTGCATTGCCGTTCTTCTTCTGCGCCATCCCATAATGGTAGTGGACGACCGGTTCATTGGGCAAATTTTCAACCGCTTCTTTGAGGAGGCTCATGGCAAGGAGAATGGCGTTCTTTTTATAATAGACCCATCCCAGTGTGTCGGCGATGTTAGAATTATTCGGTTGTTGCTCGCGCGCTGTCTGGGCGTGCGAGAGCGCGACGTCAAGATTACCGCCATGTTCGACAAGGATCCAAGCCAGGTTATTCGCTGCTGGAGCGAACCGAGGGTCGAGTTTCAGGATTGCCTCATAATGGGCCTGGGCTTTGTCGTATTCTTTACGACCGTCATGAATAATCCCCAGCATCATACGGGCTTGTATGACTTTTGGATCCTTTGCAAGGACGGCTTCAAATTCCTTGGCGGCCTGATCCGTCTTGCCTGTTATATGATAGACCAGGCCTAGGTTCATGTAGGCAGACAGGAAGGAACTGTCGAGTTCGAGCGCCTTCTTGAAGGCTGTTTCTGCCTGCCCCGCGTCGTCAGCTTTCATCCAGAGTTGGCCTAATAGGGCATAGAACTGCGGGTTGTTCGGAGAAGCCTCAAGTTGCGTATTGACCCGTTCTCGGGCCTCATTCGCTTTGCCTTGCGCGATTTTGATCATGGCTATTTGGGCTAATGCATCAATGGCTGTCGGCTTTCTGGTGAGCGCCTCCTCGAAGTAGGCAAAAGCCTTTGCGTCGTTCTTCTCGGCGCGGGCCACGAGGCCGAGACGGTAGGGGCCGATTGCTTCTTCTGGCAGGGCCTGTGCCACAGCCTCGAAAACCTTCTTGCTCTTGACAAGGTCTCCCTTGCGGAGGTACGCATCGCCGGAAATGATGGCTGCTTGCACGTTGCGTGGGTTCAGTTGGATGGCCGCTTGGGCCTGTTCAATGGCTAAATCCAGTGAGCCCTCGGCCAAATGGATCTCGGCCAGTGCGGTGCGAGCCTCAGACATGTTCGGGTTGAGCTTGACTGCTTCTGTCAATGCCCCACGAGCCTGAGCAGTCTGGTGTTTTTTCATAAAGGCCACGCCGAGGAAAAGATGAGCCACTGCGAGCTTCGGTTCATCTTTCACGACTCCCTGGAGGAGCGATAGGGCCTCGTCTGCACTGTCTTTGGCCAGGCGGATTCTCGCGTCGAAGAAGCGTCCACTTAGATCCTTGCTATTCTTTCCCAGAATCGCTTTAGTACGGGCTTCTGCCTCCTCCACCTTCCCGCTATCAAGGTAGTGTGAAATCAACTTGTCACGAGCGACGATCGAGCCGGGATTGAGTTCTGTCGCACGCTGATAGCTGGCGAGGGCCTTGTCTCGTTGGCCAATCCAGGTAAAGAAATCGCCCAAGTGGATGTGTGGTTTTTCGTCCTGAGGTTTAAGAGCCGCCAGCTTCTGCAGCGTGGCTTCTACTTCTGCCCACTTGCCGTAGCGCTGATAGAAACCGGCGAGTCTCAAGTAGATATCTTCGTTGTCCGGGGCGATTTCGAGCGCTTGCTTGTAAATGATTTCTGCTTGGTCGAGTTTACCGGTCGTGACGCGAAAATCTCCTAGTGCGATCAAGATCTCCTGAGAGCGCGGGTCGATCGTTAACGCTTTCTTGAGTGTCTCCTCGGCCGCGGCTGTGTCTTTCTCAAAGACTTGAGCACGAGCCAATTCAATGTACGTGCGCATGTTTTTGGGATCGAGCTCGATGGCTTTCTTGAGCTCCGCGATTCCCTCGGCATAATGCTCTTCATTGATCAGACTCCGCCCTTTGAGGATGAGCCCTTCTGTATTTTGTGGCGCCGACACCAGGACGATGTCGGCTCGTTCGCGCGCTTTCGCCGGTTCGTTGCCGAGTAAATACAGCTCCCCCAGCTTGAGTTGGGCGTCTCGGTTCGTCTTGTCCAGCTCCACTGTTCGGTTCAGCTCGGCAAATGCATCCTGAAGATCTGTCGTCCCACCCAACTTGAGGTGGGTCAAGGCCAAGCGGTAATGAGTACCGGCATCTTTCGGGTCGAGTTGCACAACATTCTTGAATTCAATTAAGGCCTCCCGGTATTGCCCCTTATCGAAGTAGGCCTGCCCCTGTTCGAGATGCTTCGCTTTTTGAGATTCAGGAGAAGACCATTCACAGCCGCTCAGGAGGAGAATGATCGACAAACTAATGATGGGTATCGGCGTTAAAATCGGCATGGATAGGGTTTCCTCGTGAATGATGAAGATTATCCTTTTCGGTTTTTGAAATGTCAAAGATAAAGCCTAATCCAGGGGCTCACACCAGCCGTGTTTGCGATAGAGGCGGTTCCGCTTGATTGGACAGGTTCTGCCTGTTCGTAAGTGGCGCCTGACTGGTAGGGCCTCCGCAGCGGAAGGCTATACGGGCCGGTTCTCCTCGTAGACGCGATCAGGTGCGTCTGTCAAGCGTGCGATGTGGCCTGACTTGATTTATAGAAGTGGCCGTACCGATCGAATCCCTGCTGTGCGTCACGAACCGTTTCGTACGCGTGGAGATAGACCTCCTCATACGTGAGGCTCCGCTAGAGGCGTTCCCGAAATACATGACCCCGTCAGCAGCCGGTGTTGTCCATAATGATCTGCATGCCGTGCGCTTCAGCATCCCTGTGAACTCCAGGCTCGTGGACTGGCATGCTTGATCCGTGTTGAAGATATCTGGGGGCGATACTGCGTGATCGCCTCCCGCACCGCGTCGAGGCAGAAGTCCGTGGTCAGGGTATGGGAGAGCCGCCTCGCCACCACTCGGTGACTCGCCCATTCCAGGACGGCACACAGGTACACGAAGCCCCGACGCATGGGACTCTAGGTGCTATCTGCCGCCCAGACCTGGTTCGGGCGAACGATGTCTAGCCCGCGCAGGAGATAGGGGTAGAGTCGATGGGCAGGATGCCGCTGAGTGGTGCAGGGTTTGCTATATAAGATGGTGATCCCCATGTGCCGCATGAGGCTGGCCCGCGCCGCAGCCCAATGCCCTGGCTGTTCTGTTGGAGGAGAACGCGCAGCATCCGGGCCTCTGCAAAGGGATACGGGAGATCCAACTCGTCAATCCGGCGCCTCAGCGCCAGCTCGGGATCAGTCATGGGCGTCGGTTGATAAGAGGCCGTCGAGCGGGCCACGCCGAACCGCTGACAATGCCGGACGACAGGCAAGGGATGCGTTCCGTCGATCATCGCGTTGCACTCAGCACGCCGGTTTTGCTGAGCGCCCCTTCTAACAAATCGTTCTCCCTCGCCAGTTGCCCGATTTTCGCGTGAAGCGTCCTGAGATCCGGCGTCTCCGATGGAGCCTTCATCCCACAAAACATGCTGCGGCTCGCGCCAGCAACTGGTGCTTCCATTTGGTGATCTGGGTGGGGGTGCTGAATGGATCGGCCAATTCGGCCCGCGTCTTGTCGCCTTTGACGGCGGCCAAGGCCACCGGCGCTTTGCAGCTCGCTCCGTGATTCCGTCTCCTCTGTTTCATCGCCTCGCTCCTTTGGTTTGCCACCCCTCGGTGGCGTTGGTGAAGCCAGGCTACCACTTCCCAGACGGTCCGAATTTCCGGAGCCGTTCTTGTCATGTCTGCATAGAGGCGTTTCAGCTTGCTGTTCTCGGGCTCCAACTCCTTGAGCCGTTTGATGTCCGACGCCTCCAAGCCGCCATATTTGGCCTTCCACTTATAGTAGGTCGCGTAACTAGTGCTGTACGCCAGATCTCGTTGACGGGGCGCCCAGCGCCGTCTCCTTTCAGGATCGATACGATCTGGGTCTCGGTGAACTTCGACTGGCGCATGGGAACCTCCTGGCTAGGGGAGGCTATTCTGCCAGAACGTTCGTCTTGTAGGTGAGGGAGGTTCGCGCGCCTCGGATGAGACGGGGTTGGCCTTGGCGTATCAAGAAGGACGCATTATCGTGACGGAAGACAAGGATTTTGGGGAATTGATCGTGGTCCAACGTCGTCTCCATTCCGGTATTACCCCTTTTCTCGAATTGTCGATCGTAGAAGAGGCGGTGGCTATGCAAGAGGTGCTAACGTACGATGAGGCTGACTGGAAGTCGGGGGCATGATTGTCGTGACTCGTGGCCGCATTCGAGTTCGCCCCTGGGCTTAGGTGAAGGTCGTCGATCAAAATTTCTCACCTCATCGATCCTCTTTTTCGTTCGTTGAAAGGGGCTAGGCAATATGCTATACACCCCCACCGCTTATCTGGCGTCTCTTCAACCCCTCTCTCCTTAGGTACATGGAACGAGAATCCAAAACGTATGTGCTGAAGCGGCCGATTGATGAGGCCGTTCCTCGGACGCTATCCATCGATTATGCAGCGGCGTTGAATAGCCAGCAGCTTGCGGCGGTGACCGCGGGCGAAGGACCATCACTGGTTATTGCCGGTGCCGGTAGCGGCAAGACGCGCACCTTGGTCTATCGGGTTGCCTATTTGATCGATTCAGGGATTGATCCGTCCCACATACTATTGTTGACCTTTACGCGAAAATCGTCTCAGGAAATGCTCGATCGGGCCGGCGAACTGATTGGCGTACGCAGTGAACGTGTTCGCGGTGGCACGTTCCATTCTGTGGCCAATATGTTGCTCCGGCGCTATGGCCGGTCCATCGGTCTTGAGCCGGGCTTCACGATTCTCGATCGGGGCGACGCTGAAGACCTGATTGCCTTGGTGCGCGCGCAGCTGGGTTTGAACGAAAAAGATAAGCGGTTTCCCCGCAAGGGGACGATCGCGGAGATGTTTAGCAAGTCAGAGAATACGTTACGCCCGCTAGACGAGATTGTGGTCGAGGAGTTCGATCATTTTTCAGACCATCTGGAGGCATTGGAGCAGTTGCAACGAGGGTATCAAGCGTCGAAGCGGCAGCGGCAACTGGTGGATTATGACGATCTGCTGGTGTTGCTGCGGCGGCTTGTGATGGAGGATGAAGGAGTCCGGCGGACGATTTCATCGCTGTATCGATACATTCTGGTGGATGAGTATCAGGACACCAATCGATTGCAGGCAGATGTCGTCCGGCATCTTGCCTCCACCCATCAGAACGTGATGGTCGTGGGTGACGACGCGCAGTCGATCTATGCGTTCCGTGGCGCGACGTTCAAGAACATTATGGAATTCCCAACGCTCTTTCCCGGTACCACCATCTATAAATTGGAGGAGAATTACCGGAGTACCCAGCCGATCCTGAATCTCGCGAATACCATTATTGAAGCGGCGACGGAGAGGTACAGCAAGCATCTCTTTACGAGAAAGCTCGATGGGCCGTTGCCGGTCCTGGTGGAGGCAGCAGGGGAGAATGCCCAATCGCGCTTCATTGCGCAGAAGATTTTGGAGTTGAGGGAGGAAGGGGTTCCGCTCGGCGAAATGGCCGTGCTCTTTCGATCAAGCTTTCACTCGTTCGATCTTGAAATTGAGCTCTCGCGTCACGGACTGCCGTTTATCAAGCGTGGCGGGGTGAAGTTTATCGAGACTGCCCATGTGAAGGATTTGCTGGCCCATATGCGTGTCGTGGCCAATCCCTTGGACGCGGTGAGTTGGCATCGCGTGCTCATGCTCGTTGAGGGTGTGGGGCCCAAGAAGGCGCAGGATGTCATGGCTGCCCTTGTAAAATCGGACAAGCCGTATTATGCCCTTCGTGAGATGACGGGGCGATCCGGGAAAGGACTCAAGGATTTAGCCCTGACGCTCGAAAGTCTCGCCGGATCAGGAGATCTTCGGCCTACCGAGCAAGTGAATCATATTTATGAGTACTACCTGCCGATTCTGAAGACCCAATACGACGACTATCCCAAGCGCATGCGGGATCTGGATCATTTGCAGACGATTGCGGAGGGGTATCAGGAGGTCGAGACGTTTCTCTCGGATCTGGCATTAGAGCCGCCCGATGGGAGTGTCGCCGGTGTGGGGGCAACCGATCGAGACGACGAACGGCTGGTATTGTCCACGATCCATTCTGCCAAGGGGCTTGAGTGGCAATGCGTATTTGTCATCTGGATTGTGGATGGAAGATTCCCGTCGGTCTATTCGTTTAGTGAAGATGAGGGACTGGAAGAGGAGCGCCGGTTGTTCTATGTCTCGGTGACGAGAGCGAAACGGCATTTGTACCTGACCTATCCGATCAATGTGTTCGACAGGGGAAGCGGGATGATTCTGTCAAAGCCGTCCCGGTTTTTGGACCCTGTGTTGCCGGGACAGCTGGATCAATTGATTTTGATGGAGGAGGGTGGGCGGGCGGACTGGTATTCTCGGGACGATCATTGACAGGATGCTGAAAAAGTCCGCCAGCATAAGACTGTTACTTGGTTTGTCTCGTTTGTTTAATTGAACTAGGCAGACCAGATGAACCAGATAAATAAAGCAAACCAGTTTGAGCATCCTGCGTGGCCATGAGTAATGGGACTACGATCGCTGGTTTATATGTTGCGCAGAGTAGTCGCGATGGGGTTTCTCATAAGCGGACTTCTTTTTGTGCCGAATGCGGGGATGGCAGAAGACTCTCTGTCTTCTGTTGACCGGATGTGGCATCAGTTACTCGGCGAGGCCAACGCCCTGCGTCTTCCGACGAAGTTCCTCCATGCCATCCCACCGAGCTTCATTCAATTTGAGTTTGACGATTTGCACAGTTATGCGGCTGAGTATCACCCTGGAGAGCATCGGATGGTGCTCAATCGTGCGCTGTCCTTTAATGGAGCCGGAGCGACGTTGCGTCCGCTCAGCCGACTCACCCATGCTCAGATTGTAACGCTCTACCATGAACTGTTCCATGCCTACCTTGATTATCTTGTGACAGCGGCTGAGACATCGCCTGAGACGATATGGGATCCTTTGCTCACTTTTGCGAGAGTCCAGCAGGGCTGTCATTATGGAGCCGTGTTGATTACGCCGGTTGCGCAGAGAAAGGGCGACACGGAGGAACGCTTTCTGAGTGACCGAGAATCCTGGGAAGCGCTCAACGAAACATGGGCGGTGTTTATTGGATGGGCCGTGTGGAATCAGTTGGAAGTAGCCAGCGGTGTAGAACGATCGATTCAGAAATCAGGAAAGAGTCAGGACGAATGGGTGCGTCGTCTCAAGAAAGCCGATCGAGAAAGGATTTTTCTCGGGTATTACGAACCGGAAGATTCTGGTGAACGGGCTGTTGCTCGAAAG
This sequence comes from Nitrospira sp., assembly GCA_005116945.1. Classification (GTDB taxonomy): domain Bacteria; phylum Nitrospirota; class Nitrospiria; order Nitrospirales; family Nitrospiraceae; genus Palsa-1315. The sequence goes on from SWDH01000038.1 coordinate 24,106, forward strand.
CGGTATTTGGCTCCTACTTCGCGTTTGTCGGAGCGAGAAGCCACGATGCTGATGAAGGATGTTCTTGAATTTTCCCCGACTCTCCTCGCCCGCACGAGGGGGGCGTTCTCAAGTATTGGGGACGTCAGTCCACGAGACGGCACGTGTGGATCCGGGTAATACGTATTTTCATAAGATCATGAAATGCTGGTAGAAATTTGCAATGATACGGGAATGGTTTGTCTGTGCCAGGTTATCAATGGAAATAAATTATGAAAAATTGAGACAGGATCGTCAGCGTCAGCAAAGTCCTACAGATTAGGTGTGCTTTAAGAAAAACAAGAAAAATCTGCTTTTTAGTCTTGACTTCACAGTACTTCATCAATAGAATCCAGCGTTTCATAAACAAGTCTGTGTCCACAGCTCGCCATATCACCCTGATGTAAGTAGGGAAGGGGAGCCGTGCGTGGACCGGCTTGCTTTTCTTTTTTCATCACTGTGTGTGGAAACGGAAGGCACTGGTACGAACACCGGATCTATTTTTTCATGTCGCATTCAGGGTGTTTCGGGCAGGTACCCAAGTGGCCAAAGGGGGCAGACTGTAAATCTGTTGCCATCGGCTTCCAAGGTTCGAATCCTTGCCTGCCCACCACATGAAAGATGCAGGTAAATGGCAAGTGCTGAGCGAGCGTATACAGCCAGAATCAAGAAGAACTCAGTACTGAACTCGAGAAGGGCGGGCGTAGCTCAGTGGTAGAGTTCCAGCCTTCCAAGCTGGCTGTCGTGGGTTCAAATCCCATCGCCCGCTCCAAAGGAAGACGTGAAGCGAGAATCGTTATTCGTGAAACGTGAGGCGCAGGAATAGGCAAGATTGAACCCACGGCAGTGGGGATTCCGAAAGGGGTGAGCCCCTTTCGTGGGGAGCGCGCGAGGGGGCTGGCCCCCTCTGCGGGAGTTAGCGAAGCAGGTTTCAGGGCTGAGCTGACGACGGAGTGCGGTTCAAATCCCATCGCCCGCTCCAATGCGCAGACGTGTGGCGTCAAACGCGAAACTTCGAGGCCGTCGCACGGTCATCACCTTGACAGCGGGTACGGGCTTCCTGATGTGGCTTGGTGAACAGATTACCGAGCGAGGCATCGGGAACGGCATTTCCTTGATCATTTTTGCGGGGATCGTCGCACGCCTGCCGTCCGCTGTGGCCCAGACCTTTGAATTGTACAAGGTCGGGCAGCTCAGCATCATCTTGTTGGTCGCCCTTGCGGCGCTGATGGTCGTGGTGGTCACCGCCATCGTCTTTCTGGAAAGCGGGCGACGAAAGGTGCCGGTTCAGTATGCAAAACGAGTGATTGGACGCAGAGTGTTTGGCGGGCAGAGCACGCATATTCCGTTGAAGATCAATACCGCGGGGGTGATTCCGCCTATTTTCGCATCGTCGATTATTGCATTTCCCGCGACGATTACCGGGTTTTTTGAGACACCCTGGGTCAAGGATATTGGCGCGCAACTCGCCCCTGGATCGCTGTTGTATACGCTAATGTATATCGGCCTCATTCTGTTTTTCTGTTTCTTCTATACCGCCGTGGTGTTGAACCCGGTGGATATGGCGGACAACATGAAGAAGTACGGTGGATTCATTCCCGGGATTCGCCCTGGTATACGGACTTCCGACTACATCTATAAGG
>SWDH01000038.1:25866-30164 GCA_005116945.1 Nitrospira sp.
GACCTATGCGCGCATCAATACGTTCGGGTTTATCGAAGCGCCTTATCGGAAAGTGGTAAAGGGGCGGGTCACTGACGACATTGAGTTTCTTTCCGCAATCGAAGGGGACAAATATATCATCGCACAGGCGAACTCCAAAGTGGATGGGTCTGGTCGGCTGGTATCTGAACACATTTCGGCGCGAGCTGCCGGAGATTTCGTGACAGCCACTGCGGACAAAATTGAATACATGGACGTGTCGCCGAAGCAGGTGGTGAGCGTGGCTACGGCGCTGGTGCCGTTCTTGGAGCACGACGATGCCAACCGTGCCTTGATGGGATCGAACATGCAGCGGCAGGCGGTGCCGTTGCTCAAGTCGGAAGCTCCTTTAGTCGGGACGGGAATGGAAACCGTGGTTGCGCGCGATTCGGGCTATGTCGTGCAGGCTCGGCGGGCCGGTGTGGTGGAAAGCGTAGATGCCACACGAATCGTCGTTCGTGCAGATTCAAAAGAAGGTCGGAAAAGGAACGATGCGGGCTTAGATATGTACGATCTGATCAAGTTTCAGCGATCGAATCAGAGTACGACTATCACGCAGACACCGGTCGTGCGGCTCGGGCAGCCTGTGAAAGTAGGACAGGTTTTAGCCGACGGCCCCGCCATTGATCACGGCGAACTCGCATTGGGCAAGAACATTCTCGTCGCCTTCATGCCCTGGGGTGGATATAACTTTGAAGATGCCATTTTGTTGAGTGAAAAGCTCGTGCGCGAGGATGCGTTCACCTCAATACACATTGAAGAGTTCGAGGTAGAGGCTCGCGATACCAAGTTGGGGAAAGAGGACATTACTCGCGACATTCCGAACGTCGGAGAAGAAGCGCTGCGCGATCTCGACGAGAGCGGGATTATTCGTATTGGGGCTGAGGTGAAGCCTGGGAATATCCTGGTCGGCAAAGTAACGCCGAAAGGCGAAACGCAGCTGACACCGGAAGAGAAACTGTTGCGGGCCATCTTCGGCGAAAAGGCGGGCGATGTGAAGGATACGTCGCTGACGGTGCCGCCGGGCGTCGAGGGCATTGTCGTCGATGTGAAGATTTTCTCGCGTAAGGGACTCGACAAGGACGAGCGATCCAAGAGCATTGAAAGCGACGATGCCATGAAGCTCCAGCGTGATCACCACGAAGAGCTCCGTATCATCGACGAAGAAAAGACGAAGAAGATTAGAAAGCTGCTGCTGGGAAAAGTTGTTGGCCGTGATTTGATGGATCCGGAGAGTGGCGATGTCATTCTGAAGAAGAAGGGCAAGCTGACCGTAGAGATTCTCAAACGGTTGCCGGATGAGACCGTTCGCTACATCATTTTGAGCGACCCTGATGAACAGAAAGAGCTGGAAGACGTCGAGCGACGGGCGAAGGAGCAAATTGAAATTCTTCAGACACTGTACGACGAAAAGGTTGGGCGTTTAAAACGGGGCGATGAGCTTCCGCCTGGCGTCATTAAGCTGGTGAAGGTCTATGTGTCGATGAAGCGAAAAATTCAAGTCGGCGACAAGATGGCTGGGCGGCATGGAAACAAAGGCGTGGTTTCCCGAGTGTTACCCGAGGAAGACATGCCCTGTTTGCCCGATGGAACGCCGGTGGAAATTGTGCTGAATCCGCTCGGGGTGCCGTCACGTATGAACGTCGGTCAAATTCTTGAAACTCACTTGGGTTGGGCTGCTAAGGCATTGGGTATTAAGGTGGCGAGCCCGGTATTCGATGGCGCATCAGAGACGGAGATTAAGGAACTGCTTAAGAAGGCAAATCTGCCGACGAGTGGGCAATCGATGTTAATGGACGGCCGAACTGGGGAAATGTTCGGCAGCCCCGTCACGGTCGGCTATATGTACGTCTTAAAGCTTCACCACTTGGTCGACGACAAAATTCATGCGCGGTCGATCGGGCCCTATTCGCTCGTCACGCAGCAACCGCTTGGCGGCAAGGCTCAATTCGGCGGTCAGCGATTGGGAGAAATGGAAGTGTGGGCGTTGCAGGCCTATGGGGCCGCATCCACGCTGCAAGAGTTCTTGACGGTAAAGTCTGACCATGCCGGCACCATTAAGTTCATGAGCTTCGATGCCAAGAAAAATGCCGACTTCCCTAACCCCGGAATTGCCGTTCAAAATAAAGAGGGTGAATGGGTGGTCATGAATCGAAATGCCAAGATTGCCATTGTCGATGAGACCGGGCGTGAGCGTGAGAAGTATGGAGTCGTCTATGGCGCCAAGATCAAGGTGAAAAACGGTGGTCGTATCGCGCTGGGCCAGAAATTGGTCGAATGGGATCCATACTCGCTGACCATTCTCACCGAAGTCGGAGGTAGGGTGGCGTACGGAGATATTATTGAAGGCGTCTCGATGAAGGAAGAGTTTGATGAAGTGACCGGTCTCTCCCGCAAGGTGATCGTTGAGCATAGTGGTGCAACGTTGCGTCCGCGCGTGTCAATCAAGGATGAGGGTGGAAAGACCGCCAAGGTTGCAGCGGTGGCAAACGTCGCTCGCTATCTGCTCCCAGTCGGAGCGCATATCTTCGTCGAAAAAGGCGCGGTGGTCACTCCCGGCGATGTGCTGGCCAAGATTCCTCGGGAGACGACTAAGACGAAAGATATTACCGGTGGTCTGCCCCGCGTGGCCGAGTTGTTCGAGGCCAGGAAGCCCAAGGAAACAGCCGTTATTAGCGAGATCGATGGTGAAGTATCGTACGATGGTTTCGTGAAGGGTATGCGAAAAGTGCTGGTCAATAATAAGATGGGTGACGTCAAGGAATATTTTATACCTAAGGGTAAGCACGTCAACGTGCATGAGGGCGACTGGGTTCGGGCTGGTGAGCCGTTGATGGATGGGTCAGCTAATCCGCACGACATCCTTGACGTACTAGGCCCGAATGAATTGCAAAAATATCTCGTTGATGAAGTTCAGGATGTCTACCGGTTGCAAGGTGTGACGATCAATGACAAGCATATCGAGATCATCGTGCGACAGATGCTGCGCAAGGTCAGAATCGAAGACCCTGGTGATACGGAATTCTTGCCAGGCAGCCAGGTCAGTAAGATGCTGTTTGACGAAGAGAATGAACGGGTCTTGGCCAAGGGCGGGCAGCCGGGTCTCGGTAAGCCAGTACTACTGGGTATTACCAAGGCAGCATTGACTACGGATAGCTTTATTTCGGCAGCTTCGTTCCAGGAAACCACGCGTGTGCTGACGGAAGCCGCGATCAACGGGCGCGTCGATAATCTGTTGGGCTTGAAAGAAAACGTCATCGTCGGTCGTTTGATTCCGGCTGGAACCGGGTTTGAAGAATATCGGGACACCTTTGTCATTAGTCCCAAGCCTGATCCGGTGATTGTGAGTCAAAGTGATGCTCCAGCGCTCACACATGAAGGTGTGGCGACAGGATCAGGAGAGCCTGCTCACTGATATTATGCATTTAGGGATGAAGAGGACTTGACACCGCGATTAATGCTCATTACAATCGGCCGGCTTTGCACTTGAACGAATGAGTTAAATAGTTAAACTGTGCAGAAGATGAGAGTGATGTACTAATGCCGACAATTAATCAGTTAGTCAGAAAAGGCCGCAAGTTAGCGCATGCGAAAACGAAAAGCCCTGCGCTTAAGTCTTGCCCGCAAAAGCGCGGGGTGTGTCTTCGTGTCTATACCTCAACGCCGAAAAAGCCGAACTCGGCGTTGCGCAAAGTTGCACGCGTTCGGTTGACGAACGGGATGGAAGTGACGACATACATCCCGGGTGTCGGGCACAACCTCCAGGAGCACTCCATTGTGCTTGTGCGCGGCGGTCGTGTAAAGGACTTGCCGGGGGTGCGCTATCACATCGTCAGAGGAGCTCTTGATGCCGTCGGTGTGGCGGATCGAAAACAAAGTCGTTCGAAGTATGGAGCGAAGCGCCCTAAGTAAGTGCAGATCACCGTTGGTAACGAGAGAGTGAATGACACATGCCAAGGACTAGATTTTTAGATCATCGCGACCCGCTCCCCGATGTGCGATATCGCGATAAGCTTGTCGGGAAGTTTTTGAATATTTTGATGTCGGGTGGAAAAAAGAGCACGGCCGAGCGCATTTGCTACGGAGCTTTTGATGTGATTCAAGAGAAGACCGGCAATGATCCACTGAAAGTATTTCGGTCGGCAATTGATAATGTGAAGCCGGTTGTTGAGGTGAAGTCCCGTCGAGTGGGTGGTGCATCGTATCAGGTACCGGTAGAAATTCGTCCGGCGCGCCGCATGTCGCTGGCGCTTCGATGGTTAGCAGAATATTCGCGGACT
>SWDH01000038.1:30264-31991 GCA_005116945.1 Nitrospira sp.
CCGAGGATCGCGTTCATGAACAAAATGGACCGAATCGGGGCAGATTTTTACACAAGCGTTCAGACGATGATCGATCGGTTGGGGGCGAATCCTGTTCCGATCCAAATCCCTATCGGTCGAGAGTCTGAGTATAAAGGGTCGATCGATCTCGTGACCATGAAGGCCTATGTATATGACGATGAGACGCTCGGTGCTAAGTACATTGTCAAGGATATTCCTGCCGATCTACTCGACCGAGCCAAAGAATACCGAGATAAGATGCTGGATGCAGTTGCTGAGTTTGACGAGCAAGCCATGGACAAGTATCTCAATGGCCAACCCTTGACGGAAGAGGAAGTCCGCAGAGCTATTCGAGCTGGCGTGATTTCGATGAAGATGACTCCTATTTTATGCGGGTCGGCTTTCAAAAATAAGGGTGTACAGCAATTGTTGGATGGAGTTGTGGATTTCCTTCCGTCGCCACTTGATGTTGAATCAGTGGCAGGGATTGATCCGAATACCGAACAGGAAGTGAAGCGACGTCCATCGGATAGTGAGCCGTTCGCAGCCTTAGCCTTCAAGATTATGACAGATCCGTTTGCGGGGCAGCTTACTTTTTTGCGGGTCTATTCGGGTACCCTGAAAACGGGAACGTCTGTCTCGAATGTCACGAAGGGGACGAGGGATCGCGTCGGACGCCTCCTGAAGATGCATGCAAACAAGCGAGAAGATATTGATGTGGCCTACGCGGGTGACATTGTTGCGGCCGTCGGACTAAAAGGGGCAACGACGGGGGACACGCTAGCTGATGAAAAGCAACCGGTTTTGCTCGAAGTGATGAAGTTTCCTGAGCCGGTCATTGCAATGGCGATTGAGCCAAAAACTAAGCAAGATCAAGAGAAGATGGGGTTCGCCTTGCAGAAGCTAGCGCAGGAAGATCCATCGTTCCGGGTGAAGACTGATGAAGAGACTGCCCAGACCATCATCGCCGGGATGGGGGAGTTGCATCTGGAAATCATTGTGGACCGCATGATGCGGGAATTCAAGGTCGAGGCCAATGTCGGAAAGCCGGAAGTAGCCTTTCGGGAAACGATTCGCAAGAAGGCTGAAGCTGAGGCGAAATACATTAAGCAGACCGGTGGTCGTGGCCAGTATGGACATGTCGTGTTAACGGTCGAGCCTGCCGAATCAGGCAAGGGCTTAGAGTTCATCAATAAAACCGTCGGCGGCTCTATTCCGCGAGAATTTATCCCGGCGATCGAAAAGGGTGTGAAGGAACGGCTTGATTCTGGCGTCATCGCGGGGTATCCGCTTCGCGATGTTCGGGTCATGGTGATCGATGGGTCGTTTCATGACGTCGACTCCAATGAAATGGCATTTAAAATCGCCGGGTCGATGGCATTCGTCGATGCCTGCAAGAAAGCTGATCCTGTCTTGCTTGAGCCGATCATGAAGGTAGAGGTTGTGGTGCCTCAGGATTTTATGGGCGATGTGATCGGCAATTTGAACGGTCGTCGTGGGAAGATTCAAGGCATGAAAGCGCGAGCGGCCGCACAGGTCATCGATGCATCGGTGCCACTTAGTGAAATGTTTGGATATGCAACCGATCTTCGCTCTCGAACTCAGGGCCGTGCCACCTATAGTATGGAATTCGACCGATATGATCCGGTGCCCAGGCAGATTTCAGAGGCCATCATTGCCAAGTATCGGGGTGAGTAGTCGCATTGATTTTTGAGGGAGGACGGAAG
>SWDH01000038.1:32091-37108 GCA_005116945.1 Nitrospira sp.
GGGACATTACGCATGACGAATGGGTTATTGGGTAAAAAGCTGGGGATGACCCAGATATTTGACGAGACGCGGTTTACGCCTGTGACCGTTATTGAGGCGGGGCCTTGCCGTGTGGTTACAATCAAGACAAAAGAACGCGATGGCTATGAATCTGTCCAGCTATCTTTTGGTGAGGTCAAAGAGCGTAAGCTTTCCAAGGCCGAGTTGGGGCATCTGAAGAAAACGGAGGCTCCGGCCACTCGTGTATTGAGAGAGTTTAAAAAAACCGGTGAGGTGACCGTAGGCCAGTCCGTCAAAGTCGATATTTTCAAAAAAGGTGACTGGGTTGATGTCACTGGTATTTCGAAGGGAAAGGGATTTCAGGGAGTGGTGAAACGGCATCATTATGCCGGCGGCCCTGAGTCTCACGGATCTATGTTTCATCGTCATCCCGGTTCGATGGGAGCCAGCTCCTATCCTTCTCGTGTCTGGAAAGGGAAGACATTGCCTGGGCATATGGGGGCGAAACAAATTACGGCCCAGCGATTGAAAGTGATTGAATCAAGGCCTGATGAGAACTTGCTGTTCGTTCGAGGGGCAATCCCTGGTGCAGCAAACGGACTGATCATGGTGAGAAAGTCGAAGAAGGGGTAAAGGGGCATGCCCACGGTTGATGTCATTGATTTAAAAAAGCAAAAAGTTGGTTCGGTCGATCTTCCAGAAGAAATATTCGGCTGTAAACCACACTCCGCCTTAGTGCATGAAGCGGTCGTGATGCAACGCGCCTGTGAACGTCAGGGCACGGCGTCGACATTGCGACGAGGAGAAGTGGCAGGGTCTGGGAAAAAGCCATGGAAACAGAAACATACTGGGCGGGCTCGGGCAGGGTCGATTCGTTCGCCGGTATGGCGGCATGGCGGATCGGTGTTTGGACCGAAGCCACGTGATTACTCATACAGCATGCCAAAAAAGAAGTACCGTGCAGCGCTCCAGAGCGCGTTGTCTGCAAAGTTGGCTGATGGGCAGGTGGTGATTGTGTCGAATCTGTCGTTGGAACAACCCAAGACGAAACTATTGGCGCAAGCGTTGACAAAGTTGGGGGCCGACACATATGCCTTGATCGTGGCAGGTGCCGGACATGCCGGGTTGACTCAAGCTGCAGCGAATCTTCCTAATGTGTGTGTGGTGGGGCCTGAAGGATTAAATGTGTATGACATTGTACGAGCTGAATTGATCCTGATTCTTGAGCGTGAGTTGACGCGGGTGAAAGAGGTCTGGTCATGAAGGTGGGCCTCCATAAGATTCTATTGCAGCCCTTGTTGACAGAAAAAATTACGGCAATGAGGGAAAGCAGCAATACGGTAGGCTTTCTTGTTCACCCCGATTCGAATCGTCTTCAGATTAAGCAAGCTGTCGAGACGTTGTTGAAGGTAAAAGTTGAGCGCGTGAATGTGATGAATGTTCGTGGGAAGGTGAAGCGTCTGGGGCGTTTCTCCGGGAAACGATCGGATTGGAAAAAGGCCTTCGTCAAGCTGAAGCAAGGCGAAAAGTTAGAGCTGTACGAGAGCGCGTAGTAGGCATTGCACCGGGCTGACCTCGGTGTGCTGGAGGGACGACTGTAGCATGGGAATCAGGGTATACAAGCCGAGGACACCGGGACGTCGCGGGATGACTGCGGTGACGACGGAAGAACTGTCAAAGAAGAGGCCGGAGAAGTCGCTCACGTCATTTCGACGCAGTACCGGCGCCCGGAACAATGATGGTCGGACAACTGTACGTTTTCGTGGAGGCGGACATAAGCGGCTCTATCGGAAAATCGATTTCCGGCGTGATAAAACCGGAATTCCTGGGACTGTTGCTGCGCTCGAATATGACCCTAATCGGTCAGCCAGAATCGCCTTGGTGCATTATAAGGATGGTGAGAAGCGTTATATTCTGGCTCCGGTTGGTTTGCAGGTAGGACATGTCGTGCAGTCAGGTGTGGGCTCTGAAGTTCGTACGGGAAATGCGCTACCCTTATCCAGCATGCCGTTGGGAACGACTATTCATAATGTAGAGTTGAAGCCTGGAAAAGGCGGACAGTTGATTCGTAGTGCTGGGGGTGCGGCTCAGGTGATGGGACGTGATGGCGACTATGTGCAGGTGCGGCTCAGGTCTGGTGAAATGCGCAGAATCCTTTCAACTTGCATGGCCACTGTAGGACAAGTTGGCAATACGGATCATGAGAATATTAATGTAGGGAAAGCGGGCCGGGTTCGTTGGTTGGGCAGACGCCCGAATGTTCGTGGTGTTGTAATGAATCCGGTTGACCATCCGCATGGCGGAGGTGAAGGAAAGTCTGGGCAGGGGAATCCCCATCCAGTTTCGCCATGGGGGTTACCGACCAAGGGCTACAAGACCCGGAACAATAAAGCAACGGATAAGTTCATTATTTCCCGCCGTAAGTAGGAGTATGCGATGCCGAGGTCAGTAAGTAAAGGCGCATTTGTTGACGACCATCTGCTGCAAAAAGTTGAGCGGATGAATCAGAATAAAGATCGAAAGATCATTAAAACCTGGTCGCGGCGGTCCACTGTTATTCCAGATATGATCGGACATACGTTCGCAGTTCATAACGGAAAAAAGTTCATACCGGTCTTTGTGACGGAAAACATGGTCGGGCATAAGTTGGGTGAGTTTGCTCCGACCAGGTTTTTTAAAGGGCATGGGCATGCCAGGACAGAGAAGTCAGTTGCCCTTAAGTAAGTGGTGGGCCGCGGTCTCGGCACATTTGATTGGATGGGAATGTTATGGCTGAAGCACAAGCAGTTCTAAGGTTTGTACGTGTCTCTCCGAGAAAAGCGCGCCCGGTGATCGACTTGATCCGTGGGCAGCAAGTACCAATGGCGTTGGCAATGCTCAGAAATTTGCCGCGTCATGCTTCGAAGGTGGTCGAAAAGATTTTGCGGTCCGCTGTGGCTAATGCAGAGCAAAAAGAAATGGGCGACAGTGAATCGATGGTGGTGTCAAAGGCATTCGTTGATTGCGGGCCGACATTGAAGCGGTTTCGGGCTCGATCGCAGGGGCGTGCCAATGCGATTCAAAAGCGTATGAGCCATATTACGGTTGTGGTGTCGGCTGCAAGCATGAAGGAAAAGAAGTAGGTAGAGGCGGCTAACGGAACGGATTCATTTCTCGTCTGAGTGAGGCATAAGAAGTTATGGGGCATAAGACACATCCGATCGGATACCGGCTAGGATACAACGTGACGTGGTCCTCTCGATGGTATGCCAGTAAAGACTATGCGAAGCTTCTCCATCAGGATATTAAGATTCGCAAGATGGTTAAACAGCGTCTCTTTCATGCTGGTGTGGCCAAGGTTGAAATCGAGCGATCGGGAGACCAGACACGCGTCATTATTCACACCGCACGGCCTGGTATCATTATCGGTCGCAAGGGAGCGGAAGTCGATAAACTCAAGGCGGAGTTGGAAAAGGCGTATTCAGGTCAGGTCTATATTACGGTGAAGGAAATTAAGAAACCGGAACTGGATGCCCAGTTAGTGTGTGAAAACGTCGCAACTCAGTTGGAAAAGCGTGTTGCATTTCGCCGGGCGATGAAGCGAAGCGTGCAGTCCGCACTGCGTCTTGGTGCTCAAGGTATCAAGATTATGGTTGGGGGGCGTCTTGGTGGAGCAGAGATTGCTCGATCAGAGTGGTATCGCGAAGGCCGTGTCCCTCTCCATACTCTCAGGGCAGACATCGATTACGGGTTTGCCGAAGCTCACACAACGATGGGGCAAATTGGAATTAAGACATGGATTTATAAGGGCGAAGTACTTCCATTGCAACCCATCAATAAAGAATCAGCCTTTGACCGTAGGCTTGGGTAACTGAAGAGGGTATTGTGTTAGCACCAAAGAAAGTAAAATTCCGTAAAATGATGAAGGGGCGTATGACCGGTAAGGCCTATCGTGGCGGTCAGATTACCCTTGGAGAGTTTGGTCTCAAGGCGCTTGAGCCGGGCTGGATTACCAGCAGGCAAATCGAGGCAGCTCGCATCGCGATCACTCGATGCGTGAAGCGCGGTGGTCAGGTGTGGACGAGAATTTTCCCTGATAAACCAATTACCAAGAAACCGGCTGAGACGAGAATGGGTAAGGGAAAGGGCAACCCGGAGTACTGGGTTGCTGTGGTTAAGCCTGGCCGTATCCTCTATGAAATGGATGGTGTGACGCCAGACGTTGCTAAAGAGGCATTCCGTTTAGCTTCGCATAAGTTACCCATTGCCACGAAGTGTGTGATCCGTGGTGAGTTTTAGCATTCATTGAACAAGGCGCAGGGGCAAGGAGAGCATTTTTATGGACTTGAAGGAGTTACGCCAGCTTACGGCGCCCGAGTTGGCGGAGAAGGGGCAGCAGCTCACGCAGGAACTTTTCAATCTTCGGTTCCAACTGGGAACAGGGAGGCTGGAAAACCCTATGCAAGTTCGTAAAACGAAGCGGTCCATTGCCAGGATTAAGACGCTTCAGCGCGAGCTGGTACAGGCTGCTCCAACTTCCACCACGGCGAAAGGGGCTTGAGGATGGGCGAATCAGAAAACAAACGGCGTGAGTGGGTTGGACGTGTGGTCAGTAATAAGATGAATAAGACCGTGGTTGTCGAAATCGAGCGCTCGGTTATTCACCCACTCTATCGAAAGGTGCTTCGTCGGGTGACAAAATTCAAGGCCCATGATGAGGACAATGCCTGCAAGATCGGCGACCGTGTGCGCATGGTTGAAACAAGACCGATTAGTAAGGACAAGCATATGCGAGTGATTGAAGTTGTGGATAAGGGACGTAATGAATAGGTTGTCATTGGGTAAGGGATAGAGGGAAGACTCGAATTATGATTCAAAGCTATACCTACATGGATGTGGCCGATAACTCGGGTGCCAAGCAGGCCATGTGTTTTCATGTGCTTGGGGGAACCAGACGTCGGTACGCTTCTCTTGGAGACATTGTTGTTGTCGCGGTCAAGGAGGCGATTCCTGCAGCCACAGTCAAGAAGGGTGATGT
>SWDH01000038.1:37208-46181 GCA_005116945.1 Nitrospira sp.
TCAGAACGTGAAGCTGCTAGAGAGCGCCGCCGGAGAGCTGGGTGCAATTACTGGCCAAAAGCCTCTGATCACAAAGGCGAAGAAGGCTATTGCTTCCTTCAAGCTGCGACAAGGCATGCCGATCGGTACAAAGGTCACGTTGCGGAGCCGCAGGATGTGGGAGTTCCTTGATCGGCTTGTGACATTGTCGTTACCACGGATTCGTGACTTTAGGGGCGTTTCGCCAAAGTCATTTGATGGTCGAGGCAATTACACGCTTGGTCTTAAAGAACAATTGATTTTTCCGGAGATTAAATACGACGAAGTTGCCTCGATCCATGGAATGGACATTACGATTGTCACGACCGCGAGGACCAACGATGAAGGACGCGCACTGTTAAAGCATTTAGGCATGCCATTTCGGACGTAATGTCTAGCGAAGGAGTTGCTGGTGTCGAGATTAGCGCTAAGAAATAAATCAGCTATCAAGGCAAAGTTTCCGGTCAGAGACTATCACCGATGTGAGATTTGCGGGCGAGTGAGAGGGTTCTTGCGTCGGTTTCGTATGTGTAGAATTTGCTTTCGGTTGCTGAGCCTGAAGGGTGAGATCCCTGGGGTTCGGAAGTCGAGTTGGTAGGGCATACATTTTTCGCGCCACAGGGCTGATGATGATCATCAGATTAGTCGGCGAATGTTGGTGAAAGGGTAGTATGGTTACAGATCCCATTAGCGACCTATTAGTACGATTGCAGAACGGACTCCGGCGGCGGCACGACACTGTCAGCGTTCCTGCCTCCCGTCTCAAGCGTGAGATCCTTCGAATTCTCCAAAACCAAGGTTATATTCAGGGCGTTCAAGCTGAGGTCGAGGACGGACACCCTGTACTGAAAGTGCAGCTGCGCTATGTCGTAGAGGGACAACCTATGGTGACAGGTATGCAGCGGGTGAGCAAGCCTGGTCGTCGTGTCTATGTAGGGATCAAAAACATTCCACGGGTCAAGAACGGCATTGGGATGGCGATTTTGTCAACCTCGAAAGGGCTGATGACAGATCAGGACTCTCGCCGTGCAGGACTGGGCGGAGAAGTGTTGTGCGCTGTATGGTAATGAGAAGAATAAGCTGGGCGGTCATTGCGGCGGTTGTCTAGAGGAATGAGGCGTCGATGTCGCGTATAGGAAAGAAACCGATTGAAATTCCATCGGGAGTGGATATCAAAGTTGCTGGGCCTATCGTATCTGTAAAGGGACCGCTCGGGAAGATCGATTGGTCGTTGTCTTCTGGCCTGGGGGTTTCAATTGCAGGCGGACAGCTTGTGGTGAACCGATCGAGTGAGGACCGTCAGGTCCGCGCCATGCATGGGTTGACTCGCGCAGAGCTGAGTAACATTGTTCACGGTGTGACAAAGGGGTATGAGCGTAACTTGGAAATTACTGGGGTTGGATATAAGGTTGCAGTACAGGGCCGAACCATGAGTTTTAGTTTAGGCTATATCAATCCAGTTATTTACCCAATCCCTGTTGGAATCGACGTGAAGGTAGACAAGCAAACACTGATTAATGTGAAGGGTTCTGACAAACGATTGGTGGGTCAGGTTGCGGCGAACTTGCGAGCGATCAAACCCCCGGACGTCTATAAGCAAAAAGGCGTTCGTTATGCCGGGGAAGTGTTGCGCAAGAAAGCCGGAAAGACCGGGAAGTAGGGTGATGCATGAATATTGCCGATAAAGCCAGTCAGTTAACCAGGCGGAAGCAACGGGTACGAAATCGTGTCTTTGGGACTGCGGAGCGTCCACGTCTGAATGTATTTCGCAGTCGCTCTCATATCTACGCGCAGATTGTTGATGATCTCAAAGGGGCGACGTTGGTGGCCGCATCCTCCCTTGATAAGTCTCTGCGCACATCTGTGAAATCTACCGGTAGCATTGATGGCGCAAAGGCTGTCGGAAAGTTGTTGGCCGAACGAGCTAAGGTCGCTAAGGTGCAAGCCGTGGTATTTGATCGTGGTGGTCGGATGTATCATGGACGAGTCAAAGCATTGGCTGAGGCATCGCGTGAAGGTGGGTTGCAGTTCTGAGTCAGACCTCGCTTCCGTTGTGGCATGATGGCGAGGGGAACAAAGAGGAGAGATGATAGGTGCGAGTTAATCCAGATGAACTAAGCCTGAAAGACAAGGTTGTGTTTATCAACCGGGTCGCGAAAGTCGTAAAGGGCGGAAAACGCTTTAATTTCTGCGCCTTAGTTGTGGTCGGAGATGGACAAGGATGGGTTGGGATTGGGAAAGGGAAAGCTGCTGAAGTACCTGTCGCAATCTCGAAGGCGGTCGAGCAGGCCAAGAAAAACCTGGTGCACGTTTCCCTCACGTCCGGGACAATTGCGCACGAGGTCCATGGGCTTTTCGGCGCCGAACATGTTCTTCTCAAGCCCGCAAAGAAGGGGGCAGGAATTATTGCCGGCGGCGCTGTCCGTGCGGTAGTTGAGGTTGCCGGTGTCCATAACATCATTGCGAAGACACTTGGCCGTGGAAATCCGTTTAATACGGTTCGTGCCACGCTCAATGGCCTTTGTCAGCTCCGTAATGCTGAAGATGCTCTTCATATGCGCCGTACCCAGGTAGATGAGGTACAGAATAGGGTGAGAGTCTAATGTCTACAGTGCAAACCACTATGGCTGCCGCAAAGGGGTTTGTGATCACCTTACGGCGAAGCCCAATTGGCACACCCCAGAAACATAGGCTTGTGTTGAGTGGCCTTGGCTTGAGGAAGATCAGGCAGAGGGTGACTCGTCCCAATACTCCACAAGTCAGAGGGATGATCGGAAAAGTCGGATATCTATTGGAAGTGCAGCCACAATGAACTTACATGAGCTTGGTCCTGCAAAAGGATCCAGAAAAAAACGAAAGCGGATTGGCCGTGGCCCAGGTTCTGGCCATGGGAAAACGTCGGGGAAAGGGCATAAGGGTTTGTTAGCCAGATCCGGAGGTCGAAGCCGCCAGGCCGGAGGGTTTGAAGGTGGCCAGATGTCCCTTATTCGTCGGGTGCCGAAGCATGGATTTACCAATGTATTTCGCAAAGAATACGCGATTGTCAACCTGAAGAGCTTGGGTGACATGGTGGTCTCCGGTACCATCACACCGCAAGTATTGGTCGATGCCGGGTTGGTCAAGCGGAAGTCATTGCCAATTAAGGTTCTAGGAAACGGAGATCTGACAAAGGCGATTGTGGTGCAGGCACACAAGTTTAGTAAGTCTGCAGAGGCAAAGATTCAAGCAGCTGGAGGGAGAGTCGAGGTCATTCCCGGTGTTTGAGAGACTCCTGACCAGTTTTCAGAATATTCTTAAAATTCCTGAGCTGCGCACCCGCATCCTCTTTACCGTGGGGATGTTAATCGTGTATCGGATCGGGGCGCATATTCCTACGCCCGGAATCAACGGCGAGGCCCTCTCAGAGTTTCTGCAAAAGGAAGGTGGCGCGCTACTCGGATTTTTAGATATTTTTTCAGGCGGATCGCTTTCACGATTGACGATCTTAGCGCTGGGCATTATGCCGTATATCAGCGCGTCGATCATTCTTCAGTTGCTCACCGTAGTGGTCCCACATCTCACGAAGTTAGCCAAAGAGGGCGAGCGCGGCCGAAAAAAAATTATTCAGTACACTCGATTCGGGACCATCGGTATTGCGCTCATTCAAGGGTTCGGGATCGCCATCGGTCTTGAACAAATGAATAACGGCGCATTTGTGATGGATGCCGGATGGGGATTCCGTCTGATGACAGTCATCACCTTGACGGCCGGTACCGGCTTCCTGATGTGGCTCGGTGAGCAGATTACCGAGAGGGGGATCGGAAATGGCATTTCCTTGATTATCTTCGCGGGGATTGTCGCGCGTCTACCCTCGGCTGTTGGCCAGACGTACAACCTGTATGAGATCGGTCAGTTGAATGCGTTCTTGCTGATCAGTTTGGCCCTGCTCATGGTTGTGGTGGTGGGTGCGATCGTCTTTCTGGAAAGCGGGAGGCGGAAAGTACCGGTTCAGTACGCAAAGCGGGTCATCGGACGCAGGGTGTTCGGCGGGCAGAGCACGCATATTCCACTGAAAATCAATACGGCAGGGGTAATTCCGCCTATTTTTGCATCATCCATTATTGCATTTCCTGCAACGATTACCGGGTTTTTCGAGACGCCATGGATCAAGGATATCGGCTCGCAACTCGCGCCTGGATCGCTGCTATACACTCTGATGTATGTCGGCCTTATTCTGTTTTTCTGTTTCTTTTATACCGCCGTGGTTTTAAACCCGGTGGACATGGCGGATAATATGAAGAAGTACGGGGGATTCATTCCCGGGATTCGCCCTGGAGTACGAACGTCTGATTATATTTATAAGGTGCTCACGAGAATTACGTTTGCCGGATCGATCTACCTTGCGATCGTCTGTGTAATTCCTGAACTATTAATCTATAAACTAGGTGTGCCGTTCTATTTTGGCGGTACCTCGTTGCTGATCGTGATCGGAGTCGGTCTCGATACCGCACAACAGATTGAATCCCATATGCTCATGCGGAACTATGAAGGGTTTCTCGGCAAGGGCATGGCTCCCCTTCGCGGACGGAGCGGGTGACGGGGAATCCATGCGTGTGGTATTTCTCGGCGCACCAGGAGTAGGCAAGGGAACTCAGGCTGACCGCATTACTGCGCAGTACCGCGTGGCGAAGATTTCCACCGGTGATCTTCTTCGCGAAGCGGTGCGCACTAGGACCACACTGGGTTTAGAGGCGAAGAGTTATATGGATCAGGGGGGGTTGGTTCCTGATGACGTGGTGATAGGGCTGGTTCGGGAAAAGCTAGCGGATCCCAGTTGCGCGAATGGTTTTGTGCTAGATGGTTTTCCCAGGACAGTTCCGCAGGCGGAAGCCTTGGGTGCAGTGTTGGTTTCAAAAGGGATTACGCTGGATCGGGTTGTCAATTTTCAGGTTTCGCGTGAGGATGTTGTGCGGCGATTGAGTGGGCGCCGAAGTTGTCCGAAGTGTCAAGCCACTTTCCATGTAGACTTCGCCCCGTCTAAGATGGATGGGGTATGCGATCGGTGTGGTGAGCCACTCGTGCAGCGCAGCGATGATCGCCGTGAAGCCATTGAGACACGATTGAAAGTCTATGATGACCAAACGGCTCCGCTCGTCCGTTACTATGGCGAACGGCAGTTATTATTTCCGATGGATGCATCGGGCGGAGTGGATGTCGTGTTTCAACATCTTTCACAGGAGCTTGCGCAGTACCAGGCGATATGATCATTCTCAAGACGTCGGATGAGATTGCGGTGATGGCTCAGGCGTCAAGAGTAGTGGCAGAGACATTGCTGATATTGCAGAAAGCTGTTCGACCAGGTATCACGACTGATGAGTTGGACCGTTTAGCCGAGGAAGAGATTCGATCGCGCGGTGCGCGGCCAGCGTTTAAAGGGTATCGAAACTACCCGAAGACGCTGTGTGCTTCGGTGAATGACCAGGTCGTTCATGGGATTCCCTCTAAGCGAGTGCTGAAAGAGGGAGACATCATCGGTCTCGACCTCGGGGCGATTGTCGGTGGGTTTTATGGAGATTCGGCGATCACGGTTGCTGTGGGGCAGACAACCGAACGGAATGCACGCTTGGTTCAAATCACCGAAGAAGCCATGTATTTAGGAATCAAACAAGCAGTGGTGGGGCAACGGTTGTCTGATATTTCACATGCGATTCAGCAGCACGTGGAATCCTCAGGGTACTCGGTTGTGACAGAGTTTGTCGGTCATGGGATCGGTCGGCAGTTGCATGAAGAGCCGCAAGTGCCGAATTACGGGAAACCAGGGCAAGGGCCTCGGTTGCAGGCAGGGATGGTTCTTGCCATCGAACCGATGGTCAATATGGGCGGTGCAGCCGTCAAAGTTCTTGAAGATCGATGGACTGCGGTGACGGTAGATGGGAGTCTCTCGGCGCACTTTGAACATACGATCGCCATTACGTCGAGTGGGCCACCCGATATTTTGAGCCAGCTCTGAAGGGGACGCAAGCGCTGTAATGTGTTGTGGGGAGAAAGGATAGAGGTACGTGCCGAAAGAAGATGTGATTGAGATACAAGGCACGGTAAACGAAACGTTGCCGAACGCGATGTTTCGTGTGTCATTGGACAATGGCCACAAGATCCTCGCACATATTTCAGGAAAAATGCGTATGCACTTTATCCGTATTCTTCCTGGCGACAAGGTGACGGTGGAGTTATCACCTTATGATCTAACACGCGGTCGGATCACCTATCGGTTTAAGTAGGAGCGTGAACTGAATATGAAAGTGAGATCGTCTGTCAAACCAATTTGTGCGAAATGTAAGGTGGTTCGGCGCAAAGGAGTGGTGCGAATTCTCTGCGAAAATCCGCGCCACAAGCAGCGTCAAGGGTAATGGGAAGTGTTAAGCGGTGAAGTGCTGAGTTCTGAACAAAGAGCCAAGCGAGAAAAACCTGGCCCTCGGACAGACTTAGCACTCGGTTCTCAGCACTCAGTACTGGAGGGAACATGGCTCGTATTTCCGGAGTAGATTTGCCAAGAGAAAAACGGGTGGACATTGGCCTGACATACGTCTATGGGGTTGGGCGTGCATCCGCACTCTCTATCCTCGCCAAGGCTGGGATTGACGGAGCCATTCGTGTGAAGGATCTGAGCGAAGAGCATATCGTCAAGATTCGAGAAATTATTCAGGAGGGGCACCAGGTCGAAGGTGATCTGAGGAAAACTTTCTCGATGAATGTCAAACGATTGATCGATAGTGGTACGTATCGTGGCCTTCGCCATCGGAAGGGCCTACCCGTCCGCGGTCAGCGGACCAAGACGAATGCGCGAACGAGAAAAGGCCGCCGCTCCGGTGTGGGAAGCAAGCCAAAGCCCCCAGCGCGTTCGTAATAACGTACAGCCGACATTTGAGTAGGGAGCCCTATGAGCATTAAAAAAGGAAAGAAGAAAGAGCGTCGGATCGTGCAGAGCGGGGTCGCCCACGTCCAGGCGTCATTCAACAACACGATTGTCACGATTACCGACATGAGCGGCAACACAATTGTCTGGGCAAGTTCGGGAAACCAAGGATTCAAGGGTTCTCGAAAAAGTACGCCATTTGCCGCTCAGCGTGCTGGTGAAGCGGCTGCCAGGAAGGCGATGGAGAGCGGAATGCGCACAGTGGATGTCTATGTGAATGAGGTCAATAAACATCTGTTCCGTAGCGTCAACGAACTGGAGTTGTCGGTTCGTGCCGCAAATTGCTTGAAGAATGCGAACATCAAGACTATCGCCGACCTGGTCCAGAAGACAGAAGGCGAAATGCTGAGGACCAAGAATTTCGGCAAGAAATCGCTCAACGAAATTAAGGAAATCTTGACGGAGATGGGACTGGGGCTTGGCGTGAAGCTTGATGCTGCGCAGCCGGTTAGTGGAAATCCGAAGAGCGAGTAACGAAACAAGAGGGAACCCGTGCGTCATAGAAAAAATGGCAGACAGCTCGGACGACAGACTAAACATCGATGGGCGCTGTTCAGAAGTCTCGTGACCTCGCTCCTCGAACATGAGCGCATTGAGACAACTGAAGCGAAAGCAAAAGAAATTCGAGGATTCACGGACCGAATGATTACACTTGGCAAGGAGGGGACATTGCCGGCTCGGCGTCAAGCCCTTGCATTTATCAGAAGCAAAGAGGTCGTCTCCAAGCTGTTCAGCGACGTGGCGACTCGATTTAAAGATCGCCAGGGTGGCTATACGAGGATGGTGAAAACCAGGCGTCGAATTGGGGATGCGGCAAAGCTCGTCGCGATTGAACTTGTCACGCGGCCTGATACAGTGCCCGCAAAGAAATCTGCCTCTGGTGCATCGGACCCTGCGAGTCCCGCTTCGAGCTAGGCCTTCTGTTCGTCAGAGCGAGTTGCGCGTGTGATGCAGTATCATATCTATCGGTTTTCTTTTCTTCTTCAATAAGATCTAGAGAACACCCCGCTCGTGAGAGCGGGGTGTTTGACCCTATTGTTAGCGGGTAGACAATATCGGGCTTCCGGTATGCGTTTACTTGATATGGGGCTCATGCTACTATCGTGCCAGTCTGTATCGTGTTGTTCATTTTGAAAACAGAGGCAATGTGTGGCAACGCTCAGTGCGGGGAGGATTGTTAGCGCTGAGTGCGTTGTTAGCCTGTGTTCTTATCTATTTGCTCGTGACCAATTCGACAATGGTTCTTGCGCCGACTGCCTCTGCACCAGGCTCCATGGACCCCGCTGATGCGAAGATTTCTCAATTTACATTCACTCAAACGAAGGGCGACACAGTTCAATGGAAAGTGCAGGCGCAAGAGGCACGGCTTTTTGAGCGGGACAGGCGGGCAACACTTCAGGTCGTCGCTGTCACGCTGTTCGGCAAGCAAGGAAAAGATATGACGGTCACTGGAGATGAGGGGACATTGAATACGGAGACGAAAGACTTTGTGCTCGCAAACCGATCCGAGCCTCTTATTATTCGCACCGAGAGTGGGTATGTCATCTACACCAACCATCTTGCCTGGACTGATCAGACGAGAGAAATCCGCACGCATGATCCTGTCCGTATCGTTGGGCATGGATTAGAGGTGACAGGGCGTGGGTTGCTGGGACATTTAGATCTCGAAGAGTTTGAAGTACTTGAGGATGTCCATGTGGATTTGGCTCCTGCTTCTTAATCTGTTCCCCCTTGGGATGGCTTCATTAAGCGAGTCGGCTGAAGCAGCTATTCCCAAATCCGGTGCGGATCACACCGTCAGCACCACGATTACGGCCAAGAAGATGACCGTAAAAAATCAAGATAGCCAAGCTGTTTTTGAGGGTGCCGTCGTATTGACTCGTGGATCGTTACTGGTCTATTCCGATCGCATGGTTGTGATGTTCCGATCACAAGATCCACCTGCGATTGAGAGTCAGAAAGGGCCTGAGGCTGTCAAAGGTGGCATCCCTGCGAGAGGGTCC
>SWDH01000038.1:46281-54021 GCA_005116945.1 Nitrospira sp.
AACCTTCGGCTATAAGTTTGGTGTACCGTACGACATTGATCTTCTGTTCGATGTCAGATTTCTGCGGAACCCGTTCTTTATTCCTGACCTGAAACCATTGACTGGGGAAGACTCACGGGTGAGGACCTATGTGTTGGCTGATCCGGACGCCGTTGCGTTCGTTGGGCAATTGGAAGGCTTCTTCAAATTTCTCATTCCACTCTTTGAGCGAGAGCGTCGCAGTTATGTCAATGTCGGAATCGGTTGCACCGGAGGGCGTCATCGCTCCGTGGCGATTGCCGGCCGACTCCAGGAAAGTTTTTCAGTGCTCGGATACCAAGCGACGGTGACTCATCGCGATCTCAACAGGCAATAACACCTAGGCCTGCTCCGTACATCGCCCCGCACCCTACTCCTCGATTTCATCTCTCTGCCTGTGCGCGAAAAGCGATTTGCTTGACAGGTGGAGAGTATGGACTATAGTTAGCTTGTGTGATGTAGATCTGCACAAACTCTTACAGTGGAGTACGGAATGGAAATCAGGACGCAGATGAATGGTATGAAATCTTCCGTGAGTCGTTCACTCTTCAGTGCAGATACGCAGGTGGGGGTGCAGGCGTGAGCTGTAATCCTTGTAGAATTTACGGAAATACTTGTCTTGTGCGGATAGTCATGTACAGTCAGAGGCACATATGCTGAGTTCATTTAAAAGCCTTTCCGAAACCGACCTGTTCTCGATGTTCACCCCAAAACGGCAGCTCGTCGGGTTGGATATTGGGTCGAGCGGGATCAAGCTGGTCCAGCTGAAGGAAAACCGAGGTCGGTACGTTCTCCAGAAGTTTGGCTTTAAACCACTCGAGCCGGAAGTCATCGTCGATGGTACGGTGATGGATGAAGGACGTGTGGTATCGGCGATCAAGGAATTGTTCGAAGAAACAAAGATCAAGGTGAAACAAGTGGCTGTATCGATTTCTGGCCATGCGGTGATCATTAAGAAGATTAGCTTGCCTCCAATGCCTGATGAGGAGTTGGAGGGGCAGGTACGACTGGCTGCGGAGCAGTACATCCCTTTCGATATCAATGAAGTGAATATCGATTTCAGTGTGTTGCCATCCTCTGAAACGGCGGGTGATGCACAGGGAGAGATGTCGATCATTCTGGTCGCGGCCAAAAAAGACAAGATTAATGAGCTGACTGAGCTCGTCAAAGGTGCGGGGCTGTTTCCTATCGTCATGGATGTCGATGCATTTGCGATCGAGAACATGCACGCGATCAACTATCCTGCCGCGCAAGAAGAGACGACCGCCCTTGTGAATATTGGCGCCAGTGTTATGAATATCAACATTATTCGAGGCGGCACGTCTCTGTTCACACGTGACATTCCGATCGGAGGGAACCGTTATACAGAAGCCATTCAGCGTGAAATGAGCATGTCCTACGAAGAGGCGGAAGAAACCAAAAAGAGTG
The DNA here is from genome assembly GCA_005116945.1 of Nitrospira sp. Lineage (GTDB taxonomy): Bacteria > Nitrospirota > Nitrospiria > Nitrospirales > Nitrospiraceae > Palsa-1315. The sequence goes on from SWDH01000038.1 coordinate 47,728, forward strand.
AGCGCTCGGCAGGAAGCAATCAGGCCGTGTTAACCACAGTTGTCGATAGCGTCAACGCCGAGGTTGCCTCAGAGATCGCACGGACCATCGATTATTTCAAATCCACGATGCCGGACGCCGATGTTCAGCAAGTTCTCTTGTGCGGAGGGGGGGCGCAGGTCAAAGGCTTAGTGCCACAACTGAAAGATCGAATGCAGGCAGCGGTTGAGGTCGCGAACCCATTTGGTGAAATTGACACGTCAGGAGCCGGCTTGGATCAGGACACGCTGGCCGAACTGGCTCCGCTGGCAGCTGTCGGTGTTGGATTGGCACTGAGAACGGTAGGGGATCGATGATTCGCATTAACTTATTGCCGGGCCCCAAGGGGCATAAAGCGAAGCCTCAGTATGATGTCAGGGCGCAAGCTCTGTTAGGTGTGGGGATGCTGTTCATTACTCTGGCAGGGTGTTGGTGGTACTCGGCCTCACTCGACGAAGAGATCAACGCACGACAGACTGAAAAGATTGACAAGGAGAAGCAGGTCGCGCAGTTAAAGGAACAAGTGAAGAAGGTCTCTGATTTTGAGAGCCGAAAGAAAGTATTAGAAGATAAAAATCGTATTATTGATGAATTGGAAAAGTCACGTGTTGGCCCCGTGAAGGTACTCGATCATGTCAGTCAGAGCTTGGAACCGTTGAAAGTGTGGCTTATCAGAGTCGCTGTCACAGGGAAGGACATCGATCTTGAAGGTCGTGCTGCGACTAACGACGACGTGGTGGAATTTGTGAACAACCTGCGTCGTACCGATTATTTTTCAAATATCAATCTTCAAGAAAGCCGAGCGGCAGTGGAGAATCAACTCAATATCTACCAGTTTAAACTTGGCTTCCGTCTCAAAGGGTAAGAATGATGAAGTTGCCTTCCATGAATCTTGAGCTATTGCGGTCGATCCCCTTGGTTCAGAAACTCGGGCTTCTCGTGATGGTTCTTGCCGGGATTATTGTCGGGTTCTATTACTATGTTGCTGAACCAAAATCCACGGAGATTGCAGGGCTTCAGGGAGCGATCGGCACGCTCGACAGCGAGATTCAAACGTTGACCATTAAAGTCAAACATCTTGATGAGCTTGTTGCGGCCAGTAAGCAACTTGAGATTGAGCTTGCCAAAAAGCAAGAACGGCTGCCGCCTGAAGGGGAAGCCGTTATGTTGCTCAAGCAGGTATCAGACTTAGGGATTCGCCTTGGGCTCGACATTAAGTTGTGGAAACCGAGTCCGAAGAGCGAAGATCCATCGAAGCTCTTTGTGCGGATGCCGGTGAACGTGGAGGTGTCAGGAGGGTACCATACCGCCGCGTTGTTTTTCGATCGAATCAACGCGATGCCTCGGATTGTGACTGTGTCAGGCCTCAAGATGGGCGCTCCAAAGTTTGAGAAGGGGCGTGTCGTCACACAGACGGTGTTCGATCTTGTCGCCTATGCAGCAACGGATGAGACCAAGTTGGTTGCAGCGGTTCCCGCAATTCCGCAGAAGAAATAGGGCGCAACGTTTTGGATGTGTGTGAGGCCATAAACAGTGAATGCCATCTGTGAGAACTGGCGGTCGACCATGAAGACAACATGCATGATTCTAATTGGATGTACTGGACTGCTCGTCGCAGTTGGCCTGGGTTTTGCTGAGACAAGTATGAGCGGCCATCTTCGACAGATTAGCCCAATGCGGCAGGACTCCCTCAAAGTCCCTTCTCTCAACGATGTGCCAAGGCACGCGTTGTCTCCAGCTCCAACCGCGACAGCCGGCGATGGGGATGTTCAACTAGTCGACCCCAATTCAATATTGGAATCGGTGGGTGTTCGCTCTTATGACCCTTCTGGGAGGCGCGATCCGTTCGCCCCGGTGTTGCAATTGTTGGGACTTGGACCGATCGATCCCACACTACCTCCGCTCCAACGTGTTGGACTTACGGAGATGAATTTGATCGCCGTGATATGGGGGGCCTATGGCTATACGGCTATGGTTCAGACTCCAGATGGAAGCGGTTATACGGTGCGTCGGGGAACACGAATCGGTCCTAACAATGGAGTAGTGAGCGCTGTAACGGAGAAGGGTATTGTGGTGCAAGAACGGTTTACAGATGTGTATGGGAGCAAACAGGAGCGTGAATATGTCAAGCTCCTTCACCCGAAAGAGGGCTCAGAATGACACCTAAGCTGACCACGACAACATTTATTGGCGTACTCTCGGCAGTGGGAGCGCTCAGTGTTCCGATCGCGATACCGTCGATAGAGGCGTCGACTGACGTCCCAGTTGTCGATTCAGTCTCGCCCTCGATCATTGAAGGCGACCTGGCGCAGACACTGACTCGCCTCGATGTTCAACGGGGCACGAACGACATCCGGGTCATTATTTCCGGGGATGGAAGGCTGGCTCATGAGGTGGTACGTCTCGATGAGCGGCGTCTCATGATCGATATTCCAGGAGTGGCTTCTGCTGTACATAAGCCGGTCATATCGGTGAATCACCAAATATTGAAGCAAGTGCGTCTAGGTAATCATGCCGATAGAGTACGAGTGGTATTGGATCTTACTGGTACCGCAACATACTCGGTTGAATCGCAAGGTACGAGTCTTATTGTGACGCTTCGAGAAGGTGCCGATACAGATATAGGCGCACATGCTGGCTCTTATCGCAGTGAGACCACCAAAGACACAGGGCCAGAGAATCCTATGCTGCTGCCGATCCCGGCGGATGTGGCTTCTCCGGTGGCCCATCGGGCAATGGCTGCGGTTCAGCGGTCTTCGACGAAGTTTCATGTGCGGCCTGTCCAGATGACGTCTGATACAGATAGCAGTGAGAAAAACACGCCAAAAGATGACTTAGTTATTGGAGAGACGAGGTATGTTGGCCGGCGCATTTCGCTCGATTTCCAGCAGGCCGACATCAGTAATGTGCTACGTCTCATTGCTGAGGTCAGTGGTTTTAACATGGTGGTCGGTGAAGGGGTCAAGAGCAAGGTCACGATGAAGCTCGTGAGTGTGCCGTGGGATCAGGCACTCGATATGATTTTAAAAATGAATGGGCTAGGCAAGATCAGGCAGAGCAATATCTTGTGGATCGATACGTTGGCGAACATTTCCAAACAGGAGAATGAATTAGCGCAGTCGAAGGTTGCCAAGCTGAATGCAGAAGAACTGGTCGATCGGGTGTTCTATATTCGGAATCTGCCAGCGCAGGAGCTCATGACGTCTCTTACGCAGTTTAAAAGCTCGAGAGGGTTAGTGCAAATGAATGTGGGGTCCAATGCCTTGATCGTTCGAGAGACGGAAGCCAAGATGGCGGTGATGAAACAGCTGGTTGAGGGGCTCGATCTTGAAGTGCCGCAAGTCCAAATCGAAGCGAGAATTGTGCAGGCTGATACGACCTATTCCCGTTCGCTGGGAGTTCAGTGGGGTATCCAGAATGTGAATCAACTCGGGTCTGCTGGTGTGGCGAACTTCAGGACGGGGAATACGGGAGCATTTGGAGCACAAACATCGAATTTCCTGGTGAATCTTCCCGCTACAGTTGGTGGGTTGACGTCGACTCCGGGTGTCGGGTTCACGATTGGGAAAACCGATGGAGCATTGTTGGATGTGCGCCTATCAGCCGGAGAATTGCTCGGCCTGAGTAAAGTCATTGCCGCGCCGAAGGTCACGACCTTGGACAAGCGGGAGGCCAAGATTTCACAGGGAGAATCGATTCCATATCAGACGACCTCCCTCCAGGGAACTCAGACAACCTTTGTGGATGCGAATTTGGAATTGAATGTGACTCCTCAGATTACGTCGCGGGACCCCAAGGAAGTCGGTAAGCAGATCATGATGAAGGTCCGTGCGACCAGAAACGCCGTCGGGTCACGAAGCAATACGGCCGGCCCCAGTATCGACCGACGCGAAGCCAACACACAGGTCATCATCCGCGACGGCGAGACCATGGTGATAGGCGGGGTGTTTATCGATTCGCAGAACAACAGCGTGACTGGTATTCCCTATCTTTCTCGCGTACCTGTTTTGGGATGGCTCTTCAAGCAAAAGACCGAAATTGTCGCGAAACAAGAGCTGCTTATCTTCTTAACGCCTAGTATTGTCAAGAGTTAGCAGAGCATAGGAAACTCAGTCGGCATACACCGCCCCTTACCTGGGCGGGTGAGTATATTGCCTAGAAAAAATCACCAGAGCACATGCTCATCAGTTACACCCAGACAGAACAGACTAACCAGATACTCTGTACAGACTGGGTCGGTCTCCAACGTCCAGCCAATAACGGTTCGGCACACCCACGCAGTTTTTAGAGCCTGCTAGGAACCGACATTCGAGTTCTCCAAGGATGGGGGACTTACGAGTGGTGAACGTTCTCGGTTCATGCGCTATCTCAATTCACCGGTGCATTTTCCAGGTTCCCGCCTATACCTCACATCATCGGTTTGTAATATCTCAACGATTTTGTGCTTCGAGGCCAGATAAGGACTTCAGTGGCCTGGCTCTTCAAGAAGATGCAGGAGGCCTAATGAGGGCATATCTGAGCCGGCACATGTGACCATTCGCCATGGAGCGGCCCTGAAAACCTTCTAGTTTCCAGGCCGTTGTGATACCATTCCCCCCGTTGTCAGCCGATCGCAATTCATCATCACCATCGGCACAGTAGGCCATGAATCTGAGCGTTCCTAGCCACAAAGAGTCGGATGTGGAGCTGGTGTATCAAGTCAGGAGTGGTGATCATTGAGCAGGGTTGGTAAGGCAGAACAGATTATACCGGTGGCCTTGGGGCCACGAAGCTATGACATCGTCCTGCACCCTGGCTTACTTTCGACAGTGGGCGACAGACTGCATGCCCTTACGACCTCTCCGAAGATCGCGGTTGTGACAGATCGGCATGTGGCAAGCCATTATCTTCACAAGACGCTCCGATCGCTTCGCAAGGCAGGATACGACCCGACGGAAATTATCTTGCCTCCGGGAGAGCAAACAAAGACGCTTGGAACAGTCGCCAAGGTTCTCGACACGTTAGCCAGGCATAAGTTCGAACGCCAATCACTGTTGTTGGCCCTCGGTGGTGGAGTGATTGGCGATGTGACAGGTTTTGCTGCTGCGATTTATCAGCGAGGAATTCCGTTCGTGCAAGTGCCGACCACGCTTGTGGCTCAAGTGGATTCCAGTGTGGGGGGCAAAACTGGTGTGGACCATCGGTTGGGGAAAAATCTCATTGGAGCGTTTTACCAGCCGCGTGCTGTCTTGATCGATCCGTTCACGTTACGTACGTTGCCAGGTCGCGAATGGATTGCCGGTTTGGCCGAAGTGATCAAATACGGTATTATTGCGGACGAAGGGTTCTTCGCGTTTCTGGAACGAGAGATCCCCAGGCTGCTGAAATTAGAAAAAGAGCCGGTTCTCCACGTGATTAAACGATCGTGCGAGATCAAGGCGGAAGTAGTTGCCGCTGACGAGCGGGAGTCGAACCGTCGGCGCGTGCTCAATTATGGTCACACGATTGGACATGCCCTGGAGGCGCTTTCAGGCTATCGTGGGTTAATTCATGGTGAAGCGGTGGGGATTGGGTTAGTGCAAGAAGCGGATTTGGCCTGCAATATGGGCCTCTGTGGGCGGGACGTGGTTGAACGGATCAGAGCCCTGGTGCAGCGTGCTGGGCTGTCCGATCACGTTTCACCCGCATCATTTTCTCGCCTGTGGAGCGCCATGCAGCATGACAAAAAGGTGATTGGGGGGCAGGTCGTCGGAGTGTGGCCGGTCAAGATTGGGGAAGTGGTCATTAGGCCAATCGAGGAGCAGGTGTGTGCCGAGTGGTTTCGGCGCATGCATGGCTGTGGGAACCGCGCAATGAGCGGTCATCGGCCAGGCAGACTATCCGGCAAAAGGGTCACACGCAAAGGTACATCGCAATGACGATGAAACGCACGCCATCTGTCGCGTATCTGCAACAGGCATTGCGGGAAAAAACGCGCGAAGTGGATGTCCTCCATCGGATCTCTGCGTCGATCAGCAATCAATTGGATCTCGAAGCCATTCTCAAACATATCGTCGACGTCGTCGTAGAAGTCACGAAGGCAGATGCCTGCCTCCTCTATCTATTGTCGGACAGTCAAGATGAACTTATTCTTCGCGCATCGAAAATCCTCATCCCAAACTGATCGGTCGCATCACAATTGGATTAGGCGAGGGCATCACGGGGTGGGTGGCGCAGGAACGGACGCGCGTTGTGATTCCGAGTAATGCGAACGACGATTCACGGTTCAAGTTTTTTCATAACCTTCCGGAAGACCGC
>SWDH01000038.1:54121-105477 GCA_005116945.1 Nitrospira sp.
GCTGTTTACCGGAACACAGTCAGGCCCAGGCACAACCGCAGGCACGCTGGGCGGACCTAATCTACGAAACAGCCTGAAGTACGCTGGACGTCTGACGTGGAACCTGCTGAACGAGGAGAAGAATCCTGGCTACTACACCAGCGGTACCTACTACGGGACAGCCGGTGATATTCTCGCGCTCGCGGTAGGGGGAGAATACCAGAATGCCGCAGCAGGCTCATTAGCAAATCCAGCTCCGTTCGGGGCTTTTACAAGCGATATCCTGTTTGAGAAAGTCTTCTCGGACAAGGGTGTGTTCACGTTCAACGCAGAATACAAACGGTACTGGGCAGGGAGCCTCGCGTCCTTTACGGATGCAAGTGCGACGGCTCCATTCGCCACCAACTTTCCTATATTTGGCGGGACATCCTTCACCGGGTACGCAATGTATTTGTTTCCGCAAGAGGTCGGGATCGGGAGATTCCAGCCCTATGGGAGATATACCTTCGTGAACAGTGTGTATCAAAACGCGCTCGATGAATTTGAAGCAGGCGTGAACTACGTCATTGCCGGTCACAATGCACGCATTTCGACGTGGTGGCGACATGGCAATCTTAGCACCTCTGCCTCAAACTATCCTGGGACTACTGGCTTTGCTGGGGGTGTTGCTGGTCTCGCTGGTGCGCATCAAGATTCGTTCCATGTGGCCTTGCAGTTGCAGTATTAAGGCTGAGCAACGCAAAGCATTACAGGTAGAGACCCTGTCGCAGGTCTCGGAAACAGTGGCATCCAATCGATTGATCAAGGATGTTCTCCAGCTTCTTGTGACGATGACGGCGCAGATGATGAACTCGAAGATCTGCTCGATCATGCTGTTGGACGAAACCAGCGGGGAATTGCGGATTGCGGCAACACAAAGCCTCAGCGAGCAGTATCGCCGGAAGCCGAATCTTAAGATTGGGCAAGGCATTAGTGGGCGCGCAGTGAAAGACCGACGGTCAATCATTGTGCTCGATGTGTCCACTGAGCGGGACTATATGTATCCGGATATGGCCAAGAAGGAGGGGCTGTGCTCTTTGCTTTCAGTCCCGATGATGGTGCGTGACAAGGCATTGGGCGTGATCAATAGCTACACGTCCGTTCCGCATGTCTTCACCGGCGAAGAGGTCAAATTGCTTCAGGCCATTGCCAATCAGGCTGCCGTGGCTATCGAGCATACGACGCTGATTGAGAAGTCTCATGAGATGCAGGAAGCCCTGGCGGTTCGGAAGCTGATGGAGCGGGCCAAAGGTTACCTGATGCGTTCGAAGAAGCTGACCGAAGAAGAGGCCTTCAAGCTCATTCAGCGGCAAAGTATGGATTTTAGAAAGTCCATGCGAGAGATTGCTGAGGCGGTGCTTCTAGCTGGAGAACTCGATCAACGGGTTGAAAAACAGCGTGGATAAGGGTTTGGCCTGCCGGGGAAGCTCTCTTCGCAGTGGGCAAGGAATCGATCAAGGCGTCGACTTCGGAGAGGAGGAGGGGGTTGAACGTGTGCGTTCCTTCTCTTGCTCCACCAGTTTCTGTTTGATCTCCTTCAACTCCTTTCGCAACTCTGCTAGATCCGCATCTCGCTGAGCAGATTCCTCCTTCACTGGCGTCGTTGGTTGAGCGGCAGTCGATCGCATGTCCGGTGCAGCAGGCATTGTGGCAAGCAGGCTGTAGTCGATAACCAGAGTGGTGTCGGTTGAACGGGCCGTCCGATAACTATCAGGGCGCTTGGCGGATTCTGGAACGAAGTGTACTGTGCGATTGGCCAATCCTGTCGGATTGAATGGATGCCGATCGGCTAGGGTATTCGCGTCGGTCCGTTCTGTCCGTTGGCGATACCCGGTCAAGGTCAGATACAGCGACCGTTCATAACTGTAGAGGGAGCCTCCCGTTGCTTCTACGGATGCCCCTCTTCCCACCCGCTCTGACTCACACACGCCGGGGAAACGGACGTCCGACAAGCAAAAGACCGTTCCGGCAGATAGCGAGTGGGCGGGCGTGTCGTGTTTGACGATATGAAAGCCGACCTGCTGGTCCGACGCAGCTCTGGTGAGCCCTTCGACAAGGAGGGGCGCCAGGTACTCAACGTCGTCATCCCCAAACACTCGAATGGTCTCAGTCTTGTCTGCGGCAAGGTTTCCTACTACGCCTCGGCCGTCCTTGAGGATCACGCCGCGCAGAACTCGAGCCATCGTATCCGACGATACTGTCATCGGGTGGGTAGCTTGAAAAGACCGATCGGGAATACGTTCTACAAACACCGCGCCGCGTTCGGACTGATGGATGGTGATATCCAGATCAGGTTTGGACGCACAGGCAGACACGACCAGGGTCATCCCGGTGAGAAGAAGCAGGGCGAGTTGCGGGCGATGAGACAACGGCAATTCTCACAGTGAATTGAAGCCGCGAGTCTAGCATAGTTAGACAGGACGAGGACACCGGTAACATTCTTCAGATGCTGAGAGAGAGTTCTACTTGACAGGAGGACTAGAGACTCCGAATATAGGCCCACATAACGGTATGGGCTGAATATTGGACAACGACTTCCGACGATTCAGCCGGATTGTACGAAGTGTAAGAAAAGGACAATGGCGTCATGTCGGGATTGACAGAATGACCGGAAGGGCCTTTTCCTCTGCCACAGCATAGCCCTCCACGGTCGTTCACGCATATCGAAACGAGCAGTAGTCGCCGGCATGAGCAGGACCATTCCCGTCGCCTGTTACGGGGAGCTTCACGCAGGAGTGAACGTCCCGGTCGTAATGTCATGAGTGCGGTGTAGTCACGAGGCGAAAAGGATGAATGACCATCCTGAGTCCAGAGATCCCAGGCCCTATTCTTGGCTGCCGATCCTTCTCGGTGTGCTGACGATCACCACGCTGAGCATCGGCACAATTGCATTCCGCTACATCGAAACACGCATGGTTGCGACAGCAGGCGAAACCCTGGCCCAGACAGCCGCCGAAGTGTCGGACAAACTGGACCGATTTCTCTTTGAACGGCATGGCGATGTGTTGATGATGGCGAGGACATTCAGCGTGCAGTCATACAATCAGGAATTTCAGTCGGCCTATATCGCCGGGTTGATGACCGCATACCCGGATTACCTATGGATCGGCGCCACTGACGAACGAGGAAAGATTGTCGTCGCAACCGACCCGGCCACGGTCGGGCGTGATTACAGCGCCGAACCCTGGTTTCAGGCCGTGCGTGGCGGGCAAGGGGTCCATATGGGGGACGTGGAGCCATTCGCTGTGATGGGCGGTCCTGACGCCATAGCCGTGACGGCTCCCATCGCCGGACTGCGCGGAGAATTCTTGGGGGTCGTGACAACGCGGGTGGGAATTCCTGGACTTGAAGACGTCATGACGAGAACCCTACTGGCATTCCGGCAGCGAGAGGGAATTTGGGGAGCGCTGGAGTATCAGTTCCTGTCTGAAAAGGGAGTGGCCTTCATCGATTCGGATCTTGAGCATAAGGGCCATGTCAATCTCAAACTACTCGGACTCCCGTCGGCGCTGTTACGAGAAGGTACCTTGTCCGGTTACATTGAAGAGGAGCACGAACATCGCCATGTGCCCGTTATTACCGGCTATGCCAGGACTCAAGGCTTAGGTGATTATGAGGGGTTACATTGGACAGTGCTGATGCGTATGGATCGGCGCGATGTGCTGACGCCGATTCGGGAAGTTCTCTGGAATCTTGGCTTGGCAGGGAGTGTCGTGGTGGTTCCGACGTTTGGGTTCTTGATATGGACCGTCACACGTGTGAGAAGGGAATATCGGCGCGCGCAACAGGAGCGCGCGCTCGCCAGAGACGCTGAAGCGTCCCTGCGAAAGAGCGAGGCGCATACGCGGAGTATCGTCGACCTGGCGCTCGATGGCTTCATCGGGATGGATACAGCGGGAATGATCACCGACTGGAACTTCCAAGCTGAAGAGATATTCGGCTGGACCCGGCAAGAGGCAGTTGGGCGGCTCCTCGCAGCCACCATCATCCCGGCACAACATCGGGAGGCCCACGAACAGGGATTGCGTCGTTTTCTTGCAACCGGCGTAGGACCGATGCTGAACACCAGGATCGAGATCACTGGTGTCCATCGTGGCGGACACGAGATTCCAATTGAACTAGCGATTTCGCCGTCCTTGGGACAGGGAGGCATCTACACGTTCAGTGCGTTCGTGCGGGATATCTCGGCGCGGAAACGGACGGAGACGCAGAGCCGCATGCATGAAGAGGAACTGCAACGACTCAACGAGGCCTTGGACAGGCGTGTGCAGGCCCGCACGCAAGAGTTGGCCACCGTCAACAAATCGTTGCTTGCGGAAGTGGCCGAACGGATGCAGACGCAGATATCGCTTGAGCAAAGCCGGCAAGACTTGCAGAAGTTGGCATTCGAGCTGTTGCGTGTGCAGGAGGATGAGCGGCGTCGAATCTCACGCGATTTGCACGATGACATCAATCAGCGCCTTGCGTTGCTTGCCATGGATATTGAAGCGGTGGGACAGCAGCTTGATTCCTCAACAGATCCCAGGGGCCGGGCCGTCCAAGAGATACAAGAGCGGGTTGTGGAGTTGTCCGATGCGGTGCGTCGCTTGGCCTATCAGCTTCATCCTTCCATTCTCGATGACCTCGGCCTCCCGATCGCTCTGCAGCGGTTGGTGGAAGACGTCACCGCTCGAAGCCGTATCCAAGGGAGCTTTGGACACAAGAATATTCCTGCAACCATCCCTCAGGAGATCGCAAGCTGTCTCTACCGCGTTACCCAAGAAAGTCTCAACAACGTGGTTCGCCATGCAGAGGCGTCTCAAGTCGATGTGGAGTTGACCGGGGCTCAATCGGAGCTGGTGGTGACGATTACAGATAATGGAGTAGGATTTGACTCCGAACAACTCCGGAACGGATCGCATGGACTGGGGCTGCTCGGCATGAAAGAGCGAGTCGCCTTGGTTCACGGGAACTTACACGTCGTGTCTGCAGTGGGGAAGGGAACGAGGGTGCAGGTGGTGGTGCTCGTTCCAGCGGGGGTTGCATGAGCAAGCCTCGGGTTCTGTTGGGTGACGACCATACCTTGGTGTTGGAAGGATTTCGGAAACTGTTGGAGGATCGGTGCGAGATCGTCGGGGTGGCGGAAGATGGCCGCACGTTGGTTCGAAAGGCCTACGAGCTGAAGCCTGACATTATCACGCTCGATATCTCGATGCCCGAACTCAACGGGGTCGATGCCGCCAGAAAGTTGAAGAAGATTCTGCCTGACACCAAGCTGATATTTGTGACGATGCACGCGGACCAGGCTTATGTGAATGAAGCCTTCAAGGCCGGTGCCGCCGGCTATCTGCTTAAGCGATCTGCCGGGTCAGAATTGCTTCAAGCCGTTCAATCAGTCATGGAGGGACAATGTTATGTCACCCCCCTGGTCGCCAAAGGTCTGGTGGAGTCGGCCATCACAAAGAAGATGCCTGCAGCTCTGAAGGACAAACCCTTAACGGGGCGCCAACGAGAAGTGTTGCAACTCGTAGCAGAAGGAAAGACGGTGAAGGAGATTGCATCGGCTCTTGCTCTCTCACCGAAGACGGTCGAGTTCCATAAATCGCAGATTATGACGCTCCTCGATCTTCACACGACGGCGGAGCTTACAAAATACGCCCTTGTCCACGGCCTCCTCACATCGGATTAGTCCCGTACCTCTCGCCTGAACATCCGCACCCGTAGCAGAAAGGGCCATAAAATAGGGGCTGGCTTCCCTAGGGATATTGTTTCATGTTCCTAGGGAGATCCCTAGTGTGTTTGTTCTGCTTCTCCGCGTATAGATACCGGCCATGGATCTGGTGATGGTTCGGTCCCTCTGCTCTCAATCAAGGTGTGGGACGGTGTGCGATACATGGGTGGCAAAGGGCTGGGTGTGCGCACAATGGCGTGCGTCGCGACGATGTCGTCGAGATGAGGAAGCCCAAGATGCGTGAGTACTAGAATCTCAACAGGGCATGGGAGGCTGTGACTTATGAAGATAGATCTAAAGAGAGGGTGGAAAATGTGTGCGGTGACTGGGGCCGCGATGGCGCTGGTGGCTGGGATGGCATCCACGGTCCCGAGCGCCTACGCCGGTGGCACAATCAAGGTTGACGACGACAAGTATATTTCTATCGGAATGGGCATCCGTCAAAGTTTCAATATGGTAGAAGATGGGTCGGCAAGCGGGTCACAGTGGAGCAACGGCTTCGCGATCAACAATGCTCGTATCTATATCAACGGCGGGATCCATAAGTACGTCAAGTTCGCGTTCAACACCGAATGTTTTAACTGTGCGGTTGGGGCAGGTAATGGTAATGGAGGTGCCGGTAATATTTTCGCGTCGAATACTACGATCGGTCTGCTCGATGCGATCGGGCAGTTTGAGTTCACTGAGACAGTGAACTTCTGGGTCGGGCGCACATTGGTGCCGACAGAGCGAGGTGAGCTGAACGGCCCCTTCTACCACGCGGTCTTCGATGGCTTTCGGACACCGTTCAACCAAGCCGACTTCAGTGGGAACATTGGCGCAGGTGGAGCGGGTCTCTATGGCCGTGACAATGGCGTGGTCTTCTTCGGGAAAGTCCATCCAGGGGGGACACATCTGCAATACGTCGCGTCGGTCTTCCAGGGGCTGCGGTCATCGTTAAACACAGGACCAAATCAAAGAGACAGTCTGAAGTACGCCGGACGTCTGACCTGGAACTTGCTGAACGATGAGTCGAATCCTGGTTACTACACCAGCGGGACCTATTACGGGACAGCCGGTGATATTTTGGCGCTTGCAATAGGGGGAGAGTATCAGAATGCAGGCGCTGGTTCGAATGCCAATAAAAGCGCTTTTGGGAGTTTTGTCGGCGATGTTCTGTTTGAGAAAGTGCTCGATAACAACAATGGCAGGACCAATGGCGTGTTCACAGCCAACGCTGAATACAAACGGTACTGGGCGCAGGGTCTCGCCGCCCAAGGGGGAGCTGCGACTGGGAATGGAGACTGTTTCTGCCTGTTTAGCGGTACGTCAGTTACTGCGTACGCCTTGTATCTGTTTCCAAATGAAGTCGGGATCGGGAGATTCCAGCCCTATGGGAGATATACCTTCGTGAACAGTGTGCACACCGGCGCACTCGATGAATTTGAATTTGGCACGAACTACGTCATTAGCGGTCACAATGCACGCATATCGGCATTCTGGCGGACTGGTAGTCTGGCCCCCGCCGGTGGGCCTACGACGCTTGGCGCCATTGCGGGAGGCAGGCACCAAGACTCTGTCCATCTGGCTTTGCAGTTGCAGTACTGAGGTGGTCGGGTGGTTGTGATACGTCGCGAGAGCGGGAGCTATCTGATGAGATGGGAAGGGGCTGCGACAACTCAAGGTGGTGCGGAAGAATGCTCGTGCGACGTATCCTTCTCCCGGCTGACCTAACATCTATGTGTGTGTGAAAGGAGACTGATCATGGCAACGGATAAACCTAATGAAGTAAACCCGGTTGAACCGGGCGGTGCTGCAGAGAGCGAGGCTGGCCCTTCGCGGCGTGAGCTTCTGGTTAAGGGAGGCAAGGTCGTAGCTGGCATTGGGGTTGCCGCTCTGCTCGGCAATTTGGGCAACTGGGCCCTGTCCTATGCGGCAGACAAGGAACCGATCAAGATCGGTATCCTGCATTCGCTCAGCGGCACGATGGCGATCAGCGAAGTGTCGTTGCGGGACACTGTGATGATGGCCGTCGAAGAAATCAACGCCAAGGGTGGGGTGATGGGCCGGATGATCAAGCCGGTCGTCGTCGATCCGGCTTCGAACTGGGATCTCTTTGCCGAAAAGGCCAAGCAACTGTTGTTACAGGATAAGGTCTCGGTCACCTTCGGCTGTTGGACCTCGGTCAGTCGTAAATCGGTGCTGCCGGTCTTCGAGAAGAACAATGGCTTGCTGTTCTATCCCGTACAGTACGAGGGAGAAGAGTGCTCGCGCAATGTCTTTTATACAGGAGCGGCGCCGAATCAGCAGGCCGTGCCGGCGGTGGACTATCTGATGAGCAAAGAGGGTGGCGGATTTACGAAGTTCTATCTGCTCGGCACCGATTACGTGTATCCCCGTACCACCAATAAAATCCTACGGGCGATGCTGTTGGCGAAGAAAGTCCCGGCGGACAAGATCATGGAAGAATACACGCCGTTCCACCATCAGGACTATCAAACCATCTGCGGCAAACTGAAGAAATTCGCCGCAGGCGGAGGGGCTGCCGTGATCAGTACGATCAACGGCGACAGTAATGTGCCGTTCTACAAGGAATTTGCGAACCAAGGGTTGCGGGCCGAAGATGCTCCGATCATGGCCTTCAGCGTGGCAGAAGACGAGTTGCGAGGAATGGACACGTCCGCGCTGGTCGGTCACCTGGCGGCGTGGAACTACTATCAAAGCGTCGATACGCCGCAGAACAAGAAGTTCGTCGCGGATTTCAAGGCCTACTGCAAGAAGAATAATCTGCCTGACGGCGACAAGCGAGTCACGGACGATCCGATCGAAGCCGCCTATTTCGGCGTGTATATCTGGAAGCAGGCCGTAGAAAAGGCTGGGTCGGCTGACGTTGATAAGGTCAGAAAGGCCGTCTATGGCAGCAAGTTCATGGCGCCGGGCGGTGAGATCATGATGGATGCCGCCAATCACCACACCTATCGGCCGGTGCTCATCGGTGAGATCATGGCGGACGGGCAGTTCAAGGTGGTATCTCGTTCACCGGGGCTGGTGAAGCCGGAACCCTGGAGCGAATTTACGAACCCTGAGAAGGGCTGCGACTGGGTCGGTCATCAAGGAACCTATCAAAAATAGTCCGTCACGTGAGAGGGAGCGACTGATGTCCCCCTCTCACGTGAGTGAGAATTTGAGTGACGGGACGAGAGGTCTACGTTATTCGTGTGTCTTGTTGAGGAGTAATTCATGGTGATTTCTCTGGGGCGTACCGTTGCCGCCCTAGTTATCGTGGGACTGTTCCTGTTTTTCTGGCCGAGCTGGACGACTGCGGCGGATGGTCCTGTCTCTGCGCCTTCGGCCTCTTCGGTAGAACAAGCCCTCAATCAGGTTACCAGCGAGGACGAATCAATCCGCGCGGCGGCCATTCGTCTCTTGATCGAACAGGGTGATGCCGGCCTGCTTCCGCGGCTGGAAGCGATACGCGCCAATGCAAGCCGGAGCATTCGGCAGGTCATCAAGCCGCTCATGGACCTCCTCAAGAATCGAGCGAAACTTGCCAGCCCCGACAGCGACGCTCGACGGTCGGCGGCGACAGATCTCGGTTCATCCGGTAATCCTTCGGCGATTGCATGGTTGGATGCCGCCAAGGTGAACGAGTCGAACAAGTGGGTACGCTATACGATGGAAGAGTCTGCAGCGCTGCTCAGGCTCGCGTCGGACGATCCATCGATCAAAGTCGCGTCGGTCGAGAAGCTGGGCGAACTCCGCAGTGGAAATGCGGTGCCGGCCTTGAAATCGCTGGTCGAGGCCGGCGCCGTCGCTGAGGCGAGCGAACAGCAGAAGGTACTGGCGAAAGCTGCCGACGCCGCGATTGACCGAATTGAAACCTGGGGCGATTGGGCGAATGCGATTGAAACGATCTTCCGCGGAATCAGCCTCAGTTCAATCCTCTTGATTATGTCGTTGGGCCTGGCAATTGTGTTCGGATTGATGGGCGTCATCAATATGGCCCATGGCGAGTTGATGATGGTCGGCGCCTACGCCACGTTTGTCACGCAGCAATGTTTCACGGCCTGGTTTCCACCAGATGTGTTCGACTGGTATTTTCCTGTAGCATTGCCGGTCGCGTTCCTTGCGGCCGCCGGCTCAGGATTCCTGCTGGAGGCGACGGTCATCCGGTTTCTCTATGGGCGTCCACTTGAAACCATGTTGGCGACCTGGGGCGTGAGCTTGGTTCTCATGCAGGCGGCACGGGTTTATTTCGGCGACCTCACCGCCGTGGTTGCGCCAGGGCCGCTCAGAGGCGGCGCGCAAGTGTTGGTGGGGGTCTACCTGCCGTATAACCGCATATTCATCATCGCGCTATCGATCGTCTGCGTGCTAGGCATTTACTTCGCGCTCTTTAAATCGAATCTCGGATTGCGCGTGCGGGCGGTGACGCAAAATCGAAATATGAGCGCCTGTCTCGGGATTCCGACCAGAAAAGTCGACTCGTATACCTTTGCGTTCGGGTCTGGGTTGGCGGGCATCGCCGGTTGGGCGCTCACGATGGTCGGGAACGTCGATCCGGGCCTCGGTCAGAACTATATCGTGGATGCCTTCATGGTGGTGGTCACCGGAGGGGTTGGGAAACTGGCCGGTACGATCGTGGCCTCGCTGGGAATCGGCGGGCTGAACAAGCTGATCGAGCCGGGGTTAGGCGCTGTGTACGGCAAGGTGTTGATCCTCGTGATGGTGATTCTGTTCTTGCAGTGGCGGCCGTCCGGTCTGTTTGCAATGAAGGGTCGTGATGCCGATTGAGAATAGAGAATTCGATGAGTGACGGAACAACGGACACGAATCGTGGTGGAGGGCTGAGCTTCTGGGTTGTCGGCGGCATTTTACTCGTGGTCATGCCGCTCCTAAACCTCTTGCCGCCTGAAGATTCCTGGTTTCACCTCTCCGATTTCAGTCTGAACCGGTTCGGAAAATTTCTGGCCTTTGCGATTCTGGCTCTTGGGCTCGATCTCATTTGGGGTTACACCGGCATCTTGAGCTTGGGGCAAGGAGTATTTTTCGGATTAGGCGCCTATTGCATGGGCATGCACATGATGCTCACGATTGGAAAAGAGAGCGTGTATGGCAGTGATATGCCGGACTTCATGGTGTGGAACCAGGTCAAAGAGCTGCCGCTATTCTGGAAGCCGTTCTATAGCTTTCCAGCTGCGGTCATTGGAGCACTCCTCGTGCCGATGGCCTTTGCGTTAGTATTCGGGTTTTTCGCATTCCGCAGCCGCATTAAAGGCGTCTATTTCGCGATCATCACGCAGGCGCTGGCTCTCGCCGCCTGGCTGGTTTTTAACCGGAACGATACGAATCTCGGCGGCACGAACGGATTAACCGATTTTAAGCAGGTGATCGGGTATCGGCTCTCCGAACCCGGGACGCAACGGGTCTTGTATATCGTCACCGTGGTCTGTCTTGGCGCGTCCTATCTCTTGTGCCGGTGGATCATTCGTTCGCGGGCCGGCCGGGTGCTGGTCGCCGTGCGTGACAGCGAGAAGCGCGTCGTCTTTTCCGGGTATACGCCGCCCAACTACAAATTGTTTGTCTTTGTCGTGTCCGCTGGCCTGGCTGGACTGGCCGGGTTGCTGTATGCCCCTCAGGTCGGCATCATCACGCCGGCGCAGATCGGGGTGCTGCCGTCCCTTGAAATGGTCATTTGGGTGGCGGTGGGTGGCCGTGGCAGTTTGGCAGGCGCGGTATTGGGGGCTGTGAGCGTGAACTACGGCCGGAGTGTGCTCACGAATTATTTTCCTGAACTCTGGCCCTTCATGCTGGGCGGACTCTTTGTGTTGGTGGTGCTGTTATTCCCAGATGGGATGGTCGGCATGATTCGAAAAGGGAAGGATCTTCTGACTCGGCGTAAAGCTAGTGAAGAAAGGCCGATTGTGCCAAATCAGAAGATAGTTGTGCCGGAAGGGAAGCGCTGAGATGGCCGAGCCAAGTTCCTTCCAAAATTCCATCATCTATCTCGATGGCGTGACCGTCGATTACGATGGCTTCAAGGCGCTGAACCGCTTGACCTTCATGGTCGACTACAAGGAATTGCGCGTCGTCATCGGGCCGAACGGGGCGGGAAAGACGACGCTGTTGGATGTGATTTGCGGGAAGACGAAACCGGCTGCAGGCCGTGTCGTCTTTGGACAAGACACGGAACTGATCGGGAAGCATGCGGATGAAATCGTGAAGCTCGGCATCGGGCGAAAGTTTCAAGCGCCGTCCATCTATGGAAATCTGACCGTCTGGGAAAACCTCGACTTGTCGTTGAAACGGAGCAGTAAAGGGGTCTTCTCGACGTTGTTCGGGAAGTCGACGGCGGAGGAGCGGGCAAGGATCGAGGAAAATCTCGAAACGATCGGCCTGAAAGATTACGCGCATACCAGAGCCGGGTCTCTGTCGCACGGTCAGAAGCAGTGGCTCGAAATCGGCATGGTGATTTTGCAAGATCCTTCGTTGCTCCTCGTCGACGAGCCGGTCGCGGGGATGACCGACAAAGAAACGGAACAGACGGGGCAATTGCTCCAATCGTTGGCGGAGAAACACGCGATCATCGTCATCGAACACGATATGGAGTTCGTCCGGCAGATCGCCCGCATCGTGACGGTCTTGCACGAAGGCACCGTCATTTGCGAAGGCACCGTCGAGAAAGTGCAGGCAGACGCTCGCGTCAGAGAGATCTATCTGGGCCGCCAAAAAGTGGCCCATTAGCAGGATGTTGAAAATGGCCCCCAGCATCGTTCTCGGCTCGACAAGATCCTCAACGTACCCGAGAGGGTACGCCTCCGGTCTTCTCTCGCCTGCGGCCTTGCCGGAAGCCATTTTGAACATCCTGCAAAGGTTTTCTTCTGTTGAGTCGCACGTGCAGCTTCACAGGAGAAGATACACCGAAGCTTTTCTCTAACATCATGCTGCAGCTTGATAAAATCAACGCCTACTACGGTGAAAGCCACATTCTTCGGGATGTATCCTTTACCATCGACTCGGGTGAGGTTGTGTGTCTCATGGGTCGGAACGGTGTCGGCAAGACGACCACGCTGAAAGTATTGACCGGCCTCTTGCCTGCGAGATCGGGGCGGATGATGTTCGATGGGAAGGATGTCACGAAGGCGCCGACCGATCAGAGAGCGCGCGGCGGGTTGGCGTGCGTGCCGCAGGGCCGGGAGATTCTGCCTCACCTAACGGTACGGGAGAATTTGTTGCTCGGATTTTGGGCAAGGTCAGACAAACCAAACGGGACAGTTGAGAAGACCGCATTCGACGAAGTCTACCACCTCTTTCCCAAGCTCACGCAAATTCTCAACCGCCCTGGCGGTGTCCTGAGCGGCGGTGAGCAGCAGCAGTTGGCGATCGGCCGCGCAATCCTGTCGAATCCTAAACTGCTCTTGCTCGATGAGCCGACTGAAGGTATTCAACCTTCGATCGTAGATCAAATTGAAGACGTGATCATTGGATTCAAACAGCAGCGCCGGTTCGCCATCTTGTTGGTTGAGCAGGGGCTCCACTTTGCCGCTCGCCTGGCGGAGAAATATGTGGTGATGGCCAAAGGGGCGGTGGTGGTGGCGGGAAAAAGTACTGAGTTGACAGCGGAACAGGTGAAGCAGTATTTGACGGTGTAGCGGGGGGCGCGGGACGGCTAGGTGGGCTCCTTGCTCGCAGAACGCGCACGATCAGAATGTGCTCGCTTGGGACAAGAGTGCGTCTCGGCGCACTCTGGGTTGGGCGGGTGTAAAGGTTGTGCGCAGTAGAGCCCAACCTAGCCGTCCCGCGCATGCCACTTTTCCGCGCCTTGGGGTAGGGGAAGAAGAGAAGGGGAGGGGATAGGAATAGGATAGGTGGTCAGGAGGACTTCTCTGCTCCCAGAACGCGCAATAAAAACCCGCTCGCTCCATGGGCGCAGTTGAAGTCACCCTGACCACCCCGCTACTATTTGGCTCTTGATCTAGTTAGATGAGCGAGGACTCTCGTATCGATTGACGAATGACCATTGACGATTGACGGGGTTGTACGATGCATCTGACACCGAGAGAACAAGAAAAGCTGCTGATCTATGTTGCGGCGAATTTGGCCAAGGAACGGAAGGAGCGTGGATTGAAGCTGAACCATCCTGAAGCGGTTGCGTTTATTACAGCCGCGATTCTGGAAGGCATTCGTGACGGGCGTTCGGTGTCAGCCCTCATGAGCTATGGCGCCACGCTGCTGAAGAAGAAAGATGTCATGCCCGGTGTGGCGGAGATGATTCATGAATTGCAAGTCGAGGGCACGTTCCCTGACGGGACGAAGCTCGTCACAGTCCATGAACCGATTCGGTAGCAGGATGCTGAAAAATCCCGCCAGCGGCGTTCTCGCATCGTTCAGATCCTCAACGTACCCCAGAGGGTACGCTTCCGGTCTTCTCTCGCTGCGGCCTTGCTGGACGGACTTTTTGAGCATCCTGCTGATGTGCGCCTGTTCTCCAGGACATGCAGCTCAGCGGCATTCAGGCATGTCCAGATAGTTTTCCCGTAGCCTGATAGGTGAATCGATGAAAAAGAAAACTAATGCCAGGCAGAAGATCACGAAGCGGAAAGTATCGAGTCGTGAGACCAAGAAAGCTTCAATTCAGTCTGCCTCTATTATTCCTGGTGAAATTATCCTCGGTGAGGGCGACATTGTGGCGTTCAATGGCCGGCAGACGGTTGAGATGATTGTTGCCAATATTGGTGATCGGCCGATTCAGGTCGGATCGCATTGTCATTTCTTTGAGGCAAATCGCGTGCTGCGGTTCGATCGAGAGAAGGCCTATGGGTTTCGGTTGCAAGTTCCGGCTGGCACCGCAGTGCGGTTTGAACCGGGTGAGGACAAGCGGGTGACGCTGGTCTCGGTCGGCGGGAATCGGGTGGCCTATGGGATCAATGGACTGGTGAATGGTCGTCTCGACGATGCAAGCGTAAAAGCCAAGGCTATGGCTGCAGCCCGCGAAGCTGGATTTCTTGCGAAGGGGAAAGCCACATGAAAATCCCACGCCGGCAATACGCCGATTTGTATGGCCCTACCACTGGCGATCGTATTCGCTTGGCGGATACGGAATTGCTGATCGAGATCACGCGCGATCTGACGGTGCCCGGTGAAGAGGCCAAGTTCGGGGGCGGCAAGGTTATACGCGACGGTATGGGGCAGTCGCCGGCGGCCACCCGTGCAAGAGGGGCGCTCGATCTTGTGATTACTAACGCGATCATTGTCGATTGGTGGGGGATCGTGAAGGCGGATATCGGCATTCGAGATGGCCGTATTGTCGGTATCGGCAAGGCCGGCAATCCTGACATGATGGAAGGTGTGACGAAGGGGATGGAGATCGGGGCTTGCACCGAAGTGCTTTCCGCTGAAGGCAAGATCATTACAGCGGGTGGAATCGATACGCACATCCATTTTATTTGTCCACAGATCATCAATGAGGCCTTGGCTAACGGCCTGACGACGTTAATCGGCGGCGGCACCGGTCCGGCAACTGGGACGAATGCTACGACCTGTACGCCCGGTGCCTGGAATATCCATCGTATGCTGGAAGCAGCGGAAGGATTCCCGATTAATCTCGGATTTCTTGGGAAAGGGAATTCTTCGCTGCCGGAAGGCCTGCGCGAGCAAGTCGAAGCCGGGGTGATCGGGCTGAAATTGCATGAAGACTGGGGCACCACGCCGGCGGCGATTTCGACCTGCCTTGATGTCGCGGAAGAATTCGATATTCAGGTTGCGATCCACACCGATACGATAAACGAAGCCGGCTTTGTCGAAGATACGATTAAGGCGTTCAAAGGACGGACGATTCACTCATTCCATACGGAAGGCGCCGGTGGGGGACACGCTCCCGACATTATCAAGGTCTGTGGTGAGGCCAATGTGTTGCCTTCGTCGACAAATCCCACGATGCCGTTCACGGTGAATACCATGGACGAGCATCTTGACATGCTCATGGTTTGCCATCATTTGAATCCGCGTGTCCCTGAGGATATCGCCTTTGCCGAATCGCGTATTCGCCGTGAGACAATCGCCGCGGAGGATATCCTGCACGACATCGGGGCGATCAGCATCATGTCGTCCGACTCACAGGCGATGGGGCGTGTGGGTGAAGTCATTATTCGCACCTGGCAGACCGCGCATAAGATGAAAGTGCAGCGCGGGCATCTTTCTCACACTGCTGCCGACAAGTTGGCAGATTCCAACGACAATTTTCGAGCACGACGCTATATCTCGAAGTACACCATCAATCCGGCGATTGCGCACGGTATCGGGCATGAAGTCGGCTCGGTCGAAGTCGGCAAGTTGGCGGATCTCGTCCTGTGGAAGCCGGCATTCTTCGGCGTGAAGCCTGAAATCGTTTTGAAGGGCGGGTTTCCCATGTCCGCTGCCATGGGAGATCCCAATGCGTCCATCCCCACGCCGCAGCCGGTCCTCACCAGGCCCATGTTCGGGAGCTTTGGCCGCGCCTTGTTTTCCACCAGCCTCACCTTTCTTTCCAAGGCCGCAATCGACCACGAGGTGCACAAATCGCTCGGGCTGCAGAAACGTGTGGCGGCGGTGAAGAAATGCCGAGGCATCGGAAAGCGGGACATGAAGCTGAACGATGCGTTACCGCACATTGAGGTGGACCCAGAAACCTATGTGGTGAAAGCCGACGGGCAAATTCTCACTTGCGATCCGATGGCGGTGTTACCCATGGCCCAACGGTATTTCCTGTTCTAACGGCTGCTGAAAACGCCGTCCAGCTTCGTTCTCGCCTCGAAAGCCTCCTCAACGTACCCCGGAGGGTACGCCTTCCGAGACTTTCTTCGGCTCGGCCTTTCTGGACAACGTTTTGAGCAGCCTCACGGTTGGGGATAATCTACGGAGAGTGACCATCCGAGTCATACGATGAATACGTTATCGCTTCTGAACGGTCTCCGATTCGTCGATAGTTTCTTTCCATCGGGAGGCTATGCCTTTTCATCGGGGCTTGAGGCGGCGGTGCAGGGGGGGGCGATTCGGAATGCGGAAGAGTTGTCACGCTACGTGGTTGAATCGCTCACGACTGGAATGGGGGAACGTGAAGCCGTGACAGTGGGATTAGCGCATGAGGCCTATGCTTCCGGCTTCTTGGAAACTGCCATAGAGGCGGATCGAGAACTTGAGGCGATGAAGCTGGGCCTTGAGTCACGGACCGCCAGCCGACAGATGGGGCGTCAAGTCATACGGCTGGCCGCAAACCAACAGACGAGATATTCCCTCATCGAAGATTTTCTTGCTCTGGTTGAGGCTGAGCAGACGCCAGGACATTTGGCGGTGACAGTCGGCCTCACGTTGGCGGCAGCCGGTTGGTCGAAAGAAGAGACCATTGCCGCGTTCCTGTACCAAACCGCGACAGGCTTTGTGGCTGCGGCGATGAAGCTGCTGCCGATCGGGCAGCGTGAGGGACAGCGGTTATTGGAGAGCTGGCTTGAGGTGATCGAACCAATCAGTCTCAAAGCCGCACACCAACAAGAGCTTCAGTCTTGGTCGCCGATCCAGGACATTTACGCCATGAGGCATAGTCGTTTGGAGTCGAGGTTGTTTCGGTCTTAAGAGCATTATGCATCGAGCCGATGAACATTTCTCAGGTAACGGCCGTGTCACCGCGGCGCGGGCTGGTCATATTCCTGTGATCGGTGTCGGTGGGCCGGTGGGGTCTGGAAAGACTGCGTTGGTCGAAGCGCTCTGCCTGCGTCTGCGCGATCGCCTGAGTTTGGCGGTAGTCACCAACGACATCTTCACCAAGGAGGATGCTGAGTTTCTCACGCGCCGGGGCGCGCTCCCTCAAGATCGCATTCTAGGTGTCGAAACCGGAGGCTGTCCCCATACGGCGATCCGTGAAGATGCTTCGCACAATCAAGAGGCCTTGGATGATTTACTCAAGCGCCATCCCGATGTCGAATTGATGTTCGTCGAGAGTGGCGGCGACAATCTGGCTGCGACGTTCAGCCCTGAACTTGCAGATAAAGTGATCTATGTCATCGATGTGGCAGCCGGCGATAAAATTCCGCGCAAAGGCGGGCCTGGAATTACCAGATCCGACCTCCTCGTGATCAATAAGATCGATCTCGCGCCGCACGTCGGAGCCGATTTATCCATAATGGATCGGGACAGCAAGCGAATGAGAGGCGACTTGCCTTACCTCTTTACGAATCTGAAAACAGGGCAGGGACTCGATCAAATTGTGGCTTGGGTTGAGCAGCTCATTCCGCAGCACACCCATCAGCATTAACAGGATGCTGAAAAAGTCCGCCAGCATCGTTCTCGCCTTGAACGTATCCTCAACGTACCCCACTCGGGGAAAGAGCTGTTTTGGCAGCTCGGGGCGGGTTGGGTGAAAAATGGTACGCCTCCGGTGCGTTCGACGGCTGCGGCCTTGCTGACGGCCTTTTTGAGCATCCTGCGATATAGTTGTTCCGCAGCCTGCGAAAGGAAAGGTCGCTTGTGAAGCTTCAGGCGGACGGTTCTTCAGTACTCGACGGCGTCGGTCGGCATGGTGCGCTGGTCTATGAGTTCGAACGGGAGGGACCGCGCACGGTACTCACGCGCTCGTCTTGCACGAGTCCCTGGCATCACTTTCCTCCTTCCTGTCTCGACGACAGCGGGTGTGCCTATACATGGTTGGTGAATCCTTCCGGTGGTTTGGTTGGCGGCGATCATCTGTCGGTGGAGGCGCAGCTCCATGCTCGGTCGCATGTCTTGTTGACCAGCCCTTCTGCGAATCGTGTGTATCGAAGTCTCGCCGAGCTATCTGTGCAATCGGTTCGTTTGTCGGTCGGCCCTGATGCTCGGCTGGAATGGTTGCCTGAGGTCACGATCCCGTTTGCCGGATCTCGGTTTCGCCAATCGATCCATGTCGATCTTGCTCCAGGTGCGACGGTAGTTCTGTGGGATGCCATGGCCTCTGGTCGGGTTGCCAGGCACGAGCGCTGGGCGTTTGCCTCGCTTGAAAATGAGATCTGCATCAAAACAGCCTTAGATGGTTCGGTCGTCGAACGGTATCGCGTGGTTCCTGACCGATTGCCCGAATCGGTAGGTCTCGCCGGCAGCTGGGACTATGTGGCATCGCTCTTTGTCATCGGCGATGCAGTTGGTGCCGATGTCTGGAAACGGCTCGACACAGCGCTCGCTGCTATTCTGGAACAGCGTCCAGGCCTGGTGCTGGGAGGGATTTCAACTCCGGCAACTCCTGGTTTGGCGGTCAAGCTGGTCGCTCGATCTGCGCCGGATCTCACGGCGGTGCAGGAGGCCATGTGGACGGCGATAAGGAACGAGCTGTGGGGTCTTCCGGCCCTGAACTTGCGGCGATATTGAATAGGCTGAAAGGGTGTAGGCTGAAGGCTTTGGAGAACTCATCGCGAAACTCCGACCTCCGACCTTCAGCCTGAACCCCTTCAGCCTAGGCTTTATGGTATAAAGCCGCATGCGGACCTTTCGTATTGCCATGGTGCAAATGAATCCGACGGTCGGCGACATCGCCGGGAACGTCCGCCGGGTCACGGCCTGGCTGCGCGAGGCAAAGAAGGCGAAGGCTGACTTAGTCGCATTCCCAGAGCTGGCCATCACTGGCTATCCGCCAGAAGATCTTTTGCTCAAACCTCGTTTTGTCGCGGATAACCGCCGTGCCCTTCAGGAAGTCGTTCGTCACTGTCGTGGCATTGCCGCAGTCGTGGGGTACGTCAGTCAGAGCGATGGACTCGATCCGAAATCGGCTCGCTCGACGGTCGTGCATGCGGGCGCGCACGAACTTTACAATGCGGCGGCGGTCATTGCCGATCAGAAACTCATCACGACCTATTGTAAGTGGTATTTGCCGAACTACGGCTGGTTCGACGAGAGCCGCTATTTTCATCCAGGTAAGCGGCTGCCGCTTATTCGCCTGCGCGGCACGGTAGTCGGGGTCAACATTTGCGAGGATATCTGGCTGCCGGACGGTCCGACCGGTTTCCAGGCAGCGGCAGGCGCCGAAGTCATCGTGAATATCAATGCTTCGCCGTTTCATCTGAGGAAGAGCCGGGCCCGTGAGCAGATGCTGGCGACCTGCGCGCGGGAACATGGAGTGGTGTTGACGTACACCAATGCGGTTGGGGCTCAGGATGAACTGGTCTTCGATGGGAATAGCGTGATTCTCGATCACCAGGGTGAGGTTCTCGCACGGGGAAAAGCCTTTGAAGAAGACTTGATCGTCGCCGATCTCAATATGGAGGCTGTTGCGCGAGCGAGACGAACCGGGCGGAAAATGACCTTGCCGAAGCGTATAGCGGCTGCGGTGGAGCTGTGTGCCGCCCCGATCCCATCTGTCCGCAACGCTCGATCGTGCGTGGTTGGCGCTGTGGCGGCCACCGTAGATCCGTTGGAGGAAGTGTATCGGGCTCTGACGTTGGGGGTACGCGATTATGTGAGGAAAAATGGATTTACGCGCGCCGTGATCGGCCTTAGCGGCGGAGTGGATTCGGCGCTGACCGCTGTGCTCGCCGTCGATGCGCTCGGTTCTGAAAACGTATGGGGCCTGTTCATGCCGTCGCCCTATACGTCGAAAGATAGTCACGACGATGTTGCCGAATTGGGGGCACGGCTTGCAATCTCCGTGCATACGATTCCCATTACGGAGTTGTTCAACACCTATCGGCACGAGCTCGCGGCAACGTTCAAGGGGCGTGCACCCGATACGACGGAAGAGAATCTTCAAGCTCGTATTCGGGGCAATCTCCTCATGGCCTTCTCCAATAAATTCGGCCACCTGGTGCTCACGACGGGAAATAAGAGCGAAATGAGTGTGGGGTATGCCACGTTGTATGGGGACATGGCCGGCGGTTTCGCCGTGATCAAAGACGTACCGAAGACGATGGTGTATGACCTGGCGCGGCTCCGCAATCTTCGCGGCGCAGCTCCGGTGATTCCCAAACGGACGATCGATCGGCCACCGACCGCCGAGCTCAGGCCTAACCAAAAGGACGAAGACTCTCTGCCGCCTTACGAGATACTGGACCCCATCCTACAATCCTATGTGGAAGAAGACCGGTCTCTCGATGAAATTATCAAGGCAGGGTACGACCGTGCGACGGTGGCGCGTGTCATGGCCATGGTGGACGGCAGCGAGTATAAGCGCCGGCAGGCGCCGATCGGGATCAAGATTACGCATCGGGCCTTGGGGAAGGATCGGCGGATGCCGATTACGAACGGCTATCGAAATTCATAGCAGGATGCTGAAAAATGCCCCCAACTTCGTTCTCGGTTCGTCACAATCCTCAACGTACTCCTGAGGGTACGCCTCCGGTTATGACTCACCTGCGGCCTCGTTGGATGGCCTTTTTGAGCATCCTGCTGGGAAAGTTTGAAGGCGCGGGAAGCTGAAGCGTTTGAAACGTCGGACTCCGAATCTTGACCTTCGGCCTTTCGACCTTCAGCCTCGGATTTCAGCCTTCACTTTTTCTGCGGTGTGGTTTTTTGTTTCGGGCTGTCAGGCCCTGTGGATTGATTGCCGAGTTGCTGTTGTTTAAGGGATTGCATTTCCTTCTTGAGAGCTTCCACCTCCTGAGCCAGAGCCTCTGTGGATGAAGTAGGGGATCCTGATGCTCTGGCCCCGACTGCAGACCCGCGACTCGGCGAAGCTTCTCCAGCCTGAGGCGTAGACTGCCCAACGCTTGCTGCTGCTGGCGCCTGTTGCAGCAGCTGATAATCGATGGCAAGAAATCTATCGGTTGGCCTTTCCCCAATCGGTGTGTCGAAGGGATCAGACCGTTGAGCGGCGCGCGGTGTGAACAAAAGGATTCGGTTCAGGAGGCCTGAATAGTCGAGGGGGCGTGATCGATTTGCCATGTCGCCGATATTCAGGTTTGTACGCGTCGGCGAATATCGATATTGGGAAAGAATCACGTACAGCTGCCGGCCATACGCGTAGAAGGATCCTGTGGTGGTTTCCGTGGTTGAAGATTCCAGGAAGGAGCCTTTGTGCGTGGTCTCGACACGATAGGTGATACGCTGATCCGGCGTTGCCGTACGTAACCCTTCTGCCAGTAACGGAGCGAGAAACTGGATATGATCGTCCGAGAATACGGGAGCAGGCGCCGACGTGCCTCCGAGTATTTTCTGAAGGCCACGTTCCTGATCTTGGACTTCTATGCCTTTCAAGATCTGTGAAAGAAGGAGAGGGTCCAGCGTGATCGGATGTGTGGCCTGAACCGACTGATCGGGCATGGCCTGAAGAGACACGGTCCCGCGCGGATCCTCAAACAGAACCCTGGTATTCGGGTCGGTCGCACTGCAGGCAGTCCCGAGAAGACAGAGGAGGGCGAATGTCGCTGCAGTGACGCGAGATCGTTGTCGTGCCCAAGCTGGTGGTACGAAAGCCATAGGTGGCAGCGAATCTAGCACAGACGATCAGTCATTGCCAGAAGCCTGCCAGACCGAAACTCAGAGAGAGACGCGTCCTCACGGTCATAGGCTCATCGCGTAGCCACCGTCGATCGTCACCTCGTCACCACTTCTTCCGCAATGGCATCGGTTGCGGTCACGCGATGGTGTAGGGGTTGCACCGGTCGATTGTTTCCATGGATGATCGCGTTGAACGCCCGGATCTGCTCCTTAGAAAGCTGGATGGGCGATTTCATGACGATCCACTGCACCACTTCCGAACAAGGCGGGGTGGTCAAGGAACCGTCGTATCGGTAGCTTTGTTGGCTATGAGGAAGGAGGTTATCTACGTCGACATGGACATGCTCGAAGTGTGACTCCATTCCTTTTTGCTTCGGAAGGTTCGCCCAGATCGGGTCAAAGGCTTTATTGTGCGCCCCTTGCTCGATGAACACGCCGACAACCGCCAAGGCGCCTGACGGGGATTTGTGCATGAAATGCATTTCCATCGGGTAATGCTTGCCGTGGACTGTGTGTTCACTCGGGCTATGGAAGTGGAACTGGATCAGCTCGTAGTTGGTGTCTCCGATGGTGAGGGTGTCGCCCTCCGTATAATTGATCTGGATGGTATGGCCGTTATTGATTTCATCGGCGATGTGCTCGTGATGCACGATCTTCAGCTTGGCAGGATTGAAGTCGGCTCGGAGTTTCGGCAACGTAGCGGGAGCAGTTTTTTCAATGTCGATAGGCGACTGGTTCTGGCCATTTTCACAAAGCGAAAAGTCCGGATCGAGCTTGCCCCAGAACCGAGGCCCCTTTTCTCCTTCGTAGGTCCAGTGAGGCGTGTCGGAAGGAGGCGGCACGGCACGCGTCGTGACTTGTGGAGCTGGGGGAGGGGCATCTTGTGCCCAAGCGAGAGGGCTTAGAACTGTGACCATTGTCAATCCGACCGTGCAAGCAATTAGCTTCCTCACGACATGCCTCCTTTTATCTATCCCCGGGTGGTTCAGTTATTTTCAACGCGCCGATATTTACTGAACATGATCTTTTTCTTGGCGGCTCATGTCCTTGCTCGTGTGAGCCGCTCTATTGAGGTGTCTGACTATCTTTCCCGCCAGGCATTATATTTCTGCCGCAAGGCCTTTACCGCGTTGCCTATTAGTAACTATTCAAGATGAACTGAGCATGAACGGATGATGAAGAATTCTTCACGATATTACATGGCTGACATCGCAATTCAGGCTGCCTGATTGCGAGCATAAAAACGTCCTCTAGCCCGTTGGAGCCGGAGGACGCCATTGTCCACGCCGTCTATTTTTTCTTGGAGCCGGTGGGGACAACCTTGTTCTCCTAGCCCAAGCACGCGCTTATAACGTGGCGCAAAAAAACCTGTCAATGCCTCTCCGTCATCTTGTAGACTACAGAGGGCAGGCGACGGAAGCTGTGCCGTCTGCGGGGGCCGGGTCAGCCCCTGAAGCCAAATCTCTTCAAAAGTCGAGAAACAGATTCAGCGAGAGGATGTGATTCATGCGATCGGTGTTGGCGGTGTTGATGTATTGGTTGAGATACCCGACTTCGGTCAGAATCTGCGGAGTCCAGCGATAGCCAAGTCCGGCAAACCCTCGGTTTTGATCGAATCCTTGCCGCGCGCCCCAATCCGTCGTATTCAGATGCACAAACATCTCATCCCACGCCACGAAACTTGCCGCTGGGTGAAACCAGAACGGCCAGTTGAATTTGAACATCTGGCGAAACCGCCCTCCCGTATCGTCTCCGTTTTCCTGCCAGCGCTGTTCAAATCTGGTTCGGCTGGTGAAGGCACCCAGGAAGGTCGGCCCTGACCACGTATACTGCTGCCAAAGCCTGTTCTCCACGATCTCGTCGCCGACGGCTGGATAGTTCGTCACGTGGGCATATCCGATCCACACAGTTGAATGGTCTGTGAGTGCATAGCCGATTCCTGGGCGAATCAACAGTTGGTCCATTTCCTTTCCCGATTCTCGCGATCGAGGCTGCACTTCCATCCACCAGCGCCATCGTTTGAGGTCGGAATCGATAATCCCGAAATTTCCTCGTGCCGTCACGTTTCCCCATAGACGAAAATCATCCGCATCATCGGCCCAAGCAGTTGGCGAAGCGAAGGGCATCAGGGAGCATACGACCATCGCGATGACGAGATAGAGCGATGGGAAGAACGATCGAGCTGATCGCATGATCGAACAGTGATAGATCATCTGCATTGGCATCATGAGAATTCCTTTGGTAGGGGAGGATTGTCTCAGAAGAGTCCGGTGTTCATGGTCGATAATGACTCCCATAAGCCCCGCGTTGCTAGAAATGGCCGGCAGGACCTTATCACAAACGTCTTTTGGCGCGCTATCCTGTACATCTCGCCTCTCACGCATGGCTCCACGGCTCTCTGCGACAGAGATAGGCATTGACAGATTATGGTCAGACAGGTATAAGGGCGCGCAGGATAAGGGCCTCTAAGAGGTTCTTATTCGAGGGAATGAGGGGGAACAATGGCGTTTCCCACCGGTCTCAAGAAAGAACATCAGTACGGTTTGGACAATGGCGTCCTCCGGCTCCAACGGGCTAGAGGACGTTTTTTATTGGCTGTGTTAGTGCGTAGGCTGGTGGGAATCGATTTGGAAGTGAGAGACCTAGTGAACGGAGAGTAACAAGACGAAGGGGCATCTGAATCACCGATCGGAAGAAGAGGAATAAGGGGGATGATTGTATGAGGTCAGTACGTAGTCGTATCGGGATTGGGATAGGCATGTGTGCCATGGTCTCGCTACTGGGCGGCAATGCGGTCTCCGCTGCAGATGCGGACTCCATCTGGAAGGACTTAGGGATTAAGCTCTCCGGAGCGGTGGATACCACCTATACACAGAATTTCAACAATCCAAACACGAACCTTAATTCACTACGTGTGTTCGATACGCAGGCGAACTCGTTTGTGCCGCAAGTGGCACAATTCATGGTGGAACGGCAAGCCGTGGCAAGCGGCAGTGCCATGGATCGGGTGGGCTTTCGCGCGCGGGTCAATTTTGGAGCCCAATCCAGATTTTCTCGGGCTCGCACGAACTATCAACCGGGCACAGATAACAATGAGCTGGATGTGCATGAACTCTATGGAGAGTATATCGCGCCGATCGGCAACGGCCTGAAGATTCAAGCCGGAAAGATCAATACGTTGATTGGGTTAGAGGTGATCAATAGCTGGGAGAATCCCAGCATTTCCCGCAGCTGGACGTTCGGTCTCGGACAAGCCTTCACGACCACCGGCATCCGGTTCACCTATCCGTTTGCCTCATGGGGAACGGCAGCCATCGGACTCATCAATGGCTGGGATAACATTGAGGACAATAACAGGGGCAAGTCGTTCGAATATAAAGTGGACCTGACGCCGCACGAGATGTTCGGATTCGCCGTGTACGGCTCCTACGGGGCCGAGCAGACCAATGGCAATGCCACCGTTGGTAATGCTCTTACTGGTGCCTGCGTGAGCGGAACGACGGGGTGCGATCCTACAGGCAAACGCACGGTGGTGGGTGCACTGATCACGATCAAGCCGACCCCCAAGGATACCCTGATCCTGGAGCCCTACTACGCGAACGAGGGCAATGCGACGACGAACGCGGGGCAGCCATCGCGGAATGCACGCTGGAATGCGTTGCTGCTCTATTACACGCATGACTTCAATGATCAAAACCAGCCCCATGCGTTCAGTCTCCGGGCTCGTGGAGAGATCTTCGAAGATGCCGGTGGGACTCGTACCTGTGTCGGCGGCAATAACTTCAATGGTGGGGCGAATGTCTGCACGGGCGGTTTTGGCGCTGGTGGTTTTACGACAGGTGGAGGTGTATTTAATACGGCGACGGGTTCGGGAGCTCGACAGACCCTTTGGGGCGGGACCTTCACACTCCAATACAAGCCGGCCCCGTCTCTCATCACAAGAGTGGAATTCCGGTACGACAAGTCGGACCAGAATGTGTTTCTCCGAGGCGCCGGTGAGGGAATCAACAATCAACAGACTCTGGGATTCCAGGTTGTCTACCTGTTCTAAGTGGAGTGAGACTGAGGTCTATTCGATGGTGGCATGATGCCGGCAGAAATTCTGAGCATTCTGCTAGTTAGGAATCGATGTGCAGTGAAAAGGCTAGTGGGCAGAGTAGGGTCTTGCGGTATGCGCACAATGGCGTGCGCGGCGACAACGACGTCGAGGGTTGAGAGGCAAGGGAGCTAACCGAATCATCAATCGGATCAGGGAGGATGAATTATGTCAGCACGCAGTCGTATTGGTCTAGGAATAGGCATGTGTGCCATGGTCTCGCTGCTGGGCGGCAATGCAGTCTCCGCTGCAGATGCAGACTCCATCTGGAAGGACTTAGGGATTAAGCTTTCCGGAGCGGTAGATACGACCTATACACAGAATTTCAATAACCCCAACACGAACATCAATTCACTGCGTATTTTCGATACGCAGGCCAACTCGTTTGTGCCGCAAGTGGCGCAGTTCATGGTGGAACGGCAGGCAGTGGCCAGCGGCAGTGCCATGGATCGGGTGGGCTTTCGCGCGCGGGTCAATTTTGGAGCCCAATCCAGGTTTTCTCGGGCTCGAACGAATTACCAACCCGGCACAGATAACAATGAGCTGGATGTGCATGAACTCTATGGAGAGTATATCGCTCCGATCGGCAACGGCCTGAAGATTCAAGCCGGAAAGATCAATACATTGATCGGGCTCGAGGTGATCAACAGCTGGGAGAATCCCAGCATTTCCCGCAGCTGGACATTCGGTCTGGCACAAGCCTTCACGACCACCGGCATCCGGTTCACCTATCCGTTTTCATCATGGGGGACCGCAGCCATCGGACTCATCAATGGCTGGGACAACATTGAGGACAATAACAGGGGCAAATCCTTCGAATATAAAGTGGACCTGACGCCGCACGAAAAGTTCGGATTTGCCGTGTATGGTTCCTACGGGCCCGAACAGTCGAATGGCAATGCTGGCGGTGGTAATGCAGCCACTGGTGGCTGTACGCTCGGTAACCCCGGGTGCGATCCTACGGGTAAACGAACGGTGGTGGGAGCGCTCATCACGATCAAGCCGACCCCAATGGATACCCTGATCATCGAGCCCTATTACGGGAACGAGGGCAATGCGACGACGAACGCGGGGCAGCCATCCCGGAACGCACGCTGGAATGCGTTGTTGGCCTATTACACGCATGACTTCAATGATCAAAACCAGCCCCATGCGTTCAGATTCTCGGCTCGTGGCGAAATCTTCGAAGATGCCGGCGGGGTTCGTACCTGCATCGGCGGCAATAACTTCAACGGTGGTGCCAATGCCTGTGCGACCGCGCCAGCCGGTGGTTTTTCAACGACTGCTCCTCTCTTTAATACGGCAACGGGTGGGGGGACTCGTCAGACCCTTTGGGGCGGGACCTTCACGCTCCAATACAAGCCGGCTCCGTCTCTCATCACGAGGGTGGAATTCCGGTACGACAAGTCGGACCAGAATGTGTTTCTCCGAGGTGCCGGTGAGGGAATCAACAATCAACAGACTCTGGGATTCCAAGTGGTCTACCTGTTCTAAGAGCGGGAAGACAGTCATCGGTTGAATGGTTACAGAGCGCTCCCTTCGTGGACTGGTCCACGAAGGGAGCGCTTACTAGAAGCGCCGCTGACCATGTCGGCTCGGGCATGGCTGGTAGGCTGCGAGGGTTATGGTCGATTATTGTGACGTGGTGCAACAAGCAGTCAAACAGTGAAGGGCTGAGTTCGCGCGCTCAGCTCTCGCGCGGGCAGGCGCCGCAGTTCAATCTAACGAAGAAATGTGCTCTCAGCATAGTTGAAGGGGGAGCGTGAGACAACTAGGGGGGCCGCTCAGAAGATTCCAACGCACGTTTTGTCAACCTCGTCCTGAACCAGGGGATGAAAGGATACACATATGTCATCGCATATGATGAGCAGTATGAAGAAGATTCTGCCGGTCCTCCTGATCTGCTGTACTGTTATGTTGGTAGGAGGGGCTGGGCTGTATGTGCCGGATGTGGCTGCGCAGGCGCCGGCCGCGGAAGCTGCGCCGGCTGCACTCAAGGTCGATACGGGGGACACCGCATGGATTCTCGCCTCCTCGGCGCTGGTGATGATGATGACGCTGCCGGGGCTGGCGCTCTTCTATGGAGGACTCACCAGGCAAAAGAATATCCTGAGTACGGTTTTGCATAGCTTTATCTGTCTCTGTCTCGCCAGCATAGCCTGGGTGTTGTTCGGATATAGCCTTTCGTTTGGTCCCGACGTCGGTGGGTTCATCGGGAACTTCGATTGGGCAGGATTGCGTGGGATAGGAGCCGATCCCCATCCGGTCTATGGTCCCACGATTCCTCACGAAGTCTTTATGATGTATCAGATGATGTTCGCCGCCATTACCCCGGCGCTGATGACCGGAGCCATTGCGGAACGCATCAGGTTCTCCTCGATGTTGTGGTTTCTCGGCATCTGGTCGATCGTGGTGTACTATCCTGTCTGCCATTGGATTTGGGGAGGTGGATGGTTGGCGCAGATGGGCGCATTAGACTTTGCCGGTGGCGCAGTCGTGCACGTCAGTTCCGCCACGTCCGCCCTGGTCGCCTGCATTATGCTCGGAAAGCGTATGGGCTATCCGAATACGCCGATGCCTCCGCATAACCTCCCTGTCATGTTATTGGGTGCGGGTCTGCTCTGGTTCGGCTGGTTCGGGTTCAACGCGGGCAGTGCGTTGGGTGCGAATGGGCTGGCGGCCAGCGCGTTTGTGGCGACCCACATTGCAGCCTGTGTTGCAACGGTGGTGTGGATGCTGATCGAGTGGATGCACCGTGGGAAGCCCACCGCGCTCGGTTGCGCGACCGGGGCGATCGCTGGTCTGGCCACCATTACCCCTGCTGCCGGGTTTGTCGGATTGTTCGGGGCGATCATGATCGGTATCGCTGCTGGAATCGTTTGCTATATCTGTGTCAGTCTCCTGAAGCCGGCCCTGGGTTTCGACGATTCGCTCGATGTGGTGGGGGTTCACGGTGTGGGCGGAGCGCTCGGTCTCGTTGGGGCAGGCTTATTTGCCTCGAAGGCGATCAATGCTGCCGGGAACGATGGGCTGTTCTTTGGCAATCCAAAACTTCTCATGGTTCAGCTCATTATGATCGGCGCGGTGGCGGGCTTTTCTATGATCTGTACCTGGATTATTCTCAAAATAATCGATGTGATCATGGGTCTGCGTGTGACGCAGGATGAAGAGCAGGAAGGCTTGGATATCAGTCAGCACGGTGAAAAGGCCTATCACGTGTAATAGCGGGCCTATGATACAATCGACGAAATAATCGTGCCGGGAGCCCTCGGGACGCTGTATGACCAGCGTCCCGGGGGTGCCTGCAAAGGGGGATATCGCCATGAAGATGATTGAGGCCGTGATTAAGCCGTTCAAATTGGATGAAGTCAAGGATGCCTTGGTGGAAATGGGTGTGCAGGGGATGACCATCACAGAAGTGAAGGGATTTGGACGACAGAAGGGGAGCAAGGAAACCTACCGGGGTTCCGAATATACCACCGACTTTATCCCTAAGATCAAGATCGAAGTGTATGTGGCGGATAGTCAGGCAACGAAAGTGATCGAAGCCATCACGCGCGCCGCGAAGACTGGTACTGTCGGGGATGGGAAGATCTTCGTGTCCGATATTGCTAACGTGGTGCGAATCAGAACCGGTGAAATGGGGGAAAGCGCTCTGTGATCCTAACTCCTGACCACGGGTCGTCGGCTGAGCTCTTGCCGGGGGCGGAGACCACTCCGGTCTCCGCTCTGGCAGAGCACAGACAGGGGCTCAAGCACCGGTTATTGGACGGGGCTACTGGGGCCGAGCTGATGGCGGCCTTGACGGAGTTTGTGGACGGGCTGGTGAGAGACCGTTACAGGAGTGCCATGAAGCAGGCTGGGGAAGGGGCGCAAGTCGCAGGGTCTCAGCACTGTTGTCTGATCGCGCTAGGGGGGTATGGCTTGCGGGAATTAGCTCCCTATTCCGACATCGATATTATGTTCCTCTACAGCGAGGAAGCAGGAGAAGCGGCGCCGATATTGTTTCGTGAGGTGCTGCACCATCTCTGGGATCTCGGGTTTCAGGTCGGCCACAGCATGAGAACGATTCAAGACTGTATCGAGCTGGCCGGGGAGGATCTCTCGATCCGTACCGCGATGATGACGGCCAGGTTTTTGGCCGGAAGCCCGAACCTGTTCCAGAAGTTCCATCGCCTCTATGCGAAGGAAGTCATCGGCCGTGGAGTGGGGCGATTTATCGAGCAGAAGATGGAAGAACGGCAACGTGAATATGTGAAGTTTGGGCAGACGATTTACCTCCTGGAGCCCAATCTCAAGAAAAGCAAAGGAGGGTTGCGGGACTTTCATCTGCTCCGGTGGGTCGGGATGGCTCGGTTCCTGGCTCCCACACTGCAAGATTTGGCGGACCGCAGTCTTCTCTCCAGGCAGGACTTTCTCTCAGTGACGGAGGCCCGCGATTTTCTGTGGCGTGTCCGGGCATACCTCCACGTCGAAGCCGGGATGGCCCAGGAAATTCTCTCGTTCGATGAGCAGGTCCGGATCTCCTCCCTGTACGGGTTCGAGGACCGGCCTCACCTCCTTGGGGTCGAGCAGTTCATGCAGCAGTACTACCGACATACGATAGGGCTCCACGAGACCATGCTCAGATTTGTGGACCGTTGCCAGGCCATATCTGCAAAGCGCCGATCACCTCGTGCTCAACAGGGCAATATGGTAGATGGCTATTTTGTGGTGACCGGCCGGCATGTAACCGTCCCATCTGAACTGCGGGCTCGCATGTTAGATAGTCCGGATGTGCTCCTCCGGCTGTTCGACATGGCGAGGTCCAGGCGGCTCAAAATCGAGACTGATCTCGTAGACGAGATCCATAGTCATATGGATAGCGTGTCAAGCGAGGCATTCAGAACTCCTGAAGTCAGCCGCGTCTTTCTGAAGATCCTTGCCGGACCGGAAGGGGTGGCCGCCACGCTTGAAGCGATGCATCGTGCCCATCTGCTGGAGAAACTTATCCCTGTGTTTGCGACCCTTCGAGGTCTGATGCAGTTCAACCAGTATCACAAATATACGGTAGATGTGCACACCCTATTGGCGGTGGCCAAGGCCGAAGCGCTCGGCCTGGAGTCTGGAGCCATCGGGGAGGTGTATCAGGAGATCAGGCGGAAGGATCTTTTGCACCTGGCGATCCTGTTACACGACCTGGGGAAGGGCCGAAAAGAAGATCATTGCGAAGTAGGCAAGGTGATTGCTGAGGAGACGGCAGCACGGTTGGGCCTCGACGAGCAAGAGACGAGCATTCTGGTGTTTCTTGTACACAAGCACCTGCTCATGGCGAACACGGCCTTCCGGCGCGACCCCTATGACCAAAAAGTACTTTTGCCTTTTGCTGAAGAGGTAGGGACGCCGGAGGTCCTCCGCAAGTTGTTGGTCCTGACGGCTGCCGATATTGCGGCGGTGGGGCCTGGTGTGTTGACAAAGTGGAAGGAGTCCTTACTGACCCAGCTCTATCGGCGTACGCTGCCGGTTGTGTTGGGTGAACAGGATCAGATGGTTGGTCCCGAATGCATTAAGGAATTGGTGAGCGAGGTGGCGTGCGAGTTTACGGACGCAGAGACCGTGGGTCTCGACTGGATCGAATCGCAACTGAGCCAGTTCCCCCTGCGCTATCTGCATGGGACGCCTCCGAAGCGAATCGCTGCTCATCTGGGAGCGATCGGAAGATTACAGGCGGGAGATGTGCTGGTTGAGGAGACCTACAACGAGGAACTGGGCATGTGCGAATACACGGTCATTACCCATGACAACATCACCCCGGGCATCTTCTCGAAAATGGCCGGCGCGATGGCGTCTGAGGGGCTGGATATTCTGGACGCCCAGATCATTACCAGAGATGACGGGATTGTCGTCAACACTTTCCAGGCTACTGATCCGGATTATGTGGGCATCCCTCCGGAAGATCGCCGTGCTTCCGTCGGCGAGACGATTATCCGGGTGCTGAAGGGCGAAGAGACACTTGACCAGTTGATGCGCAGAAAAGTCCGCTTCTCCACGGCCCACCAATCGTCTGACACTCACCATGCCACTGAGGTGGAGATCGATAACGGGATATGCGACCGGCTCACAGTGATCGATGTGTTTGCCGACGATACGCAAGGGCTCTTGTATGTCATCACGCATGCTATTTTTGAACTCGGTTTGTCAGTCCATGCGGCCAGGATTTCGACCAGACTGGACGACGATATACAGCAGTCCTTGCGCACCGTCGGCAGGCATCAAGTCGTTGACGTGTTCTATGTCACGGACCGGGATGGAGCAAAAATAGAGGATCGTGCTCGACTGGATGTCATCCGCTCGACCATTCGGCATGATATCGATCGGTTCATGGGCCATCCTGTTGATGCGCCGGAAGGCGTATCGGCAGGAACACCGTCGTAAATCGGGCGTATAAGGAGGACAGGAATGAATCCCCGCGAGGTATTGGAGTTTGCGAAGAAGCATAAAGTCCAGATGGTGGACTTAAAGTTTGTGGACCTGATCGGCACCTGGCAACACTTTTCCATTCCTGTGGAAGAGCTGACTGAAGGGTTGTTTAAAGATGGGTCCGGGTTGGATGGTTCGTCGATAAGGGGCTGGAAAGCGATCAACGACAGCGACCTGCTGATGATTCCCGATTCGTCAGCGGTCTGCATCGATCCATTTTGCGCGGTGCCGACACTAAGCCTCGTCGGCAACATTGTCGATCCGATTACGCGCGAGCCCTATGATCGCGATTCGCGGTTTGTGGCGCAGAAGGCGGAGAAATATCTCCAGAGCACCAAGATCGGCGACACCTCTTATTGGGGGCCGGAGGCGGAGTTCTTCCTCTTCGATCATGTCCGGTACGATCAGACGGGCCACAGCGGCTTCTACTTCATCGATTCCGAAGAGGGCGCCTGGAACATCGGACAGGAAGGCCATAACTTGGGCGGGAAAATCCGCCACAAGGAAGGCTATTTCCCCGTGCCTCCGACCGACACACAACAAGACATCCGTACCGAGATGGTTCTAGAGATGCAAAAGGTCGGGATTTCCGTCGAGAAACATCATCACGAGACGGCGACGGCGGGTCAGGCTGAAATCGATATCCGATTTGGTTCGCTGGTCAAAACCGCAGACCAATTGATGATGTACAAATACATCGTCAAGAATGTCGCTCGCCGCCATGGTAAGACTGCGACCTTTATGCCCAAGCCGATCTTCGGGGACAACGGGACCGGGATGCATACGCATCAGAGCATCTGGAAAGACGGGAAGCCGCTGTTTGCGGGAAAGGAATATGCCGGCATCTCGCAACTCTGTCTCTATTATATCGGAGGCATTTTAAAGCACGCCCCGGCGCTGGCGGCGTTTACGAATCCGACGACAAATTCCTACAAGCGGCTCACCCCTGGGTACGAGGCGCCGGTTCTGTTGGCCTATTCCAGCAGGAATCGTTCTGCGGGCGTCCGGATTCCCATGTACTCTCCGAGCCCGAAAGCCAAACGGATCGAGGTGCGCTTCCCCGACCCAACCGCGAACCCGTACCTCGCCTTTTCTGCCATGCTCATGGCAGGGTTGGACGGGATCGAGAACAAGATCAATCCCGGCGAGCCGGCAGAGAAGGACCTCTACGACCTGGAGCCTGAGGAAGCGGCGTCCATCCGCACAATGCCGGGCAGTCTCGACGAAGCATTGCGCAACCTCGAACAGGACCATCAGTTTCTCCTCAAGGGCGGGGTCTTCAGCAAGGACCTGATCGAGGCCTGGATCAGCTACAAGCGCAAAAAGGAAGTCGATCCCATGCGGTTGCGCCCGCATCCGTATGAGTATGTGCTGTATTACGACGTGTAGAACGATGCTGCGAGACTAGTGGGACGCGCGGGAAAAGCGCGACGAGGTTAGGCTCTCGACCCAAGCAATACGATAACGGCGTCCGTCTCTCGACAAGGAGGCGGCCGCCGTTTTTCTTTCTCTTCCGAAGGTTTTCCTCTCTTTACCTTGTCGTTAGGGGAGTGGCCAAGGCTGCCACTCGACTGCGCGCAGCATTCTCACTCGCCCAACCCCGAGCACGCCGGGACGCGCTCTTGCCACAAGCGAGCACAGTCTTACCCTGCGCGTTCTGCGAGCAAGGAGGGTACCTGGCTGCTCCCTCCCAGCTTGCACACCTTCCTTCATGGGAGGGTGATCTGTTTGTTCTCTCAATTGCGCGCGTCCAACGAGGGCCTTCTAAGGCGCGCGTTGCGCGGGCACAAGAGAACAACAGGCTACCCTCCCGCTCCCCTCACAACGCTCCGAATGTCCGTTCGTAGAAAGTTTTGGTGAGTGTCATGTGCTGTTGGATGTCAGACTGTAATTCTCGTGCGCCGGCTCGCCAGTCGTCTCGTGTATAGCCGATGCGGCGAGCAAGGCTGACGAACTCTTCTGAATCCGGAGGAGGGAGGACAAGGTCTTTGGTGTTTCCCCTGACCATGCGTAATCCGTCGACTAAAATCCGGGAGAAGATATAGGCTTTTCGAAGACCGGCTCCATCGG
Source organism: Nitrospira sp. (assembly GCA_005116945.1). Taxonomy (GTDB): domain Bacteria; phylum Nitrospirota; class Nitrospiria; order Nitrospirales; family Nitrospiraceae; genus Palsa-1315. The sequence continues at coordinate 88,882 of SWDH01000038.1, forward strand.
TGCGCGCGATCAACCCCGCATTCACCAAGGCAGCGAGTGCCTGCAGGGTATTGGGCGTATGTAGACCAGGGTGCTTATGGCCATGCATGACTTGGAGATACTGCGCGGTATATTCAATATCAATGAGCCCTCCTGCGCTGTACTTCACGTTGACCTTGCCTGGAGCGACCAGTTGTTTGAGCTGTTGTCTCCTGAGCTCTAGTGCTGCGGGAATGTCCCAGGGGGTGTCTCCGTAGACGAAAGAGTCCCGGTGTGTTTCCAGTTTATGGCTCAGGGTGGAGTTGCCGGCGATATGTCGTAATTTGATCAGGGCTTGCCGCTCAAACGGCGCGGCTAGGCCAATTGGGCTGTAGTATCGGCAGATCTCCTCGAACGCATTAGCGAGTGCGCCCTTGCCTCCGTGCGGTCGAAGCCGGACATCGATACGAAAGATGCCTTCCTGCTTAGCCTCGATCCACCCCAAAAGCTCCTGGGCCAGCCGTTCGAAGTATTCGCTATTCTCAATTTCGTTCTTGCCATTGGTGTTGCCGGATCCACCGTAGACGAACAGGACTTCGATGTCTGAGGCGTAGCCGAGTTCTCGCCCTCCGAATTTTCCAAGTCCCAAGATGGCGATGGGGCAGGGTTTTCCGTTGGCAAGCCGTGGGACTCCATACGATTGTTCCAGCTTGGCGCTGCAGTCTGCGAGGCTCCGTTCCATGATGACTTCTGCCAGTTCCGTGAGTGCGAGCGAAAAGTCTGGGAAATTGCTTGAAGGTTCGACGATGTGCTTGATGTCGATCCGGAACATCTCACGGTCTTTAAACCAGTTCAAGGCGTCTTTTCTCGCTTCGTCTGTTTTGGCGTGAGCGACCAGACGGCCAAGCTCTTTCCGGAGGGTCGCCTGCGGCTTGATCAGAGGGGCATCCCGGTATTCTGTGAGCAGCGGTAGGAGGTTGTCATGCTGGCGTCGGAGAAAATCCTCCCAGAGGAAGTCACTGGCGCCGAGCAGTTGTGCGAGCAACGGAAAGGTTTTTTTGTCGCTGACGAAGTCGAGTGCCTGGTTTTTGCTCTTCTTGCCCTGGTCCTTCACGATGAGATCCAGGAACTGATCGAACGATGCGAGCGCCTTCGCCGGGTCGGACGCCCAAGTCAAGGCATGTGTGAATTGTTTGATGAGCACAGCGGTCAGCCGTAGTTGCTGTTGATCGGCAGAGTCGGTCAGCTTCTGTCCATCGCGATTCCTGACGAAGAAACGATCGTGCAGCTTGGCGCCGTCGCATTCGATTTGGGCCTTGGTGATATATATGTTGCGCATGGCCAGGGCATTCGCCAGCGCATAGAGGAACGCCGGCGTATCATCCGATTGGATGTCCATGATCGTGTCAGTCGGTGACTGGCTGTTGTCGAAGGTAATCTGCACCGTATCCAGCAGGCCGGTAAAGGCGCTTCGCTGCTTGTCCAATCGTTCAACGAGACGGCGGTTGACATATTGGCGGGTCTCTTCGTACTGACCGGTGTCCAGCAGTTGAACAACCTCGCTGATGGTCTGTCGGAGGGTATGATGTTGCGGTACGGGAAAGCCCGCGGTCAGCGAGCAGCTTCGTGTCTGGAGCGAATCCTTCTCGCTCAAGTTTGGCCTTCTCTTTTTTGAGGTTATAGAACAGCTTCCGTTGATCCTGGGTCGTCCCGATCTTGACCAGTCGATAGTTGTTCAGCAAATAGCGAAGGATGTAGGCCCGGGACCACCAGGCCGCATAGGCGTAAAAGCGCACGTTCTTCGACGGGTCGAACTTTTTGATGGCATGCATCAGTCCGACATTACCTTCTTGGATGAGGTCCATGTGGTCGGCGCCAGTGTGGAGATATTCGGCGGCAATTGAGATGGACACGCGCAGGTTGGCCATGATGAGCTTGACGGCGGCATCCCGGCTACCTTGGACTTTATATTCATGGAAGAGGCGCAGCTCTTCTTCTTTGGAGAGGTAGGGGTGGAGACGGACCTCGGCCAAGTATTGCTGAAGGGCCGTGACCGGTACCACGGCGGTGGAATCGGCGGTGTGAGGATCTTCCTTGGCTATACGGTGAGAGGCCTCAGGAGGCAGACCGATCTCGGCGATCTCTTCATCGGACGGACCGAGGACCTCCGGCTCGATGGGTTCTTCGTTGAGATCCTTCTTGCGGGGACACATCGCTGTCGAGATTATCATAAGATCCTGTAGCCTGGGTGTTGAAAAAGTCAGCCGACGATCGTTCTCTTGCGCAAACGAAACAACGTCCCCTATGATGGCAGGACCTGGACAGACGCGACAGACATACCGAACACGCAGGGCGGATCAGATATTATGGCGATTCTGGAAGTGTTACGGAGTGGGCATTGGCCATCCTTAGCTGGAGCGTGGTTGCATTTGACTGTCAGCTTCATGGTCTGGCTGTTGATCGGCGCGATGAGCATTTCGCTCGCGCAAGACCTTCAGCTGAGCGATCAGCAAGTGGCGTGGTTGGTGGCATTGCCGCTTCTTGGCGGGGCAGGCCTCAGAATGCTGGCGGGATGGAGCGCCGACTGGGTGGGTGCACGGCTCACTGCCTTCGTGATTCTCCTCGCGGAATTGGCTGCCTTGCTGTGGGGGTGGCTGGGTGTGTCCGGCTATCACGAGGCGTTGGTTTTTGCGTTGCTTCTTGGTGTTGCCGGCGCGAGTTTTGCGGTCTCGTTGCCGATCGCCGGGCGAGCCTATCCGCCGGCAGCGCAGGGGCTCGTATTAGGCCTGGCTGCATCAGCGAACGTCGGGACTGTCCTGATCCTGTTTCTTGCCCCGCGATGGGTTGCCGTGATGGATTGGCACCAGGTCTGCGCGGTGATGGCGAGCATTGTCGTCGTCACACTGGTGCTGTTCATGTTTCTTGTGCCGAAGAGGCAGTCGAACGTGCGGTCCAGTCGCGCCGAATGGTGGCGCACTGCGGCGGAACTCATCCGCCGCCGATCAGCCTATTGGCTCTGCTTCTTGTATGCCGTCACATTCGGCGGGTTTGTCGGGTTCTGCAGCCTGCTGCCTTTACTGTTGCACGACCTGTTTCAGCTGGATGCGGTCATGGCCGGCACCATCGCCGCAGTTTGTGGGCTGTTCGGTAGCCTGATTCGCCCTGTGGGGGGCTATGTTGCCGATCGGCTGGGGGGACTTCGGACCCTCTATTATGCCTTACCGGTCATTGTCGGGTCGTTGGTGGCCGTGACGAGTCCATCGCTTCCTGTGGCTGTGGCCATGATGGCGCTCGCGACCGGCGCGATGGGATTTGGGAACGGCGCAGTCTTTCAATTAGTGGCTGAATGGTTTCCGAAAGACATCGGCCTGGCATCGGGTGTGGTGGGAGCGGCCGGTGGGTTCGGGGGATTTCTCTTGCCTATCGTGACCGCAACCATGAAGGGGTTTACCGAAAGCTACGATACGGGTCTCTGGCTCTTTGCGGGATGTGGTGTCTGTGCCTGGGGAACGGTGATCGTCGCATTGCGGAATCGAGTCGTCTCTGTGGCAGGATCGTCTTCCTGAAGGAGATCCTTGTTGATCGTGGCAGGCGAAAAAATCATGTTACATCTGCAAAGTTAAATGATAAATTGACCCTCCATTGAGAACGAATCACTGACGATCACATCGTATGGGACCTATGGCCACACCGTTTCATAGCATCGAAGATGCCATTCGAGACATCAAGCAGGGCAAACTCATCATCCTGGTGGATGACGAAGATCGCGAGAACGAAGGCGATCTAGTTATGGCTGCCCAACACGTCACCCCGCAAGCCGTCAACTTCATGGCCCGCCATGCCCGAGGGTTGATCTGTCTTGCCCTGACGCCCCAGCGAGTGGAGGAACTCCATCTCCCGCAGCAGGCCGTGGAGAACACGGCAACCTTCGGCACGGCCTTTACGGTGTCGATCGATGCCAGGAAAGATATTACAACGGGCATCTCGGCGGCGGATCGAGCCACGACGATTCATGTGGCAATTGATCCTAAGTCCAAACCTGGCGATCTGGCGCGACCTGGCCACATTTTTCCGCTCAAGGCGCAACAAGGCGGTGTGCTGAAGCGGGCGGGGCAGACGGAAGGGTCTGTCGATCTGGCGCGGTTGGCCGGGCTCATTCCTGCCGGCGTGATTTGCGAAATCATGAACGAGGACGGCACGATGGCGCGCGTGCCGGAACTGGGGAAATTCGCGAAAGCGCACAAGTTGAAGATGGTGACGATCAAGGCGCTCATCGAATACCGCATGCAGCGGGAGCCCTTTGTGCGGAAGATGGCCAGTGCCCGGTTGCCGACAATGTTCGGCGATTTTGAAGCCGTGGCGTTCGAAAACGAATTAGATGGGGTCACGCACATTGCGCTGGTGAAAGGGCGTGTAGAGGGCGGTGATCCGACGCTGGTGCGCGTGCACTCAGGCTGTTTGACGGCCGATGCCCTTGGCTCGTTGCGATGCGATTGCCGGGATCAGTTACATAAAGCGATGGAGGTGATTCAAAAAGAAGGGCGAGGAGTACTGCTCTATTTGAATCAGGAAGGGCGTGGCATCGGTTTACTTAACAAGATCAGAGCCTATGGGTTGCAAGATCAGGGGTGCGATACAGTGGAAGCGAATGCGAAATTGGGATTCAAGGCGGACCTGCGCGACTATGGGGTTGGGGCGCAGATCCTCGTCAATCTCGGACTGCACCAGATCAAGCTCATCACAAATAATCCGCGCAAGATCGTCGGTATCGAAGGCTATGGATTAAAGGTGGTGGAGCGTGTGTCGATCGAGATTCAGCCGCGCGCAGCGAACGTGCGGTATCTGCGCACGAAGAAGAATAAGATGGGGCACATTCTCAAGAAGGTATAACGGCTGCTGAAAATGGCCCCCAGCTTCGTTTTCAGCTCAAAACGATCCTCAACGTACCCCACATGGGTAGAGAGCTGTCTTGGCAGCTCGGAGAGGGTGGGTGAGAAGGGAAACGCCTGCGGTCGTTTCTCTTCTGCGGCCTCGCTGGATGACCATTTTGAGCAGCCTAATCAGAACGTCTTGGCTGAGTGGAAGGTGACTGTTAGTACATGAAACTTCATAAAGGTTCACACGATGCGACGGGGTTACGGTTTGGAATTGTCGTCGCGCGGTTTAACAAGTTCGTCACGAGCAAACTGCTGAGCTCCTGCGTCGACGGCTTGATTGCACAGAGGGTGAAGGCTGACGACATCGAAGCGGTGCGGGTGCCAGGGGCCTTTGAGATTCCTTTGGTGGCTCGGACGATGGCACGGACGAAGCGGTTTGATGCGATCATTTGTCTGGGGGCTGTCATTCAAGGAGATACACCGCATTTCGATTACATCAGCGCAGAAGCCAGTCGCGGGATTGGGCAGGCGGCGCTGGATGCCGACGTACCGATCATCTTCGGCGTGCTCACGACGCATACGATCGCACAGGCGATCGAACGGTCTGATCCGGCTAAGTTCAACCGAGGAGGAGAGGCCGCCAAGTCTGCAATCGAAATGGCAACGGTCATGCGTCTTTTGCGGGTGGCCGAGGGAGTTCCGCCGAGCGTGACGCGTGACGCGTTAAACGTAAAACGTAAAACATCAGATAAGATACGGGCGCCGCGAAAGCGGAAAGCCTAGCTATGGGCTCACGCCATCACGCGAGGGAGCGAGCACTCCAAATTCTGTTTCAGTATGACATTCATGGCAAACCGGGCCTCTGGCTGGATCTGTTCTGGAAGGAAAACGAGTCCACGGATGAGGTGAAGGCCTTCGCTGAGCGGCTCGTAGCCGGAGTGTTGGAAAAGAAAAAAGAGTTGGATGCCCTCATCGGGAAATATGCGACGAATTGGAAAGTTAGCCGTATGCCGATTGTGGACCGTAATATCTTGCGTGCCGGCGCCTATGAATTGCTGTGGATGGATGATGTGCCGGCCAAGGTGACAGTGAATGAAGCCATCGAATTAGCGAAAAGTTTTGGCGACGACGATGCGTCGAAATTTGTCAACGGCATTCTGGATCAAATCTTGGGCAAGGAATTGACGCTAGCCATTAAAAGACGTGAGGTGTCAGGCGTAAAGGGTGAGGAAAAATGAACAGGCCCATTCACACTCAACACTCAATACTCAGCACTTCGGATTGCCATGATCGATAGATACACCCGTTCCAGGATGAAAGCCATCTGGGAATTGAAACGGAAGTACGAGATCTGGCTCGCCGTCGAACTGGCTGCCTGTGCAGCATTCGAACGGGCGGGACAGGTCCCTCGCGGCACCGCGGCTCGTATCGGGAAGAAGGCCACCATCGATGTGAAGCGCATCGCCAGAATCGAGAAGGTGACGAAACACGATGTCATTGCCTTTCTCGAATCGTTGGTGGAATCAGTGGGGCCGGAGCATCGGTTCCTCCATATGGGACTGACCTCATCGGATATCGTCGACACCTCCTTGGCCGTGCAGATGACGGAGGCGCTCGACCTCATTCTCGATGATCTTGACGAGCTGATCGCTGTGTTGAAGCGGCAGGCGCTGAAGTACAAACATACGGTGATGGTTGGCCGCTCGCACGGCATTCATGGCGAACCGATTTCGTTCGGCTTCAAGTTGGCTATTTGGTACGAAGAAGCCTGTCGGCACCGGGAGCGGCTGGGGCACGTTCGGCAGGAAATTGCCGTGGGGAAGCTTTCGGGTGCCATGGGGACGTTCGCACATCAAGGGCCTGAAGTGGAAGAATACGTCTGTGCCAAGCTAGGTCTCACGCCGGACCCCGTCTCGAATCAAATCGTGCAGCGAGATCGCCATGCCTCCTATGCCTCGGCGCTGGCATTGTTAGCTGCGAGCATTGAAAAGTTTGCGACGGAGATTCGCCATCTACAACGGACTGAGGTGCTCGAAGCGGAGGAGTATTTCTCAGAAGGGCAGAAAGGGTCCTCGGCCATGCCGCACAAGCGGAACCCGATCGCTTCAGAGAATCTCTGTGGGCTGGCGCGTGTCGTGCGAAGTAATAGTCTTGCGGCGATGGAGAACGTCGCGCTGTGGCACGAGCGCGACATCAGTCATTCGTCCGTCGAGCGCGTGATTATGCCGGACAGTACGATCCTCATCGATTATATGTTGGCGCGGATCACCGACGTCATCAAGCATTTGGTGGTCTACCCCGACAATATGAAACGTAACCTCGACCTCACCGGGGGATTGGTCTATTCGCAACGGCTGCTGTTGCGGCTCATTGAGAAGGGTGCGCAGCGCAAGGAATCGTATGAAGCGGTTCAAAGCAATGCCATGGCTTCATGGAAAGGGGTGGGGCCATTGCAAGAGTTAGTCGGCAAAGATCCTTTTGTCGCGAAACATCTCACGGCAGCAGAGATAAAATCCTGTTTCGACCCGAAATATTATTTGCGCCATATTGATAAGATTTATCACCGGGTGTTCGGATCGGGAGCCCGGAAATCAGGGAAGGGGAGAACACGATGAAACGATTGATTTCTGTGTGTATGACTCTTGTTGTACTGATTCTTTGGTTGATAACGGTTCCGGCCGTTAAGGCCGCTGACCGCGATAAGCTTCTCAGCGAACCTGGCGTCTATGGCACCTTCGCCTCCTATAGCCTCGATGAGGCGTGGGGGAAGCAGGATCAAGCAGTTCGCATCGCGCAATTGACCATTCTAAAGGGAGTGGTTGAGCAGCATCGAGAGAAACTGGCGATCGATGTCTATCTTCTTCGCGGACTATCCGATCATGCGGACCTACTCTTTCGTGTTCACGCAAGTGAGTTGCGTGAGACCCAACAATTTCTTCTGGATCTTCAAGGCAGCCTCTTTGGCAAGCACCTGACCGGCAGCACAATATTTTCTGGCCTGACGAAAAAGGCCAACTATGTTGCTGGTATGTCGGATAATATTAAAGCAGAGCTAAAGGTATTAAGCGAGCCTGGGCCAAAACCCTACGTGATCGTGATCCCCATCCGGAAGGATGCGGACTGGTGGTCTCTGTCGCAAGAACAGCGTGGAGCGATGATGCAAGAGCATACCGAAGCCGCGTTGCCCTATAGCAAGACGGTGAAGCGAAAGCTGTATCATGCGACCGGCCTCGACGATCTGGATTTCATCACCTATTTCGAAACATCGCGGCTGGAGGACTTTCAAAGCTTGATTCTGGCATTGGAGAAGGTGAAGGAGTTCCGGCATAATCGACGCTTCGGTCATCCGACGTTGCTGGGAACGGTCAGATCCTTGGACGAGATCATCGAGGTGTTGGCTCAGTAATTATGATTGTGGTTCGAGGCTAACCTATGCCCACAGGCGCACTACTCTACGAAGGTAAGGCCAAGCAGGTCTTTGCGACGGATAAGCCGGACCAGGTCGTCCAGTATTTCAAGGACGATGCGACGGCGTTCAACGCGCAGAAGCGCGGTATCATCGTTGAAAAAGGCGTCATCAACAATAAAGTGTCCGAGCGGCTCTTTCAGTTGCTGGAACAGGCCGGTGTGCCGACACATTTTATCGAGCGCCTCAGTGACCGAGAACTGCTCACGAAGAAGGTCACGATTGTCCCGGTCGAGGTCGTGGTTCGCAATGTGGTGGCAGGCAGCTTGGCAAAGCGTTTGGGCTTGAAAGAGGGCGATCCGATCGAGCCGGCCATTGTGGAGTGGTACTACAAGAACGATGCCCTGGGCGATCCCTTGATTGCCGATGAGCATATTCGCTTGATGAAGCTGGCGACGCCGGAACAGATGACGGAGATCAAAAGGCTCGCGTTGAAAGTCAACAGTCTGTTGCACCCGTTCTTCGGTGAACGACAGATGATCCTTGTCGATTTCAAATTGGAGTTTGGGCTGCACAACGGCCAGCTGATCCTGGCCGATGAGATTTCACCAGACACCTGCCGATTCTGGGACCAGACGACGAAGGAGTCGATGGATAAGGATCGGTTCAGGAAGGATTTGGGGAAGATTGAAGAGGCGTATCAGGAAGTGCTGAAAAGGGTGTGCGGATGAGGGGATGGTGGGGCCGTCCTCTTTGCTCGCGCAATGCGCGGCCTGGGAAGGCCCTCGTTGGACGCGCGCAGTCGAGGACAACCCCACCATTCTCTCGGGAGTTTCCAAATCTTTCCTTTATGGGAGGGAGGCGGGAAGTGAAGAGAGGAGAATTGTGAAGGGGTTTCGGGGATGGTTCCTGAATTATGGGTTGGTCTTATCCATTTTGGTCTCCACGGCGTTGGTGGCTGTACTGGCCTATCGCATAGAAGGCTCGCGCTGGCGTTGGCCGATGGTGGCGCTGGCTCTGGCCGGGGTCGGGACGGCTGCGGGGGTTTTATGGATCAGGAGATACATCGATAGGCAGCCCAAAGCATCTGATCAGGAGAATACACAGTGAAAGCCAAGATTTATGTGACATTGAAGCAGGGGATCCTCGACCCGCAGGGGAAGGCCATCGAGCATGCGCTCGATTCTCTGGGGTTCAAGAATGCGGGCAATGTGCGGGTCGGAAAGTATATGGAAGTGGACCTCGAAGAGAAAGATAAGGTCAAGGCCGAGGCTGAGGTTAAGCAGATGTGTGAGAAGCTCTTGGCGAACACGATCGTTGAAGAATATCGGTACGAGCTCACGGCGTAAACTGTGAAACGAGTAGGCTACGGATGCTGAAAATTGGTGTTGTCATTTTCCCTGGTAGTAATTGCGATCACGACTGCCAGCATATCTTTAAAAATGTGCTGGGACAATATGTGGAGATGATCTGGCACAAGGAGACCTTGCTTGCAGGGCTGGATGCGATCGTCCTGCCGGGCGGGTTTTCCTACGGCGATTATTTGCGGACTGGCGCCATCGCGCGCTTCTCGCCGGTGATGGGGGCGGTGAAGGGGTTTGCGAAGAAGGGTGGGCTGGTGCTCGGCATCTGCAACGGATTTCAGATTTTGCTCGAAGCAGGGTTGCTACCAGGGGCCATGCTCCGGAACAAGTCGCTGCATTTCATCTGCAAGGATGTGTCGATGAAGGTTGAAAATGCAGCCACCTCATTTACCAGCGCCTATGAGTCTGGCCAGGTGCTCAAGATTCCGATCGCCCATGCAGACGGGAACTACTACACCGATCCGGTCACGCTTGCGTCAATGCAGGCGAATGCGCAGATCGTACTCCGCTATTGCACGCCGGAGGGCAAGGTGACCCCGGACGCGAATCCAAACGGCTCACTCGACAACATTGCCGGGATCATTAATGCCGAAGGCAACGTGCTCGGCATGATGCCGCATCCAGAGCGCTGCGCGGAAGCGGTATTGGGCAATGACGACGGAAAGCAGATTTTCCTCTCGATGCTGGAGTCGCTCAAGGGGAATAAGAAGCAGCTCAAGATGATCCCTGCATGAGGACGTGAAGCCTTCAATATGAGACCGATAAGCCCGCTCATGACCAAAGATCTCATCGCGCAGCATAATTTGACGGACGATGAGTATAAGAAGATCGTTGAGATACTCGGAAGGGAACCGAATATCACTGAGCTGGGTATGTTCTCGGTGATGTGGTCAGAGCATTGCTCCTATAAGAGTTCTCGCGTGCACCTTAAAAAATTGCCCACGACGGGGCCTCGGGTGGTTCAGGGGCCGGGGGAAAATGCCGGCGCGGTGGATATTGGTGACGGCCTTTGCGCGGTCTTCAAAATGGAGTCGCATAATCACCCTTCGTTCATCGAGCCCTATCAAGGTGCGGCGACTGGGGTAGGCGGGATTCTGCGCGACATCTTTACAATGGGGGCGCGCCCGATTGCCTTGCTTGATGCGTTGCGGTTTGGTGGGCTCGATCATGCGAAGAACCGGCATCTGGTCAAGGGTGTCGTGTCGGGCATTGCGGGGTACGGCAACTGCATGGGTGTGCCTACGGTCGGGGGCGAAATCGTCTTCAACGATATCTATTCGCAGAATCCGCTTGTGAACGTGTTTTGCCTCGGCATTGCGCACAAGGACAAGATCTTTCTTGGAACGGCAGCTGGGGTCGGTAATCCCGTCATCTATTTTGGCTCGAAGACGGGCCGTGACGGAATTCATGGTGCGACGATGGCCTCCGATTCCTTTGACGACCAGTCGGAGCAGAAGCGGCCTACCGTGCAGGTGGGCGATCCCTTTACCGAGAAGCTGTTGCTGGAAGCCTGTCTTGAACTGATGGCGGGAGATTTGCTCGTTGGCATTCAGGATATGGGGGCAGCAGGGTTGACTAGTTCGTCCTGTGAAATGGCGTCGCGTGCCGGTAACGGAATCGACCTGGACTTGACAGATGTGCCTCGGCGTGAGCCGGGCATGACACCTTATGAATTGATGCTATCTGAATCGCAAGAACGCATGTTGATGGTGGCGCAGGCGGGTAAGGAAGAGGAGTGCATCAGAATCTGTAAGAAATGGGATCTTGATGTGGCGGTGGTGGGGCGGGTCACGGGCGATGGCATTCTCAGGGTGAAAGATCAGGGCCAGGTGGTGGCAGAGATTCCGGCGAAGTCGCTGGCCGATGATGGCCCACGCTATGAGCGGCCCTACTCGCCGCCGGGTTATCAGGACATGCTGACCAACTTGAACTACGATGCGCTACCCGATGTAAAGGATGCGAGTGCGGCGCTGTTGTCCCTGTTGGAGTCGCCGACGATTGCGAGTAAACGCTGGGTCTACGAACAGTACGACCATATGGTGCGGACCAACACGATGGTCCGGCCAGGTTCCGATGCTGCGGTGGTTCGGATCAAGGGGACGAATAAAGCCCTTGCGATGACGGTGGATTGTAATAGCCGCTATTGCTTGCTGCATCCGTATGAAGGGGCTCGTCTTGCGGTGGCCGAGGCGGCGCGGAATCTGGTCTGCTCCGGTGCGGAGCCGATCGGGCTGACGGATTGCTTGAACTTCGGCAACCCTGAACGTCCTGAAGTCATGTGGCAGTTTGTGTTGGCGATCGAGGGGATGAAGGATGCCTGTGAGTATTTCAAGATTCCTATCGTCAGTGGTAACGTAAGTTTCTACAATGAGACGAACGGTCTCTCGATTTATCCCACCCCGATGTTAGGGATGGTGGGTCTGATCGAGTCAGCTGATAAGACGATGACCCAGTGGTTCAAGCAGAACGGCGACGTGATTCTTCTCTTAGGTAAGACGAAAGAAGACCTGGGTGGTAGCGAGTACCTGAAAGTGCACCATCATCGAGAACAGGGATCCCCACCGTTACTGAGCGTAGAGGCAGAGAAGATGCTTCATGATTTTATGCTGAAAGTAATACATGATGGATCTGTTCAATCAGCTCATGATTGCTCGGATGGTGGGCTCTCTATCGCATTGGCTGAATGTTGTATTTCTGCCCCGGACACTAGGCGAGGGGCTGTGATAAAGTTGGGTCTCGATACCTTGCGGCTGGATGCCCTCCTGTTCGGTGAGAGCCAATCGCGGGTCATTCTTTCGGTAAAGCCAGGAATGGTGGACAGGGTATTAAATAGCGCTTGGGACTCAGGTATTCCAGCAACCAAAATCGGGGCTGTAGGAGGAGACCGTTTCGTTATCGATGTGGAGGAGGGGCAATGGAGCGAAGGTTGCCACATCGATCTCCCTGTTGATCAACTGTACGACCGATGGGCTTTTTCGATTGAACGCACCCTGAACGGGACGTGAGGGGTTAGGCGTCAGGGGTGAAGGGTTAAAGGTAAACGGGATTATGAGTCAGAACCGAGAATTGCCTTCAATTACCTCACGCCTTACGCATCACCCCTTACCGCTGATCACTCCCGACAAGTTTCACGACGAATGCGCTGTCTTCGGCATTTACGGCCACAAGGAAGCGGCAAATCTCGCCTATCTGGGCTTGTATGCCCTGCAGCATCGCGGACAGGAAGCTTCCGGCATTGTCTCAGGCGATGGCGAGCAGTTTTATATTCATAAGGGGAAGGGGCTTGTCGCGGACATCTACAATACCAAGGCGCTCGATCAATTGATCGGTTCGATGGCGATCGGTCACAATCGCTACTCGACGGCTGGAGGGAATGACCTCAAGAACGTTCAGCCGTTCTCGGTCAATTTTGCGCTTGGGAACCTGGCGCTTGCCCATAACGGCAATCTCATCAATGCCCAAGTGTTGCGGCACGAGCTCGAGGCCTACGGCGCGATCTTTCAATCCAGTTCCGACAGCGAAGTCATCATCCATCTGATCGCCCATTCACGGGCCGATACGTTGCTGGCCCGCATCATCGACGCATTGAGCCAAGTGCGCGGAGCCTTTTCGATCGTCTTGCAGACGGACGAGGGGGTTATTGCAGTACGAGACCCTCATGGATTCCGGCCTCTCTGCCTTGGCCGTTTGGGCGACACCTACCTCGTGGCGTCGGAAACGTGCGCGTTCGATCTGCTCGGAGCTGAAGTGGTCCGTGAGATCGAACCAGGCGAGTTAGTTCTGCTGAACGACAAGGGTGTGACGAGTCATAAGCCGTTTGCTCCTGCCAGTCCGGCCATGTGTGTATTCGAGTATGTCTATTTTTCCAGACCGGACAGCAAGATCTTCGGAGCCAATGCGGTGTATGGCACGCGTAAGGCCTTGGGGAGGCAACTAGCGAGGGAATCGTCGGTGCCGGCGGATATCGTCATTCCGGTACCGGACTCTGGGGTGCCTGCTTCGCTTGGCTATGCCGAAGGAGCGGGGATTCCATTTGAACTTGGGCTGATTCGAAATCACTATGTCGGCCGCACCTTCATCGAACCGGAACAATCGATCCGCCACTTTGGCGTAAAAGTGAAGCTCAATGCTGTGCCTGAGGTGCTGGAGGGAAAGCGTGTTGTCGTAGTCGATGATTCGCTAGTGCGGGGTACGACGAGCCGTAAAATTGTGAAGATGCTTCGTAATGCCGGAGCCAAAGAAGTGCATATGCGCATCAGTTCGCCGCCGATTATCTCGCCCTGTTTCTACGGTATCGATACGCCTACTAAGAAAGAACTCATTGCCTCCAGTCACACGACCGAAGAGATTCGGAAGTACATCACGGCAGATAGCCTTGCCTACTTGAGTCTCGATGGCATGCTAAACGCCTCTCCTGGTAGACCTGACCAGTATTGCAACGCCTGCTTTACCGAACGCTACCCCATTCCTCTGACCCGCGCTGAGGAATGGCAGCTTGGCCTCTTCGAACCATCTCCCTAGCCCTCAAACGCAAACTCTTCTATCCACGGTGCCCATACGTAGAGTCGTAAGTTCCCTCCGTTAAGGAAACACCTCCAAGGAGAACGTTTGACCGACGAGTTCAAGCACAATTAGAGCTAGCACGCAAGGTTTACATTGTTCAGAAATGTGCCGCACGCTGTTTTCTGCTTGTCCCCTCAAAGTACGGCTATTCAAATAGCACTAGTTCTGATACCGTCACAAACAGTTACCATTGGTATCCTAGGCTAGAATAAGTAGAAATGCTTTGCGCATCCAACCTCGATGCGAAACACCGGTGACGCCTCACGTTCTGAGCCAACAACGTTGATTTCCCCTGGCAGAGCCAGGGACAAATGGGCAAAAGCAGTTCGTCATGAGCGTTGTGAGTCAAGCTTTCAGTCCGACCTCTCATTAGTCTTATTGTTGAGAGAGATGGATCGGAGAACATAATTCTGCCGCGTGGAGCAAATAGAAAACCATCAGATCACGGAAGAAGGACCCATGTTGGACCCCTCTACAAGCAACCCCACCTTCAATCACCTCAGACTATCCCATCGATCGTACGATACTTGACCGAACCATCCTCCGACCCAGCCCCGATGTCCAAGGCACGAGCCTGGAGGGCGAGACAGTGTTGTTGGACCTCAGTACCGGGCGTTATTACACCTTGAACCAATTGGGCAGTGTTATTTGGGAGCATTGTACCGGCCACGGCACAATCAGCGAGATCCATGCGGTCCTGTGCGACCGCTTTGATGTCGCCCCTGAGCGGGCCCTAGACGATCTCGTCGCCCTGGTCAACCATCTGATCCAGGAGGGGCTACTTCAACAGGAAAGGAGGTGAGCAAGCATGAACACAGCGAAGAAAGAATCATATGTGCAGCCAGCGCTTGAGAGGCACGAACTGTTGCGGGACATCACTGCGCAAAGTTCGGGCAATAACAATTGCAATGGTTCGGAAAAGCGTTGCGAGGATTAAGTAAGCTAAGGGGGCTGGCCGGTTCACAGAGATCGGCCAGCCTTTCTTTTTGTCGGGCCTGTGTTTGTTGTTGATAGTCGGGTTTCACGGCTCATGGCTCTCGCCGATCACGCCGCGCACCGTCTCTTCCTCTGCTTATGCTTCTTTGATTTCTTATGCCAGGAACCACCAGGACCTTCAGCCTCTCGCTCGTTCGATCTAACAAAGCCACCAACATGCGTTTATGCGCGTGCGACGTTCCCCCCACCAAGGTAGGGTGCTTGCTTTGGTCTTTGTGGGTATAGGCAGAAACCCAATGCCGGGCTACCTTTCTTGAAGACGACGACAGGGCGTGTTCGAGGCTACCGAAGATCGAAGTAGGCAGTCGTTGCCGGCACAGCAGCTCGTAAGAGAGAAGCCCGGCAATGACCAAGCAAGGAGGATGGCTGATGGCAGATGTAGCAGCTACAACGACATTGCCTGGGGCGACAGGATCTTCGATCGACCGAACGCAGCTCGATGGCATCATGTTGCGGACAAGTCCCGATGTCCAAGGCACGAGCATGGAGGGCGAGACAGTGTTGTTGGACCTGAGCAGTGGACGGTACTACACGTTGAACCGATTAGGGAGCGTGATTTGGGAGCATTGCACAGGCCAGAGCACGATTGCAGATATCCATACGGCAATCTGCGAACGGTTTGACGTTGTGCCAGAGCGAGCCTTCGACGATCTGGTCATATTAGCCAATGAATTAATTCAGGAAGGGTTACTTGAACAAGAAAGGAGGTGAGGAACAATGGAACAGAAGAAAGAGCAGTATGTCCAGCCGGTGGTGGTGAAGCATGAGTTGCTGCGCGACATCACGGCGGGTCAGTCCGGCTATGTCTGTCGTGAATGCGAAAAGTAGTAGCAGTCTGAACCGCTGGCCGATTCGTAAGGATCGGCCAGCCTGTCTTCTTGTCGGACTAGTCTATGTTGATGATGGCGGGTTTGTCCTGCAGCCTGTCGCTTTCCAGGTTCACACCCCGTGAATTTCTTTTCTCCGTTTCATGCCTGCTTTCAGCGTCTCCCTTAGAGCCACGAGGCTTGTCACGTTCTTGCTCACATGATCGACAAAGCCAGAAAGCTATGAATTCATGCGGGTGCTTCCTTGCCACCTACCAAGGTTGGGTGCTTGCTTTGGTCTTTGTGGGTATAGGCAGAAACCCAATGCCGGGCTACCTTTCTTGAAGACGACGACAGGGCGTGTTCAAGGCTACCAGAGATCGGCGTAGACAGTCGTCTCCGGCACAGGGCTCATAAGAGAGAAGCCCGGCAATGACCAAGCAAGGAGGATGGCTGATGGCAGATGTAGCAGCTACAACGACATTGTCTGAGACGACTGGATCTTCGATCGACCGAACACAGCTCGATGGCATCATGTTGCGGACAAGTCCCGATGTCCAAGGCACGAGCATGGAGGGCGAGACAGTGTTGTTGGACCTCAGTACCGGGCGTTATTACACCTTGAA